>CBFGTS010000012.1:0-124705 GCA_965652295.1 uncultured Haloferula sp. | reverse complement strand
GAAAGGGCAGGGAAAGGGCAGGGAAAGGGCAGGGAAAGGGCAGGGAAAGGGCAGGAGAACCGCTTCAAGGTTGCTGAATTCTCCGTAAGTCGTTGAGAAAGATGGTACACGGGGACGGGATCGAACCGCCGACCGACCGGGTGTAAACCGGTTGCTCTACCGCTGAGCTACCCGTGCTGGATTTCTCTCGGACGCGGGCGAGGGAAGCGCCTCCGCGCGAGGGAATCAAGCGAATGTTCCTCCGTCCTTGCCGACTGGCATGCAAGTTGCCACCGTCCCGCGCAACATGACCGGACGACTGTTCTCCCGAGCCGCCCATGGGCTTGCCGCCCTCCTGATTTTCATCGGAATCCAGTTGCCGTTGCTGGCGCAGGAGGCGGGGGAGGCGGGCAGCCCATCGATCGACGAACGGCTGGATAGCTTTATCGCGCCGGTAGCCGAGTGGGCGGACCGGATCGTGTTCTTCTCAGTCCCCATCCTAGGGCAGGATGTTCCGGTCGTTCTGATCTTGCTCGCTGGGACCGGGATCTTCCTTACCTGCTATTTCAAGTTCATCAATTTCCGGGCCTTCGGACTCGCTTTGCGAACGGTGCGGGGAAAATACTCAGCGGAGTCGGACCCGGGTCAGATCACCCACTTTCAAGCCTTGGCCACGGCTTTGTCCGCCACCGTGGGATTGGGAAATATCGCCGGAGTGGCGGTCGCGATCGGTATCGGCGGCCCCGGAGCCGTCTTTTGGATGGTTGTGATGGGGCTACTCGGGATGACCTCGAAATTCACGGAGTGCACGCTGGGAGTCGCCTATCGCGACATCGACGATGATGGCCGTGTGCACGGTGGCGGTATGCGCTACTTGGAGAAGGGCCTGCGCGAACATGGCTGGAGACGTCTCGGGAAAGTGCTGGCGGTGTTCTTCGCTGTGGCCTGTGTCGGCGGGGCGTTGGGTGCGGGCAACATGTTTCAGATGAACCAGTCCGCCGAGCAGATTGGAGATACCTTCGGCGTTTTCAGGGAGGGGCAAAGCTGGATCCTCGGCCTGATCGTGGCGTTCATGGTCGGGGCTGTCATCATCGGTGGCATCGTCTGGATCGCCCGTGTCACCTCGATTCTGGTCCCGTTCATGACGATTATCTACGTGGTCGCCTGCATGGTCGTTCTCGGGGGGTATCTCTCGGAGATCCCCGCAGCGCTGGGCATCATTTTCACTGAGGCTTTCGCCCCGGCCGCCGGGATCGGAGGATTCGTCGGAGGCTTGATCCAGGGAATCAAACGAGGGGTGTTTTCCAACGAAGCGGGTCTCGGATCGGCGGCAATCGCCCACGCTCCAGTGAAAACCAGACGTCCGGCGAGTGAAGGGATTGTGGCGCTGCTGGAGCCGTTCATCGACACCGTCGTGATCTGCCTGATGACCGCCCTGGTGATTGTGACGACGGGTGTCTGGAAAGCCGACGCCAACATCAATGCCGCGACTGCGCTGCGAAGTGCTCCGGAAATGTCCGCTCCGGTGATCCGCCAGCTCGCTGATGGCGAGCTGATCCACATCATCGACAAGGGTGAAGAGGGGGATGTCTGGATGCAGATCGAAATGAAGGATCGGGATGCCGGGGGGTACGTGCCCACGGACGTGGTCACGGAGCGTTCCGGGTGGTCCGGCGGCATCTGGCTCACCTCCCGCTCCTTCGGATCGGTGATTCCATGGTTTCCCTATGTGCTCGCCTTGGCCGTGTTTCTCTTCGCGTTTTCGACGATGATCTCGTGGTCCTACTACGGTGAGCAAGCGGTCTACTACCTCGTGGGCGGAAACCGGAGGGTGATCACGGCCTACAAGATCGTTTTCTGCCTCTGCGTGGTGGTGGGCTCGGCGGCATCGTTGAAGAACGTCCTGATGCTATCGGACGCCTTCTATTTCGCCATGGTGGCGCCCAACTTGATCGGGCTCTATATCCTCCTGCCACGGGTCAAGCACGAGCTTGGTCGCTTCACCCGCTTCGCGCGGCGGATCGACGCCGGATCCAGTCTCGAAGAGGCGGGCCGGGCCGAGCCTTGATCCCCTTCCCGTCTGGGGCATGCTGCCGCCATGGCGCGCGACTACACGCTGCATCGGAGGTCCGGCGGACCTTCTTCGGGGATCGACTACCGGGCGGAGCTGAACGACGAGCAGTTCGCTGCGGTGACTTCGCCGTCGGGACGGGCATTGGTGATCGCCGGGGCGGGGTCGGGGAAAACGCGGACCCTGACCTACCGCGTGGCCTTCCTGCTGGATCAGGGAGTGGATGCCCGGCAGATCCTGCTGCTGACTTTCACGAACAAGGCCGCACGGGAGATGACCGAACGAGTCCGATCGCTGGTCCCGCACGATGTTTCCGCGCTGTGGAGCGGCACCTTCCACTCGATCGGCAACCGCATCCTGCGCCGCCACGCCGAAGAGTTGGGCTTCACCAAGTCGTTCTCCATTCTCGATACCGACGACCAGAAATCGCTGGTTGCGAACGTGGTCGCCGGGATGAATATCGACACGAAAATGCGACGTTTCCCGAAGTCGGACGTGCTGCTGACGATGTTCAGCCTGGAGCGCAACACCGGAGAATCGCTCAAGGACATCATCGTCGTCCGCTATCCGTATTTCGATGATTGGCAGCGGGAAATCCACGACGTCCGGGACGCCTATGCGGCGCGCAAGCTTAAGACGAACTCGATGGATTTCGACGATCTTCTGCTCAAGACGCTGGAGCTTTTCCTGAAGCACCCGGACATTCTCGAACTCTATCAGCAACGCTTCCGCCACATTCTGGTGGACGAGTATCAGGACACCAATGCGGTCCAGAGCGAGCTGATCGACCTGCTGGCCGGAGCGGGCTCTTCCATCATGGCGGTGGGCGACGATGCGCAATCGATCTACTCATGGCGCGGCGCGGACATGGGCAACATCCTCTCGTTCCCCAAGCGGCACGACGGCAGCCAGATCTTCAAGATCGAGACCAACTACCGCAGTGTTCCGGAGATCCTCGATCTCTCCAATGCGGCGATCCGCGCCAACCGGTCGCGCTTTGAGAAGGATCTGCGTTCCTCGCGTGAGATGCTCGGAGTGAAGCCGGCCCTGGTGCCGCTGGAGGATCCCTCTGCCCAGGCCCAGTTCGTCGCCCAGCGGATCCTTGAGTTGCGGGATGAAGGCATGCCATTGGAGGAAATGGCGGTGCTCTACCGGGCGCATTTCCAATCTCTGGAGATCCAGATGGAGCTGACTTCGCGCGGCATTCCGTTCGCGATCACCAGCGGGTTGCGGTTTTTCGAGCAGGCGCACATCAAGGATGTGGCGGCGTTCCTGCGGTTTGTGACGAACCGTCGCGACGAGACCAGCTTCAAGCGCATCCTGCTGCTGATGCCCGGCATCGGTGCCAAGGGAGCGGACAAGCTGTGGGCCGAATGGTTGGGCACCGGCTGGGCTGTGAAGGAGGAGCTGCCGGAGTGGCCGGAGGTGATGCAGCTCAAGGGGGTGCCGAAGAAGGCGGCGAAACACTGGGAGCAGTTCGGATACATCCTCGCGGAAATGACGTCCGGCGGGGATTTCGCGCGGCCGGAGGACATGATCTACAGCGTGCTGGAGGGGATGTACGACGACCACCTGAAGGCCAGCTACGACAACTACGACAATCGTCGTAGCGACATCGAGCAGCTCATGGCCTATGCCGGAAATTTCGACGACATCCTCGATTTCCTTTCCCAGCTTTCCCTTCTGAGCACCGCCGACGGCGAGCCCGGCGGCAAGCGCGAGGAGCAGGACACGGAGAAGGTGACGCTCTCGTCCATCCACCAGGCCAAGGGCTTGGAGTGGAAGGCCGTCTTCCTTGTCTGGCTGGCCGAGGGAGCGTTCCCGAACGGGCGGATCATCGAGGCCGAGGATCCCGAGATGATGGAAGAGGAGCGGCGTTTGTTTTACGTCGCGCTGACACGTGCCAAGGACGAGCTGTATCTCAGCTATCCCTTGATCAACCCCAAGAGCTACTCCGGAGACGTGATCCAGCGGCCGTCCCGTTTTTTCGATGATTTCCCGAAGGAAATGGTCGAGGAGTGGAACGTCGCTCCGGACTGGAGCGGCGGCTGGAGCCACGGAGATCCGTTTTAGGAACCTGGGGAACTCGCCTTCAGGTCAGATCATCCGTCCCCAGATCAGCTTCAAATATCGGGATTCTGGATAATTCGAGAGCGTCGGATGGTCCGGGCCCGCGCCGGTGCGATCGAAGATCTGGAGGCGCTTTTGTTCCTTGTGGACGGCGGTCGTGACGAGCTTTTCAAACTCGAACTCGTTGACCATCCCGGAGCAGGAGCAGGTGACGAGGATGCCGCCGGGTTTCACGAGCTGGGCGGCGAGGCGGTTGAGGTCGTTGTATTTTCCACGGCCTCGTTCATCGTCGCGACCGGTGACGAATTTCGGAGGGTCAGCCAGCACGATGTCCCATTGGCGACCGTTCTCCACCATCGTGCGAGCCCAGGTGAAGGCGTCGGCGTGGGTGAACTTGACCCGCGCTTGGTTGATGTTGGCGTTTCGCTTGGCCATCGCCACCGCTTTCTCATCGAGGTCCACGGCGGTGATCTCCTCGGCTCCTGCGAGCGCGGCGTGGACGGCGAAACCGCCGGTGTAGCAGCAGAGATCGAGCATGGTCCGCCCGCCAGCGAGGGCGGCGAGCTTGACGCGGTTGTCGCGCTGATCACAGAAAAAGCCGGTCTTGTGACCTTCGGCGAAGTCGACCTCGAAGGTGACGCCGTGTTCGCGGATCTTCACCCGGCGCAGCCCAGTGGCGGAAAGCGGGTGATCGTGGCCGGGGATGCGCTCGATCTGGGCGAGATGAGGATCGATCCGGATATGGGCGGTGCTGGTGCCGAAGGCTTCATGCAAGGCGGGAATCCAGCTTTCGAGACGGCGCCAAGCGGCGAGGGTGGTGATTTCGACGGACAGGATGTCGCCAAAGCGGTCGGCGACGAGACCGGGGAGCTGGTCCGCATCGCCGTGGATGCAGCGGTAGGCGTCGGTCTGCTCATCCAGATTGAAGAGCCCGCGGCGCAGGTTCGCGGCACGCTGGATGGCTTGGAGGAAGAAATCCTCGTCGATGGGGTCCGCGCCGTGTTTGACGATGCGCAGGGGCATGTTTGAGCGGGGATTGAAGAAGCCCCACCCGAAGGGTTGGTCGTCCTTGTCGAGGACCTGGACGAGATCGCCGGCTCTGGCGTCGGACGAAGCTTCGCCGATCATCTTCGGCCAGATGGACGGGTGGTAGGAAAAGGTCTTGATCGAGACGGTGGGCACGGCCGGAGCGTGGAGGGTCGGGCCCGAGGTGCCGAGTGTGAAGTGAGAGCAAGCGGAATCGACAACCGGATATCGCACCGGAGTTTTCAAACTGAAGAACGAAGAATTCCCATATCTCAAATATGCGATATGGGGTGGTAAGGCGGATGGAGGGGCGGGCCAAGGAGGGATCATTTCGGGAAACGAATGCGACGGGCCGAGCCGGGGCCCCGCGGAGCGTGGTGTGGGATGTGGTTTTGGAATGGCGGTGGGGGCGATGCGTGGCAGGCTGGGGGTGCATGAAAGTGAAGAGGCCGGTCGGATGCTGGGTGGTCGCTGCCGTGACGGTGGCGGCGGTGGTGTTCATGATCGCGGGCATCATCTATGGATTGGTGCGGCTGGCGGAGAAGGGGGGCGAGGCGAAGGCGGTCAAGATGGAGGAAATCGAGGAGGGGCCGATGGTGATCGTGGGCGATGCCTCGGGGGATTTTCCAGAGGGCGATCCACCGCCGTTGTCGATCCGCGAGTATCTGGAGTTTTCCCACGATCGGACGCTGACGACCTTGGCAACAAACGCATTCGAGGAGGCGGCGGACGGCGCGTTCGTCGATTGGACGATGCGGCTCATCGACGTGAGCGAGACCGGGGGGACGCTGGAGGCGGGGATGTTTTTCGATTACCTGCTCGCATCGAATGAGGAGGCACCGGACGACGCGCGGGAGAGCATGACTTTGAACGTCCGGGTGTTGCTCGATCCATCGAGTCGCGGCGCGATGCTGAAACGCTCGCGGGGCGACAAGGTGAGGTTCCAAGGTAATCTCCGGCTGGGAAGGGGGACGGAGCTGGTGGTGGAGGACGCGAGGGTGATCGTCGACGATCGATAGGCGTTCGCTCCTCCTAAACGCTGAAACCGAGGGCGCCTTCGGCGGCCCGGCGGCCGGTGGCGAAGCAGGCCTGGATGAGATAGCCGCCGGTTGGCGCTTCCCAGTCGATCATTTCCCCGGCGAGGAAAACGCCGGGCAGCTTCACGAGCATGAGTTGGTCATTGAGCTCTCTCCACGCGACGCCGCCGGCGGACGAAATGGCCTCGGCGATCGGTCGTGGGCCGGTGAGGGAAACGGGCAGCGCTTTGACGACTCCGGCCAGGCTTGCGGCGGACTCATAGGGGCCATGGCGTCCGAGGAGTTCGCAGGATTGCGGGGGGAGCTTCCAACGCGTGGCGGCGGCCGAAAGGAAATCGCGCCGGACGCTTTCCATCTTGCGAACCAGCGTGTCGACGGAGGTTTCGGGCTTGAGATCGATAACGATCTTCGGCTTCTCCATCGCCCGGAGTTCAGGGCCGAGCTGATAGATGACTCCGCCTTCGATGCCGTAGCGGGTGAGCATGAGTTCGCCACGGACGGTGCGACCACCGGCGGTGGCGGCGATGTTTTTGAGCGGTCGACCTTCGAGAGCGGGAATGAGATCGGCGGGCCAATCGGCCTCCCAGCCGCAATTGGCGGGCTGGAATGGGGCGACGCGGATCCCGTGCGATTCGAGGAGGGAAATCCAGCCGGCATCGGACCCGGTGCGGGGCCAGGATGCTCCGCCTAGAGCGAGGATGACGGCGTCAAAAGTGCGAGGCTCGTCGTGGTCGAAGGAGACGGCGGGAGGAGTGGCCTGGAGGGCGGTGAGACGCTGCTTGGGGAGGATCTTCACGCCGAGCTCATCGCGCAGCCGGGTGAGCCAGGCGCGGACGAGGGGGGCGGCTTTCAGGAGCTTCGGATACACGCGGCCGGTCCGTTGCTCGAAGGTCTCGATGCCGAGGTCGGCGGCCCAATCGCGCAAAGCGGTGGGCGGGAAGATGCGGATCATATCCGCAAACCAAGGAGGGAGGTCAGGTCCCCGGTAGCGGCCGATGAAATCCTCGAGGGGCTCGCCGTGGGTGAGATTGAGGCCGCCGTATCCGGCGACGAGGAGCTTCCGTGCGACGCTGCGGCTGGCATCGTAGACGGCGACCGAGGCGCCGGCGCGGGCGGCGGTTTCCGCAGCGAAAAGGCCGGCCGGGCCGCCGCCGACGACGGCGATGCGCGGGGCGGGCATCAGGAACGCTGGCGGAGGGTATCGAGCCAGTCGGCGATGTCCGCGATGACCTCTTCCTTGCCGGTGTCGTACATGAGGAGGTGATGAGCCTCAGGGTAGTAGCACTCGGTCAGCGGGGTGGAGTGAGGGAGGTGACCGACGAAGGTCTTCACGTCGGCCTTGGTGGTGAAGAAGTCCTTTCCTCCGTGGAGTACCAGAGTGGGCTCGCTGAAGCAGGCGGCGTTTTCGGGCATGTCCTCGATCATGTCCCCCAGTGCGGCAAGCAGGCGGAGGGTGTTGGTTTCAAGGTTCCACGCGTTCGTTTCGCTCTGCTCGGAATGGAAGCTGTCCTCGGTCATCTGGACATCCTGCCCGCCGGAAAGCGCATCGAGGGAAATGCGGGCACCGGGAGCGAGCTTGGCAAGATGACGGACGAGGTCGCGCTTCCACGCCGGGAAATCATCACGCAGCTTCACCACCGGCGAGGAGAGCGCGAGGGCGTCGCAGGGCGGATCGGTGCCTTGTGTCACGAGATCGCGATAGGTTTTGGAGAGGATCAGGCCGCCCATGCTTTCGCCGAACCAAACGATCCGGGCCTCGGGGTGCCGGCGCTGGACGAGGCGGGTGAAGGTGAGGAGGTCGTTGGACCAATTGGCGGGGTCGTCGATATCGCCGCGGCGCTCCTTTTTCGGGTCCCGGCCCTGGCCGCGGACTTCGTAGGCGTAGACGGCACTCTTCGGCTGGTGCCGCATGAGGTGCTTGGCGAGATTTTCGTAATCGATCGAGGCCCCGGAAAAACCGTGGAGGGCAACGATCACGACATCGGGCTCGACCCCGTGACGCTGCCACTTGCGGTAGGAGAAGGTTTCGTCGCGAACGGCTTGCTCAGGTCCGGCGGAGACCAGGCGGTAGTCGGGAGCGCACGAGAGGCTCAGCACCGCGAGACAGCAGGCGGCGAGACGGACGATCCAGCGCGGGGCGCGCTCGTTTCCTTGTCGGATCACGGAAGGAGCATCTCCCGGAAAATTTGAAAGGGCAATGCCGGGGTGCGACGGAATGGAATCATTACTTTTTGACACAAAGCGAAAGCTCCGATAGAGCCTCGGTCCGTATGAAATGGTTACTTTGTGTCGCAATGTCAGGAATCTCATTCGCTTCGGAACTCGTGCCGGGGGATGTCATCACCTTGAAGATGAGGGGCGTGAAGGCGGCGGAGCAGGAAATCGACGGACAATACACGGTCGATGAAGAGGGGATGATCCGGCTGCCTCTGTTGGAGCACCCGCGACAGGCGGCGGGAATGAGTCCGGTGTCCTTCGCGCGGGCGGCTGAAGCGGCCTACCGGGAGGCGGCGATTGAAGTGGTGGCGAACAAATCGATCGAGGCGGAGGGGGCGGTGCTCTCCGTGGGCGGGCAGGTGCGGAGGAATTCGCAGGTGCCGTTCCGGCAGGGGATGACGATGCTGCAAGCGATCGATGCGGCGGGAGGAAGAAACGAATTCGCGAGCCGCAACATCATGCTGATCCGGGACGGGAAACAGTACTGCCTGGATTTCGAAAACCTCCTTCACAAGAACATCCGCTTGAAGGCGGACGACTCGTTGCAAGTGCAGCAGAAGCCCGCGCTTTTCGATCGCTGGAAGGGAACGGAGGAAGAGGTGAAACCGCTGCTCTGAAGTGCAGCGGCAGAAATGCCGATACTCCGGAATTCAGAGTTCGACCGTTTCGCCGATGGCGGGGAGGAGGAGTTCGACGCCGCGTTCGGCGAAAGCTCCTTTGGCCAGCTCCTTGTCGATCTTGATCGGCGGGAAGGTGTCGTAGTGGGTGCCGACGACGGTATTGGCGCCGACCCATTCGGCGGCGATCGCGGCGTCTTCCGGGCCCATCGTGAAGTTGTCGCCGATGCACAGGGCGGCGAAATCGAGACGATGGCGCTCGCCGATGAGCTTCATGTCGTAGTGCAGCGCGGTGTCGCCGGAGACGTAAAAGCTGCCTTCCTCGGTCTCGATGACGAAGCCGCCCGGATTTCCACCGTAGGACCCATCCGGCATGCTGGAGGAATGGATGGCGTTGACGTATTTGACCCGGCCGAAGGGGAAATCGAACCCGCCACCATGGTTCATTCCATGGGATTTCTCGATCCCTTTGCCGCCGAACCAGCCGCAGACCTCGAAGTTGCTGATCAAGGTCGCGCCGGTGCGTTTGAGGATGCTCTCGGCATCCGCGAGGTGGTCGGCGTGACCGTGGGTGATCAGGACGAAGTCGGCCGCGATGGCATCGACATCGATGTTCGAGGCGGCGTCGTTCGGCGAGATGAAGGGATCGAAAAGGAGCTTGGTGCCGTCGGCCAGTTCGACGGCGAAACTCGCGTGACCGTAGTAGGTGAGTTTCATGGCGGCGGTGGAGTGAGGCTTATTCTTGTTCAGGCATCGGGAACGGCATGCCCCCTTCCTGGATCGGCGCGTCCTCGATTTTTTCAAGCTGAAGTTCGAAGATGAGGACCGAGTTCGGCCCGATTTCGGCGCTGCGGCGTTGTTCGCCGTAGGCGAGCTCGCTGGGGATGAAAAGCCGCCACTTGGCCCCGATGGGCATCATCTGGAGGGCTTCCTTGAAGCCATCGATCACCTGGAGGGTCATCGGCACGGTTTCGCCTTCCGGGGAGGCATCGAACTCGGTGCCGTCGATGAGTGTGCCGCGGTAGCTCACCATGAACTGTTTCTCAGGCTCGCCTTCCTTCGGGGTTTGGTAGGTTTCCTCGCCGCCAGGCTCAAGAACTTCGTATTGCAGGCCGCTGTCGGTGGTCTTGATGCCTTCCTTCTTGGCGTTTTCGGCGAGGAAGGCTTTTCCGGCTTCGAGGTTCTTGGTGGCGAGTTCCTTTTCGCGGCCTTGGAGCAGGTCTCCGAGCGCCTGCATGGCAGCGCCGAGTTTTTCTTCCGAAATGGCGGGGTTCTCACCCTTGAATCCGGCGAGGAAGCCTTCCACGAACTTGTCGGTCTGGAGGTCCTCCGGCGTGATGCCGAAGTTTCCGTAACGCTGGCCGAACTCGCCGCCGGTGCGGTAGCCGAGAGCGTAGGAGGAGTCGGGCTTGACGGTGGCAGGATCCGCAGCCGGGGCGTCAGCGGGAGCTTCCGCGGTCTGTTCTTGGGCAGCAAGAGGAAGGATGGCACCGAGGGTGAGGGCGAGGGCGCCGGGGATGAGTTTGAAGGTCATGTGGGTGGGGAGGTTAGAAGGATGAGAGGGATTGTCGAATGGGGAGTCGCTGCTGACGGGATGGGTCAGCCCGCCGGGAGAAACGGACGAGCTGAAGCTCTGTCTCCATCAAGGAAGCGAGCTATTTCCGCCGGCGTTTGTGGGCGATCTTCTTGGGTCGCTTGGAGCTCCGAGGCTTGTCTGATTTGGGTGGGCCGCCGGTTTTTCCGGACTTGCCGTCCTGAGCGGGTGGGCGGGAGGAGCTGTTCCTCGAACGGCCGGATTTTGACGGGCGGCGGGGTTTCCGCTGGTCCGAGTCCCGCGGGGCGGCGGAGCCGGACTTCCCGTCATCGATGAGGCGGAAGTCGACGAACTTGCGTTCGTGGTCGATGCGGGCGACTTCCAGTTTCACCCGCTGGCCCATGAGCAGGCGGCGTCCGTCGCGGTGCTCGACGCGGTCGTATCGCGGTTCGATGCGCCATCCCTGGCCGAGGTCCTCGCGTTTGACGACTCCTCGGGTGGAGATGTCGGTGGCTTCGACCATCAGGCCCATGGGGCGGACTTCAGTGATCAGGCCGTCGAACTGCACCGGCTTGTCGAGCGACATGGTATGTTCGAGGTATTCGAGCAACTTGATGTTTTTCGACTCGTTTTCGGCGTCGGCCGAGGCGCGTTCGGTATCGGAGATATGGCGGGCGACTTCGAGCAGCTCGGTTTGCCGCAGGGTTTTGTCCGGCTGCTTCGGCGGGTTGTCGAGAAAGGGCTGGAGCGAGCGGTGGACGATGAGGTCGGCGTAGCGGCGGATGGGCGAGGTGAAGTGGCAGTAGTCCCCCTTTGACAAACCGTAGTGGCCGAGTGGCTCGGGGGAGTAGGCGGCGCGCTTGAGGGATTTGAGCAGGCCGATCTTGATGGCGTGCTCGTCGGGCTGGCCTTTGGCGGCATCCAGCAGCTTCTGGATGTGGTCCTTGTTGGTGAGGTCGCCGAAGTTGTAACCGTAGGCTTTCGCGGTCTCGCCGTAGTCGAGGAGGCGGCCGGAGTCTGGCTCCTCGTGGACGCGGTAGATGGTCGGTTTGTTGCGGATCTTGAGGATGCGGGCGACGGATTCGTTGGCGGCGAGCATGCATTCCTCGACGAGCTGGTGGCTCTCGGTGTGGATGACGTTCTCGATCTTGGTCGCCTGGCCCTCATCATCGAGCCGGACGCGGATCTCCGGCATCTCGAGATCGAGCGCGCCGACGGCGAACCGACGGGCGCGCATTTTCGAAGCCATGGCCCAGGCTTCGCGAACCATCTCTTCGAGGCCTTTGATCGAGCCCTTCGGCGCGCGTCCGCCGTCGAGGATGGTCTGGGCCTGTTCGTAGGAAAGCTTCGCCTGGGAGTGGATGACGGCATTGCAGAAACGGGAACCGATCACCTTGCCCTGGCGGTTGATGTCCATCACGGCGCATTTGGTGAAGCGATCGACGTCGGGCTTGAGAGAGCAGAGACCGTTGGAGAGTTCGACGGGCAGCATCGGGAGCACGCGATCGACGAGATACGTTGAGTTGCCGCGTTCGGAGGCTTCCTTGTCGAGCGAAGTACGAGGCTTCACGTAGTGGGAGACGTCGGCGATGTGGACGGCGAGCCGCCAGCCGTTGTCGGTCTTTTCCACCCAGATCGCGTCATCGTGGTCCTTGGCATCGGCGGGGTCGATGGTGATGACGAGGCGGTCCCGCCAATCCTCACGATTGCGGATTTCCGCCGCGTCCACCTGCTCGCCGAAAGCGCGTGCCTCGGCGAGGACTTCATCGGGGAAGGACGTGCGGATGCCGTTCTTGTGAATGATGGCGAGGATGTCGACGCCGCTGTCGCCGGGCCATCCGAGGACCTCGATGATGCGGGCGTGGGGCGTGTCGTGCTGCCATTGTTCCACGCGGCCGACGACCATCTGGCCGGGGCGGGCGGTGGTGTCGCCGATCAGCTCGACGTTTCCGCCGATGGCGGGATCGTCGCACTCGATCCACGAAAGCTTGCCCTTGCGGCGGAAGACGCCGACGAGCTTTCCGGAGCGGCGGCTGAGCACCTTGTCGACGCGGGCGTGGCACTCGGGCTCGGCATCGGGATCCGACTTCTGACGCTGGTTGCGGTAGTCGCGCGCACCGGGGCGCGGGCGGGAAACGGTGACCAGGACACGGTCGCCATCGAGAGCGGTGCCGGTGTCGCGGCGCGGGACGTGGATGCGGGAGAGTTCCTCGAGGTCGTGATCGGTGGCGAGGTTGTCGGGGTCTCCGGCATCAGGGAAAAACCACGCGTGGCCCTTCGGGGTGAACTTGATCGAGCCGCGGAGTTGGTCGGGCTTGGCGGAGGCGGCTTCGTAGCGGCCTTTTTTGGCGGGGGCGATCTTGCCTTCGGCTTCGAGCGCGGCGAGTTCCTTGCGGAGTGACGGGCGGGCGCTGGTGGGGAGATCGAGGGCGCGGGAAAGCTCCGACTTGCTCATCGGGCGGGCGCCGGGCGACTGCAGGAGTTGAAGAATGCGGTCGCGGAGTAGGGTACGAGACATGAGTGCTATGGGATAGGAGACCGTGGGAGCCGCGGGCCGCAAGTACGGAATCGCCGGAGGCTGTCGGGTCGATGAACCCGCCGCGGGAGTTTCAAGAAATCGGCGGCGGGAGTTTTCCGGAAAACAACCGGCCGGGTCCGGTAGCGCCAGAGCATGGCGACGGGCGGAAGATGCCGCGGATCGGGAGAAATGCAAGGTTTGGTTTGGGCGGGGGCGATCAGGCAGGGAATCAAGCGTGCAGGGAAAGGGATGCGGTGAACCGCGTTCATCTTGCGGTTGGATTTCCTTGGCTTGTCGCCCTGCTCGGGTGCGGACGCGGCCCCCTGAAGGGGGGACTACGTGCGGGTGGAGGTGGATCTGCCTTCGAGGGCGCGGAGCAGGAGGGGCCGGGTGGAGCGGGAGATGGGGGAAAGGGTGAGGTGGATGCCGGCGGTGCGCTCGGGGTTGAAATGGAGTGTGATTTCCTGCTCGTCGATCTCGATGGCGGCGATCTCGCTCCACGCGACGACCTGCATGCCGCTGGCCGGGCGGATGAGCGGAAAAACCTCGATGCCGATGGGCGAAAGGATCAGATAGGCGTGACGGGCGCAGTGGAGGGCCGCGCGACCGAGGCCGAGGGCGAACGCGAGCGGGACGAGGGCCCAGGCGGGATGAGGGGTTTCGCGGAAGATGCCGATAGTGAACAGCGTGATGGCGGCCGAGAGGGCGATGCCCGAGGCGAAAAAGAACCCCGTGGCCTGGCGGGCACGGGTGAAACGGAGTTCCTTGTGCGGTTCAGCAACGGGCATCATCGGCCGGCAAGCTGGCTGAGGATTTCGCGGAAGCGATCATGGAAGGCTTCCAGGCTCATCTTGGTACGAATGCCCTGGATGAGGTCCGCGGACGGCGGCGGGCGAGTGCCATCAAGATAAGAGCGTAACTCGTGGGAGAGAGTGAGGCTCGTGCTGGCATCGATGCGGTGGTCGTCCGGGAGAATGTCGCGCATCCCGTCGCGATCAGTTCCGAGTACCGGGGTGCCGCAGGCGAGGGCCTCGAGCATGACGAGCGGCACGCCCTCGTAGCGGGATGGGATGACGACGACGTCGGCGGCGCGGTAGAGGCTGGCGGTATCGACCCACGGCTGGCGGCGGACGCGCGAGGCAAGGCCCCGGGCTTGGATCTGCTCGTCGAGCGTGGCGGAGTCCGGGCCATCACCGGCGAAGAACAGGTGGACCTCGGCGAGGTTCGGTCGGGCGACGGCGCGCAGCAGGCGGTCCTGCTGTTTCTGGGAGAAATCGATGCGGCCGACGCAGGCCAGTACGGGGGCGTCCTCGGGCAGATCGAGGGCGCGGCGTGCCTCGATGCGGTCACCGGGGGTGAAAAGTGAGGTATCGATGCCGGGATAAAGCACCTCGACGGGCACGGTGGCACCGCGCTCGCGAAGGAGGCCGGCCATTTCATCGGAGAGGGTGATGTAGGCATCCGGCACGCCGATGAGTGAAGGCGTGAGGCGATCGAGCACCCCGGCGAGCCGTGCGCCCATGGTGCGGTAGGTGTGCGGCATGGCCAGGTAGCTGATGGCCTTCACCCGGGCCCTGCGGGCGGCCAGGATCCCGAGCGAGGAAAGCTCGAGCCCTCCTTGGACGGAGACGACGGCGTCGGGCGCGAACCTTTCGATGGTGGCGGCGAGATCGGCGATGCGCCCGCGGCAGAAGAAGTGGCGGGCCGCCTCGAAGCGCGACGGTTGTTCATCGGTTTCCTCGAAGCTCAGTTGAGGATGCTGGCCGGCGAGGGCGGCGAGGCGTTTGAGAAGCGTGGTGTTTTCCTCGGAGGCGATGAAATGGATGCGGCACCCCGGATCGGTGAGGAGCGCTTCGAGGCCATGAAGCGTCATGGCCTCATGACCGCCGAAGACGGGCCGGTCGTTGTAGAAAAGCAGCTTCAAATGGATGGCGTGGGCCTACACCCGCATACGGGCGGAGTGAAGATCATTTCTCAAGCTCACCGATTCCGTAGGTCGCCGCGAATTCGCCCAGATCGCGTTCATGGCCGTAGAGAACCAGCACGTCACCGCGCTTGAACTCATGGTCGGGCGCGGGGATGGATTCCAGCGCGTGGCGTTCGCTGCCTTCCTTCAAGGAAAGCACGGTGATCAGGTTGAGGCGATGCTTCGACCTCAAGTCCACATCGCGCAGGGTGCGGCCGATGAATTCCTCCGGCACGCGCAGCTCGGCGACGGCGTGGAGGTCACCGATGAGAATGTGGCGGATAAATTCGAGGTGATTGAGCCGGTGGGCAAAATTGGCCGCCGCGAGGGATTCGACGCGGATCGCCTCATGGACGCCGGCCATTTCCAGCAACTCGTGGTGGAGGTCGGAAATCGAGCGCACGAAGAGCTTCGGGCCCTTGAGTTGCATCAACCGGGTGGTGACCATCATGCTGGCCTCGAAGCCTTTGCCGATGGCGACGATGATGAGCTCCATTGACTGGAGCGCGAGTTCCTCGATCACTTCCTTGGTCGAGGCGTCCGCGATCACCGCGTAGGTGGCCTCGTCCTTGACCTTTTCGACGAGTTCCTCGCGGAGGTCGATGGCGAGGACCTCGTGGTCCATGCGGGAAAGCTCGCTGACGAGGCTGCGGCCGAATTTTCCGAGTCCGATGATGGCGATTCTCATAGTGATTTAGTTCAACGGAAGCCGGGCTTCCGGATAGCGGTAGTGGTGGGGGCGAGGGGCCCCGGCGAGGGTGAAGGCGAAGGTGAGGATGCCGATCCGGCCGATCAGCATGGAAAGGATGATCACGAACTGCGAGAACGGCCCGAGGTCCGCGGTGATGCCACGGCTGAGGCCGACGGTGGCGAAGGCGCTGACGCATTCGAAGAGCACGTCGTCAAAGCGGAGCGCCGGCTCCGCGGCGGCGATGAGCAGCGTGGAAACCAGGATCCACAGCAGCGAGAGGAACAGCGTGACGTGGCAGCGATCGAGCACCGAACGTGGAATCCTCCGCCCGGCGAACTGGACGTCGGCCCGGCCGCGGACGAGGCGCTGGAGCTCGAGCAGGGAGAGGGCGAAGGTCGTGGTGCGGACGCCGCCTGCCGTGCCTCCGGGGCTGCCGCCGACGATCATGAGAAAACACATTAGGACCACCCCCGAGGCGGGCAACGCGGCCATGTCAGAGACGTTGAAGCCGGCGGTCCGCGCGGTGACGCTGTTGAAAGCCGCGGTCCAGGCGCGTCCGGCGGGAGCGGGCTGTCCGACGTCGAGAACCCAGAACCCGACGCCGCCGCCGATCAGCAGCGCGGCGGTGGTGATCAGCACCAGGCGCACATGGACCGGTACCCGCTCGGCGGCGCCTCGGGTGCGCTTCCAGGGGTTGAGCCGGTTTTTCCGCAACGGGGCGATGACCACGCGGTGGATCTGGCCGGAGACGACGAAGCCGAGGCCGCCGAGGATGATGAGGAGCATGACGACTGTCTGAGCCGCGTGATCATCGACCGCGACCGGGTTCATCAGACCGCCGGAAAGGGTGGAAAAGCCGGCGTTGCAGAAGGCGGAAATGGAGTGGAACAAGGCTTGCCAGAACGGGTCCTCCAGTGAGCCCTCACCCCGCCAGCAGAGGTAGAGAAGGAACGCGCCCGCGCCTTCTGCGAGAAGGGTGATGCCGACGATCCTGGAGACGACGCGGCCGACCTGGTGGATGTTGGATTCCGAGAGAATCTCGCCGAGCAGGGCGCGGTCGCGCAGGCCGATGCCCTGGCCGCTCATCAGGGTGAGGAAATAGGCGAGGGTCATCACGCCGAGTCCGCCGATCTGAATGAGGACGAGGATGATCGCCTGGCCGGTGAAGGTGAAATCGGTCGGAGTATCGAGCGTGGCCAGCCCGGTCACGCAGACGGCGCTGGTGCTGGTGAAGAGGGCGTCGAGCCATCCGATGCCATCAGTGGTGGCACGGGGTGTCATCAGGAGGCCGGCACCGATCAGAATGGCGAGGACAAAGGTGCCCACGACGAGCACCGCAGGAGGCAGGCGGCGGAAGCGGCGTTCACTGGTGAGCCGGACGAAGCGCAGCAGTGTGTCGCCCACCAGGGTGAGCTGGCTGATGGCGAGGAGGAAGAGTCCGCTGGTCCGGACGGCGGAACCCTTTTCTCCCATGTCGCGCAGCCATTCACTGAAGAACAGCTCCACGAGCGCGATGAAGGGGATGGCGAGGAAGGTGAGGCGGCTGCGCCATTTCCTGCGCTCCGTG
Organism: uncultured Haloferula sp.; assembly: GCA_965652295.1. Lineage (GTDB taxonomy): Bacteria > Verrucomicrobiota > Verrucomicrobiia > Verrucomicrobiales > Akkermansiaceae > Haloferula. The sequence continues at coordinate 107,412 of CBFGTS010000012.1, read as the reverse complement.
CGGGCTCCGATCAGGCGGAGGATTTCGGTGGCCAGGATGCCGCCCGCGAGCAGGGCGGTGAGGAGCGAATCGCGATCGCGGCCCGCGCGGTCCATGTCCCATCCGATTTCGTGAACCAGAAGCCCGCAGATTCCGAGGCCGAAGAAGAGCGCTGCCAAGTTCAGGAGCCGGACCGAGTGAGGCGAGAGAGTCACAACGCATGGCCCCGCCCTCTGCGAGGTGGCCGGAGGCTAGGGAACAGGCCGGACTGCGTCAATGGGAGGGAGGGGACGGGCTTTGTAGTGGACGGGGCAGGCGAGGGCTCCCGCCAACCGGATGCAGCCAGGGCGGTGAGTTTCAGCTTGTGGCTCCGGAGAAGGGAGACATCAGGGGGCGTGCATGTGTCAGAAGACGCTGAGTCTGCGGAATCCCGGTCGGCGACACCGGGATGGGTTTTGGTCGGCGGATGCCTGTTGGCGGCGCTGGCCGCGGCGGTGAACATGGATTTCATGATCCGCCTGGGCGTTTCCGTCAGTCATCTCACCGGCGACTATTCCCGGATCACCATGGAAATGGTGAGAGGCGGGGACCACTGGATTCCGCATGCGGCGATTCTGATGGTGACGGTGGTCGGATTCGTGGGCGGAGCGGCGACTTCGGGCTTTTTCATTCACCACCCCTCCATCGAGTTGGGGCGACCCTACGGTCGATCGATCGTGGCGATCGGGGTGCTGTTGCTGGGATCGTACGGGCTGACGGAGTTTTCGATCCATGCGAGCTGCCTGTCGGCGGCGTGGGCATGCGGGATGCAGAACGCGCTGGCCACGCGGTTCCGCGGCTTGGTTCTGCGGACGACGCATATCACCGGTTTGTTGACGGACCTCGGGCAACTGCTGGGCATGCGGTTGCGCGGGCACCGGGTGGAGACCTGGAAAATCACGACGCCGCTGGCCTTGGCGGTGGCCTTCGCCCTCGGCGGCGCGGCCGGGGCGGTGTGGTTGCTGCACGGCGAGCAATCGGTGGTGCTGGGCTGCGGCTCCGCCTACGTGGTCGGCGGGCTTTCGTGGTCGTGGATCAAACGGATTCCGCGGATCGGCAGGAAGTGATCGTGGGTCATGCCAGCCAGGGCCGGAAACGGATCCAAACCAACAAGCCGTAAACGAGCCAACCTCCCCATCGGGTCAGCCGCTCGATGGCATGGGGAGTGAGCCGACCGGTGCTCCCCCCCATCTCATGATTGGCCAACTGTTCCGAAAACCAGATCGGAAAAGCCGGGAGGACCAGAATGGCTCCCGCGCGAATCGCATAGGCGGGACGACTGAGGAGGCTGTAAGCGACCAGAAAGGCGAACGTCGCAATGACGAGTGCGATCCGATGACGGCGGATTGCGGGTTCCTGATCGTAGACCGGCTCTTTCACGAAACGCCGAACCTAAGCCTCACCCTGCGAAGGTATGCGCAGGCAGGCCTTTCACGCCGAGGCCCTTGATGACGAGGAGGCGGCCGGCGAGTTCCTCGACTTCGGTTTTGTGGACGCCGGTGGTGACGTAGAGGTCGGCGAGGTCCGATCCGCCGAAGGCGCAGGCGGTGGTTTCGAGGCAGGGGAGGTCGATGCGGCGCAGCTCTTCGCCGGTCTTGGGCGAGTAGCAGATGACGCAGGCTCCGTGGCAGAAGGCGATCCAGAGGTTGCCATCGGCGTCGATGGTCATGCCATCGGGCGATGCGTCGTGCGCGGAGGTATCGATGACGCCGCGGAGGTTGCTGAGGTGGCCGTCGGCGTAGTCGAAGGCGAGGACTTCCTTGCGGGGGGTATCGATGTAGTAGCAGGTGCGACCGTCGGCGCTCCAGACGATGCCATTGGAGTTGGTGACGGGTCCGAAGACTTCGTGAACGGAGAGGTCGTGATCGAGACGGTAAAGCCGGGCGTCTCCGGTTTTTTTGACGAGGGAGATGGAGCCGGCGAAGAAGCGTCCGTCGGGCGAGCATTTGCCGTCGTTGAAGCGGTTGTCGGGCTTGTCCGGCTCGGGGTCGGAGATGGGGGTGAGCTTGCCGGTGTCCGGGTCGAGGAAATGGAAACCGGTGTCGCCGGCGATGACGAGGCCGCCGGAATCGCGGGCGACGACGGTGCCGACGCGCTCGCCGACATCCCATGAGGTTTCACGGCCGGTGGCGGGATCGTAGCGGTGGACGAGGTGGCCTTCGATATCGACGTAATAGAGCGCGTTCTGGTGCCAGATGGGGCCTTCGCCCCACTTCGAGTGGATGGTGCCGACGGGTTCGATGGTCATGATGGGAGATGGAGGATGGAAGGGGGACAGGACCGATGGAGCCCCCTGAAGGAGGGAACTACCTACAGCCGGTGGTGGAGTGCAAGGGTGAGGTGCTACTCGGAGGGAAGGTGGGGCTCGAAGCGCATGGCGCGCTCGTGCTCGCGGGCTTTGGCGGAGCGGCGGGCCTCGCGGAAGAACTGGTCCTGGGCACGGACGGATTTTTCGCCGGGCGCGGGCTGGATTTTCTCGGATGATCCGTTGGGCAGGAGGCGGGAGGCCTGGGTGTTGTCGCGGAAATAGGTTTCGAGCGTGCGGATGAGACGGCGGCGGGCGCGGGTGTCTTCGATGGGGATCATGAGCTCGACGCGGCGGTCGAGGTTGCGGCCCATCCAGTCGGCGGAGGCGATGAAGATCTCGGGGTCGTCGCCGTTGTGGAAATAGAAGATGCGGGCGTGCTCGAGGAAGCGGTCGATGATGGAAATGACGGTGATGTTCTTCTGCCGCTTCGAGTTTCCCGGCTTGAGGCAGCAGATGCCGCGAACGTTGAGCTGGATCTTCACGCCGGCGGCGGAAGCCTCGTAGAGGGCGGCGATGATCTCGGGATCCTGGAGGGAGTTGATTTTTCCGATGATCCGGGCGGGCTCGCCCTGGCGCGCGCGCTCGGCTTCGGAGGCGATGAGCGAGAGCAGCCGCGGCTTCATGGCGGTGGGGGCGGGGACGAGGCGCTGGAAACGGAGGAGTTTCGATCGCCCGGTCACGGCGTTGAAGAACAGGGAGGCGTCCGAGCCGTATTCGGGGCGGCAGGTGAGCAGCGAGATATCGGTATAGAGGCGGGAGGTGGACTCGTTGTAGTTGCCGGTGCCGAGGTGGACGTAGCGGCGCAGGCGGCCGGCCTCGCGGCGGACGACCATGCAAATCTTGGCGTGGGTTTTGAGGCCTTTGACGCCGTAGACGATCTGGGCACCGGCGCGTTGGAGTTCCTCGGCGCGGACGAGGTTGCGGGCTTCGTCGAAGCGGGCCTTGAGCTCGACGAGCACGGTGACCTGCTTGCCGTTCTCCGCCGCGAGGATCAGGGCATCGATGATGCGCGAGTTCCTGGCGGTGCGGTAGAGGACCTGTTTGATGGCGAGGACGTCGGGATCCGCGGCGGCCTCGCTGATGAAGCGCACGACGGGTTCGAAACTTTCGTACGGGTGGTGCAGTAGCACGTCGCCGCGGGCGATGGCGTCGAAGACCGGCTCGGTGGGCGGGATGTCGGGAGAGGGCTGGGCGGGCCATTCGGGATCGCGCAGGTCATCGAAGCCGGGGGTGAAAGCCATGTCCATGAACCCGGAGAGCCCGAGGGGGCCGGGGCAGCGGTAGGTTTCCGCGGCGGTGGCGCGGCAGAGGTCCTGGATGACCTTGGCGAGGTCGCGCGGCATCGGGCTGCCGAGTTCGAGCCGTACGGTATCGGCGATCTTGCGGGCGGCGAGGACGTCCTCCATTTCGCCGGCGAGGTCGATGGCGTCCTCTTCCTGCACGGCGATGTCGCCATTGCGGGTGACCCGGAAGGCGGCGGTGGCGGCGAGGGTTTCCCCAGGGAAAAGCGAGCCGGCGTGGCGGGCCGCGACTTCCTCGATGAGCACGAAGGCCTGGGCCTCGCCGGGGACTTCCACCGGCACGCGGCGGGCGAGGTTTTCAGGGATGGGAACGAGCGCGTGGCGGGTGGTGCCGGTCTCGTCATCCACCAGACGGCAGGCGAGGGTGATCTGGAGTGCGGGAACGTGGGGCGGCGGGCCTTCGGGATCGATGGCGAGCGGTGTCAGGAGCGGACCGACGTTCGAGTGGAAATGGGCGGAGACCTGCTCGCTCTGGGCGGCGTCGAGGGAATCGATGGGCAGGAGCACCAGGCCACGCTTTTCGAGTTCGGGCAGGAGGGTGGCGGAGAGGAGTCCGTATTGGTCGGCGAGGAAATGCAGCACGCGCTTGCGGATCGCCTGGATCTGTTGGTTCGGCGTGAGGCCGGAGAGGTCCTTGCGCTGGCGGCCGCTGCGGCGCATGAGCATCAGGCCGCCGACCCGGACCTGGAAGAATTCGTCGAGGTTCGAAGCGGTGATGGCGAGGAACTTGAGGCGCTCGAGCAGCGGCAGGTCGGCGCGCAGGGCTTCGTTGAGAACCCGTTGGTTGAACTCCAGCCAGGAAAGTTCGCGGTTGAGGTAGGGGAGGGACATCAGGGATGTGAAATTTGAGATCGGAAGAGCGGGTTCATCAGTCCGGATCCTCGATCACGACGTCGAGGCCGAATACTTCGGCGAAGAGGTCGCCCTTTCCATGCATGGCGAGGCGTTCCACGGCCACATCGCTGACGCCGGGGAGACGCAGGCTGAGGCGGTGTTTGTCGGTGGAGACGATGATATCGCGCACGCGCTGGGCATGGGTGCGCTCGAGCGCGTCGGCCACGCGGAGGATGGCGGCGAGCTTGGAAACGAGGATGCGGTCGGCGGGATCGAGGGTGGCGTAGGTGGGGTGATCGAGCTTCGGCCCGGAGTGGCGGTGGTAGCGGGAGACGAGGGCGATGATGGTGACATCGCGCCGGTCGAGGCCGAAGATCTCGCTGTTGAGGATGATGTATTCCGAGTGCTTGTGGTGGGCGCGCGGGCTGACGTAGGTGCCCACTTCGTGGAGGATGGCGGCGACCTTGAGCAGCAGCGCGTCGTGGGAGCCCATGCCGTGGAGGGCCTGGAGCCGGTCGAAGAGGTGCAGGGAAATGCGGCCGACGTGTTCGCCGTGGCTGGGGTCGGATTGATAGCGGGCGGAAAGGATGCGGGCGGAGCGGAGGACCTCGCGGTCGAGCGAATCGGTGAGGGTGGCGGAGACGAGCAGGTCGAGCAGCAGGCCCTTTTCGTAATCGCTGGAGGGGATGTAGATCTGTTCGGTACCGAGGGCTTCGGCGATGGCGAGATTGGTTTCCAACGAGGGCACGAGGGCTTCCGCCGTCTGGTAGTCGATCTGGAAATGCTGGACTTGTTCGAGGTCGCTCATTTCCGCCGCTTGGCGGGCGAGGCGGCGCATGTGTTTTTGCGAGGACGCGCCTTTGGCATCGGTGAGGAACCCGGCGACCTGCTGGATTTCATAGCCGATGAGGACCAGGGCATCGACGGTGACGTCGTGGTAGTCGAAGCGGAGCTGGGTGAGATTGGCCGAGCCACTCTCGCGGATGACGCGCAGCATCGCGGCACCGCCGTTGTGCGAGCCTTCGATCGCTTCGCGCGTGCGGTGGGCACCCATGCGGTAGGAGGTGTAGCGGGAGATCGCGCCGTCCTCGAAAAGCAGCGCGCGGGTGTTGCCGGGACCGACGTGGATGACCAACGCTCGCGGCCGCTGCATGGCGGGCATGTCCCTGAGCCGGCGTCGCGTCTTGAGGTAGATGAGGCGGGTCATTTCGCCGTCATCGATCGGCACGACCGAGAGGCCGCAGGCAATCCGGATGCGGTTGAGGAAGCGTTCGTGGTTGGAGGCCTCCACGAGGATGTTGGTGGCCACGGCGCGGACGGTGGTTTCGGCGAGGTGGATGCCGTTCTCCCGGGCGGTGTCGGCGAAGCCGCCGAGGATGGCGACGATCCGCTCGATGGTTTCGCCGGTGATCTCGCCGTGGCGGAAAATATCGCGTGCAAGGGGCGCGGGCTGTTCGAGGAAATCGAGCGGCAGGTGCGATCCGTCCGCGGTGGGCTCTGCGATGAGCATGGAGACGGAACTCGCGCCGATGTGGATGACCACCGCGGGCTGCGAGTCGGGTGGAAGAGGGGTCGGTGCCGGCGATGCCATCAGGAAATGAGAGTGGCGGGGCGGTTTCGTCATGCAACGCAGAAAATGTGACAGAAGCCGGGTGCTTCAATTGGTGCTTCCCTTCGCCGGAGCCGGGTCGCAAGCATGGGGTGACATGAAGTTAGGCGATCCTCGGAAGGCATTCCTCGTCCCGGAAGGCGGGAAAGTGAAGCTGAGCCAGCGGGACACGGACGACGCGTCGATTTTTTCCGGAGGCTCCAAGACCGAAGGGGAGGCGCTGTTTCAGGAAATCTCGCTGCGGATCAAGGCCCAGCAGAAGGTCCTGTACGCCCAGGGCAAGCACCGCGTGCTGGTGATCATCCAGGCGATGGACACGGGCGGAAAGGACGGCTGCGTGAAGGCCGTGTTTTCCTCGGTGGATCCACAGGGGATCACGGTGAAGTCGTTCAAGAAACCGACCGAGGACGAACTGGCGCACGATTTCCTGTGGCGGGTGCATCCGCACGTTCCGGGCAACGGGGAGATCACCGTTTTCAACCGCAGCCACTACGAGGACATCATCGCCGTACGGGTGAAGAAACTCTACGAAGACGAGGTCTGGAAACGCCGCTACCGCCACGTCATCGAGTTCGAGCGGATGCTGGCCGAGGAGGGCACGACGATCATCAAGATCTTCCTTCACATCTCGAAGGCGGAGCAGAAGCGGCGGTTGGAGGCGCGGCTGAACAACCCCTCCAAGCACTGGAAATTCCACCCCGACGATCTGGAGGACCGCGAGCGCTGGGACCTGTTCGAGCACGCCTACGAGGACCTGATTGCGAGGACGAGCACCCGCTATGCGCCATGGTATGTGATCCCGGCGGATCGGAAGTGGTTCCGGAATCTCGCGGTGGCCCGGCTTTTCGCGGATACGCTGGAGGATCTGGAGCTGAGGTATCCCTCCGTGTCATGGGACCCCGAGGAGATTCGCATCAGCGATTGACAGGTCCGGAAGCCTAGGATGAAACACGGCCATGGGTTCATGGGACACGACCGCGTTTGCAAATGACACCGCCGCCGATTGGCTGGCGGAATTGGTGGAATCTTCCGGCTGGGAAATGGTCGACGAAGCGTTTTCGTCGGTGCTTGCCGCGGGGGATGATTTCATTGAAGCGCAGCAAGGAGAGGAAGCGATTGCGGCCGCCGAAGTGGTGGCGTGGATCAACGGACAGCCTGGAGCGACGGCGGAAGATACCGACGCGCTGGAGGAGTGGATCGACGAACAGGAGTTCGAACCTGATGCGAGCCGTGCCAAGCGCGCCCGCAAGGTGGTGGACCGGATTTTCAACGAGCCCTCGGAACTGCGGACCCAGTGGGAGGAGGACGGCGAGTTCGAGGACTGGCGCAAGCAGCTGACCTCGTTGAAGGATCGCCTGGCCGCGGGCTGAGGCGGCGGGGAGAAAACACCATCGGCTGGAGTCATCCGGTGGTGGACCCGGCAGGAATCGAACCTGCATCTGCGCCTTCGGAGGGCGCCATTCTATCCGTTGAAATACGGGTCCTTGGTGACCGGTGCCGCAGGGGTTCCGCGGGCGGGCGGGAGTGTTAAAGTCCGCTCCTCAGCTTGGCAAGGGAGAAGACGGAGGACTTCTCAACAAGTCTCGGAGGGGAACCGCCCTGCCAGGGATTTCTCCCAGGATCGACGGGATCGGGGGATGGCGGGTGGCGATTGAATGGTTGAAACGCGGGCTTCAGCTCGCATTGTCCTGCCGGGCGAGCTGAAGCTCGCGTTCCAATTCCGGTCCGCCAGTTTGGACCGTTTGAGGGCATCCGACCGGTTCAGCTTTCGAGTTCGAGGTGGGCGCGATCGAGGGATGCTTTGACGAAACCGGCGAAAAGCGGGTGCGGGTTGTTCGGCTTCGACTGGAACTCGGGGTGGAACTGCGCGGCGATGTAGAAGGGGTGGTCGGGCACCTCGATGATTTCCACCAGCCCTTCACCGGCGGAAACGGAGGAAATGACCAGGCCGGCCTTCTGGAGGCGATCCTGATAGTCCGAATTGAATTCGTAGCGGTGACGGTGGCGCTCGTGGATGCGGTCGGCTCCGCCATAAAGATCGGACGCCTTGGTGCCGGCGAAGAGGATGCTTTCGCATGAGCCGAGCCGCATGGTGGCCCCCATGTCCTGGATGCCCTTTTGCTCCTCTTGGAGGCAGATGACCGGGTGGGGCGAATTTTTGTCGAACTCGGTCGAGTTGGCGCCTTCGAGGCCGCAGACGTTGCGGGCGAACTCGATGGTGGCGATCTGCATGCCGAGGCAGATGCCGAAGTAGGGGATACCGTTTTCCCGGGCGTGGCGGGCGGCGAGGATCTTGCCCTCGATGCCGCGGTCGCCGAAACCGCCGGGGACGAGGATGCCGTGGACGGTGCCGATCGCATCGGCCGCGCCGCGGGTCTCGATGGCTTCGGCCTCGACGCGGACGATCTCGACCTTGGTGTCGTGATGTGCGCCGGCGTGGATCAGCGACTCGTAGATGGATTTGTAGGCGTCCTGGAGCTCGATGTATTTTCCGACGACGGCGATCACGGCGCGGTTGCGCGGCTTGATGATCTTCTGGACGAAGGTTTCCCACTCCTCAAGGGCGGGGGAAGGCGTGTGGCCGAGGCCGATCTTGTCGACCACGAGGCGATCGATCTTGTCGCGCCGGAGATCGAGCGGGCACTCGTAGATGGTGTGGGCGACGTCCCGGAAGGCGACGACGTTCTTGCGCTCGACGTTGCAGAACATGGCGATCTTGCGCCGGTTGTCCTCATCGAGGTCGGTCTCGGTGCGGCAGATGATGATGTCCGGCTGGATGCCGATCTCGCGGAGTTTGGCGACGGACTGCTGGGTGGGCTTGGTCTTCGCCTCTCCGGCGGCCTTGATGTAGGGAAGCAGGGTGACGTGGATGAAGCAGACGTTCTCCTTGCCGACCTCGAGGGCGAACTGGCGGAGGGCCTCGAGGAAAAGCAGGCCCTCCATGTCGCCGACGGTCCCGCCGATCTCGGTGATCAGGACGTTCACGTCGGGGTTGTCGTCCTTCACCTTGTGGAGACGCGCCTTGATCTCATCGGTGACGTGCGGGATGAACTGCACGGTTTTCCCGAGGTATTCGCCTTTGCGCTCTTTCTTGATGACGGCGTCGAAGACCTGGCCGGAGGTCAGGTTGTTCATCCGGGAAAGCACGCCGGAGGTGAAACGCTCGTAGTGGCCGAGGTCGAGGTCGGTCTCGGCACCATCGTCGAGGACGTACACCTCGCCGTGCTGATAGGGCGACATGGTGCCGGGATCGACGTTGAGGTAGGGATCGAACTTCTGCATCAGCACCTTGAGTCCGCGGTGTTCGAGCAGGGTGCCGATCGAGGCGGCCGCGAGGCCTTTGCCGAGGGAAGAGACGACGCCGCCGGTGACGAAGATGAATTTCACGGGAAGTTTGCGAGGGTGCTGGTGTTCAGAGTTCAGCGAGAAGGCGTTCGATTTCTTCGGCCTGCTCGGGTGTATCGACGCCGGGGGAGGTGTCGGTGGTGGGGATGACTTTGATCGAGGCTCCGTTTTCCAGGGCGCGGAGCTGTTCGAGGGACTCGGCCTGTTCAAGCGGGGAGGGCGGCCAGGTGACGAATTTCTCGAGGAAACTACGGCGGTAGGCGTAGATGCCCTTGTGCCGGAAAACGGGGAGCCCCTCGACCGCGTTGCGGAAATAGGGCAGAGGCGAGCGTGAAAAGTAGAGCGCGCGGCCATCGAGCGCGGTGACCACCTTGACCACGTTCGGATCGAGCACGGCGGGGTCGGAGGGATCGAGCGGATTGGCGGCGGTGGCCATGTCGAGTGAAGGATCGGCGGCCATGGCGGCGGCCAACTCGTCGATGAGCGAGGGCTCGATGAGCGGCTCGTCGCCCTGGATGTTGAGGATGTGGGTGGCCTGAGGCAGGGATCTCAGCGCCTCCGCGATGCGGTCGGTGCCGGTCGGGTGCGCGGGCGAGGTCATGATCACCCGCGCGCCGAAGTTCTCCGCGGCTTTGCGGATGCGGTCGTCGTCGGTGGCGATGGCGAGTTCATCGAGCCGCGAGCACTGGCGGCAGCGTTCCCAGACGTGCTGGACGAGTGGCTTGCCGGCGATCGGATGAAGGGGCTTTCCGGGGAAGCGGGAGGACCCCCAGCGAGCTGGGAGAAGTCCGACGATGTGTGTTCCACTGGAGTCTGGCAAGGCGGGCCGAGAGTAGTCAGCCCGCCCGTGGCGGGGCAAGAGCGGTATCGCCGCGATGCCGTAAAAAGGGGCTCAATGACCGGTCCAGGTGCCGCCGGACTCGATGAACCTCAGGGCCTTGTCGTAGGAGCAGCCGGTGAGGAAATGCTCAAGGCGGCCGGGCAGGGTGCCGCGGCGGGCCTCGTGCCAGGCGGTGATCTCCGCGGAGACCGCTTTCAACGCTTCCAGATGGCCGGAGGGATCGCGGGCGTACCAGTCGCGGTCGGCGATGATTTCGAGTCGGCGGCGGAGGAGGACGGCGAGATCGGCGTGCTGCACGGCGGCAGCATGGACGAGCGCGGCGGGGGGCGCAAATCCGTCGTGGACGGACGGCGGTGCGGGTTTCTAGGGTCCGCCATGCCGATCGCGGGAATCTCGATTCATTTCACGTGGATAGACTGGGTGGTGCTCTTCGGATACCTCGGGCTGTGCACGTGGATTGGCCACCGAATGAGTGGCAGTCAGGCAACCATCCGCGACTTCTTTCTCGGCGGACGCTCGCTGCCGTGGCCGGCGGTCAGCGGGTCGATCATCGCCACGGAAATCAGCGGCGTCACGTTCATCGGGGTTCCCGGCACGCTGTTTGCGATGGAGGGGGATTTCACCTACCTGCAGTGGGCGATCGGCTCCATCCTGGCCCGCTTCATCATCGCGAAGTACCTCGTGCCTCTCTACTACGAACACGAGATCTACAGCCCCTACGATTACATGGGCCGGCGACTCGGGCGCGGGGCGAAGAAGGTGGCGACGGTGCTTTTCACCGCCGGCAGCATCCTTGGCCAGAGCGTGCGGGTGTTGGTGGCGGCGATTCCGCTGAAGGTGGTCACCGGGATCGATATCGAGCTGAGCATCTTGATCATCGGCGTGTTTGCGATCGGCTGGACTCTGATGGGGGGCATGCGCACGGTGATCTGGACGGACGTGATGCAGTTCGGGATTTTCGCTCTGGGCGGCATCATCGCGCTCGGGTGGATCGTGATCAGTCTGCCGGGGGGCCTGGGCGAGTTCTGGGAAACGGCGAGCGGCTTCGGGAGAACGCGTCTGTGGGATTTCACACCCGGCTTTCGGGCGGAGCTCCAGTTCACCTTCTGGGTGGCGATCTTCGCGGTGCCTTTCCAGAACCTGACCTCCTTCGGGGTCGATCAGCTCAACGCGCAGCGGATGTTCTGCTGCCGCAATGCGAAGGATGCTTCGAAGGCGCTGGTGTTCAGTTGTTTCGGGCAGCTCCTCACGCTGCTGATGCTGTTGGTGGGTGCGGCGCTTTTCGTCCACTATCATGCGAATCCCTTCAGTCCCGATGAGGCGGCGCTGATCCACGCGGGCGACGAAACCATCGCCGGGAGCCGGGTGCTTGCCCCGGGTGAGCATGACTACGTGTTTCCCATGTGGATCGTGACGGTGCTGCCCACGGGCCTGAGCGGCTTGTTGCTGGCGGGGGTGTTCGCGGCGTCGATCTCGAGCCTCGACTCGATCCTGGCGGCGCTCAGCCAGACCACCTTGTCGTTGTTTTATCACCCCGAGGATCGCACCGATGCCGAGCTGGAGGGGCTGAATCTCGTATGGAAATCGCGCCTGCTGGTGATCCTGTGGGGCTTGTTGCTCACCGGGTTCACGCTGCTGCTGAACGTGGCGCGCGAGGGGATTCCGATCCTGCCACTGGCTTTCGGCATGACCAGTTATACCGTGGGTCCGTTGTTGGGCATCATGGTTTGTGCGGTTTTGAAGCGCGGAAACATCACCAGCCTGGCTTGGGGTTCCGCCGTTTCCTTCGTGCTGGTTGCCCTCATCCGTGCCGATCTGTGGGTGTTGCTTGGCAAGGCCGGGGTACCGTTGGAGTGGCTGGGGGTTCTGCACACCTTTGACGCCGCTGCTCTGGGTGAAGGGGTTCTCCGGCCTCTCTGGTGCTATGCCTGGGCATGGCCGGTCACCGCTCTGGTCACCTTCTTGTTCGGCTACCTGGCGGGGCGTCCTCGAGCCGTTGCTTGAGCTTCCGATCACTCCGCGGTTCGGCCGTGTTCCGCGCCTTCGTGGAAGAACTGGTTGACGATCAGCAATCCTCAGCGGGGGAGGCCGACGGAGGATGGAGCTGTGACGAACCTGTCACGTCGGAATGAGCCCCATTTTGTTGCGGAACTCTTTGATTCATAAGGTAAAACGGGGGCATTGTGTTAGATCCGGGGGAATCGAAACTTTGGGTTGCTGAATCAAAATTAGGGTCAAGTTCTAAAAAAATTTAGACGTGGAACACTTGTGGAAACGGGACTCTTTTCCGCGGCGGCGCGGGCGACGCGAAAACGAGTTCCCCGGGGCGGTGGCAGGGGGGTAAACCGGTGCATGTCGTCTCGCGCCGGAAACACGAAACCCGACCCGCGAGAGAAACCCCGAACAGCAGAACGATCGAGAGATTTGGAGAACGAGATGGAACCGGTGGGCACGTTTACGGAAGCGGAGGAATGCGAGACGGCGGGGGAGGATGGCGCGGCGTGGAGCCGGGCGTGTGATCTCCTGAGTCCGATGGTGGGCAGGGATGCTTTTGAGCGTTGGTTCAATGCGGCGAATCTGGGCTCGATCGCCGATGGCGTGGCAGTTGTCGAGGTGCCCAATGAGATTCACCAGGTGTGGATCGAGACGAACTACATCGATGAGCTGAAGTCGGTGCTCGGAGAGGTCATCGCCGAGCTTTCCCAGGTGCGGATCGATGTGGTCCAGCCCGGCGCGAACCGCAGCCCGGTGACGGCCGTCGAGGAGCAGGACAAGCCGGACTGGTTCCCGGACACGAGGTCGGAGGATGCACCGGATCGGTTCGAGAAGCGCCTGAAGAGGGCCGGGTTGAACCCCTCGTTCCGGTTCGATAGTTTCGTCGTCGGTGCCAACAGCCAGTTCGCCCATGCCGCCAGTGAGGCGGTGGCCGAAGGTCGGGGCGGGGCCTACAACCCGCTCTTCATCCATGGCGGGCCGGGCCTTGGAAAAACCCACCTGATGCAGGCTGTGGGCCAAGAGTGGCTCGGGCGTGTGGAAGGGGCCAAAGTGGTTTATCTGACCTGCGAGCGCTTCATCAACGAGTTCATCGAGGCGGTCCGCAAGGGCGACCTCGCCCGTTTCCGCAACCGCTACCGCAACGCGGAGTTGATGCTCATCGATGATGTGCAGTTCCTCGGCGGCAAGGATCGCTCCCAGGAGGAGTTCTTCCATACCTTCAACACCCTGCTGGACGGGCGCTGCCAGGTGATCCTGACAAGCGACCGGCCGGCTTCGGAAATCAAACAACTCGAGCCACGACTGGTCTCGCGCTTCGAATGCGGGCTTACCGTTGAGCTGCAACCGCCGGCTTTTGAAACGCGCCTGGCGATCCTGCACAAGAAGGTCGAGGACTGGGGCGTGCGGGTCGACGACGGGATCGTCCGCATGTTGGCGGAGCGACTCAAAACCAACGTCCGCCGGCTCGAAGGCGGGCTCATGCGGGTGGGCACCTATGCCTCGTTGGCGGGCGAACGCATCACCCAGGAGAAGGTGGAGCACCTGCTGCGCGACCTTTTCCGGGAGGAGAACAGCAAGCAGGTCACGATCGACTCCATCCAGCGGATGGTGGCCGAGCATTACGATCTGCGGCTGGCGGACATGACGAGCCGCCGCCGCCCGGCGAGCATTGCCGGCCCGCGGCAGGTGGCCATGTATCTGAGCCGCACCTTGACGAAAAGCTCGCTGATCGAGATCGGCGAGGCCTTCGGCGGGCGTGATCACGGCACGGTGATTCATGCGGTGCGGAAGGTCAGCACGTTGCTGGCGAGTGATTCCGAATTGCGTGATCGGATCGACCGGATCCAGACGGAGCTAAGACGCTGAGGCACTTGCGAAAGTTTTTGAAATTCAGTGAGGCCCGCTGATCGGGAGAGACTGCTTTTCTATCCAAACGAAGGCTTGCCAAGTCTTCGGGAATGCGGAGAGCATGGCCGCGCCGCCTTACGAAGCGAGGCGGCTTCCGAGCCATGAAGTTCACTGTTTCCAAAGAAGCCCTTCTGGATGGGCTGCAGAAGGTGCAGCATGTTGTCAGCACGCGCACCACGCTTCCCATCCTATCAAACGTTCTTCTCGTCGCTGAGGAGGGCCGCTTGCGCCTGACCACGACGGACCTGGATGTGGGCATCACCGGGTCGGTGGAGGCAAACGTCAGCAAGGACGGAGCGACGACGCTGCCGGCCAAGAAGCTGGTGAACATCATCCGCGAACTTCCCGCCAGCGAGGTGGAGATTTCCGTGGATGCCAAGAATGTCGCCTCGATTCAGTGCGGACCGTCGTTCTTCAAGATCATCGGCCTCGGCCAGGATGACTTCCCGCCGCTGCCGGACTTCGAAGGGGCGAAGGAATACCGCATCCCCCAGGCGCTGCTGCGCGACGGACTGAAGAAAACCGCCTACGCCATCTCGACGGACGAGACCCGCTACGTGTTGAACGGCATTTTCACCTCGTTCCGCGAGGGCAAGCTGACCTTGGTGGCCACGGATGGCCGCAGGTTGGCGATGGTGGAGAACGATCTCGAGTTCCCGGCGAGCCAGGAGGTGGATGTGATCGTGCCGACCAAGGCCGTGCAGGAACTCCAGCGGCTTCTCGGCACCGAGGGCGAAGTGCTCGTCCGGCTCAGCGACAGCCAGATTTCCTTCTCGATCGGTGAGCACCTGCTGGTCAGCAAGCTGATCGAGGGCAATTACCCGAACTACCGTCAGGTCATTCCGGGCGATTCGAGCGTGCGGGTCGAGCTGCCGCGCGAGGCGACGCTCGAAACGGTCCGTCGTGTGTCGCTGCTCTCGTCCGACAAGTCGAACTCGGTGAAGCTCGTGTTTTCGCCGAACCAGGTCGAGGTTACCGCGAACTCACCGGATGTCGGCGAGGCCCGGGAAAACATGGAGGTGCCCTACGACGGTAAGGACCTTCAGATCGCTTTCAACCCGGAGTTCCTCAAGGCACCGCTCCAGAATCTCGAGGAGGAAACGGTTTACCTCGATCTCATCGATGAAATGAGCCCCGGGGTGGTCCGAATCGAGGGTAGCTTCCTTTACGTCATCATGCCGATGCGCGTGACCGGCTGAGCAGGCGGCGGTTTTTCCGAACGACTTGCAGGAATTTCAAAGGCGGGGGCGATTGCCTCCGCCTTTCGCTTACCCGGATGAGGCAACCAATTCCGGGGGAGTCAAGCCAGGCAGCCCGGGCAGTCTTGGACGAAGTGGCCGGGCTCGATTTCCTTCAGCCCGGGGGCGCGATCAGTCACGCACAGCTCGGGTTTGCCGATGCGGTTGCGCGGGTGGAATGCGCAGCCCGGAGGCGGATCCGACATGTCCGGCGGCAGCCCCGGGATGGTGTAGAGCGGTTCTCCTTTGCGGTGCCGGGCCGGGATGCTCTGGAGAAGCGAGCGGGTGTAGGCGTGCCGAGGGTGGCGGAAGAGCGTTTGGTTGGCGGCGCTTTCGACGATCCGTCCTGCATACATCACGTTCACGTGGTCGCAGACTTGCGAAATGACCTCGAGATCGTGGGTGATGAAAACGACCGCCGTTCCGAGTTCCTTCTGACGATCGCGGATCAGGTCGAGCACCTGTTTCTGCACGGTGACGTCGAGGGCGGTCGTGGGTTCGTCACAGATGAGGAGTTCGGGGCGGGTGATGAGGGCCATGGCGATCATGACCCGCTGGCGCATGCCGCCGGAAAACTCGTGGGGGTAGGAAGTGATCCGTTTCTCGGGATCGGGGATGCCGACCTCGGCCAGGGCTTCCACCGCACGGGCGATGGCGGCCCTTCCGCGCATGCCTTCGTGGAGTTCGAGGGGTTCGGTGAGCTGCTCGCGAATCCGCATGTAGGGATTCAGCGAGGTCATGGGATCCTGGAAAATCATTGAGATGCGCTTGCCGCGGATCTTGCGGAGCTGCTTTTCACCGCACGATAGAAGATCGATGCCATCAAACATCGCCGTCCCCGCGTGGATCCGTCCGGGAGGCTGGGGGATGAGACCGAGCAGCGAGTAGCAGGTCACGGATTTCCCTGAGCCCGATTCGCCGACGATGCCAAGCGTTTGCCCGGGCTCCACCGAGAACGAGACATCCTCGACCGCGTGGACGATGCCATTGCGGGTGTGGAAGCGGGTGGTGAGGTGCTGGACGTCGAGAAGTGCCATGCTGTGCCTTCAGGAACCACGGATGGACGCCGGTGAGCACGGATTTTTTTGGCGATCCGTCAGATTTGGTAGGGACGCGCCGCGCCGGCGAGGCGCACATCAGCCATGATGATCCCGTTCCTCCCGGCGGCGTGAGCGCACGGAGAAGACCACCGGGATGCCGGGAGAGGGGTGTTCCTGGCGGAGCTTGTTGGTGAGATACTGCTCGTAGCTGGAGGTGATCAGCGCCTTGTCGTTCACGAAGAGAACGAAGGTCGGCACGGGCACCACGGCATAGCGCTCGTTGATGGCGGTGGTGGCGTAGTAGAGCTTCAAGCGCTTGGTGCTCTTGCCGATGGTCGGTGGCGGATTCGTCTGGAAGGCGAGCTGGAGCATGCGGTTGAGCACGCCGGTGGTGGGGATCTTACGCGCCGTGTTGCGGATCTTGATCGCCTCCTTGAGGACGTGGTGGACGGCGGTGCCTTCCTTGGCGGAAACGCAGACGAAGGGGGCGTAGTGGAGGAAGAACAGTTCGCGACGGACCTGCTCTTCGGCCTCCTTCTGGCGGTGCTTTTGAGGTGCGCCGGGGTGGAAGAGGTCGAATTTGTTGAGGACGATCAGGCAGGGCTTCTTCTCCTTGAGGATGAGCTGGGCGATTTTCCGGTCCTGCGCGCTCACTCCGGCAGCCAGGTCGACGACGAGGATGCAAAGGTCGGCCCGGCGGATGGCCTTTTCCGTGCGCATCGCGGAAAACACCTCCACGGAAGAGTCGCGCCGGCCGCGGGGGCGGAGACCGGCGGTGTCGATCAAGGTGAACTGCTCGCCCTCGAAGGTGTAGGGGAGATCGACGGCATCGCGGGTGGTGCCGGCGATTTCCGAGACGATGGTCCGCTCGTCCTTGAGGATGGCGTTGACGAGCGAGGATTTGCCGGCGTTGGGCTTGCCGACGATGGTCAGCTTGATGCCGGCCTTTTCCGCGACTTCGGCGGCTTCTTCGATTTCGCCGACGAGGGGGCTCATGTGGCGGTCGATCTCGTCGATGAGCGCGTGCATGTTCCGGCCGTGCTCGGCGGAAACGAAGATGCCTTCGCCGAGGCCGAGGGCCGACATTTCCATGTAGGCCGACTCGTGTTTCGGATCATCGACCTTGTTGATGACCATCAGCACCGTTCGGTCCGCCTTGCGGAGCTTCTGGGCCAAGGCGCGGTCGATCGGCGTGAGGCCTTCCTGGGCATCGACGACGAAGAGGATCAGGTCGGCTGTTTGGATGGCGATATCGGCCTCCAACGCGACCTGCTGAGCGAAGCCGTCGTCGAGTGTGGCGCCGATGCCACCGGTATCGATGACCTGGCACGGCGTCTTCGTCGCCATGCAGGGCGCCGACAATCGGTCGCGCGTGACCCCGGGCTGATCGTGGACGATGGCGATCCTCCGTTTGGCGAGGCGGTTGAAGAGCGCGGATTTCCCCACGTTGGGGCGTCCGACAATGGCGACCGAAGGCATGGACGGGGCTTAGGCGAGGGCGACGAGGACGGCAAGGGGATTAGCCGGTGTTTCCCGCGGCGAGCATCTGCCGCCGGGCTTCCAGAAAGTAGTGGTAGCCGGACCAGACGGTGAAAACCGCGGCGAGCGCACAGGGATAGTCGGGCGGCAGCAGCTTCACCTTGAGCATGACCCAGCCGACGGCGATCATCTGGGTCACGGTGCAGACCTTGCCGGTCCAGCGCGGGGAGTAGTGGACGTGGCGGGCCACGCGTTTCACCAGGATGATGCCGAGGACGATCAGGGCGTCCCGCAGGATCACCAGCCAGGCGAACCAGACGGGGATGCGCCAGTCATCCCGTCCCCACGGGAAGGCGCTGAGGAAAACGATGGCGGTGATGAGCAGGAACTTGTCCGCCAGCGGGTCGATGAAGGCACCGAATTTCGAGCGCTGATGGAAACGCCGCGCCACCCATCCATCCACGCCATCGGTTCCGGCTGCGAAAATGAAGAGGCCGAGAGCGGTCCACCGCCAGGCTTCCACGGGGGCTCCGGCGGCGACGCTGAGCCCGTATTTCGCCACGAACACCGCAAACACCGGCACCAGGGCGATGCGGCCGAGGGTGATCTTGCTGGCGAAGGTCATGCCCTCAAGATGCCTCACGCGGCGCGAAACGCGAGCGCCGATCTGCTAGAGCGCGGGGGCGCGGCTCAGGGTTTGCCGGGGATCGAGTGGTAGATCTGTTCCAGCGCCATGACGGTGTAGGCGGTGACGAGCACGGGATTCGATTCCATCCAGCGGCCGTTGGAATTCACCCACGATCCGTCCTCGCGCTGGGTGGCGAGTAGCTTGCCGGCGAGTTCCTTGCGCCAATCGACCGCGCCGCCGTCCTCGAGCGGGAGCTTGTCGATGTTTGCCGCGGAGAGCGCCTTGGCCATGGCTTGGTAATAGTAGTAGAGACCTTCCAAGCCCATGCCGGGGTTTTCCTCAAGCGTCCAGTTCTTGCCGGCCCATTCCTTGACGGCTTTCACGCGCGGATCGGATGGCTCGAGCTTGGCGTAGATGAGGGAAAGCAGCCCGGCATAGGAGATGGAGCCGTAAGAGCGCAGTGCGGTGCGTCCGTCGGGAAGCTCCATCTCGCCCGCCTTGGAATCGCCCGGCGTGTAGATGAAGCCGCCCTTGTTCTGTGGATCGTCGGAGGCCCACTCCTGGTCGTTGGTTTCCTCCAGATTCTGGCAGCGGGAAAGGAAAGTGATGGCCGCGTCCCAATCGAGTTGGGGTTGATCGCCGAACCGACCGTCTTCCACGACCTTTTTCGAGAGTGCGAGCGCCTCAAGGGCGAGGTAGGTGTTGGAAAGATCGGTGCGGTCGTTGTGAGACCCGTAGCCGATGCCGCCATCGTTCTTGTTGTCGGTTTCCTTTGGCTTGCCGATGTCCCACTGTTCTCCGATCAAGTACCCGCGGCCGCGGACGATGGCGGGCTCGTAGATCTCGCGTTCGGCGGCGGTGAGAGCGGTGACGGCCGTGGCGGTGTTGTAGACGCCGAGCCCTTTGTTGTAGATGCCTCCGTCGTCTTTCTGCTGCGCCTTGAGCCACTCGAAGCCTTTCGCGAGGTGCTCGGGCAGTTCTTTGGAGAGATCGAGCGAGGGATCGCGGACGGCGGCCGTGAGCGGGAGCGCGGTGAGGGCCGGGAGATCCTGGGTGTCCCACCAGCCCTCCTCTTTCTGCTGTTTGGCCAGCCAATCGTTGCCGCGGGAAATGGCCAGCTTCATCTCCTGCTGGAGGGAAAGGTAGGGATTCGGCCGCGCGTCCTGGGCGAGGACGGGCACGGCGACGGCGACGAGGGCGGTGGCGAGCAGGGTTTTCATGGATCGTAGGGTTGAAGGATGACGGTGACCGGCGCGCCGACTTCGGGCACGCGGGTGGGGTGGGGCAACCAGACGTTGTCGTCCTGGTTGTCCTTGCCGGAAAAGTTCACCAGCGCGGAGTTGCTGAGGAAGATGGCGAAGAGGTCGCCGGAACTCTCGGCGAGGAAGCGGCCTTGGTTGAAGGATGAGCCTCCGTAAATCCATGGGGCGGCCGGCATGGGTTTCTCGGTTGGAGCATGGGAAATCCACTCGTTCACCGGGACCGCCTTCGAGTCGTCTTTGGAGACGAGCACTTTCAGCCGCGAGCCCGTTTTGGCTTCTTCAGTCGTCGGTTCGAACTCGGAGGAGAGGCTGCCGTCCTCCTTGATCTTTTGATAGAGTTCACGCGACGCCTTGTAGTGCAGAAGCTTGAGCACGACGTTCAGGTTCACTGCGGAAATGTCGGTGGCCAGGAGCGATTCGTGGATCTTGCCGTTCTCATGGACGAGGAGGAACTCCAGCAGGCCTTCGGTCTGGTTGATCCGGGCCGGGAAACGGATCTCACGGGTTTTGGGATTGAACTCGATCTTGCCGAGTCGCATCCGCCCGTCGTCGAGTTTTTCCAAGGCGGGCTCGGTAGGGGCGACGGCTTGATCGGGTGCCGGCAGGGTGGTGGGTTCGACCGGTGCGCGATCCGGCCCTTCCGCCGCGAGCGGGAGAGTGGTCCAGAGGGGGAGGATCAGCAACAAGCCGGGTTTCATCACGCGTTTGACCGAACGACACCTCAACGTTTCCGTCCAGCGGACTCTTTGAGGAATCTCAGGGATTCTCCGGTTCAGGCTTTCCGCCGGACGCGTAATGCGACCATGCCCGCCGGGTGATCCGGGTGGAGAGGGAATCGTCGGGCGGCTCGCCTTCCGCCGGTTGAGAGATCGGGCTCAGGCGGGAGTCGAGCGCGAGTGCGGAGGCAACGATCCGGTAGGAGGCGGCCAGCATCGCGTGGCGGAGCGCTTCGACATCACCTGTCACGGGGATCTCGGCCGAGGCGGGTTCCTCTTCGTCGGGACGCTCCAGAATAAGGGTGAGGTGGTCTTGTTTTCCGCGATCGGCGGTGATCCAGGCCTCGAAACGAAGTTGGCGGAACGACGCTTGGGCGAGCGACTCCGCGGTGAGGCGGGCGGCCCGGCGGGTGACGTCGACCTGCCCGGGAGGCGTGCGCACGCGGAGCTTCACCTTTGGCGCGTCCTCGGTCGCCTCCGCAGGGATGGCGATCAGAGCCCGGTTGCGGCGGATGCCTTTGACTGCCGTCTCGATCTCCTCCTCGGAAGCGGAGGAATGGTCGATGACCCGCTCGTAGGCCGTGAGCGCCTCGCGGGCCCGGGTCTTCACTTCGAGCTGCCCGCCGGCAAGGAGGAAGGAAACGGCAGGGTAGTCGGACAGGTCCGCCCAGAAATCCTGAGGCAGAGGATCGGGCAGGTCGTCGAGCGGTAGGCTGGGCGGCGGTGGGGGCTCGGGGGCCACGGGAGACTCGGGTTCCTCCTGAACCACCGGCTCGGGAATCACCGGGGGCAGCGCGAAGAGGTCGGACGGGCGGGCCATTTCCTGTGTGGCCCTGGCCTTGGCGCGGGCGATTTCCTTTTCCGTCGGAGGAGCGAGGAAATCATATGGCCTCGTGCCTGCAAACCAGACTCCCGCCACCACGGCGGTGCTGAGGAGAAGGACGATCCATAGGGGAATCCGGCGCACGCGCGGAGCATTCGCGAGCCCCCCGCGATCGCCAAGCAGATTGCAGCGGGGAAAATGAAAAGCGCGCCAACGGACGGACCGTTGGCGCGCTGGGGAAAATCAGAACCGGCCGGGATCAGCTGGCGCTCTTGACCGCGGTGGCCTTTTTGCCGACGCGGGTGCGGAGGTAGTGGAGCTTGGCGCGGCGGACCTTGCCTTTATGAGTCACCTCGATCTTGGAGATGCGCGGGGTGTGGACCGGGAACACGCGCTCGACGCCTTCGCCGTAGGAAATCTTGCGGACGGTGAAGGAGGCGTTCACGCCCGAGCCACGCTTGGCGATCACGATGCCGGCGAAGATCTGGATGCGTTCCTTGCCGCCTTCCACGACGCGGGTGTGGACCTTCACGGTGTCGCCCACGTTGAAGTCGGTGACGTCCTGCTTAAGCTGCTCCTGCTCGATCTTGCTGATGATGTCCATGGCGGTCCTCCTGTCTTGAAAAATGGTGATCTGGCGCCTGCCCGGCGCGAGGGGCGGGAGAACTAGAGGAACGCTCCCGCGTTTGCAATCGCGAAATTGAGTGAAATTTCCTCAGAACTGGCGGGCTGTAAAGGAAGCGGAACCGGGATGGATGGGATATTTTGGATCGATGGAATCGGCATTTGGGCGGCGGCGATGAATCGCCGCGCTCTAGACATGCGTCCCGTGCATCCTGCTCCCTGGGTTCTGGGGGCTCCGTCACTTCTTCCCGTAAACCGCGTCCGGGTCGAAACGGCGGCCTTCTTCGGTGAAGGAGAGTTTGGTTTCCGGGGTGTCGACGCGGCGGTAAAAGCAGCCGCTGCGGCCGGTGTGGCAGGCACCCTCGCCGAACTGCTCGACGTAGAGAACCAGCGCATCCTGATCGCAGTCGGTGCGGATTTCGCGGATCTTCTGCACATGCCCCGAGGTCGCGCCCTTGTGCCAGATTTCCTGGCGGCTGCGGGACCAATAGACGGCCTCGCCCTTCTCCAGGGTCAGTTTGAGGGACTGCTCGTTCATGTAGGCGAGCATCAGCGGCTCGCGGGTCGTCGCATCAATCGCCATGGCGGGAATGAGCCCGTCGGCATCAAACTTCGGGGTGAAGTCGCCGCCTTCCTCGATCTCCTTCTTGTCGCCGCGTGGTGGAAATGTGGCCATGCCGCGCGTTTAGGACCGGAGCGCGTGCCGGGCAAGCCGGGGCTGCTAAGAATTGCGTTGGCGGATGGGGGCGGTCGGGTGTTTCCTGCCGCCCCTTTCTCCTCTTCCCGACATGAACTCGCTCACCGTCATCAAGGCAGGCACCGGAGTCCTCACCCGCGTCAGCGATGGCACGCTGGATGGCGGCTCGCTGGTCCGGCTGGTCACCGCGATCGCCGGGTTGATGGAACAGGGCAGCCGCTGTCTGTTGGTCAGCTCCGGCGCGGTGGGGGCGGGCGTCTCCGCCTTCGGGCTGGGCGCTTATCCTTCCGACCTGACGACCCGTCAGGCTTGCGCAGCCGTCGGCCAGGCCCGGCTGATGCACACTTACGAGAACCTGTTCCGGAACTTCAACCTGTCCGTCGCCCAAGTCCTGCTTTCCGGCGATGACCTCAACGGCACCGAGCGTGCCGCCAACGTCAAGAACACGCTCGCGCGCCTGCTTTCCGAGCCGGGTATCGTTCCGATCATCAATGAAAACGACTCCGTCGCCGTCGAAGAGCTGCGCGTCGGCGACAACGACATGCTTTCCTCAAGCGTCGCGCAGTTGGTCGGTGCCGACCGGTTGATCCTGTTGACCAGCGTCGATGGCCTGCTCGATCCCGCGACCAACGAACTGGTTCCGGAAGTGCGCGAGCTGGAGGGGATCGAGTCGATGGTGAAAAACGAGAAGGGCCGGTTTTCCATCGGCGGCATGGCCACCAAGCTCGCCGCCGTGCGCGGCGCGGTGGCCGCCGGGATCGAGGTCCACATCGCCCACGGTCGCAAACCCGAACGGCTGGCCGGCATCCTCGCGGGCGAGTCCGGCATTTCCACCCGCTTCCCCGTCCAAGCATGAACGAAGAAGAGATCCGCTCCTCCATCGAAATTCTGGCCCGCCAGGCGCGGGCCGCGTCCTACCGCCTTTCCCAGCTCACCAGCGAGGAAAAGAACGCCGTTCTCCTGGCGATGGCCGAGGGGATCCGCGCGGCTGTCCCCGAGCTGATCGAAGCGAACGCGAAGGACCTCGAAGCCGCCGCAGCGAAGGGCCTCAGCGGCGCGATGATCGACCGGTTGCGGCTCGACGAGAAACGCATCGAAGCCATGGCCGCGGGTGTGGCCGAGGTGGCCGCGCTGGCCGATCCCGTCGGCCAGGTCATGGAAACCTGGACCCGCCCGAACGGCATGCGCCTTGAACAGGTCCGCGTGCCCATCGGCACCATCGGGATCATCTACGAGAGCCGCCCCAACGTCACCAGCGATGCTGCCGTGCTCTGCCTCAAGACCGGCAACGCGACCATCCTCCGCGGCGGCTCGGAGGCGATCCATTCCAACCGGGCGATCGCCGAAGTGCTGACCAAGGCCGGCGAAGCGGCCGGGTTGCCCGAGCACGCCATCCAGCTCATTCCGTTCACCGACCGCTCCAGCGTTTCGGCGCTGTGCGCCATGGACAAATGGCTCGATGTCATCATCCCCCGCGGCGGTCGCGGGCTGATCGAGACGGTCGTCGCCCAGGCCCGCATGCCGGTCATCAAGCACTACGACGGCATCTGCCACACCTACATCGATGCCGCCGCCGATCCCGACATGGGGGTCGAGATCACCGTCAACGCCAAGACCCACAAACCCGGCGTCTGCAACGCGCTGGAAACCCTGCTGGTCCACCGGTCCGTCGCGGAAACGTTCCTGCCGAAGGTGGCCGAGGCCCTGCGGGCGAAGGGCGTCGAACTGCGTGGCTGCGAGCGGACCCGCGCGATCCTCGACTGCGAACCCGCGACCGATGAGGACTGGGTGACCGAATACCTCGACCTGATCCTCTCGATCAAAGTCGTCGATTCACTCGACGACGCGGTGGCTCACATCAACACCTACGGTTCGCATCACTCCGACTGCATCGTCACCGCCGACCAGGCGGCGGCGGAGAAGTTCCTTTCCGCGGTCGACTCCGCCTGCGTCTTCCACAACGTCTCCACGCGTTTCGCCGACGGTGGCGAGTTCGGCTTCGGCGCGGAGATCGGGATTTCCACCGAAAAACTCCACGCCCGCGGCCCGATGGGGCTCCGCGAACTGACCAGCTACCAATACCGGGTCCGCGGCGAGGGGCTGGTGAGATAGGCGCGACGTCTCGCAGAGCATTTGCACGAAATTTCGCGCAGTCGGCGCTTATGGCTTCAGGCGTGTTGCCTGTCTGAATCCATGAAAACGACTTTGATGCTATCGGCTGCCCTGATTCCGGGCGGGTTGTGTTTCGCCCAGGAGGTGGCGCGGTTCGCCGGAGAGATCGGGGAGGTCACCCTCTACCAAGGAACCGCGTTGGTGACGCGTGCGGTCGCATTGCCTGACGGTCAGCAGGGAACCTATGAGGTGGTGATCGGGCCGCTGCCGGCGGCTACCGATCCCGCCTCGGTCTTCGCCGATCGGGTCGAGGGTGCGGTGGTGCGTTCGGTGGCCTGTCGAAGCCGACCGCCGGAAGAGGCCGATGTGCTGGCGGGGAAAGTCGGAGAGCTCGACCAGGCGATCCGCGGGTTGAAAAACAAGATCGCCAACGACCGCAACGAGATCGCCCTGCGGCGGATCCGGCAGGATTACCTGCGGGGCCTGGAGAATTTCGTGGCACCGGCCGCGACCCAGGAAATGACCCATGGGGTTCTGCAGGCCAAGGAACTTGAGGCGGTGACCCAGATGCATTTCCGTGAATACGAAAAAGCCTCGCAGGAGATCATGCGGCTCGACTTCCAGATCGAGGATGACCGGGTGCAGCTCGGTAAATTGGAACAGGAGCGGGCTAAACTGGCCGCCGGCCCGCCGACCACCTACGATGCGATCGTTTACCTCGACGATCCGGACGGCGACGGCGCGGCATTGCAGCTCAACTATCTGGTCAAGGACTGCGGCTGGATGCCGGTCTACAATTTCCGGGGCGATTCACAGACCGGGGGAATCGAGATCGAGTTCAATGCGATGATCCATCAGGTCAGCGGTGAGGATTGGAACAACGCCTTGCTCGCGCTCTCCACGGCTTCGCCGAAAACGAGCGCCTACAACCCGCGGCTGACGCCGCTCTATGTCGGCGTCAACGACGGCTCCCAGGTGCCGCAGCTTCAGATCGGGACGAACGTGGACATCTACAACCGGGCGATCGCCCAGAAGAAAGAGGCGATGGTTTCCCAGCTGCGCGGCAAGACGATCGATGAGGTCGCTTCGGACAATTTCGCGGCCAATGACTCGGCGGCCAGCGTGCAGCTTATCGAGCTGTCCGAGCGGATGAGCGAGCTGCGGCTGATCAGCGAAGGCGCACCGGACGAGGACCTGAGCATCCGCTACGAGTTGGGAAACCCGGTGACCTTGGTGAGCCGCCGCGACCCGCAGATGGTGCCGGTGTTGCGCGACCAAGCGCAGGCGGATTTCTATCATGTGGCGGTGCCGATCCTGACCAGCGCGGTGTTCCGTGAAGCGGAACTCTCGAACCAAACCAGCCGCGACTTGCTGGGCGGTCAGGTGAACGTCTTCTTGGATGGCGAGTTCACCGGCCGGACGGACATCCCGACCATCGCCCGCGGCCGCGGGTTCACGCTGGGCTTCGGGGTCGATGGTCAACTGCGGGCCCGCCGGTCGCTGATCGATCGCCGTGAGACGGTGCAAGGCGGCAATCGGCAGGTGCAGATCACGGCCGAGGTGGTGGTCGACAATTACAAGGACCAGCCCGTGAACCTGCGTCTGCGAGAGCGGACACCGTTCATGGAGGACACGACGAGCCTGCGGGTTTCACTGGGGAAGATGAGCCAGCCGCTCAGCACCGACGCCGATTACCAACGCTTCGAAAAGCCGAAGGGCATTCTCCGCTGGGACCTCGAAGTGCCGCCGGGATCCGGGGAAAAATCGACCTCGCTGCGCTACGAATACTCGCTGGAGTTCGACAAGAGCCTGACGCTGCGGGACATCAGCAACGAGCAAAAGAGCCGCCTGCGGACGGAGTTCATGAACGATTCGAAGCGCGCCGCAGGGAAATAGTCCGTCAGCCTGCGTTCACTGCCTGCCGTTTTCTCGGCAGGTAGGGCAGCTCGAACGCTTGTTTGAAATCAAAGACCTCCTCGAAATCCTCGAGGTTGTCCGAGTCTTGCTTGCCGAACATCTGCTCTTCGATGAGGTGAAACACCATCTCGCCGACGTTGCGGGTCTCGGTGAGGCCCCAGAGCTCCATCAGGGTCGAAGCCATGGGGCCGAATTCCTCCAGTGCGAGATCGCGAAAACCTTCAAGCAGCTCCGAGCCACTGACGTGGCGCGCGCGGCCTGAATTGGTCTCGGCGGCGCGCTTGAGGGTGAAATCGAGCGAGTCCTTCAGGAAAAGGTAGGCTTGGGGGTCGAAGCGCGAGTCGCGGCGGAGGATATTGTCCACGGCGCTCTCGAACTGGGCGGGCTGCATGCGAGGGAATGTGCGCATTTTGATCCGCGAGGTCAAAACCTGATCCCCATAGGATTCAGCGGGATTCCAGAACCCCGATCGCCTCTTCGACGGGCAGTCCGGCTTCGGGCGTCCACGGCAGGGGGTGCAGCCAGGCTTCCCGGCGGAACCAGGTTTCCTGGCGCTTCGCATACTGACGGGTGGCGGCGGCGATGAGTTCCTCGCAGCGGGTGCGGTCGATGTTTCCCGCAAGAAAATCTCGGATCTGCGGCACTCCGATGGCCTTCGATAGGGTGGGGGACAGCTCGGTTCCCGCCACTTCGTCGATGGCACCGCCGTTGAGCATCCGGCGGGTGCGCAGGTCGATCCGCCGGTGGAGGTCGGGGCGTAGGCGGCGGATGACGAGGCCGCGCAAGGTGGTCTCAATTTCGCGCGAGCGGGTCGTCCAGCTTTCGCGCAGATCCGAGCAGCGCTTGCCGGTGAGGAGGCAGATCTCCAAGGCGCGTGAGACGTAGCGGCGGTTGGAGAGATTCGTGCGCGAGGCTTCGACCGGGTCGAGACGGGTCAGCTCGGCCACGAGGTCGGCGAGCGGACGGGCGTCGAGCAGGGTGCGCATTGCGGGATCGCCCGGCGGCAGCGGGTCGGGCCCGTGGGTGAGAAATTTCAGGTAAAGTCCGGAACCGCCGGTGACGATGGGGACGTTTCCCCGGTCGAGGATTTCCCGGATGACCGGCAGGGCGAGCTGACGGTAGCGCATCGCATCGCAGGTTTCGGTGGGATCGAGCACGCCGTAGAGATGATGGGGTGCTGCGGCGCGCTCATCGGCGGAAGGCGCGGCGACCAGCGTATCGAGCCCGTGGTAGAGCTGGAAGGCGTCGGCATTCACGACCTCGCCTCCCAGTCGCGCGGCCAGGGCCGCGGCGAGCGAGGATTTCCCGGAAGCGGTGGGGCCGCAAAGGTAGATGGGGCAGGGCGGGTTCAGGGAAGGAAGTGTGGTGGGGTGGGTTCGAATTGAAAACGAAAACACCCCGCGCGGGGCGGGCCCGGCGGGGTGGGGGATGAAGTTTTGTTGGCGCGGCGAGTGCCTTGCCTTCCGGTTAGCCTTGGGGGGCGTCCTTTTTCTCCTCGGGCTCCTCGGCGGCAGGGGCTTCTTCGGCAACCCGAGTCTCCTCGCTCGCCGGAGTCTCCTCGATTGTCGGAGCTTCTTCGGTCACTGGAGCTTCGGTCGCAACCGGGGCGGGTGCCGGAGCTGCCTTGGCGGCGGCCGGTTCGGTGTCGTCGTCCTGTTCGCGGTCGTCGGTGTCGGCGGGGCCGTCGGACTTGGCGGCGCTGACGACCAGCTTGCGGCCCATGAAGAACTGGTCGTGGAGGACTTCCACGGCCTTCTTGGCCTCGTCGGTGTCGAGCATTTCAATGAACCCGTAGCCCTTCGAGCGGTGGGTGCGGCGGTTGTAGACGATCTCGACGCGGCGGACCGAGCCGACGCCACGGAACAGTTCCTCGAGGTCGCTTTCGCCGGCTTCGTAGGAAAGATTTCCGAGGTAGAGGCGGCGGGAATCGACGTCCTTGGCGCGGGCCTCGGCGCGTTCGCGGCGCTTGTCGGGGTTGTCGCGGTCACGATCCCGATCACGGCCGCGGCCACGATCCCGATCTTGGTCACGATCGCGATCCCGCGGGGTTTCGCCGCCGGTTTTGGCGACGCGGGTGTTGTGTTTCACCGGCTGGCCGGTTTCGCTTCGGCGCTTCGGCGCGGGTTCCTTGTAGAGGCCGATGGCCTTGAGCAGCTTCTGCCACCAGGTCAGCGGCTTGGGTTTCGCGGCGCGGGTGCGGCCGCCGCTGCGGCGGGGCTGGAGGTCGCCGCCATGAGGCTGGCGGTTGCCTTGGTTGGAATTGCCCTGGCCTTGGCCTTGACGGTTGCGATTGCGGTTTCTTCCTCCGCGGGAGCGACGGCGCTTCTGTTGGCCGTTGCCGCGGGCATCGGATGTGGTATTGGACATGTTTTGCTTGTTTGTTGGGGCGGTCGTCCGGGAGTTGGCTGGCCTCGGCCCCGGCGGGGCGTCAGGCGTTCGGGCCGGTTATGGTCCACCGAAGTCCACCGGCTTTGTGGTGCCGGGAAGGTTCCGTCCGTGGCGTTGCGGGAAGGACGGGCTTCGAAGGACCCGGCGGACGGGTTTCCCCGTGACCGCACATGGATGGGCTGTCGGGCCATCTGGCCGGACTCGCCGCGCGGTGAGGCTAGAGACTGGAAGATGCATGGCAAGGCGCGATTTCCCGCCACTCCGCGAACCGTGCGGATGATGCCGGGCGCGGAAATTCTTCATCTCCAGAGCTCGCGCTACCGGCGACGACCGCCGTGTCACGGGATTTGCACGATTCAGGGGCAGGGTGCATGGCGGACTGGCGGAGGGGGATCTTTCGAGTGTTTCAAAAATCTTTGATCATCAGTTGTTTATGTGGTTTTCGATGAGCGGCATGGCGGTTGCGGAGGCACCCTCTCCCCCTTCCAACAACCGAACCCGATGAACCCATGAAAACATCCCACATGACTCCCTTGGCGGTCCTCGCGACCGTGGTCGTGGCTTACAGCCAGACGACTGAAAAAACGGTCGAGCAACACGCCGACGGAACCGTCACCGAAACCACCGTCACGGACCACGGCGATGGGACCGTGACCGAAACCACCCGCACCTTCACGCCTGAAGTGCGGCAGAGTGTGGTCACCTACTTCGAGCCGTACGCCGAGGAAAGCTATGGCTTGCCTGTCGAAGTCGTCCAGCAGATCGAGGTGGACCGGATTCCGGCAACCTGGCGCAACCAAGTGATCGAGCCCGGCACCGTTATCACCGAGGAGTACCGGCCGATGTTGGTGAAGGCGCCCCGGCAACTCGTCTCGGTTTTTCCGGAGCACGAGGGTTACCGGTACTACATCGCCGGCGGAAACGTAGTGGTGGTCGATGAAGAATATCAGGTCATTGATTCTCTTCGGATTCCCACCGTCCGCTTCGACGTCGAGGAATGACCCGGAAGTCTCGAATCCACGAATGAAAGTCGGTGGAAGCCCTGTTCCGCCGACATTTCATGGCGTGGTAGTTGACTCTTTTCAGCGCTCAAAGGTGGTTCCCTGATTGAGCATCGGGAGGCCACCGGGAGTCACGGCTTCGGCGAGGGTGCGGCCGAGGTAGTCCTTGGCGGCGGCGACGGAGCTGGGGAGATCGAGCCCGAGGGCGAGGCAGGCGGTGATGGCAGCGGAGAAGGTGCAGCCGGTGCCGTGGCCGGCCTCGGTGGCGATGCGCGGGGCGGTGAACCACTGGTGGAGACGAGGTCCGTGGAGAAGGTCGGCGCAGTCCGGGCCGACGAGGTGACCGCCTTTCAAAAGCACGGCTCCTCCGAGCTGGCCGGCGAGTTCGGCGGCGGCGGCTTCCATCGCGGGGCGGTCCGGCAGCGGGCGACCGACGAGGTGGGCGGCTTCATCGAGATTGGGGGTGAGCAGGGTGCAGCGGGGGAAAAGGGTCTCGCGATAGGCCGCGATGGCTTCGGGGGAAACGAGGGCGTCGCCGGTGGAGGCGATCATGACAGGGTCGACGACGAGCGGGATCGCCGGATGATCCGCCAGCATTTCGGCGACGAGCCGGACGGCGTCGGCGTTGGGGAGTATGCCGGTTTTCACCGCCGCGACCGGGAAGGTTTCCAGCAGGATCGCGAGCTGGTCGCGGATCGTGTCAATCGGGAGAATGTGCACGGATCGCACCTCCCGCGGGGTTTCAGCGACGATGCAGGTGGCGACGGTGAGACCGAAGGTGCGGAAGTGCTGGAAGGTCTTCAGATCGGCCTGCAGGCCGGCACCGGCGGAGCTGTCCGAGCCGGCGATGGTCAGGGTGACGGGGAGACGGGACATCTTTCGAGGAAATCGGAGTTGGCAAAGGGCGAAGGAATGCTTCTAGATTGTCGGACGATGCGGGAACTCAAAAAGCTGCGGGTCAAGGTGGATGACGTCGTTTACATGCCGTCGCTCGACGCCCCTGCCAACAAGCCGCATCCGTTCGTGTATTTCATATCCATCCACAACGAGTCCGGCGAGGAGGTGACCATCGTGGGCCGCAAGTGGGTGGTTCGCGAGGGCGAGGAGACGGTGGTGGTGGAAGGAGACGGAGTCGTCGGTCAGACGCCGCAACTCGCTCCGGGTCAGCATTTTTCCTACAACAGCTACCATGTGACGGCGGAGAACGCGGTGGCCGAAGGAGCGTTCTTCGGTCGCACGGCAAAAGGCGAGGTGGTGTTCGCGCGGATCCCGCGCTTCGAGCTTGAGCTGCCGAGCTGGGTGCAGTGAGCCGGAGTTAGCGCAGTCCGAGCACGTGGTGCATGCGGATGTCGTGGGATTCGACCGGAAGCGTATCGACGATTCGGCACGGGAAGGCGGTGCCGATGAGGCGGGCATTGCAGGCGCTGGCGAGCGCCCGGTCGTAGTAGCCGCGGCCGCGGCCGAGGCGGGTGCCATCGCGACCGAAGCCGAGACCGGGGCAGACGATGACGTCGAGTTCGGCGGGATCGATCACCGGGAGATCGGGGCGGGGCTCTCGAATGCCGAAGGAGCCGGTGGCGAGGTCGTCCGGCGAGGTGATTTCGTAGAAATGCAGCTCCTGCGACTCGACGCGTGGCATGAACCAGCGGTGCGGGCCGTGGGAGAGGACGGCAATGAGATCGGGCTCGTCGTGGAGGGCGCAGAAGAGGGCGACGCGACCGGGCGGCAGCGGAGAGAGTTCCCGTCGCAGGGCATCGGCGAGCAGCAGGGAGGTTTCGGCGGGTGAGGGATCGAACTGACGGCGCAACCAGGCTCGCCACTGGGTCTTGTCGGCATCAGGGCCGGGAGTTGTCGCTTGCATCGGCATCGCTCCCCGGGAATAGGTTGCCGCCGTGTTCAAGTCAGGGCAAATCGTGCTGGCGGCGCTGCTGCTGTTGGCGGTGGCGGGCCGCGGGGACGAGGTATCGAAGTTCCACTGGAAGCCGCCGCAGATCGGTGCCGGCGAGTTCAGCGACGCGCTTGGGATGCTCGATCGCGAGCGGGAGGAATATGCGGAAAACCTGGCCGTGTATGCCGTCAATCTGATTGCCCGCGGCAAGGCCTCGGCCGAGTCATTGAGCGAGGGCCGCCGGTTTCTGGCGCTCTCGATGCAGCTCGCGCCACGCAACCGCCGCGCCCTGGTGGCGAACTACCAGCTTTCCCGCGGGATGGTGCCGACTCCGGTGGAAAGCTCCTACAGCTCCGAGGTGCTGGCGAAGCTGCTGTCCACCCGGGCCGGGCTGCTCAAGCAGCAGGGTGGGGCGGAGAACCTGCTTCTGGCGCGGGCGTTCATCGAGTTGGCGGCGGCGTTGGACCCACGGAATGACGATGCGGTCTATGCGAGCGAACTCCAGCGGCTGGATCATGGAAACGTGGATTGGCAGCAGCTCACGGACGGGGGCGACGCGGAGAAGGAGATCGAGTTGGCGGAGTGACAGGACGGGGGATCGACAGTTCTTCGCGCTCTGTCCAGGTTCATGAGAATCGGCCGGTGTACCCGTTCTCTCATGAGACATTTTGCTTCTTTGATCCGTGGCCTGGCCGTTGTGCCGGTTTGGTTCCTCATGGCGTCCGCGTTCGCACAGCGCCAGATCCCGGATGCGCTGCGGGATTGGCAGGACTGGGCGACGTGGGACGTGGAGCACCGTGAGTGTCCCACTCCGGCGGACGATGCTTCCAAGGCTCTCTGCTTCTGGCCCGGAGTGCTCTCGATTTCCGCCGATTCCCGTGGGAGTGGATTCGAGATGGAGGTAACGGTATTCAGCGAGAGCTGGGTGCCGCTGCCGGGTGGCGCGAAGACGTGGCCGGGCGAAGTGCGGTCCGGCGAGGGGGCCGTGGTGGTGGTCGAGCGCGACGGACATCCGGCGGTGCGACTCGACAAGGGCGTCCACCGGCTGGCGGGTTCGTTTTCATGGCAAGGCGAGATGCCGCAGGTGCTGCGGGTGCCGCAGGAAATCGGCGTGCTCTCACTGGTGGTGGACGGCCGTGCGGTGGAAATCCCGAACTGGGATGAGTCGGGTGATCTCTGGCTGAAGCGCGTGCGGACGGCGGCCACGGACAAGGATGCACTGGCGGCACAGGTGTGGCGGGTGATCGAGGATGGAAACCCGTTGTGGCTGCGGACGGAGATCGAGCTGAGCGTTTCCGGCAG
Organism: uncultured Haloferula sp.; assembly: GCA_965652295.1. Taxonomy (GTDB): domain Bacteria; phylum Verrucomicrobiota; class Verrucomicrobiia; order Verrucomicrobiales; family Akkermansiaceae; genus Haloferula. The sequence continues at coordinate 74,138 of CBFGTS010000012.1, read as the reverse complement.
GAGCCGGGAAGAGGAGCTGGGACATGCGTTGCCGGCAGGCTGGAAACCGGCTGCCGTGCAGTCCCCGCTGCCGGTGGCGGTGGATGAGAGCGGCCGGATGAAAGCGCAGGTGAGGGCGGGGAAGTGGAGGATCTCACTGGATGCCTTCCGCACTGAGGATGTGGAGGAGATTCGTTTCGCCGAAGGCGTGACGCCGCTGGTGGCGGAGGAACTGATCGGCTTCCGCGCGGCACCGGAATTTCGCTCCGCGGAGCTGGAGGGATTGCGGATGGTCGATGTCTCGCAGACGACCTTTCCAGAGCGATGGAGGAATCTCCCGGTCTATCAGTGGTCGGTCGAGGAGCCGTTCCGCTTGGTGGAGCGGATGCGGGGAATGGGTTTGCAGAAGCCGGAGGGGCTGAGGATCGAGCGGACGCTGTGGCTCGACGACGACGGGGGCGGTGTGACGTTCCGGGATTTGATCTCCGGTACCGGTCAATCGACCTGGCGGCTCGACATTGCGGGCGGGCGCGAGCTGGGAGCGGCGAAGGTCGGGGATGAGGCACAGCTTGTGACGACCAACCCGGCCAACGGCGCGGCGGGTGTCGAGATCCGCTCACGGAACCTGGCGATGGAGGCGATCGGCCGCAGCGATGAGGTCGGACGGCTTTCGGCGACCGGCTGGCAGACGCCGGCGGAGGGGGTCGACGTGATGGTGCATCTGCCGCCGGGCTGGCGCTTGTTCGCGCTGTTCGGGGCGGATTGGACGCAGGGCGATTGGCTCACGGCGTGGACCTTGCTCGATCTGTTCCTGCTGCTGATTTTCACGCTGGCGGCGTCGCGGCTATGTGGCTGGAAGGCCGGGGTTCTGGCGTTTCTGGCCTTTGGTCTGGCTTATCACGAACCCGGCGCGCCGCGTTATGTGTGGCTGCTGCTGCTGGTTCCGATCGGTCTGTTGAAGGTGGTTCCGGAGGGGAAGCCGAGGCAGTGGGTGAACGGAGTGCGGCTGGGTTTGATCGGATTCCTGATTGTCCTGCTGGTGCCTTTCGTGACGCGACAGGTGCAGGGAGTGATGTATCCGCAGTTGGAGGAGAGCGGACTGAGTTATGGAGAAAGACCTTATCCCGGCCGATCGATGAGCGGGGTTCCTTCGTCTCTCGGCGTGTCACTTGCCTCGAAGTCCCGCAGCTATGACGAACTCGAGGAGAGTCAGGGGCGGATGCTGAAGGCGAAGATTTCCTCGAATCTCGCCTACGATGCGGAGGCGAAGATCCAGACCGGTCCGGCAATGCCGCAGTGGAGCTGGAACGAGGTGGCCTTCGGCTGGAACGGACCTGTCTCGGCGGAGGAAACGGTGCGGCCGGTTTTCATCTCGCTGACGATGCATCGGGTGCTGACGGTTCTGCGTGTCGTCCTGCTGTTGGCGCTCGCCGGGCTGCTGATCCGGTCGCGGCGCGATGTTCCGCCCGCGCGAAAGTCACCGCCTCCCGTGCCCGGAGCGGCGGTTGCTGCGTTGCTGGTTTTTGCAGTCATGTGGACAGGCAGGGCGGCGGCGCAGATCCCGGGGCCTGAGATGCTGTCGGAGCTGCGGGAGCGGTTGTTGGAGAAACCGGATGTCTTTCCGCATGCGGCGGAATTGCCGGAGGTTTCGATCCGTCTCGATGGCAACCGGCTGACGATGACCGCCGAGGTGCATGCCGCAGCGCGCGTGGCGGTGCCTCTGCCGGGCAGGCTGCCGGCATGGTCGCCGGTGGCGGTGACGCTCGATGGCGATGCCCGTCCGGCGCTGCGCCGGGACGATGGTTACCTGTGGTTGGTGGTGCCGGAGGGCGTCCACGTGGTGACGGTCGAGGGTCGTCTGCCGGAAACGACCGAGTGGGAATGGGGCTTTGCTTTGAAGCCGCGGAAGGTGGTCATCGACGCACCGGGATGGTCGGTGGTCGGGGTGGGGCCGAACGGGGTGCCGGAGAACCCGGTGTTTTTCTCCCGCAAGAACAAGGGCTCGAAGGACGAGGCGGACTATGATCGCAAGGACTTCAACGTGTTGGTCGGCGTGGAGCGTCACCTGGAGATCGGCCTTCAATGGCAGGTGCGCACGGTGGTGCGGCGGTTGTCATCGCCGGGTAAAGCGGTCTCGCTGCAAGTCCCGCTGTTGGCGGGGGAAAAGGTGCTGAATGCCCAGGTCGAGGTCCGCGACGGGCGGGCGGAGGTGCGGCTGGGTGCGGGGGAGGATTCGATCGAGTGGCGCAGCGAACTGCCGCCGGGTGAAGCGATCGAGCTGACGGCCCCTCCGTCCGAGCGGCGCGTGGAGCGCTGGCATCTGGTGACTTCGCCGGTGTGGAACGTGGACTACGTGGGCCTGGAGCCGGTTTTCGAAAGCGGCGAGGAATCGCTGGTGCCGGTGTGGCATCCGTGGCCGGGCGAGAGCGTCAGGTTGTTGTTTGCCCGCCCGCAGGCAATCAGCGGGGACACGGTGACGGTGCGTCGGGTGGATCATGAAGTCTCGCTGGGCGCGCGTCAGAGCAGTGCGTCGCTGACGCTGGAGGTGGAGGCGAGTCTGGGCGACGATTTCCTGGTATCTCTGGATCCGGCGGCGGAAATCACCCTCCTGCAGCAGGACGGTCAGGCGATCCCGGTGCGGCGGGAGGAGGGAAGCCTGATCGTGCCCGTCCATCCCGGTGCGCAGACGCTGCGGGTGGAGTGGCGCAGCGAGCGGGATCTCGGTTTCCGTGCGGCCGGCGGGGAAGTCGGACTGCCGGTCGAGGCCGCGAACGTTTCGACGCGTTTGCTTGTTCCCGACAGCCGTTGGGTGTTGTGGGCGAATGGCCCGCTACGCGGACCTGCGGTGCGGTTCTGGACGGTGCTGGTGGTGTCGCTGATGGCGGCGTGGGTTCTGGGCGGGCTGAAGGGATCGCCTTTGAAACGCTATGAGTGGATGCTGCTCTCGATCGGCCTCACGCAGATCGAGCTGGGGGCGGCGCTGCTGGTGGTGGGCTGGTTTTTCCTGCTCGCGTGGCGTGGACGCATGGCCGGACGGCTGGCGGGGGCGAAGTTCGACCTGTTGCAGCTCGCGCTGGCCGGCCTGACGGTGATCGCCTTGATCATCGTGCTGGAAATCGTCCGGCGCGGCCTGCTGGGGCATCCCGAGATGTTCATCCGCGGCAATGGCTCGACGAGGACTTCGCTGTCGTGGTTCGAGCCGCGGGGCGGGGAGGCTCTGCCGCAGCCTTATGTGCTGTCCGTTTCGGTGTGGTGGTACCGTCTTCTCATGCTGGCGTGGGCGCTGTGGCTGGCGGCCTCGCTGATCCGCTGGTTGAAATGGGCGTGGCAGCAGTTCAGTGCCGGCGGCTTCTGGCAGAAGGTCGCACCGCCCCGGTCGGGGAAACCTCCGCTACCTCCCCGAGCTTGAAGCGCACCCGGCGGATTTACGCCCAATCGCATGCTTGCCAGCCCCCGGGCGGGCTCTAGGCTCCCGCGGACAGCGAATGAAGATCTGGCTCGACGGCGAATTGGTGGACGAATCCCAAGCGAAGATTTCGGTCTTCGACCACGGATTGCTTTATGGGGATGGCGTTTTTGAAGGCATGCGTTTCTACGGCCGCCGGATCTTCCGCCTGGAGGAGCACGTCCGCCGCCTGTTCGATTCCGCCAAAGCCATCGTCCTCGACCTGCCGTGGACCCAGGAGGAGGTCTGCCGCTTCACCTGCGAAACGGTGCGCGCGAACGGGCTGGAGGATGGCTACATCCGGCTGGTCGCTACCCGCGGCTGCGGCGAGCTGGGGCTCAACCCCTACCTGTGCCCGAAGCCCAGCATGTTCATCATCGCCTCGACCATCAAACTCTACCCCGAGGACAAATACCGCGACGGCATGGCGCTGGCGACCTGCGCCACCCGCCGTCCTGCGCCCGCCGCCCTGATGCCACAGGTGAAATCGCTGAACTACCTCAACAACATCATGGCCAAGGTGGAGGCGATCCAGGCCGGGGCGTTGGAAGGGATCATGCTCAACGAGCAGGGCTACGTGGCCGAGTGCACGGGCGACAACATCTTCGTGATCCGCGATGGCAAGGTGACGACGCCGCCGGTTTCCGATGGCGCGCTCGACGGCATCACCCGTCAGGTGATTCTGGAACTCGCGCCCAGGATCGGCATCGAGATCACCGAGAGGTCGGTGACCCGCTACGATATCTTCACCGCCGACGAGGTTTTTCTCACCGGCTCGGCTGCCGAGGTGATTCCTGCTTCCAGCCTCGATCGTCGTGTCATCGGCTCGGGGAAAATGGGGCCGTGGACCGAGAAGTTCATCGCCGCCTTCCGCGAACTCACCCGGACCACCGGCACCGCGGTGGATTGAGAATTTTCCCGGCATCCGGGGCGAATTCGTTTCGCATTCCCCGGACCCGGACCTAGGTTTTTTCCAAAGGATGGACTGCGACAAATGCGGCAAACCGGCGAAGGTTCACCTGACCCAGCTTGTGGGCGGGCAGGTGAAAAAGATCGCCCTGTGCAATGAGTGCGCCCAGAGCAGCGGCGTGACGGACCCGACCGGCTTTGCCCTGGCCGACCTGTTGCTCGCGCCCGGGGCTCCGGCCAGCGCGCCGCTCGCGCCGAGGCCTCCGTCATCGGGCCGGCGCTGCCCCGAATGCGGCTTCACGCTGGAGGATCTCCAGCGCGTGCGTCGCTTCGGCTGCGGGACCTGCTACGAGACGTTCCGCTCCGAGGTGGAGCAGATGATCCGCGGCATGCACAAGGGTGGCGAACACCGGGGAAAAGTGCCCGACGGGCTTTACGAACTCCAGATCCGGCGGCAGCGGCTCGAGGAGCTGCGCGAGCGTCTGGATTCGGCCGTGCAGGCGGAAAACTACGAGGAGGCTGCGGGGATTCGTGACGAGATCCGCGAGCTGGAAACCCAGGGTGCCGACGCCGGAAGCAGCCGATGATGAGATTCTCGACATTGATGAAGCACCCCGCCGACTGGATGACCGGCGGGTCGGCCGACAACTCGATCGTGCTCACCTCCCGCATCCGCCTCGCGCGCAACCTCGCCCACCACCCCTTTCCCGGCTGGGCGAAAAAAACGCAGCGAAGAAAGGTGATGGAACTCCTTCAACCGACCGTCGAAGCGTTGCCGGTCATGAAGGATGGTTTTTCCAAGCAACTCTCGGACCTCGATTCGGTCCACAAGCAGGTGATGGTCGAACGCCACCTGATTTCCCGCGAGCATGCCGCGCGCGGCGAGGGCAGTGCGGCGGTCATCGAACGCCGCCAGAGCGTGGCCATCATGATCAATGAGGAAGACCACCTGCGGATGCAATCGATCCGCCCCGGGCTCAATCTCGGTGAGGCGTTTTCATCGCTCTCAGTGCTCGACGACCAGCTCGCCGAGGACGTCGAGTATGCTTTCGATGGTCGCCTCGGCTACCTCACGACCTGTCCGACCAACCTCGGTACCGGCATGCGCGCCTCCGCCATGCTGCACCTTCCCGCGCTGGTTCTGAGCGACCAGATCGGCCAGGTGCTCCAGGCGGTGAACAAGATCGGTCTCGCCGTTCGCGGCATCTTCGGGGAAGGCTCCGAGTCGCTCGGACACCTGTTCCAGATTTCCAACCAATCGACCCTCGGCGAAAGCGAGGAGGCGATTCTGGAGCGGCTCGGCCGGGTGATCGCCCAGGTCGAGAAAAACGAGCGCTACGCCCGGGAGAAGCTGATGGAGGACGATCCGGACATGGTGCGCGACAAGATCGGCCGCGCCTACGGCCTGCTGCGGCATGCCTGGTTGATTTCCTCGAAAGAAGCGCTCGAATACGTCTCCATGCTCCGCCTCGGCGCGGACCTCGGTTGTTACAACGATGACACGGCGAGGATCTGCGACGAGTTGCTGATGGACATCCAACCGGCACACTTGCAGCTACACAGTGGGAGGAAGCTTTCACCCGAAGAGCGCGATGCCATCCGCGCGGAAATTGTCCGCTCCCGGTTGCAAAGCCTCGATGCCCCTGATACCGGTAAGCTAGAAAATCAAAACAACGGGGATAACCCACCACCCGACCTCGGACTCGCATGAACAATTTCACCCCCAGAGCACAACAGGTCCTCGCCCTCGCCAGAAAGGAGGCCGATCGCTTCAACCACAGCTATGTGGGAACCGAGCACATCCTGCTCGGCCTGATCAAGCTGGGGCAGGGCGTCGCAGTGAACGTCCTCGAGCGCATGGGCCTGGACCTCGAAACCGTCCGCATGGAAGTGGAGAAAGAGGTCGGCACCGGCAATGGACAGAAAGTTTCCGGCAGCATTCCCTACACCCCGCGGGTGAAGAAAGTGCTCGCGCTGGCCAACAAGGAGGCCAAAGCGCTCAACCACAGCTACGTCGGCACCGAGCACATCCTCCTCGGCCTGCTGCGTGAAGGTGAGGGCGTCGCCGCCCGCGTCTTGCGCCGCATGGAGGTGGACATCCAGCGCACGCGCAACGAGATTCTCGCCGAGATCGACCCGAACTTCAGCCCGGATTCGGAGGACGACGATGATGACGACATGGACGTCTTCGAGGACGAAGGTCCCGAAGGTGAAACCATGGGCGAGGGAAAGACCAAGACCCCCGCGCTGCGCGCCTTCGGTCGCGACCTGACGAAGCTCGCCCACGATGGCGATCTCGATCCGGTGATCGGCCGCCAAGGCGAAATCGAACGCGTCATTCAGATCCTCTGCCGCCGCACCAAGAACAACCCGGTCCTGATCGGCGAAGCGGGTGTCGGCAAGACGGCGATCGTCGAAGGGCTCGCCCAGGAAATTTCCAGCGGCAACGTGCCGGAGATCCTTCGCGACAAGAAGGTCATCACCCTCGATCTCGCCCTGATGGTCGCCGGCACGAAATACCGCGGCCAATTCGAGGAGCGCATCAAGGCGGTGATGGACGAAATCAAGAAGGTGAAGAACGTCATCCTCTTCATCGACGAGCTGCACACCATCGTCGGTGCCGGTTCGGCGGAGGGAGCCATGGATGCTTCAAACATCATCAAGCCCGCGCTTTCCCGCTCGGAACTGCAAGTCGTCGGAGCCACCACGCTCAACGAATACCGCAAGTACATCGAGAAGGACGCCGCGCTCGAGCGCCGGTTCCAGCAGGTCAAGGTCGATGAGCCCTCGGTCGAGGACGCCATCGAGATCATGAAGGGTCTGCAGGAGAAGTACGAGAGCCACCACAAGGCGAAGTTTTCCGTCGAAGCCGTCGAGGCTTCGGTGCGCCTCACGTCCCGCTATCTCACCGGCCGGTATCTGCCGGACAAGGCGATCGACGTGCTCGACGAAGCCGGAGCCCGCGCGCGCATCGGTCAGATGACCCGCCCGCCGGAAATCAAGCAGCTCGAAGCGAAGATCGAAGAGATCAACCGCGCCAAGATCGCCGCGATTTCCGATCAGGATTTCGAGAAGGCCGCGTCGCTCCGCGACGAGGAAAAGAACGCCAAAAAGGAACTCGAACACACCCTTGAGACCTGGCGGACGAGTTCCGAGGAAACCATCGTCGATGTCGGTGAGGACGAGATCATGTCGGTCGTTTCCAAATGGACCGGAGTGCCCCTCCAGCGCATGGAGGAGAAAGAGGCCGAAAAGCTGCTCAAGATGGAAGGCGAACTTCAGGGCAGTGTGATCGGTCAGGACGAAGCCGTGATTGCGATTTCCAAGGCGCTGCGCCGCTCTCGCGCCGACCTCAAGGATCCCCGCCGCCCGATTGGTTCGTTCCTGTTCCTCGGGCCAACGGGTGTCGGCAAGACCTACCTCGCACGCAACCTCGCCGAGTTCATGTTCGGCGATCCCGAGGCACTCATCCAGATCGACATGTCGGAATACATGGAGAAATTCACCTCCAGCCGTCTGATCGGTTCACCTCCGGGCTACGTCGGCTACGAGGAAGGAGGACAGCTTTCCGAGGCGGTCCGCCGTCGGCCGTATTCGGTGGTGCTTTTCGACGAGATCGAGAAGGCCCACCCGGATGTGATGAATCTGCTCCTCCAGATTCTGGAGGAAGGTATGGTGACCGACTCCCTTGGACGCAAAATCGACTTCCGCAACACGATCATCATCATGACCTCGAACGTCGGGGCTGCCAGCGTGAAGCGCCAGACCTCGCTTGGCTTCGGTGCCATGTCCGAGGACGAGGCGGACTTCGAGGGCATGAAGGAGAAGATCATCGAGGAGGCCAAACGCCACTATCGCCCCGAGTTCCTCAACCGTCTCGACGAACTCGTGGTCTTCCACATGCTTGAGAAGAAGGATCTCGACAAGATCGTGGATCTCGAAGTCAACAAGCTGCTCAAGCGCCTGCGCGAGAAGGAGATCGAGATGGCTCTCGACGTCAGCGCCCGCGATCTGCTGGTCAAAAAAGGCTACGATCCGAGTTATGGTGCGCGACCGATGCGTCGTGCGGTCGAGAAATACCTCGAGGACCCGCTCGCCGAAGCCATCCTCCGTGGCGACGTGAAAGCGGGCGACTCCGTCCGGGTCGTCTGCGCCGAAGGCAGCGAGGAACTCACCTTCGAGCCGATCGAAACGAAGACCGAGCCGGACGAGGCCGAGGTCTGATCGATCACGCAACGAATTCCTAACATCGGGGCAATCGCAAGATTGCCCCGATTTGCGTTTCGGCGGGAATCGACGCTCCAAAGGCTCGCGTTCCCAATCGGGGGCGGGCAGAAATACGGGCGATGGATCGACGGGTGTTTCTGGGATGGGATCGGCCGCTGTTGGGAGCGGTGGTGGAATGGCTTTGGGCGCGGCGCGGGGAAATGCCGGAGATGCAGGTGGTGGTGCCGACGGCGCAGGCGGGTCGACGTTTGCGCGAAGCCTTGGCGGAGAAGAGCCCATGTCTAGCACCGCGGGTGGTGACGCCGGGTCGGCTGCTGAGGCCGGAGGGTTCGGCCGGGCGCGCGGTGGAGGTGGCGGCCTGGGTCGAGGCGTTGGAGGGAGTCGGGGATTGGTCGGAATTCGAGGCGGTCTTCCGGGACGCGCCGGGCGAGGGCGAGGCCCCGGGCTGGGCGCTTTCGTTGGCGAGGTCGCTGGTGGATCTGGAACGCTCGCTGCGGGAGAACACGCTGACGATTTCTCTGGCGGCAACGAAGCTTTCAGGGTCGATCGAGGCGGAGCGATGGGCGGGGCTGGCGGAGTTGGCGAGACGGCGGGACGAGGTGTTGTGGCGCTGGGGAGCGGTCGGAGAAAACCGGCTGCTGATGGATGCTCCGAAACTGCAGGGACGGTTGGTTTTCGCGGGAGTGTGGGATTTCCCGGATGCGCTGGTGCGCCGGATCGACGAGGCGGAGGTGACCTGTCTGGTGGCCGCGCCTGCCGGGGAGGCCGAGGGGTTTGACGAGTGGGGTCGCCCGATCCAAAGCGAGTGGGAGAATCGCGAGCTGGCGTGGCCGGAACCCGGCGGTGTCGAGCTGGCGGCGCACGCGAGGCATCAGGCGCAGCGGGCGGTGGAGCGGGTGGCGAGGGAGGGGACGGGCTCGGATGATCTGACGCTGGGCTGCGCGGACGAGGAAACGACGGGCGAACTGGTGCGGGCGTTCCGTGCCGCGGGTTGGAAGGTTCACCATCCCGGCGCGGCAGGCGGTGCGGGGGCGCGGGCGTGGCTGAAGGCGTGGCGGAGATTTCTTCAGAAACCGGAAGCGGCGGAGGCGATCGATCTGCTGGCCTACGCCTCGACTTCGGCATTGGTCGGGGGGCGGCGGGCGCAACGGGTGGACGCACTTTCGCGGCTGCGGAACGAGTGGTTGGTGCGGGATCTGGATGACATCGAGCGGGTGGCCGCGGCCGACGAGGGCAGCGGTGAGCTGGCCGAGATGGCGAGGGAGACCTTGGAACGGTTGATGAAGTGGCGGGCCAGGTTCATGCGCCAGCCGTTTCCCGAAGCGATGGCGGCTTTGCTGGAGCGGGTGGATGCGGCGGGCGAGTGGGCCGGCCTGCATGAGGCGATGGAGGGGCTGGCAGTGGCGGTGGGGCGCAGCCGTCGGCCCGCGACCTACTGGCTGGATCTGGTGCTGGGCGAGCTTGCGGGGGCTCCGGCGGAGATCCCGGACGGACGGGTGGCGGACGTCCAGGGGTGGCTGGAGCTGCTGCACGCGGAAGGTCGGCATCTGGTGATTTGCGGCTTGAATGAGGGTCGCGTGCCGTCGCCGGGGGGGGCGAATCCGTGGCTGGCGGAGGGGGTGCGCGAGCGCCTCGGGCTGGGCACGGAGGCGCAGCGGGGTGCGCGGGATGCGTTCGTTCTGCGGTCGGTGATCGAGGCGCGGCGCACGGGCGGACGGGTGGACCTCCTGCTGGCGAAATCCGGGGGCGATGGCGACGCACTGTTGCCATCGCGTCTGTTGCTGGCGGCGAAAGGCGAGGAGCTGGCGCGGCGGGTGAAGCTGCTTTTCCAAGGCGTGGAGCCACCGGACGCGGGAGTGGCGTTCGAGGTGGACTGGCGTTGGCGGCCGGAGCGGCGGGAGGTGCGGGTAAAGGACGGTAAGCGCAGTCTGTCGGTCTCCGCCTTCAAGGACTACCTTGCCTGCCCGTTCCGGTTCTATTTGAAGCACGGACTGGGCATGAGCGCCGCAGAGCCGGAGCGGGTCGAGTGGAACTCGCGCGATTTCGGAACGGTCGCGCATGAGGTTCTCGAAACGTGGGGCAATGATCCGGTGGCGCGGGATTTCAGCAAGGTCGAGGCGCTGAGGGAGTATTTCGAAGGCCAGGTGGAAACGCTGCTGCGGCGGAGATTCGGCGAGCGGATCCCGCTGGCGGCGCGGATGCAGGCGGAGAGCCTGAAGCAACGGCTGGGCTGGTTTTCGGCATGGCAGGCGCAGGAGCAGGTGGAAGGTTGGCGGGTGAAGGAGGTGGAGAAGAAGTTCGAAATCGAGATCGCCGGCGTGACGGTGCGGGGCACGGTGGACCGGATCGACGAGCGCGATGGCGAGCTGCGGGTGCTCGACTACAAGACCTTTGCCAAACTGAGCGGCAAGGAGGTGAGGACCTCGCACTTGACCCGCGTGACCGCCGCGACGCGGATTCCGACGCATCTTGATGGCGTGGAGGCTGCCCGGGTGCAGGTGATTTCCGGGCGATCGAAAAGCCCGACGGAGCATCTGTGGAAGGACCTCCAGGTGCCTTTGTATGCGGTGGCTTTGGGTGAGATCGGCGCGATGGGCTACTACGTGCTCGGCGCGAGCGAGGGGGAATGCGACGTGAGCTGGTGGGGCGACTTCGATGAAGAACAGCGGGAATCCGCACGGGCCTGTGCGGCGTGGGTGCTGGAGCAGGTGACGGCGGGGGCATTCTGGCCGCCGGCAGAGAAGGTGAACCACGATGATTTCAAGGCGCTGGCCGTGGGGCGCCAGCTGGAGAGCCTGGTGATGGAACCCAACGAGTGGAGCGATGAAGATTCTGAGTAAAAACCTGATGATCCGGGCCTCGGCGGGGTCGGGGAAAACCTATCAACTCAGCAACCGGGTGATCGGCCTGGTGGGGCGGGCGGGGGTCGATCCTGAGCGGATCGTGGCGCTGACTTTCACCCGCAAGGCGGCGGGCGAGTTCGCGGATGCGGTGCTCGAAAAGCTGGCGAAGGCGGCGCTGGATCCAGCGGAGCGGGCGAGGATCGAGGACGCGCTGGGCGGTCCGTTCGAGCCGATGGAGGTGCTGGAAAAGGTGGTGCGCGCGCTGCCGCGGCTGGCGCTGGGGACCATGGACAGTTTTTTCACCCGGGTGGTACGAGGTTTCCAGTACGAACTCGGTGTGACCGGTGGCAGCTTCGAGCTGTTGGAGGGGCCGCAGCGACGGGCGAAGCTCGATGCCCTGCTCGGCGGACTGGTGGGGAATGCGATGTGGGACGAGGATGCGGAGGAGTTTCTCGCGGCCTTCCGCCGGGCGACGATGGGGCGGGAGCAGAAGGCGGTGGTGGAGCTGCTGCTGGGTTTTTTCGACGCTTGGCAGGACAAATGGCGGGAGCACGGCGCGGCTTTGGACGAAGGGTTGGCTCGGGTGTTCGGCGATCTGCCGGAGGTGGAGGAGTGGGAAAGGGAGAAGGCGAAGCGGGTGGGTGGATTGAGATCGGCGGCGCAGGATGTGGAGTGGACGCGCAAGGGTCAGGGCGAAGCGATGGAGAAGGCGCTGGTAACTTTCGAGAAGCACACGATCGGCAGCGGTTCGTTGGGTGGCGCGACGGGCTTTCTGAAGGGGATGCTGGAGTGGCGCGGCGATGAGGTGCTGGTGCTGAAGCACTACAAGGAGGTGGCGATGGGGCCGGTTTTCGAGGACCGGTTGAGGGATTTGATGAGGCTGCTGGTCGGGTGCGAGCTGGCGGCGGCGGTCGAGCGGACGCGGGCGGTGCTGCGGATCGTGGCGGAGTTCGATGCGGCCTGCGAGAGGCAGCTGCGACGGCGGGGTTTGCTGGGCTTTGACGATGTGAAGGTGCTGATGGGCGAGTGGTTGAAAACCGAAGCGGGTCGGCTGCGGCGCGAGGCGGTGGATTTTCGCCTCGACGCACGCTACGACCATTGGCTGCTGGACGAGTTTCAGGACACGAGTGGTGCGCAGTGGAACGGCCTGCTGCCGTGGATCGAGGAGGCGGCGAGCGACGACGCATCTACGATGTTCGTGGTAGGTGACGCGAAGCAGGCGATCTACGGTTGGCGGGGTGGCGACGTGCGCTTGTTCGACGTGGTGCGGGATCACTTCCGCCTCAGCCCGGAGTCGATGCCGGTCTCGCGGCGTTCGTGCGGAGCGGTGTTGGACTTCGTGAACCGCGTGGGCGGTAACGATGCCGGGATCCGCGAAGCGTTCGGGCCCGGACTGGCGAATCGGTGGGCGGCGGGGTGGGAGAGGCATGAACCGGCCGATGCATCGCTGAGCGGCTACGTGCGTGTGGAGGTGACGGAGGGCAAGGAAAGCGAGCTGCGTTACGAGCGGGTGGTGGGGCTGCTGGAGGAAATCGGTGCTGGGAAAAAGGCACTGAGCTGCGGCGTGCTGGTGCGGACGAACGATCAGGTGGTGGCGCTGGCCGACCGGTTGCGGGAGGCGGGTTTTCAAGTGATCGAGGAGGGACGCCGTCGGCCGACTGAGGATCACGCCGTGGGCGTGGCTCTGCGGGCTCTGATCGCATGGCTGGCGGATCCGGCGGATGGAATGGAGCGTGGGGTGGTGGCGATGTCGCCGCTTGTGGCGGAGCTCGATGTGCGCTTCGGCGGGTTCTGGCAGGCGCGTTGGGAGGGCCTGCTGACGGAAGTCGAAGCGAAGGGATACGGAGGAATGCTTGAGGATTTGGTGGCACCATTGCGGGAAACGCTTTCCGATTTCGGCCACGGCCGGGCGATGGATGTGATCCGTGCGTTGGAGACCTTTGATGCGGAAGGTGGCGGGGGACCACGTGACGCGCTGCTGGCGATCGAGAAGCTGGAAGTCGCGCAGGAACCGGGATCGGCCGCGGTGCAGGTGATGACGATGCACAAGGCGAAGGGTCTTGGGTTCGATGTGGTGATCCTGCCGGAGATCAGCGACGAGCAGGTGCCGAACGCGGGCAAGTTCGAGATCGCGGCAGGGCCGGACTGGTTGCTGCAACCGCCGGCACAATGGGTGCGCCAGCAGGTCCCGGCGCTGCGTGAGGCGGAGGAGCGCTGGGGAGAGGCGCAGCGCTATGAGGCGCTATGCCTGCTCTATGTGGCGCTGACGCGGGCGAAGCGCGGGCTTTATGTGGTGCTGCCCGGAGTTTCGGGATCGCGTGACAAGGGTCCGTGGGCGTCGTCTGCGGAGTTGGTGCGTTCGGCCTGCGGAGTGGATGGGCGTGAAGCGGGCGTGATGTGTGAAATCGGGGCTGCGGGATGGCTGGACGCTCTTCCCCGGCGCGAAGTGGTGGCGGGAGCTCCCCCACCGATGCTTGCGCGGCCGAAGGCACTGCGCTCTCGCTCGACGCCGAGCGGTGAAAAGCCAGTCGAGGGAAAGGTGGTGGCGTCGGCGACGGGTCGGAAGTTCGGCAGTGAGGTACACGCGGCGTTCGAGGCGATCGGTTGGCTGGACGAGGAGGAACCGCGGTTTCCGGCAGGAGACGGTGCGATGGCGGTGCGCGAACTACTAGGGGTGCCGGAGATCCGTGCCCGATTCGAGCGGCGGGGGGGCGAGGTGGCGCTCTTCCGTGAGCAGCCGGTGGAGGCGATCGTGGAGGGGAAATGGCTGAGCGGCGTGATCGACCGGCTGCATGTCATCGATGGCGGGCAGCGGGTCGAGGTAATCGATTTCAAGACCGATGCGGTGACGACGGCGGAGGAGCTTCGTGAGCGATACGCCGGGCAGGTGGAGGCGTATCGGCGGGTGGTGAAGGGAATCTACCCGCAGGCGGAGGTCACCTGCCTGTTGCTGAGCACGAAGCTGGGAGAGTGGGTGGAAATCGGGGGAAAACGCTTGTGATGTTTCAGGTGGAGGGATAAATTGATCCGTATGAAGAAGAAGGTTTCGTATCTGGATGTGCCGGACATGAAGGACTCGATCGTGCGGGAGCCTGAGGCCGCCTATGTCGTGGAGCGGGTGCGCGAAGGGCTTTCGATGTCGGAGTTTCATGCGGCCCGGCGGTTGCTCGATCTCACCGAGGAGCGGCTGGCGGGCTTGCTCGGGATGTCGCGAGCGACACTTCACCGACGCAAGAAATCGGGGCATTTGGATCGCTCGGAATCGGATCGTCTGGTGCGCTACATGCGGCTTTTCGCGCGGGCCAGTGAGACCTTTGCGGGGGAGGACGGTGCACGGTCGTGGCTGTCGGCCCCGGCGGTGGCTTTTCACGGAGAATGCCCACTGGATTTCGCGGACACGGAGATCGGTGCCCGTGAGGTGGAGGCGCTGCTGATGCGGTTGGAACACGGCATTTTCAGCTGACTCATGGCGACGTTCTTCCGGCTGGTGCAGGCGCGCTGGGCCGCCAGTGCGATGAGTGGCGAAGGCGCGCGGCTGGCGGGCGGCCGTTGGAATCCCCCTGGCTTGTCGGCTGTCTATCTGGCGGAATCCCGATCGCTGGCGGCGCTGGAAGTGTTGGTGCATGCGCCGCGCGAGCTGCTGAGGCTGGACTGGCGGATCTTGGAGGTAGCGGTGCCGGACGAACTGGTCGAGGACGTGCGGGTGGAGAGTCTGCCGGGCGACTGGCGAAATCTTCCCTCGTCCGTGGGAGCCCGGCGGCTGGGCGAGGCGTGGCTTCGCGAGGGCGGGCAGCTCGCGCTACGACTGCCGAGCACGATCATCCCGAAGGAGTCGGTGTGTCTGGTCAACCCGCTGCATGCCTCCGCTGTTCGCATGACGGTGGGGGACCCGATCGAGTTCCGCTTTGATCCGCGGATCTGAAAGTCAACCTGGGATGAGATGGGCGATCCAGGCAACGAGCTTGGCACCGGGGACGAGGAGGAAGTGGGAAAGTGCCGTGCCAAGGACACGACTGAGCCCCATGCCGAGCACGGCGGCGCGAAGTTGGGTATCGCCGGCATCCGCGTCCGCCCCGTCCGCCGCGGCGGAATCGGTGATGTAAGAGAGGTAGGGATCGACGAAGGCGAAGAGCAGGATCGTCCCGGCGAAATTGACCACGGCCGAGAGCTGACCGGTGGTCATACGCAGTTCGGGAGCGAAAACGCCGGCGTAGAGGGAGCTGAGCACCCCGGTGGTGAGGAGCGCGGTGCCACCGACATTGAGAAAAAAGACGCTCCACGGAAGACGCATCCCGCTTTTGAAAGATGAGAGGTTTCCCAAGGAGGGAATCGTCCAGGAAGTGTGCAGCGCGCTCCAACCCGCGGGACTGAACGCGTGAACGGTGAGTCGGCCGATCGAGGGGAATCGATCGAAGGCGGAGACCATCGAGGAGATGTACCGCTGGAACGTGGGAATGGCGATGAGGCCGAGGATGGTGGCCAGGGTGGCGGTCGTGATCAGCCAGTGGAAGTCGGCCTCGAGGGTGGCGGACGAGCCATCGAGCTGGGATTCGACGCGTTTGGAAAGGCTCGGGGTGAGCAGGGTGTTGGCGCTGCGGGAAACGAGGACGAGCAGGTTGAAGAGGGACAGGCAGAAGGCGATCCTGCCGGTCCGCGCTCCTGCGATCCGGACACCGTAAGATAGGGTGGAGACGAGGTGCGTGACTCCGAGGAAGACGCAAAGGAGGAGGATGGACATGGCGGGAACCGGGTGGGCGGGGCGGCGGGAATGCTGGGCCTCCGTCCGCCGATCGCAAGTGCGGTCAGGTGCGTTGTTCCGGGTGGACGGCTTTCCGGATTGGCGGAAGATGGAGGCCCACGACATCACCGTGGCTCACGGCCATTTCCTCGATCTTGTCGCGGGTGGCCCAGACTTCGATTTCCCGGGCCGGTCCGGACTCGGGAACGACGCTGAGACGGGCGAAAGGTCCGGCGACGAAGAGATGGCTGACACGTCCGGTGAAATCGACACCTTCCTCGGCGGCGAATTTCAGCTCGATCTCGTGCGGCCGGACGTAGCGGTCGCCTGGTAGCTTGTTGACCGCGCCGAGGAATTCGTAAACGAAGGAAGTACGAGGTGAATCGTAGATTTCCTGGGGCGGGCCGGATTGTTCGATGCGGGCGTTGCGCATGACGACGACCTGGTCGGCGAGTTCGAGCGCCTCCTCCTGATCATGGGTGACGAACAGGGTGGTGAGGCCGATCTCGTCGTGGAAATGTCGCAGCCAGCGGCGGAGGTCTTTGCGCACTTGGGCATCGAGCGCGCCGAAGGGCTCGTCGAGAAGGAGGACCTTTGGACGGATGGCCAGGGCACGGGCGAGGGCGACGCGTTGGCGCTGGCCGCCGGAGAGTTCGGAGGGGCGGCGGTCGTGGAGGCCCTCGAGTTTGACCAGCTTGAGGAGCTCCAGGGCGCGGTCGTGGATCTCCCTTTTCGTGGGACGCTGGGCACGAGGCAACACGGTGAGACCGAAGCCGATGTTGTCGGCCACGCTCATGTGGCGGAAGAGGGCGTAGTGTTGGAAGACGAAACCGACTCCACGTTGACCGGCGGGGACGTTTGCCACGTCGTGGCCATGGAACAGGATCCGCCCGGAACCGGGGTCGGCGAACTCAAGCCCGGCGATGATTCTGAGGAGAGTGGTTTTCCCCGAACCGGAGGGACCGAGCAGGGCGGTGAGCGAGCCATCGGGCACTTCCAGCGATACATCATCGAGCGCATGATAGCTGCCGAAGGTTTTGTGAATGTTCTGGATGGAGACGGACATGATCAGTGGCGGATGGAGCTGGAGTGGCCGAGGAGGTGCTCGAAGAGGGACTTGAGTCCGAGGGTGACGAGCGCGAGCAGGGCGAGAAGGGTGGCAGCGGCAAAGGCGGCGCTGAACTGGTATTCGTTGTAGAGGACCTCAATGTGGAGCGGCAGCGTGTTGGTTTTTCCCCGGATGTGGCCGGAAACGACCGAGACGGCCCCGAACTCGCCCATCGCGCGGGCATTGCAGAGGAGGATGCCGTAGAGCAGGCCCCATTTGATGTTCGGAAGCGTCACGCGCCGGAAGATCTGCCAGCCGCCGGCTCCGAGGGTCACGCCGGCTTCCTCCTCGTCGGTTCCCTGCATTTCCATGAGAGGGATCAGCTCGCGGGCGACGAAGGGAAAGGTGACGAACATGGTGGCGAGCACGATTCCGGGGACGGCGAAGATGATCCGGAAGTCGTGCTCGGCGAGCAGCGGACCGAACCAGCCGCGGGCACCGAAGAGCAACACCCACACGAGCCCGGCGATGACCGGGGAAACGGCAAAGGGCAGGTCGATCAGGGCGAGCAGGAAGGCGCGGCCCTTGAAACGGAACTTGGTGATGAGCCAGGCGGCGGCGAGGCCGAAGAGGGTGTTGAGCGGGACGGCGATGGCGGCGGCGAGAAGCGTCAGCCTGATGGCCGAAAGGGCATAGCGATCGGTGAGGGAGGAGGCGAACACGTCCCAGCCGCGGCGGAAGGCCTCGACGAAAACAAGCCCCAGTGGGATGAGCAGGAACAACCCGAGAAATGCCACGGCTCCGAAGATGAGGAGGGCGCGGGTGAGCGGTGCTTCGGTGGTGACGGGGCGGCGGGCCATGGTCTCAGTGGGTGCGGGCTGCGAGGCGGCGTTGCAGGAGGTTGATGACGAAGAGAAGCGCGAAGGAGACCACCAGCATCGCGGCGGCGATCACCGACGCGGCGGCGTAGTGGAACTGCTCGAGTTGACCAATGATGAGCAGGGGAAGAATCTCGGTCTTGAAGGGAAGGTTCCCGGAAATGAAGACGACCGAGCCGTATTCCCCGATGGCCCGGGCGAAGGCGAGGGTGAAACCGGTGATGAGTGCGGGCACGAGCGCGGGCAGCACGACGCGTCGGAAGGTGGTGAAGCGGCTGGCACCCAGGGTGGCGGAGACTTCCTCCCGCTCCGGCGAGAGGTCCTCGAGTACGGGCTGCACCGTACGAACGACGAAGGGGAAACTGATGAAGGTCAGGGCGATGAACACGCCGAACGGGCTGTATGCCCCCTGGATGCCAATGGCGGCGAGTGCTTCACCGATCCATCCATTCGGGCCATAGAGCTGCGCCAGGGTGATGCCTGCCACCGCGGTGGGCAGGGCGAAGGGGAGATCGACCATGCCATCGAGCAGCCGACGCCCGGGAAAGCGGTAGCGGACGAGTATCCATGCCACGAGCAGCCCGAAGACCGCCGCGACGCCGGCGGCTGCGGCGCTGACCCCGAAGGTAAGGCGGAACGCGGCGAGCACGCGGGGGGGGTGCAGGATGTCCCACCACTGCGAGGGGCCCAGCCCGGCCGCCTTGATGAAGAGGGCGGCAAGCGGAACCAGGATGACGGTGGAAAGGAAAGCCAGCGTGATGCCGAGCGAGAGCCCGTAGCCGGGTATGACACGTCGAGTCATGGCGAGGAGGGGTGCGGGTGGGAGCTGGATCGGCTCCCGCCCGGGAGGTTCATCGTTCGTAGATCTGGTCGAAGACGCCGCCATCCGCGAAATGGGTGGTCTGCGCCTTCTGCCAACCTCCGAACTCCTCATCGATGGTGACGAGGTTCAGGTTCGGGAAAACGCTGGCATATTTGGCAGCGGCCTCCTTGCTACGGGGGCGGTAGTAGTGTTTGCCGATGAGATCCTGCGCTTCCGGGGTGTAGAGGAACTCCAGATAGGCCGTGGCAATCTCGGTGGTGCCGTGCCTTGCGGCGTTCTTGTCGAGTAGTGTGACCGGCGGTTCCGCGAGGATGCTGATGGAGGGGACGACGATTTCCGTTTCGCCGGGAAACTCCTTCTCGATCAGGAAGGCTTCGTTTTCCCATGAGAGGAACACGTCGCCGATCTTGCGCTGGGCGAAGGTGGTGGTGGAGCCACGTGCGCCGGTATCGAGCACCGGGACATTCTTGAAGAGGGTGCGGATATATTCCTTCGCCGCCGCTTCATCGCCGCCTCCAGCCCGTTTGGCGTAGGCCCAGGCGGCGAGGTAGTTCCAGCGTGCTCCGCCGGACGTCTTGGGATTGGGCGTGATGACCTGGATGCCGGGACGGATCAGGTCGTCCCAGTCTTTGACGCCCTGCGGGTTCCCTTTCCGAACCACGAAGACGATCGTGGACGTATAGGGACTGCTGTTATTGGGCAGCCGTGTCTGCCAATCGGCCGGAATGATGCCGGTTTCACTCGCAATCGCATCAATGTCGTAAGCGAGTGCGAGGGTGGCGACATCGCCCTCAAGGCCGTCGATGATCGCGCGGGCCTGCTTGCCGGCTCCGCCGTGGGATTGCTCGATCTCGACCGTCTGGCCGGTTTTTTCCTTCCAATGCCGGGCGAAAAGTTCGTTGAACTCGACATAGAGTTCGCGGGTCGGATCGTAGGAGACGTTGAGGAGTTCCGCACTGTCACCATGGGAGTCGTTCGACTCGCAACCGGGCAGGCCGAGGGTGATGGGGAGGACGGATAACAGGAGGAAAAACTGGTTTCGTTTCATGGCGATGAGGGAAATGGTTAGAAGGAGAAGCGGACCCCGGACAGCCAGGTGAAGCCGTCGTAGTCGCGGCCGGGAGCGCCACCGGAGAGGGAGGCGTATTCGCCACCGGCGAGGAGCTTGAGCTTGTCGCCGTGGATGAAGTACTGTGCGCCGAGGTAGAGGGCTTGGTAGCTGTCGCCCCGGGCCGTGGAGACGGTGGCTTCGTAGCGGCGTTGGCCTCGCAGGCTGGCCGGTCCATCGCCGTGGGCGAAAGAGTAGCGGCCGACGAGTTGCAGCCGCTTGGGGATAAGGTCGTAGGTTCCTTGGAGAAACCCGCCGACCACGTCTCCATCGGCCCCGAAACCTCCGGTGGCGTAGTAGCCTTCGGCCACGAGACTCCGCGGTCCGTCCTGAAGCCAGAGCGTGGCGGAGATGATATCCTCGTAGCGGTTGAGCAGGTTGCTATCGGCATCCCGGTCGGTATGCAGCCAGTTGACGTGCAGTTCGGATTTTCCAAGCCCCGTGCTACGGGAGAAGTCGTAGCCGCCGCCCAGCGAAAGGCTCCACGAGGCGTTGAACTCACCGAAGGCGTCGGAGAAGCTGTTGTGGTCGGGATCCACGGAGTTCGAGAACACTCCGGCCTGCCAGGAGAATGCTCCGCGCACTCCTTCGAAGGTGAGGCCGGTGGCGCGATCAACGGCGAGCTGGTTGAAGATCTGCGAGCGCTCGAAGGTCGGCTGGGTGTTGGTCGACTGGAGCCAGTCGTAGTAGCCAATGAACGGCTTGGTCCGGCCGATTGTGATTGAAATGGAGTCGGTGGCCTTCCAGCGCAGGTAGGCATCGACGAGGCCATCGTAGGCATCGAGGAAACCGTTGTTGCTCTGGAAATCTGCCCTGACTTCGAGGCGTGAGTCGAAGAGCTTGGCGTCGAAGCCCACACGGGACCGCCGGTCTTCCCAGTCGCTATCCGATCCCTGGGTGGCATCGACATCGTAATATTGCCCCTGATACCGCCCGCGTAGCTTGAACTCCTGAAGGACCGGGTTTTCTCCATTTTTGTAGAGAGTGAAGCCGCTCCAAAAGGCATCAAACGTTTCGCTTTCCCCGGCGGTGGGTGTGCCGAGGAAATCATAGGCTGGGAGGGTGGTGGTGGATGCTCCCAGCAATGCCAGCGCGGCGTGTCTCGGCAGCCGGAGCCGGCCGATGACGTGGCGATGGACTTTTGGGTGGGAGCGTGAGGGTGATGCCTCGCGGCTTGGCGTGGTACGACCGTTGGGGTCTTGGATGTTCATGTTTTCTGCAAAGCGTCCGTCTCCGGTGGTCCGGTGGGCGTTCGCAGAGTGGGATGAAGGCCTCCGCTCGTGCGGCAGGCGGTAAAGTGATGGTTGGAATCAGTACCCGGTCTTTCCTTTGGCAGGGAAGCGGGTGCGTTCGAGGCTTTCGACCTGGGTCACGCGTCCGTCGTGGACCGTGATCTGGACGGAGCCGAACTTCAGGCGGGAAACTTTTTCCCGGACAATCTCCAGCCAGCTCTCGGCTTCGGGATCACCCAGAGGAGGAGAATCATTCGGCGTTCTCGGTGTCATGGCGGGTGGCGATTTGGGAGAGCCCTGCGAGGAAGCCGTCGGCGGGATCGGCGCGACGTTTCGAACTCTCAATTGAATCCAGACCGGATGGTAGGTGGGAGAAAGGAGGCGTGACGCCATCGCGTCGCATTTTCCGCAGGGTGACTTCGACGACCTGAGCGAGGGAATAGCGGTCGAGGATATTGGCGATGGCATTGCGGACATCGATCATCAGCATGCGGAGGCCGCAGTGATCCTCGTCCGGGCACGAGCAGCGTTGGTAGGCGATTTCGCTGGCGCAACAGATCGGGGCGAGGCGCCCGTCCATGAGCCGGACCAGATCACCGATGCCGATCGAGTCGGCAGACTTGGCTAGAGCATATCCGCCAGTTTTGCCACGTTTGGTCTCCACCAGACCGGCACCGCGAAGTTCCTGAAGAATTCGTTCTACGAACTTGAGCGGCAGACGATTCGCCTCAGCCAACTCGACGCCGGATACATTCGCCAAGCCAAGCTCGGAGGCGATTCCGAGGTGGATCATGGCGCGAAGGGCGTACTCGGCTTTCTTGGAAAGGTGCATGTGAAATGTGAACGGCAATGTATACCTCATAAGTATACCGTCAAGTAGGAAAAAGAAGTGGGCAAAAAAAGACCGACTCCCGGAAAGGGAGTCGGCCTGAGAGGATCTGAAGGGGCTGGACGCCTCTTACGAATTCACATCAATCGCGGCGTATTCGCCGTCTTTGCGGCGCCAGAGGACCGTCAGACAGCCGCGGCGGGCGCTCTTGTAGAGGATGAAGGGACGGTCGGTGAGCTCGAGCTCCATGACGGCGTCTTCCTTGTACATTTCCCGGATGCCGTAGCGTTCCTTGTGGACGATGAAGGGCACGGGATCGAATTCGGATTCCTCGGGGTGATCGAGGGCGGTTTCGTCGAAATGGCTTTCGTCGATGTAGCGGATGGACTCGTTGCGATGCGGCCTCCGCTTTTTCATGAGGCGGGTCTTTTGCTTGCGCATGCGGCGGGCGATCTTGTCGATCGTCTCGTCGATGGCGGCGTACATGTCGGAACCTTCGGTGTGTGCTTCGATGACGATGTGGTTCGCGCAGAAGAGGATGATTTCGGCGATGTGACGGTTCTTCTGGACGTCGAGGATGGCCTTGGCCTCGATGATGCGCGGGTAGTCGAGGTGGAGTCCCTCGATCTTTTTCTGGGCGTATTCCCGCAGCGAATCGGTCACGGTTTCATGGCGGACGGTCACCGTAATGGGCAGGTTCACGTTTTCTGTTTGCATCGCTTTTATTCGTTTTGGTTTCAGGTGAATGGACGGCGGTTTCATCCGCCTTATCCACCTTCGACATTGAAGCAGATTTTCCGAGGATGCCATGCTGATCTTGAAGAAATCGCGGCATTCCCGGGGGTCGCTGAGAATCAGCGAATCAGCGGAGCAGGGATAGCAGCTCACCGGCATGGGAGGCGGTGACAGGGCCGAGATCGGCACCGTGGTGATAGCCCCAGGTGACGCCGATGAAGGGAACGCCGGCTGCGGTGGCGGTGGCGCGATCGATGGAGGAATCTCCGACGAAGCGGGCGTTCTGAGGCGGAATTCCCCAGTTGGAGAGAATCGCGAGGGTCGAATCGGGTCCGGGCTTTCGCGGGAAATCATCGCTGTGACCGAGAACGCGGTCGAAGCAGCGCGGCGGGAAGAGATGTCTGGCGATCTCGGCGGTGAACGGATGGGGCTTGTTGGACAAAAGCCCGAGTTTCAGGTCCTTCAGCGCGGCCAGCATTTCGGGAATGCCGGGATAGAACGTGGTGCCGGACCGCCAGGTGGTCGTGTAGTGGCGGCGGAAGGCGCGTTCGAGAGCCTCGGCGGTCACGCGACTGCCATCGGGCAGGGAGCGGCGGGCGAGTTCGAGCGATCCATTGCCGACAAATCCGCGGATGGCGTCGAGATCGTGAGGAGGCAGGCCGGCCTCCTCAAGGGCGGCATTGAGGGCCGCGGCGATGCCGTGGAGGGAATCGACCAAGGTGCCGTCGAGATCGAAAATGAGGGCCTGAATCACGGCCCCGAGGAATCAGAAAGCGATCAGGCTGACCAGCTCGGCATCGGTGAAATCGGCCGGATTGTCCGCGGCGATTTCGATGGCCTCGGTGCGGAGGTGTTCATCGAGCACTTCGAGGGAATCCTGGGTGGTGACGATGACTGCCCCCCGGCCGACGGGCTGCGGCGGATTGTGAAGGAGCACGAAGGTGAGCGCCACGGCGGTAACCCCTGATGCCAGGACCCTGAAGGTGAGGGGGAGGGCGATTTTTTTCCACCATGGATCCGGCTGGGCGAGCCGGGCTGCGCGGAGAGTGTCGTCGAGAAAACGCGGCCCCGCCTGCCGGGCAGGCGACTGCCGGAGGAGATCCCAAATGGGATCGTTTTCGAGGGGGTCGTGCTGGCGTTTCATGGTGTCGTCGGTGGAGAAAACCCGGTGCCGGGCGCGAAGTTGCGGGACTCTTCAGACGCCGCGTCGATCGCCCCAGAGGCGTACGTGGAGACGGTCGCTGAATCGCCAGCCCCGCTCAAGCACGGCGGCGGCCAGGTCGGCGGAGATTCGGTCGAGCCCGGCGGCGGTGCGTCCTTCCGGCATGAGGACGATGCGGTCCGGCGGGAGGTTGAACCGTGCGGCGAGTTCCTCGATTGTGGCGAGGTCGGCGGGGCTGGCGGCGACGAATTTGAACCAGGCGCGGGGGTGGCGGGCGAAGTGTTGGAGCGCGGCGGGGACGATCCGAAGGACTTCGTCCATGCCGGAGTGGGCGAGTTTGGGAGACACATTGAACTGCGCGATGGCGGCATCGAATGCCGGAGCGGGAACCCGCGTGCCGTTGGTTTCCACCTCGAAGGTCCACGATGGATCGAGCTCGCGCAGGAGATGGATGGTTTCGAGCAGCTCATCCTGCTGCAGCAGAGGCTCGCCGCCGGTGAGAACGACGTGGCGGCAGGGAAAGCTGGCGAGCCTTTCGGCCAGCGAGGCGGGGGAGATCTCGAAAGTGCTCGCCGCTTTGTCGTGTTTCACCCCGCGGTCGTGCTGCCATGGCGTGCCGGTGAAGTTCCAGGTGTAGTCGGTATCGCACCAGCGGCAGTGAAGATTGCAGCGGGAGGTGCGGACGAAGATGGCGGGCGTGCCGACGGAGACGCCCTCGCCTTGGAGAGTGTGGAAAATCTCAGGACCGTCGTGGAGTCGTGCGAGCTTCATCGGGGGAAGGAGGGTGAATGGCGGAATGGAGATTGTGAAAGGCGGATCGGCGGGTGTTAGCTCGCGGCGGTGAAGATCGTGACGAAACGGGGTGACGAGGGCGAGACCGACCTGCTCTTTGGCAAGCGGATGAGCAAGACCTGCCTGCGGGCAGAGGTGCTGGGGGCGATCGATGAGCTGAACTCGGCGTTGGGTCTGGGTCGGGCGGCGGGGCTCTCGGCGGAGGTCGAGGAGATCGTCGACCGGGTGCAGGCGAAATTGGTGGGTTTGATGGGTCAGCTCGCGTGTTTGCCGGAGGATGCGGAAAGGTATGACCGCCAGGGTTTCGACAAGGTGGGTCCGGAGGATCTGGCTTGGTTGGAGGAGCGTGCGGCGGATTTCGAGCAGCGGAACATTTGCTTCGAAGGCTGGGCGCGGCCGGGCGCGGAGGGGTCGATGGCGAAGGCGGGATTGGATTTCGCCCGTGCGATCGCCCGCCGGGCGGAGCGCAGGGTCTGGGAGTTGCACGAAGCGGGCGAGCCGGTGCCCGGCGAGGTGCTGCGGTATTTCAATCGCCTGTCGGACCTGTGCTGGCTGATGGCTCGCGCAGGATGACCTGGGTGGCACCCCAGCCGCCGGTGGTGGCGGGGTAGTGGAACGTCTCCACCTCGGGTAACCGCCGGAGCAGGGCATGGACGCCTTCGCGCAGGGTGCCGGTGCCCTTGCCATGGATCACGCGGACGGAGCGGATACCGTGGCTGAGGCATTCGTGGAAATACTCCGGCAGGAGGTCGCCGAGTTCGTTGGGCCGGAAGGTGTGGAGGTCCAGCTCGGATGTGATGGGATGGCGGTGGGGTTCTTCCATGGCGAGAGGGAAAAAGTTTCAGGCTGCATGGGTTTTTTCTCTTTCCAAAGAGGAAAAGGCAACATAGGTCTCCCGGCCGCCGAAAGTAACGGTGACCGTAGCTCAGTTGGTAGAGCCCCGGATTGTGATTCCGGTTGTCGCGGGTTCGAGTCCCGTCGGTCACCCCACCTTTTCCATCGGGAACCCCTGGGTTCCGGGAGGAAGAGGCGATGGGCCGATCTAGACCATGGAGCACAATCTCGAGAGCCGACTCGGCTACAAATTCCGCAATTCCTTCCTGCTGGCGGAGGCGATGACCCACCCGAGCCTGGCGTATGAGTCCAGGCGGCCGCATTTCGACAACCAGCGGCTTGAGTTTCTCGGCGACGCGGTCCTCCAGCTGATCCTCACGGAAGACCTTTTCCGCATGTTCCCGGACTTTCCGGAAGGGATCCTGACGAAGCTGCGTTCGCGGTTGGTTTCCCGGCGGGCTTTGGCGAGATTCGCGCTGACCATCGACCTCGGAGCCTACGTGCTTTTGGGTAAGGGAGAGGAAGCGACCGGAGGAAGGCGCCGGACCTCGACCCTCGCGGATGCCTTCGAGGCACTGATCGGAGCGGTTTACATGGACGGCGGCTTCGATGCGGCGCGCGAGCTGGTGCTGAGGCTTTTCCAGAAGGAGATCGAGGCGCTGGCCGGGAGTCCGGAGGAGAAAAACCCGAAGGGCGAGTTGCAGGAAAGCCTCCAGGCATTGCGTCCGGAGGCTCCGGAATACGAAATTCTCAGCGAAAGCGGGCCGGACCACCGCAAGGTGTTCCAAGCACGCGTCGCGTGGTGCGGGCTCGAGCTGGCGCAGGGGCGCGGCAAGAGCAAGAAGGAAGCCGAAGCACGCGCGGCGGCCGAGGCTCTGAGGAACCGGGTGTGGGAGAAAAAGGAAGACTAGGATTTCACTGGCTCTGGTCCGATCGGATCGTAGGCTGTTCCAAATTTTGAAAATGACGAAGGAAGCGAAAGGAAAAGACCTCGCCGTGGCATGCGCCAAGGCGGCCGAAGAAATCCAAGCGGAGAACATCCGCGTCTGGGACCTGCGCGGGCTTTCGTCGCTCACGGACTTCATGGTGGTGTGCTCGGGTTCCTCGATGCCCCACCTGCGTGCGATCCTGCGGGATGTGAGGGGCCACGTGAAGGACTGGACCGGCGCGATGCCGGTGAATGCGGAAGGCAAGGCCGACACCCGCTGGGTGGTGCTGGATTACATCGATGTGATGGTCCACGTGATGCACGAGGAAATGCGGGACTACTACGGTCTTGAGCGCCTGTGGGGCGATGCCAAGCCGGTCGAGTGGGAGTGATTCCCTGGTCCGGGAGTGGACATGGCCGCGGGTTGGCGTAGGAAACCCGGCGTGAAGATCGAGATTCTCAATACCGGCAGCGAGCTGCTGCTGGGAACCCGGCTGAACACCCACGGGCAATGGATGGGCCAGGAGCTGTTCAAGCTGGGGCTGCGGGTTTCCCGACAGGTCACGGTGCCGGACGGTGAAGCGATCCGAGGAGCGTTGGAGGAGTGCGTGCGCCGGGCTGACGTGGTGATCGTGACCGGGGGGCTGGGGCCGACGAGCGATGACATCACGCGAGAGGCGGCGGCGGCGGTCGCCGGGATCGAGCTGATCGAGGACGAGGCCGCTCTGCGCTCCCTGGAGGCGTTTTTCGCGAAGCGCGGGCGTCCGATGGCACCGGACAACCGGAAGCAAGCCCAGGTTCCGGTAGGAGCCGAGGTGCTGCCGAATCCGAACGGGACGGCACCCGGGATCTATATCCCGCCGAGGCTCAACGGGGCTGCGAATTGTGCGCTCATCCTGTTGCCCGGGCCGCCCCGGGAACTTTACCCGATGTGGGAGGCCGAGGTCGTCCCGAAGCTGCGGGCGCTGGCGGGCGGGGTCAGGACGGAAAGCATGCTGCAGATGACCTTCTCGCGGGTCGGGGAGAGTGACCTGCATCAGGGGGTGGATGCGGACCTGGCGGAAATCGACGGCCTGGAAGTCGGCTACTGCGCGCGCCTGGGGGAAGTGGACGTACGGCTCATCGGGCACAGCGCTGCGATTGCAGCAGGGCGGGCGCGGGTGATGGCGGAGTTCGGCGCGGATTGCTTTTCAGAAGCAGGGGAAAGCCTGGAAGAAGTCGTGGTGAAACGCCTCGCCTCGCTGGGGCTCAAGCTTGCCACGGCGGAAAGCTGCACGGGCGGGCTGATCTCCAGCCGCATCACCGATGTGCCCGGAGCCAGCGAGGTGCTGACGCATGGCTGGGTGACCTACGCGAACGCAGCCAAAATCGCCGAGCTGGGAGTGTCCGAATCCGATCTCGCGGCGCATGGCGCGGTGAGCGAGACGGTGGCCCGTCAGATGGCGGAGGGCGCTTTGCGAGTTTCGGGAGCGGACGTGGCTGTCTCTGTCACCGGCATCGCCGGACCCGGCGGCGGCAGCGAAGAGAAGCCGGTGGGCACCGTGTTTGTTGCGCTCGCTCGCAAAGGAAGCGAGACGGTGGTGCATCACCAGCTCCACCCGCGCGATCGCAAGGGTTTCAAACGCGCGGTGAGTCAGAGCGCGTTGGATTTGATCCGACGCTCGGTGGAGGAAGTGGCGCGATCCTCTGGATAGGGAGAGGATGGGTGGGCCAGCGTGGGTGGGCCAGCGGCCTGCCCGAGAGGGCCGCGTCTCTCTCTCCAATCGTTTTGTTGCTTGGGCTGCGGAGGGGAGCAGAGTAGGCGAAGCCTGACGGAGGGCGGCCCGTCGCAGACGAGCGTTCCTCTCACAAACCTGGAGGTTTGCGCCACTCAGAACGGGATCTCGTCGGATTCGTCCGGCTCGTTATCGAAGGACGAGTCGAGAGAGCTGGGGGCGCGGTCCGAGGTGTCGGTGGGGGCGGAAGCGGAGGGTGCTCCACCCGTGCGCTCGAGCTTCCAGGCGTTGAGGTTCACGTAGAAGCGCTCCTTGTATTCGTTGCCCCGGATGTCGAAGGCGACTTTGACCTCATCGCCCACGGAAAAGCCGTCGAGCTGGCTGATGCGGTCCTTCACGATTTCGAACTTCACCATCTGGGGGTAGTTGCCGTCGGGGACTTCCACTACGAACTCACGCTTGGTGAATCCGCTGGAGAAGGTTTGGACGTCGAAAAGCTGTTTGAGGGTTCCGGTAAGCTCGAAGGACTGGGCCATGCGCGGGACTCTCTCGTGTCAGCTTTCAAGTTTCAAGCGTACGCTTGCGCTGGTAGCGCCGGACTTCGAAACCGGGGTGGGTTTCGAGAATCTCAGGCTCGCTGAACCGGGATTCGAACTCCGGTAGATGGGTGTCGCCGGGGTGGGGGTGATGCACGTGGGAGACGAGCATTTCGTCGATCTCCGGCAGGAACGCGGCGTAGACCTGTGAGCCGCCGATAATGAAGACGTCGCCCTCGAGGCCGAGTCGACCGAGCTCTTCGGGTGAGTGGATCACCTCGACCCCGTCAGTCTGCCAGCCGGGGTCGCGCGTGAGCACGATGTTGCGGCGTTTCGGCAACGGTCGACCGATGGATTCGAAGGTGGTGCGTCCCATGACGATGGGATGGCCGGAAGTGGTGCGCTTGAAGAAAGCGAGGTCCTCGGGGAGGTGCCAAGGCAGGGTGCCGTTGCGGCCGATCACCCGCTCGGACGTCATGGCGACGATGGCGATGAGTTTCATTTCAAACGGAGACATCGGCCTTGATGTGCGGGTGGGGATCGTAGCCGGTCAGCTCGAAGTCCTCGAAGCGGAAGTCGTCGAGTTCCTTCACCTCGGGGTTGATCGTCATCACGGGCAGCTTGCGGGGCTCGCGGCTGAGTTGTTCGCGGGCCTGTTCGAGGTGGTTGGAATAGAGGTGGAGGTCGCCGAAGGTGTGGATGAACTCGCGGGCCTCGTAGCCGCAGATCCGGGCGAGCATCAGGGTGAGCAGGGCGTAGGAGGCGATGTTGAAGGGCACGCCGAGGAAGAGATCGGCCGAGCGCTGGTAGAGCTGGCAGGAAAGGCCCGGGCGGTCGGAGTCCGGCTCGTGGACAAAGAACTGGAACAGGCAGTGGCAGGGCGGCAGAGCCATCCGGTTCATCTCGCCGGGGTTCCAGGCTACGACCAGATGCCGGCGCGAATGCGGGTCGCCGCGCAGACCATGGACGAGCTCCGCGATTTGGTCGACATGCCGCCCGTCGGGGCTTGGAAACGATCGCCATTGGCGACCGTAAACCGGGCCGAGGTCACCGTTTTCATCAGCCCATTCGTCCCAGATGCGGACGCCGTTTTCCTTGAGGTAGGCGATGTTTGTCTCGCCTTTCAGAAACCAGAGCAGCTCGTGGATGATGGAGCGGAGATGGAGCTTCTTGGTGGTGAGGCAGGGAAAGCCTTCCCGCAGGTCGTAGCGGGCCTGACGTCCAAAGACGGACAGAGTGCCCGTTCCGGTGCGGTCGGCGCGGCGTTCGCCATTTTCCAAAACGTCGCGGAGGAGATCCAGATAGCCATGCATCGCCGCCATCGTGACGGATCGACCGCCGACGACAAGCCCTCCGAGACGCGCGGGAGAGGCTGGCTACGCGATCACGTAATGCACGGACGCGAGTCAGGGGTCATGGTTCGCCCGTCTTCGCGAGGCACCAAGGTGATTCACGAAGACGCCAAGCTTCCTGTTGTCCCCCCAATTAGCAAAGGAAGCCCATTCCCCCGAATAAAAGTCCCCGGACGCTGGTGACCCCCACTAACGTCCGGGGATTTGTTTTTTGACGGAAATGTCGCCGTCCATCACTCGACGGTGACCGATTTGGCGAGGTTGCGCGGCTGGTCGATCTCGCAGCCGCGGTGGCGGGCGATGTGGTAGGAGAGCAGCTGCAGGGCGACGGCGGTCGGAATGGTGGCCACCAAGGGGTGGCAGGCAGGGACCTCAATGCAGTCGTCCATGAACTCGGCGGCTTCAGTATCGCCTTCGGTGATCACGCCGAGGATGCGGGCACCGCGGGCGCGGCACTCTTCGACGTTGCCGAGGGTCTTGTCCTTGCCGGCGATGTCGTTCGCGAGCGCGATCACCGGGGTGCCCTCGACGAGCAGGGCGATCGGGCCGTGCTTCAGCTCGGCCGCATGGTAGCCCTCCGCGTGGATGTAGGAGATTTCCTTCAGCTTGAGCGCGCCCTCGAGCGCCACGGGGTAGAGATAGCCACGGCCGATGAAGAAGGCGTGATCGTTATCCGCGTAATTCCTGGCGATCTCCGCGATGCGATCGCTCTGGGCGATGGTTTTCTCCACGAGCTCCGGCAGGCGTTCGATCTCGCGGCCGAGGCGGATGCCTTCGTCGCGTGAAAACCTGCGACAGCGTCCGAGCTTGAGCGCCATCATCAGCAGCACGACGACCTGGCAGGTAAACGCTTTGGTGGAAGCGACGGAAATCTCCGGGCCGGCGTGGAGGTAGACGCCGCGGCCGGTTTCGCGGGCGATGGTGGAGCCGACCACGTTGCACAGGCCCATGACGAAGGCGCCCTTCTGGTTGGCTTCACGCACGGCGGCGAGGGTGTCGGCCGTTTCGCCGGATTGGGAAATGGCGACGACCAGATCGGAGCGGGTGATGAGGGGATTGCGGTAGCGGAACTCGGCCGCTTGCTGGACTTCCGCGTGGATGTCGGCGAGGTCCTCGAAGGCGTATTCCCCGACGAGTCCGGCGTGGAGCGAAGTGCCGCAACCGACCATCACCACCCGCTGGATCTCGGCGAGGTCGCGGGCGGAGGTGCCCATTCCGGAGAGGACGGACGAACCGAGATTGAAATCCAACCGGCCGCGGATGGCGTTGCGCAGGGCGTCCGGCTGCTCGTGGATCTCCTTGAGCATGAAGTGCTCGAAACCGCCTTTTTCCGCCGCCTCGGCGTCGAACCCGAGCTCGGCGACCTCGCGGGTGACCGGAATGCGATCGAGGTCGCGGATCTCCACCTTGTCCGCCTTGACCACGGCGATGTCGTTGTCCTCGAGGTAGATCACCTGGCGGGTGTGGGAGATGATCGCGGACGCGTCGGAGGCGACGATCGTTTCCCCATCCCCCACGCCGATGACGATGGGGCTGCCACGGCGGGCGGTGATGATGCAGCCCGGCTCCGTGGCGGAAATGGCGGCGATGCCGAAGGTTCCCTCTACTTGGTGGAGCGCGTCGCAGACGGCCTGGAAGAGGTCGCCCTTGTAGCAATCTCCGATGAGGTGGGAGAGGACTTCAGTGTCGGTCTCCGAGTAGAAATGATGGCCCTTGGTTTCGAGCCGGGCGCGGAGGGCGCGGTAGTTCTCGATGATGCCGTTGTGAACCAGCGCGATGTCACCGCTCTGGTCGAGGTGGGGGTGGGCGTTGACCTCGGTCGGAGGACCGTGGGTGGCCCAGCGGGTGTGGGCGATGCCGGTGTTGCAGGTGGCGAAGCGCTCCGCGGGCCAGTCGGCACGGGCTTTTTCGTGGAGCGAGGCTACCTTGCCTGGTGCCTTGCTGACGATGATGCGCCCGTCCTCGACGATGGCGAGGCCGGCGGAGTCGTAGCCGCGGTATTCGAGGCGTTTGAGGCCGTTGATGAGAATGGAGGGAGCCGAAGCTTTACCGATGTATCCGACGATGCCGCACATGCTGGAAAGATGGTAGATGGTGAATGTTAGATGGTGGATGGGAGATCGCGGTTGACGATTTCCCCGGGAAGAGTGATGGCACCCGGTCCGAGCTTGCGGCCGGGATAGATGGAGGTGTTGATGCCGGTGTGGACGCCGTCGCCGACGATGGTGCCGAACTTGCGCCGACCGGTGTCGATGAGGTCGCCGTCGACGAGCGTGCGGTGGTTTTTGCCGTCGTGGCGGAGGTTGGAGGTCACGGTGCCGGCACCGAAGTTGACCTTCCCGCCGAGGATGGAATCGCCGACGTACGAGAGGTGCCCGACATTGGTGCCGGAGAGCAGAATGGAGTTCTTGATCTCGACCGCGTTGCCGACGTGGCAGTGGTCGCCGATCGAGGTGTTGCCGCGGATGTAGCAGTTGGGACCGATCTTGCAGTTGGCTCCGATGACGACGTTGCCTTCGATGAAGACACCGGGGAGAATGCGGGTGCCGGGACCGATCCGTACACTGCCTTCGATGACCGCAAGAGGGTGGACGTCGCCCTCGATCTGGCGTTCATCGAGCGATCCGACGTAGAGTTCGTTGGCGCGGATGAGATTCCAGGAGTGGCGGATCAGAAACGAGGCCGCGGCGGTGACGGTGGCGTGCGAGGGCTCCGCGCCGGACCATGCGAGCGGGGTGCCATCGGTGTCGATCAACGTGGCGTTCTCGGACGCTTCTAGTAGTTCGAGATCGCTGGCGGAGATCCACGCTTCCGGGTGGAGTGCCCATCTTGAGTCCAGCCCGGCGTGGTGGTCACGGAGCGGGAGGTTGCCGATGGGGAAATCGGGGATGGAGCGGGTGAGGAGGACGGGCATGGCGGTGGGTTCGGGCGACAGGGGCGCATGACCGGGACGGTCATGCCACTGACAGGTCAGGCGGCTCCGAGTTCTTGTTGGACCACGCGGATGAAGCGGCCGATCCATTCCTCGACGGTGGCGGCGTCGCGGTGTTCCACGAGGATGCGGATCTTGTTTTCCGTACCGGAGTAGCGGATCAGCTGCCGGCCTTCGTCTCCGAACGTGGCGTCGGCTTCGGACATGGCCTTGGTGAGTTCAGGCAGGGTTTCAAGCGGTGGCTTCGAGGCGACGGGGAGGTTGATGAGTTTCTGGGGAAACTCGGTCATGCAATTGGCGAGATCGGCCAGGGTGGCGCTGCGGCGCTTCATCATGCCGAGCACTTGCAGGGCGGAAAGAATGCCGTCGCCGGTCGTCGCGTGGTCGGCGAAGATGAGGTGGCCGGAGTTTTCGCCGCCGAAGGAGTGGTCGTTTTCGCGAAGAGCCTCGATGACGTGGCGGTCACCCACTGGGGTGGTGATGGTTTTGATGCCGTTTTTCCGCATCGCCTCATGCAAGCCGAGGTTGCTCATCACGGTCACGGCGACGGTGTTGCCCTTGAGTTTTCCCTGCTCCTTCAGGGCGAGCGCGCTGAGGGCAAGGATGCGGTCGCCGGAGACAGCGGTGCCGGTGGCGTCGGTGAAGATCACGCGGTCGGCGTCGCCATCGAACGAAATCCCGAGGTCGGCCCCGTGGGCGCGGACGAGCTGGCCGGCGTGCTCGGGATGAAGCGCGCCGCAGCCGTCGTTAATGTTGATCCCATCCGGAGTGCAACCGGTCTTGATGACCTCGGCCCCGAGTTCCCGGAAAATGAGCGGGGCGATGAACCATGCGGCGCCATGTCCGCAATCGACGACGATCTTCAGCCCGTGGAGCGGAATATTATCGGCGGTGTGCTTGGCATACTCGATGTAGCGGCCGCGGGCGTCGTCGATGCGATGGGCCTTGCCGATCCGGGCGGGCGGCACGGCGGGGGCGTCTCCCTCCTCGCCCAGGATGTGGCGTTCGATGAGTGATTCGAGCTCGTCGTTCAGCTTGAAGCCGTCGGGGCCGAAGATTTTCAGCCCGTTATCCTCGAACGGATTGTGCGAGGCGGTGAGCATGATGCCGGCGGCACAGCCCATGGACTTGGTCAGGTGAGCGATGGCCGGGGTCGGCAACGGGCCCGGGAGGTAGACGTCCATGCCGGACGAAACCAGGCCTGCCGTCAGGGCGGTTTCGAGCATGTAACCGGAGATCCGGGTGTCTTTGCCAACGACGACCCGGTTTCCCCGCTGACCCTTGGCGCGGAGGACTTGCGCCACCGCCTGGCCCACACGCAGCGCCACCTCCGGGGTGATGGGAAACTCGTTCGCCCGTCCCCGAATGCCGTCCGTTCCAAAAAGCTTCATGGCGGAGAGTGTTCACTAAAATATGAACACGCAATGAGAAAATAAGCAAACCGAGCAATGGTGATGAGCTGAAGCGGATCAAAGTTCACAAAAAAATGAACAGCAGGAATGTGATTTCCCCTCGCTCTGGCGGCGGCGTTGAAGAACGGTGGTGCCTGTGCAGCGAGTGGCGGTGATCAACGTGGTGGGGCTCTCCCGATCCTTGATGGGAGAGGGCACTCCGAAGCTGTCACGTTTCGCGGAGCGGGCGGGCTGTCGGTCGTTTCCGCCGGCTTTTCCGGCGGTGACATGTACGGCCCAGTCGTCGATGCTCACCGGGCTGCCGCCGTCCGGGCACGGGATTGTAGGGAACGGGTGGTATGACCGGGAATCGGCCGAAGTACGGTTTTGGAAGCAGAGCAACCGCTTGGTCCGCGGCAGGAAGGTGTGGGAGGTGCTGAAGGAGCGTCACCCGGCGTTCACGTGCGCGAACCTGTTCTGGTGGTACAACATGGCGACCGCGGCGGATTTCGCGATGACGCCGCGCCCGCTTTATCCGGCGGACGGGCGGAAGGTGTTCGACATCCACACCCAGCCGATGGGGTGGCGGGAGGAGGTGAAGGAGGCACTCGGACCGTTTCCCTTCCCGGCCTTTTGGGGGCCGGCGGCGGGTATCGCGGCCTCGGAATGGATTGCGGCGGCAGCCAGATGGGCGGAGGAGAAGGCGCGGCCGACCCTGTCGTTGGTGTACCTGCCGCACTTGGACTACTGCCTGCAGAAGGTGGGTCCCGATGCGCCGGAGACGCGGCTTGAGCTGGAGGAAATCGACCGTGTGGCCGGCGATCTGATCGAGTTTCTTGAGCAGCGGGGCGTGAAGATCCTGGTGGTTTCCGAGTATGGGATCGGGTCGGTGCGGCGCCCCATCCATTTGAATCGGGAGTTCCGGAAACAGGGTTGGCTGCAAGTGAAGGACGAGCTTGGCCGGGAGGCCTTGGATGTTTTCGGCTCGAAAGTCTTCGCGGTGGCGGACCATCAGGTGGCCCATGTTTATTCAATGGAAGGGCCGACGGCGGAGCTGCGGGAATTTCTGGAAAACCTGGATGGGGTCGAGGAGGTGCGCGGGTCCATCGATGGCGATCGCAGCGGGGATTTCGTGGTCATCGCCGAGCCGGACGCCTGGTTCACTTACTATTACTGGGAAGACGATGCGAAGGCACCCGACTTCGCGCGGACGATCGATATTCATCGCAAGCCGGGCTACGATCCGGCGGAGCTGTTTCTGGATCCGACGCTCAAGGTCCCGAAGTGGGAGATCGCGAAGTTCCTGATGAGGAAAAAGCTGGGGCTGCGCGGCTTGCTGGAGGTGATCCCGCTGGATGCCTCACTGGTGAAAGGCTCCCATGGTCGTGACAAGGTGGAGCCGGACTTGCAGCCGGTGATTCTCGGAGCCGCTGGCGAGGTGGGTTCGGCGGAGGATGTTTTTGGCGAGATCGTGCGGGCCGTCGAAGGCGATTAGACGGCTTCGGAGGTGCGCTGACGTTTCTCGAAGAGAGCGGTCTGCCGATAGCCGCATGAATGGGCGCGGGTGATCGCCTTGTCGAAATCCCGCGCCACTTCTTCCGGCTTGTGGGCATCCGAGGAAATCACCAGCGGGATACCGGCGGAGTGGGCGAGGGTGAGGAATTCGTCGCTCGGGTAGGCCTCGGCACAGGGCTTGTGCCAGCCAGCGGTATTGAGCTCGATGGCTTTGCCCGAGTCCGCGATGGCCTGAATGGCCGGATCGTAGAAGCGTCGGAGGTCGCCACCGGGCCGGTAGGCGAACTTTTTGATGAGGTCGGCGTGCCCGAGGATGTCGAAAAGCCCGCTGCGGGCCATGCGTGCGTAGGTTTCCCAATAGTGATCCCAGACCTGCTCGATATCGGCCTCCGCCCAGCGGCCGAGCCACTTCGGATTGTCGAAATCCCAGGAGTCGAGGTAGTGGACCGAGCCGATGAGGTAGTCCCACTCGTAGCGTGCCGCGAGTTCCTCGATCCAGGCCTCGCAGCCAGGCAGCCAGTCGCATTCCAGCCCGGCGCGCACCGGAATCCGGCTGCCGGCGTGGTTCCGGGCGCGTTCGATGAGTTGGAAATATTCAGGCAGCTCGCGCTCGAACATGCGCCAGTCATCGAACGGCTCCGGCCGGGCTGGCGCGTGGTCGGACATCCCGAAGGCGCTCAGGCCGGCCGCCAGAGCCTGGTCGATGTAAGCCTCGGGCTCGCCCTGTGCGTGACGGCAAAGGGGGGTGTGAGTGTGATAGTCGGCAGGCAAGGTGGTTTCAGGGTTGCGGCGGTTTCCTAACGGGCCCTATCTTTTGCGGGGACCGCCCGATATTTTTGATGAACCCTGACACAAGCCAAGCTCAAGCTGTCGCTCGATTCACCGATCCGCTGATCGCGCAGCTCAGACGGCACCCGAAACGGGTGGTTTTCAGCGATGGCGAGGATCCGCGGGTTCTTCGCGTGGCGGAGAGACTGGTGAAAGCCGAGGCGGTGGTTCCCATTTTGTTGGGAAAGATCGAGCGGATGAGGGAGATGGCGGCGGAGGAGGGAGTCGATCTCACCTTCGTCAAGCTTCTCGATCCGGCCACGGCGTCGGACTTCCCGCTCTTTTGTCAGCGGTTCGAAAAGATCCTGAAATACCGGGGCAGCGTGGCGGATGACGTCGCTACCATTGTTTCCAAGCCTGCCGTCTTCGGGTCGCTGATGATCCAGTATGGCCAGGCGGATGCGATGGTGGGCGGGAATGCTTCTCTTCCGGCGGCGCTTTTCCGGGCGGTCATCCAGAGCATCAAGCCTTTGCCGGACGTGCCTAAGCTTTTCGGGGTGACGGTTCTTTCCGCGCCGCACCTCAGCAATTTCGGTGGTGACGGGTTGTTGTTCCTGGCGGACACCGGGATGATTCCCGAGCCGACCACGGAGGAACTGGCGGCGATGGCCGTGGAGGCCGGCAAGCTTGCCCGCCACATGCTTGGACGGAGGCCACGGGTCGCGCTCTTGAGTCACTCCACCAAGGGGTCCGCTGGAACCGGACCGGCCAGGAAGGTCGCGGCCGCGGCGGCAAGAGCCCGGGAGCAGGCGACGCAGGAGGGATTCGACCTTTGGATCGAGGGCGAGGTCCAGGCGGACGTCGCCTTGGATCCCCAGGCAGCGGAGATCAAACTGCCGAACTCCGACGACCGTGCCTCGGCCGATGTGCTGATTTTTCCCAACCTCGATGCCGCCCATATTTCGCTGAAGATGCTGCAACACTGCGCGGGGGCGGTGAATTTCGGCCCTTTGATCATGGGGCTTGCCCGGCCGGTGGCCCAGGTGCCGAGAACGGTGTCGGAGGAAAGCCTGTTCGGGACGGCGGCGGCTGTCGCGGTCGAGGCGATCAAGTATCATCAGCTGTATCCCGACGGCGAAGTCTGAGGCGTTGGCCTATCGAGGTGCCCTCAGGCTTTCCGCGAGACGACCGAAAAGCTCGGCGTCTTCGAGTTCGTCGTTCACTGCGAAGGCGGCTTCGATGTCCTCGGTGAAACGGAGCACAAGATCGCCTGCGGTGAAAGGCAGACGGAGCTTTTCCCGCAGCGCCGGGGAGGCGCGCATCACGCGGCGGGTGAGCGTCTCCGAATCGACCGGCTGGAGACCGGACGCCGGATCGAAGGTGAGATGCCCTTGCCGGGGATCGGGAATGACGAGGTAGAAGACGCCCGGAAAGTCGACGCCGCGCATGTTGGCACCGAGCCGGTGGCCGACCAGTAGCAGCACCGCTCCGAGGCCGAGCGAATTTCCCGCAGCACCCTCGGCCAAGGCTGCAAGGTCATAGTGCTCGGGAACCAGGTCGGCGGCCGGGTCGCTTTTCAGATGACGCTCGAGCAGGTAGGCGCACATTCCGCACTCACCCGCAGAGGTGAACGTTGCCTCGGCTTCCTCGGCGAGAAGATCGAGCGCATCTCCGAGAGGCTGGCGAAGGGAAACGC
The DNA here is from genome assembly GCA_965652295.1 of uncultured Haloferula sp. Classification (GTDB taxonomy): domain Bacteria; phylum Verrucomicrobiota; class Verrucomicrobiia; order Verrucomicrobiales; family Akkermansiaceae; genus Haloferula. The sequence continues at coordinate 35,723 of CBFGTS010000012.1, read as the reverse complement.
CGTCATGCAGGAAATCGGAAACGGCTCTGAGCAAGGCTTCGGCGGCTTCCCAGTCATCATCGAGCGCGCCACGACCACGGCTTGGGACGATCCAGTCGGCTTCCAGCCGGCGACGTCGTGCGGGGCGGAGCAAGCGGCCGAGCGTGGTTCGCTCGGTGGGGGTGAGGGGGCTGGGAAGCGAAGTGAGCCAATCGCTGACGTCGCCGTCGTAGCATTCCAGTTCGCGTGCGACGGACGCCCGGACTTCCGGAGTTTCGTCATCCAGCAGGCGAACAAGGGTGGCAAGGTGTCGGGAACTGGGTGCTGGACTCGACATGGGGAAACATGTCCGCGGCTTGCGATGGGTGATCGGTGATCTCTCCGATTGGGAGAGATGGTGCGCGATACTGGGATCGAACCAGTGACCCCCACCGTGTCAAGGTGGTGCTCTACCGCTGAGCTAACCGCGCCTAGGTCGGAGCTTTTGAGAGCCCCTGCCGCGAAGGAGGCCGGAGGCTAGGAGGCGATCCGAGGGGATGCAAATGCTTTTTTGAGGGCCGTTGAATTTCATTCCACCGACACGCGGAAGGCGTCCGGCAGGCATGAAAAAGGCGAAGGGCTCGCGCCCTTCGCCTCTCAAAAAACATCTACCGACGCGAACAGTCCGATCACGGCGAGGTGACGAATCTGTCGCTGGGTGGGAAGGTTACTTTTTCTTTGCGGCCTTTTTGGCGGCTTTTTTCGGAGCCTTCTTGGCGGCCTTTTTCGCTACCTTCTTCGCAGCTTTCTTCGGTGCCTTTTTGGCGACTTTCTTGGCCACCTTTTTGGCCGCTTTTTTCGCGACCTTCTTGGCGGTTTTCTTCGTCACCTTCTTGGCGGCCTTTTTTGGGGCCTTCTTCGCCGCCTTCTTGGCAGGCGCTTTCTTGGCGGCCTTTTTGGCGGCCTTCTTGGTCGTCTTTTTGGCAGGCATGGCTTTGTGTCGTTTTAGTTCGCGTTCGATGTTGGATTTCTCTTCCGGCGTCAATGTGCCGGCGGAGAGTAGCGCGAGGACTGCCTCACCGAGGTGTCCTCCGAAAGCGTTTGTGAGGAATTCGCCCGTCGCCTTGCCTGCAATCTGGGATTGGCTGTGAGCGGCTTCGTAAACATGGGCCCGGCCCGTGCGGGACCGCTTGACGAGTTTCTTGCGCTCGAGGCTTTGCATGACGGACAGAACCGTCGTGTAGGCCCGGTCTTTTCCGTCCGGCAGGGCGTTCAGTACGTCACCCACAGTAGAGGGCCCCTCATGCCAGAGGACGGAGAGGGCTTGGAGTTCGAGATTGGATGGTGTCGCTGGCATCGGAGGTCGATGTTTTTCTTATCGACCATAAAGCTAGTACTACACCCTTCCGTCAAGTTTAATTGTGCCGATATTCAGAAAAAGTTAACTACGGCGGCTGCCGTTGCCAGCGGGATGCTACGGCGGAGGGCGTAGCTGGGCAGTCGGCGGTCAGTGGGTCGGCGCGCTGGCAGGGCGCTCGAACTCCGGCGCTACCTTGCCGATGGCGTCCCACAGCTCGCGTTCGCTCGGGTGGCCGTTGAAAAGGATGGAGCCATCCAGATCCACGAGAACCATCGTAGGTGCGGACTGGACCCGGAGTGCGACGGAGAGGGGGCGCTGGGTGCGGTCCGTGACCCAAGTGCCAGCGGGCTTCGATTTGAGGCTGGAAAGGAGAGCGTCGGTGTCGGCGCGGGTATCGGCGTCCGGTTCTCCGATGATGGTCATGACGGCGACGCCGGCCTTTTCAAGTGAGGTGGCGAGCTTGATGAAATCCGGCAGGCTTTCCTCGCACTCGCGGCTCCAGGGCGAGAAGAAGTGGAGGAACAGCGCCTTGCGATCTCCGAGGACATCGCGGGGTGTGGTGGTGGTGCCATCGAGGGTTTCCAGCGCGGTGCTGAAATCGACTTTCAGGTCTTTCATCGCCTCATTGAGGCGGAGGCGTTCGATGTGCGGTGCGAAGGCGGCACCTTGCCGCGGGCTGAGCCAGAAGGCTTCCGTGATGTGTTGCTTGAAGCCGGCCTTGTCCTGCTTTTTGAGGCAGGCGATGGCCTGGGTGTATTCGACGACGGCGAGCCAGTCCTCGCGGACGCCGAAGATCTCGGAGTCCTCGATTTTGAAGCTGTCCTTGCGGGCCAGGAACTGGGGGGCGAGGTCGGCGATGACGCTGTCGTCCCGCCGGTCGACGGAGAAGAGGAATCGGGCCTCGAGCACGGATTGATCGGAGGCGCCGAGCTTGCGTGCGCGGTCGATCGCGTCCTCGAGCGCTTCCCGCGACTCGCGCTCGGAAAGCATCAGGTCCACCGCACCGCGGAGGCTGAGGTCGGCGGCGGTCTCCTCGGCGCGGGTCAGCGACCCGAGCGCGAGGAAAAGGGCGATGCCGACGTGGCGGATCACTGGCCGGGGATGGTCAGGCTCTGACCGAGGCGGACGTTGGTTTCACTCGCGGCCATGCCGTTGGCGGCGCGGATGGCGTCCATGGTCACGCCGTATTTTCTGCTGATCCCCCAGAGGGTGTCGCCGCGGACGACGGTGTGGCTGGAGCCGGAGGAAGAGGCGGCCGGAGCGGAATACGGAGGGGTCGGTGTCGGGGTGGGGGCGGCTTCCTCGTAGGCGGCGCTGCCGTAGGTGGGATCGGATGCGGGTGCGTTCACATCCTGGTAAGGTGCGGTCTCGTAGCCTCCGGAGGAGGGTACACCGTAGGGATCCGAGGTATCGTATCCACTGGAAGTATCGTAGTTCTCGTCGTTCTTGAACATGCCGCACGAGGTGGCGGCAGCGGAGGCGGCGGCGAGGGCAATGAGGCGGATGGTTGGATTCATCGTAGCGTAGGGGTTCGGGTTCTCTGGCGGCCGGTTTGTTGAAGAGAACGACACCCGGGGGACGATTTATTCAATTCCCCTGAAGAAGTCGATGGCCGTTTGCGTGGTATGGGTTGCTAATTCCGCAAGAGTTTCGCGCCGGGCTTCGGCGATGCGGTGGGCGATGACGGAAACCATGGAGGGTTCGTTCCGCTCCCCTCGGTGAGGGTGCGGGGCGAGGTAGGGGGAGTCGGTTTCCAGCATGAAGGAGGCTGGTGGCAGTGCGGCGGCGAGATCGAGGACAGAGTTGGCGTTCTTGAAGGTGGCAACGCCGCCGAAGGAAACGAGGCCGCCGAGGTCGATCACGGCATGGGCGTTTTCCGCCGTGCTGATGAAGCAGTGGAACACGGCGCGGACCTTGTCTGCATGGTGCCGATAGACATCGAGTGCGTCTTGAAACGAGGCGTCGCCGCTGCGGTCGCGGGTGTGGATGACGACATTCAGCCCGGCTTCCGCGGCGAGCAGGAAGTGGGCATCAAGCAGGGATTTCTGGCGCGCCCTGAAGTCGGACTCACTCCAGCCTTCGGGGGCCGGATGGTAGTAGTCGAGTCCGGTTTCGCCGATGGCGGCGACCTTGGGATGACCGAGGTGAAGGCGAAGCTGTTCGATGATGTCATCCGGCGCATGATGAACGTCGCAGGGATGGATGCCGAGGCAGCAGGCGATGCCGGGGTGGGCGGAGGCGATGTCGAGATTCGGCTGGAGGTCGCCGAGGCAGGTGGCGAGCGAGATCAGGCGGGTGACGCCGGCTTCGCGGGCGCGAGCGACGAGGCCAGGAAGTTCGTCGGCGGGAAACTTGTGGGAGGCGAGGTGGCAGTGGGAATCGGTGAGCATGACGACGCGTGAAGCCGGATCAGTCCTGGAGCTGGGTGCGCGGGCGGTAGAGGAGGGCGAAGGGAATGAAACCCACGGCGGTGCCGAGCATGAGCCAGGTGAAGAAATGGAAGTAGGCCGCACCCTCGAGTTTCGATTGGCCGCCGACGAACCAGGTGAACTCATCCGCGTCCCGTAATTCGTCGCCGGCCGCGATCTCGCGCTTGCGCTTCTCGAGCCACGGCTCCGCCGGATGGAGGCGGTCGGTCCATGAGGCGGACGGGGCAGCGGTGGAAGGGTCGGGAAGGGTCAGGATGAGACCTTGGTCCCATCGGGTGTTTTCCTTCCGATCGGGGCCGGCGCTGGCGAGCCGTGCGGTGCTTGAATTCTGGATCTGGAGACGGATCGGGTTTCCCCACGGGTCGGTGCCGGCATCGAGGGAGTTCTCCAACTCGGCGAGCGAGCGGCCGTCAGCAGCCAGCTCGAGGATCCGGTTGGCGGTTTGGCGGAGTGACTCGTGACCGGGGATTTCGAGGGAGTGCAGCTGGCCTTTGTGGAGATGAGCGACGAAATCGTCGCCGGTGCCGGTGAGTCCGTCATGCCCGGGCAGCACCACGTTTTCCGGAGAATCGCGCCAGTCGTCGGGAAGCCGGGAGAGCGCTTCGTCCAGTTGCTGGCGGGCGGGTTCGGGGACCATGATGAAGTGGTTCACGGCGGCGACGCCGAGGTTTCCGAGGCCGACGGCCCCGAGGTAGAAGCACATCACGAGTGACTTCATCGTCCTGGGTGCCTGGGTGTAGGCGAACTCCAGCGCGACGATGGACACCATGATCTCCGAAGCGGTGAGCAGCGCGTAGGCGAGGATCTGCCAGCCGATGTTGGGACGCTGTCCTTGGTCGATCCACTCCTGGATCAGGGCCACGAGGGCGAAAGAGGAGACCATGATGAACAGGCCGAGTCCGATTTTCCGCAGGGGCGTCAGTTTCCACACGCGGTCGATGAGTGGATAAAGGCCGTAGGCGAAAAGCGGAATGAAGGTGAGAACGAAGACCGAGTTGATGGACTGGGCCTGCGAGGGCAGCCACTGGTGACCGAGGAAATGCCGGTCCATGTCCTGCGCCTGGAAAATCCAGGTGGAGCCGGTTTGATCGAACAAGGCCCAGAAGACCGCCACGAAAAGGTAGAGCGGGGCGAGTTTGAGCAGGGTGCCGAAACCGCCGCCGGAGAAGAGTTCGCGGAAAAAAGCGAGGCCGGCGGGCGGGACGTGGATGAAACGGTGACGGCCGAGCCAGAAGACGAAAGTGGCGATGGCCATCAGTACGCCGGGGACGCCGAAGGCCCAATGGGGCCCGTACCATTCGAGCAGCCAGGGCGTGAGGGCCATCGAGACGGCCGCGCCGATGTTGATGGAGAAATAGAACCAGTTGAAGATGCGCGGCAGGAGGTGGGCGTTGCGCGAGCCGAACTGGTCGCCGACGTGGGCGGAAACGCAGGGCTTGATGCCGCCGGAACCGAGCGCGATCAGCCCGAGACCGGCGAAGAGCCACCACGAGGAATGGCCGAATGATCCCATCAGCGCCAGGGCGGCGTGACCGGCGCAGTAGACGATCGAGAGCAGGATGATGGTGCGGTATTTCCCGAGAAAGATGTCGCTCAGCAGCGCACCGAGAAAGGGGGTGAAATAGACGGCGGTGTTGAAAAGGTGGACCTTCTCGGTGGCCTCCGCTTCGTGCATCGGCGTGCCGGGCGTGCCATCCATCAGGTGCAGGTAGCTGGCCATGAACACGGCCAGCACCGCTTTCATGCCGTAGAAGGAAAACCGCTCCGCCGCCTCATTGCCGACGATGTGCGGCACGCCGGGCGGCAGGCCTTCGAGATCGGCGGGGGAGGTGCGGTAGGACATCGGCGCGGATCTCTTGACCGGGGACCGGTGCTTTACCAGCGGATGGCCGCGGCGGCCCAGGTGAGGCCGGCACCGAAGACGACGAGGACGATGTGGTCGCCCTTTTTGATCCGGCCGGAGCGGTGGGCTTCGTCAAGCGCGATGGCGACCGCGGCGGCGGAGGTGTTGCCGTATTTCTGGAGGTTGGTGAAAACGCGGTCGTAGGGGATGTCGAGCCGTTCGGCGATGGCGTCGATGATCCTCAGGTTCGCCTGGTGGGGGATGACGAGGGCGATGTCCTCGGGCTTGAGGTTCGAGCGCTCGATGACTTTCTCCGCCGATTGCTTCATGCGGGTCACGGCGTGTTTGAAGACCTCCTTGCCGAGCATCGACATGGTTGCGAGGCGCTTGTCGGCGTTCTCGATGGTGATCGGGCAGGCGGAGCCGCCGCCGGGGATGTTGAGAAGGTGGGTCTGGCGGCCGTCGGTGCCCATTTCCGTGGCGAGGATGTCGCCCTCCTCGGGGCCTGATGCCTTCCTCAGGACGGCGGCACCCGCGCCATCGCCGAACAGGATGCAGGTCGAACGGTCGTCCCAATTGACGAAGGAGGAAAGTTTCTCGGCACCGATGATCAGGGCGTTTTCAAACGCACCGTCGGAAATCAGGCGCTTGGCGATCTTCATCGCATAGAGGAAACCGGAGCAGGCGGCGGAAATGTCGAAGGCCACGGCCCCGAACGCGCCGAGGTTCTGCTGGACGTAGCAGGCGGTGGCCGGGGTGAGGGTGTCCGGCGTGATCGTGGCGACGATGATCAGCTGGATCTCGGCCGGATCAATGGCGGCCTGCTCCAGGGCCTTGCGGGCGGCGTTGGTGGCGAGGTGGGAGGTGAATTCGCCATGCGCGGCGATGCGGCGTTCCCGGATGCCGGTGCGGGTGACGATCCATTCGTCGGAGGTGTCGACCATCTTCTCCAGGTCGGCGTTGGTGAGAATTTTCTCGGGAACGTAGCTGCCGGTGCCGGCGATGCAGACCGGGGTTTGAGAGTGCTCAACGCTCATATCGGCGGCGAATCTGGGTCCTGCCGCGCGGTGAGGCAAGGGGGAAGGGGGGAAACGATTTTCCGTTGGTGAGGCGGAATCCGAGGCTTCGGATCAGGGAGCAGGCTCGTGGAACTCGATTTCCACGATGCCGAGGCGGCCGGGGGCGACGGGCGGTCCATCGGCGGCGTTCGCGGCGTCCGCCACCTCGGTGATGGCTCCGAAGCCGTCCTCGATCTCGCCTTTGCCGACGAGTTGCACTCGCACAACACGGCCTTCCACGGGTTGCAGGGGCAGGGTCACGTAGCCGAGGCTGGTGGGTGTGGTCCCGCGGAAAACCTCGGTGCCGTCGATGGAAACGGAGAGCGGATAGGTGCGGGTGCGCCAGCCGGGAAGCTTGGCGGTGACTTCCGTCAAGGTCGCGGGACGTTCGAGGGTGAACTCGATCCAGGCGGAGCCGTCCTTGCTGCCGTTTTGCCAGGTCGTGGTCTCGTCGTCGTCGAAGGCATGGACCGCCTCGGCCTGGTTGTCGCCTGCGTTGACGGAGGCGACGGGAACGGAGACCCGTGTTGGCTTGAACGAAGGCGTCGAAGGGGTGGGTCCGCGGGTGAGCGATGGCTTCAACCCGGCGGTGTTTTTCTTCGACTCGACGCTGGTCAGTTCGAGCTTGGTGGACTCCAGGCCGGGGGAGGTAGCCGTGAGGCTGATCGTCCCCGGCGTGGTGGTGGAGCGGATCAGCGCGCGGTTGATCCCGCACTCCACCGGAAGGGTGGTTGCGAGGATGTGGTTGCCGGGGCCTTGGGCGATGCCGCCGCGCCACTCCGCGGGGCCGTCGAGGTGAAACGAAACGGGATGCATGGCGGTGGGCACGCGGCGGCCCTTGGCATCGACCACTTCGATGTCCACCAAAGCCAGATCGGCCCCGTCCGCTTTGAAGCCGATACCGTCGCGCGCGACGTGGGCGGTGAGCTTGAGAGTTTTCGGCTCGCCGGTGGTTTCATGCTGCGCGCGGCAGATTTCCTTGCCGGAATGGTCGTATCCGACGGCTTCGAGGCTGCCCGGTTGCCAGGTGACCTTTGGGAAGGTGAAGAGGAACGCGTAAGCGGACGTGCTGGTGCGCCCGAGGGATTTCCCGTTGAGCAGCAACTCGACCTCGCTGGCGGAGGAAACAACGTGGACGTCCTTGGTCACGCCGGGCTGGTAGTTCCAGTGACCGATGATGTGGGCGCGCGGGTTTTCGACGTCCACCCAGCCGTCCCACATCACCTGATGGGCGAAGAATCCATCCTTCGGCAGGCGGACGGGGTCGGTTTCTCCACTCGTGCGGTAGTTGGATTCGCCGCGGTGGTGGGTGTTGGTGTCGGAGAAAATGATGTTCACGCCTCCCGAGCTGACGCGCGCACCGGTGCCGGCACGGCATTCATAGTAGTCGAACCAGCGGCGCACGTTCTCGATGGCGTGGGAGTCCTGGTTGTGATTGTAGGCGTGGGCGGGCTCGCCTTTGTAGGGTGGGCCGTCGCCGTTCTTGTGAAACGGCGGGGAGAATTCATCCCAGTATTTCCGCAGGCCTTCGTCGCGGGAGTATTCCATCGCCCAGAAGGGGATGCGGGCGCTCTTGTTGATGTAGAGCATTTCGCCGCCGTATTCCGCCACCTGGCTGTCGAGCATATTGCGGGAGCCGACGGCTCTCCCGCCGTGGGGGTCGAACTGGTCACGCAGGGCCTTCAGCTCGGCCATGTGTTCTTCCGAGATCCCGTTGTTTCCGCCTTCGTAAAAGAGGATCGAGGGATTGTTGCGGTTGTAGATGATGGAGGCGCGCATGACTTCGACGCGTTGCTCCCAACGGCGGCCAGTGACGTCACGCTCGGCGTCGCCGGCGGGCATCGCCTGGATCAGGCCGACACGATCGCACGACTCGATGTCCTGTTTCGAGGGACAGGTGTGCATCCAGCGGACCAGGTTGGCCCCGCTTTCCACCATGAGTCCGTTGGAAAAATCGCTGATCCAGGGCGGGACGCAAGGTCCGACGGCCGGCCACTCGTTGGTGGTGCGCTGGGCGTAGCCTTTCATTTGGAGCACCCGGTTGTTGAGGGTGATCATGCCGTTTTGAAAGGCGGTCTTGCGAAAGCCGGTGCGGGTGGTGACGGAGTCGGTCGCCTTGCCGTCGACGATGAGCGAAGTTGTGACGTCGTAGAGGTAGCCGTATCCCCAGCTCCACCATTTCAATCCCGAGACCGGGGAGTGGGCGGAGACGGTGCCCATCCCACCGGGGGCGAGGGTGAGAGCCTCATCCGCACGGAACTTCGCGACGGGGCTGCCATCCTGTTCCGCCACCACGACCTCGTAGCCGAACGTGCGGGGCTCTTCCGAATCGTTCCGGACCTGCGACTCGGCGTGAATGGTGGCGGTGCCGGCCGGGATGTCGAAATCGCTGGCATGGATGTAAACGCCGATGGTGCCGAGGCCGTTGAAGAGCGGCAGCGTCTGGTGGAGAGATTCGGTGATGTGCAGGCGGACGTTCTTGGTGATGCCGCCGTAGTTGGCGTTGAAATTGCGGTCGTTCCACTGGTAGCGCTGGCGGGTGCCCTGTTCGCGGTAGTCCCACGCGTTGTCGGTTCGCACCGCGATGACGTTCGCACCCTCGACCAAGTGCGAGGTCAGGTCGTAGCCCACCGCGGTGACGCCATCTTCGTGGAAACCCAGCGAGGTGCCATTGATGAAAAATTCGGCCCCTTGGCGGATTCCTTCGAACTCGATGAAGACCTTCTCTTCCCCGATGGCGGGGACGGTGAAGGTTTTCCGGTACCACGCGATGCCGGTGGGGAGCTCGGTGATGTCCACGCGGAAGGCATCGTCTTCATTCCACGCGCGCGGGAGGGTCACGAATTTCCATGCGGCATCGTCGAATCCGGGCTCGCGGACCGTTTTCTCATCGCCCACGTGCCACCTCCAGTCTGCGTTGAAATCGAGCGCGTCCCTCCCGGCGAGGAGGGGCAGAAACAGCAGCGGAGCCACCAGAAGGAGCTGTGCCAAAAGGCGGATGGAGGAGTATCGCATGGGTTGGTAAAAGGTGGTTTTCAGGTCGGGCCGGTGACCGGCAGAGATGACATTGAGGCGTGTTTCATGGCTCGGCACGGATTCGGTAGAAGGCCGATTTCCCGGCGGAGTCCGTGTCGGTGAACGACTCCACCGCTCCGGTTCCGCTGCGGGTCTGTCCGGGGACATCGGTCCAATCGGAAGCCGAGAGACTCGTGGATTTCTGCAGGGTAAAGGTGTGGCCTTCCGGGAGGAGCATGAACACGTGGACGAACGAACCGGAGCGTTCGGTCGAGCCGATTCGGAGCGCGGAGGAGGGAGTGAGGGTGGCGGAACCTTGGTGGGTGATGGAGGCGGATAGATCGCCGGTATGGGTCAGAAGATCCAGGTCGCCGTGATTGATCCATGAGCCGGAGACGGAGAGGCCGAGCCCGCCGGAAATGAACACGTTGCCGTGGGTTTCGACTCCATGGGCGGACGAGATCATGCCCTCTCCGGAGATGCGGAAGCGGGGGCCGCGGAAAACGAGACCATGGGTGGAAATCTCCGCGTTCACCGTCACCTCCGGATGCTTTTCTCCGATCGAATCGAAGATGGCGATGCCGCCGTCCTGCCAGGCGCAGAGCAAGCTGCCGTTGATCCAGTTGGGGGTGGTGGCGTCCCATGTGTTGTCGTTCGCCCCGCCCCGCCAGCGCCGTTCGAGGAGGTGCGGGTGGTTCTGGACGGACACGTGCAAGGTGCGGGATGTGGTGACGCCCTCGCCGGAGATGTGGAGCACGATCTCGGCAAGGCCGGCGAAACCTGAGGCGGGCGTGAACTCGATCACGTCGTCTCCCGTCAGAGTCGCGCTGTCGTTGCCGACCGAGCCGATGGAAAAGCTCGGCGAGCTGAAGCCAAGGGCAAAGGGGGCGGGATCGATGAGAAGCGGCGTATCGACCGGCGTGTGGCCGTGGGGTCCGGCCATCCAGTTCAGGTAGTCTTCGAGCCGGGTGAAGCCGTCGTTTTCCGGATCTGCATTGGCCTCGGAAAAATCGCCCACGGGGGAATCCGGGTCGGTTCCGTGCAGCACTTCCCACCAATCCGGCATGCCGTCGCGATCGCTATCCCACGCGGCGGGTCGGGACTCGGCAGGGTAGTCTTCCCAGCCACCGACGTCGTCCTGGGAATTCGGCAGGCCGGGCGAGCCTCCGTAGGGACCTTGGCCGGTGTAAGTGAAGGTGCCGGTGCGGGTTTCGCCGATGACCCGCAGGTCGTGATCGTCCGGAAGAGGTAGCGAGCAGCCGACGTCCGAAAGTACCACCCGCAGGGATTCCTCGGCGCTGTGGGTGGTGACGTGGGCATCGAAGAACGGTGTGGAAACCCAGACCGGATAGGTGGTGGGGACGTAGCCGCCGGTGGTCCGCCCGGCGGCCTGATCGGCGGTGCCGAAGTGGCCGGGCATCACATTGCCCGCCATGTAGTACTGCTGCGTGCCGGGGAAATTGTCGTACTGGGCGTTGAGCGCGGTGAAGATCGTGCTCGCCGGGCCGGGCTTGTAGTAGTTGTTGACGAAGTTGACCTCGTGCGCGCCGCCATCGGTCGTACGGTTGCCCCAGTTGTAGACGACGTTATTGCGGATATCGAGTTGCCCGGCATACTCGCCGTTGCCATCGAGGCCGCCGCCGAGCGACCAGTTACGGCCCTCGCAGTGGGCGAGGAGGTTGTGATGATAGCTGCCGATCCCGCCACTGATGGTCGCGGCGTAGCCATGCTCGGTGCCGGGGGGATAGTTCTGGTGACCGGCGATGTTGAGGGCTTCGGAGATGAGGGTCTTTTGAAGGGTGATGTGTTTCGCGGAACGGCCGCTGAACGCCTCATCGATCGACCAACTGATCGAGCAGTGGTCCATGATGCTGTGATCGCATCCGGCGAGCCCGCCGCCATCAATGGTCGCGCCGCTGATGTCGCCCGGACGGTTACGGATGAAGCGGACGATGGTGTCGTCCGAGCCGCTGAGGCCGAGGGCGTAGCCGCGCAGGCAGATTCCCTTCCCGGGAGCCGTCTGGCCGGCAAGGGTGACTTGGTTGTCGGAAAGCGTGAGCCGGCGCTGAAGCGTGATGAGACCAGCGACGTCGAAGACGATCGTGCGCGGGCCGGTGACTTCCTCAATGGCGTGACGCAGGGTGCCGGGGATGGGTGGATCTCCCGAGCCATAGTCCTCCAGCGACGTGACCGCCACCACTTGGCCGCCGCGTCCACCGCGGGCGAATCGCCCGTATCCCTCCGCGCCGGGGAAGGCGAGGGTGCGGGGACGGAAGGACCAGACGGTGCCCTTGGTCGTTTCGCCATCGGCATGGATTTCATCCACCCGCCAGTAGTAGGTGGCGTGCGGATCGGTCACCGGCACGACACGGCTGGTGGTGGTCTGATTGCCGAGAAACGACGGCGAGGCCGGGGTAGCGTTGAGGACGGACTGGGAATCGGTACCGAAATAGATGTCCCGGGAAACGGTGTCGCCGGCGAGCGCGGCGGTCCACGAGAGGGTGACGCTGCCGCTCTCCGCATCGACATGGCCATCGGCGTTGGCGGGGGATGGGTGTCCAGCGGCTCGATGGAGATGGGGTGTGTCGATTTCGAAGCCGTTGATCATCGGGTTGCGGATCGTGACGGCGGGGCCCCCCGCGGTGGGATCGGCAGCGAAAAGGATGGTGGCGGTGTCGTCCGGCCCGCTGACCGTGAACTCGATGTAGGAAAGGGCGCTCTCGACGGTGGAGGCCGCGCGGATCGATTGCTCGAGGTCGTCGATGGCGAGGCTTCCGTTGACGTGAACATCGATCGGCCCTAGCGAGCCGGCGGCGAGATTGTCGGCGGCGTTGTGATAGGTCAGCAGCGTGTGGGAGCCGGCGGACAGGCCGGTGAGGCTCATCTGGATCTGGCCGCCTGCGGAGAAATCCGGGGGATCGACCGTCAGGCCATCGCTGATCAGCGGCGTGTCGCCTTCCGCCCCGGTCTTGTAGTAGATCCCCTTGATCCCGGTGCCGCCCGCCGCGGCCGAGGCGGCGGTTTGGGAAAAGGTGACCGTGACGTTTTCCCCGTTGAGGGTGGTGAACGAGCGGGTGATGCCGGCGGTGCCGCTGGCGGTCGTGCCTCCATCATACTGGCCGCCGCTCCACATCGTGTAACCCGTCTCGGTTTGGATCTCGCGGTTCTTTTCCTCGCGGTTGATATCGATCTTCAGTTCACCTGCCGACAGCGCCGCAGGGAGCAGAAACAGGAGTCTCCGGAAGGTCATCGATCAGGGGGTGACGACGATACGGTAGAAGCGGCGGTCGGCGGTCGCGCCATCCGGGTGGGTGAAGGGCTTGGCGGTGCCGTCGCCCGCGACCGCGGAACCGACGTTCTGCCACGAGGGGGTGGCGAGGTCGTTGGACCACTGGAGCTGATAGCTGTGGCCTTCGTGGGTGACGAGGGTGAGCTGGATGTCGTTGCCCGAAATGGCGAAGGCGGTGAGTTCCATGCCGCTGGAATCGATCACGGTGCCGGAGTTGACGAGGTTGTCCGGGATTTCGCCGGAGGCGGTGAGCAGGTCGAGGATGCCGTTGTTGAGGAACTCGCCGCCGGCGGAAAGGATCGCTCCGGAAGTGAGGCGGGCGATGCCGTTGTTCACGACGCTGCCGTTCAACATGAGGGTGCCGGTCGTGCAGGAAATGAAGCCGTCGTTGGTGAGTTCGCCGTTGAGCGTGCCGGGGCCAATGAGATTCGCGCCTTCAGCGATGTGGAGGCCTGCGGTGCCGAGCGTGCCGCCATCGAGTTCGAGGGTGGCTCCGCTTTCCACCTCCGTCGATCCGCTGAGCGTGACCGATCCGGGAGTGGCCAGGATGCCGGATTCGACGAGCAGCGTGCCGGTGAAATCCGAGGTGCCGCCGAGGCAGAAGCGGGCGGTGCCGGTCTTGACGAGGTGCAGCCCGGAGAGGTCGCCGGCTTCGGTGACGGTGCCGTTGAAGCAGGTGTCCAGGTTGAGCGCGCCGATGCGGTAGGTCGTCGAGGTGCTGCCGGAGCCGGATTGTCTCCCTTGGAGCACGGTGGCCGGGCCGCCTGAAAGGGCGCCGAGGTCGATGGTGCGATCGCCGTTCCGGTTGGAAAGGCGTCCGGCGGCGCTGCCGAGATTGAAATGGGCCTGGGCGCTGCCGTTGTTGACGTCCGCGGCGGCGCTGGTGCCGGAGTTCAGCCGCAGCATGCCGGAGCCCGATCCGAAATCGAGGATGCCGGCGAAGCCGTCCATGGCCCCTTTCAAACTGAGGATGCCGGTGACGCCGGAGAGGTCGAGCGTGGGAAATCCGGTGGAACTCAGGGTTTCATCGTAGGAGTCCACGAGGGTCGAGTTGCCTGCGAAAGGCGAGGCGATGGCGCTGTTGCCGGTGACGAGCACGGAATGGTCGAGGAAGGTCGAGAACGAGGGCAGCTGCAAGGTGCCGCCGGCGAGTTCCACCAGGCCGTCGCCGAGGCCGGCGGTGGTGTTGCCGAGGATCAGGGTGCCGCCGCTGATGAGGGTGCCGCCGGTGTGACTGTGGGCGGTGGAGCCTGAGAGCGTGAGTGTGCCGCCGCCGGACTTGACCAGTGATGCGGTGCCGCCGAGCTTGCCACTGCCTGTGAAGGTGTAGCTGCCGGAGTCATCGGAAACCTCGACGCTCTGGGGCTCCAAGGTGCCAACCAGGGAGACGGTGCGGCTCAGGCCCGATTCGGTGAACCGGACGCGGTCGAGATTGAAGAAGCGGTTGTCGCCGCCGGCACCGCCGGTCCATGGTGTGGAGTTCGCGATATCCCAGGTGCTGGAGGATCCCGTCCAGGTGAGGTCCGAGGAGGTTCCGCTGACGACCAGGCGCACGTAGGTCTCGGCGCTGCCTCCTCCCGAGCGTTGGAGCGAAAAGCTCTGGCGGGTGTTGGAGGGAAGGTTGTGGGTGAATACCGGGCTGCCCGGAGCGGAGGTGGATGTGCCGCCGCTGATGAGGGTGTAGGTGCCGGCGGAGAGATAGCTGTCGGTGAGGTTGAAATCGAACTCCGGTCCGAGGTTTCCGCCGGTGCTGTTGAAGGTGAGGGTGCCGCCGGTGTTGATGATGCGGTCGTTGCCGGAGGACGGGTTCGACGAGAGATCGAAGACCAAAGTACTGGGGTTCAAGTAGATCCCGCCGGTGGTGGTTATGGTTCCCGCCGCGCCCGGTGCGTTTCCGGGCGAGACGGTGGCGCCGGGCTGGATCGTGAGAAGGTCGCCGAGCGGGCCGCTGCCGCTGAGGGTGGTGCCCGTGCCGACATAGACGTCGGTGGCACCGAGCGAGCCGGTGACGTGGAGGCCACCTTCGTGGACGGTGGTGTCGCCGAGGTAGCTGCTTGCGCCGGAGAGGGTGAGGGTGCCGTCGCCGTATTTGGAAAGGATCGTGGTGCTTCCGTTGCCTTCGGTGATGGTGCCGGCGAATTCCGAATCCGTGTCGAGGTGGCCGATCGAGAGTGTGGTCGCGCCGCTGGGGTTGTAGGCCCCGCGAATGCGTGAGTTGGCATCGCCGGACAGCTGGCCGAACGAGTAGGTGTTTCCGCTGGAGTAGTTGCTGGTGAACAGGTCGATGCCGGCGAGGTGGACGCGTGCGCTGGGGAAACCGTTGAAAGAGCCGCTGAGGGCGCGGAAGGCGATGCGGCCGCCGTTTCCGGGCGCGGTGGCTCCGCCGGAAAGGTTGACGGTGCCGGTGCAGCCGGCGGACGCGCCGTCAAGGTAGGCGCGTCCTTCGAAGCCGAGGGTGGAGGGCGAGAAGATGTTGAAAACGCCCCCGCCGGAGAGCGAACCCTCGAGGTTGATCCGGGACGAGAGGTTGAGGTTTCCGACCGCGCCGGCATTCACCTCGATGTCGGGGGAGAGCGTGAAATAGTCGCTGCCGGTGTTGTCGGTCAGGGTGCTGCCACCGGTGAACTTGATGGCTCCGCCGGAAAGGTTTCCGCCGTTGTTGAGGAAGGTCTGGCCGCCGTTGAGGAAGGTGCCGGTGCCGGTGGTGACGGGGACATTCAGGGTGAGGGTGGTGTCGCTCGCCTTGGTCAGCGCTCCCGTGGATGCGATGCTGCCGCTTCCGGAAAAGGTATAGGGCTGGGTGCCGGTCACGAGAACCGATCCGGTGAAGAGGGATTCGGCGACATTCACCGCGGGCGAGGCCGAGCCGCGGTCGTCGAAGAGCGCGGTGTCTCCTCCTCCGCCGAAGGTCGCGGGCGAGCCGGAGCTATCCTGCCAGTTCGGTGTGGTGGTGTCCCACAGGTTGGAGCTGCCGTCGCCGATCCAGACCAGGTCGCGCGGGGCGGCGTTGTTGGTCACCAGCAGGGCGAACTGCTGGGTCCACTGGCTGCCGTCGGCATCGGTCACGCTGAAGTCAAAGCCGGCCCGTCCCACGAAGCCGGTCGTCGGCGTGAACTTCACCACCGGGCCGGTGGCGGAGGGGGTGGTGCCGTTCGACAGGAACTGCTGGACGGTTCCGTTCTCGATGTTCGAGACCGTGAAGGCCGGCGAGTTGATGAAGGCGTCCGTGTATCTTGCCAGATCGATGGTCTGGGCCGCTGGAGCTTCCGCGGTGTTCTTCGCCATCGAGGCGTGGGGCACCGCGAGGAAGTGGAGATACTCCTCCAGAAGGGTGTAACCGGTGGGCGTTCCGGCGGGGAAGAAGGTGTTCGGGAGCTGACCGGAGGTGAAGACGTTGTTGTGATCGTCCGAGACGACGTTGTAGGCGATCCCGCTCTTTCCATTGAGCGCGATCTCCCAGAAATCGGGCATGCCATCGAGGTCGGTGTCGGTGGGCGGTGTGGTTCCGTTCAGCGTGCCGAAGCCGTTGTTGGTGATGCCGTAGGCGTCGGCGAGATGCTGCTCGCCGTTGTTCGGCCGGGTGGGATCCTCGCCCGCGACCTTGCCGTCCTTTTGAACCAGCACGCTGTACTGGTTCACCACGCTGTCGATGAGCAGGGCGTCGAGTTCGTCACGAAGCGGGGCGCCGTAGTTGGCATCGAGCCGCAGCGGGCCGACGGAGGAAACGACCTTCTTGTAGGCCGTGAGCGGGTCGTCAAGGGTGACGGTGGCCGATCCGGACGCGCCCGGGAATGGAGTGGCCGATTTGTAGTAGCGGTTGTCATCGACGGCGTCGCCAGGGGTGAATTCGGCGCCGGCAACAATGTCGTAGCCTCGGTCCGTTCCATCGACGAGGCCGTTGTCATTGTTGTCGAACAGGGTGTCGGCGAGATGGAGAGAGAAATTCGGAATGCCGTTCGAGGCGACCTCTGCTTTGACGAATGCGGTGCTCTTCAGGCCGATGTCCTCGTCAGGATCAGCGATGGAAATATAGTAATTACCAATGGCGTTGGCTTTCCAGTCTGCGGGCGTCAGAGAGTCGCCCATGATGAAGGGTTCTTTGCGCCAGTGGAAGGTGACGTTGTTGATCCACTCCAGAAGGCCGTTGGGCCGTGCCTTGGGATTACGCGTCCGGTGGTGGGCCCACAGCGTGTGGTGGCAGGAGCCGTTCTCCAGATCCCAGAGGCCGCCGGCGTTGTGGCGCTCCATGCCCCAGGCCGTATTCGAATACTGCATGGTGAAGTTGTTCACCGAGCTGTTGAAGAACGAGAAGTTCTCGTCCGTGCTGAACATCATCGAGATGTGATCAAGCATGGTGGTGTGGGCGCTGCTGGCGATGTTGAGGCAATCGCCGCCCGTCCCGTTCCTGCCGTGGCGGATGCGGAAGTGCCGCATGACCACGTTGCTGCCGCTGACCAGCATCCGGCCGCCTCTGAGCCCGACGCCATCGCCGGGAGCCGTCTGACCGGCGATCGTCACGTTCGACGGCACATTGAAATTCGTGTCCGAGTTCACGGGGATGTAGCCACTGACCGCGAACACGATGGTGCGACCGGACGCGGGAGCGGTGTTGAGCCCCTCGCGGAGCGAACCCGCGCCGTTGTTGTTCAGGGTCGTGACGTAATAGACGTCGCCGCCACGGCCGCCGTTGGCGTACGCGCCGAAGCCTTCGGCTCCCGGGAATGCGGGGATTTGGGCGAGGCCCGGGAGGGTGAGGAGGAGGAAAAGTCGGGGTAGCATGGGTTGGAAAAAAGACCTCAGCTCAGAGGTCGGTGCGGAAGGGCGCGGCGGGGAGCCCTTCCGAGTTGCAGAGGTTCGCGGAGGCGGGATTGTCCGCCCACGCGTAGCGGACGTAGGCGGGCTCGGGGATGGACGGGTGGCGGACGACGACGCTGTCACCAGCGATCGTGGCATCGGCCCAAATGAATTTCCGGTCGGTGCCGGCGATGGCGAAGTGCCGGAGTTCGCCGCCCTTGGCGATCAGGCCCTCGGCGACGTGGTCAAAGGTAACACGGACGGCACCATTTTCCACGGTGGCTTTTTTCATCGTGGGACCGCAGGGCTCGATGGAACGGGCGTAGGTGTGGGCGAGAGCGAGCCGCGCCAGCCGATGCGCCACGTCCTGCTTGTTTCGCGGGTGGATGTCCTTGGCGTCGCCGATGTCGATGGCGACCGCCATGCCCGTGTGGGGCAGGGAAAGCGAGGTGGCCTGGGCCGCGCGCATCGTGGCCAGCGGGCTCTCCGCGGGCTGTCGGGATGCCTGGTTGTGGCTGGCGAGCTGGACGAAGAGGAAGGGGAATTCGCCGCGCCCCCAGCGCGAGCGCCAGTCCTCGATGAGCGTCCGCTGCAAAGCGGGGTAAAGATCCCGGGTGCCCACGTTGGACTCGCCCTGATACCAGATGGCCCCCCGGATGCCGAAGGGGATCACAGGGTGGAGCATGCCATTGAAAAGCACTCCCGGGTTGTGCTGGTCCATGACCGGGTTCGGGTGGCGCGGCGGGCGACCTTCGGAACCGCCGGCCTGCCATTTGCTACGGTCTTCGCCGTATTTGGTGAAAAGTTCGGGATGGTCCCGGAAGTGGATCTTCTTCCGCTCGTAGTCCTTGAGGAGAGGGACGAGGTCCGGCTCGGAGGCGAGCCTTTCCTCGCTGATCCATGCCTCGGCGGTGCTTGCACCGAAGGCGCAAGTGATGAGGCCGACGGGGACCTTCAGTTCGCCGTGGAGGTCGCGGCCGAAAAACCAAGCCACGGCGGAGAAATCCGGAACGGTCTCGGGCGAGGCCACGCGCCACGTGCCCTCGACATCGGGCTGGGGGAGTTCCCGCATCGTCCATTCCGCGGTGAACATGCGGATGGCGGGGGCGTCACCCGCAGCGACCTCGTGCTTCCAGTTCGTGGTGCCGGAAAATGGACGCTTGTCCGTGGGGGCGACCGTGAAGTCCATGTTCGACTGCCCGGAGCAGAGCCACACCTCGCCGATCATCACGTCGGAGAACTTCCGTTCGGTCGCGGCCTTCACGGTGAGGGTATGCGGTCCCCCGGCGGGCAGAGCGGGGAGCTCGACCAACCAGTGGCCGGAAGCATTGGCGGTGGTGCGGGCCGTCTCGCCGGCGAGGCTGACGGAGATCTCGCTGCCGGCCCGGGTACGGCCCCAGATGGGAATCGGAGCATCCCGCTGGAGAACCATGTGGTCGGAGAAAACCTGCGGCAGCCAGCAGTCGGCATCGCGGAGGTGATCCTTGAGTCCGCAGCCTTCCAGTTTGCGGATCTCACCGGCCAGCACCGCGGCGTTGAAAGCGGCGCCTGCCGGGGAGGTGTGGGTGTGGTCGGGCGCCGCGAACAGCGCGTCGGTGCCTTCTTTTCCCAGCTGGTCATAGCGCGTGGCGAGGATCTCGTTAAAATCGATGAAGGGCACGTTTTCAGCGGCGGCGGCCTCTTTCGCCCAGCCTCCGTAGTTCGTCGTGTTGCGCAGGATGCGACCTTGGTCGTCTCGTTTGTTGCGCGGGATCAGAGACACCACGACCGGGTGAGCTCCCTTGGACTTCGCAGTCTCGCAGTAGTGACGGAGATACCAGCCGAAGCTGTGGACGGTTTCCTCGACGCCGGTCATTTCGACCACGCCGGTTTCCGTCTCCTCGCCGGTGCCACGGAGGCTCGCCCGCGGCCGGTCGCTGGTGAATTTCTCCCCGCCGTCGTTGTGGCCGAATTGGATCAGCACGAAATCGCCCTCGCGGATGTTGGCGAGGACCGCGTCCCAGCGACCCTCGGTCAGAAAGGTCCGGCTGCTGCGGCCGCCGATCGCCCGGTTCACCACCTCGATGCTCGCGGGATCGAACTCCGCCACAAGCGGATCGCCCCAACCCATCTGCTCCGCGGTCCCATTGCGGACGGTGGAATCGCCGATGATCCACAACGTCGGCTTTGCGATCGCGGCGAGGGTGAGAAGCAGTGAAACCAGAAAAACCCGCATGCCGGAAGAAGCTTGGCCTACCCGGGCGGGAGGCATCGATACCCCTTCCGGGTATGATAGAAACCGGCGGCCTATTTCGTCGGGAAACCGAGCAGGCGCACGGGGCCGAGAAGACCTGAAGGAAGCGGCTCCCAGTCCGAGGCATCGAAGGGTTCGTAGTCGATGTTGACGAAGTTGATCTCGTGAAACGCCTTCCATTCCACACCGCGGCGATCGAGGTCCGCGATGCGGTTGGCGGCGAGGTTGGTGACTTCGATTTCCAGCGTGTTCTCGCCTTGTTTCAGCGCCTCGGAGACATCGAAGCGATGGGGCGGGAAAAACGACGAGCCGAGGGGTTGACCGTTGAGGGTGACCCGGCAGGTTTCGGCAACTTGACCGAGGTCGAGAACGAACCAGCCAGCGTCCGCGGTGAAGGTCGTGGTGTAGCGCGCGGTGCCGGAAAAGTTCCGCGCCTCGTCGCCGAGAGTCGTCCAGCTCTCGAGCGATGTCATTTCCGCACTCTCCGGGAGATCGGGGCCGCCTTCGACGAACTCGATCTTCCAAGGCCCAGCGATGACCTCGCCGTCGGCGCCAGCGGGGAAATCGCGCCAGGCCGGAGCGTCAGCGGCCTCGGAGGAGGATCGCATCAAGCGGGATTCGCCGGGCTCGAGACGGAGATGGATCGTCCCATCACGGACTTCGGCGGCACCGCTGCGGTCCGGACGCGAGGGGTCGGTGAACACGGCGGACTTGAAAGGCACGCCCAGCGGAATCCAGGCGTCGAGCGGTTCCTTGCCGTGGTTGACGAGAAACCAGATGTGCTCTTTTCCGTCGACCCGGCGGACGAAGCGGATGTCACGGGCGCTCATCGGTTCAGGGAGAATGCCCTCGTCGGAAAGTGCTGGAATGAGCGAGGCGGGATCCGTGGCTTCGGTCCGTCCTCTCAGGGCGGACGGTACCTTGCCGAGGAAACGCAGGCTGGCACCCTTGGCGGCCAACTCCGCCAGAGTTTCCGCGGTGGCTTCCGGAAGCCTTTCGAGGTCCGGCACGACGAGCGTTTTGAACCGAAGTCCGCCGAGTTCGATCGCGCCATCGAGCACGCTGGCCTGCTCCAGCAGCCGGTCGGAAACGAAGTCGCAGGGGATGCCGTTTTCCCACAGGCTCATCGCGGCATCGTGAAACGAGGTTCCGTGGAGCCACTCGTGCTGGTTGTGCAGGGTGAACAATGGCAGGGCCTTGGCGGGCTTCGCCCAGAGGTCGTGGACCGGCCAGTAGAGCAGCACGGAGGTGTCCGGTCGACCGGATTGCAGCCCGGCCTGCACCGTCCGGATGTAGTCGTTGAAGGCGGGAAGATCGCGCCACAGGCCGCCGTGTTCACCCATGTGGGTGGAGGCGTAGAACAGCCATCCGGGCCAGCCCGCGTCCTCCGGGGTGTAGGGCATGCCGTGGAAGACGATGTGATTGACGCCGCCGAGCCAGAGGAAATCCGCGGCTGTCTTGAGAGCCGCCGGCTCCACCTGAAAGTGTTCGCCGAGCCAGGTGAACGACTCGGCCGAGACGAGGTTCTTGCCGGTGACGTGGGCGGCGGAGGCGGCGAATTGCAGCATCGGGATCTGCGGGTCTTCGACGTGACGGAAAATCTCCGTCTCCGGGATGTCGGCGACGGCGTAGTGGTCCAGCAGGTTGCCGGGCGAGCCGTGGGCCTGGTTGCGGGTCAGCGAGCCGTGCTTCTTCGCCCAGTGGTTCCACGTTTCAAGATAGGAGCGGTGGAGGGCGTCGAGGGTCTCGCGGTAGTCGTGGGCGACCTCGGCGTTCTCCGCATCGTCGGCTTCACCGAAGAAGGCGGGGAGGCGGTCGGCGAGGTCATAGCCGTGTCTTTTTCCGAACTCGGCCAGCAATCCCGGAGTCCAGTTCGCGCCGTAGTACTCGAAGGAGTCGTGGAAATGGGCGCGCGGCTGAGGGGCTTTGAGCTTCGCCAGGGGTTCGTCGAAGCGCGCGAGATAGGCCTCCAGCGCCTGCGGCGAAAACGGGTCGACGACGCTGCCCTCGGCACCCGGTGCCGCCCGTTTCACCTGCTGGATCGGGGATTTCGCGACGATGCCGAGAATCCGGCATGCGGCCGGTGCCTGCCAGTGCAGCTCGCCGTCCTTGACGAAAGGAAGCAGGTCGACCGGGTCCGAAGATCCAGCAAATGCCTGCAAGCACTCGAGCCGGCCCTCGGGTAGTTCCAGCACGACATCGCCCGCCGCGACGTCCTTTCTCACCGGAACGAGCGTGTGGGAGGCATGCTCGGCATCGACCCACGGACCGCCGAATGGCCAGCCGGTTCCGGTGGTCAGATCGAGCCCCAGTCCGAGCCGCGCGCATTCCTTCGAGGTGTGGTCGAGCATTTCGATCCACTCGTCGGAGAGGAAATCCAGGTCGCGGTCTTCATAGCCCTGGGCCCCGTAGATCGGGCAGATCTCCACACCCCCGATGCCGGCCTTGGCGAAACTCTCGAGCTGGCGGGTCAGGTTCTTCTCATCGACGCCGCTGCCCAGCCACCACCAGCGGGTCCAGGGTTTGGCGGTATCGGGCTCGGTGGCGGAAAGAGGGGCGAGGCAGAGCAGCAGGGAGAGAAGGTGTTTCATCAAACTTATCGGTTGGTCGCCGCCACGGGGGCTTCCGGGCGTTCGAGGCGAAGGTAGTCGTAAAGAATCCCGTGGTGCCACTCTGTTGCGTGCGAGCGCAGGGTGATGAGGTTCTCGCCCGACCGCAGCCGGTCGGCGGGCAGCGGGAAAGACCAAGTGCGCTGGATGCCGCGGATGCCGTCACGGTGCATCACGCCGTTTTCCGGCAGGACGCCTGTTTCGCCGATGGGTGCGCCGTTCAGGGAAACCCGCAGGTTCCCGCCGCCGCGATAGCCGCAGAGTGAAATCCGCAGCAGGTGGTCGGCGGGCTTCTCATCGAGATCGAAACGGACCGTCCACGTGCTGGGATCTTTCACGCGCCCGTCCTCGTCCAGGCGTGGCGGCTGGCAGAAGAACCAGTCCTTCTTCCAGTTGCTCGTTCCCACATGGAAATCCACGTCGTCGGGGAACAAACTCTGGTAGTCGTAGTAGCTGCCCCACTTCCAATAGCGGTCGCCATGGAAAAACTCGGCGGCGGAACGGTCGGGAATGCCGATCTCCCACACGGTCGGGCCCTCGCGCTCCGGGACCCATTCCATTTCACCGAGGTCGGCGTCGGAGGAGACGGCGACATCCGCGCGCGAGAACTCGCCGAGCACGCCGGCTTGGAAAGCGTGAAGCGTGTAGGCGCCATCGCGCACCGACGGCAGACGGAAGGACCCGTCGGCCGCCGCGCGGGTCCAGTATTGGTAGTGTTTGCCGTCGCGCTGCCAATCGACGGCGGTGGCCCGCTTCCGGTCCCGGATTTCATAGTCGGGTGCCGTGAGCCCGACCCACAGCGGGGCGGAACCGGCGTCCGATGAGACAGGCGGACGGATGCGGCCGCGGACCTCGCGCCGGGAGTCGGCGGCGTAGAGGTTGGAGTCCAGCCAATCGTAAGGCCATGCGGCACTCTCACGCCGCGCGGTTTCCAGAGCTGCCGCGGCGAGTGCTCCCGGCTCCGCGCCTTCGTTGACGTGCAGGAGAAAGGGGCCGATGACCTTCGACCACGTTTCATTCTCATCGACCTCCAGCACCGTGCCGCCGTAGTGACTGCCGTGCCACATGTTGAGCAGCACCGGGCGTCCGCCGGGGTTGACGTCGAGGTGGGCGGTGAGTTCCGGCTTGGTGGGTCCTCCGGCGATCGATTCCAAGGAGGGATGGACCATCCACAGGCCGAGCTTGTCTTTGGTACTGCACCAGCCGTAGGCCGGGGATTCGGAGAAGAGGGCGGAGTAGCCGTACTTGTGCTCCACGTGGCCGGCGTGCAGGCCGGTTTCGAGGTGACGCGCCTCCTTGAGGTTGGAGGGTGACGCCGCATCCCAGTCCTCGCCCCGCGGAGCGATCCTGCTGCGGCGGTCGTCGATGTGGATGTAGTCGAACACCGCCGGGTCCGGCTTGATGACGAAGCGGCCCTCGACGAGGCGGAAACCCGGGTGGCCCGCCGGGTGGCGCAGCTCGGCGTAGAGATAGAGGCCCGCGCCGCCGGGGACGAGGCAGTAGTGGAAGGTGGTGTCCACCGGCAGCTCGTCCTCGCGGCCCGTGGCGGGGCATTCGACGCTGATGCGGGCGAGCTTGCCGCCGTTTTCCGCGGGATCGGCGGTGATCCGGACGGTCGCGGGTTCGGGGAAACGGATGAGCCGGGAGCGACCGGAGTTTCCGGTGAGCGACCAATAGCCCCGGTCGCCGCGGATCAGCTCCTTGTCCTTCCATTTCAGCGAGACGATCCGGCCGTCGCGGTTGGCGATGGTAGCGGACAGGAGGTCGTCCTGCAGGGTCGCCGAGCCGTCCCGCATCCGGGTTTCCAGGGCAGACGCCGGAAGTGCGAGGAGAAGGGCGGCGAGATAGCGGAACATCATCTTGGGAAGAGCCCAGGCATCATCGCCGGATTCGCCGGTGAGGGCGATTACCCCGTACAAGGTATCGCTTTTCTCAAAGCAGGTTCGCTTGCCCGGACGGCGGTGCCGCGCCGATCTTGGTGTAGGCGGCGGGCAGGGCGATCCGGCCGCGGGGTGTGCGCTGCAGGAAGCCCTGGAGAATGAGGAAGGGCTCGTGGACTTCCTCAAGGGTCGAGGCGTCCTCACCGACCGCCACCGCCAGCGAGCCGAGGCCGACCGGCCCGCCCTGGAACTTGTAGATCAGGGCTTCGAGCAGGCGCTTGTCCATCTCATCGAGGCCGTCGGCATCGATCTCGATCATGGTCAGCGCCTGGTCGGCGATCGGGCCGTCGATGGTTCCGTCACCGCGGACCTGGGCGAAATCCCGCACCCAGCGCAGCAGCGCGTTGCAGACCCGCGGGGTGCCGCGCGAGCGGGCGGCGATCTGGAGCGCACCCTCCGGGGTGACCGGGATGTCGAGCAGGCCGGCCGAACGGTCGACGATCCGCGCGAGCTCCTCATGAGTGTAGTAGTCGAGCCGGTTGACCAGGCCGAAACGCGAGCGCAGCGGCGCGGTCAGCATCCCGGAGCGGGTGGTGGCACCGACCAGGGTGAAGCGCGGCAGGTTGAGCTGGATCGAGCGCGCGGACGGGCCGGAGTCGATGATGATATCCAGCCGGAAGTCCTCCATCGCTGGGTAGAGATACTCCTCGATCGCGGGGTGGAGGCGGTGGATTTCGTCGATGAAAAGCACGTCGCCCTTCTGGAGATTGGTGAGAACGCCGGCGAGGTCGCCCGCTTTCTCAATCTGAGGCCCGGAGGTCGTGTGGAGCTGCGCCCCGGAAGCGCGGGCGATGATGTTGGCGAGGGTGGTCTTGCCGAGCCCCGGCGGGCCGGAGAGCAGGACGTGGTCGAGCACGTCGCCGCGCTTGGCGGCGGCCTCGACCATCAGAAGGAGCCGCTCCTTGATCTTCTCCTGCCCGATGAACTCGGAGAACACCGGCGGACGCAGGGAAACATCGAAGCTGCTCTTCGGTTCGGCGGTGGTTTTCTGGTAGAAATTCTCGCTCATCGCGTCCTGCCGCAGGAGAGCACGCCCCGGCACGCCTGCCCAAGGAATTTCGCCGGGCGGGGCGGCGCAGGGTGATCAAGCCCGGAAAGGGGGTGGGGAGCGCCCGGCAGGAGGGGCGGGTGACGAGGAAAAGGGAAAAAGGGAAAAGTGGTGGGGATGGATCTCAGTATCCCGTAAAGTGCGCCAGCTTCTCCCTGAGGGTCGTGCGACCGCGGAAAATCAGGCTTTTCACCGAGGAAACCGAAGTCCCCAGAACCCGGGCGATCTCGTCGTAGGGCAGGGATTCGTAAGCGTAGAGAACCACGGCGGCCCGCTGGTTCTCCGGCAGCGAGGCGATGGCCCGGTCGATCTCGTCGTGCATCTCGTTGCGCAGCGTTTCGGCATCGGGCTCGATCCGCGACTCGGCCGCGGTCTCCGCGCCGAAGTCGTCGCTGCGCTGGTCGGACGAAACCTCCCGTTTCCGCGAGCGCCGGCGGCTTTCGTTGTAAACGAGATTGCGGGCGATGGTGAAAAGGTAGGTGGTGAACTTGGCCTCGGGCTTCCAGCGTTTGGCGTGTTTCCAGACGCGGAGAAACACCCGCTGGGCGAGGTCCTCTGCCTCGATCGGGTCGTTGAGCATGCGGGCGATCATGCCCACCACCACATGCTGGTGTCGCTCGACGAGGGCGCGGAACGCCACCTCGTCACCCGTGGCGATGCGCACCATCAGGGCGACGTCGCGCTCGTTGTCGGGATCGATCGACTGGGATGAGGGCTCCGCCATTTCGAACAGCCCGGCCTGTGGGGCGGTTGCTTCCATGCTTCACGCCCACAACCCGTGGGCGAGGACGAAGTTGCGGCGGTGGATTCAGTCGATGAGGTAGGCGACCTGCTCGCCGGGGCCGTGGACGCCCTCGATCAGGATGCCTTCGACATCGGCGGTTTTGGATGGCCCCGTGACCCAGATGACATTGCGGCTGGGGCCGAGGTTTTCCAAGGCATCCGGGATGGAGCGGTGGATCTCCGCCCCACTGAGCACGGCGATGTGGACCCACGGCGAAAGCGCGGCGAGGCGGTCGGTGGTGAGTGCGTCGTCGAGGATGATCGAGCCGGTCTCGGCGATGGCCCCGGTGGCGCGGGTGATGCCGAAACGGTAGTCCTCGTAGTTCGCGCGGTCGTAGTGGGTGAGCACCTCGATCCCCGCCTCGGCGAGGGCCTTGCCAATGGCATCCATCAACGCCGGGTCACAGTAACCCCGCGTGCAGCCCTGCTCGTTGAGGAAGGTGATGAGACTCGTCGGCGAGTCCATGAAGCGGCCATTCACCGCCTTCAGGTTGCGCTCGAACGCTTCGTGGAGGCTGCCGGTGAGCCGGCTGTCGGAAACGATGGCTTCGCTTTCAAACCCCGGATGGCCGGCCTTGTCGGCGATCGGTTCGAGGGCGGAGCGGATCTTGGAAAATAAGGTGTCGCGGGACATGGTGGGTGGGGTCGGGCTTGGTTACCGCAGAGGCGCAGAGGAAAGGCAGGAGGTCACAGAGGTTTTAATGAATGGTGCGAACGATCCGTCTCTTGCCAAGCGGCCATACCTTGAAGTTGAGGAGGAGTGCCAGGTCGAGGCGTGTGATGTTGAGGTAGCCCAGCATTTGAGCGTCATGGGCGGGGGTGAAAGCGGTCACGCATTTTGGATCGACGATCACTTTTCCGTCCACCACCAGATCAGGCTGAAGGTGGCCTAGGAAATGGGATTTATAGTGAATGTCGTAGGACGGCTGCTGTTCGAACGGGATGTTTCTCTTTGCCAGTTCAATGCACAGCGCCCGTTCGTAAACCTTCTCGTCAAGGCCGGGCCGCAGTTCTTGGTGCACCTCGATGGCAGCCCCGATGATCCGGTGTGTCAGTTCCTGATGCGGATATTCCATAACCTCTGCGTTCTCCTGTCTTTCCTCTGCGTCTCTGCGGCGAAAAAGCCCGCTAATCCTATCGCGTTCAGCTACTTTGTGGAAAAACCTTCATTTTCCTCCGTGGTCTCCGTCTTCCTCCGTTCCTCCGTGGTAAGAAGAAAGCCCGCCCCACCGATCCAGCGCGGCTCCAAGATCTCGATGCGGATATTCCATAACTCTGTGTTTTCCTGTCTTTCCTCTGCGTCTCTGCGGCGAAAAAGCCCGCCTAACCCTTCCGGCGCCCTTTCATCCACTTGCGGAAATCCCCGCCGTGCCAGGGGGGCAGGGTGCGCTGGCCGAGCCAGTCCTGAAGCGGGCGGACGGGGGCGACTTCGATGGGCAGGTGGTTCATCGCCTTGCTCATGGTCATCGCGGTGCGCCAGAGGGAAGGGGAGGTGGCCAGGGTGGCGAAGGGCGACATGGGCAGGTCGCCCGCCTGCGGGATGTGCGCGCGCTTCGCCTTGTCGCGCAGACGCAGCAGCAGGTCGGGGATCGGGATGTCCACGGGGCAGACTTCGTGGCACGCGCCGCAGAGCGAGGAGGCTTTCGGCAGGTCGGCCAGGGCCGGGAAGCGGTCGCCGAAAAGCAGCGGCGAAAGCACCGCACCGATCGGGCCGCCGTAGGGGCTGCGGTAGGCGTGGCCGGAGGCCTGACGATAGACCGGGCAGACGTTCTGGCACGCCGAGCAGCGGATGCAGCGCAGGATCTCGCGGCAGTTCGAGGCCAGCACGTCGGTGCGGCCGTTGTTCATCAGGACGACGTGCATTTCCTCGGGACCACTCGGCTGGGAGGCATCTTTCGGTCCGGCGATGAACTCGGTGTAAACCGTGAGCTGCTGGCCGGTGGCTGAGCGGCCGAGGAGGTTGAGAAACACGCCGAGGTCGCGGTCGGTGGGGACGATCTTTTCGATCCCGATCAGCGCGATGTGGAGCTTCGAGGGCGCCATGCCGAAGCGCGAGTTGCCCTCGTTGGTGACCAGCACGACGCGGCCGCTCTCCGCGGAAATGAAGTTGCCGCCGGTGATGACCGCCTGCGCCTGCATGTATTTCTCCCGCAGGAACACGCGGGCGCGGCGGGTGATGGTTTCGGGGTCGTCGTTGTAGTCCTCCGCAATGCCGGCGGCCTGGAAGGTGCGGGCGATCTCGCGGCGGTTCTTGTGGATGATCGGGCGGACGATGTGCGAAGGCTCGTCGCCATCGAGCTGGATGATGAACTCACCGAGGTCGCTTTCGAGCACCTCGACGCCGTGCTCGATCAGGAAAGGATTGAGATGGATTTCCTCGGAGGCCATCGACTTCGACTTGGTCAGCCGCGTGACCTCGTGTTCGCGGAGGATGGAAAGCACCGCGTTGCGGGCGTCGTCCTCGGTGTCGGCGAAGTGGACCTTCACGCCGTTCCGCGTCAGCGAGGTCTCGGCCTGCTCGAGGTAGCGATCGAGATGGTGGAGCGTGTGGTCTTTGATCTTTCCCGCCAGGCGGCGGAGCGCGTTGGGGTCCTCGTAGTCGGAGAACAGGACCGACTTTCGTTTCTCGGTGCTGGCCGTGGAGCCGGTGATCACCGAGGTCTGCTTTTCCTCGCTGATCGTGCGGGCGTAGGCGTCGATGGGTTGGCGCGTGATCAAGATGGTGGATGGAAGAGGGTGGATCGTAGATGGCTTTAGGCGCGGTGGTCCCCGCTCCTAGCTTTTGGCTGCCAGGGTGTCGCGGAGGACCTGGATGACGTGCTTGTGCTCGATCGGGCGGCCCTGGACGCGGGCGAGGCCGGTGATGTGCATCAGGCAGGACATGTCGGCGGAAACCAGGAGGTCGGGCTGCTGGGCGAGGATGTGGTCGAGCTTCAGCGAGCCCATGCGGCCGGAGATGTGCGGGAAGGTCACGGAGAAGGTGCCGCCGAAACCGCAGCACTGGTCGTCCTGGCCGAAGGCGACGACCTCGGCGTTGCGGATCGAGGCCAGCAGGGCGCCCACCGCCTCGCCGGTCCGGGTCCCGCGGGTGTGGCAGGAGCGGTGGAAGGCGACGCGGGTGGGCTTTTCAAAAGTGCCGTCCCAGGTGGTGATGCCGAGGCCGTGGACCAGGTAGTCGATGATTTCCCAGGTGCGGTGGGCCAGCGAGTCGATCGCCGGGTCCGGGCATTCCTCGAACTGGAGGGGGTTGCCGTGGAAATTCATCGCCGCGCACGAGCCGCTCGGCACGATCACCGGCAGATCGCCCGCGAAGACCTCGGCGGTGTGCCGCGCGACCTTACGGGACGACTTCCAATCGCCCGAGTTGAAGGCCGGCTGGCCGCAGCAGGTCTGGTTTTCCGGGAACACGACCTCGATACCGAGGCGTTCCAGGACTTCGACCGAGGCGCGGGCGGCTTCGTCGTAGAAGGCATCGCACAGGCACGTGGCCATGAAGAGGACCTTGTTGCCGACAGGGCGTGAGGTGGTGGCGGGCATGTTCGGCGCGAGGCTAGGCAGGCGATTCCACGACTGCAATGGCCCGCTTGGGGGATCGGGTCATGAGCGGAGATCGCGGCCTGGAAAGAAGATTTGAACCGCGAATCGACGCGAATGGCCGCGAATTCGAGCGAGGGGCAAAGTGTCCCGGGGAGCGCCGGCGTCTTGTAGGGGAGCGCCGGCGTCCCGCCGGCAGTGGCCGGCATCCTGCCGGGCACCTTTCCACCTTCAGACAATCTTCCCAACGCCGTCCCAGCCGGAAAACCGGTTTGCCACCCGCTTCCACGTTCCCCCAACACTTCTCTCCGTTCGGCTTGTCTCCCTCTCGCCAATCCCTAACGTCTTTTCCACCGACACGGGAAGCTCCACCCGCCAAGTCCTCCATCCGCGACTTCATCAAGGACCCCTACGTCCTCGAATTTCTCAAATCGTGATCACGCCCTTCATGCCCGCAGGCGAGATTCTCGGACCCGGGTGCAGGATTCGCTCGATCGTTCTCGCCGATGACCCCCGTCTGCCGGACGGGGAATACACCTTCGTTGATACCTATTGCACCGACCGCGCCTGCGACTGCCGAAAAACGATCATCCAGGTCATGCATGACGGCCAACTCGTGTCGCTGGTCAATTTCGGCTGGGAGAGCCCGAGGTTCTACCTGCGCTGGATGGGCTCGTCCTCGGACCCCTCGGACCGCGACTTGGCCGAGGAAATGAGCGGGGTGAGCATCGATTTCGCGAGTCCGGACCGCGTCTCTCGCGAGGGGATGCTGATCCTGATGAACCACCTTCTGGACGAGCGGTGGACCTCCATGATCAAAGACCACCACCGGCTCATTAGACCATCAGGCCCGATAACATCGTCCGGTCCCCGAAAACCTCCCGCAACCCGCCGTGCCCCTGCGGGAGCGGGAAGAAACACAAGCATTGCTGCCTCTGAGCCGATCCCGCGCAAGCCTGTCCCAAGGGATGAGTGATGTGGGGTTCTGACACAGAGACGCGGAGGTCGCGGAGGGGGCGCGGAGGAAGAGAATGGATTGTTGTCGGATGTCGGTGGGAGGGTCGGAAGGTCGGAAGGTCGGAAGGTCGGAACCAGTGGCTGATGACCAATGAACCGGTCTAGGGACTCGGAGCGAGCCGCTCCTGAAACGGCCTGCGGCGAGCCGCCGCAGCTACGTGGGACGCGGCTGGAAGCCGCTGGGGCGGGCCCTGCGGCAGGGATGCCACAGCCACGGAGCTGGTTGGATGGAGTGAATTCTGAAATGCTGAAACCGCTCCCCGCTTCCCAAGCGCTCCGCAAAGCCTTACCCTGAACCGGATGAAGGAGCACACGGACGTCCGTCGATACGGCGTCATCGCGGCATCGGTGGTGGCCGGGGTGGTCGTCGGCAGCTTCTTCGGATTTCTCGCCGGGTACCGGGCGGTGCCGGAGGACCGCCTGGCGGCGCTGCCGGTGGAAGAGCGGAGGGAACTACTGTGGGAGGCGGTTCGGGCAGACCTGCCGGAGGCCACCCGCCTGCTCCTCGATGGGTTCGACGTGAACGCAGGGGCCGACGAGACCGATGAGGGCGAGGCAACCCTGCTGCACGATGCCGTCGATATCAACGCACCGCGGTCAGCGGATGTACTGCTTGCCGCCGGTGCCGATCCCTATGCGGAGGCGGGCGGAGAAACTCCGCTTGGTTGGATCAGAAGCGAGGAGATGTGGCGGGTCTTCGAGAAATACGCCCGGACCACTCCCGAAATCGAGAGGATTCCGCGGCCGGTGTTCGACGGGGTTCTGCCGCCGGAACTCGATGGTCCGATCCTTTTGCGCTTCAATCGCGCCGCGCCTCCTGAATCCGTCCTGAGCCTTTTGAGGGAGAAGTACCCCGCGACCGAATTCGCGGTGGACGAGACCGCTTTCCCCGATGGCGGCGCGACGCTCGACCTGACCCTTGAGCGTCTATCCCCCGAGCGCATCCGTTTCGAGAGAGCATCCCGCAAAAAAGGAATGATCCTATCGGGTGTGCACGGTGAGGGAATGTTCGTCAAACGCCACGGTTTCTGGGTCGTCGAGGATCAGACGTGGTGGGATGAGTGACGCGGTTCCGAATCCCACCGGCCCGGTCGTACGGAGCGCCGGTCTTCAGCCGGCTTGGACAGATGAGCCACGCTGCCGGAGCCTCCGGAGCTGGTTGAACCGCCAAGTCGCCAAGGACGCCAAGAACTGTGGATGCGGAGGTGCGCTCTGAAATGCTGAACCGCTTCGTGCTCCGACCGAAGCACCGGGCACGGCTTGTTCACCGCATCTCCAGGTTCGAGTTGATCGCCGTCTCCATCTCCCCGCCGGCGAAGATCGTTCCGACGATCTTCGAGGGATCATCCACCCGTCGGTCAAGCCGGAGGTAGCGCAGAGGATAGTCGTCGTGCTCCTTGGCGGCGCGGTCGGCGGCCTCCATGCACTCGCGACTGTGGGTCGTGGCGACATGTCCCGGGCTGGTCTTCGCTCTTCCCGTCCGAGTCCTTTCCTCGCAGGATCTTCTCCGGTGCTTGAAAACCTCTGGTTCCTCTTGTTCTTCCCCGGTCTCCCCATCATCGGGCTCATTTTCTGGATGCGGCGATGGGTCCGCGTGCGGAATGAAAAGAGCCGCCGGCCATTCAAGGACATGCCGCGCCCGCCGGGCTGGAGCCTCCAAAGCCGGACCGAGCACCTGATGGCGGATCTCCTTCTCTATACGACGATGGTCGGGTTCGCCGGCTTCGTGGCGTGGCTCCTCTATGTTCAAACCGGCCTTCTTTCCCTCGGCCTTGGTTTTGGAGTGATCGGGACTGCGGTCTTCTTCCATCTTCTCCGCAAGACCCTCCGAAAGCTCGCCAACCACAGGCTCGGTCTTCAGGGCGAGCAGATCGTCGGCGGGGTGCTCGACCGCCTCTCGTCCGATGGCCTCCGCGTCTTCCATGATCTGGAAGTCAAGCGACCCGGGGCCAAACCGTGGAACATCGACCACGTCGCTCTCACCCCCGCCGGGGTCTTCGTCTTCGAGACCAAAGCCCGCCGCAAGCCCAAGCTCCCCTCGGACCAGCAGGCCACACAAAAGAACCACGAAGTCGTCTTCGACGGTGTCCATCTCCACTTTCCCCGCCCCATGGGTGCCGATGCCCATGGCATCAAGCAGGCCTCCCGGAATGCCGCTTGGCTCACCGAGAAGCTCACCGCCCTCAATGGCACGGACATCCCGGTCTCCGCCGCTCTCGTTCTGCCAGGCTGGTACGTCACGGCCAAAGCCAAGGGCGCGGTCGCGGTCCTCAACGAAAAGCTGATCCGTGGCTACCTCTCCGACCGGCCGGCCGTCTTCTCCGAAGAGCGCCTCCGAGCCCTCAACGCGCAGCTCACCGACATGGCCAAGGTGGAGTTCGAGTAATCCGTTTCACGGGAACCTACTTGAAAAGACCCCAGGCTGCGGTGACATCCTCGAGCAATGTCGTAACCCAAGCATCATGTATTTCTCGGGATGCCGCTACGATCAAGGCTCGATCAGATTCCAAAATATCCGCCCCCGCAATGCCGCTCAGGAATCCGATTTGTCTTGATACTTCAATCAAAGGGATATCTACGCCGGCGACCATCAAACCTGCCAGCAAATCGGATAGAGACTCCTGTGGCGGAATCGCGGAGGGATGCGCGAGATGACCCCGGAACGAAGCGAACGTCTGCGAGATTTTGGTGTAAATGCTTTTGAGCTTCAGGGGACGCTCCACCGGTTCGCCCGGGCTGCTGTTCTGGACAATTGCGTCGAAAGCCCCGGAGAAAGTCGGGATGAGCAGATGATAAAGGATTTCGGGAACATCAGGATGCGGATGGAGCGTCAGCTCGTCAAGAATGCGAGCGTAATCGATCAGCGGGTTTGCATCGCGGAACTCTCGATAAATCGAAATATATCGAAAAGATGCACTCAGTTCAGCAAGAGTCACAGGGATGCGCGACGCCACAGCTTCGATCGAAAGCTCCTTAAGATCCAAAAAGCGCTGTAGAATTAGCCACGCCTCACGCCCCCGACCTGCTGCATCAAGCAGGTCAAGCATCCCAACTAAGGACGCCATAGTTTCTGTTCTCAGGGTCGATTCTCAGAGAAAAGAATTCTTCGGCATCCTTAAGGTGTCCCGGATCGATGCGCCATAGGTGAGAAAAAATGTCTGTTGCGAGCTTTTCAAGAAACGGACAGTCGGGATCTCTCTCAAGCCCTTGGCGAACTTCTGAATGAGCCTCAACAAACCGTCCTTCACGACAGAGAGCCATCGAGCGCCAATACCTTGCATGTCGCCATCGTTCTTCCAAGTTTGGATCGATCGAAAACGCTCGATCCATGAGGGCGAGAGCTTCCTCGCAACTGGGGCCCGTCATCACGAGTATGTTCGCCTTGGTGCATAAGGCCGGTACAAGATCGGGTTTCAAGGATATGGCGCGGTCCAGACAATTGAGGCCTTCTTCACGGCGGCCTTTCTGCCGAACGATGAGGGTTCCGAGGTTGTGCCACGCGGGGGCGTACTCCGGTTTGAGGGTCAGGCATCGCCTGTAGTGCTCTTCTGCTTCCCGGTCTTTGTCTAGCGCCCCAAGTATGTTTCCCAAGTTGTAGTGGTCGACCGCCCGTTTGACGTTGCTCGCGATGGGAGCAAGGATCGCATGAGCCTCCTTGAGGCAGACACGTGATTTTGATTGAATCCCTTTCTCCGCAAGGATCAAAGCTCGGCGAATCGTCAGATTCAGACGCTCAGTCTCGTCATTTGAGAGTTCGAGTGCTTTGGCGATAGCGGGAAGAGCAGCATCGTATTGGCGCTGATACGCGGCGACAGACGCCAGGCCGCGCCACGCGGCCACGGATGTCGGGTCCGCGAGGGTTCGAGATCGAAACGTCGCGCGCAGGGCTTCAGGCGTCGTATGCCGGAGCAGCTCCATGCAGTTTTCATCTGTCAGATCATGGAGGCTCACCATCGTTGCGTAGTAGCCGGGCGTGGCGTTTACCTCGACTCGCAAATGTTTCCGCGCGAGGTCGGCGTGCTCCTCCTCCAGCCGAGCTCGGAACCAACTTTCATCAAAGATCTGCAGTCTGATGCCATGGCTGTGGAGAAACTCGGCGCGCAGCTTGTCCTGTTTTTCTACGGATATCGAACGGCTGCTAACGAAAACAAC
Organism: uncultured Haloferula sp.; assembly: GCA_965652295.1. Classification (GTDB taxonomy): domain Bacteria; phylum Verrucomicrobiota; class Verrucomicrobiia; order Verrucomicrobiales; family Akkermansiaceae; genus Haloferula. The sequence continues at coordinate 661 of CBFGTS010000012.1, read as the reverse complement.
TTCTTCGACGGTTCTCGAGAACTGCGTGATCTTCGAAATGTCACGCCTAAGTTTGGCTTCCCATCTTGCTTCCAGACTGAACTGGAATGCGATTCGCGGCGCTCCGGGCTCCTCACCGAGCCAGAAGCGCACCTCAGCATCCCGGCCGTGATCCCGCACCTTTCCACCGGGGACAATGCGCCAGAAGCCTTCGCGGACCAAAAGGTCCACGCACAGGTTCTCGAAGCCGATTGGTTCGAGAGAATTGTGGAGCTCGTAAAGGACGCGACTCGGAGCACTCATTAGGCGCAGGTTGCGTGGTTTCAGTGATTAGAGTTTCCCCAACGCGGTGAGAGTTTCAAGAATCTCTTCAATCTGGCGGATGCGGGCGGGGGTGCGGCGGCCAAAGGCGGCGGCCAGGGCGCTGGCGTCTGCATCTGAGCCTAGGGCGGGGAGGAGCTTTTGGATGGCGGCGACTTGCTCGGGGAGGGTGGAGGGCCTTGTCGAAGGCGGCGCTGCCGCGCTGGCCGTGGCCGCGGGAGACGGAGGTGACGGCTTCGAGGGCGGGGAGGAGCGGCTGGTCGGGGCTGGACTTGTCGCGGTGTTTGTTGACGCCCTGCTTGGTCTCTAGAAGCTATCTCAAAAGTGCGTTGAGCAGGATCATGGCGCAAGCGAGTTCCAC
>CBFGTS010000011.1:0-165245 GCA_965652295.1 uncultured Haloferula sp. | reverse complement strand
GTCGAGATTCCCCACCGCTCAAACTACCGCGCGTGCGCTTAATCCCGCGCCATTCGGGTCGGTCCTAGATTTCATGTAGTTATTAGGGTCGGTCCTTCCAGCTGTTAGGGTCGGTCCTAGATTTCATCCAGCTGTTAGGGTCGTGTTAGGGTCGGTCCTAGATTTCACGCATTTCCGCCGACCTCTCCCACTCCCTTTTCAAGCCTCTCTCTCTCCTCCCTCTCCCGCCGCAGCGCCCGTGTCATGTCACCCCCGCTCGAAGCCCGAGCCGTTCCGCCCCCCAAGCACTGCCCCCCTGGTGCGACGCCGGACCGACGATGCCAGCAGTGATTTCATCCATCCACTTCCCCCGCCCCGCTGGCTCCGGCTGGCTGGGACGGCGAGGAGATCGCTCTCAGGAACCATTCCCGGCGGACGCGTTCCGCCGCTCCCATTCCCAAGCATCTCAGCCGCTCCGAGTTCAATTCTCACCGTGATGAGAGTCCTCAGGCGGTAGTGGCGTGGGCGATGACGGCCATCCGTCGGGCGTGAGCCGGGCGGTGAAGAGGGTGGGAAAAACCTTGAAGGCGGGTATCCCGGCGACCCCGTCCGGCAGCCCGATGCCATCCTTCCCCCGCCCAGTCGCGCACCATCGGGCTCCATCGAGGAGTTCGAAACGGCGGTCCCGCTCCCTCTCCGCGCGCCCCTCGCAACGCATCGTGCAATGATACCCCGACGTTACCACGGTAACATTGGGGAAAGTTGATCGAGATGGGATCGGCCTATCATTTCGTATCGTCGTAACCCGCGAAGCCGTCTGTGAGCGAGCGCGCGGAGGACGACAAACCCAACTACACAAACCCCATGAAAACCAAAAGCCCCATCATTGGCGGAACCATCGCCGCCGTCCTTGCAGCCACGCCAGCCGTCCATGCGGCCTTCACCTACACCGGTGGCAACCTGAACGCGGCCCAAACCTACGACGGCCTCGGCGTCGATTCCGCTCTCAACCCGCACTCGGTCGGCTCCTCCTCCTCCAATCACTACATCGGCATCGGCGGCACCGGCAGCGTGACGGTGGAAAGCGGCTCCCTGACCTTCAACGCCAACGACTTCAAGGTGGGTCGGAATGCCAACAGCAACGGCTCAATCATCGTTCAGGCCGGAGCCTCGCTCGCTATCAACCAGACCAACCAGTGGGGAGGCGGCGTGGGCGTCAACAACAACAATACCTCGACGGTCACCGCCTCCGTCACGGTCGGATCCGGAGCCTCCTTCGACTGGTTCCTGAGTGGCAGCAACGAGCAGAATTTCAACCTCGGCAACGGCGGAAACGATGCCGGCACCGGAAGCAACGGTCTCAACACCTCCGGCACCATCACCATCAACGGCGGCACCTTCGACCTGACGCTCGATCCCGCCCAAGCGGTTTCCGCCACAGCTGCGGGATTCAACATCGGCCGCGGTGCCGGCACCGGCACGGTGAACCTCAATTCCGGGACCTTCTCGGTTTCCGGAAACCTGCCCATCGCTCTCGGTGGTCGGTGGATCGACATGACCACCACGCCGCAGTTCGTGGACAACCCGCTCGGTCTGGGCGTCGTCAACATCGTCGACGGTTTCCTCATCAGCAGCGGCACGTCGCTGTTCGCCGTCGGTGCCGGAGACCGCGTGAACTTCACCTCCACCGGTAGCGGCGGACTTTCGATCCTCGACTGGACGGAGTCCGATTTTGAGGCTCTCGCCACCGCCGGCGTGCTGCAGATCGATGGTTCGGATGTATCGGACCTGACCGGCTTCCAGTTCACCACGGATGGCTCGCAAGGCGTCCTGCAGGTCGTTCCCGAGCCGGCGACAAGCCTGCTCGGAGGAATCGGAGCACTGCTGCTGTTCCGCCGCCGCCGCTGATCATCGCATTCACACCTACGGCTCTGAACCCCTGGCGGGGCGGTCCTTCCGCCCCGCCGGAAAAAACCCTTCTCTCTCACCATGCATGCTTCCTTTGCATTCCGCGGCCTTCGCTTGGCCGCACTCCTTCTCGCCGCCGGCGCGGCACTTCCCACCGCCCATGCCGATTGGACCTACAATGGCGGAAACCTCAACGCGGCGCAGACCTATGACGGCGCTGGCGTCGACAGCGCTCTCGATCCCCACGTCCAGGGAGGTGCCGGGACGAACTGCTACATCGGTATCGGCGGCACCGGCTCGATCACCGTGGCGAGCGGCTCGCTGACCCTCGACAGCAACGATTTCAAGGTCGGCCGCAACGCCAACAGCAACGGTACCATCGCCGTCCAGACCGGTGCCTCTCTCACGATCAATCAGATCAACCAGTGGGGCGGTGGCGTAGGCGTCAACAACAACAACACCTCCGGCGTCACCGGCAGTGTGACCGTCGGCGAAGGCGCGACCTTCGACTGGTTCCTCAGCGGCACCAACGAACAGAACTTCAACCTCGGCAATGGTGGGAATGACGCCGGCACCGGCGGCAACGGCCTCAACACCTCCGGCACCATCACCATCAACGGCGGGACCTTCCATCTGACGCTCGACGAAACCCAGGCGGTCACCGCCACGGCCGCAGGTTTCAACATCGGTCGCGGTGCCGGCACCGGCACGGTCCGCTTGAACTCCGGCACCTTCCGTGTGACCGGCAATCTCCCGGTCGCGGTGGGCGGTCGGTGGATTGACATGACCACGACGCCGGTCTTCGTCGATAACCCGCTGGGCCTCGGCAAGATCGAGATCGTGGACGGGCACTTCGTTTCCGCCGGAAGCTCGCTGTTCGAAGTGGGCAGCGGCGACCAGATCAACTTCATCGTCGGCGGCACCGGCAGCCTCTCCATCGTCGGTTGGAACGAAACTCAGTTCCAGGCCCTCATCGATGGCGGAAAGATCGCCGTCAACGGTGTGGCCGTGGAAGCCGGGAACTACTCGCAGTTCACCTTTCAGGAACAGGACGGCCTCGGCGTCTATCAGTTGATCGACGCGACAGGCCCGCCGGCCATCCTCACGGACCCCGTGAACCAGGACGTGCTGGTCGGCCAACAGGTGGAGTTTTCCGTCGAGGTCGCCGGTGCTCCGGCTCCGACCGTCCAGTGGCAGAAATCCATCGACTTCGGGGACACCTGGACCGACATCCCGGGCGCCGAGGGAACGACTTTCCTCCTCGACCCCGTGAGCTATGCCGACAGCGGCGACTATCGGGCCGTCGCCACCAACAGCGAAGGCACCGCAGAGAGCGCCTCGGCATGGCTTTTCGTGACCTATCCGGAACCATCGGTGACGCTGTCGCCCGCCGCCACCACGGTGGTCAGCCCGGGAGCCACGGTCGCGCTGGAAGCCAATGCCTCCGGCTTGGGAACCCTCACCTACCAGTGGTTTTTCGAAGGCGCGCTGCTTGCTGAAACCTCGGCGACTCTGACCCTCACGGATTTCCAACCGGAAGACGAAGGCCTCTACACCGTGATCGTCGAAGATGATGCCGGCCTGAGCGATATCGGAGCCTCGGCCTTTGCCGAAACGTCCGTCCACCTGCTACTCGCCGAGCCAGCCACCAAGGCGGTGGGTCTCAATTTCTCCGGAGATGGCAACGGCGGCAGTGGCTCAAGCAACCAGGCCGGTACACTCGACACCTTCGAACAGGCCGGTTTTCTTCCCACCTCCGGTTGGAACAACACGCAAAAGGACGCGGCCAACCCCGCCTCTCCCATCGAGCTGCTGGACAGCGATGGTGACCCCTCCGGCGTGACCGCCATCTGGACCAGTACCAACACTTGGGACGTGGGAGGCACCGCCGCGGCCAAAACCCCGGACGGCCGGCTGCTCCACGGCTACATCGAGGCGGACAACAACGCCGCCACCGATGATGCGGCCGTCGTGACCCTCAATGGGGTCACCTACACCGAATACGACGTCTATGTCTTCACCAGCGGCGACACCGCGGGTGCCACCGGCAGCGTGATCGTGAACGGCAACGAGTCCGGCCGACTCTTCTACAAGTCCGCCGGCAGACCCACCGAGCCACCGTCCTTCAGCGTCTCCACCGCGACCACCGCAGGCGACGCCCAGGAATCCTCCACTCCGCCAGCCAACTTCGTTCGATTCCGCGGCTTGACGGGCACGAGCCTGACCATCGCGCTCTCGAAAGTGTCCGGTAACCCCGGCGGGATTTCCGGGATCCAGATTGTGAATACCGGTGTGGAGGCACCCGCGACCGCTCCCGCCGACCTCGTCGCCACCGGAGGTGAGGGCAGCGCCGAGCTTTCCTGGACCGCGGTGGCGGAAGCGACCTCCTACACCGTCTATCGCTCCGACTTCACCGGCGGCCCCTACACGGCCATCGCCACCGGTGTCACGCTCACCTCGTACACCGATCCGTTTCCCTCCGGCGGAACCTTCTACTACGTGGTCAAGGCGGTGAACGCCGGTGGATCGAGCGCGGACTATTCCAACGAAGCCACCGCCGTCATCTCAGCGGGCGGCAGCCTCCTCGAAATCTGGCGTGAGGCGAACTTCGGCAGCGCCGCCAACAGCGGCGATGCCGCGGACGACGCCGATCCGGACAACGATGGTAGATCCAACCTGCTGGAATACGCGCTCGGAACCGATCCGAACCTCCCCGGCACCGGCCCGCTCGTCGAGTTGGGCGAGTCCGAAGGCAAGGTCACCCTCACCTTCGACCGCATCGCCGATCCGGCCCTCTTCTACGAAGTCCATGCCTCCGGCGACCTCGCCGACTGGTCCGAACTCGTCTTCAGCAGCACCGGCGAAGCCAACACCGCGGGTGCGGTTCTGGTCATCGACACCCAGGCCATCACGGCAGCAACCCAGCGGTTCCTGCGGCTTCAGGTCCGCTACTGACCCAGTCATTCGAGGGCGGTCCGCCAACCAAGGCGTGACCGCCCTTTTTTGATGAGCCCGGCGGCCTCGGCAGGAGGCCCTGTTCTATCGCCACGGCCCTTCGATGCGAGGACCGTGGCGATCTCCTATGTGTACAGGAGCTCAGGAAGCCTTGGACTGCCGCCGTTCTATCGCGAGGAGGAGACTGCTCTTCCGGCTATTTTGAGTTTGGCTGATTTTTATTTTGACCAATCAAAGTCGCAGTGGAATACGTCGCCCCGACATGCGAAACGCTCTTCTTTCCCCTGGCTGGTACCGCCCCTTCATGCGGGCTGTTTTTCTTCCCGTCGCGCTCATGGCCCTGGCTTCCTGTGGCGACCGCTCGGACGCGGACTCGGGTGAATCCAAACCGCAGGTCGCTTGCACGATTGCGATGATCGCGGATGTCGCCCGCGAGGTCGGCGGTGACCGGGTCGAGGTCACCAACCTGATCCACGAGGGCGTCGACCCCCACCTTTACAAGCCGACCAGCCGCGATCTCAAGGTACTCCAGAACGCCGATCTGATCCTCTACAACGGTCTCCTGCTGGAAGGAAAGATGACCGAGGCGTTGGAGCGGTTCTCGAAGGCCGGCCGCCGGGTCGTGGCCGTTGCCGACGTGCTTCTCCATGAACAGGGATACGTGCAGGACGGCGACGACGGGCACCACGATCCCCACGTCTGGATGGATGTGGCAGCGTGGAAGGAAGTGACGACATCGATCGCCAAGGCGCTTGGCGAGGCGCTGCCCGAGCATGCCTCCGAGTTCAACGAACGGGCCCGGGCCTATCAGGAAAAGCTAGGCCACCTCGATGACTACGCGCGCCGCTCGATCGCCAGCATTCCTGAAAACCAGCGCGTGCTGGTGACGGCTCACGACGCCTTCGGCTACATGGCGCGAGCCTATGGTATCGAAGTCCGCGGGATCCAGGGCATCAGCACGGAGTCGGAAGCGGGGTTGAAGGATATCAACGAACTGGTGAGCTTCATCGTCGAGCGCAAGGTTCCGGCGGTCTTCGTCGAGAGCTCGGTGCCTCGGAAATCGGTCGAGGCTTTGGTCGAAGGCACCCGCTCGCGGGGCCACAAGGTCGTCATCGGCGGCGAACTTTTCTCCGACGCCATGGGCGCGGCCGGCAGCTACGAGGGGACCTACATCGGCATGATCGATCACAACGTCACCCTGATCACCCGCTCCCTCGGCGGCGATGCCCCCGCAAACGGCCTCAACGGATTGCTTCCATGAATACCACTGAATCGATGACACGACTCCTGACCTGCCTCACCCTGACTCTTCCGCTTTCGGCCCATTCGCTTTTCGATCCCGTTCCAACCGACTCGATGCGCGACCTCGCCGCCGACCGGCCGGACGCCACGGAAAGCCCGATCACGGTTGATGCCGGCCATGTCCAGTTCGAGGCGAGTCTTGTCGACTGGAGCCGCGATGGCGGCGATGAAACCTGGACGGTCATGGCCAGCAACCTGAAGTTCGGCCTGACGGATTGCACCGATTTGCAGATCGTGTGGGACAGCTACATCGCGGAGGATCCCGGCCTTGAAGGTTTTGGTGACGTGACCCTGCGCTTCAAGTGGAACCTTTGGGGCAACGATGGCGGCAATACGGGGCTGGCCTTGTTCCCCTTTGTGAAAATCCCGACCGGCACCGCCTTGAGCAACGACGTGTGGGAAGGCGGATTGATCGTGCCCTTTTCGATGGGCCTCACCGAGCGCACCGGGTTGGGCCTGATGGCGGAGCTGGACTACGTCGACGACGGAAACGGCGGCTACGACTTCGAGTTCGTCCACACCGCCGTGCTCGGCTTCGATCTGAGCGAGCGCTGGGGCTGCTTCGTCGAATACATCGGTGTACTGGCCGAGGACCACTACGAGGCGTCGGCTTCCGGAGGTTTTACCTACGCCGTACATGCGAACCTGGTGCTCGACGCGGGCGCGCGGGTCGGCCTGAATGGCCACGCCGAGGACGTCGGCTTGTTTTCGGGCTTCACCGTCCGTTATTGAATCATGCAGCACGAACATCCGCCCGATTTCCCGCTGACCGTCCATGACCTGACGGTGGCCTATCAGCGGAAGCCGGTCATCTGGGACGTTGAACTGAACATCCCCGAGGGCCGGCTGGTGGCGATCGTGGGGCCGAACGGAGCGGGAAAATCGACTCTGCTGAAAGCGTGCCTCGACCTGATTCCCAAGACCTCCGGCTGGGCGCGCATTTACGGCAAGCCCTACCGCGAGAACCGTCACCTGGTGGGCTACGTGCCGCAGCGCGAGAGCGTCGATTGGGATTTCCCGGTCTCGGCTCTGGACGTGGTGGCCATGGGCACCTACCGCAAGCTCGGGTGGTTCCGCCGCGTCGGTAAAAAAGAACGCGCCCTCGCGATGGAGGCACTGGAAAAGGTCGGCATCGGCGACCTCGCCGGCCGTCAGATCAGCCAGCTTTCCGGCGGGCAGCAGCAGCGGGTATTCCTCGCCCGGGCGCTGGCGCAGGACGCGAAGGTCTATTTCATGGACGAGCCGTTTGCCGCCGTCGATGCCGCCACCGAGCAGGCGATCATCGCCCTGCTCAAGGAACTGCGCGAGCGCGGGCGAACGGTGCTGGTGGTTCACCACGATCTCGGCACCGTCACCGAGTACTTTGACTGGGTCGTGCTGCTGAACATGCGGATCGTCGCCTCCGGTCCCACCGAGGAGGTCTTCACCGACGAGAACCTCAAGAAGACCTACGGCGGCCGCCTGGCGTTGCTCGACCGCGCCGCCAACGCCATCCGCCGCGCGGGCACGCGCTGACCTTTATGGACACCTTCCTTCAGGATTTGGCCGAGGTGCTGACGCTGCGCAGCTACAATACGCGGCTGGTCGTGACGGCGACGTTTTTCCTCGGCCTCGGTGCCGGTGTGGTGGGGAACCTGCTACTGCTGCGCAAGCGTTCGCTGATGGGCGATGTTCTCTCCCACGCCACGCTGCCGGGGATCGCGATCACCTTCGCCGTGGTCACCAGCCTCGGCGGTACCGGAAAAAGCCTTCCTGCCCTACTGCTGGGCGCGACCCTTTCCGGCCTGGCCGGCGTCGCCACCATGCTCGCCATCCGTCGTACCACCCGGCTCCGCGACGACGTCGCCATGGGTTTCGTCCTCTCGGTGTTCTTCGGCGCGGGGGTGGCGATCCTGCGGATGGTACAGCGGCTGCCGGATGCCTCCGGCCTGGAATCGTTCATCTACGGAAAAACGGCATCCATCGTACTTTCCGACCTGCTGTGGATCGTCGTCACCTCCTGTGCCTGCTGCGTGGCCGCGTGGGCGCTGCTGAAGGAATTCCTGCTGCTGTGTTTCGATGAAACCTACGCCGCCTCCGAAGGCTGGCCGGTGCTGCTTCTGGACATCGTGCTGCTTTCGCTCGTGACCGCCATCACGGTGGTCGGGCTCCAATCGGTGGGCCTCATCCTGATCATCGCCTTCCTCATCATTCCCGCTGCCGCGGCGCGGTTCTGGACCGAGCGGTTGAGCCGGATGATCGTCATTTCAGGTGCCATCGGTGCCGCCTGCGGTTGGCTCGGGTCCTCCTTCAGCGCACTGGCGCCGAAGCTCCCGGCCGGCGCGGTGATCGTGATCACGGGTGCCGTGGTTTTCCTCTTCAGCATGCTCTTCGGCACGAAACGCGGAGTCGTGCCGCGTTTCGTCAAGCACCACCGGCTGAAGCGGCGGATGGGGCGCCAGCACCTGCTGCGGTCGATCTTTGAACTTCTCGAATCCCAGGGGGAACCGGTTTCCAACCGTCCGGTTCCGCGCCGGAGATTGATCGAGCACCGGAGTTGGACACCACGCCAACTCCGTCGCCAGCTCGCGCTGGCACGGCGCGAGGACCACCTCGAAGTGACCAGCGATCCATCCGCGGTGCTGCTTTCCGAGTCCGGCTTCGGCGAGGCGGCCCGCATCACCCGCAACCACCGCCTGTGGGAAATCTATCTCATCCGCCACGCCGACATCGCCCCGAGTCACGTTGATCGCGACGCCGACATGGTGGAGCACATCCTCGGTCCGGAGATGGTGCGCGACCTCGAAAGCGAGCTTTCGCCCGAACTCCAGATTCCCGGCAGCCCGCATCACATCTGAACGCATGGAATGGAACTTCACCGATACCTGGATCGTCGTCACCGGTGTCCTCTGTGCCGTGGCCTGCGCGCTGCCCGGCTGCTTTCTGGTGCTGAGGAAGATGAGCATGATGGGCGATGCCATCAGCCACGCCGTCCTGCCGGGGCTGGCGATCGCTTTCCTCGTCACCGGCTCGCGGGCGAGCCTGCCGATGTTTCTGGGTGCCGCGGTCACCGGGGTCCTCACCGCTCTTTTCACCCAATGGGTCAGTCGCTTCGGCAATGTCGATCGAGGCGCCGCGATGGGTGTGGTTTTCACCACTCTGTTCGCGATCGGCCTCGTGCTGATCGTCCGGGCGGGCGACCACGTCGATCTCGACCCATCCTGCGTCCTTTACGGAGCCATTGAAACCAGCGCACCCATCGTGCCGACCGAGCTTCCCCGTGCGGCCATCGTCAACGGCATCATCCTGCTCCTCAACCTCGGTCTCATCGGATTGTTCTACAAGGAGTTGCGGCTTTCGGCCTTCGACCCCGCACTGGCCGACACCCTCGGTTTTTCCTCCATCCTGCTCCACTACCTGTTGATGGCGATGGTGGCGGTCACCACCGTCGCGGCATTCGAATCGGTCGGCAGCATCATCGTCATCGCCATGCTGATCGTCCCCGCAGCGACAGCGCAGCTTTTGACGAAAAGGTTGCTCCCGATGCTTCTCGTGGCGGCGGCCGTCGCGGCGACCTCGGCGGCGGTCGGACATGTCGCCGCGCTCACGGTGCCGCGTTGGCTGGGCTTCGAGGACACCACCACGTCCGGCATGATCGCCGTGATCGCCGGGTTCATCTTCACCCTGGCCTGGTGGTTCCGGCCACGGGAAGGCTGGATCACCTCGCGCTTTCAGAAAACGGAGTCCCCCGCTCAACGGTAGGCCATCAGCGCGTCATAGATGGCCCGCGCGGCCGTTTGCTGATACCAGCGGGTCGCGCAACGTTGGCGCTCACCGCGGTTGCTGATGAAGCCACACTCGACGAGCACGGCGGGGCAACGGGTGTTCACCAACACGGAAAAGCCGCGCCGACGGGCACCGCGGTTGGGAGTTTTGACCCGTCCGGGCAGCCGCCGCTGGATGGCGGTCGCGAGGATGCGGCCCTGGTTTCCCCAATAATAGGTCTCCGCGCCGCGAATACCGGTATTGAGGCAGGCGTTGAAGTGGACACTCACGAACACCGCATGACGATAGCGGTTCGCGATGGCCGCCCGGCTTCTCAGGGAAATAAAGACGTCGGACCGGCGGGTCATCACCGTGCGAATCCCCCGGCGCTTGAGGCAGGCTTCCAAGTCCTTGGCAACGTTCAACGCCAGGGTCGATTCCCTCACCCCGCCCCAGAAGGCACCTTTGTCACGCCCGCCATGCCCCGGATCGATGATCACGGTCGAAAATCGTGCGGCCGATGCCGCTGTGGCCGCGATCAGCCCCAAAAAGAGAAAAAAAAGAATCCGGGGAAGAACACCGCGACGTTTCATGCGACTGTTCTAAATAATCAGGAAAAATTAATCAAAAACTTTTTCCAAACTATTGGCCGGAATCTTCTTCTTCCGGCTCGTCCTCGAATTCCCGCACCACCCTTTTCGGCAGGAACGGACGAATCACCAGGCCGTAGAGAAGATAGGCACTGAATAGGATCACCGGCATCACGTAGCGATACCGGACGGTGATCACGAGCAGCACCGCCGCGCCCACGATGACCATCGGTGTGCTCTTGGTGCGCCAGTCGAGTTTTTTAAAACTCGGATAGCGGACGTCGCTGATCATCAGGATGGACAGCCCCAACATCGCCCCGCCGAGCACGAACTTCCAAGCGCCGAGATCGCGGTCGGTCTCATTGAGGTAGATGATGAGAAAGGTGAGCGAAGAAATGAACCCGGCGGCCATCGGAATCGGAATGCCCCGGAAGTCGGTGTCGGAGGGGTTGTGGTGGATCGAGGCCGCGATGCAGTTGAAGCGGGCCAGACGCACCGCGCCGCAGAGGACGTAAATGCAGGCCAGCACCCAGCCGAGCCCATCGATGACGTGATCCAGCGGGAAGAGCACGGCTTTCGCCATGAGGAGGGAGGGTGCCATTCCGAAGCTGATGACATCCGCCAACGAGTCGAACTCGCGGCCGAAGGGCGACTCCTTTCCGCCGAGCCGCGCCAGCCGCCCGTCGAGAAGATCGAAGATACACGACCCGAAAATCAGCAGGATCGCCCGTTCATAAAACGGCTGGGCCAGCGCGAAGTCATACCCGGTTTCCTTGCTGGTAGCGACCAGAATCCCCTGGAAGATCGAAAGGACCGCAAAGAAACCGCAGGCGAGATTGCCTGCCGTCATCAGATTCGGCAGCAGGTAGATCTTCGGTTCGTCCTCGATATGGGCCATGCGCGGAAACCCTGCATGAGCATGCCGCAGCGCGACAGTGGAAATTTCCTCAATCCTCCCCTAGCGTCGCTCCATGCAAGCCGCCGCCCTCACCACCCGGAGCCCGATGGGGCAAATCATGGAGACGCTCCCGGGAGCACGACGGGCCCTGTTTTCGCGCTATCATCTCGGCGGTTGCCAGAGCTGTGGATTCTCTCCGGAAGAGACACTCGAGGCTCTCGCCGAGCGATCCGGTGGGCTCGATCCGGCGGAAATGCTCGAACACATCCTCGCCGCCGACCGGCTCGATCAGCGGATGCTGCTCTCCCCCGCCGAACTGAAAGCACGGCTGGACGCGGGCGAGCCGGTTCTGCTGCTCGATACCCGGACGCGGGAAGAACACGAGGCCGTGCAGATCCCGGGGTCCGAATTGATGACCCAGGAAATCCAGCAGCAGCTCTTCGCCGGCGATCCCGACCGCGAGATCGTGCTCTACGACCACCAGGGCCGCCATGTCCTCGACCACTGTTCGTGGTTCCAGGGACATGGCTTGAAACGCACCCGCGCCTTGGCCGGAGGCATCGATGCGTGGTCGCGCGAAATCGATTCCACGCTCCGCCGCTACCGGCTGGAGGTGGATTGATCCTCAGCGGCGGCCGCTGGCCGCTCCCGAGCGGGACCGACGACGACGGCGACGCTTGGCCGGATCCGCCGACCTGGCATCCGCACCGTCCTGACGGCTGCGGCCGCGGCCTTGCCCGGGCATCGGCAAGCGAGTGATGCTCGATCGGTGCCAGGAGTGCTCGGCATGCACGTCGATCTGCTGGCGGATGAGCTTCTCGATATCGCGGAGGTATTCCCTTTCGTCCTCGGAACAAAAGGAAACCGCACGACCCGTAGCGCCCGCGCGACCCGTCCGGCCGATGCGGTGGACGTAGGCTTCGGGCTCGTTCGGCAAATCGTAGTTCACGACCAAGGTCACGGCTTTCACGTCCACGCCGCGCGCGGCGACATCAGTGGCCACCAGCACCGGCAGGTGTCCGGCCCGGAACTTCGCCAACGTCTTGTCGCGCTGGGCCTGGCTGCGGTTGCCGTGGATCGCTTCGGCGGCGATGCCTTCCGTGGAAATCTGCCGAGCCAGGCGGCTCGCGCCGTGTTTCGTGCGGGTGAACACAATGCTCAGCTCGCCCTTCGATTGGGCGCGCAGCTGCTCGACCAGCAGCGGCCGCTTGTCGTCCTTGGCCACAAAGCACACCTGCTGGGCGACCTTTTCAGCCGTCGTCACCTCCGGCTCGATCGTCACCGTGGCGGGATCGCGGAGGATTTCGTGCGCCAGTTTCACGATCGCCGGAGCGAGCGTGGCGGAGAAAAACAGCGACTGACGCTTCGACGGCAGCAGCGAGACGATCCGTTGGACATCGCGCTGGAAACCCATGTCCAGCATGCGGTCCACCTCATCGAGCACGAAAAATTCGACCTGCGAGAGATCCACGTGGCGCTGGTTCACGAGGTCCAGCAACCTGCCCGGGCAGGCCACCAGCACGTCGACTCCCTTGCGCAGGGCATCGACCTGGGGTCGCTGGCCTACTCCGCCGAAGATCAGCGCGTGGCGCATCCGCAGGTGGGTGCCGTAGTCTGCAAGGCTGCGGCCAACCTGAGTCGCCAGCTCGCGCGTCGGCGTCAGCACCAGCACGCGGGCGGACTTCGGTCTCACGCCGCGCGGATCCTCGTGCAGGGCATGGAGGATCGGCAGCGAAAACGCCGCGGTTTTGCCGGTGCCGGTCTGGGCACAGCCAAGGAGATCCCGGCCTTTCAAGAGCAATGGGATCGCCTGCTGCTGGATCGGCGAGGGGGTCGTATAGCCGCGCTCTGCGAGCGCGCGCTGCAGGGGCGCGGCCAAGGGCAGCGCCTCAAAGGTAGCTTCAGTCATGATGTCGGGGTGCCGGCAGCCGGGTTGGGCGCGGGCGGATTCGATGAAACGGGGTGTGGTTGAACCGGGCCCCCGCTCTTCTCATCGATGAAGACCGGACACGGGACGGATCCTGAACAAGGATCCGGTGCCCCAAAACAGATCGGGCGGCGGCCCCTTAAGCCTGATCCCCCGTCCTGGCAAGCCACATCTCATCCGATTCCATTCATCCTGTGAAACGAGCCTCGCCGCGGCCATCACCCCCAAGGGGTCGAATCTCCCCGCCCAAAAGCTCGGCACCCGGTGCAAAAAATCCGTGCCAGCCGGCGATTTCCGGGGCACATCTCGTCCATCACCCGACGCCTGATTTTCCATCACTCATGAGTTCCGCCGTTCAGATTCTCCACCGCGACCGCATTCCCGCCACCGGCTGTCTTGTCGTCCCAGGAAAGCTGGAGGCTCAGGACCTCCCCGCTTTCCACCAGCTCTTCGATGCCCGCCCGGTGACATGGCTGATCGAGGAAAACGCCGCGATCGACCCCGACGTGCGGGCGTATTTGGAAAAACACGGCTCCGGAGCCGTGTTTTCCGATCTCGATGCGGACCCCGCTGGCATCGGCGACCAACTCAAGCGCTCCCTGCCCGACAACGGCGTCCTCGTGTTCGTTCCCGGCCCCGCCCTCACCCGGCCCGGCACGCCCTGCCTCATCCCCGGAAAGACCCTGGCGACCCTCGGCGCCTTCAAGTTGCCCACGGTGCCGATCGGCATCGACACGCCGCGTTCCACCTGCCTGTCCGTCGAGAAGTCCGCCTCGCTGCCCCGCGTCGTCTTTGCCGTCGCCCCCCTCATTCCCGCCACCGAGGTCTCCGGGGCCGCCATCCGCCAAGGCATGCTCGCGGCCTCCGAGGAGGCCTACTCCGCCCGCCCCCTTTTCAAGAGCTCGCTCGCCACGGCTGTGCTCCATGGCCTCAAGAAGCACTCGAAGACCACGCTTCACGACGGCTCGGACGACTCCGATCTCACCTTCGATCGCCTGCTCGCCGCGGCACTGGTTTTTTCCAAATACATCCGCGAGGAAACGTCCGCCAAACGCGTCGGAATTGTCCTGCCGCCGGGCAAGGCCGGGATGGTGGCCAACCTCGCCGTGCTCTTCGCCGGAAAAGTCCCGGTGAATTTCAACTTCACCGCCGGTCACGAAGCCGTGCGCTCGGCGATGAAGCAATCCGGTGTGGAGCGCTACATCACCGCCGACCCCTTCGTCCGCAAGGTCGCGTCCTTTCCGTGGCCGCCTAACCGCGACCTGATCTACATTGAACGCGTCCTGCCCACTCTGAAGAAGAAGATCATTTCGTGGGCCGTTCTTTCCAAGCTCCTTCCAGCCAGCGCCCTCGCCTCAATCTTCGGCATTGGAAAACGCAAAGGCGATGACGAAGCGGTCCTGCTTTTCACCTCCGGGTCATCGGGCGATCCCAAGGGCGTCGCCCTCTCCCACCGCAACGTGCTCGCCAACGTCTGCCAGTTCGCCACCCGCCTCGAAGCCGGGCCGGGCGACTCGGTGCTCGGCTGCCTGCCGCTGTTTCATTCCTTCGGCAGCACCGTCACCCTCTGGTTCCCATGCATCAATGGGATCAACCTCGTCACTTATCCGAATCCCCTGGAAACCAAGCGGCTCGGGGAACTCATCGAAGCCCACAAGGTCAGCCTCCTGCTCGCCACTCCGACGTTTCTCCGCGGCTACATGAAGCGCGTGAAACCCGAGCAGCTCAAATCGTTGAAACTCGTGGTCACCGGAGCCGAGAAGCTCCCCACGAGCCTCGCCGACGCCTTCGAAGAACGCTTTGGCATCATGCCCCAGGAAGGCTACGGGCTCACCGAGACCTCTCCGGCCACCAACGTCAACCTACCCGAGCCGGCGGCGAAAACCGGCGTCTCCATTCTCCCCAGCTCCCGCAAAGGCAGCGTGGGCCAGCTCCTTCCGGGCATCGCCGTGAAGCTCACCGATCCCGCCACCGACCGACCCTGCCCGCTCGACCGCCAGGGCATCATTTGGTTCCGCGGCGCGAACGTCTTCCGAGGCTACCTCGACAACCCGAAGAAATCCGCCGAGGTGCTCACCGAAGACGGTTGGTTCCGCACCGGTGATGTCGGCCGCGTCGACGAAGACGGGTTTCTCCACATCGAGGGCCGCATCTCCCGCTTCTCGAAGATCGCCGGAGAAATGGTCCCGCACGAAACCGTCGAGGGCGCCATCAACAAAGCCCTCGGGCTCGATGCCGAGGCCGAGCGGAAGATCGCCGTCGTCGGCGTGCCCGATGAGCAAAAAGGCGAAGCGATCATCCTCCTTTCCACCATCGCCGGACCCGCCCTGGAGCAGGAGTGCATCGACCTCCGCTACAAGCTCATGGACGCCGGCCTGCCGTCTCTCTGGTGCCCGCGTGCCGTCGTCCCCGTCCCCGAGATCCCCGTCCTGGCCTCCGGAAAGCTCGACCTCAAAGGCTGCCAGACCCTCGCCTCAAGGTGACGGTGTCCGAGCACGATCCTCACGGTTTCCGTCTCCACCGCGGCGCAGCGCCGCGGTGAAGAAATCCCAACCACCGCTATTCCGCATCCAGCAGGCGCAATTTCGCCATTTTCCTTGACTCCGGCTCCCCCGGGTCCTACCTCCCGCCCCCCACGAACGACCACCAGACGTCATGGCAAACGCACAAGTGATTCTCCGCGAAAAAATCGAAGGGCTCGGCGCCGAAGCCGACGTCGTCAAGGTCCGCGCCGGCTACGCGCGTAACTTCCTCGTCCCCCAAGGCAAAGCCTATGAGGCATCCGAGGCCAACCTCAAGCACGTCGAAGACCTCAAGGTCGCCCGTGCCCAACGTGAGGCCGAGGAACTCCAGGTCGCCCAGGAACTGGCCAGCAAGATCTCCAAGCTTCGTCCGAAGTTCACCCTCTCCACCGGTCAAGGTGGCAAGGCCTTCGGTTCGGTCACCTCGATCGACATTCACAAGGAACTCGAAGCCGCCGGCATCGAACTCGATCGTCACGCGATTCAGCTTGACAAGCCGATCAAGCGTTCCGGCAAGAACGAGGTTGTGGTCCAGGTCCATCCGGAAGTGACCACCACCCTCACCATCAACGTCTTGACCGACGGCACCGAGGACGAGTCGGCCGAGTAATCCGGCCCATGTTTTTCCGACGGGCGGATCCTTGAAAAGGGTCCGCCCGTTTTTCTTGCTCCACCCGCATGTTCGAGGTTCTCCATCGCGATCCCGCCAGCAAGGCCCGCACCGGCCGCATGAGCCTCGCCCACGGCGTGGTCGAGACGCCGATCTTCATGCCGGTCGGCACCCAGGGCTCGGTCAAAACCCTCCACCCGGACGAACTCGACCTGCTCGGTGCCCAGATCATTCTCGGCAATACCTACCACCTCTGGCTGCGTCCGGGTCACGAGCTGATCCGCGATTTCGGCGGACTCCACGGTTTCGCCGACTGGAAAAAGCCGATCCTCACCGATTCGGGCGGCTTCCAGGTCTGGTCGCTCGCCAAGCTGCGCAAGATCACCGAGGAAGGCGTCCGTTTCCAGAACCACCTCGACGGCGCGAAGATGCTTCTCACGCCCGAGTTGAGCATGGAAATCCAGGCCTCCCTCGGCTCGGACATCGCGATGCTCTTCGACGAATGCCCGCCCTACCCCTGCGAGCGGAAATACGCCGAGAACTCGCTCGCCCTCACCACCCGCTGGGCCCGCCGCTGCAAGGAGTGGGTCAGCGCGAACGAGCCAAAGTCCGGCGACGGCCGCCAGCGCCATTTCGGCATCGTCCAGGGCTCCGTCTGGGCCGAGCTGCGCGAGCAATCCGCGCGCGAACTCGTCGAGCTGGATTTCGACGGCTATGCGATCGGCGGCGTTTCGGTCGGCGAGCCCGAGGCGGAAATGTTCCGCGCCATCGAACACAGCGTGCCTTTCCTCCCGGAGTCCAAGCCGCGCTACGCCATGGGACTCGGCACGCCACCCCAGATCCTCGAGATGATCGCCCGCGGCGTGGACATGTTCGATTGCGTGATGCCCACCCGCGTCGCCCGCCATGGACAGGCCTTCACGCTCGACGGACCGATCCACATCAAAAACCTCGAATTCGAGCGCGATGCACGACCCCTTTGCGAGTCCGCGCACCCACACGTCGCGAGGTTTTCGCGGGCCTACATCCGGCACCTTTTCCGCGCCGGGGAAATCCTCGCTTTGCGGTTGCTTTCCTTTCACAACCTGCATTTCCTCCTCGCTCTCGCCGCCCAAGCCCGGACTGCGATCGAGGCCGGAAACTACCTCGAATTCAAAGACTCCTTCATCCGCCGATATACCAAGGCATGACCACGCTCCTCGCCCTCCAGTTCCTCGCTCAAGACGCAGCCGACAAGCCCGGCGGCCTCTTTGGCAATCCGCTCGTCATGATGGTCCTGATGATCATCATGTTCTACTTCCTGCTCATCCGGCCGCAGCAGAAGCAGCGCAAGGAACTCCAGCAGCGGATCGACTCGATCAAGACCGGCGATCGCGTGATCACCACCGCCGGGATCCACGCGCTGGTCCACCACATCAAGGACAAGACCGTCACTCTCAAGGTCGCCGAAGGCACCATGATCGAGTTTGACAAGCAGGCCATCGCGTCCGTCCACAAGAAGGACGCTCCGGCCGCCGAGGCGAAAGTCGCCGAATCGAAATAACCCGCTCCCCGACCTACGATGGCTCCCGTTCTCGGCGTCACCCTGATTTCCGATCCGCTGGCCCTGTTCCTTTCCGGACTGGCGCTGCTCATCCTCTTCATCTGGTATTTCGCCACCGAGTCGGATCGGCGGAAACGCAATGTCGGCTCCGTGCTCACGCTCGGCATCTGCGCGTTGTCCGCTCTCGCACTATGGCCGCCGAAGGACAGCCTCAAGGGCGGCATCGACATCGTCGGTGGCTCCGCCTTCACCCTGAAGGTGAAGCCGAACGTCGACGAAACCACCGGCGAAGTCATTCCCCTGCGCCAACGCGACCTCGATGAAGCCGTGCGGGTCATCGAAAAGCGGCTCAATGCCATGGGCACCTCCGATCCTCTGGTGGTGAGCAGCGGCACCGATACCATCATCGTCCAGATGCCCGGCATGGAGCCGGAGGTGGCCTCCGAAGTCCGTACCCAGCTCCAGAAAGTCGCCAAACTCGAACTCCGGGAGGTCAGCCGTGAAGGTTCCGCCATCGCCCGAGCTGTCTTCGAAGGCGAGGAAGTGGTTCCGGGCTATGCCGCATTCGAGCACAAGGGCGAAGATCGCGATGGTGAACTGTTCACCGATTATCTTCTCCTCAGCAAGCGCACCGCCATCAGCGGCTCCGACGTGGCCGATGCCTGGCCGCAATCCGCGGGTGCCGACCACCAGGTCGGCATCAAGCTGACTTCCGAGGGAGGCGATAAAATGGTCAGCCTCACCCAGGGGATGACCCCGGGCGTCGATCGGATCGCCGTCCTGCTCGATGGAGAAATCCTCACCGCTCCAGTCGTGCAGACCGTCCCTCTGGGGCAGAATTTCGTGATCCAAGGGCAGGACTCGTTCAGCGACGCCGACAAACTTGCCGGCCAGCTCCTCAACCCGCTGCAGAACGCTTTGGAAATCGCCGAAGAACGGTCGGTCGCCCCGACGCTCGGTGCCGCCGTGGTCAAGCAGGGCCTCACCGCCGGCATCGCAGGCCTGGCTTTCACCGCGGTCTTCCTGTTCTTCTACTACCGCGCCGTCGGCCTCATCGCGGTCCTCGCCCTGATCGTGAATTCGCTGATCATCTTCGGCGCGATGGCGATGTTCAACTTCACCTTCACCCTCCCGGGCATCGCGGGCATCATCCTGACCATCGGCATGGCCGTGGACGCCAACGTCCTCATCTACGAACGCCTGCGGGAGGAAATCGAGAACGGCAAATCGCTGCGCACCGCCATCGATACCGCCTATGCCAAGGCATTCTCGGCGATTTTCGACTCGAACATCACCTCGCTGATCACCGCGGTCATCCTCTTCTGGAAAGCCAGCGGCACCGTCGCCGGCTTCGCCGTCACCCTGACCATCGGTCTGTTGGGCTCGATGTTTTCCGCGATCCTCGTCACCCGCGTGATCTTCCGCTGGATGCTCGACACCGGCATGATGAAGAAAGTCACCCTGCTGAATTTCTTCCGCAAGTCCGCCTTCGACTTCCTCGGCAAGCGGCGCATCTCGCTCGCGTTTTCCTCGATCCTCGTGATCTTCTGCCTCGGCACCATGGTGTTCAAAAAAGACGCCGCCCTTGGCGTGGACTTCACCGGCGGCAGCCTCATCAGCTTCCAGTTTCCCGAAGGCTCTGACGGCATCCGCCATGCCGATGCGGAGAACGCCCTGAAGGATCTCAATACCGTCTCCAAACCGGTCGTTCAGGAAGAGCAGGTGCCCGGCAGCGGCGAACTTCTCACCATCCGTTGCGCCTCGGAAGACGCCGCTGCGGTGGAGGCGGAACTTCGCGAAGCCTTCCCTGACCCCCTCGCCACACGGATTCCCACCGAAGAAGGTTCCAACGGCACCAAGTATCTCGTGGAAGCCACCGTCGAATCCGTTTCCGCCACCGCAGGCGGTGCCTTCCTCGTAAACTCCAGCATCGCCCTTGGCATTGGCTTGCTCGCCATCTTCATCTACATCGCCCTGCGCTTCGAGTTCGCCTTCGCACTCGGTGCCTTCGCCGCCCTTCTCCACGACGTCGTGATCGCCGTCGGTCTCGTGATCTTCCTCGGCGGCGAGCTTTCGCTGATCCACGTCGGCGCCATCCTCACCATCGCCGGTTACTCGATCAACGACACCATCATCGTCTTCGACCGCATCCGCGAGGACCTCCTCGTCGAAACCGGGCGCATCAAGGACATCATGAACGCCGCGCTCAACGCGACCCTCTCGCGGACGATGCTCACCTCGCTGACGACCATCTTCACCGTCGTCATCCTCGCCATCTTCGGCAGCTCCGGTCTGCGCGATTTCTCGGTGATGATCCTCATCGGTCTCGTCGTCGGCACCTACTCGTCGATCTTCGTCGCCTCGCCGATCGTCCTGATCGCCGCACGCAAGAAGAACCTGCGCAAGCAGGTCATCGAATCGACCCTGCTCGACAAGGGCCAGGTCGAGGTCTGATTCCCCGCTTTACGGCTCCTGAACCTGCGTCGGGAGCCACCTCCGCGACTTTGTGAAAAGTTTCACAAACCCCTTGCGGGTGTCGGTCGATTGAATCCTTATTCCTCCCGCCGCCGCGACCTTTCATGAGCAGCCCGACTTCCACCGAATACGAAGCTCCCGACGTCGCCTCGAAACTCGCCGACTACCACTCGGAGACCGAGGACCTGATGGGGGAAAAGATGGTCCTGAACATGGGCCCCTCCCACCCCGCCACGCACGGGGTGCTGCGTTTGGTGCTGGAACTGGACGGCGAGGTCATCACCAAGGCGGATCCGGACATCGGCTTCCTCCACCGTGGCGATGAAAAGATCGCAGAGAACATGCACTACAACCAGTTCGTGCCCTACACGGACCGGCTCGACTACCTTGCCCCGCTGGCCAACAACGTGGCCTACGCCTGTGCGGTGGAAAAGCTGATGGGCTGGGAGCTCCCGCCCCGCGGCCAGGCGCTGCGGGTGCTGTGCTGCGAACTCGCGCGCATCTCCTCCCACATGCTCGGCGTCGGCGTCTGCGCCATGGACGTGGGCGCGATGACCGTTTTCCTCTACACCTTCACCGAGCGGGAAAAAATCTACAACATGTGCGAGCAGCTCACCGGTGCTCGTTTCACCACCTCCTACACCCGCGTCGGCGGCCAGCTCCGCGACATGCCGCCGGGCTTCGAAGCCACCGTCCGCAAGTTCCTCGACGAGTGCGAGGTGACCCTCGATGAGGTCGGCCGCCTGCTCAATGGCAACAAGATCTTCCGCGACCGGATGTGCGACATCGGTGTGATCGGGCCGGAGAACGCGATCGCCTACGGCATCACCGGGCCGAATCTCCGCGGTTCCGGCGTGGCGCGGGATCTCCGCAAGGACCGTCCGTACCTCGGCTACGAGAACTACGATTTCGACGTGGTGGTGGCCGACGAAGGCGACTGCTACGCCCGCTACCAGGTGCGGATGGAGGAAATGCGCCAGTCCATCCGGATCATCAAGCAGGTCCTCGACACCATGCCCGATGGCCCGGTGAACCTCGTCCATGAGAAGAGCATGCTGCCCGCCAAGGAGCGTGTGATGATGTCCATGGAGGAACTGATCCACCACTTCATCGTCGCCACCCAGGGCATCGACGCCCCGGCTGGCGAAGTCTACTTCGGTGCGGAGAATCCGAAGGGAGAGCTTGGTTTCTACATCCACTCGACCGGCGGCGGGGTGCCGAACCGGCTGAAGATCCGCAGCCCCTCCTTCTGCAACCTTTCGATCTGCTCCAAACTGCTGCCGGGCCACATGGTTTCTGACATCCCCGCCATCCTCGGCTCGCTCGACTTCGTGATGGGCGAATGTGACCGTTGATGCTACGGAATGCAGGCCATGAAATCCCTCATTTTCCTTTCCCTCGCCCTCAGCGGCCTCGCCGCGGCGGACTTCGAGCCGTGGACCAACAAGGACGGCAAAACCGTCGATCTCGAACTCGTTTCGAAGACCGAAAAGGATGGCGACGTGATCGGCACCTTCCGCATGCGCAACGGCCAGACCGTCGAAGTGGCCGCTTCGCAGCTTTCCGAAGAGTCCGCCACGAAACTGCAGGAGTGGTCGGAGAGCGGAGAATCAAGCGAAGCGGCTGAGGCGGGTCCCAGCGTGTTCGACGAGCTGTTCGATGGCAATTTGCTCCTACTCGACGGCAAGCGCCTCAAGCGGCTGAAGGAGTTCAAGGCTCCAACCAAGCACTACGTCTTCTATCGCACCGCCTCCTGGTGCGGACCTTGTCAGAAGTTCACGCCCCAGCTGGTGAAGTATTACCAGGACAAGAAGAATGACACTTTCGAGATCGTCCTGATCACCAGCGACAGCAGCGAGGACGCCATGGAGG
Organism: uncultured Haloferula sp.; assembly: GCA_965652295.1. Classification (GTDB taxonomy): domain Bacteria; phylum Verrucomicrobiota; class Verrucomicrobiia; order Verrucomicrobiales; family Akkermansiaceae; genus Haloferula. The sequence goes on along the minus strand of CBFGTS010000011.1, from coordinate 142,920 downwards.
AATACGCCGCGGACAAGGAAATGCCATGGCCCCACCTGAAACTCCGCAAGGTCGAGGATTTCGATGAGGAACACCCCGACAAGGGCAGAGGCATTCCCTACCTCGTCGTGACCGACCTCCAAGGCAAGATCCTCTCCGAAGGAAACGCCTACAGTCTTCTGCCACAGCTCGACAAGCTCCTTGCCGACTGACTTTCCCCGAAATCCGACTCTCCACCATGTCCGCCAGCTCCCTCGAGTCCTTGATCGCCTCCCCGGAAACGCCGGGGACGAAGCACTTTCCGCCCTTTGCCGCCGATGAGGCTCTGGAAGCCGAGGCCGCCAAACGCCTCGCCCAGTTCCCGGAGGACCGCAAGCGCTCGGCCGTGCTGCCGATCCTCCATCACATCCAGCACAAGCACGGCTTCATCTCCGCCGAGGGCATCCAGTGGACCGCCCAGCGCATCGGGATCGAGCCGGTTCAGGTGCTGGAGGTCGTGACCTTCTACCCCGGCTTCCGCCAGTCCGCCCCCGGCAAGTTCCACATCCGCGTCTGCCGCACGCTTTCCTGCGCCATGGGCGGCTCGTATGAGCTGATGGACAAACTCTGCGAAATCACCGGCATCGACCGCGAATCGCTCGATCCGCACCACCACCCGATCGCCGTCTCACCCTGTGGAACCTGGTCGGTCGAGTTCGCCGAATGCCTCGCCTCCTGCGGCACCGCTCCGGTCTGTCTGGTGAACGACGACTTCCACGAAGGCGTCGCGCCTGACAAGGCTCAAGGGCTGCTCGACCAGTATCCCACTCCTTCCAACTGATCCATTTCACCGGCATGTCCGACATCACCTACAAGCCCGGCAAGCAGCCCGATCCGCGCGAATACCGCATGATCTTCAAGAACGTGGACCGCGAGGGCTGGGACCCATCGATCGACACCTACCTCAACGACGGCGGCTACGAGCAACTCAAGAAGGTTATGGGCATGGAACCCAAGGCCATCACCGAGGAGGTGAAGAAGTCCGGCCTGCGCGGCCGCGGCGGCGCGGGCTTTCCCACCGGCATCAAGTGGACCTTCATCCCGCCGAACAACACCAAGCCGGTCTACCTCATCTGCAACTGCGACGAGTCGGAGCCCGGCACCTTTAAGGACCGCTACATCGTCCATCAGGACCCCCACCAGCTCATCGAGGGCATGGTGATCTCCTGCTTCGCCGTCGGCGCCAAGGTCGCCTACATCTACATCCGCGAGGAGTTTCCCGAAGGGGCGCAGATCCTTGAGAAGGCCATCGCCGAAGCCCGCGAAAAGAACTTCGTGGGCCCCAATGTTCTCGGTTCCGGATTTGACGTGGAGATCTACGTCCATCGCGGAGCCGCAGCGTACATCTGCGGCGAGGAAACCGGCTTGATCGAGTCGCTCGAAGGCAAACGTGCCTACCCGCGGATCAAGCCGCCCTATTTCCCCGCGGCACTCGGCCTCTACATGTGCCCGACCATCGTCAACAACGTCGAGTCGCTCTGCCACGTGAAGCACATCATCGAACGCGGCGGCGACGAATACGCCAAGCTCGGCGTGCCCCGCAACAACGGCACCCGCATCCTCTGCGTGTCCGGCGACGTGAAGAAGCCCGGCTATTTCGAGGTTGAGGTGGGCAAGCTGACCATGCGGGAGCTGCTCTACGACATGTGCGGAGGCCCCAAGGACGGGCGCGAGTTCAAGGCGGTCATCCCCGGCGGATCGTCCTCGAAAATCCTCCGCTGCGACGAGACCTTCAAGCTCCGCGGCCAGGGTCCGGACGGCGGCGACAAGGAAATCACCTTCTGGGACATCCCGATGGACTTCGATTCCCTCGCCGCCTGTGGATCCATGGCCGGCTCCGGCGGCGTAATCGTTCTCGACGACTCCCGCAAGATGTCGTGGGTGCTCAACAACATCAACCAGTTCTACGCCCACGAATCCTGCGGCCAGTGCACGCCGTGCCGCGAGGGCTCGACCTGGATGCGCAAGATCTCCGACCGGATCGTCGCCGGCCAGGCCACGCCGAAGGACATTGAGACCCTCGAAAGCGTGGCCTACCAGATCGATGGCAAAACCATCTGCGCCTTCGGTGAAGCCTCCTCCTGGCCGGTCGAGGCGATCATCGGCAAGTTCCGCGAGGAGCTTCTGGCGGAAACCAGTGAGGCCAATGAGGACATCCGGCTCAGCCCGGAAACCCAGGCCCAGCGGCGCTACCTGCAGAAGGCCTGATCGTCCCCTCAGCGCAGGGCGCGGCCGATGAATTCAAGAATCTCGTTCCGCCCGCCGCCGCTCTTGGTCGAACTGCGGAACGTCCTCGGCTCGCCCGCGCACACCTCCTTCAACGCCTCGACGAAAGCCGAAACATTCGTCTCCACCTTGCCCGCCTTCAGCTTGTCGGTCTTGGTAAAGACGAGCACGAAGGGAATTTCCTGCTCCGCGAGCCAGCCACAGAACCGAAGATCGATCGGTTGCGGCGAGTGGCGGGAGTCGACCAGGACGAACACACAACGCAGGCTTTCGCGGCCGAGCAGGTAGCCGGAGACCGATTCCTGAAAGCCCTCGCGGATCGATTTCGGCGTCTTCGAGTAGCCGTATCCTGGAAGGTCGACGAGTGCCCATCGGTCGTTGATCTTGAAAAAATTGATCAACTGGGTGGCCCCCGGCGTCGAGGAAACCTTCGCCAGTCCCTTGCGGCCGGCAAGCAGGTTGAGCAGCGAGGATTTCCCGACGTTCGAGCGGCCGATGAAGGCGAACTCGGGCAGGTTCCAAGCCGGGCAGTCCGCGATGCCCGGCGCGCTTGTTTCGAATTCGGTGGAGGTGATCTTCATCGTCTGGAAGGCGACCTTGGCTGGCGTTTCACAAGCGGTCCAGCGCAAGGAAAATCACGCCCCGACGCGTTACGTAATAGCGCGCTGTGCCGGCTGACGAAACCTTTTGCCAAGGCCCGGTCTCCGGATATTCTCCTTCCAACTGCTGTGTTCGTCCGCTTACGGCAACGTGCCCGGACCGACTCTATGAAATACGGGGCATCCCGTTGGATCCACCACAAGGACATGCCTTCACTGGAAGTCCGCGACCGGACCAACCGCCCCACCTGTTGAGACACTGGAACGTGGCTCACAATGCCGGGGACGGCACAGCGGTGTTTTTCCTTTCCTCAGGCCGGCAGGCGGGAGCCCCCTCCGACGCCCGGACGCAAGCGCTCGCCGCACTTGCTGGCAGCCGCTGGCAGCATCTCAACCGTCCTCAAGAGGAGTTCCATCAACTCCGGGTTCGAGGGCGGGTTCCCCAGCATCGGAAACCACGCCCGTTCCTCCATCATGGCTCCATTCGATGATGAAACCAGCGGCGGACCTATCCGGATCAGCATCCTTCCATCCCTCGCCGGGCACGAACACCAAGCCTGCGCCTCCGGGCTCGGGTAAAGCCTGTTCCGACCAAGCCGTCGGTCCCCAGTCTTCTCCTGAGAGCCAGCCCCAGTTTGCGCCCTTCTTCTCACCTCCGAGCCACAATCCGGAGGGAGATTCCAGATGGTCAAAGAACTCTTCCAACCAGATTTGCTCCTCACGTGTGGAAGGCTCCGCAAGCTTGCCTCCGGAGATCTCCGCAAGCTCCAGCGCCTCCTGGCGCGGCAGGGCGCGCTCAATCACACAGAAGCGTCGTGCCTCTTGAAAACGGGTGCCTGGAGGGAAACTCGGTGCGTCGTCATCCAGCGTGTCGCTGGCGCGCCGCAACATCGCTTCCAAAGATCCGGGATTGGTGGCATCGGCACGCCACTGCACGATGAAAGGAAGGCGACTGTGCTGCGGTTGAGCGCGTGCCACTCCAAGCCGATCCAGGCTGACAAATCCGCCCACCCCCACCGGCTTCTGGGAAAGCGGCCACGGAGTCCCGTCGACCTGAAGCCATTGCTCGGTATCAAGACGCCCCACACCCACCCACACGGCGAAATTCTCCGGGATGAACTCGACCAATTGATCGATCCCAAACTCCTCGGTGAGGGTCACGAGATGCCCATCGTATGCCTCGGCAAAGGCGGAGGCCTCCTGCCAACTCATGGGCTTGTCGATGAAAAGGAAGTAGGATTCGCCGAGATGTTTCGCTCCCAGAGGCATCTGCGTCCGGAGTCCTGCGAGCAGAGCTTTCTTCACCCGGGCCAGCGACTCATCCAGAGTTTCATCGTCCTGCCCCCCCTCGGCTCCGTGCGCCTCAGCAGACTCGTCTTCCGCCATTTGCACCCTCTCGGCGGAGAGTTTGTGCTGCTCTTTCAAGGCTTCACGACGCTGGACTTCCTGATTGTCGTGCCGGACGTCCTGCTTCGCCCTTTTCAGGTGGTTCCATGTGACGCCGATCACGGCAGCCAACACCGCGATCGCCACCACTTTCACAACCCGTCCGCCACCTGAAGCAGTCGGAACAGCCCCGCGAGGACGCGGCACGGTCGCAGGAACCGGTTCGACAGCAGTCCGGAGTAGAGACGGAGCCGCGGCCCAGCTGTCGAGGTCAGCAGCCATGTCGTAGGCCGAGGAGTAGCGCTGTGCTGGATCCGGGGCAGTGGCCTTGCTCCAGATCTGGTCGAGCCGGGGATCCGTGCTGGCTTGGAAGGGCTCCTTATACCCAGGGTCGGGGCCCTGACCGGTGATCAGCTCGTGAAGGATCACACCCACGGCGTAAATGTCCGCCCGGTGATCGGGGGGCCGATGCCCGAGAATGACTTCGGGCGCGGTGTAGCCCGGGGTGCCCATGATCAGGCCGTCGCCCCCATCGTCGATCGATTGAGCCAAGCCGAAATCTCCGATCTTCGGTTCCGCCTTCGGGGTGAGAAGGATGTTGGCCGGCTTGATGTCGCGGTGAAGGATGCCGTTCTCATGCGCATGCCCGAGGCCATCGCAGATCGCCCTAACCAAGGCGACCGCTTGTTCGGGAGCAACGATCTTTCCCCAGGATGAATCGTAGAGGGAACTGCCGTGCACATACTCCATCACGATGTACGGCATGCCCTCGACATCTCCGAAATCATAGACGCCGATGAGGTTCCGATGATTCAGCTTCGCCATGGCCTTCGCCTCGGTCTCGAAGGAGAAGCGGAATTCCGGATTCCGGCCGATCTCGCGCGGGAGTACCTTGATCGCGACGTCACGATCCAAGGACTTCTGCCTCGCCTTGTAGACCGCTCCCATCCCGCCCTGAGCGATCAGTGCCTGGACGTCCAGAGTGGGCAGAAGCTTTGACAGCTGTTCCGGCTGGGGTGCTTGAAATGTTGCTTCGTTCATGGGGATATCTACAGGAAATGGCAGGATTCGTTACCGGGGGATAAGACCCGAGGCGGGCGTTGGGAAAAGTCGTTGAAGGAATTCGGTGGCCGGCCCTGTCCAAAAGACATTGTCGGCACATGAAGCTTGTGTGACAGGAAGTCGACGTTTCTGAGAATCTCCTGCTAACAGGAGACGAGTTCATCCAGCGACTACAAAGCCCTTGGCCGTTTCGAATCCCCGACTGCGATCGACTTCCCGCCCGCAATCGACGTGGGCAGGATCACGGAAGTCGCCAGCTTCATGAGTCGCCGAGGGACTTGGCGAACACACCGCCAGGCCCGGCCACCACCACCATCGGGCGGCAGCAAACTTCGCAGTCGTAGTCCATCTCGATCGTCGATCCGGAAGTTTCGGGCACCACGACTTCGAACCACTCAAAACAGGTGGGGCATTGGATTTCAACAGTTTCCATGGGATCTCACGAGTGGACCGGGATGACTCGATCGGTTGAAAGTTTGACCTCGCGTCAAACGGGGCGTTAGATCGAATCCGAGCGGAAAGGTGGAGCTGCTCCTCCTTGTCCCAACGCAACCCCATCAACACATCCAAAGATGAAACTGACTCAAGCACTTATTCTCGCGGGCCTGCCCCTCGCCTTGATCGCCTGCTCGGAATCCGACCAGGCCGAAATGAAAGAAAACATGTCCGGTGCCGCCGATTCCGTCGCCGAAGCCGCTGAAAGCGCGGGCGAAAGCATGAAGGACGCCACCGATGAGGCCATGGAAAAGGCTTCCGAAGCGGCCGATGAAGCCAAGGCCGCCAGCGAAGAGGCGGTCGATGCCACCAAAGACGCCGCTGACGCTGCCGCGGAAGCCGCCTCGGAGGTCGGCAGCCAAGCCGCCGATGCCGCAGCGGACGCCGCCGCCAAGGCGCGTGACGCCGCCGCCGAAGCGCTTGAAAGCGCGAAAGAGGCGGTCGAAGGAACCAAAGAAGAAGCCGTCGAACCAGAGGCCACCCCCGAATAATCCTGAGGGTCCTTGGTTCGAGCATCCCAACCCCCCGCCGCCATGGCGCGGGGTTTTTTATTGGCCCCCGGCCCGTCCCACCGCTTTTCGCCGCTTGCAATCCTGCCCCCTCCGGGGAAACCATCACGCGTGCTCACGAAGAATCTCCGGTTTCTTGGACTCTCTTTGATTTCCCTCCTCCCCGCAGCCGCCCAGCAGCAACCCGAGGGTGGCGGGCTGGTGGAGGTCAACCGCATTGCCGCCACGGTCAACGCCAGGCCGATCACCGCCAAGGAAGTCGGCGTGATGCTCGGGCCGGAAGTCGGTCGGCTGATGGCGGAGTTTCCGCGACGCGGACCGGAGTTCGAACGTCAGTTCGAGGCCGCGAAAAAGAAGGTTCTCGATGAGCTGGTGGACCGGGAGCTCATCATGAGCGAGTTCCGCAAGCGCGAACAGAAAGGAGCCAAGCTGCCGGAGCGGGTCGTCGATCAGGAGATCGACCGTCAGGTCCGCGAACTCTACAACGGGAACACACAGAAGCTTCGCGACGAACTCGCCAAAGCGCGGATGAGCATGGCCTCCTACCGCGAGCTCACCCGCGAGAAAATGATCGTCCAGGCCATGCGTCAGGAGAAATTCAAGGACGCTCCGCCGCCGATGCCTTCGGAGATCCAAGCCGAGTATCAGCTCGCGAAGGACGCGATGCGGGATACCAGCAAGGACGAGCTCGACTACCGGAAAATCTTCATTCCCCGGCTCGATGCGGCCAACCCGCTGGCCACGCCCGAAACCCAGCTCGCGCTGGCGGAATCGATCACCGAGAAGCTCAAGACAGGTGCCGACTTCGCGGAACTGGCGAAGGAGCATTCCGCCGACGCTTTCGCGTCCGAAGGAGGCCTGCAGACGAACGTCCCCCGCCCGGATCTCTCTCCGGAGTTCGCCGCCATTCTTTTCAAAGCCGAGCCCGGCACCGTCCTCGGTCCGCTCGAGGATCCCGCTGGCTTCACTATCGCCAAGGTGGAAAAGATCCAGAAAGGCCCGACCCCCTCGCTTTCCGAAGTCAAGGAAGTCATCGACCAGCGCGTCCGCGCCAAGAAGACTTCCGAGCGCTACGAGGCGTGGATCAAGGACCTGCGCCGCCGGGCGATGATCGACATCAAGATGTGACCGTCCCATGGCCGGACGAAAGATCCTGATCACCTTGGGCGATCCCGCGGGCATCGGACCCGAGGTCATTCAGACCGCGCTGGCTTCCCCGGATTTGCCCGAGGGCTTCGATTTTGAAGTGGTGGGGAATGCCGCCGAAGGCACCCCCGGCCGCCCCGACGAACGATCCGCCCGCGAAAGCCTCCGCGCTCTGGAAGCGGCGGCCGAGCGCTGGACCCGTGATCCGGACGTCGCGGCGATTGTGACCGGCCCGGTTTCCAAGGCGCAACTCGAACGCGTGGGTTTCCGCCATCCCGGCCAAACCGAGTTTTTCGCGGAAACGTCGGGCACCCGCGACTTCGCCATGTGTCTCAGCGGCGAGCGACTCACGGTCGGTCTGGCGACGATTCATATTCCCTACTCGGAGGTGACGTCACAGCTCACCGGCGACGAGATCGTCCGCGTCGGCCGACTGCTGGCCGACTTCGCACGGCTCCGCACAGCGCGCGAGCCGGTCATCGCCATCGCCGGTCTCAATCCCCACGCCGGCGAGGGAGGAAAGTTCGGCCGCGAAGAGATCGATCTCATCGCTCCGGCCATCGCCGAGCTTTCCGCCACGGACGACGCCACCTTCATCGGCCCCTGCGTGCCCGACGCCGTGTTCCGCGACGCCGCGCAAGGCCGCTACGACGCCGTGCTCGCGATGTATCATGACCAGGGATTGATCCCCTTGAAACTGATCGATTTCGACACGGCCGTGAACCTCACCCTCGGTCTCCCGAAACCCCGCACCAGCCCGGATCACGGCACGGCATTCGATATCGCCGGCAAGGGCGTCGCTTCGCACCTTTCGATGCTTGCCGCGATCCGCTTGGCCGCCCGGCTTGCCCGGCCGTGATGACGCTCTACGACACCCTGCCCGACGTCCTGCGCAAGGCCATGATCGGCCTCGATCTCGAACCGGCCGCCATCGCCTCCCGACTGGGCTACGACCTCCGGGAATTCCGGCAACGGCTGGAAAACGACGACCTGTCCCTTGATCTCATCGCCAAGGCAGCCGGCTTGAAAGTCGATGGCCTGAAGGCCCTTTCGGGAAACCGCACCTTTCCCAAACTCCCTGCCTGGATCCGGCGACTGGAGCTTCCGTTCGACGACGAGACGGTGAACGCCTGGTGGATCGAAAGCGACTCCGCCAAGGTCCTCATCGATACCGGTTTGCGCGCTGCGGACCTCCGGTCAGCCCTGAACTACGAACTTCCGGATCAGGTTTGGATCACCCACGAGCACCACGACCACATCGGCGGGCTCGCCGCCCTGCCGTCGGAGGTGCCAGTCGTCCGCCCGGCTGACCTTTTCCCCGGAGAAACCCGCACCATCGGCGACCTGCGGATCACCGTCCATGACCTCGCCGGTCACCACCCTCACGCGCTCGGCTACGAGATCCGCCGTAGCGATGAAGTCGCCTTTGCCGCTGGCGATGCGGTTTTCGCCAGCTCCATGGGGGGATGTCCCGATGCCGCCGTCTTCCAAACCGCCTGCCGCACCCTTGGCGCGGCCCTCGCCAAACTCCCGGGCACCGCCTTGCTTCTTCCCGGCCACGGCTCGCCAAGCACCGTCGCGTTGGAGAAATGCCTCAACCCCTTCGTCCACTTCTGGTTTCCGGAGGCCGGCGACCTCACTCCTTGATCCGCACCGCGGTGCCGCAGAAGGTGCAGTGGAACCACCTGAAGAGCAGAACGTGCGCGGCCAGCGGGATGGTATGGCCGAGACCGGGAATGTGATGGGCTTTGACGTGCTTCAGGCAGTGCCGGGGAACAAACTCGCGCTGGCCGCAAACGCGGCATTTCACGCGAATCGAGGCCAGTAGGTAAAGCAGGCCGAGGATGGGAAATGCGACGGGGAACGCCAGAAACCAGCCGGGCACCCAGGTCAGGGCTCCGGTCGACTCGTCGGAAAGCACCAGCAGGATCGATGAGACGACCGCCAAGGGAATATCGAGCGCCAGCAGTAGCACAATCAGCGAGCCGAATGTGACAAGCACCGGCCGATCGTGCAGCACGCCCCGGATGAAGAAGCGGCTGTCGCGGTTGCGACCGCGGTTGGTCGCCTCGCGGGCGGTCGTGAGCAGCTTGAGCCGCTCATCGACCTGCGTGCGAGAGAGAGGCTCGGTGACGGGCGATTCGTCCGCCTCCGCGAGTGAGCGTACGCGGTCGACATCGATCCGAGCCCGCTTCTTGCCTCCATCGTCTCCATTCGCTCCGGACAGCCGGGGTCTTCCGCCACTGCGGGGCTGCATGACCTCCGACCGCCGGCTGCGGGCGGTCACCCGGATTTCCAGATCGCCCGCAGCCCGATTCAGCACCGGTGCCACGGTGATGCCCGAGGGAGCAATCCCCTGCTCCGCGAGCTGACGGGCTGGCAGCGGAATCGCCAGCGGCGAACCCTCGATCATTTCCAGCACCGACTCGACCGCTTCGTAGTTGACGATCTCCGCCGGAGCCTCCGGCTTGATGACGGTTTCCCCCTCCCGCTTCTCGTCCGCCTTCTTGATTGGGGCCGCCGTTGATTCCTTCGTCCGCTTGCGGGCCGGAGCCTTGCCGCCGGATTTCCGGATCCAGTTCTCGACCCTTCGCTTCGTGGGCAGTTTCTCCACGAGTTCGAGCATCGCGTTGGCTTTCTCCAGTTCCTCGAGAAGCTGCTCTGCAGAAACCTTGGAGAGGTGACCGGTCTCCAAGTAGCCGGCGGTTTCCAGCAGCTCGATTTCTCCAGCGGAGATTCCGGGGATGGTTTTCAGGGCGGGCATGGGTAAAATGGAAGGTTCGGAACTGCCTCAGCTCAAGGCCCCAAGCATCTCCTGCAATTGATTCAACTTGGAACGCCATTCCTCAAGGCGTGTTTTCTCCTGTTCGACCACTTCGGCGGGAGCGCGCTCGATGAAGCTGGCGTTGCCGAGCTTGCCTTCGGACTTGCCAACTTCCTGGCGGATCTTGGCGATTTCCTTGCCGAGCCGCTCTTTCTCCGCGGCAACATCGATCAGCCCCTCCAACGGCATGTAAAACTCGCCGAGGCCGGTCAGCGCGGCGGGAGTGCCTTTCGGCGGGTCGAAGCTGTCGTCGATCTCGATCCCACCGGCCCCAGTGAGCTGGGCGAGCACGTCGGACTCCTCCGCCAACCAAGCGGCCGGCGCTTTGACCAGAAAACGGACATCGCGCCGGGAAGCGACGTTGTATTCCGCCTTGAGATTACGAAGCCGCCCGGCCGCCTCATAGACCCCGGTGGCCCGCCGAGCGAGCGCGGCATCCGCGCCGAAAACCTTGAGCAGCGGCTCGGACGCCAGCTGTTGTTGCATGAGGAACTCGCCCTCCGCGACGTATGCCATGCGCAGCGAAAGCTCTTCGGTGACGTGCGGCATGTAGGGATGCAGCAGTTGCAGGTAGCGCGACATCACCGAGTCGAACACGGTCAGGGTGGTGGTGCGAGCAGCGGCGGTGGCCGACTCGCGAAGGTCTGCCTTCACGGCTTCGAGGAACCGGTCGCAGAACTCGCTCCACAAAAACTCGTAGAGCCGCTGGGCGATCTCCCCGAAACGGTATTCTCCGTAGAGCCGGTCGAGATCCGCGGCGAGTTCATCGAGCTTGGCGATGATTTCGATGTGATACGGCCGCAGGGCGACCGAGGACGGCTCCGCGGTGCCTCCCTGCCCGGCCATCTGGCGGAACCGGCAGGCGTTGTAGAGTTTGTTGGCGAAGTTCCGGCCTTCTTCGATCTGAACCTCGTCGAAACGCACGTCCGCACCCACTGGTGCGATCCGCAGCAGGCCGAAACGCAGGCCGTCGGCACCGTATTTGTCCATCAGGTCGATCGGGTCCGGAGAATTGCCGAGCGACTTGCTCATCTTGCGCCCCTGGAGGTCGCGGATGATCGAGGTGAAATAGACGTTCTTGAACGGCAGCCCGCCCTCGAAGCGGTAGCCGGCCATGATCATGCGGGCGACCCAGAAGAAGATGATGTCCGGCCCGGTCACCAGATCGGTCGTCGGGTAGAATTTCTTCAGCAGCTCGCTTTCCTCTCCTACGGCAGCCATCGTAGCAAACGGCCACAACCAGGAGCTGAACCAGGTGTCCATCACGTCCTCGTCCCGCACCCATCCGCTCTCGTCGGCGGGCGGCTCCAGGCCGACGTGGATGTCGCCCTTCGCCAAATCCTCCATCCCGAGTGCTTCAGCCTCCTTCAGTTGGTCGAGCTTGTCCTTGCGGTACCACACCGGGATCTGATGTCCCCACCACAGCTGGCGGCTGATGCACCAGTCCTGCAGGTTCTCCATCCAGTGCGCGTAGGTTTTCTGCCAGCGCTCCGGACGGAAGGTGATGTCGCCGCTGGCGACGGCCTTCGCGGCCTCGTCGACACAGGGGTAGCGGAGGAACCATTGCATCGAGATACGCGGCTCGATCGGCACGTTGGCGCGCTCGGAAAACCCGACGTTGTTCTCGTATTCCTCCTCCTTGAGCAGCAGGCCCATTTCTTCGAGCTTCTTCGCCGCTTTCTTGCGCGCTTCAAAGCGGTCGAGCCCGTCGAGATCCGGGCAAGCCGGGCAGTTGATGCGGCCATCGGCGTGGAGCGTGTCGATGATCTCGAGTCCGTGCCGGACCCCGATGTCGAAGTCCGCCTTGTCGTGCGCCGGAGTGATTTTCAGCGCGCCGGTCCCGAACTCGATGTCGACGTGGTCGTCGGCGATGACCGGGATCTCGGCCGCCGGGAAAGGACGCTTCACCTTGCGGCCCACGTATTCCGCGTAGCGCGGGTCCTTGGGATTCACGGCCACGGCGACGTCTCCCATCAGCGTTTCCGGGCGGGTCGTCGCGATCTGGAGGAACTCGCCCGGCGCATCGGCAAGTTCGTACTTCATCGTGTAAAGCCTCGACCGCTGCGGAGTCATGATGACTTCCTCATCGGATAGCGCGGTGAGGGACACCGGGCACCAGTTCACCATCCGCTTGCCGCGGTAGATGAGACCTTCCTTGAAGAGATCGACGAACACCTGGCCGACCCAGCGGGTGTAGTCCTCGTCCATCGTGAAGCGCTCGCGCGACCAATCGCACGAGCAGCCGAGCCGCTTGAGCTGCTTGATGATGATACCGCCATGCTTATCCTTCCACTCCCAGACGCGGTTGAGGAACTCCTCACGGCCCATCTCGCGGCGTTTGAGGCCCTCCTTCTCGCGCAGTTCGCGCTCGACCTTCGCCTGGGTGGCGATGCCGGCGTGGTCGGTGCCGGGCAGCCAAAGCACCTCGTGGCCTGTTTGGCGGGCACGGCGGGCGAGAATGTCCTGCAGCGCGTTGTTCAGCACGTGGCCGAGGTGGAGGATCCCGGTGACGTTCGGAGGCGGGATGACGATCGAGTAGGCAGGCTTGTCCGAGGCGGGGTCCGCCTCAAAGCACTTCCCCTTCAACCACGCGTCATACCACTTCGCCTCCACCTCCTGGGGCTCATATGCTTTGGCCAGATCCGACATTGCGGCGGATGGATGCCAGACCCCCCGGATTTTGTAAAGAAACCCGACGTTCGGATTCGGCGTTTATGGGAGCCCTGAACGGAGGATCCGGCCGGAACGCCGAGGAAAAACCCAAAAAACCTCGTGCTCCGGCCGGACCAATCGTTGAAGCGTCCGTCAGGGTAGGAAGGCCGCGGCGGACGCGCCGTGTTCATCGTGCCTTCCTCTCCTTTAACGCCGCAGAGGCCGGAGTTTTTCAGGAAATCGCCCGCAAGATCCGAGGACCGGACATCACCCTTTGATCTCCAGCAACATCTGGGGATTGTTCGGGAATTTTTTTAGGAAATAGAGTAGCCGCTCCATGGCCTCGACCGGACGGTGTCCTGAGAGGCCGCGGCGGATCATGTGAATCTTGTGCAGCGTGTGCTCGGGCAAGATCAGCTCCTCGCGTCGCGTGCCGGACTTGAAGATGTCCACGGCGGGATAGATGTAATTCTCGGCGACCTTGCGATCGAGGACCAGTTCCATGTTTCCAGTGCCCTTGAACTCTTGGAAAATGGCATCGTCCGCGCGGCTGTTCGTCTGCACCAGCGCAGTGGCGAGGATGGTGAGGGAGCCGGCGTCACGCGTATTGCGCGCCGCCGCGAACAGGCGACGGGGGGTCTCCAACGCCCCAACGGTGAGACCACCGCTGCCGATGCCGCGTTTGCCAGCGCGCATGCCGCCGTTGTAGGCGCGGGCGAGCCGGGTGATCGAGTCCATCAGCAGGAAGACATGCTTCCCTTGCTCCACAAGACGCTTGGCGCGCTCGATGCACATCTCGGCGATCCGGGTGTGGTTGCGCGGATGCTCGTCGTTGGAGCTGGCGTAGATTTCCGCGCCGGGCAGGGCGCGGCGGAATTCGGTGACCTCCTCCGGTCGTTCATCGACCAACAGCACCATGAGATGCAGGGTTTCCTCGTGCAACTCGCGCACCGCCTCGGCGACGTGGAGCATCACCGTGGTCTTGCCCGAACGTGGCGGGGAAACGATCAGTCCCCGCTGCCCGCGGGCGACCGGTGACATCAGATCGACGACCCGCGTGGTGAAGCGGCTGGCCTCTGTCTCGAAAGAGATGCGTTTGCTGGGGTTGACCGCCTTGAGTTCCTCGAAGGCGGGCCATTTTTTGGCCCGCTCGGGGTCCTCGCCATTGATCTGCAGAATCTCGACCAATTGGGGGCCGCGTGGTCCTTCCTGATAGAGTCCGTGGATCCATTGACCGACGCGCAGTGCATGGCTGCGGATGAGTTCCGGCGAAACGAAGACATCGTCCTTTGCCTGTTCGAATTTCTTCGAAGGCATGCGGAGGAAACCAAAGCCCTTCGGCGCGAGTTCCAGCAAGCCATCGACCTCGAGCTTGGGGCCTTCGAGGACCGGCTGCCTGCGCTCCTGTTGCTGGGGCTGTGGGGCATGGTGCTGCGGAGGCCGGTCGGAGCGATCGGACCGATCGGAAGACTCGTGGCCTTGTCCGTGCCCTTCGCCCTCTTGATCGCGGCCGCGCTTGTTGCGCCGCCGGCGGCGGCGGCGTTTGTTGCGGCGCTCGCCTTGCTGACCGTCTGGAGAATTTCCGTCGTCCCCCCCGTCTTCCCGCGGAACCGGCCCGCCTCCCGGAACACGACCGAAACGCACCGGCCCTTCGGAATTTTCGCCGGAGTCGGGACGCTGCCCGGCCTCTTGCCGCGGCTCGCGTTCGGGTCTCGATTCGTTTCTCGGCTCCGGTTTCGGTTCCGGCCTCGGCTCACTTCTCGATTCCGGCTTGGGTTCGGGCTTGGGTTCGGGCTTCGTTTCCACCGATGACTCCGCGGCCTTTGGAGTCGGTGCGGGTGCCTCGAAGTCGAGCCTTCCCTGAGCTTCTGCGTCCACTTTTCGCGCGGTTTTCTTCGCAGCGACTTTCTTAGCAGCCTTCTTTGCCGTCTTTTTGGCAGCGATTTTCTTCGTCGCTTTTTTCGCGGCGGTCTTCGCTGCCTTCTTGGCGGCCTTGGTTGCCTTCGGAGGGGCTTCCGCGGTGTCGGCCGGGGACGCGTTGGTGGTCTCGTCGCTCATCGGTAAGGGAAATTCGGGGAGATCAGGAATCGAGGGCGTTCAGCACCTCGTCGGAAAATTCAAAATTGGTGAAAACGTTCAGCGTGTCGCCGAGTTCATCGAGCTGGTCGTAGAGCTTCATCAGCTGCCTGGCTTGGTCGGGATCGTCGATCATGGTCACGTTCTGCGGCAATGAGACGAGCTTCTCGGATTTGGGAGTCAGTCCGGACTCGCGGAGCTTTTCCGAAACGGCGAACAGCTCGGTGGGCGCGGTCAGCACCACCCATTCGTCACCATCGTCCTCCAGCTCGTCGCCGCCGGCTTCGATCACCCGTTCCATCAGGCGGTCCTCGCCCAGTTCCGTATCCTCGAAGCGGATCTCGCCCTTGCGATCGAACTGATAGGAAACGCTGCCAGGCGTGGCGACGCTTCCGCCGGCCTTGGAAAAGACCGAGCGAACGTCGGCTGCGGTCCGATTGAGATTGTCGGTGGCGGCCTCGACAATGAAGGCGGCACCGCCGGAACCATAGCCCTCGTAGGTCACTTCCTGAATCGCCTCGCCGCCGAGTTCACCGGTGCCTTTTTTGATGGCACGCTCGATGTTGTCCTTCGGCATTGAAACCGCTTTGGCCCCGTCAATCGCCGCACGCAGCCGGGCATTCATCGTCGGATCACCGCCGCCGTCACGAGCCGCGATCGCGATCTCGTGGGCGCACTTGCTGAACACCTTGCCGCGGATGACGTCCACACGGGCTTTGATGTGTTTGACCTTCGACCACTTGTTGTGACCTGCCATGAAAACGAGGGAAACGAGAGAAAACGAACTTTCCGCAACCAGCCCATCGCCCGGATAGACTCCGGCACACGATGGGAAACCACGGATCGGTAGGGCTAAGCCGGGGGCGAATGATTCCAGCGCAGGGATCCGTTACCGGATTCTCAAGGCTTTCATTCCCGGATGACCTGAAAATTCTCAGGCCGACCACCACGCGAACGAGTTGAGATTGCCGGCTGGTGGCTGGTTTGGCAAAGCAAAAGTTGGCCCGCTTGCGGCCGTCACTGCTGCGCCCGATAGATCCCGCCCCTCAAAGCCCCACGGCGCGGCGCACGCGGTCGAGCGTCACCGCCGCCGTGGCGCGGGCCTTTTCCGCGCCCTTCTTCAAGACATCATCGACGAACCCGGGGTCAGCAAGGAGCTCCTCGCGCTTGGCCCGCATCGGGGCGAAGTAGTCCCAATAGGCTTCAGCCAAACGCTTTTTGAAATCCCCATAGCCCGTCCCGCCGCATTCATGCTGGCGGATCATCTCCTGGTAGGCGGAGTCATCCGCAAACAACCGGAACAGCGGGAGGATGAGCGATTGCTCGACCGGCTTCGGTTCTTCCACCGGGGTCGAATCGGTCACCATACGCATGATGAGCTTCTTCGACGGCTTTTCCTCGCCGAAAAGCGGCAGCGTATTGTGGTAGCTCTTGCTCATCTTCTGGCCATCCAGGCCGGGGACCACCGCCACGCTCTCCCGGATGATAGGCTCGGGAACGACCAGCGTGCCCTCGCCATAGGCTTCATTGATTTTTCCGGCGAGGTCGCGAGTGACTTCGAGGTGCTGCTTCTGGTCTTTCCCCACCGGGACCTGGTTGGCATCGTAGAGCAGGATGTCCGCGGCCATCAGCACCGGATAGGCGAACAGGCCGTGGCTGGGCGAGAAACCCTTGGCGACCTTGTCCTTATAAGAATGGCACTTTTCCAGCAGGCTGATCGGGCAAACCGTCGACAGGATCCACGCGAGTTCGTTGACCTCGGGAACGTCGGACTGGCGGAAAAACACCGAGCGTTCGGGATCCAGGCCGCAGGCGAGAAAGTCGACGGCCAGTTCGCGGGTGAAACCCCGCAGCTCGGCGGCGTTGCGGACGGTGGTCATCGCGTGGTAGTTGGCGATGAAATAGAAGGCGTCCCCCTCCTCCTGCAGCTTCACCGCGGGCTCCATGGCTCCGAAGTAGTTGCCGACGTGGAGTTTTCCGCTGGGTTGCAGGCCGGTCAGGATGCGCATGGCGCGGACCATGGAAAGTCGCGCCCCCACGGTCAAGAGCCCGCGCGGCCGTCACGCGCCTCTTGCGCAGGCGGTGCTTCCCATTACGCTTGTCCATGCCTTTTTCCTGCCCCGGCGGCCGCTGCCGCACCCCGCGCTGGATGAGCCTGGTGCTGGTCGCGGCCGGGCTCAGCTACGTCGCCTTCGGGCTTTGGGTCAATTTCCAGCCACACGGGTTCTTCGGGCTCCTCGGCGCGCCTCCGTTGAAAAACCCGATGGTGTGGCGGGCCATCGGTCTCGCGGCCGCCGCGTTCGGCATCGGCTTCATCATCGCCTCCCGCTCGCCTTTCGAGCACTGGGCACTGGTGCTTGTCGGCTTTCTGAAAGCCACGCTGGTGGTGGCAACGAGCGTGTGGTCGGTGATCGATGGCAACCTCACGGGCTCCGCCTTCCTGCTGGTGGCCGGCGACGATCTTCTCTGCTGGTTTCCCCTCGCGCTGATTCTCTGGCAGATCCTTGAATCGCGCCTCGGTCGTCCGGCGGAGGAGGAGCCGATGAACCTGGAGGAGGCCGCGAGGCACTACCGTCTCTCGTCGGGCGAGTCGCTCCGCGAAGCATCGGAAACCCAGCTCGTCTGCCTCGTCTTTCTACGCCATTTCGGCTGCACCTTCACCCGCAAGATCCTCCGGGAGCTGGAATCGCTCAAGGCCGAGGCCGGCGAACACCGCGCCCGGCTCGTCCTCGTCCACATGCTGGTTCCCGGCAGCGAGGAAAACTATCTTCCCACCCGCAGCGGCATCGCCCGCATCGCCGACCCCCGCTGCGAGCTCTACCGCGCCTTCGGCCTTGGTAAGGGCGGCTTCTGGGAGTTGTTCGGTCCGCCCGTGTGGCTGCCCCTGCTCGTCGCCCTGATCCGCGGCTGCGGCATGGGTCATCTGGCCGGCGACGGGCTCCAGCTTCCAGGGGCGTTTCTTTTCCGGAACGGGAGGATCGTCGCCGCCCAGCGTGCCCGGACGCAGGCCGATCTTCCGGATCTGCCCCGGCTTTTCGAGGGGTTGCCAAGTCCGGGCCCCGCTGAAAGGCTCGCCACATGAGCAGCCGCCTCGCCGATCGGACCATCGTTGTCACCGGTGCCTCCAGCGGAATCGGCCGCGCCCTCGCGGAACGGCTGTTGGAGCGCGGTGCCAAGGTCGTCGGCATCTCCCGCTCGCCCGGCAGACTGCCCGACGGCGTCCACGGCCTCACCGCCGACCTGACCCGCCGCGATGACATCGCCGATGCCTTCCGCCAACTCGAGATCATCGACGCTCTCGTGAACTGCGCCGGCGTGGCCTACCAATCGAAGATCCTCGATGGAAACCCCTCCGACTGGGAGGAAATGTGGCGCGTCAACGTGCTGGGCCTCGCCCTGTGCTGCCAGTCCGCCCTGCGCCATTTCCCGAAATCCGGCGGCCGGATCGTGAACGTCTCCTCGATGAGCGGTCACCGCGTGCCACCCGGCGGCGGATTCTACGCACCGACCAAGTTCGCTGTCCGAGCGATCACCGACGCGCTCCGCCTCGAGGTCAAGGCCGCCGGGCTTCCCGTTCAGGTCGGGAGCGTGTCGCCCGGCTTCGTCGATACCCCGCTGCTCGACGACTATTTCCGCGGTCGCGAGGACGTTCTGCAGCAAACGCGGGCCTCGATCCACATGCTGCAAGCCGGCGACGTGGCCGAAAGTATCCTCCATATGCTGGAAACCCCGCCCCACGTCGAAATCGGCGACATCTCGCTGCGCAGCTCGGACCAACGGGTGTGAGCCCGCTTTCCGCTTGGCATTTCCGCCGCCAGCATCCGCAATCCCGCCGCACGCATGGCCGACCGAGTGAACATCATCTGCATGAAGTGGGGCACCCGCTACCCCGCTCATTACGTCAACGTCCTGTATCGCTCGATCCAGCGGAACCTCTCGCGTCCGTTCCGCTTCCTCTGCCTCACCGATGACGCCAGCGAGCTGCTGCCCGAGGTGGAAACCGCCCCGTTTCCGGAGAACCCCGGCATCACCCAGTCGGCCTGGCCGAACGTTTTCCTCAAGCTCGTCATGACCCGCGATGGCTTCTGCGACCTCCAGGGGCCCACGCTTTTCCTCGATCTCGATCTCGTCATCCTCGACTCGATCGACTGCTTTTTCGACTACCAACCCGGCAAGAATTGCATCATTCACAACTGGTGGGAGCGTCGCAAACAGCTCTTCCGCAAGCGCCCGGAGATCGGCAACTCGTCCATCTTCCGCTTCGAGGCCGGCAAGTCGCATTACATCTACGAGACCTTCCTCGCGGAAATCGACCGCGCTCAGGATCGCTCGATCTTCGTGACCGAGCAGCATTTCCTCACCTATGCGATGAAGGAGCGCTACTGGTGGCCCGAAGAGTGGGTCCGCAGCTTCAAGTTCAACGTCCGACCGCCCTTCCCACTCAACCTCGTCGCCGCGCCGAAGAAGCCCGCCAACGCGAAGTTCGTCGTTTTCCACGGCCAGCCGGATCCGGACGACGCCATCCGCGGGTTCCGCGGAAAAAAGATCCATCATCGCGTGCTCCCCGCTCCATGGGTCGGCGACTACTGGAAGCTCTGATTTTCCACCTCCATGCAACTCTGGCTCTGCCCGATCATCGCCTTCCTGCTCGGCTCGATTCCGTTCGGTCTGATCATCGCCAAGCTTAAAGGCATCGATATCCGCGCCCACGGTTCGGGAAACATCGGCGCAACCAACGTGCTTCGGATCGTTGGGAAAAAGTATGGCATCACCTGCCTCATCCTCGATGCCCTGAAGGGGTATCTACCGGTGCTGCTGGCCATCAATCTGATCCAGATCGAGGGCCGGATGATCACACCCCACCTTGAGTTTCTCGACGGCGTGGCGCTGCGTCTCCCCGCCGCGGAGCAATTCAAGGGACAGCTCGTCCACGTGCTCACCGCGCTTCTCGCCATCCTCGGGCACAACTACTCGCCCTGGGTCGGTTTCAAGGGCGGAAAAGGCATCGCCACCTCCGCGGGCGTGCTGCTCGGTCTGATGCCCTTCGCCGTGGTGCTGTTGATCGCGGTCTGGCTGCTGTTTTTCCTGACCACCCGTTACGTTTCCCTGGCCTCCATCGGCGCGGCGGCGGCCCTGCCGGTGCTCACCCACATCGGGGCCAGGTTTCACAAAAACGCGGAAGGCATCTCGCTGTGGCAGGCCGGGACGTGGAACAAGCCCTTGTTCTTTTTCACGGTGATCATCGCCACCCTCGCGATCTGGAAGCACCGCACCAACATCCGTCGCCTCATCGATGGCACGGAGCACCGCTTCACCCGCAGACTCAAAGCCTGATACGAATGTTCGACTCCGTCGCCATCCTCGGAACCGGCTCCTTCGGCACCGCCCTGGCTCACCTCATCGGCAGCCGCATGCGGGCCGTCGAAATGATCGGCCGCGATGATCAGGTCGTGGCCACGATCACCCGCGAGCACCACAACCCCCGCTACCTGCCGGGGGCGTCGCTGCCCGGCAGCGTCACCGCCACCACCGATCTCGCCGCGGCGAAGAATCATCCGCTCGTTGTCTTCGGCGTGCCGACCTCCGCGACCCGCGGTATGGCGAGCCAACTGGCCAAGCTCGGGCTCGCCCGGGAGACCGTCCTGCTTTCCTGCGCCAAGGGCATCGAGCGCGGTACCGGCGACCGCATGAGCGTGATACTGCGCGAAGAGTTTCCCGCCAACCCGATCGCCGTGCTTTCCGGACCGAACCATGCCGAGGAAATCTCGCAGGACCTCGCCACCTGCGCGGTGATCGGCTGCGAGGACGAGGCGCTCGCCGAGCAGCTCCAGCAGCTCTTCACCGCTCCGCACTTCCGCAGCTACACCAGCGACGACCTCGCCGGCATCGAACTCGGCGGTGCGATCAAAAACGTCTATGCCATCGCTTCCGGCATCGCGCTCGGCCTCGGTCTCGGCGATAACGCCATCGCTGCCCTGGTCACCCGCGCGCTGGCGGAGATGACCCGCCTCGGCACCCGCCTCGGTGGCCGGGTCGAGACCTTCGCCGGCCTCTCCGGCGTGGGCGACCTCATCGCCACCTGCTTTTCCGAGCACTCACGCAACCATCGCGTGGGCAAGGCGCTCGGCGAGGGAAAATCCCTGGATGAAGCCGTCGGCAGCCTCGGGATGGTGGCGGAGGGCGTGCCGAACACCCTTTCCATCTACGAGGCAGCCCGTACTTCAGGCGTGCGCACGCCCATCATCGACGCCGTTCATGCGATCCTCTACAAGGACATGCCGGCCGCCAAGGCGCTCGCCGAATTGCTCAACCGGGACCCCCGGCCGGAGACCGACTGATCCCCTTTTGATCTTCCTTTCCTGATGTCCGACGAATCCACCGCCGCCGCGCCCGCCAAACAAGGTCTCATCCGCCGTCTCTACGCGTGGACCATCTCGTGGGCCGACCGCCCCGGCGGGGATCGTGCGCTGTTTGCCATCGCCTTCGCCGAGTCATCGTTTTTTCCCATCCCGCCGGATGTCCTGCTGCTCGCCCTGTGCTTCGGCGCCCGGAAAAAGTGGGCCCGCTACGCGTTGATCTGCACCGCAGGCTCGGTGCTGGGGGGCATCGCCGGCTGGCTGATCGGCTGGGGTCTGCGGGAAAGCGTGGCTCTTCCGCTGCTCAATTTCTTCGACGACACCGGGAAAGTCCGCGCGCAGATCGAGGACTGGTACGGCACCTTTGGTTTCTGGGGCATCCTGATCGCCGCCATCACGCCGATTCCCTACAAGGTGTTCACGATTTTCTCCGGCATGATGACCTACAACCTGCCACTGCTCATCGCCGCCTCGATCCTCGGGCGCGGGTTCAGGTTCTTCGTCGTGGCCGGTATCATCCGGCTCTGCGGCCCTACCGTTCGTCCGTTCATCGAGAAGCACCTGGAATGGTGTTTTCTCGCCTTCGGCCTGCTGGTCGTGCTCGGGATCGTAGGGCTGAAGTTCCTCCACTGAGGGCTCAGCGCAGCCCGCCGGGCTTGCGGTGGTGGTCCTGCTTGTCGAACTCCAGCTCGCTGTTCGACACGGCGCGATCTCCGTTCATCGTCGAGACCTTCATCTTCTTCAGCGTCCAGTTGCCGTCTCCGATTTTCATCACGTCGCGCACTTGGAAGCGTTTGATCCGCTTCCCGCTCCTATCGAAACCTTCGACCTTCATGAACGCACCGTATTCCTTGTCCACCCACACGTAGACGACCGAGTAGGCCCCCTTGCGGCTGGGATTATCGACCCGGATCTTCCAGCTGTCCCGCGTGCCGACCCGCTCGCTGCCTTCCAACTGTGGCTTCGGCCAGTAGAGAAAGCGGAACGAGAGGTCCTCGTAGGTCAGATCGCTCCCGGCGATCGGCTGCTGGAGTTTCGCATCGGGAAAACGGGTCGTCTTGCCGTTGATGATCTCGAACAGATCGTACTGATCGTCCCCCAGCCGCATGTGAAACCGCTGCGCCCCGTTCTCCAAGGCAATCTGGATATCCTTGCCGCGAAGGAAGAGGGATACATCCGTGTCTCCACGCGGGCCGTCGATTTCCCCCCTCAGATCGGCGTTCTGGAGCGTGGCTCCGATCCGGGCCCGCTCCATGATCTGCTCCGCGCTCTGGGAGAATGCAGGGGCGATCAGAGCAATGGCCGCGAC
The DNA here is from genome assembly GCA_965652295.1 of uncultured Haloferula sp. Classification (GTDB taxonomy): domain Bacteria; phylum Verrucomicrobiota; class Verrucomicrobiia; order Verrucomicrobiales; family Akkermansiaceae; genus Haloferula. The sequence goes on along the minus strand of CBFGTS010000011.1, from coordinate 120,262 downwards.
GAGAGAGGAGAAAGGCTTCATTGGAAAGAGTTTCATGCAGCTGGGTCTCCGATCAAGCGCTTCGTTCACCGGAGTTTGTTCATCCGGCCTCAGTCGGAGGTGATTCCCAGCGTCGCGGACACCGCGGGATCCATGTGCTCGACCAGCTTGCCGGCCAATTCGCGCTTTTCCGCGATCGTCTCGCCGCAGAGCCGCTCGGTCGAGGCATCGCCTGCGCGCCGCGCCGTTCGTTCAAGCATCTCCAGACCTCCGATGACGAGGTGCTCCACGGCGTAGGCGAAACAGAGGAGCTTGGCTGGCGTGTCCTTCTGACTGCGGAAGAACACCCCCCAGTTGAGGCCGCCGATCTTCATCGCGACGTCTTCGATCCACGAGGGTTCGGCCCCGAGACGCTTGAGCTGGTCGCGGAACTTGTGGAGATGCAGCTCGGCCATCTCCGCACCTCGGCGGTACACGCCACCGAGGTCACCGCCGGAGGCCTTCTCGCCCTGTTCCATCACCTCGATGTTCTGGGCGAACAGTGCGTGCGCCTCAGCGAGGTGCTGGTGCAGATGGTCGCCCATTTCGGCAGGAGGCTTGCTCTCATGGGCCAGGGCTTCCACCGGAGAAAACCGTGACTCCAGCCGATCCATCATCATCCGTTCTTCAGCCCGGATTTCCCGTGCCATCGTCGCGGTGGACTCATCCCCGGCCCGCCTTGCCAGGTTCTCCAGCACCCCGTAACCCGCCCATTCCATCGCCTCATACGAATAGGAGTGCACCAGCAGGCGACCCGGAGTTTCGTCCTGAACCTTGGCGAAAAGCAGGAACGCCTTTCCACCGAGTTTCATGACCGCATCCTTCACCGCGGAAGGAGACCCGCCGGCTGCCTCCAGTCGCTCGCGGACCCGCTCGGCCTGACCTTCGGTTTCGGCGAAATGAGTGCTCAGATCCGCGGACAAGCCTCTCTCCCCTGCCATACCCGGTGCCGTCTCCAGTTGGGCCAGCGCCTGGAGTTCCATGGAATAAAGGTCGCTGAGGTACTGGCGGAGTTCATCATGGAGATCGCGTGACATGGAGCCTCTCCCGCATCCGTCGTGCCGCAGGGAAATCGGGATATTCTCGTGAATGAGTGCTCCTACCCCCGCGCAATCTGCACGGGCGGAATGCAGATGGTTCACTCCGGATCCACTCCCAGTTCACGCAACAGGGCGACCGGCACCGTCTGGGGTCTCAGCTCCCGCCACTCATCCGGCAACTCGAAGGCGGAACGCAGCGTGAAACTCCCGGGGTCCGCCCCGCCAAGGTCGCTCCAGTCCAGCGGTGCGGCCACGGTGGCCCCGGGACGGGCGCGCAGCGACCACGGTGCGACGCAGGTCGCGCCGCGGCCGTTGCGCAGCCAGTCGATGTAGATCTTCCCCTCCCGCTTCGACAGACTCGCTACGGTGGTGAGTCGTCGTGGGTTGAGTTCCGCCACTTCCTGGGCGACGCGTTTGGCGAAGGGCTTCATCACGCTCCACGGTTGCCGCCGTGTCACCACGAGCACGACGTGCACGCCCTTTCCTCCCGATAGTTTGACCACGGGATCGAGCCCGCGGTCCCTCAGGAAATCCCGCAGGACCACGGCGGTCCCGAGCGTTTCCTTCCACGGCACGCTCTTGTGGGGATCGAGGTCCCAGATCACCTGGTCGGGGCGCTCGGGCTGCGCCGCCGAAGCCAACCAAGGGTGGATCTCCAAAGTCCCGTGTTGGGCCAACGATACCAGCCCCTCGACATCGCGGATCACGATCACCTCCGTCCCATCCTCCAAGGTTTTCTGGCTGACGTGCTCCGGCACGCTATTCTTGAAGGACTTCTGGAAGAACGTCTGCCCTGCGAGCCCCTCCGGCGCTCGCAGCAGTGCGAGCGGCCGCTCCGCCACGTGCGGCAGCATCCATTCCGCCATACGCTCGAAGAACCGCGCCACCTCAAGCTTGGTAATACCCTCTCCAGGATACACCACGCGGTTCGGATGACTCACGACCTGGCCGGCCACGATGGGTTTGTCCTTCGCGGTCGACCCCAGATCCGGACCCTCGACATGCACCGCCGCCGCCGGCTTGTCTTCCCGGAGTCCCACGAAGCTGCCCTGCCGCACGGCACCACTGCCGGTCAGCTCGGCGAACTCCACTTCGATCACCACCTCCGGCTCGACCCAGTGGACGCCCCTCATGTCCGGGAAGTGCTTCTGTTTCGTCCGCAACGGCTCCAGACGGGATAGAAGCATTTCCCGCGAGGCCTCATTGAAACCGGTCCCGACCTTCCCGCGCGGCACCAGTTCTCCGTGTTCATAGGTTCCGAGAACCACCGCCCCGAAGTGCGTGCGGGAGCCCTGCGGATCGGTGAAGCCGCAAACCACGAACTCCTGCCGAGCCCGGCATTTGGATTTCCCCCACGCCTTGCGCTGCCCGGCAAGGTAGCGTCCGCCGGCTTGCTTGCTGATGATGCCCTCAAGCCCCAACTTGCACGCCTGCCGAAACAACGACGGCCCTTCCCCCCCCGGCCACACCCGCGACAACGAAAGCGTGCCCTCCCCTTCAGGGATCAACCCCGCAAGGCGGTGCTGACGTTCCTCAAGCGGCAGGTCCCGCAAGCTCCGGCCGTCCGCGTGCAGGAGGTCGAACACCACGAACTCGATCTTTTCCGTCGCCCTCGTCAAAGCATCCTGCAGCATGCCGAAGCTCGTCCGCCCCTCCCGGTCGAAAACCACCGCCTCGCCGTCCACCACCAGATCCCCGCCGGGCAGGCCCGCGATCGCTTCCGCCACCGTCGGAAATCTCTCGGTCCAATCGAGTTGGCTGCGGGTGAAAAGCCGCACCTTCCCGTGCCTCCTCACCGCGATCAAACGGTAGCCGTCGTACTTCAGCTCGTGCACCCAGCCGGCGTCACGCGGAACCGTCGCCACCGGCCGGGCAAGCTGAGGCTCGAGGAATCCGGCGGTTTCCTCCTCCCCCGGCACCGTCGCTTCGACTGCCGCCGTGCCGCCAATCCGCCTCAGCAACCAGTTCGGCCCGTCGTCGTCCATCCGCGTCAGCAGCCAATTCCCGTCAAGCCGCCCGCCCCGCATCCGGAATTTCAGCTTCCCGCGCTTGAGGCTCCGCTCCCAGTCGTCGCCGATCGGCTCCCACTCGCCGCGATCCCAAATTTCCACCTTTCCGGCACCGTAGTTTCCCTTGGGAATCTCTCCTTCGAAGGAGCCGTATTCGAGCGGATGGTCCTCGACCTGAATCGCCAGCCGCTTGGAACCGCCCTCTTCCGGAACCCCTTTCGGCACCGCCCAACTCGCCAGGACGCCATGCATTTCCAAACGCAGATCGAAGTGGTGTGAACGCGCATGGTGCTCATGGATCACGAAGCTCCGCCCCCCCGCCCGCTCTCTTCCGGGAGCCGGTTCAGGCGTCTGCTTGAAGTCGCGCTTGCCCTGATAGGCCTCAAGCCGACTTGGTCTTCTTGCGGGCTTTCTTGGCGGCATGCTTTGTGGTCTTCTTTGAAGATTTCTTTGCAGACTTCTTGCCTCCACGTTCCTTCACGCTCTTTTCCAGGTAGGCTGCGAGATCGACCACGTTGGCGCTCGGCTCCCGCTCTTCGGTGCCTTCCTTCACGTCCGCCACGGCATCTCCCTTCTCGATCTTCGTCTCGATGAAGTCCATCAGCGCCTCGCGGTATTCATCGTGAAAATCCTCGGGTTTCCAGGCGGTGGTCATCTCATCGATGAGACGCAGGGCAAGATCCATCTCCCGCGTCGCGGGCTTCCATTCTTTCGAATCGGCCGCAGGAAGATCCAGTTTACCGATCGCTCTCAGCTCCTGCGGAAACCGCAGCAGCATGAGCACCAGCGCATCGTCCCGCACAAACATCGCGGAGAGGTATTCCCGCGTGCGGATCACCACCCGCGAGATCCCCGCCCGGCCGCTTTTGCGCAGGGCCTCGCGCAACAAGGCATAAGCCTTCCGGCCCCGCTTCTCGGGCTCCAGGTAATAGGGTTTGTCGAAAAGCAACGGATCGATCTCCTCCAACGCCACGAAATCGCTGATCTCGATCGTCTTGGTCAGCTTCGGCTGCACCGCGTCGAGTTCCTCTTCCGAAAGCAGGATGAACTGGCCGTCATCGTACTCGTAGGCTTTGACGATCCGATCCCACGGCACCTCCTCGCCGGTGTCCGCATTGACCCGCTCATAACGGATGCGTGCGTGATTGCGGCTGTCCACCATGTGCAGATGCACATCCGGACGCGATTCAGCGGACGTGAGAGACACCGGGATGTTCACCAAACCGAACGCGATGGAGCCTTTCCAAATCGAGCGGGCCATCCACCTCCACCGCAATCCTCATGCCCGCCGTAAAACGCGCTTCCACGCCGCCAACACGCCACTCCCGCACGCGATCTGCATCTCCAGCATGGCGAAATGCAGCGCCTGATCCATCGCCATGGGCCGCGATTCAAGCCACGGGGCCCGGCACACCCCCTGCGCCAGCCTTCCCTCAACCCAGTTCTTCATGATGAAAGCCAAATCAAAACAGCAGCAGAAAGCCGCCGGAGCCGCCTTGTCCGCCAAGCGGGGGGACGCGCCGAAGAAGTCCCTCAAAGGAGCCTCGAAAGGAATGTACGAGTCGATGAACGAAGATCAGCTCGAGGACATGGCCTCCACCAAACGAAAGGGCAAACCCCGGAAAAAGAACTGAGCGAATGCTCCCCCCGACGTCTGCCGGACGTGTCAGGCGTCGCTCTCCTCGTCTTCGGAACCGGAGCGGTTTCTCCGGTGTCCGTAGCGGATGTCTTCCGCGACATCGAGAAACACGGCGTCTTCGCCGATGTTCACCGCAAGATCGCCAACGCGCTCAAGCGAGCGGACAACGAAAATCAGGTGGAGATAGCTTTCCGAATGCTCGCCGCCTTCTTCGAGAAGTTCGCTCAGACTGGCCATGACCCTCTTGTGGGCGCGATCGAGTTCCTTGTCGCGCCCCCGGAGGTCGCGCCCTGTCTTCGAATCGCGATCCGCAAAGGCAGCCAGCGCGTCGCGTAAAAGCTCGTCCGCCATGTGGAAGACCGGCTCGATCAGCCGCACCTCCCGCACCTCCTCCTTGCCCAGCATCTTCTTCGCGCGCTTGGCGATGTTCACCGCGTGATCGGAAATCCTCTCAAGGCTGGCCGCCGCCTTCATCGAGGTGATCACCAACCGCAGGTCGCGCGCCACCGGGTGATAACGGAGCAGGATGTCCATCCCCATGGCATCGACCGAACGTTCCGCCTCATCGACGTCGTTGTCATCCGCGATCACCGCCTTGCAGCGGTCGAGGTCTCTCTGGAGAAGCGCCTCGATCGCCCGCTGCACGTTCAGTCGGCTTTGGTTTCCCATGGAAATGACGCTGTCCGCGAGCTTGCGGATCGAATCGTCGAATTCACGGATGATGTGCGGAGTATTCGGAGGCATGGCAGTATGGGGAATCAACCGAAGCGCCCGGTGACGTAGTCCTCGGTCTCGGAACGTTTGGGTTTGGAGAAAATCGTCGTGGTATCGTCAAATTCAACCAGCTCTCCCAGATAGAAGAAAGCGGTCCGGTCGGAGATTCGGGTCGCCTGCTGCATGTTGTGGGTCACGATCACGATCGTGTAGTCCCGCTTCAGCTCCAGGATGAGTTCCTCGACTTTCGCGGTGGCGACCGGATCGAGCGCCGAGCAGGGCTCGTCCATCAGCACGATTTCCGGCTTCACCGCGATCGTGCGGGCGATGCAGAGACGCTGCTGCTGGCCACCGGAGAGACCGAAGGCACTCTCATGAAGGCGGTCCTTGACTTCATCCCACAGCGCCGCGCCACGCAGGGCGTTCTCGACGACCGGATCCAGCTCGCTCTTGTCGGAAACTCCGGAGAGGCGTGGGCCGTAGGCGACGTTCTCATAGATCGAGCGCGGGAACGGATTGCTCTTCTGGAACACCATCCCCACCCGTCGCCGCAGCTCCACGGGATCGACTTCCGGGCGGTGGATCTCGTGGCCGTCGATGTGGATCGTTCCCTTGGTCACCCGCGCTCCGGGCACGAGGTCGTTCATGCGGTTGAAACAACGGAGGAGTGTCGATTTACCACAGCCGGAAGGTCCGATGAAGGCGACGATCTCCCGGCTTCGAATGTCGAAGGAAATCTCCTTCAATGCGCGTGAACTGCCGTAGCAGAAATCCAGATCCTCGACGGCGATGGCCACGTCCGGGCTCGTTGGAGAATGCTCGCTCATCAACTGAATCGTCCTGAAATGTAGGCTTCGGTGTCCTCCTGCTTCGGGTTCTCGAACACCTCGAGAGTGGGGCCATACTCGATCAAGCGGCCCATGTAGAGGAAGGCGGTGCGGTCGGAACAGCGGGTGGCCTGCTCCATGTTGTGGGTCACGATCACGATCGTGAATTGCTCCTTCAGCTCGCGGATCAACGACTCGATCTTGAGCGTGGCGGTCGGATCCAGCGCCGCACAAGGCTCGTCCATCAGGAGGATCTCCGGCTGGTTGGCGATCGCCCGGGCGATGCAAAGGCGCTGTTGCTGGCCGCCGGAAAGCCCGAAGGCGCTTTCGTGAAGCCGGTCCTTCACCTCGTCCCACAGGGCCGCGGAACGCAGCGAGCGCTCGACCACTTCATCCAGTTCCTTCCTGCGGTTGCGGCCCGCCACGCGGAGGCTGAAGACGACGTTTTCGTAGATCGATTTCGCGAACGGGTTGTATTTCTGGAACACCATGCCCACCCGCTTGCGCAGGGAAATCACTTCGACCTTCGGATCATAGAGGCTGTGGCCATTCAGGCGGATGTCCCCCTGGTGACGCACCCCGTCGATCAGGTCGTTCATGCGGTTCATGTTCCGCAGCAGCGTGGACTTGCCACAACCGGACGGGCCGATCAGGGCGGTCACCTGGCGCTCGGGAATCGCCATGTCGATGTCATAGAGCGCCTGCTTCTGTCCGTAGAAGAAGCTGAAGCGGTCAACGGCGATGAAATCTTCGCGGGGCATCAGAAACTACTGGTGGCGTACTTTTTGCGGAGGCGGTTGCGAATGATGATCGCGCTGAGATTCATCACCACCACGATCGCGATGAGAAGGAGTGTCGTGGCGAAAACCATCGGCTTCGCCGCCTCGGAGTCCGGCGACTGGAAACCGAGATCGTAGATATGGAAACCGAGGTGCATGAACTGGCGCTCCGCGTGGATGAACGGAGCGGTGCCATCGATCGGCAGGTCCGGCGCGCTTTTCACCACGCCCACCAGCATCAGCGGCGCGACCTCCCCCGCCCCGCGCGCCATGGCGAGAATCACGCCGGTGAGGATGCCCGGGAGGGAGGCAGGCAGGACCACGCGCTGGATCGCCTGCCATTTGGAGGCTCCGGATGCCAGGGCCGCTTCCCGCACACCCCGCGGAACGGCGGCGAGCGCTTCCTCGGTGGCGACGATCACCACCGGCACCGTGAGCAGGGCGAGCGTTAGCGACGCCCAAAGGATGCCGCCGCTCTTGTAGACGGGTTCCTCGCTGGTCGGGAAAAACCAGTCGTCCACCACTCCGCCGACGAAATAAATGAAGAACGCGAGCCCGAACACGCCGAAGACGATCGAAGGAACGCCGGCGAGGTTGTTCACCGAAATCCGCACCGCCCGAACCAACGGTCCCTGCTTGGCATACTCGCGCAAATAGATCGCCGCGATCACTCCGAAGGGCGTCACGAAGACGCTCATCACCAGCGTCATGACCACCGTTCCGAAGATCGCGGGATAAACCCCGCCTTCCGTGTTCGCCTCGCGCGGATCGGTGGTAAGGAAGCTCCAGATCCGACGGCACATTTCGCCGAGTCGACCGAAAAAGCCCGCTTCGTTGGGTGCGAACACATGAAGAAGATCTCCTCCGGCGATCCGGATCTCGCGGCCGTCGATGGCTTCGATCACAAAATGCTCCGCCTCAAGTTCTTCGCGAATCTCGCCTCGCTGGTCGTCGAGTCTCTCGAACTCCTGCTGCAACGCAGCCAGCGCTTTACTCGTCCGCTCGCTTCCGCCCTCAAGCTTCTCGCGCAGCCGGAGCTCTTTCACCAGCTTCGCGTTGCGACCGATTTCGTGCTTCTCGATTTCCTTGAGCTCCTCTCGTCGCTTCTCGTTCTCCTCGATCAGCGCCTCCAGATGGTCCTCGAAGTTCCCGGCACCCGGTTCAATCGACTCGCCGCCGATCTCGATCGCCTTCGCCCGCCCGATCACCAGGCCGCCTTCCAGCCGTTCGACGAGCAGAAGATCGTCCGGCGCCGTCACGTCGAGCACGTCCGCCTCGTCGAGATAGACGAACTTCTCCCCGAAGAGTTCCGCGTTGCCGCGAAATACCTGGATTTCCGCATGCTGGGTTCCGTCCAGTTCGCGGCGGAAACGTTCCTGCACTTCGTAGCCGGCGATCCGCTCCGTCTGCCCCGCGCGCTCGATCTGCCAAACCGCGAGCCGACCCGGCCAGAAGGTCTCAAGCCCTTTCACCACCACCAGCCCGAGCAGACCGAGGGTGAGGATGACGCCGATGGCAAGACCCGCGGCGGTGAGCCAAACGAGCGGCTCGCCGGTGCGGGAGCGACCGGTGGTCGCGAAGGTGGAGGAAGGAGATGCCATGGATCAGACGAGCTTGTTTTTCTCGCGCAGGCGCTGGCGCATGATTTCCGCCACGCTGTTGAGGATGAAGGTCAGCATGAAAAGCACCAGCGCGCCGAGGAACAGCGTGCGGTAATGGGTCGAGCCCGGGGCGGCTTCCGGCAGCTCCACGGCGATGTTCGCCGAGAGGGTGCGCATGCCGCTGAAGATGTTCCACTCGGTGACCGGCGTGTTGCCGGTGGCCATCACCACGATCATCGTTTCACCCACGGCGCGGCCGAAACCGATCATCACGGCGGAGAAGATCCCCGGCGAGGCCACCGGAATGATCACCGTCCGGACCACCTGCCAGCGGCTCGCGCCGAGCGCGGAAGCGGCGGCGGTGAGCGTTTTCGGCACGTTCGAAAGCGCGTCTTCCGCGATCGTGAAAATCACCGGAATCACCGCGAAGCCCATCATGAAGCCGACCACCAGCGAGTTCCGTTGGTCGAAGGAAAGCCCGGTCGCCTGGGGCCACCAAAGGCGGAAGTCGGCAATTTCCCTGCCACTCCCGGGCTCTTGGTAAACGAAGGCGATCTCTTCCAATACCGGCCCGAGCGCCCACGCCGCCCACGAGACCAGCAGCAGGATCGGCAACAGCACCATCCACTCACGCCCGCCCTCGAACTTGCCGCGGATCTTCATCGGCTGGCGGCTCCAGATGACGCCCACCAGCAACGCGGTGACCGGCAGCGAAAGGCACACCAGCAGGATCGACGGAACCTTGTCCTCGATGATCGGAGCCAGCCAGATCCCGGCGAGAAATCCGAGCACCACCGAGGGCAGCGATGCCATGATCTCCATCGCCGGCTTGACCACCCGCTTCATGTCCTGAGGCAGGAAGGCGGCGGAAAAGACCGCGGCGAGCAAGGCCACGGGCAGGGAGAACAGCAGCGCGTAGAAGGTTCCCTTCAGCGAGCCGACCACGAGGGGAATGAGTGAAAGCTTGGGCTCGAAATCGTCCGATCCGCCCGTGGACTGCCACTGGAACACGGGCTCCGAGCCGCCCTCGTACCAGACTTTCCCGAAGAACGCGCGCCAGCCGGCCTCCGGATGCGGATCCTCCAGCTTGAAGCGCTGGATCTGACCCTCCGCGCCAGCGAGAAAGAAGTGCTCCGTTTTGCCATCGATGGTCGCAGCCACCGGTTCGAAATTCGCGCTGCCCTCCCAGCGGGTCGACCCCGAGGTCAGGTGCCGCACCGAAAGGTTTCCCCCGGCCCCCGTGAGGAAGATCTTGTTGCGAAGGCTGGGCGCGAAGATCGGCATGCCGCCACCCACCTTGTCGAATTCCTTCGTTTCCCCGAAGAGCCGGACGGAGGAGCCGGGAGGCCGGTAGAGACTGTAGATCTTCTGATCGCCCGCGGCATCGGTCATCGCCACGGACACGCCCCCGAAGAGATAATCCATCCGCACCGGCGGAACTCCGCCAAAGGGAGCGAAGGTCTGTTGGAGTGTCACCTCGCCGCCGTCCTCGTGGAAGTAGCGGACCTTGCCGTCCTCGCCCGCCACCAGCAGGGCCTCCCCGTTCTGGGAGGCGACCACCGAAGCGACCTCCACAGGAACATCCGCCGTGAGGTCGGCGGTTCCCAGAAGGCTGAGTTTCGGCTTGCCGATGAGGGCGCGCTTCTGGCCGAGACGCAGCGCGGCCAGACCTGACTCGCGGGCGACCGCCAGCAGGCGCTTGGCTCCGCCATCGCCATAGGAAAGAGCCTTCACCTCACCTTCACCCACCGTCACCTCGAACCATGGCTCGGTTTCCACAGCGGGGCGGATCGAGCGGGTTCCGTCGTCGGCGAACTCCGCCCGATAGGTCACCAGGAACGAACCCACCCGGCCATCGGCGAGGCCGACACTGACGCGGCGGTGCACCGGATCGTAGGCCGTCGCCGTCACCTCGACGCCTTCGAGCGAAGGCACGACGACGGTTTCCCGTTCGCCGTCGTCCATATCCACGAACACCACCTCGGCCCCGCCGCGGTAGAGGAAGGGGATTTCGCCCCACTCGTCCACACCGAGAACCAGCGGCGCTCCCCCGGGAGTCTCCACCATCTTTCCGGCCTCCACCTGGGCACCGGAAAACAGCGGGATGATCTCGCGGACGATGAAAAAGAAGATCCCGAAGACCGCTACGATCACCGCCAGTCCACCGATGCGGATGAGCTGGGTCATCACCCGGTCGAACCAGAGCGTTCGCTTCGAGACCTCGAAGCGCTTCGGGTCGGGAGCTGGGGGCGTGGGTGAACTCATTCGAAAGCGGGGCAATCAAGGGAGGAGCCCGGCAGTGGGCAATCCCGGCCAAGTGACAACTTGGACGCGAAGATTGCTGTGAGGTGCCGGGCTCCGGGTCAATGCGGGATTACTCCGAGAGCGAATCCAGCACCTCGACGGCGAACTCGGCCGGCAGAGGATAGTAGCCGTCCTTCTCGACAACGGTCTGCCCTTCCTTGGAAAGGACGTATTTCAGGAACTCGAGGGAGGTTTTCGGCAACGCCTCTCCCGGCTTCTTGTTCACGTATACAAGGAGGAAGCGAGCCAGCGGGTAGTCCCCCGAAAGCGCGTTCTCATAGGTTGCTTCGTAGAACTCGCCCCCTTCGCTCGAAAGTGGCAGCGCGCGCACGCCGGAGGTCTTGTAACCGATCCCCGAGTAGCCAAGAGCATACTGATCACCGCCGACGCCCTGCACCACGGCGGACGACCCCGGCTGCTCCTTCACGGTGCTTTTGAAGTCCCCCTTGTCGAGCGCGTGCTCCTGGAAGAAGCCGTAGGTCCCGGACGCGGAGTTGCGACCGTAGAGCGAGATCGGACGCCCCTTCCACTCGTCGAGGCCCAGCTGGCCCCACTCGGTGATGTCCTCGCTTCCGCTCTTGCGGGTGCTGGAGAAGATGCCATCGACCTGCTTGAGGGAGATTCCCTTGAGCGGATTGTCCTTGTGGGCGAAGACCGCCAGAGCATCGATCGCCACCTTCACCTCGGTCGGCTTGTAGCCGAACTTCTTCTCGAACGCATCGATCTCCTCCGCCTTCATCGGGCGGCTCATCGGACCGAACTGCGAAGTCCCTTCCATCAACGCCGGCGGAGCGGTGGAAGAGCCCTTGCCCTCGATCGAGATCGTGACGTTCGGGTAGGCCTTTTTGAAGCCCTCCGCCCACAGCGTCATGAGGTTGTTGAGGGTGTCGGAGCCCACCGAAGAAAGGCTGCCCGAGACGCCGGAGACCGGCTCGTAGCTCGGGAGAGCTTCATCAATGTGCGACTCGGCGGCCGTGGCGGCGGCCATGCTGGCGGCGAAAATGCCGGTTAGGATGCTTTTCATAGTGTGTTCAGGTTTCATCACGGAGCGGCCGCTTTTTCGGCACGGCCGAGGAATCGGAAATGTCGGGAGATTTGCCAGTGGCTCAATGGTGACGGAGTTGTCACCCCGGCTCATGCACGGGGATGTCGAAGCCGTCACCCATGCTTCAGAAATAGCTGCGGAAGCCGAAGAAGTAGGTCAGGGCATCGAAATCCCCGGCCGTGCCCACGCCCGGCGTGTTCATCCACTCGTACTCCGCGCCCGCCTGGACCTTCAGGTTGTGACCGCACAAGTAGTAGTTCAGGCCGCCATACAGGGTGTGATGCTCATTGCCGCGGCCCGAGTTCACGTTCACCACCGGGCCGTGGTCGCGGCGGACATAGCGGCTGTTGGCACGCACGCCCTGGTTTTCCGAAGAGCCGGCGTATTGGTAGCGCACGACCCCCTCGAGCCTGTCCTTCACGATCCAGACGTGCGGCATCACCACCAGACCCCAGAAGTTCCCCTGGCGGTCGCGGCGCGCGACGCCGTTGTCGGCATCGCCATTGTCGCCGAGGTAGAGGTCGGTGATCACTCCCCAGGCGTCCTCGCTGTAGACCGCGGTCACGGAGGTGGCCCATTCGTATCCCCACAGCGAATCCTCGCCACGGATCGCTTCGGCGTCGTTGTAAACGGCGTCCCAATAAAACGAAAGTTGCTCGCAGGCCTGGAACCCCACGCCCACCTGATAGGCCACACCATCGTTCCAACCGCCGATGAACTCGACATTGTCGCCATTGACGTCGGCGTCGGTGCTGAAGATCCCGGCACCCCACTGCCACGGACCCTTGGCCGCCGCGATGGTGAGACCGGTCGGACGGAGGCTGTCGTAAACCTTGTTGGAAATGGCCGAGCGTTCGATCGTCAGCAGCTTTTTCGAAGACTCGCGGGCCTCCGATCCAAGCGTGAACTTGTGGCGACCATAAGCGATTTCTAGAGCATCGAGCTGATCGATTCCGAAGGCTTTCTTTGCATCGAAGATCAGCAGTGCCTCGTCAAAATCCTCATACCCCCAGCCGAGATCGCCACCGCTGGCGCGCTGGTCGTCCACGAGGTTCACGTTGGCTTTCGCGGTGAAGAAGCTCAGGAACTTCATCTGCGCGCCGAGACGGAACCGGCGGACGTCGGTATAGTCGTCGCTGAACTCATAGCCATTGACGTCCTCACCCGTCAGGTAGGCGGCCTGCCATTGGAAGCGGCCGAAAACGCCGAATTCCTGGATCAGGGGATTGTCGCCCTTATAGAGAGTTCCCGGTTTATTGGAGAGCCACTCACACCAGTCGCCCGCTCCAGCAGGCTCCACGGGTGGTGTGGGGGTGATTTCAATCTCGCTCCCGGCAAAGGCTGAGGAGGCGGCACAAACCCCGAAAAGGGCGACACGAAGCCCTGTGGAAAGGGCGGATGGCGAGGTGTTCATGGTTGCGTGGGTATTTGTCGTTCGGACGCCGAGCTTCCTAGATTGACGGAAATGTCACGCGGAGCTGGTTTGTGTGACACTTTCGTCACCCCCCTCCAAAGCCTCACCACACCCTCCCCTCTTACTTACACCCAATCAGTTACATCGACCAAAGAAGAGTCTCCGGGGCAACGTCGTCACACTTCCGTCACATCGTTCCGTCACATTTCCAAGCAGGTTCCGACACAAGACAGCCGCTCTGCATCGCGGCAGAGCGGCTGTTTCAAAGAGATCTCCTACGCGAGGACTCAGTGCTGGACCAAGGACTTGCCGGTCATCTGCACCGGGGGCTGAATGCCCATCATTCCCAGCAGGGTCGGCGCGACGTCGGCCAGAATCCCGTCCTGAAGCCGCACGTTCTCCGTTTCCTTCGCCACGTAAAAGACCCGCACGAGATTCGTCGTGTGGGCGGTGTGGGGCGAACCGTCGGCATTGATCATGAACTCGCAGTTCCCGTGATCCGCGGTGATCAGGAGCTGCCCACCGAGTCGCAGGGTTTCCTCCACCACGGCTTTCACCGCCGCATCAATCCGCTCGCAGGCTTTGACCGCCGCTTCGACCACGCCGGTGTGTCCGACCATGTCGGGGTTGGCGAAATTGATGATGACCAGATCGTAGTCCTTCAGCTTGGCCACCACCGTCGCGGTCACCTCGTCGGCGCTCATCTCGGGCTTCAGGTCATAGGTGGCGACATCCTGAGGCGATGGAATGATCTTCCGGTCCTCGCCCTTGAAGCTCTTTTCTTCGCCACCATTGAAGAAATACGTCACGTGCGGGTATTTCTCCGTCTCGGCGATGCGAAGCTGGTTCTTCCCCGCCAGGGAAACCACCTCGCCCAGCACCATGTCGAGCCGCTCCGGCGGGAAGATCACGTCACAATCGTAATCTGCATCGTATTCGGTGAGCGTCACGTAGTGAACCTTCGGCCGGCGACCTGCCTTGAACGCTGTCCAGCGGCCTTCGTGGAGGAATACCTCGGAAAGCTGGCGGGCCCGGTCGGCACGGAAATTGAAGAAGATGACCACATCGCCGCTCTTCACCCGCTGCCTGTCAGCCTCACAGAAAACCATCGGCAGGAGGAACTCGTCGGTTTTCTCCTGCAAGTACATCTCCGCGACCGCTTCCGAAGCCAGCACCTGCTTTTCCTCGCCCTTTCCATGGACGATCGCATCCCAAGCCAGCTTGACCCGCTCCCACCGCTTGTCGCGGTCCATCGCATAATAGCGGCCGACCACCGTGGCGATCCGTGCGCCATGCACTGCGATCCGATCTTCCACTTGCGAAAGGTAGCCCGCTCCAGCCGTCGGAGAAGTGTCCCGTCCGTCCGTGATCGCATGGACGAGGATGTTCGAGGCACCACCCTCCTTCGCCATCCCGACCATCGCGCAGAGGTGGTCGATGTGGCTGTGCACCCCACCATCGGAGACGAGACCGACGAAGTGCAGCGTCCTTTTCGATCCCGCGACATGCTGGATCGCTCTCTTGAAAACCTCGTTCTCCTGGAGTTCCCCGTCCGCGATCGATTTGTTGATGCGCGTCAGGTCCTGATAAACGATGCGGCCCGCTCCAAGGTTGAGGTGTCCGACCTCCGAATTGCCCATCTGGCCTTCCGGCAGGCCCACGTCCATGCCCGAGGCGCTGAGGAAAGCCTTTGGACACTGGTCCAGCACCTCATCGTGGAAGGGCGTGTTGGCGAGCAAGGTCGCGTTGCCGTCGCGCTGGGCGGTTTTTTGCCCGCCGGGGTTTTCGCCCCAGCCGTCGCGAATGATGAGAACCACTGGTTTTTTGGACATGACGCCGCGCGTGTAACCCTGCCCTCCGGCTGAGTCCAGCGGCATCCGTGCCCTTTCAGTGACATCGCGCCCGCAGCTCGCCGAAAACCAAAATTTCGGAGTTGACACCAACCCCCGTTCACAGTTTCTTCCGCGGCCCCGAGCCACGGTTGTGGCGGAGGAAACGCCTCGTTAGCTCAGTTGGTAGAGCAGAAGACTCTTAATCTTTTGGTCCTAGGTTCGAGTCCTAGACGGGGTACCAATGAAGGCCGCTGAGTCACCCCGACCCAGCGGCCTTCGCTTTTTCCGTGTCGCCGCCTTTGAAGGGATCACAAGTCGCTTCCCTCATGCCGTTAACGCGAAGCCGTACTACCTGTCCCGGAGGATCCGATTCACCCTTTCCCTGTTGATAGGGAACGCGCCACCTGACGCAGGTCGGTCATCTGGAGGCACCCTTTATCCTCGGCGTGGCCGTTGATGGGAAGAATGGTTGTGTGGCCGAACTCCCCCCAACAGACCACAGGACACAGGTCGCCCGGCGAGATCAGGGGTGGGGACGGAGATGGATCAGGCTAACCAACCTCCGTCCCCACCCCCCTTGGGTCCCCTCACCGATCCGGGCGCAAAAAAAGGGGGCCGCCGCCTTCGCCGCGCCCCCTTTCGTGCAAGTTCAGGATCGCCTTCCCAATCAACCGGCGGTGCCGTTTTCGATGATCTGGAGAAAGCTCGACGCCTCAAGAGCCGCTCCGCCGATCAACGCGCCATCGATATCCGGGCAGGCCATCAGTTCCGCGGCGTTGCCGGGCTTCACGCTGCCTCCATACTGGATGCGGATGCGCGCAGCCGCCTCGGTGCCGAACGATTCGCCGACGAGCGAACGGACGAAAGCATGGGCTTCCTGCGCCTGTTCAGCGCTCGCGGTCACTCCCGTCCCGATCGCCCAAACCGGTTCGTAGGCGATGACGGTCTCCGACAGATCCTTCTCCGAAAAGCCGGCCAGGCCCTTGTTGACCTGACGGCGGAGCACGTCCTCAAGCTTCCCGCCCTCACGCTCTTCGAGCGTCTCGCCGATGCAGAAGATGGGCTTCAGGTTGACCTCCCGGGCTTTGAGCATCTTCGCGTTGATGACCTCATCGGATTCCCCGAAGATCGCCCTCCGCTCGCTGTGGCCGAGGATCACATAGTGGACGAAGAACTCCTTGAGCATCATCGCGCTGATCTCGCCGGTGTAAGCCCCGGCGTCGAACTGGGAGCAGTTCTGCGCGGCGAGCGCCACCGCGGTCACGTTGCCGAAGAGCTCGCTCGCCTTGGCAAGCGAGACGAACGGCGGCGCGATCACCAGATCGCAGGGAAAAGTCTGGTGCTGGACCTGGGAAAGGAGAGCGCGGGCGAAGTCCTCGGTTTCCGAGGGACCCTTGTTCATCTTCCAGTTGGCGGCGAATATCGGCTTCCGGATCATAGGAGCAGTTCTTAGGTTTTCAGCATCCGGCGTGCCATCAGGCTTCGTCAAGGGCAGCCACACCGGGCAGGTCCTTGCCCTCGAGAAGTTCCAATGACGCCCCGCCACCGGTGGAAATGAAGGTCACCTGATCAGCCACGCCGAACTTGTTCACGGCGGTGACGGAGTCGCCCCCGCCCACGATCGTCACGGCGTCGGCCTTGGCCACCGCGGCGGCGATGGCCTTGGTGCCATTGGCAAAGGTGTCGATTTCAAAAACTCCCATCGGGCCGTTCCAAACGATGGTCTTGGCCTTGGCCACCTCGTCGGCGAAGAGCCCGATCGACTTTTCGCCGATATCGATACCCTCCCAGCCGGAGGGTATCGCTCCGCCCTCGCCGAAAACGCCGGTCACCTTCGTCTCGGCACCCTCCTTGAACTCCTGGGTCATCAGCGTATCGACCGGCAGGATGAAGCTGACGCCATGCTTCTTGGCGTTCTCGAGAATCTCCAGCGCGAGGTCGAGCTTGTCGTTCTCGACCAAGCTGTCGCCCACTTCATAGCCTTGGGCCTTGAGGAAAGTGTAGGCCATCGCTCCTCCGATCAGGAAGGCGTCGGCCTTGTCCATGAGGTTGTTGATGACATCGATCTTCCCGGAAACCTTGGCTCCGCCCATGATCACGAGGAACGGACGGGCGGGCGACTTGAGCTGATCGACGAGGTATTCCAGCTCGCGCGCCATCAGGAAACCCATGGCGCTCTTCGAAACGTGGTGGGTCACTCCCTCGGTCGAGGCGTGCGCGCGGTGGGCGGTGCCGAACGCGTCGTTGACGTAAATCTCCGCCTTGCCGGCCAGTGCCTTGGCAAAATCCGGCTCGTTCTTCTCCTCGGCGTTGTGATAGCGGGTGTTTTCCAGCAGAAGCACCTGGCCGTCGCCCAGTCCTTCGCGCAACGCCGCGGCTTCCTCGCCGATGCAATCCGGTGCGATCGCCACCTCCTGGCCCAGCAGTTCACCCAGCCGTGCGGCGGCGGGTGCCAGGGAAAACTCGGGGTTCGCCTCACCCTTCGGACGCCCGAGGTGCGAGCAGAGGACCAGCCTGGCTCCACCCTCGATGAGGTGCTTGATGGAGGGCACCGCGGCCTGGATGCGGGTGTCGTCGGTGATGGCACCGTCCTTGAGAGGGACGTTGAAGTCCACACGCATCAGGACTTCCTTGCCTTTCACATCGAGATTCTGGATCGAGAGTTTCGCCATGACGGCCGGAGTGCTGCACCCCGTCCGCTTGGGAGTCAAGTACGGCTTGGACCATGCCCGCGGGATGACTCGATTGCCCGAACGAACTCTTGTCTTACCGGGGTGCGGTCCGGTTATGATCGCCGCATGATCGACCGAATTCTTGAGCGACGGATTTGCCCTGTGGTGGTGCTGGACCGGGTGGAGGATGCCGCCCCCCTCGCCGATGCCCTCCTCGCCGGCGGACTGGACGTCATGGAAATCACTTTCCGGACCGAAGCCGCCGCCGATTGCATCGAGTTCATCGCCGCGAATCGTCCGGAGATCATCGTCGGTGCCGGGACGCTGCTTGCTCCCGAGCAGGTCCAGCGGGCCAAGGATGCGGGAGCGACTTTCGGCCTCGCCCCCGGTCTCAATCCGAAGGTCCTGAAGATGGCCCAGTCGCTCGAAATGCCCTTCTCGCCCGGCGTGATGACCCCGACCGACATCGAGACGGCTCTCGGACTCGGCTGCGACCTGCTGAAATTCTTCCCCGCCGGTCCCGCTGGCGGTCCCAAGTTTCTCAAAGCCCTCGCCGGACCCTACGCCCACACCGGGGTCAAGTTCATCCCCACCGGCGGGATCAACCGGGCCAACATGCGCGAATACCTCGACCTCTCGGTCGTGGGTGCGATCGGCGGCAGCTGGATGGTCGACACCACCCTGATCATCGAGAAGCGCTGGGAGGAAATCACCTGGCTCACCCGCGAAGCTTTGGCTGCGGTCTGAGACAGTTCGGGCTTTGCCGGACCGGCGCATTGGCCCAGCCTCCGCGCGTGGAAACCGGAGAGACCCTTTCCCCCCATCGCAGGTTGCGGCAGGAGATCCTGCTCGCCCGCGAACGCGTTTATCACTTCGGCTCCCTCACCCCGCTTGAGCCTCTCGGCCTGCCGGGGCTCGATATCTGGGTGAAGCGCGAGGACCTCTCGCCGATCAAGGCCTACAAATGGCGTGGCGCGTCCAACCGGATGGCGGCGCTCGATGCAGCCGGCCGCGAGCGTGGCGTGGTCACAGCGTCCGCCGGCAACCACGCCCAGGGCGTCGCGCTGGTGGCGGCGAAAATGAGCATCGCCGCCCGCATCTACATGCCGGGCTCAACCCCGCGGGTGAAAGTCGAGGCCGTGCGGCGACTCGGAGGCACGTGGGTCGAGGTCATCCTCGCCGGCGACAGCTACGATGAGGCGATGTCCGCCGCGTTGGCCGACGCGGACGAATCGGGCGCGACCTACATCCACGCCTATGATGATCCCAAGGTCATGGCCGGCCAGGGGACCTTGGCCGACGAAGTGGTGCTCTCCGGCCACGGCCCCTTCGACATCGCCTACCTCCAGATCGGCGGCGGCGGGATGGCAGCGGGCGTCTCCGAGTGGCTGAAGACCTACTGGCCGGAGATGGAAATCGTCGGCGTGGAAGGCACCGGCCAAGCCTGCATGGGCGCGGCCGCCGCAGCCGGCGAGCCGGTGGCGCTCGATCAGGTCGATCTTTTCTGCGATGGCACCGCGGTCCGGAAGATCGGCACCCAGCCCTTCGAAATCCTCCGCACCCGCCTCGACCGACTCATCACGGTCAGCAACGACGAGGTCGTCGGAGCCATCCGCTGCCTGTGGGAGAATCTCCGCTGCATCGCCGAGCCCTCCGGAGCCATGGGCCTCGCCGGAGCCCTGCAGGAACGCGGGCATCTCGCCGGAAAGCGCGCCCTCGTCATCCTTTGCGGGGCCAACATCGACTTCCTCAAGCTCGGTCAGCTCGCCCTTTCGCAGGATTCCTCACGCGCGTCCTCGGTCACCCTCAGCGTCCGCATCCCCGAAGTGCCCGGGTCGATGCTCCGTCTCCTTCACGAAGCCTTCGCCGGCTCCAGCATCGTCGATTTCCAGTATGGAAAAACGGACGCCGCCGAGGCCTGGCCGGTTTTCACCCTCCAGACCGAGTCGCGCGCGGCGCTGGACGAAGTCACCGCCCGCCTCACCCGCCTTGACTACGACTGGCAGGATCTCGGCGACGCCGTGGATATCCGCTTCCGCGCCATCCCGCTGCGTCAGGACCTGCTGGCCCACCCCGTTTTCCTCCGCCTCGATTTCTACGAACGGCCCGGCGCGCTGCGCGACTTCCTCCAGGCGCACGTCCCCGCTGGCGCGAACCTCTGCTACTTCAACTATCGTAGTTCCGGCGAACGGATCGGCCGTGCCCTGATCGGGATCGAGTTCCCGACCGCAGAAGAAAGCGAAGCCTTCCTTCAAGCCCTCTCATCCACCGGCGAAGGCTACCGCCTCTGTGAACCGCTCGCCCCGGAAGCCTCGGCCCGATTGCTTGGGCGGAGCGCGTAGGCCTACCCGCGCCGAGAATCTCGTGGGGTGAACTTCATTTCCTTTCGCGCCCGGGGAGATCCTGCCGTCGGGATCGGGCAGTAGCTTGAACGTTCCGTGTCCGAAGTTCTCTGAATCCGAAAAGCACTAAAACTGCGGCGATCGTCAAATGAACGATCCACCCCAAGACGGTGCCGTCCCGCCACCCATCCAAATGAAGCTGATCTTTGGTGACCTCGGCAGCGACGCCCAGAAACGTGAACGAGATCGCGAGTAGCGAGGCGTTTACGCCCAGATCCTGAAACGATAGGCTCCGGTTTTTCATCGTGGCCCAATAGACGAACCCTACGAGGGTCGAAGTGACCACTGGAAACAGCCCGAAAGGAGCAATGGCAACCGCGAATTCGGTCAGCTTTGCAGGATTCCGCAGTGGCCATCCGTCATCGACCGCCTCCGCCAAAAGCTGCAGTGAGAGACCGATCGTGAGGACGCTTCCAGAAAGGAGAAGGCCGCAGGAAATTAGCATCAGCCGGTCTGCCATCTGGATTTGATGAACTTGAATTCAGCTGCGACGGAGCGCTGCTCCGCCACGACCACGGAGAGCAGGCACGTCGATTTCATCTTCGGCGCGCCGTTGGCCTCACTCCCACTCGATGCTCGCGGGCGGTTTGGTCGAGATGTCGTAGAGCACGCGGTTGATGCCGGCGACGCCGTTGAGGATGTCGTTGCTGGTGTCGCGCAGCAGATGATAGGGCAGCTCGACCCAGTCGGCGGTCATGGCGTCCTCGCTGACCACCGCCCGCAGGGAAATCGCCCACTCATAGCTTCGCTCGTCGCCTTTCACGCCCACGGTGCGCACGGGCACGAGGCAGGCGTAGGCCTGCCACACGCGGTCGTACCAGCCTGACTCCTTGAGGTGTCCGATGAAAATGGCGTCGCACTCACGGATGATCTCCAGGCGCTCCAGCGTGATCTCTCCCGGGCAGCGCACGGCCAGACCCGGCCCCGGGAAAGGATGCCGGTGCAGGATGTCGTGCGGGATTCCCAGCGAAGCGCCGAGCGCCCGAACCTCGTCCTTGAACAGCTCCGCCAGCGGCTCGAGCACCTTCCCCTGCGCCTGAAGCTCTAGGATCTTGTCCACGCGGTTGTGGTGGGTCTTGATCTTCGATGCCTTCGACTTCGAGTTCGACGCGCTTTCAATGACGTCGGGGTAGAGCGTCCCCTGCGCCAGCAGTTCCGCGTCACCCACGGCGTCCCAGAATTCCTGGATGAAGAGATTACCGATGATCTCGCGCTTCTTCTCCGGCTCGCCGACACCGGCGAGGGAGGAAAGGAAGCGGTCGGCGGCGTCCACCGTTTGGATCGGCACGCCCATGCGGTGGAAATTGCTCCGGACCTCCTCGCCCTCGTCCTTCCGCATCAGTCCGTGATCGACGAAGATGGCGCGCATCTTCACCCCCGCCTCGTGGAGAAGCACGGCGAGCACCGTACTATCGACGCCGCCCGACACGCCGCAGACCACCTGACGGTTGCCCACCGTGCTGCGGATCTCGTCGAGCAGTTCCTTTTTGAAATCCTCGATGCGGAAGGGCTCCAACTTGCCGGCATGCAGCAGGAAATTGTGCAGGATCCGCGTGCCCTCGTGGCTGTGGGTCACCTCCGGGTGGAACTGGATGCCGAACCACTTTTCGCCCCACTGAAGCGCAACCGGCGTGCCGTGCTGGTTGCGCGCGATGACCTGGCAGTTGTCCGGGATGCGGCCGACGGTGTCCGAGTGGCTCATCCACACCTGCGACTCATGCGGAATCCCCTCGAAGAGTCCTTTCGCCTCAGCGGGCATCAGCTTGGCGGGGCCATACTCGCGGCGGTCGCTCGGTTCCACAGAGCCGCCGAACTTGATATTGAGCAGCTGCATCCCGTAGCAAACGCCGAGCACCGGGACACCGATGGCTTTGAGGGTCTCGAAATCGAGGTCCGGCGCGTCCGAATCACTGGTGCTGCGGGGACCTCCGGAAAGGATGATCGCCCCCGGTTCGCCGATTTCCGGAAACTCCTCCAGCGCATAGAGCTTGGCGTAGTAGCCGAGCTCGCGGACGCGGCGGACGATGAGTTGCGTGTACTGCGAGCCGAAATCGATGACGGCGACGTGTTGGTTTTCCTCCATGGTCTGAAAAAGGGTGTGCGCTGGGGACCGCGGCTCAGGCGATCGGCTGGTAGTTGGTGGGCTCCTCGGTGATCACGATGTCGTGGACATGGCTTTCACGCAGACCGCCGGGCGTGATGCGCGTGAACGTGGCGCGCTCGCGCAATTCGGCAAGGTTGTTGGCACCGACGTAACCCAGGCCGGAGCGCAGGCCGCCCATGAGCTGGAATACGACGTCGGCCAGCGGCCCCTTGTAGGGCACGCGGCCCTCGACGCCTTCCGCGACGAGTTTGCCGGACGAGTTCTGGTTGTAGCGGTCGCCCGCCCCCTTCTGCATGGCTCCGATCGAGCCCATCCCGCGATAGGTTTTGAAACGCCGGCCCTGCGAGTAAACCGTCTGGCCGGGGCTCTCCCGCGTGCCGGCCAGCAGCGAGCCGAGCATCACCAGGTCCGCGCCGGCGGCGATCGCTTTCACGACGTCCCCCGAGTAGCGGATGCCGCCATCGGCGATGACCCGCACGCCGCGCTCGCGACAGTAGCTGGCGACATTCTGGATGGCCGTGAACTGCGGCATGCCCACCCCGGCGATGACCCGGGTGGTGCAGATCGATCCCGGACCCACACCGACCTTCACCGCGCTCGCGCCGGCATCGGCCAGGTCTTTCGCGCCCTCCGCGGTGACGACGTTTCCGGCAACCACCGGACGGTTGGAAAGCTCGCGCAGCTTGCCGATCACCTCCATCACGCGGGTCGTGTGACCCGTGGCGGCATCGATGAACAAGGCATCCGCCCCTGCCTCGAGCACCGCCTTGGCGCGATCCAGGAAATCCGGCCCCACGCCCACCGCCGCTCCACAGCGGAGTCGTCCGTTCGGGTCCTTGGCGGCATCGGTGTAAGCGGCGCGTTTCTCGATATCCGCCCCGGTGATCAGGCCGGCGAGGCGGCCGTTTTCGTCAATCAGGGGAAGCTTCTCGATGCGGTTCTGGTAGAGAATGCGGCGCGCTTCGCCGAGCTCGGTCGCGGGAGGCGCGGTCACCAGCTTCTCCTTGGGGGTCATCACCTCGGCGACCGTCGCGGAGCCATCGTCGAGGTAGCGGATGTCCCGCCCCGTCACCATGCCCACGAGGTGCATGTCCGCATCGACCACCGGAAACCCGGAGAATCCGTGCTCGGCCATGATGTCGCGGACCTCATCGACCGTTTGCTCCTTGCGCACGGTCATCGGCTTGAGGATGACCGCGTTCTCCGAGCGCTTCACCCGTGAGACCATCGAGGCCTGATAATCGATCGGGCAAGCCCGGTGGATCACGCCCATGCCGCCTTCGCGCGCCAGGGCGATGGCCAGTTCCGCCTCGGAAACCGTGTCCATGGCTGCGGAAACCACCGGAATCCGCAGGTTGATCTCATCGCAAAGCGAGGTCGAAAGATCGGTATTGGCCGGGAGCACGGAGCTCAACCGGGGGGTCAAAAGGACGTCGTCGAAAGAAAGACCAAGGGTGATGTCCGCCATGGCGGAGTCAATGGAGCGCACCGGGGTGAATCAAGCCCGAATGCGCTCCTTCCAGGAAAAACCGATCACGACAAAGTCAGATCCAGCGGAGCGGGGATCGCCTGCACCCGCATCCCCGCCTGTTGGGCCGCCATGATGCCCGCCGGCGCATCCTCGACCGCGAGGCACTTCGCCGGGTCCACACCCAGCATCTCGGCCGCCTTGAGGAAAACATCCGGAGCCGGTTTTCCCACCAGCACGTCATCGGCCGTCACGACTTCGTCGAAAAGGTCGGAAATCTCCAGAGCCTGCAGCGTCTTCTCGATCACCAGACGGGTGCCGCCGGTGGCGATCGCCATCGGGATTTTCCCGCGGCACGCACGGGCGAACTCCACCACCTCCGCGATCGGCTCCACCTCTCCCAGCCGGGCGAGAAACGCCTCACGCTTCTTCATCGCAACGGCTTCCGGGTTGAGCTTCAGGCCATAGTCACCATTGAGCTGGACGACGATGTCCTTCGTCGGACGGCCGCCCATGGCATAGAAAACGTCCTCCTGGAAAACGTTGGCCGCCCCGTAGAACGCCAATGCTTCGCACCATGCGGCAAAGTGAGCCGGCATCGAGTTCACCAAAGTTCCGTCACAGTCGAAAACGATTCCCTCGATTCCGTCCACCTGCCAATCAATAGATCCCACATTTGCCATCGCGCGGACGGGTTAGCAGCCCGGCCGTGGATGACAAGTCAACATCCATGAAACGATGTCACACCCCCGTCACGATGTCGGATAAATCCCAGCCGGAACCATGAGTTCGCCGTCCGATGCGCGGAATTCCGCGCTCCCGCGGATCACCACGCCCGGCTCGAAGCGAACGTCGCCTTCGACGGCCAACGACTCGCATTCCAGCAGCGAAGGAACCCCGAGCGACTCAAGCGAATCGACGAACTTATGCGCGTCGTCGAGCTTCACCACCGGCGGCTTGCCTTGCCGTCGCGGATCGAGGGAAACCGAACCATCCTCGCCCACCTTGTAAGCATCCGAACACAACGCGAGCAGGTCGGAAGTCGTCTTCACCGGAGCGAAACGGCTCCTCGGGACCTCCACCGCCGTGGCCCCCTCGAAGCATTCGATCGCCGCACCCATCGCCGTCTCGAGCTGGATCACCGGCGTCGAGGCCTTGTCGCGCGGGTCGATCGTCTTGCGGTTGCGGATCATCGGCAGCGGAAGCACCCCGCCCCCCTGCTCCAGACGCTCCTTCAGTCGATCCAGCCGCAGCCAGATCGAATTCGTGTTGAAATAACGATGGCGATGGATGTCCTGGAAGACATCAAGATCCTCATCCGGACATTGCGCCACCTCGCGCAGCAGCAGCCGCCCGTCCGCTTTCCGACGCGCCAAGTGGCCGCCCTTCCGGTCCGCCGAGGTCCGCCGCGTCACCTCCATCATGAAGGGCGCATCGGATTCCGCAAACCACTTCAAGAGTGCGGGATCAAGCACCGCCCCGAGGTTGTCCGAGTTGGAAACGAAAGCGTATTTCACTCCTGCATCCAGCAACCGATCGAGCCAGCCCGAGCCGGAAAGCGCGGGGTAAAGATCCCCATGACCCGGGGGGCACCATTCCAAGTCCGGCTGCTGCGGACACTCCGCGGGAGCCAGCGAAGCCGCATCGATCTTCGGCACCTGGTTCTGCATCAGCTCGACCTCTGAAGGATCGGCCAGTTCCGCCGGTGCGTGTTGCGCCAGATGACCCAGAGTGTCGTCGCTGGTCGCGAAGCTGTTCATCAGAAGCAGCCTCACCTCGGCACCGGTGCGCCCGCGCAGACTGCGGATCTGACGGACGATGAGATCGAGAAATGTCACCCCGGGCCGCACCTCCAGCAGGCTTTTCACCTTTTCCAGCCCCATGCTGGTTCCAAGGCCCCCGTTCAATTTGATCACCACCGTCTGCGCCAGCAGCTCCGGGTCAAATTCCGCCGAGCCCAGCTCCACCGTCGCCAGCTCCTCCGCCGGCTCGATCCCCTCCTCCGGAATCAGCCCGCTCTCATTGCGCCGCAGCGCCTCGTAGTTGTGCCGGAAGGCGCCGATCGCGGCGTCCATCACTCCGGCCTGCTCCATTTTTCGCTCGAATGCATCAAATTCCTCGCTAGTCATGACGTCTGAAAACTGCCTGGGCCACCGCTACGACAACACCGGATTCCTCGACATAAAAAATCCCTTGCGGAAATTATTTTTATCGTTGGCACGTTTTATGCTTGGACATTGATGCTGCATTCCTAGAGTTGACTCCGTCGGCCCTGTCAGGCCGCAAGTCTTATGGCGGAATCCTCGCTCCAGCAGTCCTTCTCCCAGCAGCAGTCGCTCGCTCCCCAGATGCGACGCAGCCTGGAGATCCTCCAGGCCAACTCGATGGAGTTGACCCAGATGGTGCGTCAGGCGCTGGAAACCAACCCGGTGCTGGAAGATGTCACGGAAATGGCGTCGCTCGACGAAGACGCCCCGGACCCAGAGGAAGCGGACTCGCTCGACTACCTGAACGACACGGACGACGACCTGCGCGACCTGATGATCATGGAGCGCCGGAACCAGACCTATTCGCAGGACGACGAGGAACGGCGCGACCATCTCTACAATTCCATCGTCGCCCCTGAGACGCTGCAACAGCACCTCGCCGCCCAGCTCCAGGTGTCGCTGCTCGAACCCGGCGTGCGGATCGCGGCCGAAGCCCTGCTGGGAAACATGGACCCCCGGGGCTTCTTCGACCTGCCGCCCTCCGAACTTGGCGTCCGCCTGGGCATTTCGGCCGATGACATCGAATCCGCCACCGCCGTGATCCGCGGCTTCGACCCTCCGGGGATCGGCGCGATCGACCTCAAGGACTCGCTCCTGCTCCAGCTCGAGCGCCGCGGCCAGGGATCATCGATCGAGCACCGGATCGTTTCCGACCACCTCGAGGACCTCGCCCGCAAACGCTACCCCCAGATCGCCCGCGCCCTCGGCACCAGCATCGAGCGCATTTCCGAGGCCGCCGAGGCCATCGGCCGACTCACCCCGAATCCCGGCGGCGAGTACGATCCCACGGGCAACCCGATGATCCGGGCCGACGTGATCCTCGAAAAAGAGGACGGCCAATGGATCGCCCGCTTGACCCACGAGTATCTCCCCCGCCTGCGCATCAGCGATTTCTACAAGGACCTGCTGGGCAAGACGACGAATGACACCAAGGGTCGCCAGTTCCTCCGCGACAACCTGCGCGAGGGCCGCACGCTCATCCGTTCGCTTTCCCTGCGCCAGGAAACGATCCTCAGCATCGCCGACAAACTCATCGAGCATCAGCCCGACTTCCTCGAAAAAGGCCCCCGCCACCTGCGGCCCCTGACGATGAACCTGATCGCCGACGAACTCGGCTTGCACGCGACCACCGTTTCCCGCGCCGTGGCCGGCAAGTACGTCCTCACGCCACACGGGCTGATGGAAATGCGCGCCTTCTTCGCCGCCGGCTATCAAACGGAAGACGGCAAGGAGGTCTCCAACGCCGGCGTCCGCGAAGCCATCCACGCACTGATTTCCAAGGAACCGCCGTCCAAACCCCTGTCCGATGAAGCCATCGCCAAAGCACTCAAGACCCAGGGGATTCCGGTCGCGCGACGCACCGTTGCAAAATACCGGGACCAGCTCGGCATCCTGCCCTCCCACCTGCGGCGGACCTTCTGATGTCGTGAAAATCGGCGGCTTCCGGGATCAGGGTTTGATCATCGCTTCACCCGCCGCTCTTGTGGGCCCGGCAGCATGAACATCGATCTCGTCAAGAAAGCGCTCGGCACCGTCAAGTATCCCGGATTCTCCCGGGACATCGTTTCCTTCGGACTGGTCAAGGAGGTGGTGGTGGAAGACGGCACGCTCCACGTCCGGATGGAAATCCAAACCCGCGATCCCGAGGTCCCGCAGCAGATCTTCAAGGCCAGCCACGAAGCCCTCGCCGGCATCCCCGACATCGGCACGCCGAAGATCGAGATCAACATCAAGGATGCCCCCGCCGCCGGTGGCGACCAGGCCACCACGGGCAAGTCCTCGATTCCCGGCGTGAAGAAAATCATCGCCGTCGCCTCCGGCAAAGGCGGCGTGGGAAAGTCCACCGTCGCCTCGAACCTCGCCATCGCCCTGGCGAAAACCGGTGCCCGCGTCGGCCTCTGCGATTGCGACCTCTACGGCCCCTCCATTTCCATGATGTTCGGCAGCCACGAGCGGCCGATGGCGAACGAACAGGACGAGATCATCCCGGTCGAAGCCCACGGCATCCAGCTCATGTCCATGGGTTTCCTGCTCGAAGAGCGCTCGCCGGTCATCGTCCGCGGCCCCATGGCCACCCGCTACACCCAGCAGTTCCTGCGTCAGGTCGCTTGGGACAATCTCGACTACCTTGTCCTCGACCTGCCACCCGGCACCGGCGACATCCAGCTCACCATCGTCCAGACCGTCGCCGTCGATGGCACGGTGATCGTCACCACCCCTCAGGAAATCGCCCTCATCGACGCCCGGAAAGCCGTTGCGATGTTCGGCAAGGTGAACGTCCCGATCCTCGGTCTGATCGAAAACATGGCCTGGTTCGAATGCGAACACGGCACCCGCTACCACCTCTTCGGTGAAGGCGGCGGTGCGAAGGAAGCCGCCACCCTCGGCACGCCGCTGCTGGCGCAGATCCCGATCGAACCGCCCGTGCGCGAAGGCGGCGACACCGGCCGGCCGATCGCCCTCACGGACCCGTCCGAAAGCCCGGCTTCCGCCGCTTTCCACCAGTGCGCCGCCGCCCTCGTCCGCACGCTCGCCAAGTAGCGCTTGAGCAACCCTTTCGTCACCCTGGCCACTTCGATCTCGACCCCCGCGATGGCCGAAGAAATGCTTTCCCTGCCTCACCTCATGTCACGCCGCACCAAGATCATCGTCACCCTCGGGCCCGCCACGGAATCGGAAGAAACCATCGGCAAGCTCATGGACCTCGGAGCCAATGTGTTCCGCCTCAACATGAGCCACGCGAAACACGCCTGGGCCCGTGAAATGACGCGGCTCGTGCGCCGTCAGGCCGCCCATCGCGAGATCCACGTCGCGGTGCTCTTCGATCTCACCGGCCCCTCGATCCGCACCGGCGAGGTGGCGAAAGCCTACCAGCTCGCCATCGGCGACCTCGTCGAGTTCCGCCGCGAGGGCACCCAGCCGACCATTCCCATTTCCACCACCGTCAACTACGGCGGCATGATGGATGACGTCTCGGAGGGCAGCACCCTGGTCGTCGATAACGGCACGCTCCTCATGCAGATCCAGTCGCGCCAGGACGACCGCATCATCTGCGAGTGCAAGAACGCCGGCGAACTCGGCTCCCGCCGCCACATCAACCTCCCCGGCACCCGCCTCAACCTGCCGGCGATGACCGAGAAAGATCACCACGACCTCGCCCTCGCCATCGAGTGCGACGCCGACTACATCGCCGGTTCCTTCGTCCGCGATTCCGCCCACGTCCACGAAATCCGCCGTGCGATCGAGGCCCTCGAAGGCACCGCCCAGGTAGTGGCCAAGATCGAGGACCAGGAGGCCGTTCGCAACATCGACGCCATCATCCAGGCGTCCGACGTGATCATGATCGCCCGCGGCGACCTCGGCATCGAAGTCGCCTTCGAGGAACTCCCCATCCTCCAGCGCCGCATCGTCAAACGCTGCCACGAACTCAGCCGCCGGGTCATCGTCGCCACCCAGCTTCTGGAGTCCATGATCCAGAACCCCACCCCCACCCGCGCCGAAGTCACGGATTGCTCCAACGCCGTCTATGAAGAAGCCGATGCCCTGATGCTCTCCGGGGAAACCAGCGTCGGAAAGCACCCGCTGCGCTGCGTCGATGCCCTGATCCGCATCGCCTCGCGCATCGAGCGCTCCGGCGGCATGGGATACGGGCAAGGCGTCCTGCTCCGCGAGGAAAGACAGAAGACCGCCAAGGCCGCCGTCACCCTGGTCGATTCCATGCCGGACGCCCGCCTCGTCGTGCTCACCCGCCGCGGCGTCCTCGCCAACCACACCGCCATGCTGCGGCCCCGCACCACCGACTTCTACGCCTTCACCCCCAGCGAGGTCGTCTGCCGCCAGCTCGCCGTCAGCCGCAACGTCACCGCGCTGCGCCTACCGTTCGCCGCCTCGATCGATGAAACCATCAAGCGCGCCGCCGCCCTCCTCATCGAGTGCGGCCACATCACCCCCGGCACCCCCTTGGTCATCGTCTCGGATATCCTCTCCGATCACATCGCCGCCAACTCGATCATCCTTCACCACGCGTGAAGCGGCAGGCCGTGTCCCGGCAGGGCACCGCGCCTGATCACTTCTTCGTCCAGGAATCCCGCAAGGCGACGGTGCGATTGAACACCGCCCGCGAGCCGCGGACGTGGTCGTGGCGGTCGGCGACAAAGTAGCCGATCCGCTCGAACTGCACGATCTGCTCCGGTTCCGCATCCGCCAGCGAAGGCTCGACCCACGCCTGGACGCTTTGCAGCGAGTCGGCGTTGAGCACGGAAACGAAACCGCCCTCGGCCGCGTCGGGATTCGGCACGGTGAACAGGCGGTCGTAGAGACGGACCTCCGCCGCCACGCCATGCTCCGCGGAAACCCAGTGGATCGCCGCCTTGCATTTCACGCCCTCCGGCGCGTCCTTGCCGATCGTATCCGGCAGGAACTCGCAGTGGATTTCCGTGATCTTCCCGGACGCATCCTTCTCCAAGCCGGTGCAGTGGATGATGTAACCGCCCCGCAGCCGCACGTAGCCGCCGGGAAAGAGACGGAAGAACTTCTTCGGCGGCTCTTCCATGAAGTCCTCGCGCTCGATCCACAGCTCGCGGGTGAGCGTCACTTTCCGGCTCCCCTCCTCCGGCTTCTCCGGGTTGTTGGGCACCTCGACCTCCTCGCTACGACCTTCCTCGTAGTTCGTCAGCACCAGCTTCACCGGATCCAGCACCGCCATGCGGCGCGGGGCTTCCTTGTTGAGGTAATCCCGGATCTCGAACTCAAGCAGGGCGACATCGGTCACGCCGTTGAACTTGGTGATCCCGATCCGTTCACAGAAGTTCCGGATCGCCTGCGGCGGCACCCCGCGGCGGCGCAGACCGCTGATCGTGGGCATCCGCGGGTCGTCCCAGCCGCCGACGTGGCCTTCCTTCACGAGCTGCAGCAGCTTGCGCTTGCTCATGATCGTGTAGCTCAGGTTCAGCCGCGCGAACTCGATCTGGCGGGGCTTCGCCGGCACCGGGCAGTGCTCGATCACCCAGTCGTAGAACGGCCGGTGGATCTCGAATTCCAGCGTGCACAGCGAGTGCGTGATGTGCTCCTTGGCGTCCTCCAGCGGGTGCGCGAAATCATACATCGGGTAAATGCACCACGCATCGCCGGTGTTGTGATGGGAGGCGTGCATCACCCGGTAGATCACCGGATCGCGCATCACCACGTTCGGCGCCGCCATGTCGATCTTCGCCCGCAGCACCGCCTCGCCCTCCTTGAACTCCCCCGCCCGCATCCGGCGGAACAGGTCGAGGTTCTCCTCCACCGTCCGGTCACGGAAAGGCGAGGGCGTCCCCGGTTCGGTGAGGTTTCCCCGGGCCGCCTTGATTTCCTCGGGCGTCTGCTCGTCCACGTAGGCGAGGCCTTTCTCGATCAGCGCCACCGCGCAGTCGTGGAAATACTCGAAGTAATCGGACGCGAAATAAAGGTGCCTGCCCCAGTCGAAGCCCAGCCAGGCGACGTCCTCCTTGATGCTCTCGACGTATTCCGTCTCCTCCTTGGACGGGTTCGTGTCGTCGAAGCGCAGGTGGCACTCGGCCCCGGTCCCTGCGTTTTCGAGGGCGATCCCGAAATTCAGGCAGATCGCCTTCGCGTGGCCGATGTGCAGGTAGCCGTTGGGTTCCGGGGGAAAGCGGGTGATCGTCGTCGAATGCTTCCCGCCCGCCAGGTCGGCGGCGATGATATCGCGGATGAAATCGGACTTGGAGCTGGTGGTTTCGGACATCGTAGGGCGCACGGCTTCATGACCCCAGAGCTCCCGTGAAGCAACCGGAAAGCACCAGAGTAGGAGGTGGGACGCCCCCGTCCCACAACCCCAGCAGCCCGCCACCTCTGGCAGGAGCTTCTCCGTCTCGGAGCCACGGAACGCCAATGATGAAATCGAGACGCGCCCAAAAGGAGCACAGGCATCTTGCCTGTGCACCCCAGCAGCCCGCCACCTCTCCACCTTCCTCCAAAACCCGAACGACCCTCTTCTCCACCCACAGTGCACCCGCGCCACCCCATCGATTCACCCCGCAAGATCCGCGTGAGATCCGCGCATGAAGAAAGAAAGGCTCTCCGCCAGATTAGCCAGGAGTTGCGCGAGTGGGCTTTTCTCTCCGGCACGGAGCAACGGAGATGACGGAGGCAACGGAGCAGGGCGATCAAGTCCGGGAAAGGGTTGGGCGAGCGCCTGGCAGAAGTCGCGAGTGATGAGGAAAAAGGAAAAAGTGGCGAGGGATAGTGGCTTCAAAAGGATCTCCCAGCACGCTCGATCCCGAGATGGGTCGCGCTGCGACGATAGCCATTGCCCGGCTCCGCCCCCCACGACCCACCACCGGTGGAAGACCGCCCATATCGCCACCCCCCTCCGCCCCCTCGAAACGCACTTCTACCTCGGCCGATATACGCACCCAGACCGCAAAAATCCTTGTAAAATCAAGGATTCCAGGCCACCCTCCTCAAAAAGGATCGCTGGATATAACCATCCTCGACCCTACTAATAAAAACTGTTCGCTCAAAAAATGAAAACTACACTATTCATCCTAATTGCACTTCTACAGGGCATGGCGTGGTCCGAAGAGCGCCAGGTCACATTCGACAACCCCGGTCACGAGACCTCTTCATGGAAGTGGCTCCCTGTCACATTGACGGATGACGAAGAGGCGCTGTTGGCCAAGCGATCTGATCCTCCCAAGGTTGCCTTGGACTATTACCTGCTACTTTCCGGCAGGTATTTTACGAACATCGCACATGAGACCGAGCGCAGGATCACGTTTATCAATCGTGCCACCCTGAGCGACAAATATCTAAATGCTGAATACACGATACCCTCCTGCGACGCAGGAGCCTTTTCAGTCACAATCCGGATATTTGGGAACGAAGACAACCCGCTTGTCGCGGTCAGCCACCAAGCCGGCACCCAGAGGCTCTTTGTTGCCAAGGAGAATGGCCCCCTAGGCCTTTGGTCGATATCCATGAATCGACCCGAATTCTGGCAATATCGTGGTGGAGCTTTCGCCGAAGGAGGTTCGTTGATGCGGATTCCGGACTCGATATTGCCCGAATTGTCCGTCGATCGCATCCTCGACCGCTACCGCAATCACTACAAGGCGCACCTTAACCAGCCCACACAAAAGAAGTCAATCTGGTTGACCTATGAGCTTCCGCAGAAGGGAAATACAGTTAAAGTCACCGGAAGAGAGAATTTCATGGATCCGGGAGAGAGGTATGTCTGGGCAGAATATGCCTACAATGGAGACCGCTTCATCCCTGCAACTAACAGCGAACAAG
Source organism: uncultured Haloferula sp. (assembly GCA_965652295.1). GTDB lineage: Bacteria > Verrucomicrobiota > Verrucomicrobiia > Verrucomicrobiales > Akkermansiaceae > Haloferula. The sequence continues at coordinate 86,834 of CBFGTS010000011.1, read as the reverse complement.
ACGGCGCTGGACAACCCGCTACCGCCTCCGAGTCGAAGCTGGATGGTAGCCATAACCCTCAACCTGAGTCGAAGCCTGCCTCCCGGTAGCGGGTGTCAGGCCTTTGACGTTCTCCAAGAAAATGCAGCGACAGATCAACACACGAGACGAGCTGATTGCTCTAATCGCGGAGTTATCCACCGAAGACACATCGAAGTGGGAAAATTGCGGTCTCGGGTCGTTTCTTAAATCACTAAGCGGTTGGCTCGGCGATTGCGATGGGTATTACACGAACACAGGCTCAAGCCTCAATCCTGAGATTGCAAGTTGGCAGCTTTTCGCTGACGCATTACAAGCGGCCAAGATTTACGAATAAATTGAACTATGGACGAGGGAACATGGAACCGACTCACCGCGGAACAGCAATCGGCAGTCAGATCGCTGTCCAAGAGCTTTATCAAGGCAGTTCAGGTATCTGAAGCTTTCGATGGTTGGGACTTTTCCCAGAATTATTCTGTGCAGCCGTCCGGCAATTTGTTCGTGATTTCGAATGGCACACGAGCTTTGCCTGGCATCGCACATGCCGACAAGAAGGTTCTGGATGCGCTGATGACTGAGGCAGTTCAGAACTATGGCCGCTAATCAAAATCAGAAGCTTCACTTCAAAAGTGAAATGCAACGCCAAGTCTCGGAGGACTCGACGTTCGGCAAAAGAATCATGCATCTACTATTCGATCTCGACGGGACACTCACAGATCCCTTCCCCGGCATCACCAAGTGTATCCAGCACGCCCTCACCAGCCTCGGACAGCCGCTGCCGTCCGCCGAGAGCCTCCGCTGGTGTATCGGACCTCCACTCAAGAGCAGTCTGCTCACCCTTCTCGGGCCACTGTATGAACACCTCGCCGATGAAGCGTTGGCAAGGTATCGCGAGCGGTTTGGTTCGGTGGGACTTTTCGAGAATAACGTATACCCCGGGATTGAGCGAACATTGGATGAGCTACAGAATTGCGGTTACAGGCTAAGCGTAGCAACTTCGAAGCCGACCGTCTTTGCGGAACGGATCATACAGTACTTTGGATTAAGGAGATATTTTCATACGGTCGATGGCAGCGAGTTCGACGGAACGCGGAGCGATAAGACGCTACTGATTGCCCACATCCTGAAGCGAGAAGAGATCGACCCGAGTCGTGTGGTCATGATCGGAGATCGCGAGCACGACATGCTTGGTGCGCACCAAAATGGTGTGGCTGGTCTCGGAGTGTTGTGGGGCTATGGGACCCGGGAGGAATTGGAGGCGGCGAGTGCCTACGCTTGTGCGGCGGCTCCCAGCGATTTAGTCGCGCTCCTAAACAAGGTGCCGAACAAGTAGTGGGATGCAACTGGCGATACGCCTGCAAGTTGAATTCCCGCTCGCCGCCTACCGGCTTCCCGACTGACACGGACGCCGCGCCGCGGCCCGGCCATGGCACGCTCGAGCCCTGCTGAACGAGGCGAAGAACCCGCACGGGAGAACGTCGTCCGGGATCGGCAGTGCAGCCGGGCCAGCCGTCGGAACCGCCGGTGACAAGGCGATGGCACCAGATCGGGAGGGGCAACGCACCTGAACTACCTCCTTCCCGAACCAAGGACGCAGATGTCTTCCGTTCCCAAAAGGGCGGCCCCTAGCCGCCTCAACGCCGACGACGGAACACCTGGAGCGCTCCCGCAGCCACCAGCAGAGGAAGGCCCGGCTCTGGCACAGGAGCCACGGCGAGATCATCGATCTCGAAATTCAGGTCCGGCGAGCCGCTCGAGTTCGAGACGCGGATCTCGTCCAACTGATCCCATCCGGTGAACGTCACCTGAGTGGAGGTATTGAAGATGTTCACATCCACCGCCGCCACGCCTACCGCACTGCCGTTAAGATAGGCCTCGAATCGCAGATTGGCATTGCCGAAACCATCTCCGACCCAGAGCGACTCCAGCTTGAACGGCTCATCGTTCGTCGGGCGGATCAGCACCATGGTGATCGGACTGCCAGCCTCTGCCGGAAAGCCGAAGGTCACCATCTTGTCGGACGGCCCGCTACTGAGCCGACCCACTCCCGATTCCACCGCCAGATTCACCGGGCCGGAACCCGATGTCTCCGTGTCGAAGGTCCACCCTCCTTCACTGAAGCTGTTCTGGTGGGTTGCCAGTGCCAGATCGTCGAAATCGTACACCGTTGTCGCCGCATGCGCGCCAGCTGCCGCCAAGCCCGCCATACCCGTCGTGATGAGGAATCGTGAAAACATCGCCATCAGCAAACCTGATGTTTCACCGTCCCGTAAAGATCTATCATCGAAAACATTGCGCACGCTGGAGCAAGCTCCCACTTATCGCCACTGATTTGGCATCTGTGTTTCCAGCCTCATCATCGCCTTGATCTCCGCCATTGCAGCCGCCGTCAGATCAGAGGTCCCCAGCGCTGGCGTCATGAAGCCGCTCTGCCGCCCCGTTCAACCCAGCAGCACCTCGCCTTCCCTCACCACCAGATCGATCCGGCCCTTGAGGGTCTTGTCGAGGAAGGGCGTGTTGCGGGCCTTGGACTTCATGAAATCCGCCGAGAAGGTCGTTTCCGCCTGCTCGTCGAACAGCAGGAACTCCGCCACGCCGCCCTCTTTCACCGGCACGGCATCGAGGCCCATCATGCGCCGTGGCTCGGCGGAGTAGCGTTTCACCAGGACGTCCCACCCCAGCTCGCCGCGGGCGATGAAGCGGTCGAACATCGAGACGACCGCCGTTTCCAAACCGGTGATGCCGTTCGGCGCGGCGGTGAAATCCTGGGCCTTTTCGAACGGCGTGTGCGGCGCGTGGTCGGTCGCGAGGAGGTCGAAAACCCCGTCCTTCAGCGCGGCGAGCAGGGCCTCGTTGTCCTCGCGCGTGCGCAGCGGCGGGTTCATCTTGTAGTGGGTGTCGAAGTCGGCGATGTCCTCATCGATGAACATCAGGTGGTGCGGCGCGACCTCGGCGGTCACCTTCACATCGCCGCGTTCCTTCCACCACCGAATCGTCTCCATACCGAGCTTCGTGGATACGTGCTGGATGTGGATGTGCGCGCCGGTGGCGTGTGCCAGACGGATGTCGCGATCGATGATGATCTCCTCGGCACACGCCGGGCTGCCCTGGATGCCGAGGCGGTAGGCCATCGCACCATCGTTCAGAGCGCGGGGTCCGGCCAGTTCGGGCACTTCGCAGTGACTGGCGAAAAACATGCCGAACTCCTTCGCGTAGAGCATCGCCCGGTAGAGCACCGCCGGGTTGCCCGTGGTATCGCCGTCGTCGGTGAGCATCGTCACGCCGAGGTTCCGCATCGCCTCGAAGGCGGCGAGTTCCTTGCCGTGGCGGCCGAGCGTCACGCAGCCGGAGGTCATCACCCGGATCGGCGAAACGGCGGCCGCCTTATCGAGGACCATCTTGACCACCGCGCCGGAGTCGATCGACGGCGTGGTGTTCGGCATCATCACCACGCCGGTCACTCCGCCGTTGATCGCCGCCTGGCTGCCGCTCCGGATGTCTTCCTTGGCCTCGCCTCCCGGCTCGCGAAAGTGGACGTGGGCGTCGAACATCGCCGGCATCAGCAACCGCCCGCCCCCCTCGATCACCCGGGCTCCGGCGGGGGCCTCAACCCCGCGTCCGATCGCCTGGTAGCGCCCGTTTTCCACGCAGACATCCGCTTCAAAAGGCTCTCCGCGATCTTCGTCCACGATTCTCACGTTTCTCAGGAAAAGCTTCGGTGCGTCAGGCATGGGCCCTTGATGCCACCACCCTCCGGAGGGGAAAAGCCCGGAATCCGTCGGTAGCGAAGTCCGGCGGAAGTGCTAGCTTCCTTAGATGAGGAGGTTTCTTAATCATCTGGGGTTCCTGCTTCTGGCGATCGGCACCGCGCAGGCGGCGGTCCCGCCCGCAGGTGCGGCCTTCGCCCCTACCGCGAAGGAGCGCGAACTTTACCTCCTGATCCGCAACGATCCCCAACAACAGCGCGCCCAGGTGATTCTCGATCCACGGCTCTGCCATGCGGCCCGCAAGCACGCGATCGACACGCAGGCACGCCGGTTTTTCTCCCATACCAACCCTGACGGCGTGAATGCCAACGGGCGGGCGATCGCTGAGGGCTATCCGCTTCCGGCCCACTTCCCCGCCAACCAGAACTACATCGAGAGCATGGCCGGCAGCGTCGTCGGGACACCCGCCGATGCCTTGAGCCTGTGGAGAAGCTCGCCTGCGCATGCGAACCATGTCTTTGGCAAAACCGACTTCTACCGCTCGGAGGTCGTCATCGGCGTCGGTCACGCTCCCCCGAACCGCTGGCAGTATCATACGTATGTCTTCCTTTCCGCACCCGGCCCGGTGGGGGAAACGTGGAGTTTCACCTCGCCGCCAAAATTCACGCTGCAAGTGGACGATGACGTTTCGCTGACCGATGCCCGTCCGGGATCGATCTTCGAGGTGTGGCGGCAGTCCTCTCTGGACAACGATCCCATCCTCACGCGTGCGGTCGCCATCGGCTCCCGCGGCTCCGTGTCCGTAGGTCCCCAGGTCAGACCGGCCGATTTCTTCAGGATCGGTTATTATCGCCGCTGAGGCGCGCTCGACCTCACGAATCCGGCCGCTACGCTGCCGCCGGTGAAGTGCATTTTCCGAATCCTCTCCTGCCTCGGCCTCGTCCTCGCCGCTTCCGCCCATCAGATCGCGGAAATGAGCGGGCAGGTGGAGCGGACCGATGACTCCGTTGTCTTTCGCTTTTATCTCGATGCGGCCTATGCCTTGCCCGAATTCCGGGGAGATGAAGACGAGCCGCCGCTCGACCTCGCCTGGTTGAGAACCCGAGAACCTGAGGAATGGGCGCGTATCCGTCGCGAAGCCACCGCCTACCTGAACGACTGCATCGCGATCGAAACCCAGGCCGGCCGGGCCTCTTTGGATCTGACTTTTCCCGACTTCGAATCCTCTCCACCCCGCTTCGTTTCGCAGGGCCTCGCGGAGATGCCGCCGATGATCGAAGTGCGCGCGGAAGTCCCCTTTCCTCCCGGCGCCATCCGGCTGAAATGGGAGGAGCCCTTCGGCGTGGTGCTCATCCTCTCCACGCAAGACGACATCCTTCCGGTCATCAGCGGCGAGACCGTAACGCTCTTCGAGCGCAGCCCGGGCTTCGTCACCTGGGTGCGGATCGGGTGGGACCACATCGTGCCGAAAGGACTCGACCACATCCTGTTCATCCTCGGCATTTTTCTCCTCTCGCCCAACTGGCGGCCTCTGCTCAAGCAGAGCCTCACCTTCACCCTCGCCCACTCCGCCACCCTGATCTTCGCCGCGCTCGGATGGGTGCACCTGCCGTCAAAGCCGGTGGAAGTGCTGATCGCGCTGAGCATCACCTGGATCGCGATCGAGAACTTCGGCAAACGCCGCCTCGGGGCCGTGCGCTACACCACCATCGCCGTCTTCGGCTTGATCCACGGTCTCGGCTTCGCCGGTATGCTGGCACCGCTCCTCCCACCGGGTCGGCCGGAGGTGCTCCTCAGCGGCATCGTCGGCTTCAACCTCGGCGTCGAGGCCGGTCAGGTCGCGGTGCTCGCGGTCGCCCTGGCCTGCTTCGGCTGGTGGAAAAAGCACCATTTCGACCACCTCCGCCGGGGCGGCTCGCTGACGATCGCGGTCGTCGGCCTCATCTGGGCGGTGGAGAGAATGCTGGCCTGATCACAGCTGGTCCGCCACCGCTTCGGCGATCCGGGAAAGCACCGCGTTGACCGTCGAGGTATCGAGCATTTCGCTGTCGCGGAAATCCCGGCGGAACACGCGCCACTCCAGCTCGCGCACGAACGCGGGCTCACAGGTCGAGACGTTCAGCTCGCGGTTGATCGCCATACTAAGGGTGTCGTAGTTCGCCGATCCCACCATCGCCCAGCCGTCGCAGAGCAACGCCTTCAGATGCGTCATGCCCTTGTACAGATAAACCCGTCCGCCCACCGCGCTGAGATCCACCGCGGACGCGGCGTTGGCCATCTTCATCAGCTCCGAGTCCGAGGTGCCGGGGAAGATCACCCGCACATCCACACCGCGCCGCGCCGCGGCGATCAGCTCGCGCTCGATCGTATCGCTCGAAAAGTAAGGGGTTTCCATCCACACCCGTTCCTTCGCCGCGCGGATCGCCGCCACCGCTGACGACAGCACTTCGAAACGGTTTTCGACCACATCCGTCCTCAGCACCCGCACGCCGCACAATTCGTCGCGGGCCGGCGGCGGAGGGGTTTTCATGTTCGCCGCTCCCGGGAGCCGTCCAGGGAACCAGCACGCACGCCACCGCGCTTGGAAGTCGTGGGCCAGGACCTCCGTCACCGGCCCGGTGACCCGCACCATCATGTCGTGCCACTCGGACCGATACTCGCGGCCGATGTTCATCCCGCCTACAAACGCGACACCTCCATCAAACTGATAGAGTTTGGTGTGATCCGCCACCAGCCACGGGTTGAGGGTCCGGCGCACCTCGACCCTCCCCGGGCTTCGTTTCAGCACTCTGGCGATCGTCGGGGGTGCCGCGAATCCTTCGGGGGCCGGGGTATCCGGTGCCACCGTGGAGGAAAGCGCCGTGCCCAGATCGTCATACATCACCCGGATCTCCACCTCGTCCACACGCCGCTTCAGGTCTTCCGCGAAGGCGACCGCGAAGTCGTCGTTGTCGAAAATGAAGGTCTGGATATCGATCGATTCCCGCGCCTTGTCCATCTCGCGATCGAGAGCGGAAAAGAACTCGTCGCCATCGATCAGCAGCTCAAGTTTTCCCTCCACCGGCTCGGGCATTCCCTCCGCAGTCAGCCATTTCTCGAACTCCAGCGTGCCCGGCGCAGCCGGCGGCGTGTCGCCGAAAAGCGCCTCGGCCGGCAGGTTGCCGCTGACCACCTCGGCGGGTCGGCGAAGGGCCATCGCCAGACCGGTCACCGTGTAGTTGACGGGCGAGCGGAAGGCAGCCGTCACATAAGCGCGGCCCATGGTCCCCGCCACCTCGCCATATCCGCTGATAGGATGGCTCGCCGCTTCTCCGGCTTCGCGCAGCCCCGCCATCCGCAGCGAAGCTCCGCAGGAACTCAACAACAGGACCAAACCGGCAACTGGTATCCGTATCCGCGACATCGTTCCCTAACATGCCGCGAAAACCCTTCGCCGCCACCTTCAAAAGAAAGCGACGGCCCCGGAAGACCGTCGCAGGAGACGCAGCTATCGAATGTCCGGCTTCACGCTCCGATGGCGGAAAGGCTGCTCAGGTGGGTCCGCAGACGCGGAAGCAGATCCGTCGTGATCATCGTCTTGGCGTCGGGGAGGACGTCCTCGTCGTTCAGCGCCGACTCATAGAGGCCGATCCCGAATTCCTCGCCCTGCTTCAGAGCGGAGACGGCGGATTTCTCGCCGAACAGCTTGGCTGCTCCCTCGACGCCTTTGGCGAAATTGCCCCATGCGCCGGAGTCGCTGTCGGGCTGACCGCCCATGGAAATCACGTGGGCCTTCAGCTTGGCGACGCTCGCGCGGTGCTCGTCCTGGATGCGGCGCAGGACAGTCACCTCCGGCTCGCCTTCGAATCGTTCGATGGCCTGGGCGTAGGTTTCCACCGCCGAGATCTCGCCACGGAGGAGGCGGTTGCAAACGTCGATACAGTCTTTTTGGATGGTCGTGCTCATATTGGTAAAGAGGGGTTCAAATCCGGCTCGAATACGCCGGCTCCTTTTCCCATGCACACGGCATTCCGTCGGCAACCTGAACATAATTAGCTTGAAGCCAGCGCATTACGAATATCGCCCGACCCGCGGAGTCCGGCCGGGGCATGCAATCCGCGATGTCGATGGTGCAGCCCGCCCTTTGTCAGGGTGCCATTTCCGCAGGCAGCCGCTCGCTGAACGTTCCGTCGCACATCCACAGGGTGCGGTCGCCGCGACTTGAGAGCGCCGGGTTATGCGTCACCACCACCAGGGTAGTTCCACTCTCCCGCGCGAGACCGGTGAGCAGTGCCATCACCTCCTCGCTGTTTCGGGTGTCGAGATTGCCAGTGGGTTCATCCGCGAAGAGCACCGATGGCCGGGCGCTGATCGCGCGCGCGATGGCCACCCGCTGCTGCTCCCCGCCGGACAGTTCCGCCGGCAGGTGATCCGCCCGCTCGACCAATCCCACCTTTTCCAGGGCCTGCATCGCCTCCCCACGGGTGTCCGCCCCCCCGATCGCCCCCGGGACCATCACGTTCTCCAGCGCGGTCAGCTCCGGAAGCAGCAGGTAATTCTGGAAAACGTAACCGATGTGGCGGTTGCGGAAGGCCGCCTGCTTGCGCCCGCCGAGGGCGTAAAGATCGGTTCCCGCGATCCGCACCGACCCCTGCTGCGGCCTTTCCAAGCCCGCGAGGGTGTAGAGTAGCGTCGTTTTTCCCGCGCCGCTCGGTCCGCACAGAAACACGCACTCGCCTTTGCGCAGGTGGAGGTCCACGCCGTGCAGCACCTCGATCGACTTCGCGCCGATGCGGTAGCTGCGGTGAAGGTTGGTTGCTTCGATCATACCGTTGACTCCCTCACTCAGCGGCGGCACGGGCAAAGCTTTTCTTCGAAAAGGCGATCCTGCGCTCCGGCGTCTCTTTCGGATGGCTCTTCACACGGGCGGAAATCGGTTCCAGGCGCTTGAGCAGGCCCACCCCGTTGGCGAGCTGGATCGCCAGACCCGGGCGGGCGTTCACCTCGATCATCAGCGGGCCCTTGGTCTCATCGATCATCAAATCCACGCCAAGATAACCCAGGCCCGTCATTTCATAACAGGTCACGGCGATTTCCAGGATCCGGTCCCACTCGGGAACCTGCACGCCCACCACCGGCACCTTCAGGTCCGGATGCTTTTCCACCGCCCGCCCGTGGTGGACCGCATGGACCGTCCGGCCGGTCACGATATCGACCCCGATGCCCAGCGCTCCCTGGTGGAGATTCGAGCGTCCGTCCGACTCGCGGGTCGAGGCGCGCAGCATGGCAAGCACCGGGTAGCCATGGAAAAGGACGATGCGGATATCCGGCGCACCCTGAAAGCTGATGGAGGTCATCAGAGGCTCCGCCACCACCTTGTATTCGACCAGGGCGGTGTCGCGCTTGCCGCCGAGGCTGTAGAGCCCGGCCAGGATGTTCTGCAAGTGATGGCGCACCTCGGCCGATGAAAGCCTGGCACCACTAGGTTTGTAGTACATTCCATCCTCGCGGCCCGCTACGACCAACACGCCCTTGCCGCCCGAGCCACGGGTCGGCTTGACCACGAAAGATTCCCGCCCATCCAGCAGCCGCTCGAAATTTCGCACGTCGCCCGGATCGCGCACCACGCCGTAGGTCTCCGGCACGGCAATGCCCCGCTCCACCGCCAGCGACTTCGTCCGCACCTTGTTGTCCACCAGGTCGTAGAGCCGTCGCGAATTGTTCGGCAGCACATAGCGGGCGTTGCGCATGTTGATGCCCACGACGCCCATTTCCCTCAGCTCGGAGGGCGTGCGCATCCAGCGGTGCCACCAACGCTTCATGCTGCCGGCTCGAAATTCTTGAAGCGCATCAGCTCGCTGAACCGGTATCCGGTGTAGCGGCCGATGAGGATGATCCCTGCGAGCAATACCAACAGCAGCTCGGGGAAGTAAAACGCCCAGTAGCGGATCTGCCTTTGCTCCATCACGGAGAACGCCACCACGGCGACAAACAGCGAGCCGGTCACCTGCAACAACGCGCTGCGTTTCCCCTCCTCCTCCCAGATCAACGACATGCGCTCGATCGTCCAGGCGAGAATGATCATCGGAAAGAGCGTGATCTTCAGACCGTCGCGCATGCCCAGCTTCCAGCTGATCACGCTGAGGAGCATCATCAGCAGGGTCACGATCACCACACACGCCGCCACCCGTGGCACCACCAGCAGGTTCAGCCGCGAAAGCAGGAACCGGAACCAGAGGCCCGCGGTAATGATCACCACGAACATGATGAGACCGCTGCGCAGGGGCATCTCCAGCAGCGAAAGCGCCAACAGAACGGGCATGAAGGTGCCCAGTGTGGCGATGCCGACGATGTTCCGCAAAAGCACCACCACGAAGGCGCCGATCGGGATCAGCACGACGAACCGGAACACCTGCCGCTCGGAAGCCGGCAGCGCCAGAATCGTCGAAACCATGAGACTGGAATCGCTGAGATCCGTCAGCCGCTCCATCGGGATCGGGTCGCGCACCGCGGTGAAAACCAGGCTCGAGTTCTCCGCGCCTTCGTTCACCTCGAACAGGGCGTCACCGCCACGGTTCCAGACGAAGACCTCGTGCGGCCGGAGCTGATCTGAGGGGGCGTCGGGATTGCGCACCTTCCAGTGCACCCCGTCAAAATACTCGACCAGGAGCAGCACCTCTTGGGAACCCCGCATCTCCTCCAACCGCACACCGTAGGCAAGCCGTGCGGGAATGCCGGCAAGATTGAGCAGGTCAATGCCGAGGCTGATCAGCCCGCGGCGGCCATCGCCCTCGGCGTAAGCCCGCTTCAACAGCGCGATCTCCTGCGAGGCCTCGATGGCCGTGATTTCCCGGAAGATCCCGACAAAGCGCGAGTCAGCGGTGGAAGAAAACTCACTGACACGACGGATCACACTCTCCGCCGCCGCGCGGCGACTGCCCGGCATCCCGGGATCGATCGCCCGAGGAGCCTCACCTACGGCGGAAACCGGCCCGGCGCTGTTGATGCCGGAACTCGGAAAACGAACGCGATAGTAGAGCGATTGCGGACCCTCCGGCGAGTCCGACTCCCAGATCCCCGTCAGGTCGCCCTGCTCGTCCGCCTCGGTGCGGAAACTGTAGCCAGAGGACTGGGCGTCGATCCCCAGGTCCCTCGTGATATCCGCGGGCGGAAGCGAGAGTTTGACCACGACCGGATCGCCGAAGGCCGCGAACGTGACCTTCGCTTCGACCAGCCACTCCGCCGGGTTCTCGCCGGCTTTGAAGGGGATGCCGATGACGGTGTGCTTGTAAGCCGCGAGGCCTCCGCCCAGCAGCGCAAGGATCAGGACGATGGCGAGAAGTTTGAATCGGGCTCTCATGGGGAGACCAGGAAACGGTCCGGCAAGGGGCCGGGCCGCGGCTTGAACCAAGGGTTAGCGCAGCACCTTCTTGTCCGCAAGGTAAGCGCGGCTGGGATCGACCCACCCGAGCTCCTTGATGGTCTTGCGGCCGATCAACACGGGGCTGAGCATGTTGGAGCGGTTGTTCAACGTGAACTCGGCCTTGAGGCTTCGCTCGCCGATTTTGAAGCGGAGCATCACCGTTTCGCGTGCTTCCGATTCTCCCGCGGGCTCCTTGATGTGGGCGATACGCACCAGAGGTGCCTCCATCTGAAGCCGCTTCGACTTCTCATTGCGCGGGTTGGTGACAATGAAGCGGACCCATTTGCGCCCGTCCCTCTCGAAAAGCGTCTTGTCCTCGCAATGCAGCGAACTGGTGAGGGCACCGGTGTCGAGCTTGGCGGGAAACTTCTCGGATTCGTTGTCATTCTCCAACACCACCCACTCACGCCAGCCGTAAATCTGAACCGGATCGCCGTTCACCGGACGCGCCACAGCGGCCTCTTCCTCACGACGTTCCTCCTCGACGACGTCGATCTCCTCCACCTCCGACTCATCGGATTTATCGGACTTATCGGATGTTTCCTCCTCGTCCGGCTTCTCCTTCGACTCCTCCTTTTTCTCATCCTCCGCCGCGACTTCCGCGGCCGGGGGAGGTTCCGGCTTGTCCGTTTCCGCTGCAACCAGAAGCCCTCCACCCTTGCCAAGAAATAGCAGGCAAGCCATCCACGTAAGGAACTTTCGGTTGCTGGTCACGCGCGGCGACTTTCAACATTGATCGTTTCCAAATGCAACGGAATTCACGAAGTTATCCCGGCATCCTGAGCCTCCTCATCTTCCTCGTCACAGGCTGTTCCTCATGGACATTCCGGGCCCCCGTCAGCGCCTCGGCGGTGGCCTCGCCCGCCTCATGGAGCAGCGCCGGGCAAGGCAATGACGGCCGCATCAGCACGAGTTGGATCGATACCTTCGGCGACCGTGACATGGAACGTACCGTTCATGCCGCGATCGCCCACAACCAGGACCTCGCCGCCGCCGCCGCACGCATGCGCTCCGCGAAATACGTCCGTCTCGCCGGCCGGTCGCGCGTGCTCCCGCAAGCGGCGCTCGGGTCGTCCGGAAATCTCAGCCGGGCCGAAAACGGTCGGGCACCGGCCAGCAGCTCGGAAAGCTACGGTCTGACCGTCTCCGCGTCATGGGAAGCCGACCTCTGGGGCCGCCTGCGCGACCTCAATGCCGCGGACGATGCCGACTATTTCTCGACCCGCGCGCTTTTCCGCGGGGCCCGTCTTTCCCTCGCCGCCGCCACCGCCCGCGCGTGGTGCAACCTGATCGCCGCCGAGCAACAGCTGGAACTCGCCCGGGTCACGCTCGATTCCTTCGAACGGAACCTGCGCATCAGCGAGCGCAACTACAAGGGCACCGGCCAAGGTGCGCTCGACGTCCAGTTCGGCCGCACCAACGTGGCTTCCGCCCGCCGCGATCTCGAAAGCCGCCGGCTCGCCCGCGACGAAGCCGCGCGCACGCTCGAGCTACTCACCGGCACCTATCCCTCCGGCAAATCCAGAGCCGGCCGCGAACTGCCGGATCTGAGCCGGCGCGTCCCTGCCGGGCTGCCGTCCGAGTTGCTGGAGCGCCGCCCCGACCTCGCCGCCGCCCGTGCGGAAATCTTCGCCAGCGCCCGCCGCGCCGACGCAGCTCGCAAATCCCTGCTGCCCTCTCTCGGCCTCTCCACCTCCGCCGGCACGCCGGTCTCCACTTTCAGCAACCTCCTCAACCCCGACTGGCTCGTCGCCAGCATCGGAGCGAACCTCGCCCAAGCGCTCTACTCCGGCGGCGCGCTCAGCAACCAGGCCCGCGCCGCCGCGGAGCAGAACCAGGCCGCGGTTCACGACTACCACCAGGCCGCCCTTCAGGCCTTCCGTGAAGTCGAGTCGGCCCTCGATGCCGATCACTCGCTCGCCGAGCAGGAAAAATACCTTATTACCGAGGTCGAGCAAGCCGCGCTGGCGGAAAAGCAGTCCACCCGGGACTACGCCGACGGCATCGAGGGCTCCGACATCCTCGACGTACTGGAAGCCCAGCGCCGCGCCAACAATGCCCGGGCCAGCCTCATCCGCCTCCGTAACGAACGCCTGCTCAACCGCATCGACCTCCACTTGGCGCTCGGCGGCGATTTCCGCACTCGCGAATCCTGAACGGCGCAACATTTCCGCCCGTCCTTCGTATTTGGCAAAGTCCGACTCCTCACCGACAGTCCGCCCGCCCCAATGCTGACCCGCACCCTGATTCCCTTCGTCATTCTCTGCATCGGCGGCCTGCTGGCATGGCGCATCTCCATTCCGGAGCCGCCGCCGGAGATGGAACACGTCGAGCCCCAGAAGCTCAAAACCGAGGTCGCCGAGCTGCAACGGACCGACTACCGCGTCCTGCTCGATTCGCAGGGCGTCGTCCGCGCCCACCATGAAACGCCACTGACGCCCACCGTCTCCGGCACCATCGTTTCCATCCACTCCAACTTCGAGGACGGCGCGTTCTTCAAAAAGGGCGATGTTCTTGCGGAACTCGATCCCGCGGACTTCACCGCGACCGTCGAAGGTGCCCGCTCCCGGCTCGCCCAGGCCGAGGCCGCCCTCGCTCAGGAAGAAGCCCGCGCCCGCCAAGCCCGGCTGAATTGGGAGGACCTCGGCTACGATGAGGATCCCTCCGAGCTGGTACTGCGGATTCCCCAGCTCAAACAAGCGCGCGCCACCGTCGATGCCGCCCGCGCCGAACTCGATCAGGCCGAACGCAACCTCCAGCGCACCAAGATCCGCGCACCCTTCGACGGGCGGGTCCGGCAGCGACTCGTCGGTCTCGGCCAATCCGTCGGTGCCTCCACCGACCTCGGCACCCTCTTCGCCACGGATTTCGCGGAAGTCCGGTTGCCCCTCACCCCCGAGCAGCTCGCGTTCATCGACCTCCCCGTTCAGGAAAGCGATCCGTCCCTCCCCGTCACCCTCACCGACGCCCTCGGCATCACCCCCGCGGCCGAACCCGCCACCTGGTCCGGCCGGATCGTCCGCACCGAGGGTGCCCTCGACCCCGCATCGCGGGAGCTTTTCGTCATCGCCCGCATCGACGACCCCTTCGGCCTCCATTCCCGGCACGAGCCGCTGCGGATCGGTCAGCCGGTCCGCGCCACGATCGAGGGACACGTGCTGGAAAACGTCATCGTTATTCCCCGCCATGCCCTGCGTGGCGTGAATACCGTCTACCTCGTCGATCACGACGAACCCGCGATCCTTCGCACCAAAATCAACCCCATCTGGTCCACCGCCGATACGCTGGTCATCGCCGAAGGACTGGAAGCCGGGCAGTGGCTCGCCACCACCCGCCTTCCCTACGCCCCCGATGGCGCCCCGGTGGAAATCATCGAGGCCGCGCCCGTCACCACCGGCACTCCCGAAGAGGCCGATCAAGGCGACTCCTGAGGCCTCGGCGGCCCCTGCGTCCATCAGACGACTCAGCGAAAAAATTGATTCTCAACGACTTGAGGACGGATTTGCGCCCAATATTTAAGAAATTCTAAATTCTAATTGATCTAACCTAACTTTTTTGAAAATCTCCACCCCATCATGAAAGCGCTGGCCACGATTCTCTTCAGCTCCTGCGTCTTGACCCTGCCGCTGGCCTCGGCCGCGGAAAGCGCCGACGCCCTTCGCCATCGTTGTGATGAGCAGGAACGGCAGATCCGCCGGCTTGAGCTGGAAAACAGCCGACTTCGCGAGCTGCTCACCGAACATCGGGAATCGGAGGTAACCGCCCCCTCCAAGAAGGAGGAGATCGTCCGCACGGCCGAAGCCACCGCGCCCTCCCCGGCCCCCGCCGCGGCGAAAGAGCCCGTTTACCACACCGTCAAGTCGGGCGAAACCCTCTCGGTCATCGCCCGCAAGCACAGCACCTCGACCTCGGCTCTGGTGAAGCTGAACGGCCTGCGCAACGCCGGGCTGATCCGCATTGGCCAGAAACTCCGCATCACTGCGGGCGAGGAGTCCAAACCGACCCCTGCCGTGGCCGCCGACACCCCGGTGCACAAGGTGGCCGCTGGCGAAACCTTCTACAGCATCGCCCGCCGCCGCGGATTGAGCGTCGATGATCTCTCCCGCGCCAATCCGGAAGTGAATCCCAACGCGCTTCGCATCGGGCAATCGCTCAAGCTTTCCCGCGAGACTTCCGCCCCGGCCGTGACCGAGAGCCCGCGGCCTGATGCCCCGGCCAAGAATGAAGTGCCCACACCGCGCAAAGCGGAGAGCGGCTCCACCCGCACCGTCAGCCAGCGGACCACCGTGCGCTCGATCCGCATCACGGAGAAAATCAGCTTCAACGATTTC
This sequence comes from uncultured Haloferula sp., assembly GCA_965652295.1. Classification (GTDB taxonomy): domain Bacteria; phylum Verrucomicrobiota; class Verrucomicrobiia; order Verrucomicrobiales; family Akkermansiaceae; genus Haloferula. Next base: position 71,376 of record CBFGTS010000011.1, on the reverse strand, counting down.
GCCAACCGGTATGGCGCCAGCCCTGCCAAACTCAACGCTCTCAACGGACTGAACCTCGAACCAGGTCAGGTCCTTGCCGAAGGGTCGGAACTCTATATTCCCGCTCAGCCTTAATAGAGGCCGACTTCCTCGCTGAGAAACGCCCGTCAACAAGGGGCATGGCAACCCGCCCGACGCGTCCCGTCGGGCGGGTTTTGCGTTTCCATGGAAAAGCCGTGCGAGCACGCTGGCGGGAAACGGCGCGGCAAGCTTCCAAGGTTTTTCATCGCGCATTCATGAATCCCTCCAATAATCCCGGCAGACTCTTTCGTTAGAACCGTATGGAATTCGCCTCCGAAACCGAAGTCGCCGCCGCCGGCAAACACGTCCGCTCTCTGACCGCGGCGCTCAACCAGGTCCTGTTCGGCCAGGAAGAACTCGTCGAGCTGGTCCTCACCGGCGTGCTCTCCCGCGGCCACATCCTGCTCGAAGGCCTGCCGGGCCTCGGGAAAACGGAGCTGGTCAAGGGCTTGTCCAAGACCCTCCACCTCGGCACCAAGCGGATCCAGTTCACGCCGGACCTGCTGCCGGGCGACATCACGGGCAACCCGGTCCTCCAGGAGGTCGAGGGACGCCGCGAGTTCGTGTTCCAGCCGGGACCGCTCTTCACCAACATCGTGCTGGCCGACGAGATCAACCGCGCCTCGCCGAAAACCCAGTCCGCCCTGCTCGAAGCCATGCAGGAGCGGCGCGTCACGGTCCTCGGCCAGACGCACGAGCTGCCGAAACCGTTCTTCGTCCTCGCCACGCAGAACCCGATCGAGCTGGAAGGCACCTACCCGCTGCCCGAGGCGCAGCTCGACCGCTTCCTTTTCAAACTCGAGGTCACCCGCAACAGCGTGCAGACGCTGGAGAAAATCGTCACCCAGCGCGAACTCGGAGCCGAACCGGTCGTGGAGGCGATCATGAGTGCGGAGGACCTCGAAGCGATCCTCACCCTGGTGCGACGGATCTTCCTTCCGGAAGTCGTCGCCAACTACATCGCCCGGCTCGTCGATGCCACCCACCCGGGCCAATCCGCCGCCTCGCGCAGCGTGCGTTACGGGGCCAGCCCGCGCGCCGCGCTTTCGCTGGCCTCCGCCGCCAAGGCCCGCGCGCTGATGAACGGCCGCGTGAACGCCTCTTTCGAGGACGTCCGCTTCGTCGCCCCCGCGGTGCTGCGCCACCGCCTGGTGCTCGAATACAATGCGCGGGTCGAAGGGATTTCGCAGAACGACGTCGTCCGTTCGATTCTCGACGAGGTGCCCGGCCAGGCCTCCGGCACGCCGCGGGTGATGACTTCCAGCCATCCTGCCTGAGGCATGAGATTTCGCACCTTCGCCCTGCTGCTGCTGGCTCCGCTGGTCTCCGCCCAGGAGTCGCTTTTCCAACTCGCGCCGGAGCCGCGCCATCCGACCGACCGCACCCGCATCGAGGTCACCGCGCTCTTCAGCATGCCCGCGCCCGGCGGATTTCTGCCGGTCCGCGTGACCGGCGCGAACCAGCGGGAAACCGACGGCACGCTCAACCTGCGGGCCGTTTCCGTGACCGGAGCGGGGTCGGAGATGTCATCGTCGTTCGAAATCGATCTCCCTGCCGGCGGCACCGTCACGCGCGATCTGCTCGTGCCGCTCAACACCGCCCTGCTGAGCGGCTCGGAGATCGACGCCAGCGTGTCGGTGATCTCCAGCGGCTCCTTCGGCCGGCTTGAGGGAGGTCTCGAAGGCGAGTGGTCGCCTACCATGCCCGCCGTACTTCTGTCCGAGGCGCTTTTCACCCCGAATCGCGGCGAACTCGACAAGGAGCTCAACACCTCGTCGAGCGGCTACCGGACCTATTCGTTCGCCGCCAGCTTCGATCCCAAACGCATGCCCGCCGACTGGCGCGCCTATGCCGGATACGATCTGCTGATGCTGACCGATGCCGATTGGCTCGACCTCTCCCCGCCAGCCCGCGCCGCCATTCTGGAGTGGTGCCGCCTCGGCGCGGATCTCGAAATCCTGCGGGTCGGAGGCAGCCCGGCCACCTTCGCCAGTCTCGGCATCGAAGTGGACGAGGGACAAAGCAACCGAACCTATGGCTTCGGTTCGGTCTCGCTCGGCGATGTGCCCGCCGATCTCAAACTCGATGCGCCGACCGTGGTTACGCGTCTCCGCAGCCACTCCGACTCGCGCCTGCTCAGCTTGGAACAAGACTACTCGTCGGTCTGGCCGCTGCATGTCCGCTTCGGCTCCCGCGCTTTCAACTACGCGCTGTTCATCGTGGTGCTGATCGCTTTCGGCGTGGTCGTCGGGCCGGTGAACCTCTTCGTTTTCGCCAAGTCCGGCCGTCGTCACCGGCTGTTCATCACCACGCCGATCATTTCCCTGGCCACCTGCGCGCTGCTGCTCGGTCTCATTTTGATGCGCGATGGCATCGGCGGCCGCGGCGAAAGAGTGGCCTTGATCGAAGTGCGGGCGGGTGGCGATGAAAACCGCGCCTACGTCCACCAGGAGCAGGTCAGCCGCACCGGTGTGCTGCTCGGGTCGTCCTTCACCGTTAACGAGGAGGCGGTGATCGCACCGGTGCCGATCGCCGACGGTCCCTGGACACGCCTCAAGTCCGGCATGGGTGCCGAAGACTTCGTCTACACCACGGCTTTTACTGACGAAGGCCTGCGTCTCGGCGGCGATTGGTTCAGCAGCCGCTCCGAACAAGGCCAGGTCGTCGAAGCCATCGTGCCCACCCGCGGCCGTATCGAGGTCCGTGAGCAGAACGGCACCGGGGCTCCGAAACTGGTCTCCTCGTTCGATTTCCCCCTCGAAACCCTCTACTACACCGACCGTAGCGGAGCCCACTGGATCGCGCGCAACCTGGAAGCCGGGAAACCGGTCGAGGCGGTGACCATCGATGCCAAAACACGCAAGACCGCGCTGGCCGAGACCTCCGACCTCTTCGGTGCGCGCCACCGCCGGATGCTCCAGCAGGTCGCTCCGCGGAGTGACCACTTCATCGCCCTCACCACCGAAGCCCCCGCCATCGAGACCTTTCCGTCCATCCGCTGGCAATCCACCACCACCGTCCTGACCGGTCCGGTCGCCCGCTGAACACGCCCGTAGATTTCCCATGTCCGACAGCGCCATCCGAGTCCACAACCTCTACCGCTACTTCGGCCAACTGAAGGCTGTGAACGGGATTTCCTTTGAGATCCCTCACGGCTCGGTGTGCGGTTTCGTCGGAGCCAATGGTGCCGGCAAGACCACCACCATGCGCATCCTCGCCAGCCTCGACTATCCGACGATGGGAACGGCCGAGATCTGCGGAATCAACGTGGTCCATCACCCGGAACAAGTCCGCCGGCTGATCGGCTGGATGCCCGACCACTTCGGCAACTACGAGCACATGACGGTGCTCGAATACCTCGATTTCTACGCCCGCGCCTTCGGCTATTCCGGCGACGAACGTCGTGAGCGGGTGCAGGAGGTGATGGAGTTCACCGACCTCATTCCGCTCGCCGACCGCTTTTCGAACAAGCTTTCCAAGGGCCTCACACAACGCCTCTGCCTCGGCCGCGCGCTGCTGCACGACCCGCAGGTGCTGATCATGGATGAGCCCGCCGCAGGGCTCGACCCGAAGGCCCGCGTCGAGCTGAAGCACCTCATCCGCGTTCTCGCCCAGGAGGGAAAAACCATCTTCATCTCCTCCCACATCCTCTCCGAGCTGGGCGAGATGTGCGACTCCCTGCTGTTCGTGAACAACGGCCGCATCGTCCATCACGGTGACGCCGAATCGCTGCGCAACGGCACCGACACCGGCGGAGGCATGCTCTACGACGTGCAGGTGGCCGGAGATCCCGCGCGGCTGGCGGAGTGGTGCGCGGTCAATCCGCACGTGGAGTTCCTCGAAGCCCGCAAGCTCGGCGGCCGGATCCGCATCGAGGGCAACGAGCCCGATCGCGCCGCCTTCGTGCTCGCCCGAATGGTGAAGGACGAGCTCCATATCACCGAGTTCCACCGCGAACAGCGCAACCTGGAGGACGCCTTCATCGACATGCTCGGGCGCCTCGATCAGGAAAATGCGGTGCCCGCCGAAATGCCCACCGCGCCGCCCACCTTCGCGCCCTGAAGACCATGCCGGAAACCCCACCCGCTACCGCGCCGGAGCCCGCACCCGTCTGGGTCGCGGACCGCCTGAGGGACTTCAGCGACCGGCTTTCCCCGATGCTGGTCAAGGAGCTGCGCCAGGGTCTGCGGGCGAAGAGTTTCGTCGCCGTCTTCCTCATCCTCCAGGGGATTCTGGCGCTGCTGATGCTCACCTTTATCGCCGCCACCCGCGATCCGGGCGATGCCGGTGTGGCCGTGAGCCGCATCGTCTTCCTCTTCTACGGTCTCGCCCTGATCGTGATCCAGCCGATGCGCGGGATCGGTGCGCTGCATCGCGAGATCGACGCCAACACCCTCGAACTCATGGTGCTCACCCGTCTCAGCGCGTGGCGGATCGTTCTGGGGAAATGGGTCTCGATCGTCGCCCAGTCCGCGCTGCTCTTCGCCGCGGTGCTGCCCTACCTCGTGCTGCGCTACTGGTTCGGCGAGATGAACCTGTTCGGCGAACTTCACCTGCTTGCCTTCATCCTGCTCGTTTCGGCCGCACTCACTGCGACGGTCATCGGCATTTCCGCAATTCCCAGCGTACTGATCCGCGGGCTGCTGCCGCTGCTCGGGCTGGCGTCAGGCATCATCTTCATCCCCGCCTTCGTCTTCGACCGGGACTTCCTGGAGTTGATCGAAATCTTCGCCCTCCAGGATTCCGAGGGTCGCTGGGTCGTCTTCAGCCTGGTCGCCGGCTTTACTTATTTCTCCTGGCTCGCGCTCGGCATCGGCGCATCGATGATCGCCCCGGCCGCCGAGAACCACAGCACCGTCCGGCGCATCGTCACGCTGGCGCTGCTCTTCGTTTTCCTCGGCATCCGCGCGGCGATCCCCGCGCTTTCGGCGGGCGCGACGTTCACCATCCTGTTCTTCCTCATCGCCCCGGTCGCCTTCCTGGCGCTGGCCGAACCCTTCGCCCTGCTGCCGCCCCACTGCGCTCCGTTTGTTCGGAACAGAGCCCTCGGCCGCCTCGCAGGGCGCTTTCTTTACCCCGGCTGGCCCTCCGCCGTGCTCTGGCTGCTGCCGGTGCTCGGACTCACCGCCGCCACCGTCGCCGTCACCTACAACCACTACAGCCGCTATCCGGGTAGCCATACGACCAGCTACGTCGTTCTCCTCTCGTTCCTCATGGCGCTGATTTTCCCCGCCACGCTGCTCTCCTTCTTCCGCAACGACGCGCCGAAACGTTTCACGCGTTGCATCCTGATCCTGCTCACCAACATCATCCTCGTGATGGTGCTCGTTGTGCTCGCGGAGGCCGTTTCACGCGGTGAGCGCGGGTTCCTCTGGGCGTTTTCATGGCTCCCCGGCGTCGGCCTCGTGATGATGGAATCCGGCGGCCAGTACCGCGATTCGACTCTGTGGGTCGTCCTCTCCATCTTCACCTCGCTCTATCTCGGCATTGTTGTGGTGGCCGCGTTGCTGCAACTCGGGAAGGTCCGCGCGATCGAACACCAATGCCGTCCGCACCCATGACGCCGGAAACCCTCGCCACCTGCCACGCCCGCGCGCTCGCCGCCGCGGGACGCTTGCGGCTGCCACTGCGGTCGCGGGTGTGGAAAGGAGCCGCGGGTGAGTTTCACGGGGCCGGCACCGGTTCGTCGCTCGATTTCCAGGACCACCGGACCTACGTCCCCGGGGATGACCCGCGGCATATCAACTGGCAGGCCTACGCGCGCACCGGGCACTACACGATGAAGCTCTACCGCGAGGAAGTCCGCCCGGTGGTCGACGTCGTCCTCGATGTCTCCGAATCGATGTTTTTCGAGCCGGAGAAAGCAGCGCGCTCCGTCGAGTTGTTCTACCTCGTGGTGGAAAGCGCGCGCCACTCCGGGGCCTCGACCGCCGTTCACCTGGTGCGCGGCGACGCCATGCGCCCGGTGCCGGTGGAGGAAATCGTGACCCATCGATGGCTCGATACCGCGCGCGCGCTGCCCGCCACCGCCGCCAGTTCGTCGCCGGATCTCTCACGCATCCCGCTGCGCCAGAACGCGATCCGCGTGTTCGTGTCAGATTTGCTGTTCGAGGGCGATCCGGAGCCTCCGCTGCGCCTGCTTTCCGGCCGTCACGGCTCGCCCATCGTGCTGGCGCCGTTTTCCCGAGCCGAGGCGGATCCCGAGTGGCACGGCAACGTCGAGTTCATCGACGCCGAGGCCGGCAGCCGTCACCCGCACCGCATCGAACCGAACGTGCTGCGCCGCTACAAGGAAGCCTACACCCGCCATTTCGCCCTCTGGAAAAACGCGGCGCGCCGTCATCACGCCGCCTTCGCCCGCGTCGCCGCCGGGTCGGATCTCCAGACCTCCCTCTTCGCCGAAGCCGTGCCCGCAGCCGCCTTCGAAACCGCCGCCGGATGATGTTCTTCGCCAATCCAGCCGGACTCTGGGCCCTGCTCGGCATTCCCGCCGTGCTGGCCATCCATTTTCTCCAGCGCCGCGCGCGCGAGCTGCCGGTCACCACGCTCTTCCTCCTGGCGAAGACGCAGCGCGAGTCCGCGAGCGGGCGGCGCTTCGACCGGTTGATGAATTCCGTGCCACTATGGATGCAGTTGTTGGGCGTCCTGCTGCTCGCATGGATCCTCGCCGAGCCGCGCTACCAGCGGCCGCAGAGCACCCAACGCGTGGCGGTGGTGCTCGATGGCTCGGCCTCGATGAGCGTCTTCCGCGAACCGCTGATGCAGGCGCTGCGCGAGCAACTCCCACCTCTGCGTGGAGCGGCGGCCACGCTGGAGCTGACGGTTCTCGAAAGCACGCCCGGTCGCGAACGCCTCTACCACGGCGTCTCAATCGAGGACGCACTCGCCGCCTTGGAAATCTGGACGCCCACGGAAGGCACGCTCGCCCCCGGCCCCGCGCTGCGCATCGCCCGCTCGCTCGTCGGGCGCGAAGGCATCGTGGTGTACGCCACCGACACACCGGTCGAATCGCTGCCCTCCGACGCGCGCCTGCTGGCGGTCGGTTCACCGGAGGAAAACGTCGGCTTCACCGGCCTTCGGTTCAGCCGCGAGCAAGGGGCCGACGTGTGGCACGCGCTGGTGAGAAACCACGGCACGCGCGAGGCGAACCGCACCTGGCAGGTGACCTATCCGGACGGCAGCGCGAGCGAACCGAAGACCCTCGATCTCGCCGCAGGTGCGGTGGTTTCCCTCCAAGCCGCCCTGCCGGCCGGCCGCGAGCGGGCGGTGGTGAGGCTCTCCGGCGATGCCTTTACGATGGACGACGTACTTCCGCTTGTCCGCCCGCGGCCGAAGACCGTGCGGCTTTTCACCGCCACCGCTCCCGAGTTCGACACTCTGGCCGAACGCATGACCCGCTCGCTGGAAGCCATCGAGCCGGTGGGCGATCTCTCGCAGGCGGACCTCTCGATCGTCTCCTATGATCCGCTCGATCCGACGTTGCCTGACGGAAATTCGATCGTCTTCGTCAACGACAGCACCCGCGCCGGAGCGTTTCTCAAGGGCGGCATCGTGGCCGAGGATCACCCGCTGGTCACCGGCCTGAACTGGCAGTCGCTGCTCGTTCGCGAGACCATCCAACTCGACCGCGCGCCCGCCGACAAGGTGCTGCTGTGGCAGGACGAGCGACCGCTGATCTTCCTCAGCGGAACCGCCTCCGGCCCCCGCCAGCTCTGCTTCAACTTCGACCTCCGGCTCTCCAATGCCGCCACCCAGCCGGCCTTCATCGTCTGCCTCCATCGCTTTGTGGAAAGCCTGCGCGAGCAGCGGGTCGCGCCGTCATCGGCCAATCTTGAAACCAACCAGCTTCTCCAGCTCGCCACCGACCCCGCCCTCCCGGTCAGTGTTACGACCACCGATCTCCGCATCGGCGAAACACTCAGCCGGCAGCTGCCTGCGGCGTCCTCGATCCAGCTTCAAGCTCCCGCCGAACCCGGCTACCTCAGCGTGCGGCAACAGGGCACCGAGCTCTTTTCCGCCGCCCTGTATTTCGCCGATTCGCGCGAGGCGGATCTGACGCTCTGTGCCACCGCGGGCGACCTCGCCGACGCCGGCTCACAAGCTGTCGATCGCCACACCACCGAAGACCACTGGTGGCGCGCCTGGGTCCTGCTGCTGCTGGCGCTCGTGCTCGTCTCCTGGCATTTCTCGAAACGTCCCACCCCCGAAAACCCGACCCAACTACCCGTGGCATGATCGTCCCGATCATGAACCCTCGATGCCCATACCACTTTAAAACTCCTCTCATCGTTCCAGCTCGTCCCCTTCATGATCGGAACGATCATGCCACAGCGCTTTTCCCATGACTTTCGCCGCTCCCCAATGGTTTCTCATCCTGCCCGCCGTGCTCCTGATCGGCTGGGTATGGCGCGGGCTGCACGTGTTTTCGCCGCTGCGGCTGCTGCTGGTCCTGCTGACCGCCACCCTGCTGGCCGATCCCACTCTCGTCCGCCGCGATGACTCGGTCGATCTCTGGGTCCTGCTCGATCGCTCGAACTCGACCGAAGACCTCGTCGACAAGGGCCTGCCCGAGTGGCAGCGGCTGTTGGAGAAGGCGAAGCCCTCGCGACGCGACCGCCTCATCGTCCACGACTACGCCGCGGAAATCGTCGAGCATGGCAAGGATGGCGACACCTTCACCGGCTCGCGCAAGCTCACCCGCACCGGCCTCGCGCTGTCGCACGTCGCCGCGCTGGCCGATGAAAACCGCTCCTCACGCGTGCTGGTTTTCACCGACGGCTTCGCCACCGAACCGCTCACCGAAGCCGCCGGACAACTTGAGAAGCGGGGCATCCCGGTCGATTTCCGACTCATCCGCGATGAAACGCTCGATGACTTCCGCATCGCCCGCATCGACCTCCCGGAACGCAGCCAGGCAGGCGAACCGTTCCTATTTTCGGTCACCGTCCGCGGCTCGATCGATGACAAACTTCCGCTCGCCATCCACCGCGGCGATCAAAAGCTGCTCGATACCGAGGTCGAGCTGGTCAACGGCGTCGGCCGTGCCGAGTTCACCGATCGTATCCCCGTCACCGGCTCCTTCGAATACCGCGCCGAGATCGTGCCGGAAAACGACGCCCACCCGGGAAACAACCGTTCGTCGAAATGGATCGAAATCACCGGCGGCCCGCGCGTGTTGATCGTTTCGAACTACACCGATGATCCGCTTGCCCGCGTGTTGCGCTCGCTGGATTTCACCGTGGACGTCGAATCGCAGTCCCAGTCGCTCCGGCCCGGCCGCCTCTCCGGCTGCCTCGCCGTGATCTTCAACAACGTCCCGGCCCACGAGGTGCCCGATGACTTCCTGAAGGCGCTCGATTTCTTCGTCCGCGAGCAGGCCGGCGGCTTCCTGATGGTCGGCGGGAAGCATTCCTTCGGCTCGGGCGGCTATTTCCAGTCGTCCATCGATCCGCTGCTGCCGGTCTCCATGGAGCTGAAGAACGAGCACCGCAAGCTCGCCGTCGCGCTCGCCGTGGTGCTCGACCGCTCCGGCTCGATGGCCGTGACGGTGAACGCCGGCGGCAAGAACGTGACCAAGATGGACCTCGCCAACAACGGCGCGGCCGAGGCGATCGAACTACTAGGAATGCAGGATCAGGTCAGCATCATCGCCGTGGACAGCGCGCCGCACGTGATCGTCCCCATGACGCGGATCGGCACGAACAAGGCGAAGCTCCAGAAACAGGCGCGCAAGGTGCAGTCGATGGGCGGTGGCATCTACGTTTACGAGGGCCTCAAGGCGGCGTGGGACCAGCTCAAGAAAACCCAGGTCGGCACCCGCCACGTGATCCTTTTCTCCGACGCCGCGGACTCCGAGGAACCGGGCGACTACAAACGCCTGCTGGAGGAAATGAAGAAGGAGGGTGCCACCGTTTCCGTGATCGGCCTCGGCACCCGCAAAGACCCGGACGCGCAGCTCCTTGAGGACATCGCCAAGCGCGGCGACGGCCGGATCTTCTTCTCCGAGCGGGCGGTCGATATCCCGAAAATTTTCGCCCAGGAAACCGTCACCATCGCCCGCTCCGCGTTCGTTGATTCACCCGTCGGCGCGCTACCGTCCGGCCGCTGGGCGGAGGTTTCTCCGAAACCCTTGGAGTGGCCCGGCGAGGTCGATGGCTACAACCTCTCCTACGCCCGCGAGGACGCCACGGTCTCGCTCGTGACCACTGACGAATACCACGCTCCGCTCGTCGCCCAGGCCCGTCGGGGGCTCGGCCGCACCGCTGCTGTTTCCTTTCCGCTCGGCGGCGAGTTCTCCGATCGCACGCGAGCGTGGTCGCAGTATGGCGACTTCGCCCAAACCCTGACCCGCTGGCTGATGGGCCTGGACCTGCCGCCCGGCATCGGGCTGAAGCACCGGCTCGATGGCACCCGCTTGACGGTGGATCTTCTCTACGATCCCGAGGAGTGGGGTGAAACCTTCGCCATCGCCCCGCCGAAAGTCCGGCTGCTGGAGGAAGGCAATTTCACCGCACCCTACGACGTCCCGTGGCGGCGGATGGAGCCCGGTCGTTTCACCCTCACGCGCGATCTGGAGGAAGGCTCCGTCCTGCGCGGCGCAGCCCAGATCGGTGAGCATGCGATTCCTTTCGGTCCGCTTTCCGTCGGTGCCTCCGTGGAGTGGGCCTTCGATCCCGAACGCATCGAGGACCTCCGCACCGTTTCCCGCCAGACCGGCGGACGTGAACTACTGGATCTCTCTGAAGCCTGGCTGCGCCCCGCCCGCGAGCGCGCCGTGGGTCTGCGCCCCTGGCTCGCCGGCTCGCTGCTGTTCCTTCTTCTCGGCGACGCCCTCGTCACCCGCACCGGCTGGCGCATGCCCCTGCCCGGCCGCCTGCGATTCGAGCGGAAACCGAAGCCCGCCAAGGCACCCAGGCAGCCGCATCTGGCCGCGGCCGAGGCTCCGAAGCCCACGCCAAAGCCCGAGGTCACGACACCCTCACAGGATTCCAACCGCCGCTCGCGTTACCAGCGGGCCAAAGACCGCAAGTAGATCGCCGGGAGTTATCTCCGCGGCCGAGTGGACATCGCGAGGCGCATGAGCCCGAGGGGAATCAATCCCAGCACCACTGCCGCGGCCGCGATCTTCAGCCCGGGGTAAACCCTCGGCCGGTTGCTCTCCACTCCCGCCAAGGCTTCCTCCACCACCTGTGTCGCATGAACGTAAGCCCAAGTTCGGAACGGGCTCTCATCCTTCGACTCACCCCGGCGGGCCACGTTTCCAAACTCCGTGTGCACCGGTCCGGGACACAGGGCGGTGACGCGGATGCCGTGCTCGCGGAGTTCCAACCGCAGGGCTTCGGAAAAACTGGAGACGTAGGCTTTCGTCGCAGCGTAAACCGCGAAGTCCGGGATCGGCATCAGGCTGGCCAGCGAGCTGACCTGAATGATGTCGCCGCCGCCGTTCGCGACCATCCACGGGGCGACGACGTGCGACATCGCCGTGAGGGCCTCGACGTTGAGGCGCAGCATCCTTTCGATCTTCGACCAGTCCGAGGAAACGAACTCGCCGTAGTCGCCCATTCCGGCGTTGTTGACGAGGAGTTCGGGGGGCCGCCCCTCGCACGCCTCCAGGATCCGCTCGCGATCGGCGGGTTCGGTGACGTCGGCGGCTACCACGGCCACTTCGAGGTTCGGATTCGCCGCACGCAACTCGTCCGCCAGCGCTTGCAGCAACGTTTCCCGCCGCGCCGTCAGGACCAGAAAACGACAGCGCCCGGCGAGTTGCCGGGCGAATTCGGCCCCGAGACCGGAGGAGGCTCCGGTCACCAGGGCACAGGCATAGGTTTTCGTCGAAGGCATCAGCCCTGCGGCGTGCCAGCCGGTTGCTCGACGTGGACGATCCGCAACGGCAGGCGCATCATCAGCTCGGAATCGCAGCTGATGTCGACGGAATAGATGCCGGCGGCCGGGAAACGCAGACCTTGCAGGTTCATGATGAGGTTGCGGGTCAGGAAGGGCACGTTCGGCGGCAGTTGCACTTCGAACTCGGGCTCAATCGGCATGTTCTGCGGGTCGAGCGACTCGCCGTCTTCGTTGATGATGTTGATCGAGAGCTTGTGGCGGCCGGCATCCTCCTGGGTGAAGCAGAAACGGAGGGCCAGGGCGCACATCGGGTGGGCCACGGGCAGCGCGCGGGCGGCGAGGGTGTCGAAGGTGCCGCTCACGACAAGCTTGCCGTTGTAGTCAGCCGCGAAGTCACAAAGGGACGCAATTTGAATATCCATGAGGTCTTGGTTGGGAAATGTGGGTTCCGGGTCCGCACCCGGCGGACACACGGGAGCGAAGTTCACGTTTTCCCCTTGAGCCGTCCAGCGCCGAACCCGCCAATTTTCGTCACACCCTTCAATCCATCTCCGGCTCGAAGGCCGGCTCATTTTCAAGCGATTCCTCATCGACTGGAATCGCCGCCGGGATCTCCTCATCCACCGGAAGGGCCTGCGGGATCTCCTCCATCTCCTCCTCCAGAAGTTCCTCATCGAGCGGGCTCACGGGCAGTGCCCGCAGGATTCCCTCGGTCTTCTCCTGCTCCTCGACTTCATCCACCACCAACACCGCCTTCGGGGCGGGCTCGCACATTTCCTCGATCTCCTCGCGGAAGCTGTTGAAGAACGCCGGAACCATCGGTGCGGCGTTGCCACTGCCGCTGACTCTCTGTCCCGGCCGTCCTTCGTAGAGGCAGGCAAAGGCGAGACGCGGTTCCTCCGCCGGCATGAATCCGGCGAACCAAGCCACCCCCTGCCGCTTGCTTTCCGGGCCCCACTGGCCCGTACCGGTTTTGCCGCACACATCGATCCAGCCCAGACCGGCGCTCCGGCCCGTGCCACCCTCGACGACTTCGCGCATGCCTTCCTGGACGATGGCGACCGCCTCGGGATCGACGCTCAGCCAATTCCTGCGCTCCGGCTGGGCGCTGCGGATCACCCGCCCGTAACCATCCTGGATCTGCATCACGAGGTGAAGCTTCGGCAGCACGCCGCCGTTGGCGATGCCCGCCATGCCTTGGGCCACCTGAAGCGGCGTCGCCAGCACCGCGCCCTGGCCGATCGACCAGTTGGCGGCATCGCCCTCGGTGATCGGGCGTTTGTAGTTTTCGCGCACCCATTCGGCGGTGGGAATGAAACCCGCGGACTCGCCGATGAGCGGCAGCCCGGTTTCGGAACCGTAGCCGAGGCGGCGGGCAAGCGAGAAGAACTCGCTGGAACCTACCCGGTTCCCCACCTGCGCGAACCACGGGTTGTTCGACCATTTGAGAGCCTGGATGACCGAAAGGTCGCCCATCGCCCGGCGGTTGTGGTTCCACAAACGGTGGTTGCCGTAGGTGATGAAAGCGGGGCAGTGGAAGGCCGTATCCCGATGGATGGTTCCGTTGTTGAGCGCCGCCAGGGCGATCACCGGCTTGAACGACGACGCCGGCGGATAACCTCCTTGGAAAGCCCGCGCGTAGAGAGGTTTGTCGGGGCTTTCCCGAAGCTCCTGATAGTCCTCGTGGCTGATTCCCGGAATCCACTTGTTGAGGTCGAAGCTCGGGTTCGACGCCATCACCAGGACCTCACCGGTCGCCACATCGATCACCACGAACGCGCCCCGCCGGGCATACTCGTCGAGCACCTCCTCCGCCCGCTTCTGCCACCGCAGGTTCAGCGTCGAAACCACCGCCCCGCCCGTGCGGGGCTGCCCCCGCTGCTCGCGCAGAAGCATCTCCCCCTTTTCGTTGAAAACCATCCGCAAGGTCGCGGAAGTGCCGGTCAGCTCCTCGTTGAAGATCTTCTCAAACCCGGAGCGTCCTTCGGATTTCTCCCACAACGGATCGTTGAGGTTGATCGGCCCCTTGGGAAGTTTCCCCTCTTCCCCGGTGTAGCCCACGATGTGGGCCGCCACCTCGCGCTCCGGGTAGTAGCGCTCGTAGATCGCCTGCAGCTCAATGCCACGGGAGAGCTTTTTCTCCACCTCCTCCGCCTCCGAGACCTCGAGCGTGGGAGACACCGGCAACGGCAACCACCGGCGATGCCGGTAGTGCTGGAAAAGCTCCTCGTCCGTGGGTTCCTGGACCGACGATAACAGCTTTTTCGCCGCTTCCACTCGCTCCCGGCCCCATTTCACGACCGCTTCGCGGGACTCGTCGACAAACTGCTCATACTGGACCGCCAGCCGGTAAACCACCCGGTTCTGCGCCAGCGGAAAGCCCTCGCGATCCAGAATGGGTCCGCGCGGTGCCGGAATCTCAAGCTGGAGCGTCCGCGCGTCCTTGCGACTGAAGATCGAGGCGTCATCCGCCGAAGCCGCGGCGGCGGGGCCGGCGGGGCTTTCCTGCGCGGAGACCGGCAGTGTCAGCAACGAGAACACCGCGATCCGGGCGATTGAGGAGGGGAACCACATCCGGAGCGAAGCTAAGAGGCAGGTGAAGCGAGGGCAACGCCCAAAGAGCGCCCCTGAGAAACGCGAGATCGAGCTGGATAAAACGTAGAAATTATGGGAATGTACGCGTGGACAACCCGTAAATTTACGTGCTCGGAGAATCCACATTCCATCTGCTGGCGAAAATGAGGAACGCCTCGTCTTTCGAGGAGCTTTGCGGGTGGATCATGGCCGAGCTGCCCCGGCTGGTGGAGGGGCATGATGCGGTGGTTTATCAGCTCTTCGACAATCGGAGAGTGGAAGTGATCCGCACCCTCGCCCAGGTCGGGGGCAACGGAGCGGAAACCCTTCAGAAGCTCAACGAACTCCTTGAGGAGCATCCTCTCAGCCACCGGATCCTGAAACCCTCGTCCGAAGAACTCGGCTGGGCCGTAAGCAGGGAGACCAACATCTCGGAGTATCGCGAGAGCCGCTTCGTTCGCGAAATGCACGGCAAGGGCGTGGTTTCGGACACCCTCATGGGGACGCTGTTTTCCTGGAGCCGGCGTAGCGCGCTACTCGTCATCCACCGGGCCGAGTCTCAATTCAGCGAGGAAGCGATCGAACGCTTCAACATCGTCATCTATGCCGCTCGAACCCTGTGCCACCGCCTCGCCGGCCAGAACGTCGAACGTGAGGTGCACAACTTTTTCACCACCCAGAGCGGTGCCGGCCCGGTGATGGCGTTTTCGATGAAGCAGGACGGCGGCGTGATGCCCGTGAACTACGAGGCGATCCGCTTCGTGGAGGCCCATTGGCCTGCCGACGAGGCGTTTCGCCAGATCGACGACGAAGACCTGCGACGGATTCTCTCAAGGGTCGAAAGTTCGTGGCAGGATCCCTTGCGGGCGAGGTTCCAGGCGCTGGAGTTGGACCTCGGTGCCGGACCCGCGACCTTCTACGTCCTCCCCAACGCGACGAAGCAGTTCTACCTCTTCACCGTCGCCCAAACCCGCAAACAAGGTGAAGACCGCACCCGGCTCGTGCTCACCGCGCGTCAGTGCGAGATCATGGAATGGATCGCGGAAGGCAAGACGAGCTGGGAGGTCGCCACCATTCTCGGCATCAGCCCGCGCACCGTGGAAAAGCACATGGAGGCGATTTTCCAACGGCTCAATGTCGAGAACCGGGTCGCCGCGGCGCGCTGCTACCTTGAGCTGAAGACCGGCACCGACTTCTAAGCCCTCCGGCCTTTCACTCCCCCACCCATCCGCGCGCCCGCGCCTCGGCCATTGGGATCGGCTTGGCCTCGCAGACCTGACGCCAGCCAGGGAAATTCCACTTGTTGGGGAAACCGGCACATTGGGAGGGCTTGACCTCGTGGATCCGGCAGCCGCCCTCCTCCAGCATCACACATTCGTGGTTTTCCCTTTCGATCAGGGAAAGCCCGGTGCGATTCGTCCGCAGACGGGTGAAGTGGTCGATGAATTCGCTTTCTCCGAGGCCGAGGAACGCCGCAATCCGCGGAATCTCCTCGTCCTCCAGACGCACGTCGCCCGGCCAGCGGCAGCAGGCGGTGCATCTCTGACAAACGTAGTAGGTCTCAGGATCGAGCCACACCCCGGTGTTTCCCGGACTTCCGAAGGCCCCGCTCATCCCTGCGCCTTGGCGGTGTCGTAGTAGCGCTGGCAGAGTTTCTGGAACTCCCGCCATTTCCGGCCGGGACGACCGTTGTCCAAAAGAAAGTGGGGGCAGTTTTTGTGCGGCTGGCTCACCCCGCGACGCGGCCAGTGATAGTGGGGTACGATCCGGCTCGCCGGAATTCCGTGGCGGTGCATGAGATAGGCCGTGAGCCGCGCCGTGCGATCGATGGTGGACCGGAGACTGCTGCCGCGTTCCTCACACATCTCGATGCCGATCGAGTAGTTGTTTCCCGGTCCGTTGAAATCCGCGTGTTCTCCCTGCTCGTTGGTCGGCATGTGCTGCACGGCGCTGTTGTCATCCACCGTGAAATGCCAGATCAGGTAGCCGATCCGGTTTCCCCCCGCCCGCTTCGGAGCCCGCAGCGCACCGCGCTTCAGGGCCAACGCATGGCGCTCCGCGTCCGCACTGAAGTTCTGGGTGGAATGAATCGTGATGTAGCGCGGCGTCATCGGCCGCACCACGCGCCGGCCGTGGGTGCCCCTGGGGACGAGGTCGACCCTCAGGTTGATCGATCGCCGGAGGCCGTCGACCCCGCCCCTCTGAACCTGGGCAACGCTGGCCGAGGTCGTGGTGCTCCCGAAAATCGGAACACTTACGTCGCTGAAGCCAGGGGGTGGCCCGACTTGGTTGCACTGGGTCAAAACGGCCGCCGCAACGAGGAGAAGGAGAAGGTGCCAACGCATACGGGTCGTGAGATAACACGCACTCGTCCGCAGGCAAAGCCATCAAATCCGGCATCCCTCCGACGCGGCTTCTTGCCAAAGCTCCGCACCGCCCCCACCTTCCGCCCCGTGCCTTCCCCGGCGCCTGATCGCTGGCTGCGCCCCGCCGCCGACCAGCCCGACTTCGCCCAACGCCTGGCCGCCGTGGCCGCTGGCGGAGGACGCACTGTGTTCGATCACGTCGATCCCGCCGCCCGCGCCTGGCTGATCGCCCTGATTCTTGGCCACCCCACTCCCCGCGACCGCGCCTGGATCCTCGATCCCTCGCCCAAAAACCGCGAACGTCTGGCCGCCGAGTTCCGGCTCTGGGGCGTCCGTGTCCGCATCCTTCCCGACCCGATCCTCGGCATCCAGGGCGACGAAGCCCCCGACCCGGAGGCCGCCGCCGAACGCATCGACGCCCTCGGTTTCATCCACCGTGCCCAACGCTGCGTCGTCCTCGCCGCCCCCGATGCCTTCGATCACCCCGCACCGCCGCCCGGCGAGCTTTCCGCTTCCCGAGTGGTGCTGAAACGCGGTGATCCGCTCGATCCCGCGCGGCTCATCGACCAGCTTGCCGCCGAGGGCTTCGAGCGCGCTCCGCTGGTCCAGGGGCGCGGCCAGTTCGCCGTCCGCGGCGGCATCCTCGATGTCTTTCCCTGGCACGTCCCGATGCCTCTCCGCATCGAATTTTTCGATACCGACATCGAATCGATCCGCGAGTTCGACCTCGATTCCCAGACCTCCGCCCGCAAGCTCGACCGCGCCGAATTCGCCCTGGCCGACCCCGAAATGGCCGGCACGGTCGGCGACTACCTCCGGCCCGGCGATCTCGTCATCGAGCTGACCGAAGACCCCGCGCAGAGCGACGCCGCCGTGGTCATCACCCCGCAGCCCGCCGATCCCGGCCGCGAAGAGGACTTTTCCACCGCCTGCCACGCCGAGCCGTTCGGACGCTTCGAGGCAGGCGACTTCGTTCTGGAGGAAATCCGCCGCGACGCTTTCGTCCAGCAACTCGCCCGCTGGGATCGCGATGGCTGGCAGATCGCCATCGTCTTCGCCAACCAAGGCGAGGCCGTCCGCTTCATCGAGCTCCTCCCCGCCGGCTCCGACCGTCACTTTGAGACGCTCACCGGCGAGTTGATGGAATCCTTCACCGTCCCCACCGCCAAGGTCGCCATCCTTTCCTCGGCTGAAATCTTCGGCCGCTACCGCACCACCGCTCCTCTCGTCACCCGCACCAGCCGCCGGGCCGCCGAAGCCAAGGCTTCGCTGGAGGAGATCAACGACGGCGACCTCGTCGTCCACAGCGAATACGGCATCGGCCGCTTCTCCGGGATCCGTAGTAACGAGGAGAGCGAGGAGTTGCTGATCGAATACCGCGATGGTGCCTCGCTCGCGGTGCCCATCGACCAGGCCCACCTCGTCGGGCGCTACGTCGGGCTCGGAGGAAAGGATCCGGAGCTGTCGAAACTCGGCGGCACCGCGTGGAAAAAAGTCCGCAAACAGGCCGAGGACGCGATCCTCGACTACGCCGCGCGACTGCTCCGCGTCCAGGCCGAGCGACAGACGAACGAAGGCTTCGCCCACCCCGCCGACTCGCGTTGGATGTGGGAATTCGAGCAGTCCTTCCACTACACCGAGACACCGGATCAGCTCCGTGCGATCGGCGAGGCCAAGCGCGACATGGAGTCGGCCAAGCCGATGGACCGTCTCGTCTGCGGCGATGTCGGATTCGGCAAAACCGAGGTCGCCATCCGCGCCGCCTTCAAGGCCGTCACCGGCGGCAAACAAGTCGCCATCCTCTGCCCTACCACCGTGCTTGCCGAGCAGCACTGGCGCACCTTCCGCGAGCGGATGTCCGATTATCCGATCCGCATCGATCTCCTCAACCGCTTCCGTACCGCCGCCGAATCCCGCGCCACGGTGGAGGGCCTCGCCAATGGCTCGGTCGACATCGTCATCGGCACCCACCGCCTGCTTTCCTCCGACATCGCCTTCAAGGACCTCGGCCTCGCCGTCGTCGATGAAGAGCAGCGCTTCGGCGTGAAACACAAGGAGCGCTTCAAGGAGATGTTCCGGCAGATCGACGTCCTCACGCTCTCCGCCACGCCCATCCCGCGCACGCTTTACATGGCGCTGATGGGCGCGCGCGACATGTCCACCATCGATACCCCGCCGCCCAACCGCGTCCCGGTCCACACCACCGTCACGCCCTACGATGAGCGCGTCATCCGCGAGGCCATCCGCCGCGAGCTGGCCCGCGGCGGGCAGGTCTTCTTTCTCCACAACCGGGTCAAATCCATCGAGATGGTCCGCAACCGCCTCGCCGAGCTGGTCCCCGAGGCCCGCATTCTGGTGGGCCACGGGCAGATGGAGAAAGACGAACTCGAGCTTGTCATGCGCGCTTTCGTCAATGGCGAGGCCGACGTCCTGCTGGCCACCACCATCATCGAGACCGGCATCGATATCCCCAATGCCAATACCATCCTCATCGACCGCGCCGATCGCTTCGGTCTCGCCGACCTCTATCAGCTCCGCGGCCGCGTCGGCCGCGCCGGTGAGAAGGCCTACGCCATCCTCCTCCTGCCTCGGGAAATGCTGACCACCGGCGATGCACGGAAACGCATCCACGCCATCAAGCAATACACCGCCCTCGGCTCCGGCTTCCGCATCGCCATGCGCGACCTCGAAATCCGCGGTGCCGGCAACTTGTTAGGCACGCGGCAGTCCGGCCAGATCGCCGCCATCGGGTTTGACCTCTACTGCCGGCTGCTCCGCCAGTCCGTCGATCGGCTCCGCGGAAAGCAGGCCATCCACCGCCATGAATGCGCCTTCAAGGCCGATTTCCTGGTCGTCCGTGAAGCCGCGCATCTCGCGGCACCGACGAAAGGCCTGCCCGCCTATCTCCCGGCCGCCTGGCTTGAGGACACCCAGCTCCGGGTCTCCGCCTTCCGCGAACTTTCCGAAGCCGCCAACGAACGCGAACTCGACGCCTTGATCCAACGTTGGACCGATCGCTTCGGCCGCCTGCCACAACCCGTCCTCAACCTCCTCGACGTCACCCGCCTCCGCCTCCTCGCCGCCCACGTCGGCATCGCCTCGGTGGAAATCCAGGGCCAGCGCCTCATGATCCACCGCAACGGCGACTACCTCTTCCTGGAAGGCAAACGCTTCCCTCGCCTCACCGCGACGGAGCCGAAAAGGATGCTCGATGAGGCGATCGCCATGATCCGCTCGATCTGAAGCTCCTCCCTCGATCGGGGGGGCGCGATGCCGTTATGTTCGCCCCGCCGGTTTCGTGGATGATGAACGTATCAAACCGGTGCGCGGCCGAAAGGAAAGCGGCCGGGACTCCGAACCTCTCCCCCCAGACGACTCCGGTCCCTTTCTGGTCATCCCCCCAGCCGGGAACGGACCGGAGTCACCTCGGAGAACCACCGACTGAAAACGAAGCGGGGCGCATGACTTCCCCCCAGAAATCATGCACCCCTTGCGGACCGCCGAAACGGATCAGATCCTGAAGTTGAGGCCCAGCCCCCAGCTGGGACACACACCAACAATTCCGACAGGCCGCTAATCTTGAAAAACCAGCGGAAATCCTTTGCTTAAGCTTACTCTCAAGTAATCGAAGATTCTCCGCGAGTTTTTCAACTGCGCGGAATCATGCGGATTACATTGGAAGAGGCGCGGGATTCAGACGCGTTTTTCAAGCACCGCGTAGGCTTGGTGATTGTGGATCGACTCGAAATTCTCGGCCTCCACGCGATACCAAAGAATCGCGTCGTGAGCGTTCGAGCGGGAAGCCACGTTTCTCACCAGATCCTCGACGAACACCGGATTGTCGTAAGCCCGCTCCGTCACCGCCTTTTCATCCGGACGTTTGAGCAGACTGTAGAGCTCGCAGCTCGCGGAACGCTCGACCAAGGCGATCAAGTCCTCGATCCACACCGGTTCGCGGAAGCGCACCGAGTAGGTCACGATCCCCCGCTGATTGTGGGCGCCACGGTCGCTGATTTCCTTCGAGCACGGACAGAGCGTGGCCACCGGAACCTGGATGGTGACGATGAAATCCACCGGCCCGTCGAGTTCGGCTTCGACTTCGAAGCGCACCACGTAGTCCATCAGTCCCGGGCGACCGGTCACCGGCGCGGATTTTGAAAGAAAGAATGGGAACTCGAACTCCACATGCGCCTTGCGAGCGTCCAGCCGCTCCAGCAGCTCCGCCGGCAGCGACGCCATCGTGCGGACATCGAGGCAGCCGCCATGGGCGTTGAGCGCTTCCACGAAGCGGCTCATGTGGGTGCCCTTGTAGTGCTCCGGCAAGTCCACGGCGAGAGCCACCGTGGCCACCGATCGCTGCGTCGAGCCATCCTTGTCACGCACCTCCACCGGGAAGCGCAGACCTTTCACGCCCACGCGGTCGATCGGCAGATTCCGGTCGTCCCGCTCGTTCTGGGTATCCTTGAGTTCCTTCATCGGACGAAAAAAGCCCGCACGCGCGGAACGCGGACGGGCTTCTTGGAAAGCGGGTCTCCGTTTCCCGGAAACGCCGGTTCAGCGCATCAGGTTCACGGCACGCGCACGCTTGATCTCGCGGGTGATCTTGCGGTGCAGCTTGGCGGAAACGCCCGTCACACGGCGCGGCAGGATCTTGCCGGTGTCCGAGGTGAACTTCGAGAGCAGCTCGGGGTGCGTGTAGGTGACTTGCTCCGTCGGGATATCCAGACGGCGGCGGGGCATGGTGCGGTTCGCCTTGCGGAAGGCGATCCGGCGTTCGACGGTCTTCGGTTCGGACATGATAAATTAGCGAAGTTCGCGGTGAATGGTGCGGCGCTGCAGGGCCGGATTGAATTTCACCTTCTCGAGACGACCTGGCGTACGGAGGCTTTTCTTGTTCCGGGTCGTCACGTAGCGCGACGGTGACTTGCCCTCGGCACGGGCCTCGGTGCATTCAAGGATGATGATATCGCGTGGCATGGAAAGAAACGGGTCGGAAATGGGTCGGAGAAAGCAGGGGCGCGGAGACTAGTTCAATCGTTGTCACCGTCAAGCGAAACCGAGTCCGAATCCTCATCGTCATCGGAAAGGCGTCCGTTGCTGAAGCCCACCTCGCCCTTCGGACGGAAGCGCTGGTTGCCGTAATCCTTCTCCCAGTCGGCCTGGCATTGGACCGTCAGGCGGGCGAAAGGAATGGCTTCAAGGCGGGCTTGGGGAATCTTCTCCCCGGACATTTCGCACACGCCGTAAACGCCGCGCTCGATCCGCCGCAAGGCCTGCTCGATCTCGTAAAGGGCGTCCTGTTCCTTCGCCAGCACGCTGAGAGCGAAGTCGCGGTCGTAGGCGTCGCTGCCCGCATCCCCCTGGTGCATGCCGCTGCCGGAGGCCTCGCTGCCGGACGGGCCGTTGCGAATCTCCCCAGCCACGCCGGACATCGCATCGACCAACTCATCGCGCAGGTCGAGCAGCCGCTGGCGCTGCTTGGAAATGAAGGGGCTGAGCTTCGCGGCTCCATTGGTGGCCTTGGTCTCGGCCGCTGCGGATTTCTCTCCGGAGCTTTTCGCCGGAGCCTTCTTCGCGGCAGTCTTGGCCGTCGCCTTCTTGGCAGCTTTTTTAGCAGGCATGAGTGTGGGTCAGTTCGGAAAACGCGGCCCGCTTTCAGAGCCAATGGAAAAAGCTCTGCCAGCGGGGCGCGGTCGATTAGCGCCCGTGACTTCTCACTTCAAGCGGAAAGTTTCCCGCATGGCTTTCCATCCAAAGACTCGGCGCGCTTGAACTGCCGCCACCACGACCTAAGCTGCGCGCCCGCCATGGAACTGCCGTCCATCATCGAAGCCCTCCTCACCGCCTCGGACGAGGCCCTGCCCGCCGAGGAACTCGCCCGCCTCGTCCGTGCCCGCGTGGCGGAAGCCGAGGACGTCCGCGCCCGCGAAATCGAGGAAGGCCGGCAACCGGGCGACCTGCCGGACTGGCTTACCACGCTGGCCACCACCTCGGCCGAGGACGTCGTCACCGCCATCGGCGCGCTCAACCGCCACTACCAGGAAAGCGGCCGCGCCTTCACCCTCTCCGAACGAGCCAAGGGCTGGCGCATTTTCACCCGCGGCGACTACGGCGAATTCGTGCGCCATCTTTTTCCCGGCCGCCGCCCCGAGCGGCTCAGCGCCCCCGCCATGGAAACGCTCGCCATCATCGCCTACCGCCAGCCGATCACCAAGGCCGCCATCGAGGCCGTCCGTGGAGTCTCCTGCGATGGCATGCTGCAAAAGCTCCTCGACCGCGAACTGGTCCGCATCGGCGGCCGTGCCGAGCTGCCGGGACGCCCATTGCTCTACGAAACCACCGAGCTGTTCTTCGAGCACTTCGGGATCCGCTCGATCGATGACCTCCCGAACTCCGGCGAGTTGCGCAAAGTGAAACTGCCCGAGCCCGGCGATCAGAAGCCCGCCGCCAGCGCCGAGGAACAGCTCGCCCTCAAGGCCACCGGCAAGAACGCCGCCCCGGCCGACGCACCTTCTCCGGAAACGCCGGAAACCGAAGCCGCCTCCCAGGACACGCCGTGAACCTCGACGACATCCGCCGCGACATCGATCGCATCGACCACCAGCTCCTCCAGCTCCTCTCCCAGCGCGCTGAACTCGTCCATGAAGTCGGCGTGGTGAAAAAGCGCGATGGCCTCCAGATCTACGCCCCGGAGCGCGAAGAAGCCCTGCTGCGAAAGCTCATCGAGATGAACTCCGGTCGCCTGCCGGAGAAATCGATCCGCGCCATCTACCGCGAGATCATGTCCGCCGCCCTCGCGCTCGAGGACGACCTCAAGATCGCCTACCTCGGCCCCGAAGGCACCTGGACGCACCAGGCCGCGATCAAGAAATTCGGCCACTCCGTTGCCTACTCGGCCCAGCCGAATTTCGCCGAGGTGTTCGATCAGGTCAGCCGTCGCAGGGCCGATTACGGCGTCGTCCCGATCGAGAACTCCACCGAGGGTGCCGTCTCCCACACCCTCGATCTGTTCGTCGACTCCCATCTCCAGATCTGCGCCCAGATCCTGCTGCGCATTGAAAACGGTCTGATGGCCGCGATCCCTCGCGAGGAGATCCGCACGCTCTATTCCCACCCCCAGGTCTTCGGCCAGTGCCGCACCTGGATCCTGCGCCATTTCCCCGAGGCCGACCTCGTGGAGGTGTCCTCCACCACCCGCGCCGCCGCAATCGCCCGCGAGAAGGCATCCGAAGGTGCCGCAGCCCTCGGCGGACCGCTGGCTGCCGAAATGAACGGCCTCCAGATGCTCGAGGAATGCATCCAGGACCGCGCGACCAATACCACCCGCTTCCTGGTGATCGGCGAAAAAACCTGCCCCCCCACCGGCAACGATCGCACCTCCCTGCTGTTCGCCATCCATGATCGTCCCGGTTCCCTGGTCCGCGCCCTGCAGGCCTTCGAGCATTTCGATATCAACATGTCGAAGATCGAGAGCCGCCCCTCCAAACGCAAGGACTGGGAGTATATCTTCTACGTCGACCTCGCCGGCCACTGCGCCGATGAAGCGGTCAAGGAAGCCCTCGGCGAACTGGAAAAACACTGCTCGCTGGTGAAGATCCTCGGCTCCTATCCGGACGTTTTGGAATAGGAGGCGGGACGCCCTCGTCCCGTAACCCTCGCAGCCCGCGGCGCTCTTGAAGGCGGCAGCAGGAGGAGTTTCGTTTTCCCCAACATCGGTGAGACCAGCTCCACCTTTTGTGGGACGAGGGCGTCCCACCTCCTATGCCACCCTCCCCGCTTCCGCTTCCAAACGCTTCATCTTCCGGCCGGTCATCAGCTTCCTGACATCCTCCAAAAGCACATACACGCACGGCACGAGGAACAGCGTGATCACCGTCGCGAACAAAATCCCGAAGCCCAGGGACACCGCCATCGGAATCAGAAAGCGCGCCTGGACGTCGGTTTCCACCAGCATCGGCATCAGCCCGGCGAAGGTCGTCAACGAAGTCAGCAGGATCGCCCGGAAGCGCCGCGCCCCGGCTTGTCGCGCCGCTTCAACGATCGATCCCGCTTCATCGCGGTGGCGGTTCACGAAGTCCACCAGCACCAACGAGTCGTTCACCACCACCCCGGCCAGCGCGACCAAGCCGCACATCGACATGATCGAAAGATTCATCCCCAACAACAGGTGACCGCCGATCGCTCCGATCAGGCCGAAGGGGATCACCACCATGATGATCAACGGCTGCCAGTAGGAGCGCAGCGGCACGGCGATCAGCACATACATCATCACCAGAGCCCCGAGGAAACCGATCCCGATCTCCCGCACGCTGTCCGCCTGGTCCTTCTGCTCGCCCTCCTGCTGATAACGCACTCCGGGAAACTTTTGCGGCAGCTTTTCGAGAATCTGGGGCCGGTAGGTCCCCATCACCTCATTCGCGTTCGTCCCCCCCTCGACATCGGCCGTGATCTTGATGGAGCGCTGTCGATCGGTGCGATTGATCACCGCCGGGCCGCGGCCGAACTCGTATTCCACCACCTGCGGCAGCGGCACCTCCGCCCCGTCCGGGGTACGGATGCGCATGTTTTCCAGCGATGACAGTCGGCGACGATCTTCCTGAGGATAGCGAATCATCACCTTCACCTCGTCGCGGCCGCGTTGAAGCCGTTGGGCTTCGTTTCCGTAAAAGGCATCCCGCACCTGGTGGGCGACGTCGTCGAGTCTGAGGCCAAGCGCCTTGCCCTGCGGCGTCAGCCGGATCAGCCGCAGCTCGTCTTTTCCCGCGCGGTTCGAGTCGGCGATGTCGATCACGCCGGCATACTCGCCAAGCTCGGCCTTCACCCAGTCCGTCGCCTCGCGCAATCGCGGCAAGTCAGGCCCCACCAGATTGAAATCGAACGCATTTCCTCCGCCCGCGGTTTCCGCTTTGAAGGAGATCTCCTCCAAGCCCGGCAGATCGCCGGCTTCCTTGCGCCAGGCATCGATGAACTCCCGCCCGGTCACGGATCGACCCGCAGCCGGCGTGAGTTCCAGCGTCACCTCGCCGAGGTGAGTGGCTTTCGGCGGACCATTCGGGTTGAAGCCGGTCTGAAACGGTTGCGTGCCGGAGGAGGCCAGCAGGTGCCGGATCACCGGCTCACCCGCGTTGTTTTTCAACTCCTGGCCGACTTTCATCGCCGCAGCCTCGAGCCTCTCCCCGATCTCCTGAGTGGCATCGAAAGGAGCCCCCTGCGGCAGCTCGAACTTGGCCGAGAGGATGTCACCCTCGACCTCGGGGAAGAATTTGAATTTCACGTGTCCCCCCGCGACAAAACCGAACGAAGCGATCAGCAACCCCAGGAACGCGGCCGCCGTGACGATCCGCCAGCGCAGGCAAACCTCCAGCGCCGGCGTGTAAACCTTCTCCACGAACCGCTCCAACCCGTCGGCGATGAACCGCTGGAGCCGGAAGATCGGGTTGCGCGGTTTCTCCTTCTGATGCGGAGCCAGCAACGCGAGGTGGGCGGGCAGGACCAGCTTCGATTGCAGCAGTGAGAACGCGAGCGTCGGGATCACCACCAGCGGGATGTTCGGCCAGATTTTCCCCGAAACCCCACTCAACCCGAGCATCGGCGTGAACGCCGCCATGGTCGTGAGCACGCCGAAGATCACCACCGTGCCCACCTCGTGCGTGCCCAAGTACGACGCTTGCCGTGGATGCTCGCCTTTCTGGATCCTCGAGTAGACGTTCTCCCCGGTCACGATCGCGTCGTCCACCACGATTCCCAGCACCAGGATGAAGGAGAACAGCGAGATCATGTTGATCGAGATGCCGAATACCGGCATCAGCCAGATGCCGCCGGCGAAGGAAACCGGGATGCCCAGCGCCACCAGAAATGCAAGCGAAGGCCGCAGGAACAGCGCCAGCACCAGCAGCACGAGGAGCAGACCGAACACCGCGTTGCGCTGGAGCAACTCAAGCCTGCCCTTGAGATACGCACTCTGATCGTTCCAGATGGAAACGTTCACCCCTTCCGGCACACGCGCCTCGGAGTGATCGACGTAGTCCTTCACGAGCTGGGCCAGCGCAAGCGTGTCCTCGCTCCCCACCCGGTACACGTTCACCAGCACCGCCGAACGACCATCGAAGCTGGCGGAAAGATCCACGTCCTCGAAGCCATCGTGAATCTCGGCGATTTCCTCCAGCAGCACCTCCGATCCGTCCGGACGCGTCGCCACCGGGATCGTGCAGAATTCGTTCGCGGTGTAGCGCTTTCCCAGCGCGCGGACGATCACCTCGCCGCCCTCCGTGCGGATCGAGCCGCCCGGCAGATCCACCGAAGTCCGGCGCACCGCCGCGGCGACCTGCTCGTGCGTCAGGCCCAGCTCGCGCAGGCGGTCTTCGGAGACCTCGATGGAAATCTCGTAGTCGCGGGTGCCTGCAATCGACACCTGGGAAATCGAGGGCTTCCCGCGCAGGAAATTGGCCACCACATCCATGACCGTCTTCGGTCCCGGTCCCTCGTAGGTGAGCAGGTCGTCGCGGATGCTCTCCGCCAGCCGGGTGAGCGTCATTTCATCCACCTCGCGTTCGGTCGTGATCGCCAGGCTCATTACCGGGTTCTTGATCAGGATCTCCTCCAGCACGGGTTTCTCTGCCTGCTCGGGAAAGTTATCGATGGCATCGACGCGGGTCTTCACGTCGTCCATCACCTCACGGGTGTCGTATCCGGTCTCCACCTCGATGGTCACCACGCCGATATTTTGCGTGGCCGTTGACCGGAGTTTCTTGATTCCCGTGAGGTCGGCCACCGCCTCCTCGACCGGCACGCAAACACCCCGCTCGACCTCCTCCGGGGTGGCGTTCGGATACGGAATCTGAACCGCGATCGCATCGATCGACGTCTCCGGGAAAATCTCCTTTTTGAGCTGAAACCAGGTCGTGAACCCGGCCAGCACCACCGCCAGCATCAGAAAATTGCCCGCGACGTGGTTCTCGCTGAACCATTTCACCGCGGCCTTCATTTCGCCTCCTCCTCCACTTCGCGGACCTCCATCCCCTCGACCGGCGTGCCCACGCGGGTGAGCAACAGGCGATCGCCCTGCTCGAAGGGCCCACGAACGACTACCGTTTCGCGGGTCGACCAGACTTCTTCGATCTCGATCTTCTCCAGTCGCTGCCCGCGCACGACCCACACCTCGTTCAAGCCGCGCACCGCCGAGCGAGGAACCTCAACCACTTCACGGATCGTCCGTCCCGGAAACTCCGCCTCCACGAAAAGCCCGACCGGCGGAAAGCCGTCGTCGTTCGCCATGACCTTCGCGATCACCTTTCCGGTCAGCGTCGTCCGCTCGACTTCGCCGGAAACCCGGACCAGCCTCGCCGGCCATTCGCGCCGCTCACCGCCCAGCATGGCGGCGATCTTGAACTCGGGGTGCGCCTCGCGATCAATGAAGCCGAAGTCCCTCAGGGGAAACGGCAGCTCCACCTCCAGATCCGAGTCGGAATAGAGATCCGCCACCACCGTGCCCGGCGCGAGAATCGCCCCGACCTCAGCCGAGGCCGTGCGGATCCGCCCCGCGAAAGGTGCCCGGATCTCCGCCCGTTCGACATCGCGCCGCGAGCGTTCAACTTCCTGCGCGGCGGATTCCACACGCTCTTCCGCGCTGGCAATCTGCGGTCGGCGCAAGGTCAGCTCGGAGGGCTCTCCCCGCCCCAGCTTCGCCCAGTCCCGCCGGGCCTGCTCGCCCTTGGCTTTTTCCACTTCCAGCGTCAGCTCCGCCTCGGCCAGCGCCGACTCGGCCGCCGCGAGGCGGGCCTTCAGGTCGGACACCTCGATCCGCACCAACACCTCGTTCTCGCCCACCTCTCCGCCCGGAACAAGCTGATCGGAAATCCACTCGACCCTCCCGCCGACCTGCGCGGCCAGCTTCACCTCCCGCCGGCTCTCAACCACCCCCTCGCTGTTGAGCACGGGCGTCACTTCACCGGGATCGATCGCCTCGGTCCGCACCGCCGGGATGGTCTTTTCGGTTTCCACCGTCTCGGCCTTTTCACGGTCCAAAAACATCACCACTCCGAAAACGAACGCCACCACCAGAATCGCCAGCGCCAGCACGAACGACGTCACCGCGCGGATCGCCGAGCGACGGTGCACTTCTTCCTCGGGATGCGGAGTTTCGTTGGAATCGGTCATAAACAATCAGAGTTGGAAATCAGGGTCGGTAGTCGCCACCGAGGGCGAGGTGCAGGGTCACGCGGTTGTCCAGCCGCAGGCGACGGAGCGAGAGCCGCTGCGAAGCCAGTTCCAGCCGCCGCGACTGCGCTTGCAGCAGCGTCAGCACGTCGCCCGCACCCCCGGCAAAATCCTCCTGGGCGGAATCCGCTCCATCCGCGGCCAACTCCAGCGCCTCCGCCACCGACTTCTCGCGCTCCGCCAGGAAACGATCGGCCGCGAGCGCCGTCTCCACTTCGCCGAAGCCGTTCAGCACCGTCTGCTGCAAGTTCGCCAGCGCCTCCTTTTCTTCAGCGCTTCGGATTTCCTCCTGCGAACGCAGCTGGCCGCCCGCCAGAATCGGCTGGGCGATCCGTCCGCCGATCGACCACACGCCGAAATCGCTGTCGAAGATATTCCTCAGCTCGTTGGTCGTCGTCCCGGCCGAAGCCGTCAGCGGGAAGCTCGGGTAGTAGGCCAGTCTCGCCTCCGTCAGGCGTTTCCCCGCCGCCGCGAGCCGGCGCTCGGCCGCGAGGATATCGGGGCGCCGCAGCAGCAGCTCGGAAGGCAGCCCGGCAGGCGGAAACGGCGGCACGTCCGGAAGCTTCGCACCCAGAATCTCCGCGGAAGGATAACGCCCCAGCAGGATCTCCAACTGCCGCTTCGCCTGATCGGCCTCGCCGCGGCGCTGCGAAAGGCTCGCCTCAGCCGTCGCCACATCCGTCTCCGCGAGCCGCACCTGGGCCCCGCTGGCTCCGGCCTCCGCCGCAGCCGTCTCGAAGCGTCCGAAAATCAACTCCGCATTGTCCCGCCGCACCTTGAGCGCCTGCTCCGCAAGCTCGATCTGCTCGTTCGCTTCCGCTAGCGCCAGCCACGCCCGCGCCACCTGGGCTGCCAGGGAGGCCCGCGCTGCCCGGTACGTCTCTCCCTGCGCCTGCAAGTCCGCCAGGGCAGCCTGTTCGCCAGCCCGGACCTTGCCCCACAAATCGATCTCCCAGCTCAGGTTCAGCGACGCGCCGTAGCTTTCGGAAATCGACGACAACACGCCGCCCCCGCCGCCGATCGGCAGGCCGATGAAATTCTGCTTCTGCCGGTTGGCACTGAAACCCGCGTTCAGCTGGGGTCTTGCCGCCGCGCCCGCACCCTTCGCCACCGCTGCCGCCCGCTGGACCCGCGCCGCCGCCGCCCGCAAGTCCGGATTGGCCGCATACGCCTCGGAAATCAATCGTTTCAAGCGATTGTTTCCAATACGCTCCACCCACTTGTCATCGACGCCCGCCTGGCCTTGCCGGGTCGCCGACCACGAGCCGGGAGCAACCCCACCCTCGGCCATCCGGCTCGACGGAGGCTGAATCATGCAGCCGGTCAGCAGACCACCCGCCACCATTGCGAATCCCACGCTTCCAAGATTCATAGAAAACTTAGAAAAGGAACTCACCTTGAGGAATATCCTCTGATTTTTCCGCTTTATCAGAGTCCGGCGCCCCCACCCCTGCCCCCTGCCTCATTCCGGCCGCTGCGAAGCGGATGAAGCGCGAAAGGGTCAGCTCCATCGAAGGATTCCCGCAGTCGCCCTGGGTGACCTGCTGCAACACCTCCACGTTGCCCATGGCATGAATCATCGCGCCCGCCATGAAGTAGGATCGCCAGATCAAATCCTCCTCGGCCACCCCCGGCAAGGCCCTTTCAAACGCCCGCTTGAATCGATTCATTACCAACTGGAATTGAATGGTCAGCGCTTGGGGCATTTGCCCGGCCCGATCCCCGAAAAGCCGCCCGATCAGCCGCAGGCACATCCGCTCGGAAAGCTCGCTACGCCGGAGCTGGGTAAGAAAGGGACGAACGAAGGCTTCGAGTATTTCCTCCAGGCTCACGACCTTGCCCGGAGCCTTCCGCTCCAGAGCGTCAAGCCGTGCCAGGCGCTCTTCGTTGATCGGCGTGAGGTAGCGCTCGATGACTTTCTCGACCAACTGCTCGCGACTGCCGAAATGGTAGTTCACCGCCGCCACGTTGGCTCCGGCCTTGTCCGTCACATCCCTTACAGCAACCTTTTCAAACCCGTGTTGGGCGAACAATTCCTCGGCCGCTTCCAACAGCCGTTGGCGGGTCGCAATCCCGCTCTCCACCTTGGTCATCGAGGCTTTCACGGCGCAAAACTTGCCTCCCCGCCAGCATTGTCAAACAAACGCTTGAAAAAAGCGATGGAGTCACTTGATGGAGCAAAAGAGGCGACGCATCTTTCGCCTTTCCGGTTTCCGCATCACCCGCCGGGACCGGACGTTTTGGAAATAAGATCCGGTGCGGTGCCGCGTATAAGGGGCACGTTTTCCCAACCTCCTCATGAAGCCTACCCTACCCTTGATCGCCACCGTCGTCGTCGCCGGAGCTGGCGCGTTCTTCCTCGGCCGCGCGACCGCACCCCACCCTGCCTCCCCCGCGGACGGCACGCTGGAGGAGGCCAACCATGCCCTCACCGGGCGCGGAAGCCGGAGTTCTGCGGGAGCGGATGCGTCGACCGGCGCAAGAATCGGCGAACGCGACACACTGGCCGGGGAGCCGTCATGGGACGTGCTGACCGAGGAAATGGAGCGGATCATCAAGGACGGCGACCCCCTCTCCCGCATCCAGGCGTGGCTGGATTTTGTCAATACGCTCGACCGCGACCAGTTCGAGGCGGTGGTCGCCCAGTTCCGGGAGAAGGGATTCTCCCGGGAAAACATGGCCGAGTATGAGATGCTCATGACGGCGTGGGCGAAACTCGACCCGCTCGCAGCGCTCGATTACGCGACGGAGAACATCGATCACCCCTTTGCCCGCAACACCATCCTCGCCACCTGGGCGGCGAGCGACCCGCAGAGTGCGATTGCCTGGGCGCGCACCGCTCACGAGGGCGATGGCGCCAATCCGCTGATGGTGGGCGTGATCCGCGGCATCGCGGCGAACGATCCCACGCTGGCCACCCAGCTGATGACCGAGATGCCTTTCTCCCGGGAACGGGGCGAGGCATTGAACTCGATCATGCCGCACATCCTCGAACAAGGCACCGATGTCGCGAAATCCTGGGTCGCGGCGATCTCCGACGAGCGCCTGCGCGATGGTGCGGTGCGCCGCCTGGCCGACGAGCTGATGCGCTCCGACCCGGCAGACGCCGCCTACTGGCTTTCCTCGAATCCCGGCGAGGAGGCCGGCCGTGGCATCGATGACGCCGTCACCGCTTGGGCGAATACCGACCGCGACGGTGCCCTCTCCTTTTTCCGTTCGCTGCCCGAGGGCGACATGCGCAGCAATGCCCTCCGCGGCCTGACCAATCAAATGGCGGTGGAGAACCCGCGCGCCGCCGCCGAGTTCCTCGACCAGCACGCCGGCGACGCCAACGACCGTGTTTATCAGCAGTTCGTCTGGCATGCGTTCCGGGAGGACCCCGAGGTCGCCGTCAGCTACATCGACCGCATCGAGGACGGCCGTCAGCAGGGGCGGATGTATCGCCGCATGCTGGAAGGATGGATGCGACGGGATTTCGACGCGGCCACCCGCTGGATGACCTCGAACGAACTGCCGCCGAATGTGGTCGACCACATGAACCGCCGCATCCGCGAGCACCAGGAAAGCCAGCAATAGCGGGATGCCCCGAGGAGATCCCGGCGAAAGCGGGATTCCAAGGCTCGACATCGGGACCAAAGTCGTTCATCGACCGCCGCCTTCTCCAGATCCGGCCCGTCGGCCCATCATCGCCGCCCGGCTGGTACGGCGGGTGCTGAAAGGGGTTAACCGGCGGAAAAATACTTTGGTTTCCCGAAACATGTAACGTATGAAACTCGACGCTTCCTCGTATAGATTGGAGTCGATGCATTGGGTTTCCGTCTTTTTTCTCATCGTTGCGACCGCTTGGCTGGCTTGTCCGCTCCAAGCGGCGGAGTCCGCGCGGCCCGCCGCCGCGGGCGAGGTGCTGATGACGAGCTGGCCCTGCGTTTCTCCGGATGGGAAACAGGTGGTTTTCGAATGGCGGGAGGATTTGTGGAGCTGCCCGACCGAAGGTGGCCGGGCAACGCGGATCACGGCGCACCCGGCGCGCGACAGCTACCCGCATTTCGCGCCGGATGGAAAAACCCTCTTCTTTTGTTCGACCCGCGCGGGTGCCTTGCAGCTTTTTTCGATGCCTCTTGAGGGCGGCCCCGCCACCCAGCTTTCCTTTCACTCCGAAGGAGGCACCTTGGAGGCGATCTCGCCGGACGGCACCACCGCCCTGATCCGCGGCGAGCGGGACGAGCCCGGGTTCCGGCCGCAGCGACTGATCCGCATCGACCTCCGCCGCACCGCGCCCGAAGCCTATCTTTTCAACACCAAGGGCAACAGCGCCTCGTGGCTGCCCGACGGCTCCGCGGTGCTTTTCTGCCGCGAAGGTGAACAGCTCTACCGCAAGGGCTACCGGGGTCCGCGCGCGTCCTCGATCTGGCGCTACGACCTCGCCGAAGAAAGCTTCACCGCGCTGGTGAAGGAGGAGTGGGAGGCACGCTCGCCCCTGCCGTGGCGGGACGGAAAAGGCTTCTACTACGTTTCCGAGCAGGACGGCACCTTCAACCTGTGGAGCCGCCGCATGGACGGTTCGCAGGATCGCCAGCTCACCCACTTCACAGAGGACGGGGTGATGCTGCCATCGCTCTCCGCGGATGGCTCAACCATCGTCTTCCGCCGCGGCTTCGACCTCTGGCGTTATCACCCGGAGAAGGGTGGCGAGCCGGTCAAGCTCGACATCTGGCAGGCCGAAGACCTGCCGGACACCCACCAGGAAATGCGCGAGATCGATGGCACGGTGGACGCCGATTTTTCCGCCAGCGGGCTGGAGATCGTCTTCAAGGCCGAGGGCGAGCTCTGGGCGATGGACACCGTGCTGCGGGAGCCGAACCGGATCACCCGCAGCGATGCCCTCGAGGACGACCCGGTGTTTTCCCCCGACGGAAAATACGTCTACTACACGAAGGACGACGGCATCGACTGTCAGATCTGGAGGCTTTCGCGGAAGGATCCCGACTCGTTCTGGTGGCAGACCGAATCGTTCGTTCACGAACAGATCACCTTTTCCCCCGAGCCGAAGCGACGATTCTCCCTCAGTCCGAAGGGCGGCAAGCTCGGCTACGTCTCAGGCAGCGGGCACCTGGTGGTGGCGGATGCCGATGGCAAGGGCGCGCGGGTTCTCTTCGAATGCTGGAACGCACCCAGTTTCGACTGGTCGCCGGACGGCGAGTGGATGGTGTTCGCGGCCCAGGATCAGAATTTCAACCGCGACATCTACATCGTTCCCTGCGATGGCAGCATCGAACCGTTCAACGTCTCGCGGCATCCGGATTTCGAAGGCTCGCCCCGCTGGTCTCCCAACGGCGGCTGCATCGCCTTCACCGGTCGCCGTCTCGACAATGAAATGGGGCTTTTCTACGTCAACCTGCAGCTCGACGAAGCGGTGAGATCCACACGCGACCTCCGAGAACTTGAGGCCGAGGCGGCGATGCGGGACGACCCGTCCTATCAGCTGGAAACCGAGAGCGACGAGGACGAACCCGATCAGATCTCCGGCGAACTTCTGGAGCCGGAGCCCACGCCCAAGAAGCGTTCCCAGCGCACCCGCAAACGGCTGCCGATCGACTTCGAAGGCCTCAGCGAGCGGGTCGTGCGTCTGAACACCCGCGGCATTGAGCCGAAGCGAGTGATGTGGTCCGGCGATGGCCGGGCGATCCTTTTCCAATCGGAAAACAGCAGCAACGACACCCTTTATCGGATCGAGCCTCGCCCGCGAGCCAAGATGGAAGTGATGGCCGACGAGCGCGGTCTCCCGATCCGGGCGGAAAGGGACGGCACCCTCTACTGGATCGTCGATCAATCCCCGGCCACGCTCAAAAAGGGCAGGCTGAAGAAGTTCCCGATCGAGGCCCGGCTGCTGCGCGATCGCAGAGCGCACCAGCGGACCTCGTTCCGGCTCGTCTGGCGCACGCTGCGCGACCGGTTCTACGACCCGGAAATGAACGGGCTCGACTGGGATCGCATGCTGACCAAATACGAGACGGTCGCGGCCGAAGCGGCCGACTCGCGGACCTTCGACCGCGTGGTCGGCATGCTGCTCGGCGAACTGAACGCCTCCCACCTGACCTTCGTTTCCGAAGAGTGGCCGAAGCCATGGAACGCGGAGGGTTCCGAATTCCAGCGGACGCGCCACCTCGGCATCCGCTTCAAGCGTCACGGTGCCGGAGACCCCCTCACCGTGGCGAGCGTCATCGCCGGCAGCCCCGCCGCCACCTGTCGCCCGCCGGTGCGTCCCGGAGATACCATCGTGCGGGTCAACGGACGCCAGGTCGATGGCAGCACGCCTGTCCACCGTTTCATGAACGGGCGCATGGACCGCCGGATCGAACTCGTCGTGCGCGACTCCGATCAGAAGGAACACACCCATCTGCTGGAGCCGATTTCCTACCCGAAAGCCACGCTCCTCGCCGAGGCCGAGGTCATCGCCCACAACCGCAAAGAGGTCGAAGAACTTTCCGGCGGCAAACTCGGCTACGTCCACATCGCCCGGATGTTCTGGGACGAGTTCGACCGCTTCGAGCGCCAGATCTACGCCGCCGGACACGGCAAGAGCGGACTGGTCATCGACATCCGCGACAACGGCGGCGGCTTCACCACCGACCACCTCCTCACCGTCCTCTGCCAGCCGCGCCACGCCGTGACGATCCCGCGCGATGGTGGTCCGGGCTACCCGCAGGACCGCAAGGTCTACGCCTCCTGGCACAAGCCGCTGGTCGTCCTGTGCAACCAGAACTCCTACTCCAACGCCGAGATCTTCGCCCACGCGATCAAGACCCTCGGCCGCGGCAAGCTGGTCGGCGTGACCACCGCCGGCGGCGTGATTTCCGCCACCAAGGATCGCATTCTGGATGCCGGCACCCTGCGCGTGCCATTCCGCGGCTGGTTCCTGCCGGACACGGGCGAGGACATGGAAATGAATGGCGCGGAGCCCGACGTGGTCATCTGGCCGGATCCCGCCGACCTGATCGCCGGCGAGGACAAACAGCTGGAAAAGGCGGTCGAGGTGCTTCTGGAAGACGTGGCGGACGCCGTCGAGAAACCCTTCGTGCCGCGCTATCGCAATCGCTGAGCGCATCGCCGAAAGGCTCTTGCCCCGCCGCCGGTAAGGTGGCCATGCCGTCCACCCCGCGACTACTCCGGTTGCCACTCACCCTCGGTTTCCTGCTGCTCGGCACGAACGCCGCCCCGGCGGACATCGTCTCCGTGGGACCCGGCAGCTACACCACCGCGCTTCCGGGGCCGTGCGAGCCGCTGCCGAAGCACCTCTTCCGCGCTCCTTCCCTCACCGGTCCCACGCCGACCAACCAGTGGTGGAGCTCGATCGTGTGGCAGGAGCATTCGCAGAATCTCTTTCCCCACCCGCTCGCTTTGCGCTGCCTGCCGCAGGGGCTGGCGATCGGCTATCCGGGCACCGCGATCGTCGCCAACGAGCACGGCATCATCGGCGGCGGCATCGGCGAGACCGGAGACGTCACCTTGGGGCTTTCCAGCAAAGAAGCTTTCCCCGAAGCCGTCCTCGCGGATTTTTCCGATTGGTTCGTCGGCGTGTGTTTCACCAAGGACGAAGCGCGTCTTGATGTCCGTTTCGGTCACGGCAGCCCCTTCGTTTACGCTCGCCATGCCGGAGCGGCACCGGTGCTCCGCTTCGCCGAAAAGCCGGTCATCTGGTCCGGTGCGGAGGGCGATTCCACCCTCGGCCTCACGGTACGCGGTCATGCCTACGGAGTCTTCGGACCGACCGGGTCGGGCTGGAAATCCGATGGCTCCGCGACGCTCACCTTGGAATCGGAAAAGAACTACTTTTCCATCGCCCTGCTACCGAACGCGAAGCCGGAAACCCTGAGAGCGTTTGCCGAAGTCGCCCACCGCCACGTCACCGTCACCCGCGTCAGCCATCAGATCCGCGGCGGCAGCGTGGACGCCCGCTACCAGTTCACCACCGAGGCAATGGAGGGGGATGGCGACGAAACCCTCTTCGCGCTCTATCCCCATCAGTGGAAATACACCTCCACACCGCTCACCGGTCAGAGCTACGCCTCCGTTCGCGGAGAAATGAAGCTCGCGCGGGGCACCGGTTTCACCACCCGGGTTCCGATCCAGGGATTGCTACCAATGCTGCCTGCGGACGGCATCACGGATCGCGAGCGGCTTCTCGGCTATCTAGCCGAGGAACCTCCGGCTCCCGTGACGGGATTCAAGGACACCTACTGGGAGGGCAAACACCTCGGCAAACTCGCCACCCTCAGCGGCATCGCCGAGAGCCTGGGCGAAACCGAACTACGCGACGGCTACATCACCGAAATCAAAGCCCGCCTGGAGAACTGGCTCACCGCTTCGCCCGGAGCAACCGAAGCCCTGTTTTCCTACAACAGGCTGTGGGGAACCCTCATCGGAAGCCCGCCCTCGTATGGCAGCGATGCGCAGCTCAACGACCATCATTTCCACTACGGCTACTTCATCCGCGCCGCGGCCGAGGTGGCACGGGTCGATCGGCAATGGGCGGACCGCTGGGGCCCGATGGTCGAACTGCTGATCCGCGACATCGCCTCTCCCGATCCGCACGATCCGATGTTTCCGAAACTGCGCTGCTTCGATCTCTACGCGGGGCACTCGTGGGCCTCCGGGCATGCCGACTTTGGCGATGGCAACAATCAGGAATCCTCCTCGGAATCGCTCAACGCCTGGTATGGCATCATGCTCTGGGGCGCGGCGACCGGGCGCGGCGAGCTGATGGAAACCGCCATCTTTCTCTACAACACCGAGCGCACCGCCGTGGAGGAGTATTGGTTCGACGCCGATGGCACGAACTTTCCCGATGATTTCCCCCAAGTCGCGCTCGGCATGGTGTGGGGTGGCAAAGGAGCCTTTGCCACCTGGTTTCCCGGCGACATCGACTGCATCCACGGCATCAACTGGCTGCCCTTCACACCCGCCTCGATCTCCCTCGGACGCCACCCCGCCTACGTGAAGAAGAACCACGACCGGATCGTCAGCGTCCGCCCTGCGGGAAACGACTACAACACCGGTTGGGGCGACCTCATCGTCATGTTCAACGCTCTCCAGAATCCGCGGATGGCCGTGGCATACATGGACGAAAATCCGGCATGCAGCCTCGAAGGCGGCAACACCCATGCCTTTATGTACCAATGGATCCACACCCTCGATTCCCTCGGTCTCAACGACCCGTGGGTGCAGGCCGACCACCCGTTCTTCAATGTCTATCAGAAAGACGGGAAGCGGACCTACGCCGTCTATCATTTCGGCACCGGGCCGATGAAGGTGCGGTTCTCCGACGGACATACGATGACCGCCTTACCAGGCCGGCTCACCACCAGCCGCTGAGTCAGGAAAGCACCTCGACCGCCGCCTCCAGGCTGGCGAGATCCTCGATGCTCACCACCTTGACGTCCTTCGCGATTTTCGAAACCAGCCCTGCCAACACCTTGCCGGGGCCGAGTTCGATGAAGGTCGTGTGACCGTCGGCCACCAGCTTCTGGATCGACTCGGTCCAACGCACCGAACCGGTCACCTGCTTCTCCAGCATTTCCCGGATTTCCGCCGGCTCGCCCACCGCTTTGGCGGCGTAGTTGCAAACGACGGGAATCGTGGGGTTCTGCATTTCCACCCCCGCCAGTGCCGCCGCCAGCTTGTCCTGGGCCGACTTCATCAAGCGGCTGTGGTAGGCACCGGCCACCTTCAGTTTCACCGCCTTGCGGATGCCTTTTTCCTTGGCCGCCGCCACCGCGGCATCGATGCCCGGCTCGTCGCCGGAGATCACCGTCTGGCCCGGGCAGTTGAAGTTCGCCACGTCCACATCGTGCTCCGCCGCCAAGGCGGCCACGGCTTCGTCATCCCCGCCAATCATCGCCGCCATCGCTCCCTGGGTGGCCTCGCAGGCTTCCTCCATGAAGCCGCCGCGCTTGGCGACGATCCGCAAACCGTCCTCAAAGGAAAACGTCCCCGCCGCCGTGTGCGCGGTGAACTCGCCAAGCGACAAACCCGCCGCCGCCACCGGGTTCAGGTGCGGCAGTCTTTCCTTCAGCAGGTCCAGCGCCACGAGACCGTGCAGATAAAGCGCCGGCTGGCATCGCGAGGTGCGCGTCAGCTCCTCCTCCGGACCTTCGAACATCACCTGAGAAAGCGGGAAACCCAGCGCTTCATCGGCCGCCGCGAACTTCGCCCGCGCGGCCTCCGAAACCTCATGGAAGTCCTTTCCCATGCCCACCTTCTGGGCACCCTGGCCGGAAAACAGAATAACGACGTCGCTCATTGGTCCCCCGTCCTAGGCACAGTGGCGGCCGGCGATCAAGGCCCGGGCACCGGCGAATCGTGTCACCGGAGCACCGCCAGATACCACTCGCCCAGCTTCCAGCCGCCGAAAAACCAGATCGCCGCCCCGACGATGATGTAGGGCCCGAATGGCAGCCGTGTGCCGAAACCCATCTTGTAAAGCACCGCCGCCACGATCGCCAGAAACGATCCCGCCAGCAACGAGAAGAACACCGCGAACGGCCCCAGGAACGCCCCGATCACGCCCATCAGATGAACGTCACCCATGCCCATCGCCTCGCGGGGGATCACGGCCCGGGTCGCCTCGCCGTGCAGGGATTGCAGATCCTCGATCGGGATCTCTGCCCCGTCCGGCAATACCACTCCGCCACCGTGGATCACGAGCTCGCCCGGAGGCGTCTCCGATCCGTTGACCTCGATCGCCGTCGCCTCGATCACCAAACGGTCCGACTTCCGGTAAAAAAGATCCCACCAGTCCAGCGTCTCCCCTCCCATGTGGAAGAGGATCGGATCCCGCTCGTTCTTCGGCTCTTCCAAACTCCAGGCCACGGGCTCCGCGTGCTTTCGCTCGACCTTGCCAAAGGCCAGTTTCCCTAACAGGACCACCGCCCACAGGCCGAAAAACCCGATCGCCCACCCCAGCACGGAAAATTTCAGCCCCGCCAGCCACCCGCCGGCCACCATCTGCCAGCCGACGAGGTCGGGCAGCTCCGGTTGCAGCACCGCAGCAAGCACCGCCGCCACCGTTCCGGAAATCGAAAGCTCCAGCGGGATGATCATGTGCTCGGCATCGATGAATGCGATCGCCACCAGCACCGCGATCAGGAACCACACCGGGAGGACCGCCAGATGCGCCAGCGCGAATTCATCGGTCGGCGCCCGCGAAACCAGCACCGCCCATGCCGCTGTGAAAAGCAGCCCCGTCAGCAGCTCGACCCAGAAGTAGCGCATTGCGATCCGTCCACCGCAGTCCGCGCATTTCCCCCGCAGCACCAGCCAGCTGAGCAGAGGCAGGTTCCGGCGCATCGGGATCGGAGCCTTACAGCCCGGGCAGAACGAGCGCTTCGGATTGTTCACCGACAAGCCGAGCGGCAGCCGGTAGATCACGACGTTCAGGAACGAGCCGACGCAGATTCCGAGGAGAAACGCCGCCACCAGCCAGGCGGGATGATCGAGTGGAGGATAGATCACTGCCGCGACTCAAGCGCATCGCGGGCACTACGGAAATCCGAAACTTCGGCGACCTGCGGACGCCCTCTCGTTAGTGTGGTGATCGCGATCACCACATTAAATCCCTCCCAACGAATCGCGCGTCTGCTCGCGCTGGGTGGTCGGGGAAACCGCTGAGCTGCCGAAAGTCACCACTGACCCGATCCCGGCACCATGACCGCCGCCGAGACGGGCTTCGCAGGTGACCACGGGAAACGTATGCACCTCTCGTCGACGGATCAGCCAGCGCGCGATCGTGCCGGCAAAGACCGCCAGCACCAGCGTCACCACCGGCACCCCGACCTGACCGAGCGCCCTATCGAGCGCCGTCCGCCACGCCGGCACCGATGGCGGCGCGTCGGTTTCCCGGGGCGTCAACGGGCGATTCTCCGGCGGTGCCTCCACCGCCGCCAGACCCACCGCCTGCTCCACCCAATAAATCCGGATCGCCATCTGGACACAGAAGGCTTCGAGCTGATCGAAGACGTTGCCGTGTTCCACTGCCGCACGGACGGATTGCACCAAAACCCGGTTCGCGTCGGCCGCGCTCACCTTTTCCTTCAGGTCCGGACTGAACTCGAGCATCGCCCGGTCCGGCTCGCCCAGAAAGTAGAGCGCGATCAACGCGGGCTTGTCGTTCTGAGCGAAACGCTCCCCCAGTTCTTCGATCCGCACCCCCTCCGGCAACGTCTGCCCGCGGCCGAAAAGCAGCACATAGAAATCGATCTGCGAATCCTCCGAGTGGTAGCGGAGAAACTCCTCCCTCTCTTTCATCTCGTCGGCCGGCAGCAGCCCTTGAGGATCGATCAGGAATCCGTTCGGCCGCTCGCCGAAATACGCCTCCAGCATCTCGTCCGGCACCGGTAGATCGCCATCACCCGCACTTTCGATCCGCTCCTGCGCCGTCGCCACCACAAGGAGCATCCACGCCCACCACAGGCCCCATTTCATGCGACACCTCCTCTCGCTCCCAGACGCTTGGCCCGGCGGGCGCGCTTGATCAGCACCCGCGTGATTTCCTGAATCGCCCTCACGATGCCATCCTCGTAACGGCCCTCCACCCAGTAGGCATGGGCCCGGCTCATCGCCAGAAACGTATCATCTTCGCCGAGGTGCCCATCAAGCCGGTAACCCCAAGTCATTCCGGCCTGCTTCGTGTCCGGATCGATCACCAGCAGAATGCCGCCCTCGCGCGGGCGACCTTCCTGCAAGTCCGTCAGCCGCGCGCGGTTCAGCAGCCAGAAGCCATACTGACGCAAGTCCCCTCCCGCCGCGGGGCGGCCGCTGTGGATCGAGAACCACAGCTGGGGAAACTTCCGCTCGAAATGATCCATCGCCCGCTGGACGTGATCGCGCCCCAGCTTCGTCATCAGGCCCGCCCGATCGTCCAGCAGCGGCATTTCCGGTCCCTCCATCCCATACAGCGCATCCGCCGCCGGGAGCGAAAACGCACAATGCGGGCAGACACCGGCTCCCCGATGGATGACTTGGACACAGCGCGGACATTTCATGCGGATTTCCCGCGCCAAGCTATCCACCGCCTCCCCCTCCGGTCAAACGAAGT
The DNA here is from genome assembly GCA_965652295.1 of uncultured Haloferula sp. Classification (GTDB taxonomy): domain Bacteria; phylum Verrucomicrobiota; class Verrucomicrobiia; order Verrucomicrobiales; family Akkermansiaceae; genus Haloferula. The sequence goes on along the minus strand of CBFGTS010000011.1, from coordinate 29,223 downwards.
CACGGATTTCCCAGAGCCGCAGCCCTCCCCATTCCATCAAAAGCCCACCGACACCCCGCGTTCCTCTCGAAATTCCCGCTTTCGGAACACTAGCGCCTCGCCCATTCTCTCCGCGCCATGCACCGCGTCCTTCTCTTCCTCGCACTCGCCACCGGAGGGCTCCTTGCCGTCCCCCTGCCGGCGGGCGATGACGGCGTGCGCGTCGCGGTGCTCGGCTACCACGATTTCTCGGAGACCGAGCCGCAGACCGAGATGCGCATCCGCACCTCGAAGTTCCGCCAACAGATGCAGACCCTCAAGGACCTCGGCATTCCCGTGGTGCCCATGCAGGACTTCGAGGCCTGGCGCCGCGGCGAAAGCTCCCTGCCGAAGCAGTGCGCCGTGATCACCATCGATGACGGCTGGAAATCCGTCTACACCGACGCCTATCCGGTGCTCAAGGAGTTCGGTTACCCCTTCACCCTCTTCCTTTACAAAAACTACATCGACGGCGGCGGCAAGGCCCTCACCTCGGCCATGATCGCGGAAATGCAGGAAAACGGTGCCTACCTCGGCTCCCACTCCGTTTCCCACCCCTACCCCGCCACCGTCAAACAGCACCGGGGCGAAGGCCCCGAGGCATATGAAAAATTCCTTCGCACCGAGTTCGGCGCGTCGAAGGAATTCCTCGAAGCCGGTTTCAAGCAACCGATCACCACCTATGCCTATCCCGGCGGCTTCCATACGCAGGAGATGTATCCGATCGCCCATGAACTTGGCTACCGGCACCTTTTCACGGTCATTCCCGACAAAATCACGCGCGATAGCGATGACCTCCAGCTTCCGCGCTACGTCGTGCTCGGCACCCACGATCATATCTTCGATCTCGCCGTCCGTTTCGGCGCGGGTGCCGCGGGCAGCTCACCCCTGCTCTCGTCCCGACCGCTTCCCCACCCCGTCTCCCCGGAACCGGGAGCCATGATCGAAAGCCGCACCCCGCTCCTCAGCGTCAACCTTTCCGAAGTGACGGACCTCGACCCCGCCACCCTGACCATGAAGGTCGCCGGCTTCGGCCTCGTCCCCGCCACCTTCGATGCGGCTGCCGGCAAGCTCCAGTGGCAGGTCAACCGTCCGCTGCGCACCGAAACCTGTGAGGTCCTCGTTTCCTGGAAAAACACCACGGGCCAACCCGTCAAGGAACCCCTCCGCTGGACCTTCCGCATCGATCCCGAAGGCAGCTACATGCCCGTCAACTAACGCCTTCCATCGGCCATTCCTCCATCTTCCATCGATTCCATGTTCTCCACCCTCTCCGATTCGCTCGACAAAACGTTCCGCAACCTCCGCGGCGTTGGAAAAATCTCCGAGAAGAACATCGCCGACGCCCTTCGCGAGATCCGTCTGGCCCTGCTTGAAGCCGACGTCGAGTTCACCGTCGCCAAAACCTTCATCGAGCACGTCAAGGAACAGGCCATGGGTGCCGAGGTGCTCAAGTCGGTCAAACCCGGCGAGCAGATCGTCAAAATCTTCCACGACGAACTCGCCGAACTCCTCGGCGGCGATCAGGTCCCCCTCGACCTCGAAGGCGAGGCCCGCATCCTCCTCTGCGGCCTGAACGGCGCGGGCAAGACCACCACCGCCGGCAAGCTCGCCGGCCGCCTCAAGCGCGAGGGCCGCAAGCCGCTGCTCGTCGCCTGCGACCTCTACCGCCCCGCCGCCATCGATCAGCTCGCCACCGTCGGTGGTCAGGTCGGCGTCCCGGTTTACACGCCGGATGCCTCGGAGACCGATGTCGTCAAGGTCGCCACCGACGCCCTCGCCTGGGCCACCACCCTTCCGCACGACGTCATCATTTTCGACACCGCCGGCCGCCAGGAGATCGACGAACGCCTGGTCGAGGAACTCAAGCGCCTCCACGGCTTCCTCGCCCCGCGGGAAACCCTGCTCGTCGCCGATGCCGCCACCGGCCAAGGCGCGGTTTCCGTCGCGCGCCACTTCGATGAAGCCGTTTCCCTCACCGGGATCGTCCTCACCAAGCTCGATTCCGACGCCCGCGGCGGTGCCGCGCTCTCCATGCGCGCCGTCACCGGCAAGCCGATCAAATACGTCGGCGAGGGCGAAAAACTCGACCAGCTCTTCGAGTTCCACCCCGACCGCATGGCCGACCGCATCCTCGGCATGGGCGATGTCGTCGGCATGGTCGAGCAGGTCGCCGCCCGCATCGACGAGAAGGACGCCATGAAGTCGATGGAGCGCCTCGCCTCCGGTCAGTTCGATTTCTACGACTTCCTCGATCAGATGAAAATGATCGGCAAGCTCGGCGACATGAAAGGCCTCATGGGCCTCATGCCCGGCTTCAGCAAGATCAAGAAGCAGCTCCCCGACGCCGCCTTCGACCCCAAGCGCATGAAACGTACGGAAGCCATCGTACTTTCGATGACCCCCGACGAGCGCCGCCGGCCGGAAATCATCAAAGCCTCCCGCCGCCGGCGCATCGCCGCCGGTGCCGGTGCCGACATCATCGAGGTCAACCGCCTGCTCAAGCAGTTCGGCGAGATGCGCAAGATGATGCGTTCCCCGAACAAGATGAAGAAGATGATGGGAGGCATGCCCGGCATGGGGGGAATGGGCGGCGGAAAAGGCGGCTTTCCCGGCTTCCCGGGTATGGGCGGCAAAGGCGGCGGCATGCCCGACATGAGCCAGCTCGGCGACCTCGGCGACATCGACAGCCTCCTCAAAGGCCTCGGCGGCGGCAAAAAGCGGCGGTGACCTCAACAGATCCCTGAACACCGTCCATCCGGGGTTCCCTTCCATCCGGGCCCACTCACCCGCCCGTCCTTCGAATAGACACGCTGGAATCCCGTCGAAACCACTATGAAAACCTTTCTTTCATGTGGTCTTTCAGCGCTCCTGCTGTCCGCGCCGACACAGGCATCGGATCCCTTCGAGGGTACTTACGTGACGGCCGTACGCTTCGAAGAAGAAGCCATTCCAGCCGTCCTCTGCCTGCACGCGGATGGCGACTCGTGGGCTGCCACCCTCCATCTGGAAAACGGGACCTGGAAAGCGCCTGTCGTCTGGCGCGAAGTGCCATCGATTCAAGGGAATCCGCCCCAGCGCGTCTTTGACGTGGTTTTCGTCACCGCAGACGGCCTCTCCTCGGTCGTCCTCACCGGCCAGATCTCCGGAGGGGAATCCGTCAACGGCACCGGCCGGATCGCAATCCACCAGGCCGCCGACCTTTCCCAGCCCGGCATTCTCCCCGCCGCGAAGATCCGCACCGGCACCCTGAAGCTGGCCCTGATCCGCTCCGCTTGACCCCCAAGGAGCGGCGGGCACCGACCGCCGGACCGGGCCCTCCAACCTCTCTCCCCACCCCGATCCGTTCGAGTCTCACGCAGCCCGCCCCATCACTCCGGAAAGGAGAACAACCGCAGATGCTCGCCGCTGGACGCAGATGATGGATGGGTGGTGAAAGTTTGGCTCTCGGCCACGCGGCGGCGGGAGCGCTTGCCGCGGAGGGGCATCGTCCATGAAGCTTCCTCCGCCCGATGCTCCTCGCCTTCCACAAGCCCTACGACGTGCTCAGCCAGTTCACCCCCGATCAGCCCGGGCAGCGCACGCTCGCCGAGTTCGGCTTTCCAACGAACGTCTGGCCCATTGGCCGACTCGACCGCGACTCCGAAGGCCTGCTCCTCCTCAGCGATGAGAAGGCCCTCGTCGATCGCCTGCTCCATCCCCGCTCGAAGCAGCCAAAGACCTACCTCGCCCAGGCCGAGGGCATCCCCTCCGCCGAAGCCATCCTTCAGCTCGGTGCAGGGACCATCGAAATCAAGGGCCACCGCTGTGCTCCGGCGATGGCCGCCCTCCTCAATCCCCAGCCCGACCTTCCGCCTCGCGATCCTCCCATCCGTGTCCGCAAGGAAATCCCCGACCGTTGGATCTCGCTGACCCTCACGGAAGGCAAGAACCGCCAGGTCCGCCGCATGACCGCCGCGATCGGCCACCCCACCCTGCGGCTCATCCGCATCGCCATCGGTGCCCTCGAACTCGGCGACCTCCCCGTGGGGCAGTGGCGGGAACTCGGCGCGTCCGACCTCCGGCTTCTCGGACTCCGTTGAGGAAAAGCAGGTACAGGAGCGCCGGTCTTCAGACCGGCTGGGTTTGAAGTGGATGCCGGTCTGAAGACCGGCTCTCCCCTCCTAAAGCCTCACCGCAAAAAAATCCTGCATCACCTGCCGGTAGACCTCCCGCTTGAACTCCGGCAGCCAGTCGAGATCGAACTCGTCCGGCCAGATCCAGCGATGGCGACCGAATTCGCGCGGTTTCTGGTCGGTATCGATCTCCGGTGCGCCCGGCAGCACTTCACACAGGAAATACGTCTGCTCCTGCCCGTGGCAGCCATGCTTCTTCACCTTCTTTCCGCGGACCTCATCCGGATACAGGTAGCAGTAGCCGCCAAGCGACTTGATGATGTCGTAATCCCGCCTCCGCAGGCCGATTTCCTCACGGACCTCCCGACACAGCGCTTCTTCCAGCGTCTCGCCCTCGTCCACCCCGCCTTGGGGAAACTGCCACGCACCCGGAACCTGCCAGCGCTCACAAATGAGCAGCTGACCCTGCGGGCGGACCATCAAACCGGCGACATTCGGGCGATACCGGACCATGCCCCAAGCGATACGGCACCACGCCCCGACATCAATACTTAAGTTTTCCGAACGAACACGTCCTTGGCTGGCGTTCCCGAAGGGAATCATGTCTAGTGGCGCGATGAAATGCGTGCTCGCCCTGTTGTTCTTCGCCGGCCTTCTCCTCCCCTTGTCCGCCCAGCAGGCCCCTGACGGCCAGGACACCGGCGAAACGGGCGAAAACGAGAATGTCACCGACGCCGAAGGCGACCGCCGGTTCTGGGAAGCCTCGGTTCCCGGCGGCACCTACCTCGTGGCACTCGATCGGATTTCGTCCGTCAGCATGCAGGAATACCTGCTTGATGGCAGCTTGATCGTGAGCGAGGTGAACATCGACACCCACGGCCGTGCGATCGCCCGTTTCTACTACATCCAGCCCCTCGCCGAGGCCACCAACCGCAGCGCGGTCACCCGCATCGCCGAGCGCGGCAAGGAACTGGCCGACCGCGCCGCCGGAAAGATCGGAGTGGAAGCCCACAACATGGCGCAGAAGAGCTACCCCGGCACCACCCACGCCGGCATGGCGGAATACCGCATCCTCGATCGCGCCGACCTCGACGCCCTTTTCAAGAGCGTCACCCGCGCCTGGAAATCCGGCAAAGGCCGGAAGCTGAGCATCCAGTGAGCGGCCGTTTCTGAAATCCGACTTCGCACCCGGTCAGCCGGACACCTTCCCCGGCCAACAGACTCCACCCGAGCGAGCAGCCCGCACGCCCCGAGCGACCCGTCTCCGTCTTCATCGCACGACACGATTGCTTGAGCTACCCACACGCCCCCACGCGACCAGCAAACATCCGTAACGCTTCCGGCCTCGAATCAAGGCACCGCTCTCCCCTCCTCCCCGACCCGGAGGCGTCGTGTAGACTTCCTCGTCAATGAGAGGCAGAAGTCGCGGACTACTGGGGTTGTGGGACGGGGGCGTCCCACCTCCTATTAATCATCGGCGCTCCACGTAGCCTCAGGTCAATCGCCGGAGCCGCGAATGCTATCTAACAAGCTCCTGCCCGTATCCAGCAGGTCCTTTCCGTCGCGCAGGATCTTCGTCGCCTCGTCGATCGGATCGCCCTCGCCATCGAGCGCGTGCTTGGTCCGTTCGATCAGGTCGGTGCCTTGATCGAACAGCTCCGGGTTCTCCGTCAACGCCCGCAGCATCTCCGGCGAGGCGGCCTCGCGGGTGAACTTCAGCACCTGCTCGCCGGTCTCCGGCAGGATCTCGAACATCCGCAAGCCCGCCGCCGCAATCAGCCTTTCCGTGAGATCCTCCTCGGGATCCTCGGTGGTCCCGGACAGGCGCACGGTGGTCCACAACAAGCCGCGTTCGCCGGGGAGGAACACCTTCGTTTCCGCACCCGGGATCAAGGCCAGCGTCCCCGGCGTCAGGCCCAGGCGGATGAGCCCGCTGAGCTGACCCTCAGGACCAATCCCAAGATCCCCTTCCACCCGGATCAGCCCTTCGCTCGCCAGCACCAGATGGCTCAGCCACAGGCCGCCGTCCTTTCTGAGGAAATCCGAGGACGCCTCGGTCAGCGCCAGCCGACGGAAACGCGGATTCCCGCCGTAGGCACCCAGCGCATCCAGCACCGGCAGGCCGGTCAGCACGCCGCGTTCGATCTCCACCCGACCGTTGACGGCCGGGTCGCCCTCACCCTTGAGCACGCTGAACGTCGCGTCGAACTGGCCTTCGAGCTTCCGTTTCCAGTCCTCCGACAGCACCTGCGCCAGATCGACATCGCGCAGCTCGCCATCGAAAGCATAGCCCCCGCCCTCCAACGCGGCCTGACCGGTGAGGCTCAGCTGCGCCCGATCGTAGAGGCGGAAAAGCGCCTCGGTCAGGAACACCGTCTGGTCCTGATAACGCAGCGACGTCCGCTCCATCCGCAGCACGGGCGCCTCCTCCCAGGGGAAACGCACGGTGCCACCGGTTCCGATCGCTTCGTAGGTGCCCTTCGCCTGGCCCGGCCGCACCGCCCAGCGCGCGCCTTCGAGCGAAAACGGTCCTTCCTCAAGATGCACCCGCAGCGCCGACTCGCCGATGTCGAGACCGGTCAGCTCCACCTCGTCGGGCGTGAAGGCGTCATACCACTTCTCCGGCTTCTTCTTCGGCACGCCGGCACCCTGCGGCAGCGGCGCGGTAGGCTCGCCAGCTCCCGGATCGATCTCCACCAGCAGCCGGCCGATCTTTCCATCCCGGAGTTGCACCACCCCCTGGCGGACTTTTCCCAGCCCGATGTCCAATGAGAGATTCGCCGCCTCCACCCTGCGCACCGCCAGCCGCCCCTCCGCCTGGAAGGACGGCGTGCGCACCACCGTTCCATCCCACTGGAAAGGACCGAAGACCGCCTCCGCGTGCATGCCTTTCCCCGCCTCCGCCTCCAGCATGTGGCGGAAATCATCGCTGTGCAGCCATTGGCGGAGCCACACCCACGCGCCCAGCATCACCACCAACGCCAGCGCGCCGGTCCACAGGACCAGCTTCAGCCCGGTCGGCCTGCGCGATCCCTTACCTGCCCGTCGTCTCGCCCTTCGGCTCATCTCCCGCAGCATGCCCGGTTTCCCTCCCGCCGCAAGCGCTTGCACCCGGCCCGCGCTTGCCTAGAATCGCCCCATGCAAGAGGAAATCACGCTCCAGCGCGAAGTCGAAGCCATCCAGATCCCCAGCGGGGATGCCATCACGCTGCCCGCCGGCACGCCGGTTTACATCACCCAGCGCCTCGGCGGCACCTTCACCGTCGCCACCTCCGCCGGTCTCGCCCGGATTTCTTCGAAGGATACCGATGCCATGGGCATCGACCTCGAAGCCGAGAAGGAGAAAAAGGCCGAGGCCAATGCCCTCAAGGACGCGCCCGTCGAAGACCAGGTGTGGGCCCAGCTGAAGAGCGTCTACGATCCCGAGATTCCCGTCGACATCGTCAACCTCGGACTCGTCTACGACTGCACGATCGCCGAGGAAGACGACCAAACCGTCGTCAACGTCAAGATGACCCTCACCGCCCCCGGCTGCGGCATGGGTCCGGTCATCGCCGCCGATGCTCAAGCCAAGATCATGACCATCGAAGGCATCGACGACGCCCGCGTCGAACTCGTCTGGGACCCGGCTTGGAACCAGGACATGATCACCGAGGAAGGGAAGATGAAGCTCGGGATGATCTGAGCTCGTTTCCCGGTAAGGCGGGTTTCAGCGCAAGCGGAGGAAACGCCAGGCCCCAAAGGGTTCATTACCTGAAATTCCTTTGATCCGCCATGGACGCTCTTTGCGTCTTGGCCGGATCTTCCTTCCATCCCATCGTCCCCGGACACCGCTTCGGTTCCCACCATTTATGAAATCCCCGCGCCGCGCCGCCGTCTCGATCCTCCGTGCCTGGGCCAAGGGCCATGCCTACGCGGAAAACCTCATCGAGCGCCACGCCTCGCGCAACGAGCTCTCCGCGCCCGACCGCGCCCTGCTCAACGCCATCGTCCTCGGGGTGCTGCGCCACCGCCGGCTGCTCGACGAGTGGATCGGCCACCTGCGGAAAGGCAAGCTCGACCACGAAACCCGCGACATTCTCCGCGTCGGGCTCTGCCAGCTCCTCATTCTCCAGCTCCCCGACCACGCCGCCGTCTTCGAAACCGTCAACCTCGGCAAGTCGCCCGTCCGCGGCCTGATCAACGCCGTCATGCGCAAGGCCGTGGCCACCCGCAAGCAGCTCCTCGACCTTTCCGAGCTGCCCCCCTCCATCGCCTTTTCCCACCCCGACTGGCTCTACAACCGCTGGAAAAAGCAGTTCGGCGCGGCCGAAGCCGCCGATCTGATGGCCTTCAACAACCGGCCCGCTCCCACCATCGCGCGGCTCAATCCTCTTGCCCCGGTAGCCACCGACCACCCGGTGCCCGGCACTTCCGCGGACCTCCCGGAAGGATACTTCCAAATCGAGGGAGCCGTCCCCCGCGACCTCCTCGCCAGCGGTGCTATCTACATCACCGACCCCGCGACCCGCCACTGCGTCGAGCTTCTCGATCCCCGGGCCGGCGAGCGCATCCTCGACGCGTGCGCCGCCCCCGGCGGAAAAGCCTTCCTCATCGCCGCCGCCCAAGGCAGCGGCGAGCACCTCGTCTGCACCGATTCCAACGAAAAGCGCCTCCCGCGCCTGCGCGAGAACCTCGAGCGTCTCCACATCGTCCCCGAAAGCATCGCCTGCCACGATTGGACCCAGCCTGCGCCCGCGGAATGGCATGGAACGTTCGACGCCATCCTTCTGGATGTCCCCTGCTCCAATACCGGGGTCTTTCGTCGCCGCGTCGACGTCCGTTGGCGTCTCCAGCCGCAGGACATCACCGCCCTGACCCGCACCCAGACCGCGATCCTCGAAAACGCCCTGCCCTGCCTCAAGCCCGGCGGCCGCCTCGTCTATTCCACCTGTTCCATCGAGCCCGAGGAAAACGAGGAGCTGGTGCAAGCCTTCCTTGCCACCCATCCCGATCTCGCCCTCGTCGAGACCCGGCAGGTATTGCCCCACCGAGACCAGACCGACGGTGCCTTCGCCGCCCGCCTGGAGCGCAGGTAGTCCGAAGGGGAGCGCCGGCATCTTGCCGGCAGGGTTCCGCATCTTGCGGAACTCTCTTCTTCGCTCCCTTACCCTTTGGAGCGAGGTGACATGCCACCGCTTTTCCCTCCGAGCCGCTCATCGTTCGTGACCTCCACTCCTGAGCCGACATGTCGGCTCCGAGACAGCCCGCCCGGCGACTCCCGCCCTCACCCAAAAAGCTCCGACATGCCGGAGCACTCCAGAAACCCGACGCTTGAAACTTGAAACGAACCCTTTGAAGCTTCGTTCATGAAGTCCTGTCTCGGCATGCTCATCACCCTGCTCATGCTCGTCGCCGTCCTCGGCACCCTCGGCGGGATCTACTACTTGAGCATCACGACCGAGTTCGAGCGGGCCGAGCCTTCCTGATCCTCTCCGGTTCCTTGCACGCTGTAAGAAGCAACGTCGCCTGAGGTTTGCCTGATACCCGCCAGCCCTCGCGCTGGCAGCGTCAGACCATTCAGTGCCCAAGGGGCCACCGCGGTTGGGAGCATGGGCCGCTGCCACACTTCGACCGATCTTTTCCGAATATCTCCACCGAAAATCCCGTCGTTATCCCATGCGTCTCGTTCCGATCCTCCTTCTCGCACTCCTCCCCCCGCTCGCCCGCGCCGACGCCCTGGCCGGTGCCTGGGAGCGTTTTCCCACCGAGGAAAACGCCGATGCCTGGAATCTTTACTCCTACGACGACGAGCTGGTCGCCCCGCCGCTGTGGTCCGACACCGTTGCCGATTCGAATCCCTACGCCTTTTCCTTCTTCATCGGCGGCGAGGGGGTTTGGTTTTTCGCCGACGAGTTCACCGCCGGAGGTGCCTTTGTCGGCGACTACGCCTCCCAAGCGATCGCCGGCATCGACGTCAGTATTTTTGTCGACCCCGAGGACCTCGATATCACCGACCTCGCCGTGTACGCCGACGGCCCGGTTGGCCCCGCTTACTATTTCTCCGGAACCTACGTCGCCGAGGACCTCGGCACCGAGCCCGACTGGTACAACCTCCCCTTCCGCTTCGACGATCCATGGTTCTACTTCGACAACGGGGAATTCATCGCCTTCACCCCCACTCCCGGCTTCCTCGCTTCCATCTCGGAGGTCGGCCTGCGGGTCTTTCCCGTGGCGGGCGTGAGCGACTTCGCCTACGTCGGGATCGACGATTTCATCCTCGTCCCCACCGTCACCGCCCCCGATCTGTTCACCGGTCTCAGCGGAAATCAGTTCACCCTCAGCTTTACTCCGAACCCCGGCGTGTCGGCCTCGATCGAAATGCTGGATCCCACGCTTTCGTGGCAAACGGTCGACGGACAAACCGGCCTCACCGGCCCGCAAACGTTCACCACGCCCCTCGACGCCGCCCGCAAGCTCTTCCGAGTGCGCACCGAGGAACACCTCACTCCGGTGGAAAGCTTCTGACCCGCGGGAGCGATCATTCGTTCCGCAGGACCTCGACTTTGGCAACCTACTGCCCGGCGCCGAACCTTCGTTCCAGCTCCTCCCGTTGCCTGCGGTTTTCCTCCGCCAGCGCCATCAATTCACCCTGATACCTCGCCCACCGTGCGTGGGCAATCGCCTGGCAGACGAACCAGACCGATCCGAGGCAGCCGGTCAGCACCGTGAGGGAAACGAAGCGTTCCCAACCCCAACCCGGCGCGGCCATGGTGGCCAACACCGAGAACGCGGCAAGGAAACGAAAGTACTCCCGGGGGAAGAACTCGTCCGCCGAGAACGCACGGATCGCACACCCGATGAGGGTCACGAGGATGCCGACAACGCTGACCGGCGACACCCACTCCAGTTTCCCGGCTCCCGCCAGCCATTCGTCGAGAGCGGAGGGCAGGAACAGGTTCGCCGCATACCCCACCCAAAGCCCGCCTGCAGTCAGCACGGCGGCGATCGACAAGCAGGAGAACAGCGCAAAGCCACGCCTCACGCCCTCCGCCAGCCCGGCACCCAAGGTTTCCTCAATGTCCCAGCCGCTCATCGCGCTCTCCTTTCTTTCCTAACTTCCCACCGCACGCGAAACGGAGCAAGCACGCAACGTGGCCTCACCTCGGGAGAGCGGTTTTGCAAACCGCTTGCTTCCCCCCCACTCACTTCACCTTACCTCAAAGGATCGCCATGAACTGCAGGGGCTCCAGCACCAGCCGCTCGGTCGCCACGATCGGTTGACCGGCGATGAGGTCGGTGAAGGTCTTGCGCAGCCCGAGCTGGCGAAGCCGCGTCGCCGGAATTTCCTCGGGATAGTCATTGAAGTTGGCGAGGCAGAGGATGCTCTGGCCCTCGTGGACGCGGAAATAGCCGAAGACGTGCGGGTTTCCGACGTCCACGAACTCGGTCCGCGTCTCGTGAAAGGCCTGGTTGTTCTTGCGGATCAGCGAGAGCTTGAGGATGCCGTTGAAAATCTTCCCCTCCACCGAATCAGGGTCCCGCCGACGCTCGGCCGCCTCCCAGTCGAATGGCGGCCGATGCAGCCAGCGCTCGTCCCCATCCTTCTCCGGGTCTTTCTCGTAGTCGTAGTCGTTCTGCAGGCCGATCTCATCGCCCAGATAGACCAGCGGAATCCCGCCCATGGTGAAGATGACCCCGTAAAGGAGCAAAATACGACGGATGGCGTACTCGATCTGCTGCTCGTCGCCCTCGAAACGCGCCTTTTCCAAGCCACACAACGAGGCGGTGGTGCCACAGATGCGGGCGTCGCCGGTGACCGGGTTGTGCTGGAAGAGCCTGCCGCGGGAAAAACTCGTCTCGTGCTCGCCGATGAAGAACCGGTTGAGGAACCAGCGGTGGTCATGCGGATTCATCCCCTGTTCCCACATGTCGCGATCCTCGAATCCCCAGCCGATGTCATCGTGACAGCGCAGGTAGTTCACCCACGAGCAGCCGCGCGGCAGCTCGAAGCGCTTCGGCAGCGCGTGCAGCATCAGCGAGGCATTGCGGGAGGCGAGGGAGTTCCACAGCAACGCCATCAAGGGCGGGTTGTAGGAAAGATGACATTCCTCTTCCGAGACATACTTCTTGATATCATCCGGAGCGACGATCGCCTCGGACTTGAAGATGAGCGCCGGCGCGGCGATCCGCGCCACCGAGTTGAAGGCCTGGATCAGAAGGTGCGCCTCGGGAAGATTCTCGCAGTTGGTGCCCTTCTCCTTCCACAGGAAAGGCACCGCATCCATCCGCACCATTTCCACGCCCGCATTCGCCAGGTAGAGCATTTCGCCCGCCATGGCGTTGAAGACCTCCGGATTGCGGTAGTTCAGGTCCCACTGGAAGTTGTTGAAGGTGGTCCACACCCATTTCCCCAGAGAGGTCCGGTAGGTGAACGAACCGGGATGGGCGTCGGGAAAAATCGGCCGCAGGGATCGCTCGTATTCATCCGGCTCGGTGCGGTCCGGAAACATCCAATAGTAGGCTTGGTAAGCTTCCTCACCCTTGCGCGCGCGGAGCGCCCAATCGTGCTCGTCGGAGGTGTGGTTGAAGACGAAGTCCAGCACCAGCGAGATCCCGTGGTGGCGCAGCTCGGCGGAAAGCTGGCGGAGATCGTCCATGGTTCCCAACGAGGCGTCCACCTCGCGGTAGCTGCTGATCGCGTAGCCGCCGTCGTCGTCGCCCGCCGGGCTCTTGAACAACGGCATGAGGTGGAGGTAGGTGACGCCCAGCTCCTTCAGGTAGCCCACTTTTTCCCGCAGGCCTTCCAGGTTTCCCGCGAAGAGATCGACGTAGGCCATCGCCCCCACCACGCGGTTCGACTGATACCAGTGGGCATGGCCCTCGCGGGTGGCATCGAGGCCTTTCAGGTCCCCCGGCCGCGCCAACCACGCCTCGGCGCAGGTCCTCAGGATCTGCTCGACGTGGAAAAAGAAATCGTAGCTGGGCCCGTAGACCCGCCACAGCAGGTCGAAAAGCACCGGAAAATGCCGCTCCAGCCGGTCCTCGAACGCAGCCCATTCCGCCGATTCGATGTCGCCCGGAAAGCTCTTCCGCAGCCGCGGCAGGAGCCGATGAAGAGAGAGCCGGCTTTCGTGAATGGTCGGAGGGAGTGTGTGTGGATGCATCGTCAGGAGAAACAGCAGGCGTTAGATCGTCTCCCGCAACATCCATGCCATTGACGCGAGGTCAACGGAGTTCCTGCTCCCGCTCACTCCCCGCCGGGCGACCAATCGCTGTCGTCGGCCAGCCGGATGCCGTGCTCCGTCACCACAATCTTCCGCTGCTTGTAAAGCGCCCCCACCGCCTGCTTGAAGGTTTTCTTGCTCACTTCCAGCTCCTCGTGGATTTCGGCCGCCGGGCTGTGGTCGTTCAGCGGTGAGGCCCCGCCACGGCGTCGCAGGTAGTCGAGCAGCCGCTCTTCGAAATTCCCGATCCTCGCCCGCCCCGAGGGCTGGAGCGAGAGGTCCAGCTTGCCATCCGGACGCACCAGCGAAACGAAGGCATCCACCCGATCGCCCGGCCGCAGCGGCTGGAACACCTCCGTCTTGTAGATCAAGCCGCCGTAGCGGCCGTTCACGACCGCCTTGAACCCGAGTTCGGTCCGCGCATAAACCAGCGCCTCGACGGCGTCGCCCGGCACGAAGGGCGCCCGACCCTGATCGAGGTAGCGGCCGAGCCGCTGGCTGGCGATGATGCGACCCGTTTCCTCGTCCACCTCGACCCGCACGACGATCCGATGGCCGACTTGCGGCCGCGTTTTCTGCTCGCCGAAGGGCAGCAGCAAATCCTTCACCAACCCCCAGTCGAGAAACGCGCCGACCCCCGTGGTGGCGACCACACGCAGCACGGCGAACTCGCCCGGGACCGCCTTCGGCCGACGCAGGGTCGCCACCGGGCGGTCTTCGGAGTCGGTGTAAAGAAACACCTCCAGCAGCCCGCCGATCTCCCACTCCCGCGGCATTTCCGCCCGCGGCAGCAGCACTTCGCCCAGCGGGCCTTCGGAATCGAGACCGAGCCCGAACTTCCGTTCGCGGACGATCCTCAACGCTGCGGTTTCACCGAGTTTCGCCATGGTTTGTCATTTCCAATCCACGGCCACATCGAGCAAATGCCCGCCGCGGTCGTGATACTTCAGATGGCCGTTGCCGACCGCAAATTCGTGCACGCACTTGGTCACCTTCACGTCGAAGGCGCAGTATTCGGCGATCTTCATCAGCGGCTCCCGGTCGCCGCTTTTCTTGTATTCCTGCCACCATTTCAGCGCATCCAGGCCATCGGCCGTCTTGCCCATGCCGAGCGATCCGGCCGCCGCGGCATCAAGCTTGAGACGGAAACCGAGCCGCTCCTGGAGATCGAGCATCATGTCGAGGTTCACCGTCTGGTTCGGCAGGTCGTAGATCGTATAGCCTTGGAGCACCGGGTAGTCGAACTCGACGTGGTTCCACCCGACCACCAGATCCGCGCGCACCAGCTCATCGACCAGCTCGTTGACCTCCGCTTCGCCATAGATGCGGTACTCCCCCGTGGCGGTGCTGTAGGTCACGCCGACGGACATGCCCATCTTGTCCTTGTGGGCCGAGCCCCCGACGTCGTTGAAGCTGCGCTGCGTTTCCAGGTCGAAATAGACGATGTTTCTCTCCGCCACGGGCGGGACCCTATCGACCCCGCCGCCTGCGTGGGAAGCGCCAAGTCGGGCAAGTCGCCGAGACCGCTCACAGGTTCCGCAGCGACTTCGCCGCATCGCTGCGCGCCGCGAAAAAGGCCGGCAGCCAGGCGGCCAGCGCGCAGAGAATGAATGCGACCACGCCGATGATCACGACCTCGACCGGGTTGACGTGCGCGGGCAGGATGCTGAAGCCGTTGAACGACGCCGGAAACGGATCGAAGCCGATTTTCCGCAACGCCCCCTGCAAGGCCTCGCGCGTGGCGATCACCAACAGCCCGAGCCCGATCCCGGTGAGCGCGCCCACCGCGCCGAGCACCATGCCCTGATAAACGAACACCCGGACGATCTGGCCGGATGCCGCCCCGAGCGCTTTCATCACGCCGATCTCACGGCGTTTCTGGATCGTCACCGTGAACATCACCGCCGTCATCGAGAACGCGGACACCAGCACGATGAACGACAGCACGAAATACATCATCACCCGCTGCTGCTCGATGAGCACTGAGAACTGCCGCATCGCCTCGACGTCCATCCACGGCTCCAGGAACCAGCCGGGCTCGTCGAGGTTCGCTGCGATGTCCATCGCCACGGCCCGCGCCTGATAGGGATCGTCGAGGCGGATCCCGATCGCCTGCACCTCGCCGTCCAGCCCCGCCAGCTCCTGTGCCAGACCCAGCGGCATGAACACATCCGGCGTCATTGCCATCTGCGAAGCGGCATACACGCCGACGATCTCCGCCTCCTTGGGCAGGACGAACTGCTCGATGTTCTTCAGCGCGGCGGCGTCCATTTTCTCGACATCGGTCGTTTCCAGCTCAGCGAGGATTTCCAGAAACTGCCGCGGGGAATCCTCGCCCAGCTTCTGGAGGCGCTTGGCTTCGTCGTTCTCCGCGGCGTCGAGCAGCGTGATCGCGTTGAAAACGATCTCCTCCTCGGCCTCCCGCGGCTCTCCCCGCAGGATCGCCAACAGCGGTTCGTAGATCGCATTGAAGTCCTCCGTGCCGAGCTGCGAACGCCCGTCTTCCACCGTCCACTTCTCCGCCACCACCCTCCGGATCTCCTTCAGCTCCTCGGCGAATTTCTCCCGCACCGGCGGCTGCTTGGTCTTCTCGAACACCCGCTCGACCTCGTTGAGGTTCCGCATCGTCAGCAGACTGATCTTGTCGCCCACGCCGATTCCGAACTGCCGCGCGGTCCGCGAGGCGATCACCACCCGGTCGTCCAGCCCCATATCGACCGTGCCGGTCGGGTATTCCACCAGATCCAGCATCTTGCGCAGGCCCTCGTTCGCGGCCTCGCTTTGGGTATCGACGCCTTGGAACGTGCCGTAGAGCCGGCGGCCCTCGACGTCCATCATCAGCGAATCCTGCACCACCGGGCCCGCCTCGGCCACGCCGTCGAACTCCTCGAGCCGCTCCGCCATGCCCCGCCAATCGGCCAGGCCGAAGCGCATGCCGTCCGGCGCGTAGTCCATCCGGATGTGCGGGATGAAACCCAGGAAGCGGCTTTTGATCTCCCGCTCCATCCCCGAGTAGATCGACATCACCACCACCAGCGCCAGCACGCCGAGCATGACGCCGATCACGGAAATCATGGCCACGACGGAAAGCATCGCCCGCCGCGGATTGAGATACCGCCAGGCGAGCATGAAACTGAAGGAGCGTCGGGGCATGTCTTCCCCTAAAGCGCCGCACCCCCCCGGCGCAAGCGTGGCAAATCCAGGAAACTTCAGCCGAACTCGATCGCCACCGCTTTCAGATACTCCGCCTCGGCATAGGTCGCCGGGTGATCCGCCGCGTGGCCGCTGGTCCACAGCTCCCGCCACGAGCGGCCGCTGCGCCGCGCTTCCTCCCGCACCAGCCCGAGAAATTCCGCCGCCCGCACGTGCGCCGAGCACGACGCCGCCACCAGCACCCCACCCGGCCGCAGCCGTCGGATCGCATCGGCGTTGAGCTTCCGATAGGCCTTCAGCGCCCCGTCCTTTTCCCGCTCGCGCTTCGCCAGCGAGGGCGGATCGGTCACGATCAGATCCCACGCCCCCCGCGTTTCCCCCATCCAGGCGAACGCATCGGCCTGCACCGATTGGCGCGGCACGCACGCCAGCTCCGGGTTGAGCGCGAAGTTCCGCTCCGCGCTCTCCAGCGCATGCGCGCTGATGTCCAGATCCGTCACCGCCGCCGCACCGCCGCGTGCGGCATACACCGAGAACCCGCCGGAAAAGCTGAACACGTTCAGCACCTCGCGCCCCGCCGCCAACGCCTCGACCCGCGCCCGGTTGTCCCGCTGATCCAGAAAAAAACCGGTCTTCTGACCGTGCAGCACCGCCGATTCGAAACGCAGCCCGTTTTCCTCGAACACCACCACCTCGGGCCCGGTCGCACCCACGAAGCCTTCGTCCAGTCCCGTCAGGTTCCGCGCCACCCGCCGCACCAGAAACCGCGGCTCGAACACCTCCCGCAGCACGCCCTCGATCTCCCCCCAGCGCGAAACCCACGCCGCGCTGTATAGCTTCACCACCAG
This sequence comes from uncultured Haloferula sp., assembly GCA_965652295.1. Lineage (GTDB taxonomy): Bacteria > Verrucomicrobiota > Verrucomicrobiia > Verrucomicrobiales > Akkermansiaceae > Haloferula. The sequence goes on along the minus strand of CBFGTS010000011.1, from coordinate 11,883 downwards.
CGTGTCCCCGTAACGGTCCGCTACCAGCCCGGGAAACCCCTCGCTGTCGCCATTGATGCAGCGGTAGCCGGTCGTCCCGACTGCGGCGATCTCCCGTCGGAACTCCCGGCACGCCCGCGCCCGCTCCAACCACCACGCCCGATCAATCCTCGCCGGCGTTCCCTGATGCACGATCCGCAGCGGGATCGGCGACTCCGGATCCCAGAAGCCGACCGCGAGAAAACGATCCGCGCGATCATACACCACCGCCAGTTCACCCGCCTCCGCCTCACGATTGACCGACTTCACCGAATCCGAGAACACCCACGGGTGCCCCGCACGCACGGTCGCCTCCGCACGGGGAAAAAGCCGGACTTTCAGGGTGGGGCGGGACATCGCGGGCCACCCTGCCTGCGGGCCAGCGCGCGGGCAATCCTCGGCTGGGGATGACAGAAAAAGCCCGTCGCCGCAGAATACGAGGAGGTTGCGTTCCCATCGATCGCATCCCATGGTGCGGCCGAAACACAGCACCCCATCTCATGACCCGCATTCTCATCACTCTGCTCGCCGTCTGCGGCCTCGCCGCCGCCCAAGACGACGCCAAGGCCAAGCTCATGGAAACCGGCAAGACCATGTTCGCCACCTGCATGGCCTGCCACGGCCCCGATGGCACCGGCCTCCCCGTCGGCGAAAAGAAGATGGCTCCGACGCTCGCCGCCTCGCCCATCGCCACCGGCAAACCCGAAGTCTTCGCTGGCGTCATCCTCAAAGGCATCGCCAAGGAGACTCAGGACTACCTCGGCGTCATGGCTCCGCTGGAAGCCTCTTTCGCCTCCGATGACATGCTCGCCGCCGTCATGACCTACGTCCGCAATTCCTTCGGCAACGACGCCGGGATCGTGACGCCCGAGCAAGCCAAGGAATACCGCGCCAAGTGGGCCGAGCAAAAAGCTCCCTTCACCCGCGCCCAGCTCACCGAGCTGGAGAAGTAATTCCAGCCGCACCCTTCTCTCCCCAAGCCGGACCCGCCACGGGTCCGGCTTTTTTCATGCCCATCGGGTCGACCATAGGCCCCATAGGACGGCCATTGCCTCAGGCCTTGATCGCCCTGGGGGAAGGCAGCGATTTCCCCCTTGCCTCCGATCGGACTAAGTTTAGTCTGGTTGCATGAACATCCACGAGGCCAAAACCCATCTCTCGAAACTGGTCGAGCAGGCGGCGGCGGGCGAGGAGATCATCATCGCCAAGGCCGGCAAGCCCATGGCGAAGCTGGTGCCTTACACCCCACCAATCGCCCCCCGCACCGGCGGCTTCCTCGCCGGTCAGATCTGGGAAGCCGACGATTGCTGGGAGCCGGATCAGGATCTGATCGAGCAAATGACTGCGGGAGAGCTGGAGCCCGGCCCGGCCTTCAAGGTCGCCGACGATGAGTCCCCCTACGGTTCCGGCAAATGAGAATCCTCCTCGATTCCCACGCCTTGCTTTGGTGGATGGACGATCCCAGCCGCCTCCAACCCGGTGCCCGGCAGGCGATCGCCGATCCCTCGAACCTGGTCTTCGTCAGTGCGGCTTCGGTTTGGGAACTGGGTCTCAAGGTTTCGAAAGGCAAGCTTCGACTCCCGCTGGACTTCCACACCCTCCTTCAGGCCCAGGGTATCGAACCGCTGGCCTTCACCGCCGCACACGCCATGGCATCCACCGGTCTCCCGCCGCTGCATGGCGATCCTTTCGACCGTGCCCTGGTCGCCCAGTGCCGGCTCGAAAGCCTGACGCTGGCGACGCGGGACACGATTCTCGGCGACTACGGCATCGCCGTGCTGCCGGTTTGACCGGCGGAAAAATCAGTCCTTCTTCAGGAGGTCGCGAATTTCCATCAGCAGCTTCTCCTGCGGTGACGGAGCCGGCGTCGCCTCCACCGGCTTCTCGGCTTCCTTCTTCATGCCCTCGATCACCTTCTTCACCACCACGAACACGACGAAGGCCAGGATGGTGAAAGAAAGAAAGTCCTGGATGAACTGGCCGAAGCGGAGCGCCACCTCCGGCGTTTCATCCTCCGCCGGTTTGATCACCCACTTGATGTTGGCGAAATTGATCCCCGCCAGGAGCATCCCCAGCGGCGGCATGATCACATTGTCGACCAGGGATTTCACCACCGCCGTGAAACCGGCACCGAGGATGAATCCCACCGCCATGTCCACGAGGTTGCCTTTGAAGGCGAACTGCTTGAATTCTTTGAGCATGATCCTGTTAGGGAGTTGACGCAGCTTTCCCCTCAATTCGCCGGAACGCAACCTGATTGTTGGGTGCGAGTCCACCGTCGATTTCCAGTCGCCACTCGTCACATCCTCCGCCAGCTTCACGCCCGATGTTCCGCGCTTCCACCATCCACGCCCTGGTGACCCGGCAGGTGCTGCTTTACACCCGCAATCCGGTCCGCGCCATCGAGCTGTTCTTCTGGCCGATCGTCCAGCTCCTCGTCTGGGGATTCGTCACCGTCTACCTCCAGCAACAGGCCGCGGGAACGAAAACGGATTTCGCGCGGGTGATCACCTTCCTGATCGGCGCGATCATTCTCTGGGACTCGCTGTTCCGCTCCCAGCAGGGCGTGGCGATCTCCTTCCTTGAGGACGTCTGGACGCGGAACCTGCTCAACGTCTTCGCCGCGCCCATCCGCATGACGGAATACCTGGCGGCCACCTTCGTCGTCGGCATCCTGCGGGTGCTCATCACCGGGCTGGTGCTCGCCGCCATCGCCGCCAGCGTCTACGCCTTCAACCTGTTCCAGTTCCAGTGGATGCTCTTCGTCTTCTACGCGAACCTGATGATGTTCGGCTGGTCGCTGGGGATTGTATCCACCGCGTTGGTCCTGCGCTGGGGGCACGGCGTCGAGTCGCTCGCCTGGGCCATTCCCTTCATGGTCCAACCCTTCGCCTGCGTGTTCTACGACGTGTCCGTGCTGCCCGGCTGGATGCAGGCCGTGGCCCTGGCCCTGCCGCCGGCGCATATTTTCGAGGGCATGCGATCGATGATCGCCAGCGGCACGATCGACATGCGGAACCTCGCGCTCGCCGGCGGGCTCAACCTCTTCTACCTCGCCCTTTCCGGGTTCCTTTTCTCCCGCACGCTGGCCGTGGCGCGGGACCGCGGACTGCTGGTCAAGACGGCTTCCTCGTGACACACGGTCCGCTTCGTTGACATTTCTCCGTCGTCCACCCATAGCAGCCCCATGTCCACGGCGCTCCCGCCCAAGCCACGCATCATCGGCCCGCGCACGCGCGTGTGCATCGTCGCCTCCCGCTACAACGAGCAATTCGCCGACGCGTTGGTGGAGAACACCATCGCCGAGCTGGGCGAGCTGATGCCCAACACCCGCGTCGACGTGATCCGCGTGCCCGGGGCCTTTGAAATCCCGGTGGTCGCCGCGGCCGTCCTGAACCGGGAAAGCCCCGCGGCGCTCATCGCACTGGGCGTCATCATCAAGGGAGCCACCGCCCACGCCGACCTCGTCGCCGGTTCGACGGTCGAAAGCCTCCAGCAGCTCGCCGTGAATCATCAGGTGCCGGTGATCAACGAGGTCCTGCTCGTCGAGGACGAGAAACAAGCCTACGCCCGCTGCATCGGCGCGAACCTCAACCGCGGTCGTGAAGCCGCGCGCGCCGCCGCCGCCATGGTCGACGTCTTTCAGGAAATCAACCGCAGCATGCCGCTCGGATCCCGCTGATGCCCAGTCGACGACAGATCCGACAAACGGCGATCCAGTTCCTCTACTGCGCCGATCTCGAAGGCGGGGGCGATCCCTCTTCCCTGCGCGACGCCTTTTGGCAGTTCGTGACGGAATCCGACCGCCGCGCCATCGCCGTGGCCACGCGGAAGACGATCCAGCACCTCAACATCGGCCGCGAGCAACGCCGCGCCGAATTCGCCGAACGTCTCCCCGCCGCGCTCGCCACCCTGCGTGCCGAGCCCGACCTCGAGTCGAGCGCCGCCCAGCTCCAGCGGATCGCCGACCTCGAAAGCGAGTGGGACGAAATCATCGCCCGGCTCGCCCGGCAGCCCGTCGAGGGTGACGACGACGCGGTGGTCAACCAACTCAGCCCGCTCTTCGAGCGCCTGTTCCTCGTCAACCGCGAACTCGTCGCCGCCCGCGTCGAACTCGCCCGCGTGCTGCTCGATTTCCCGGCCCTGCGTGCCCGGCTCGAACCGGTGCTCGGCTCGATCAAACGGCTCGATCGCGTTTCCGCCCGGTTGCGCATGATCGAAGCCCCCGAAGCTTTTCCCGAACACGCGGAACTCACCCGCATCCGCGAATCGCGCGCCGAGCTCCGCGGCCTGCGCGAAGCCGTGGATCAGCTCATCGACTCCGTGCTTTCCAAAAAGGAGGAGATCGACGGGCTGCTCCAGAACGTCATCGAGAACTTCGCGCCCGAGCGGGTCGATCCGATCGACCGTGCCATCCTCCGGTTGGCATCGTGGGAAATCCGCTTCGACGAACGCGTCCCAGCCCCGGTGGCGATCAACGAAGCCATCGAGCTTGCCCGCCAATTCGGCACCACTGACTCGCCGCGCTTCGTCAACGGCGTGCTCGACCGGATCGCCAAGAGCTGAGCCAACTCCAAGTTCGCGGAAATTTTCCCATGCACGGGGCAGCCATCCCCTGCTAGAAGAGGGCTCGTAGCCATGCGCCGTCATCCCACGCCTTTCCAAGTCCGCACTCTTTGGAACGCCGCTACCGGCGTCGCGATCGCCATTCTCGGCCTGCTCCTCGCCGTCATCATCTTCCTCGTCGGCAAGGCCCTCGGGTTCCTCCAGGCGGTCATCGTCCCCCTCGCCGTCGCCGGCATCATCGCCTACCTGCTCGATCCGGTCGTCCGCTGGTTTCAAAAACGCGGCATGTCCCGCATCCGCGCCGTCATGGCCACCTTCGGGGCATTCCTGGTGGCCGGCGCGCTGCTCGTCGCCATTACCATCCCGATGGTCGGAAACCAGATCAACGCCTTCCGCGCCAACGCCGCTCCCGCGGAAATTCTCAACGGCCCCGCCCCCGCCAAGGCCCCCTTCGAACAGAAGATCGTCGCCCATCTCATCAAGGTCCGCACCGACTACAGCTGGACGCGTCCGGTCATCGATACCCTGCTCACCCCGCCGGCCGATGCTCCGCCGGAAAACGGCGCCACCGGTGCGCCGCAGCCCGGTCTCACCGAGCGCCTCGATGACTACGCCGACGAGCGCCAGGCCGCCGCCGGCGAAAACGCGGACGAACCCGACCTGCCGAAAATCGATTTCTACCAAACCTCGCTCTGGGCCTACGTGAAGGACCTCAACGACGACGCCCTGGGCTGGATCAAGGGAGGCACCGGCAAGGTCATCGGGTTCATCGGTCTCATCCTGGGCTTCGTCATGACGCCCATCTACCTCTACTTCTTCCTCAAGGACTCCGCTTCGATCCGCGAGCATTGGCACGATTACGTCCCGCTCAAAGCCTCCCGCTTCAAAACCGAAGTCGTGGAAACCCTCACCGAGATCAATGGCTACATGATCTCGTTCTTCCGCGGCCAGGTCCTCGTCGCCTTCATCGACGGCCTCTTCATCGGCATCGGCCTCACCGCCTTCGGGTTGCCGCTCGGCATCCTGTTCGGCGTCATGATGGCGATCGTCGGCATCATTCCCTTCGTCGGAAACATCATCACCCTCATCCCCGCCTGCTTCCTCGCCTGGTTCCACTATGCCGACCCCAGCCACGCTTCCATCGTCGGCGGCAACCCGTGGGCCAACGTCGGGGCCGTCTGCGCCATCTTCTTCCTCGCCCAGCAGGTCAACTCGATGTTCACCGCGCCGAAGATCGTCGGTGACTCCGTCGGGCTCCACCCGATGACCGTCATTTTCTCGATGATCTTCTGGTCGATCATCCTCGGCGGTTTCGTTGGTGCCCTGCTCGCCGTTCCGCTCACCGCCTCGATCAAGGTCCTCTTCCGCCGTTACATCTGGGAAAAAACGCTCAAGAACCCGCCGTCCGACTCGCCCGACCCCGACGAGCCCGACCTCCCCGCGCCCGACCCGGTCTAGAGGCCACCGCGTGGCGGCGGATTTCATCCGCCCAGCCGATCACGGCTTGCCGCTCCGCCCGGTCTTGGTTTGTCTCCCACGCGTGAGATCCGCCATCGCCGCCTGCCTCCTCTTCCTCGTCACCGGGTCCGCCTCCGCCCAGATCTACGCGGATTTCACCGTCTCCTCCGGCGGCTCCAGCCTCGGCACCTTCCGTGCCCGCCTTGATTTCGACAAGGCCCCCCGCACCTGCGCCAACTTCGTTGGCCTCGCCACCGGAGAGCGCCCGTGGATCGACGTGACGACCAACGGCGTCATGGAAAACACTCCCTACTATGATGGCCGTATTTTTCACCGCCTCATCCACAACTTCATGATTCAGGGAGGCTCGTCCGATGGCATTGGCAGCGCCGGCTCCGGGCTCAACATCCAGGACGAGTTCCATGCGGATCTCCGCCACTCGGGGCGCTACATGCTCTCAATGGCGAAGGCCTCGTCTCCCGGCACCGGAAACGCCCAGTTTTTCATCACCCTCGTCGCGACTCCGCATCTGGATGACAAGCACTCGGTCTTCGGAGAGGTGATCGACGGACTCGGGATCATCGATGGCTTCACCAGCAAGGCCAATTTTCCCACAGATCGCTCGGTCGCCGGTGCTCCTCCTTCCGATTCCAGCTACGCCGACAAGCCCATCACCGACATCGTTCTCGATTCCGTCACCATCAGCGGGCCGTCCTTGGCCGGCTTCGACATCCACGATCCCGCTCTGGAACTCCCGACCGTTTCCGGCATCCGGCCCGCGGCTTCAAGAGACAGCCAGGCCTCGTCCTTCACCACGACCTTTGAGAGGAAGGCCGGGCACGATTACCTCTTCAGCCATTCACTCGATCTTGGAAGCTGGAGCATCCTCTCCGGAGCGCGCAATATTCTGAGCCTGGATCACGAGCCGGACCATGCCTTCACGGTCACCGGCGTGACCTTCGACCGCTTTTTCGCGCGGATGGCAGCCGTGGACTTCTCGTTTCTGCAGAACCCGGCCCCTTCCATTCTGGGAACCGGCAGCACCCTGACTTTCACCGCCCGCTCGGGAAAGACCCTCACCCTTCAGCCCAACGAATCGGGCGGAGGGACCTGGGCGGACAGCGATGGACACTCCGGAGTTCTTGCCGCATTCAGCGCCACCGACGCCGCACCCGCCACCGGCGATTTCACCAGCGGCGCTTCCCAGGCATTCTACATGCCACTTCTCAATCTCACGTTCGAGTTGGACTCTGCCGGTGGCCCCGCAGGCAGAACCAAGCACTCCCTGACTCTCGATTTCCGCGAGAACGCCTCTGGGTGGAGCGATGGCTCGGCATGGACCGTGGCGCCCAACCTCGACGTCGTTTCCTTCCTCCACGCCTTCCAGATCGAGGCACCCTAACCGAGCCCGCCCACAAACCACTCCGGCTTCACCAGCCAGGTGCAGTAGGTGAAATAGCCCATCATCAGCAACGCGCCCTCGATCCGGTTGATCCGCGCGCGCCGGGCGAGAAACGGCACCAGCACCAGGGTGAAACCACCCATCACCCACAGGTCGAGGCGATTCAGCGTTTCCACCTCGATCGGCTTGATCGCCGACGCCAGGCCCATCACGGCCATGATATTGAAAAGGTTCGAGCCGATGATGTTGCCCGCGATGATGTCCGTCTCGTTCCGCCGCGCCGCCGCGATCGTCGTCGCCAGCTCCGGCAGCGAGGTGCCCACCGCCACCAGCGTCAACCCGATCACCACCTCCGGCACGCCGAATTTCTGAGCGATCGCCACCCCGCCGAAAACCAGCCGATCCGCGCCGATCACCAACCCGCCCAGGCCGATCAGCACCCAGGCGACGCTCTTCCACGCCGGCCCGCGCGACTCCTGCACCACGTCCTCCGGCAGATCCACATGGAAATCCCCCGGATGCCGCCGCGCCAACCGCACGCTGGTGATCACATAGGCCACGATCCCCGCCACCAGCAGCCATCCTTCCCACAGCTCCAAGCGACCGTTCCAGATCATCGCCATGAAAATCGCCGTCACCCCCAGCAGGATCGGGATTTCCCGTTTCACCACCTGGCTGCCGACGGTCAACGGCCGGATCAGCGCCGCAAGTCCCAGCAGCAGGGCGATGTTGCAAATGTTCGAACCCACCACGTTGCCCACCGCGATGTCCGCCTGCGTATTCGGGTTCAGGTTCGCCTGCAAACTCACCAGCAGCTCCGGCGCGCTGGTGCCGAAGGCCACCACCGTCAGCCCGATCACCAAGGGCGTGATCCCCGCCCGCAGCGCCAGTTCCGACGCCCCCTTGACCAACCAATCCGCACCGATCGAGAGCAAAGTCAGCCCCAGCGCCAGCCATCCGAGATTCACGAGAATTTCCACGGGCGAGACCCTGCCTCACCCCGCCCCGATGCCAACTGGAAATCCACTCCCCGGTTTCCACCCGAGGAGCCACGGAGCGCTGATTATGAAATCGGCACCCTTCTTCGTTCACTTTGAAGGGAGGGCCCCATTCAGCGATCGTCGCCCAAACGCTTTGAGGTGGTTACCGGTTGGACAGGCATTCTTCCGGGCACGAAGGCACTGAGGAAGACGGAGGCCACGGAGCCGGGAAACCTCTCATCCTGCCTTTCTCCGTGAATCTCCAAGGCGATCACGCTCGGGATGGATGGACGAGCACCCCGGCAGGCGCGGCGGGTGACGAGGAAAAAGGAGAAAGGAAAAAGTGGCGAGGTGAGCGATAGGGCGATCAAGCCCCAATCCTGCCTGGATCGGTATCCTGCCCATCCTTTGGATCCTATTTATCCTGGTCCATTTTCCTCTGGAGCTTGATCACCCTGCTCCATCTTCCCGGTTTTTCCGCTTTTCAGTTTTTCCCCGTCCATTAGACCCGCCGCATGTCTCGCACCTACCGCATCGCAGTCCTCGCCGGCGACGGCATCGGCCCGGAAGTCATGACCGAATCGCTCCGCGTCCTCGACGCCGTCGAAGCGAAATTCGGCTTCACCACCGAGCGCAACGAACAACTCGTCGGCGGTGCCGCGATCGATGCCACCGGTCACCCGCTCCCGCCCGCCACCGTCGAGGCCTGCGAGCAGAGCGACGCCATCCTCTTCGGCTCCGTCGGCGGTCCGAAGTGGGAGAACCTCCCTCCCGAAATCCAGCCCGAGCGCGGTGCCCTGTTGCCCCTGCGCAAGCACTTCGGCCTCTTCGCCAACCTCCGCCCCGGCGTCTGCCTGCCCTCGCTGACCCACGCCTCGCCGGTCAAAAACGAACTCATCCCGAACGGCTTCGACGTCCTCTGCGTCCGCGAACTCACCGGCGGCGTCTATTTCGGTGCCCCCAAGGGCCGCGAAGTCCGTGATGGCGAAGTCACCGCCTTCGACACCATGATTTACAAGGTCAGCGAGATCGAACGCATCCTCCGCGTCGCCTTCACCGCCGCCATGGGCCGCGGGAAAAAGCTCGTCTCCGTCGACAAGGCCAATGTCCTCGCCTCCTCCGTGCTGTGGCGCGAGACCGCCAACGAGATCGCCAAGGAATTCCCCGAAGTCGAGCTAAGCCACCTCTACGTCGATAACGCCGCCATGCAGCTCGTCCGCCGGCCGGACAGCTTCGACGTCCTCGTCACCGAGAACCTGTTCGGCGACATCCTTTCCGATGAAATGGCGATGATCTCCGGCTCTCTCGGCATGCTCCCCTCCGCCTCGCTCGGCGGGAAAAAGGAAGGCACCGACCTCTACTTCGGCATGTATGAGCCCTCCGGCGGCTCCGCCCCCGACATCGCCGGCCAGGGCATCGCCAACCCCATCGCCCAGATCCTTTCCGCCTCCATGCTGCTCCGCTATTCCCTCGGCGAAAGCGACGCCGCCGACGCCATCGACGCCGCCGTCGCCAAGGTCATCGACGACGGCTACCGCACCGGCGACATCGCCACCGGAGCCACCAGCGAGAAAAAAGTCGGCACCCACGAGATGGCCGAAGCCATCCTCGCCCGCCTCTAAGGAGAGCGGCTTTTCAAGCCGCTTCCCCTCTTCCCTACCAACTCCCGCCCGTCCGCACCTGCGGCCGGGCGTTTTTCGTATCCAAAGAAAGCCACCGCTCACACCAGGGTGATCAAGTTAGGGCGGGAAAGAACCACGGATGCAGGGGATGAACGCCAATGGGTTCCATTCACCGGTCGTCCAAATGCTTCGAGGTGGTTCCCGGTGGGACAGGCATTCTTCCGGGCACGGAGGCACTGAGGAAGACGGAGGCCATGGAGCCGGAAAATCTCTCATCCTGCCTTTCTCCGTGATCTCCGTAACTCTCCGTCCCTCGGTGATGGAAAAAGGCAGCTTCGGACCTGGATACCTGCATCCGCGTTCTGCCGGGAAAATCGGAAGGGGGCACTACATGATGCCCATCATTCTCCCTGGCTTGATGACCCAGGGTAAGGGTTTAGGACCTGACGGCTCGCAGCTCAAATCCGCGCCCCCTTTTCAACCACCATCCCATTCATCCCCCAAATCCTATCCATCCTGATCTCAAATTCCCGGGTGCCCGCCCACCCCCTCCCGGGCTTGGTTGCCCACGGATCACCCCGCCACTTTTTCCTCATCACTCGCCACTCCTGCCGGGCGTTCGCCCAACCCTTCCCAAGCTTGATCGCCCTGCCGATCACCCCCGCCACTTTTTCCTTTCTCCTTTTCCCCTTTTCCCTCGTCACCCGCCCCTCCCGCCCGAGGCCGGCACGAAATGCCCCGGCAGCCGTTTCGCATCCACCGGCACCCGCAGCATCGCCTCTACATACTGCCGCATCGCCCGGCGACACTTCATCTTCAGCACGCCCTTCTTGCCCACCCCGTAATCCATCGCCAGCGCCGCCCGCCTTTCCTCCGATAGCTGCGGATTGATCCGATACTCCAGAGTCTCGAACGTCTCCCAATCCTCGTCCCTCGGCGGCTCCTCCTTCACGCCCTCCGGCCACGCCGCCTTGGAAATCCGGCCGAGCACGAAATCCTGCCAACCCTCGTTCTTCGCGCACCACGCCCGCACGTGCCAGCGCAGGCCATCGTGGCCGAAAGCGCGCGGCACGATCATCCGCACCGCTGCCGTGCCGCTGCGCACGCTGTGATACTTCACCTCCAGCCGCAGCCCGCCGCACACCGCCAGGAACACCCGGCGCTCCACCTCGGCGGCCACCGGGCGACGCGGCGGCCGCACCACCTCCACCGCCCCGCCGCTGCGGACCCCGCCGAGCGAACCCGTCATTCCCCCCTCGCCGAGAAACGACGCCATCGCCTCCTCCAGCCGCGGCTCGTGCAGCACACAGCGCATCCCCTCCGCGCCCTCGTAGCGCTTGCGGCTCATCTGATAGACCAACGCTCCCGGGTTCAGCTCCTGATATTTCTGGAGATCACTCGAAGCCTGCGCCGCCGAGATCCCGAACATCGCCGCCAGATCCGGCCGACCGATCCACCCGCGCCACCACACCGCGCTCTCGATCAACCGCAGCCGCTCCCGCGCCGCCCAATTCTCCATGCTCGTCTCGTTACCCATCGTGAATTACGATTGAAGTTGCTTTTTATACTGGTGAAACCACGCAGCCCCCCGCATGCTTCACCCGTCGTTTTTCTCAATCCACCCGCATCCAACGCCGGATCCAATCATTAAGCAATCTTAAATAATGCCTCCTCCCTTTCCCGCGCCGCGGCCCTCGACTTCTTTCCCCCCAGAGGCAAGCCGGGGTGTTCATTGCCAACCGCGGCGCGGGATTCCGGAGAGCGGCGTTTCCAACCCGCTCTCCGCTCTCCGCTCTCCGCTCTCCGCTCTCCGCTCTCCGCTCTCCGCTCTCCGCTC
>CBFGTS010000010.1:0-184543 GCA_965652295.1 uncultured Haloferula sp. | reverse complement strand
CGGGAAATAATTCGTGCTATCGGACGAATCCTTCGTCTGCGCGTAGGTCAATTCACCTTCCAGCCAGGACGACTCTTCCTCATGAAGTACTTCGTAGAAGGGGGCGGCGATAGCTTTCAGCTGGCCGATCAGCAAAGGTGCCTTCTGGGCATCCGTCCATTCGGTGGTTTTGGGGTTGGGCACCTCAAGATCGAGCACCGGGTCCAAGATGTTCGACGGGTCCGCGGGATGAGGCTGCGGTTGGGTCAGCCGCTGGCCGATCTCATCAGCCAGGTCGGCGCGATGGACGGCAAGCACCCGCAACGCCTCCGATACCATCCACTTCGCTTGGCCGATTCTCGCCGGTCCTCTGTTGTTCGCAGGCGCTGACGAGATCACCGGAGGATTTCCCTGAGACCACCACGCAGGCACCTGGGCCAGCGCCACATTCGGCAGCACCGACCAGAGGATGATGATCGAGATCTGCACCGCCCCGATCACCTGTTTGCACCTATCACTCAATTTCATTTCTCCTTCAAATTATCAATCTCTGAGCATCGCCGCCTCCAACTCCCCCGCTAGGCGTCAGCTCATGCCCCGACTGTCGCCACTCCCAGACTTATCCGTGCGACATCCGGAACCGTATCACTCGAAAATTCCCATTGAGATGTCGCCTTGGGGCTTCGCAATGATGATATCTCCATTACGTTTTACAACCAAGGCGTTTGAACGCTCGGTGTCACTCACCCCGTTACCAACAACAAACACTGGATCATCTGCTCCCCACGTGTATTTCCCTGAATCTATAGGTTCATTATAGGACCCCACATACACACCAAGGAATGAGTCAACTGTCAGGCCATACCCCAATGCAGAGCTTCCAACTCCATTTATTTCATTATAACCCCCGATCGCATATCCCATCTGACTATTCAGATTGTTATTTACGCCCAGCAATACCGAGTAATGCGCCTGATCCTCAACACCCCCTTCCTTAACGCTGTCAACAGTGTTGGCAAATCCATAAACTAGGCTCTGCCTTGCTCCGCTCACCGTATTATTATCTCCTCCGACGAGGTTCGATGTGGAGTATCCGTCAAATTTAAATACGCCGTTATTGGTTCCCGAAATCAACGATCCCTTCGATGAACAAAAATTGTTGTAACCAAGAATCAGCATGTAGCTATTACCAATCACGACATCTTGCTGCGCAATATTTCCAGTTCCAATTGCCACTCCTCCCACTCCGAACGAAGTATTTGGATTCGCGTTTAAGAAGTAATTGAAGTTTCCGATGGTGATCGATCCGGCTAATTCGTTGAGAACATTCTCGGAGGTTGGGAATCCTGAACCGACGATTTCCGCTCCACCCGTGATATGGACACCGCCGCCTTCAACGATTAGATCATCTCCTGCTGGCAGAATCAAATCAGCGGCCCAGCAGGATCCAGTGAAGACCAAGCTCGCCAATGATAGCTGGATAAAGTATCGTTTTTTGGTGTTTATTTTCATTTTTTAAATAGAATGAATTCTATCTATACAGATCGTCTCTGCAAATCTTATTACTCGTTTCTTTAGCATGCTCTGCATCGCAGAAGATGTACACCAACGGCGACGTCATCGTTGGGAGATACTTTCCGCAGACAACATGGCAGTGGCGAAGTGAAATCATGCTTCGCCGCACGTGAAAGACTAGAGGTTGGGTACGATGAGGGCCGGGGTTCTTGCTCGGGAAGAGCGCAACGGCGGATGTCGCGAGGAAGAAGAATGAAAGTTTGGTCATGAGTCTTCTGCTGAGAAAGAAGCGAGAGCAGTCAGGCCGCACCCTATTTCAATCGAAAGTTGAAAGAGGAAATTTCAGCTTTCTTGAAAATTTCGGCGTTTCCGTACCAACGAGGTCTTCAGAAATGTCACAGAACCCCCGTCCAAGGTTCAGATCGAGCAGGACTCTAGCGCATCCTCGGGATCCTGCAGCGCTTGGGTGCCTTGGGCGATCTCGGATCTTGTAGCGGTCCATTCACAGTATTCCACGCCGACCAGGAGCTTGTCTTGTAGCGCCAGTCGGCGAAAGTCTCAGGATCGCAGGAGCGTTTGTAAACTGCCCCGCAGCAATCTCAGCGTCGGAATGAAGCCCCGCGTAAGGCACGAGAGCTGCCCAAGAGGCGTTCTTCCGCTCCGTCACCTCCGCTGGACGAAACTTCTCACGATCGTGCACCCGCACCAGCAGGTGAAAGTGGTTGCTCATGACGGCATTGGTCATCCCTTCGACGCTTGCGGCGTGTTCCAACTCCGCATGATCCGGCAGAAGGTCTCCCTCTCCACCTTTCCGAAGAGCATATCTCCATCCGCCGTGCGGACCATCACGTGGTAGGAGTTCGAGTCGATTGGAGACTTGAATCCCCAAGTCAACGCTCCCTAGCGGGCGCACCTAAAAAAGGAGGGCAGCGATGCTGCCCTCCTTTGATTAAATCAATCAAATACGAGATTTTCGGTTCAGACGCGGCGACTACGACGCAGAAGTCCAAGAACACCCAAGCCACCGAGAAGTGCGATAGAGGGTTCGGGGACGGGCACAGACGTGATGAATCCTTGGTTCGTAGAGACGTCTCCATTGAACGTCACAATATTGCCAACGGTGCCACCGAATAGCACGCTCGTGCTATCAGTGATCGCGACAGTTTGTGGTGTTGCGATGGCATCATCGGCAGCAGAGAAGTTTCGACCCAAATCCAGAACCAAGAACTCGGTCGAATTAGCGAAGGTATCCGCATTTCCCACCAAAACCAACATCGCTTGGCCATCAAAGGAGGAGCCACCCACCACACCACCAGGAGTGTAAGTAAACGTCCCATTGTTACCAAAAACGCCAGCCGTCCGGAAATTAGTGAACCCAGGAGAACCATACGCCGAAAAATTCGTGACGAAATCCGCTTGAGTGAATGTGTTGAAATCCAACGAAGAGAACGTCCCCACTGCAGCGACACCTTCTAAACCTTGGAAGCCGTCACCTGAAGAGTTACCAATACCGAACGCGGTCGCACCAGATCCGTTCGTTATGGTGTAAGTCGCACCAAAGCTACAACCCATCAGGGCCGTCAAGGCCAAGATTCCTTTTGTAATGTATGACGTTTTCGCTTTCATCTTAGTTTTTCTTTGAGACTGAAACAGTTAAATTACTCTGCGACCGTAGGTGCATTGATCTTATAGGGCTTCGTGGAACCTTCCAAATTGTTGAGGAAAAATGGCCCCTCCAACGGGATCGAATCGGCGGTTTCTGCGCCGTCAAACCAAGCTTGGAGAGTTCCTGGGATATCAACGTAGTAGTATGTCTTAAATGAACCAGGATTGGCCAGATCAGGGATCAAAACTAGATCAGCACCAGTCTCACTCCCATCCGTGCTTGGCTCAATGTAAGCCTGAAGACCACTTTCCCCAAGGGTGAGCCCCGCTGGGGCAACTGCATTCAGGAGATTGAAGCCAGGGATCAAGACTGAGCTTGTGGCAGCAACCTTCACTTCGCCAACGACGGTGAAGCTGTTAGCAGTGGATGATGGCTGCGTTTGAACGTAGAGACCGTCCGCGTAGTTCAAGACCGTGTCGCCTGCCGGCTCCGACCCGTCAAACCACCCTTCAAGCGTACCCGGAATGTCCACGTAGTAAAACTGCTGAAGACCGGAAGCAGTCTGAACCCAAACGATATCAGCTCCGCTTGTGGAACCATCGGTAGACGGCGAAAGGTTGGCCTTGGAGTTATCCGCTCCAAAAACAGAATCCAAAGTGGACGCGGGACGGAGAGTGTAAGTGGTAACGTCTCCCGTCACACTGGCTGAAATATCATCCGGCGTGGAAAGGGTGTCCGTATCAACAACTTCAACTTCTTGGACGACCCCCGATCCGTCTGTAAGCTCAAGAATGTAAATTCCAGCAGGAAGGCTTGAGAAATCCACGTCAGCATCATCGACTGAGGCAGCCGTAGCCGAATCAAGGGTTCCCGACATGACAACGGACTCATGGAGGGTAACTCCTACGAGGTTGAAAATGCCCGGCGCAATGGTCACGGTATTGTACCCGACGGGCGTGGTGACCGCTGCCTGCGAGACAGCCGCGAAGGCGCAGAAGAGCGCGAATGAGGTGATTGGTTTCATGACGAGTCTGGGTTTAGGGGTTGGATCCGAAGGCGTCGAGAAAAAACCGCCGAGGGCTGTGACATTGGTGTCACCGGGGCCCGGGGCAGCCGATCCGACTGAATTTCAACGATAAGAGAGCACGGCACCGCCCCTTCCGGCAAGGAGGATTTTCGCCCGGCCTGGAGCGGGGCTCCGCACTTTTTCAGGCTCTTGGCACGGCGATCCCTTGGTCGGCGGTGCGCCGGGCGTATTTCGTGTGGGGTCGCGGGGACGGAGGGCGAGTGCCGTGGGAGCGTTCCGTGCGGCTCGAGGAGAAGAGCGAGGGCTCTCGGGAGAGCCGCTTGGGGGAAGCCGGTCTGATGCCGACGAGTCGGGGGAACAAGACCGGCGCTCCAGGGGGCGGCGGGGCTCTCTACTGAAGGGGAGAGGGCTCTGGGGGTGAGGCGGATGCCGATTTCATAATCGGCGCTCCAGAACCGGCGCTCCAAGTTCGCAGTTGGCGGGAGGAAGGGGATTTCATACTCGGCAGCCCAGATTCATGAGCCAACACCCCATTTCATCCGTTCTCATCGGCGGCACGATCGCCATCGACCATGTGAAAACCCCCGACGCCGAGGGGGCCGACCTGCTGGGCGGCTCGGCCGCCTACGCGGCCCTAGCGGCGAGCTTTTTCTGCGACGACGTGCGGCTGGTGGGGATCATCGGCCGGGATTTCCCGCCCCAGCACCTCGCGATGCTGGAGGGACGCGGCGTGAGCTTGGCGGGGGTGGAGCGCTCGGAGGGCGAATCGTTCACCTGGAGCGGCGAATACCTGGAGAATCTCAACGAACGCGTGACCCACCGGGTGGGGTTGAACGTGCTGGAAAATTGGCAGGTCAAGGTTCCCGCGGCCATTGCGGACGCTCCGATCGTGGTCCTGGCCAACATGTCGCCGGACAACCAGCTCCAAATGCTTGCAGAATGCACGAATTCCGAGCGGTTCGTCATCGCGGACACCATGGACCTGTGGATCTCGATCGCCAACGAGCGGCTGCACGAGGTGCTTTCGAAGTTGGACCTGTTCGTGATCAACGAGGGGGAAGCGCGCGATTTCACCGGCACGTCGAACCTGATCGAAGCCGGACGGATCCTGCTGGGGAAAGGGCCGCGCTTCGTGGTGATCAAGCTGGGTGAGTTTGGGGCGATGCTTTTCTCGAAGAACGGGGGCGAGGACACGCTGCCTTGCCCGGAGAGCTTTTTCCGCTGCGCGGCCTTCCCGCTGCGGGGGATCGCCGATCCGACCGGGGCGGGCGACAGCTTCCTCGGCGGGCTAGCCGGGTATCTGGCCTCCCATGCGGACGGCGATTTTTCGTTCGAAAACATCCGGCAGGCGGTGGCGCATGGCTCGGTGGTGGCGTCGTTCACGTGCGAGGAGTTCTCGACGAGACGGCTGGAGGAAATCGGAGCGGCCGAGGTGGAAGAGCGGCTGGCGAAGTTCCGGAGGATGACGAGCTGGTGAGAAAGGAGTGCGGAATGGGAAGACGCTGGCGCAGGGGATTCCCACGATCCTAGCGACCGCGAATCGGCGCGAATGGGGAGCTGAACCAAAAATTCTGGAACAGCGTCGCTTCACCCGTTGCGTGAAGGGGCTCCATTCATCATCCATGCAAGATTAGCGCCCATTCGCGTGGATTCGCGGTTTGAAGTTCTTTTTCAGAAGCTGCGCAGCTGTCTATCGAGAGGGGCGGCTCTCGGCTGGCGGGGCGGTGCCGATCTCATCATCGGCGCTCCTCGGTCTCTACAGGGCTGACCTTGCGGCGCGAACGGCTTGGGTGATGTCGGACGCGTTGAGGAGGTCGGAGACGATGACGACGCGGCGGGCTCCCGCGGCGACGATTTCGGGAAGATTGGTGCGCTTGATGCCGCCGATGCAGAACATGGGGATCTTGGCACCGACTTCGGCCTCCATGAGCTGAACGTTCTCCAGGCCGATGCCGGGGCGGCCGAGTTTGGTAGGCGTGGGGAAAAGCGGGCCGAAGCCGATGTAGTCGAAGCCCTCGACCAACGCGGCGCGGGCTTGTTCGGGCGAATGAGTGGAACGGCCGATGAGAAATTCGGAACGGGGAGCGGGGAGCGCGGAGTGAATTTTCTGACGGACGTCGGCGAGGGAACCGTCGTCCTGACCGACATGGACGCCGTCGGCGCCGACGCGGGCGGCAATTTCGGGGAAATCGTTGATGATGAACGGGACGCCCGCTTCCCGGCAGAGGGGGAGGACGCGGCGGGCGAAGGCCTCGATTTCCGCTTCGGAGTGGTGCTTTGCCCGAAGCTGGAGCAAGTCGGCACCGCCGGCGATCAGCTCGCTGGCAACGGACTCGAGGCAATCGGCGGCGACGTAGCCGAGATCGAGGATGGCGTAGAGGCGGGCGGTGGCGAGGGCGTGGGACACGATCAAAGATAAGAATGGGCTTTCACCGATAGGACGCGAGTCCCTCTTTCATGACCGGGACGGTCATGCCACTGGCAGGCGGAGCGGGCTTTCAGGCGCTCAGAGCTTCTTTTCCTCAAGGAAGCGGCCGACCCATCCGATGTCGTAGTTTCCGGAGTGGAAATCGGGGTGGTTGAGGATTTCCTGCTGGAACGGGATGGTCGTCTTGATGCCGCGGATCATGAATTCACCGAGGGCGCGCTTCATGCGGGCGATGGCGATCTCGCGGGTGGCAGCGGTGACGATGAGCTTGGCGATCATCGAGTCGTAGTGCGGCGGGACGGTGTAGCCGGAGTAGACGTGGGTATCGACGCGCACGCCCTTGCCGCCCGGAGCATACCAGAGGTCGATGGTGCCGGGGCTGGGGGCGAAGTTGTTGTAGGGATCCTCGGCGTTGATCCGGCACTCGATGGAGTGGCCGCGCGGGCTGGCATTGAGGACGTGCTCGGAGAGCGGCTCGCCGGCGGCGATGCGGATCTGCTCCTTGATGAGCTCGCAGCCCATCACTTCCTCGGTCACGGGATGCTCCACCTGGATCCGGGTGTTCATCTCCATGAAGTAGAAATTTTCCGCCTTGTCATCGACGAGGTACTCGATGGTGCCGGCGTTCTCGTAGCCGATCGCCTTAATCAGCGACACGGAGGCCTCGCCCATGCGCGCCCGCAGTTCGGGGGTAAGCAGCGGCGAGGGGCACTCCTCGATGATTTTCTGGTTGCGGCGCTGCATGGAGCAATCGCGCTCGCCGAGGTGGAGGAAGTTTCCGTGGCGGTCGGCGATGACCTGGAACTCGACGTGGTGCGGGTTGAGCACCAGTTTTTCGAGGTAGCAATCGCCGTTTCCGAAACAGGCCTGGGCTTCGTTCGAGGCGGCTTCGAAGAGCTTGAGGAAATCCTTTTCATCGAAGCACGGCCGCATGCCGCGCCCGCCCCCG
This sequence comes from uncultured Haloferula sp., assembly GCA_965652295.1. Taxonomy (GTDB): domain Bacteria; phylum Verrucomicrobiota; class Verrucomicrobiia; order Verrucomicrobiales; family Akkermansiaceae; genus Haloferula. Next base: position 177,039 of record CBFGTS010000010.1, on the reverse strand, counting down.
CCGGCGGTGGCCTTGATCATCACGGGGAAGCCGATGCGCCGGGCCTCCTCGATCGCGAACTTCGGATCGGTGAGCAGCTCGGTGCCGGGGGTGATGGGGACGCCGTTGGCCACGGCGGTGGCGCGGGCCGTGGCTTTGTCGCCCATCTGGGTGATGACTTCGGCGGACGGGCCGATGAACTGGATGTTGCAGCTCTGGCAGATTTCCGCGAAGCGGGCGTTCTCGGAAAGGAATCCGTACCCGGGGTGGATGGCCTCGGCCTCGGTGATCTCCGCGGCGGCGATGATCCGGTCCGCCTTCAGGTAGCTGTCCTTGCTGGCGGATTTGCCGATGCAGACCGCTTCGTCGGCGAGCTGGACGTGCATCGAATCGACATCCGCCTCCGAATAAACGGCCACCGACTCGACATCGAGTTCCCGACAGGCGCGGATGATGCGGAGGGCGATTTCCCCGCGGTTGGCGACAAGGACGCGTTTGAACATGCGGTGCGAGGTGCGGAAATGCCTGCGAAGCGGGCGTTACTTGATGGTGAAGAGCGTGTCGCCGAACTGGACCGGGTTGCCGTCGTCCACAAGCGCCGCGGTGATCGTGCCGGAGCGCTCGGCCTTGATCTCGTTCATCACCTTCATGGCTTCGATGATGCACAGCGTCTGACCCTCGCTGATGGTATCGCCGACGTTGACGAAGGAAGGGGCGTCCGGGGAAGGCTTGCGGTAGAAGGTGCCGACCATCGGCGAGGTGATCGGCTCGCCATCGTTGGCCGGTGCGCCATCGCTCGGGGCCGCGGCCTGGACCGATGAGGCGGTCGGGGCGGGAGCGGCGGCGGCAGGAGGCGCGGCGTGGTATCCCATCGGCAGGGCCGAAAGCAGGGACTTCAGGGATTCGAGGTCCTGGCCCTTCTTGAGTTTCAGGTGGAAACCGTCCTTCGACATGTCGAAGTAGGTGAGCCCGTGCTCGTTCATGAGCTCGACGATCTTGCGAAGTTCCTTGAGGTCCACGTCGTTGAAGGTTGGTGTGAAAATTTGGGCTGCCAGCGGTCGGGAGCCAGCCGCGCTCCGGTCAGGAAAGCTAGGGAGTCACCCGAAATAGCGTCAAGCGGGAACCCGGTTGGCTTCGGGACGCCTCACCCGCGGTTCCAAGCTTTCCAGAAAGCCTCCGTTTCCTTCGCCGAAGGCACCAGCTCGACCACCAACGGCTCGTCGCCGGGCTCGAGCCCGTCGAAATCGTCCTGCGAGGCGATCTTCAAATAGCGCATCCCCCACATTCCGGCCCAACCGGACAGGGAGATTTCGTGGGGATTGAGCATCAGCTCGCGAGCCCGCTCGTTCATCGCCGCCAGGCGCGGGACTTGGGAAAAAATCCGGCCGCCACCATTGTTCACCACCACCAGCACCCGGCCCGTGCGCACCACTTGGCCAAGCATCGCCGGCGCGGCGAGATCGTAAAGGGCGGTGAGATCCCCCACCACGCACCACGCATCCTCGCGCGCCGCGGACCAGCCGAGCCAGGTCGAGATCTGGCCGTCGATCCCGTTCGCCCCGCGGTTTGCCCGCACCTCGGCGATCGGTTGCTCCCACTGGGCGAAGTGGTTCCACTCGCGGATCGGCAAGCTGTTGCCCAGAAATACCCCGCTGCCCAGCGCCGCGTAGTGCGAGAGCGTGCGCAACATGCCCGGTTCGCTCTCCGGGAAGGCTTCCAGGAGTTCTTCGATTTCCGCCGCGCAGCGGGAATTTCCGTCCAGAAAACCCAGCGCATCGCCCGCTTCCTCCGCGTCGCCCAGGGCGCGAATGACCCGCCCCACCGGTCCCGTGATCGTTTGCGAATCCCGCGCCAATCCCGGCCAGCCGCTGCTCGTCACGTTCCACACCTCCGTTTCCGGAAGGTCCTCCAGATCCCTCCAGAAACGGCCGCTCGGCACCGCCCCCAGCCGCAACACCTTGCCCGGCGGCTGGGCTTTCAAAACCCGATCCGCATCCGCCAACACCAGCGGTCCCAGTGCCTCGCGCAGCCCGCTGGTCGCCTCCGCCACCACCGGCACCTTCAAATCCAGGACGAAATGGAAAACGTCCTCGCGGTCCTCCGGTTCCAGCTCCCCGATCATCACCACCAGCCCGCGGAAAAGATCGTCCTTCAGCCACCGCGCCAGCCCCGACGCCGCCAGCCGCGGCCAGCTCGGATCGTAGCGGTGGACTTCCTCGGTCAAGGCGATCTCCCCTACCTCGAAATCCTCCTCCAGCTCCACATTCACATGCCACGGCGACCGCCGATCCCAATCCGCCCAATCGCCGCTGCCCGCATAAGTTCCGAAAATCCCCGGCTGCACGATCGCCTGCGGAGCACCGCTTTCCCGGAACCGCGCCGGACGATCCGCCGTGACGAGCACCAGCGGCCTGCCTTGGTAGCGGGCCTCGATCACCGCCGGCAGCAGCTCCGCCACGGCCGTGCCGCTGGTCGTCACCACCGCGCAGGGTTCTCCGTGCATCGTCCTCCCGAGGGCGAAGAATCCAGCCGAGCGCTCTTCGAAGTGCCGGCGCAAGGTTACGTGGCCCGCCGCCTCGGCCTGCGCCAGCGCCTCCACCAGCGCCGCATTCCGAGCCCCCGCGCACACCACGAACTCGCGCACCCCCGCATCGAGGCACGCCTTCACCGTTTCCACCGCCGTTTGCCAACTGGTCACGGCGCGGAGGCTAAGCATGGAGCGCCGCCAAAATGGAGCGCCGATTATGAAATCGGCGCTCCCTCACCCCAGCCATTCCAGAATCGCCTCGGCACTGCGCTCGGAAATCCCGGGGATTGCCGCGATTTCCTTCACGCTCGCCTTCCGGATCCGGGCGACGCTGCCGAATTTCTCCAACAGCGCCTGCTTGCGCTTCGGCGAGACCGCCGGGCAGTCATCCAACAGGCTCTCCTTCATCCGCCGACGCAGCAGCAGCTCGTTGTAGCCGTTGGCAAAACGGTGGGCCTCGTCGCGGATCCGCTGCAAGAGTTTGAGCGCGCCACGTTCGTGGGAAATCAGGATCGGCTCGCTCTTTCCCGGCACGAAGACCTCTTCGCGCTGCTTCGCCAAGCCGATGATCGGCAACTCATGCAACCCGAGCTGTCGCAGCTCCCGCACCGCCGAGGAAAGCTGGCCCTTGCCGCCATCGACGATCACCAGATCCGGCAGGACGATCTTCGCCCGACCCTCTTTCGCCAGCCGCCGCTGGATTTCCACCACGTCCTCCTGCGAGTCCTCCAGATCCGGCGCGGCGTCCGAGTTTTCCTTTAAAATCCGCGAATACCGGCGCCGGACCACCTCCGCCATTGAGGCGAAGTCGTCCTGCCCCGCCACCGTGCGGATGCGATACCGCCGGTAGTTCTGATTGTCCGGCCGGCCGTTGGTGAAGCGCACCATGGAGGCCACGATGTGGTTCGAGGAGACGTTCGAAATGTCGAAGCACTCCATCACCCGCGGCGGTCCGGCGAGGCCCAGCTCCTCACCCAGCTCGGCGAGGTCCTCGGTGGGCTTCACCGTCGTCGGCACGCCGCGGCCGCGGGTGAACTGGCGGGTGGGGTTGAGCGTCTTCTTGAGGTTGTCGAGCACGTCGCGGAGCAGCGCCGCCTTTTCGAAGTCGAGCCGCTCGGCCGCCTTGCCCATCGCCAGCTCGATCTCGTCGAAAATCTCGCGGCGGCCTTTTCCCGCAAGCACGTCACAGGCCTCGTCCACTCGCTTCATGTAGTCCCGTCGCTCGATCCGCGCGACGCAGGGCGCGGTGCAGTTGCGGATCACGTCGGCATTGCAGTGCTTGTAGGCAACCTCGTCCGGCACCCGCGGCCGGCAGACCCGCAGGCCGAATTTCCGGTTCACCCAGGAAAGCGTGGCCCGCAACGCACCGGAGTGGGCGAAGGGACCGAAGTAGCGCGAGCCGTCGTCTTTCTTCAACCGTGTCAGCACGAACCGCGGCCACGGCTCGCCGGGGTCCAGCTTCACCAGCAGGAAGCGTTTGTCGTCGCGGAACGACACGTTGTAACGCGGCCGGTAGTCCTTGATCAGCTTGCCCTCCAGCAGCAACGCCTCGGCCTCGTTGCGCACGGTGTGGAATTCGAAATCGGCGATCGTGTCGATCAACGCCCGCGTCTTCAGGTCGGCCCGCGTTTTCCTCGACGCCATGAAATACGACGACATCCGCTTGCGCAGGTCGCGCGCCTTCCCCACGTAGATGATCGACCCCAGGCGGTCCTTCATCAGGTAGACCCCCGGTTGGTGCGGCACCTCCCGCAGCTTCGCTTTCAAATCCACCGCCATGCGCGTGGGACGAAGGAAAGCGGTGCTGCCCAAACCTCAAGGCGATTTCATCCGCCAGGGATTCTGCGGTTTCTGATCGTTCGTCACACCCATCGCCGCATCCATCGGGAAACGCCCCGGGGCACGAACTTCACGACTTCCGCAGGATCACCACGAAGCCACCGCCCGGCTGAAGAGTCAGTGGGACTGTCTCGCCGGGATCCGCCCGCGACTTCCTGATTCCGAGTTTCGTTTTATCGCCCGGCTCGTCCTGATAAATCACCGTCGACCATTCGCCTTCCTTCAGGAAGTCCAAGTTCAGCCCATACTCCCGCGCTTCGTCCCGACCGTTGATTCCCGCCACCCACCAGTCGTCTCCATCCCGCCGGGCCACCACCGCCAGATCTCCGATCCTGCTTTGCGGCAGCACCAGGTATTCGTCCCAGACCACCGGCTTGGTGCGGATGAAATCCAACACCTCGGAGGGTTGCTGTTGGTACACCTCCGCGCTGTCGCACCAGTGGCAGATCGGAGAATTCAGCGCCACTGCCCCTGCCAATTGGGAACCCGTCGTGGTTCTGCCCATCGGGTCCGGCCGCAACACGGCCGGAGTGTAGTCGGCCGGTCCGGTCACCAATCGCGTAAACGGCAGCGCTGCCAGGTGCCGACGCTCGATGTTTCCGCCCTGCTCCCCGCCATAGATCGCCTCACGGGTCATCAGGTGCGGCCACGTCCTCTCCTCTCCAGCGGGCTTGTTCGCTCCGTGAAAATTGATCAACACGCGATGTTTTGCCCCGAGCTCCAGACAGGAGCGGTAGAACTCAAGCCGCTCATGGCTCTCGTTATCCATGAAATCCAGCTTCACCCCGGCCGCGCCGGCCTTGGCCACGTCCTTGAAAAACCGTTCACGCGTCTTTTCATCGCGGATCTTCTCCCAGTGCTCCCAGACCATGATCTTCACGTTCCGGGTCTCCGCGTAATCACAGACCTCCTTCAAGCTGTCCCATTCATCCCCACCGTTCCGATGCCAGCCCATTCTCGGGTCGCGCCAAGGGTCATCGATCGTGAAATACCGGCAGTTCAGAGCCGCCGCGTCATCCACGTATCCCAGGATTCCATCCCACTTGGCCGAGTCCCAGAGCCCGAATCCCCACGTCCAGAACGCCCGGCCCGGTTCAATCCACGAAGCATCCCGCCCGTCCGGAAACAAATCGCCCGAGGGAGGAGGACACACATTGTAGACGATACTTTGGTTCACCAACTCGGTGAGGCTGTCCGCGAGAATCACGATCCGCCATGGCGTGGCAATTTCTCCCGACATTTCCCAGCCGTCCTGATCGTCTTCGAAGATCCCGCACAGGGTGTTCCCCACCGGGCCCAGCGTCATGCCGCTGTAGCCCATGATTCCGGCCTCGGTGACGCAGGCGTATCCCCCTTGCGGCAATTCCACCGTTACCGGCATCGTGACCGGCTTGCCCACGCGACTCCCCGTGGCCTCGAACACCTCGAAATTCGCCTCGTAATTGGCGGTATTATGGTGACTCCAGTACTTCGCACCCTCCGGCAGGACGAAGGCGGTCGTCTCGCCCTCCACCCTCCGTTTTCCTGATCCGGGGATCACATAGCGCCACGCGATCCCGTCGTCGTAAGCCCGCACCTCCAGCGTCCATTTCCTGTCACCCGTCCGGCAGGCGAAACGTCGGCCGTGGCAGCGGTTGGTCATCTCCCTCACATTGCCAAACCACGGATAGCGCTCATTGACCTCGTAGTTCTCGATACCGTCGATGCGGCTGCCCGAGCCATAGCGCACCCCATCCACCGTCACGCCCAGGGGCATCGCCTCGAGCCCGTCGACGGCAAGATACAGTTGCCCGTCCGACTCGATGACCTTGAAAGCCTGGCCACGATCCGGACTGGTGACCTCCGCCTGGCCGTTTCCCGGTCCCGCCGCCGCCAATTCTGGCACCTCCCTTTTCCACCAGCTCGTTCCGGTCGGAGCCTCTCCTTCCACGGAAAACCCTGCTTCCGCCCAGTTCGCATGATCGAAGTTCTTCCCATCCCCCGCGTCCGTCACCTTCAAGACGACCTTTTTCACTCCGGCCAGGTCGAGTTCGACGGCCTTCGGCGCATCCCCCTTGCGCATCACGTCGCTGTCAAAAACCACCTTACCATCCGCCACCACCTGGAACACCACCGAGCCTTCTTCCTCGGGCCCATCGTCCACTCCCACCACGGCTTTGAACGCCGCCGCCCCTCCATCCAATTCGAACGCCAGCTCGCTCGGCGCGTGGACCCCGAGGCCGTGAGCGAATTTCTTCCCTGCCAAACTCAGAGGTTTTTCGCTGACGGAACGGTTTCTCTGAATCTGCCCGAATCCCGTCGTTGCGTCCCCGAATTCCAGTTCGTCCAGCCGGTAGGTTTTCGTTTCCGCCGCCCCTAACAGCGGCATCAGACTCAGGGCGGCGAGGAGGGTTTTGGAGCAAGACATGACTCGCGAAGCATACGTGGAAGCCCATCAAAGTTTCGCAAGAAATGTCGAAGAACCTCAGCCGGCCGGCGCTCTCGCAAACCGCGGCGACCCCCCTTCTTACTTCAAACCCCCAACTCCCCGGATTCCGTCCCTTTGACGCCGATCCCGGACTCGAATCCTCCGTTCGGAAATACGGGTGCGCCAGTTTGAACCTCAACGCTGGGATGGTTTAGCAGGCAGCTCTCCGATCCACTGCGGAGCGAAAACCTTCAGTCGTCCCCGGCTCAGCAGCTCTTTCTGACGCCGCTGCTCTTCAGGCGTCCCCTTTCAGCAAATCGAATACACGGAGGTTTCGCCGAGGAAAAACGAGGATTTCGAACGGCCCGTTAAAGCTCCTTGGCGGGAAAATGCTGCAGGCCCATCGCTTCACGGACCGACGGGCGGAGCCAGCTCATGCTCCGGGGCAATGCCAATGAATCGTGGCCAAAAGACGGTCATTCGCCCATTGGTCAGAGGATGAACTCTCGGTGACCGTCCACGATGTCGGAACGATGACTCTCACGCCGATCCGGACGAAGGACCGCGAAGCAACCGACGAATCCGAAGACTAAGACGAAACTCCATCGAACCGGGATGACCGGCCGTCTTCGGGACCAGCTTTCCTGCTACTCCGCGTGCGGATCATACCCGTTCATTTCCGCGCAGGTTCGCCGCTGGCCTCCCACCGCGGCCATCTTCGATCCGTGGCGACCAAGCGGTCGGGGCGAAACAACGAAACACATCGTGCTTTGGGCTCTTCCAACACAAACGAATCGCCCTCCTGCCGGAAAACCAGTCCGTCAGAAAATGGCTTTCCCAGTGCGGAATCCCTACCACCAAACGGCTCAAGGAGAGTTTCGTAATTCTTCGCCCCCACCGGGTCCGCACCGCGGGAGGCTTCCATCGCCAGGTAGTAGATGCTGATGAAATGCCTGGCACGCTCCGCCTTCACTTTCTCGAGCTGCTGACTCCACATCAGACCTCCAATCGAGGCACTGATCGCAAGCATCATCGCCGTGGCGATGAACCGTTTTGATGAGAGGGACATGATTTCCCGCACACGCACAACTGGCCGCCCGCCATCGAACTTCCGCGCTATTGGCCCCGCTTCACCAAACCCATCACGCCGAGCGCGATCATCACCACGCCGGCGATCGCGAACGCCCCAAAGACCAGGTTGACCGTTAAGGGCGAGACTTGGTTCCCAAACAGATAGAAGGTGGTGGCGACGCCTTCGCCTCCCTCACCAGGCGAGGCCTTGCCTTTGATGAAAAACGCGCCGATCACAACGGCAATTCCAAGCGCGATCCGGATGATGCTGGGCATGGCGAGGTTGAAAAAGGGTTTGTCGATCGTGCTTGTTCCGGCTTTTACCGAAATCCCAAGGCTCGGGAACTACCAGCCACGAGTTCGAACGTCAACTTTGCGGAGGGACATCGGCAAACCCAGTGGCGGGCGGTGGCGATCGCCCCGTCCTCCCCGACTTCCGCCTTGTCGGTCCCCGGCCGGTGCCGTAATCCCCGTCCCCACATGGATCCCGCCCAAGCGATGCACCCCTACGAGAAGCTCCCGCTTTTCGGCACCGGTCTGATCTTCGGCCTGTTTCTCATCGCGCTGCACCTCCTGATGCTGCTCAAGGCACAGCCGGTGCAGGGATTTCTGAAAAAGTTCCCGCGCAACCAGCAGCTCGGGCAGGTCCTCATCGGGATCGGGCTGATCTGGTTCTGGCTCCTCGTCGCCAAGCCCGGTCGCGGCCCGCTGCACGCCCTCGCCATGGACCTCGGCGACCAATTCAACGCGACCAAGCCGCTGCTGCGCATCCTGGTGCCGGTGCTGATCGTCGGCCTCTCCATCGCCATCAAGGAATTCCTCGCCGTCCGCGCCCTCGGCTTGCTCGGCCTGATGGCCGCCGCGCCGCTGCTCGAATCGGCGTTCTTGAAAGACCCGCAGAGCCGCATTTTGATTCCGCTCTGGACCTACGGTATGATCATCGCCTCCCTCTACTGGGTCGGCATGCCCTACCTTTTCCGCGATCTCGTCAGCTGGGCCGCCGCCAGCCAGGCGCGCTGGAAAACCCTCAGCCTCATCGGCCTGGCCTACGGAGCGCTGGTCATCACCTGCGCCCTGCTTTTCTGGCGCGGCTACTAACACGGTGGCTGCGGCATCCTGCCGCAGGCCGTGGTTGCGACATCCTGCCGCAACTTTATCCTCCGGCATGCTCTTCCCAGCCAAGAGGCTTTTCCTCGTCCTGGCTCTCCCGGCCGCCGCGCAAACCCCGGGTGCCCTTCCCGCCACCGTCGTCCTGGCCGAGCGCCGCGACTCTTCGGTTTCCTCCGCCACCGAGTGGTCCGCGGAAACCATCGCCGATTTCGCCCCGCGCACTCTCGACGAGTTGCTCGCCACCGACCCTTCGTTCTCGCTCTATCGCACCCAGTCCGGTCTGCTTTCCCACCCCACCTCCGCCGGCGTCAGCCTGCGCAATACCGGCGCCACCGCCGCCTCCCGCACACTCGTCCTGCGCGATGGCATCCCGCAGAACGATCCCTTCGGCGGGTGGGTCGAATGGGCGCGCTTCGATCCCTCCACCCTGGAGTCCGCGGCCATCATCCCCGCCGCCCGCTCCGCCGCGTGGGGGAACCTGAGCCCGGCCGGCACCATCCAGCTCACCCGGCGGGAAATCGACGCCAACCGCGCGCTGCTCCGCATCACCGCCGGATCCCACGGCACCTACGGTGGCTCGATTTCCGGAGACCTCGTCAATCCCGACGCCACCCTCGGTGTCTCACTCCACACTTTCGCGCTGCACAGCGATGGCTTTCAGGTGCTTCCGGAATGGCAGCGCGGCCCCATCGACCAACGCCTCGCGCTCAACCTCGCCGGGGCCGATCTCCGAGCCATCTGGCGTCCCGACGCCTGGCTCACCGTCGAGCCCGCCGTTTCCTACTACGAGGAGCGCCGTAACAACGGCACCCCGCTCGCCTTCAACCGCACCGAAGCCGTCGATGCCTCGCTGCGGATCACCTCCGACGATGCCGGCCTTTCCTGGCAGCTTCTCGGCTACTACCAACGCCGCCGGTTCGGCTCCACCTTCACCTCGGTCAATGTCCCGCGCTCCGCGGAAACCATCGCTTTGAATCAATTCGACGTCCCCGGCGAGGGCATCGGCGGGGCCTTCACCGTCCGCCGGGAAATCCGCGACTCGCTCGAGTTCACCCTCGGCACCGATCTCCGGCTGCTTCGCGGGGAGACCAACGAGGACGCCGGCACCTTCCGCCGCCGCGTCGCCGGCGGCTCGCAATCGCTCGCCGGCATCTTCACCACCGCCCACTGGGAGCCCGCGCCGGAAACCCGCCTCGATGCGGCCCTCCGGCTCGATCACTGGTCGTTGAGCGATGGGAAACGCATCGAGCGCTCCCTTTCCACCGGCGCGCTGCTGACGGCCGCCTATCCCGCCAAGCGCGACGACTGGGAACCCTCCGCCGCGCTCACCTTGCAGCACGATCTCAGCGACTCCCTGCTCGGCAGCTTGTCCCTCTCCACCAGCTATCGCCTGCCCACGCTCAACGAGCTCCACCGCCCCTACCGCGTCCGCAACGACCTCACCGAGGCCAACCCCGCGCTCGATCCCGAGCGATTCTACAGCATCGAGGGCGGTCTCGAATGGACACCCAACCCCTGCGTGACGCTGGGCGCGACCGCGTTTCACCACTGGATCCGCGACGCCATCGCCAATGTCCCCGTCACCGATCCCGCGCAGATCGCCGCCCTCTTCGGCACCCTCCCGCCCGGCGGCACCGGCGCTCAGCGGCAGAACGTCGATGAAGCCCGCGTCTACGGCATCCAGACCTCCGCCTCCTGGACGCCCGACGATTTCTGGACGCTCCGGCTCGATGCCTTGTGGTCGGAAACCGAGTTCACCTCCTCGAAATCCCAGCCCCTTCTCCAAGGCCGGGCGTTCCCCCTCGCCCCGGAGCTGCGTGTGCTCGGCAATGTCGAGGTTCGCACCACCGAGCGATGGAGTTTTTTCACCGGCGTCGAATACGGTGCTTCGCGATACGACGACGAACTCGGCCAGCTCGAACTCCCGAGCTACACCACCATCCGACTCGGCGCGAGCTGGCAAGCCACCGAGCGCCTCACGCTCCACGGCCGCATCGAGAATCTCTTCGATGAAGACGTCCCCACCGCGCTCGCCGGCAACGGCCTCCGCTCCTATGGCCAACCCCGGGCCTTCTGGCTCACCGCGGAGTGGGCCTTTTAGTCACCTGACCACCGTGTTCGCCGGCACCGTTCCCTCGGGCAAAGGCTCACCCTCCCCGAAGACGCGTAGCTCCTCCGCCGGGACCACCGCCACCTTCTCCTCATCCGCCCGGGAGCGATCAAGCCCCCAGTGCTTGGCCAGGAAGTCGTAGAGCGCCCGCCGCTTGTCCTCACCGTAATCATGTTTCCCCTCGGGGAAATGGGCGTTCTCCACGTTTCCTGAGCTACCATAAAAGCCGTAGATCCGTTCCAGATGCGGCATCACGTCCTGCGGCACGTGCGCGGTCCAATCACCGCCATCGGAAATCACCAGCAGTGGCTTCGGCGCGATGACCGCCCCGATCTCCACCGGGTTCGTCACGTGCCCCGGCCGCACATGGACCGGCATGCCGCTCTCGCAATCGCAGCCACCATAGAAATACGACGACATCATCGCGCACGGCGCCGACAGCGTCACCCGCCTGTCCACCGCCGCCAGCTGCATCGCCAGCGTCCCCCCGCCCGAGGCCCCGGTCACGCCGATCCGTGATCGATCCGCGCTGTCCATTTCCCACAGGAAATCCAGCGCCCGGATCGCACTCCACAGGTGGATCCGCAGCACCTCGTCGCAGAAGTCGTGCTTCCAACCCATCTTCATCGACTCGCCGTAACCCACCGCGTCCCACGCCAACACCGCGCATCCCATCCGCGCCATCGCCCCGCAGCGTTTCTGCATGTCCTCGCGGAAGCGCCCGTGCTCCGCCAGCACGTCGGTGCCCCAGTGACCGTGCGGGCACAGCATCAACGGCATGCTTTCCCGCTCCACCGGCAGGTAGAGGTTTCCCGTCACCCAGAAACCCGGATAGCTCTGGAAAGCCACGTTTTCCACCGTGTAGCCGTCCTCTTCACGTCGTGAGTGACGGATCGGCTTCAGCGGCGACTTCTCCGGCAGCGGCCAGAGTTCCGCGCCCTCGAGGATTCCACGACGAATTTTCGCCGACTTCGCTTCCCACACTTCCCGGTCCGCATACTCCCGTGCCCGCTCCGCCAGGTCCGCCGCGCCTTCCTCCGGCGTGAACACCCTGCCCTGCCGCAGCTCCTGGGCCGCGAGGCCGGCGGAAAATACGACCACGCAAACCAGCCATCGTTTCATGGTCTGGATCCTGCCCCAGCCGGATGCGCGGCCAATACCCCTTTCGGGCATTTCTTTCGGAACGTTCCCCCTTTCCCCCGCGTAAGATTCCGCCTAGATCCTACTCCAACCGCATGAAAAGCCTCCTCCTGCCCGCCGTCCTCGTCGTCGCCGCCTCCGCTCAGAACGCTCCGGATTTCTCGAAGATGAAGGCGGACCAGCTCTTCAACACCCTTTGCGCGAGTTGCCACGGCCAGGATCTCAATGCAGGCGTCGGTGGCTCGCTGATCGATGGTGAATGGAAACACGGCGCCACCGATGCCGAGATCCGCAAGAGCATTTCCGAGGGCAACCTGCAGCTCGGCATGACGCCGTTCAAGACCGTCCTCAACGACGACCAGATCCGCATGCTGGTTATCTACATCCGGGAGAAGGAAAAGAGCGCTCTGGCCAAGGGCATTGAGTTTCCCAAACCCGAGCCGGGCAAGGTCACCAAGACCGATCACGAGGACTACAAGATCGAGATGGTCGTCGAAGGCGGTCTCGATATCCCGTGGGCGATCGCCTTTCTCCCCGATGGCCGCAAGCTCGTCACCGAACGCCCGGGAAAACTCCGCCTCGTCAGCGCCGACGACCAGCTCGATCCCAAACCGATCGTAGACACCCCCGAGGTCATTCATCATGGTCAAGGCGGCCTGATGGAGGTCGCCGTCCACCCCGACTACGAGAAGAACGGCTGGATTTACCTCGGTTTCGCCGATGGCGAACGGAAGGACGGCAAAGTCCGCACCATCACCAAATACGTCCGCGGTCGCATCAAGGATCACCAGTGGCTCGATGAGGAGGAGATATGGAAAGCCGACGACGAATTCTACGGCGGCGATGGCGTCCACTTCGGAACCCGGATCGTCTTCAAGGACGGTTACATCTTTTTCCCCGTGGGCGAGCGCGGCGGCTGGCATCAGGCCCAGGACATCAAGAATGCCAAGGGCAAGATCTACCGTCTCCTCGACGACGGTCGCGAGCCAAAGGACAACCCCTTCGTCAGGAAACTCGGTGCCGTGAAAGGCCTCTGGTCCTATGGTCACCGCAATCCGCAGGGCCTCGCCCTCGACCCGCGCGACGGCTCCCTCTGGTCCACCGAACACGGCCCGCGCGGCGGCGACGAGCTGAACCTCATCGAGCCCGGGAAAAACTACGGCTGGCCGGTCATCACCTACGGCATGAACTACGACGGCACCCCGATCACCGGCGAGACCGAGAAGGAAGGCATGGAACAGCCCGTCATCTACTGGCAACCCAGTATCGCCGTCTGCGGCCTTGATTTCTACGCCGGCGACAAATTCCCCGGTTGGCAAAATGACCTCTTCGCCGGGGCGCTGGCCCAGCAGGAAGTCCGTCGCCTGCGGATCATCGACCACAAGGTCACCGAGCAGGAAGTGGTGCTGAAAAACATCGGCCGCGTCCGCGACGTCGCCTCCGGCCCCGACGGCTACCTCTACGTGATCCTCAACGATCCGCACCGCATCGTCCGGCTCGTCCCGGCGGGGTGACTCACTCCGTGCCGATACCTTCCTTTTCGGCGAAAGCCTTGGCGGCCTCCTCATCCTGGGCTCTCCACTGCTGGTAAAGCTCCCGCGCGGACTTCTCGCGGCGATCGCCTGCGGGCAGGGTGGCCACCCATTTGGCCGCGGCTGCGGGATCATAGGGTGTCACCGCTTTGATGTATCCCGCCACGGCCGCTGGCTTGGTCGGTCCGTCATCGATCTTGGTCAGCCACTCCCCGGCGGCGAGGTAGTCGTTGCGGGTCCAATTCCAAACCAAATCGGTGACCCTTGGCGAGGCGTCCTTGCCGATCGTCCGGTCCATCCAGGCGAGCCATTGACCCGTCTCCTGTCGTGCCGTCCAATAGTGCACACCTTCTGACAAGGACCGGTATTCTTCATCGGAGAAATTCATGGAGTGGATCCACGCCATCGACTCTTCATAGCTCCCGTTCGCGAGCCGGGCTCCGATGGAAGCCAAGGCGGGTTCGAGCCATTCCGACCGTCCTTGTTCACGCAGAAAGCCGACCACCTTCTCGCGGTCTTCGGGAGTTTCCGCCGACTCCCCAAGAGCGCTTCCCAGCTCATTTTCCATGCCGAGTCTGCGGGCGACTTCTACCGACTGCCGGAGGTCCTGTCTGGCTGCAATCCGGACGGTTTGGCGTTTCGCTTCGTTGTCGAGTAGCTCACCATGCCTTTCCAGCCAATCCACCGCCTTCATGGGATCCTCGGTGGCGAGTTCCATGATGGCATGAACCCCCGAGGATTTCGCAGACAGGCCGGGATCCCCGGCACGGGACAGTTCCCGGAATAGCTCCAAAGCCTTCGCTCCATCGCTCTGCCCCACCAAGCCGAGTGCGATCACCAGCAAACTCCGACGCTCTGTTTCTTCCACTTCCGGGAAGTTCTTGAGCTCATCGAGGAAAGCGTCCCACTCTTCAGGACCGAGATTCCCGACCCGTAGCGTAATGGCGAGCCACTGTTGCTCCCTGCGAAGCGCGGACTCGCGCGGCACCTTCGCCTTTTTGGCAGCCTCCAAGGAGATCCAGTCCCAGCACAGCTGCCGGGCCGCTGCTTGCCGATCACCTTCCCCCTTCCTCAAAGAGAGCTTCCGACCTTTGACATCAATGCCTGTCGGCATCCACGGTGACGTGATCCGGGCCCCGGCCTCCATTTCCCGCAGGCTCTCCTGAATCAGCCTATACTGATGCTCGGTGCGCCAAAGGAGGACGCCGCCGATGCCAAGAGCCGCCAAGGCCAGAATACTGCGAATTTCCATACGCGCTTCTACGGGTCTTCCTCCAACACCAGCCCGAGGGACACGCTGGCGTTTCGAAATAATTCCTGATCCTCGATTTGCTCGACCAAGCGACGGGCCTCGGCGGATTTGCGAGGAACTGCTCCCACCTCGATGAAGGCCATCACCATGGCATCCCCCACACCATCACGGCGAAGCTCTTCAATGATTTCGACCCTCGACTCGAGGTAACCCTCCCAAGTCACAGACGCCAGCGCATGCCCGGTGATTTGATCGGCTCCTTCCGGGCACTCCTTCCGTAACCAGTCCCACATCTCTCTCAACTCCCCGACCTCCAGTCCTCTGTTCCATGCTGCGTTTGACACGCATTTCTTGGCAATCTCGTTCGCCACACCCAGGCGTTCATCGGGTGACGCAGAAATCCGATCCAGATATTCCGTCACCGCCGGGTAGCCCTTTTGATAAAACAATTCCGAGCACCCATCGCCGAGCAAGGCGCCCCGCTCGGCCTCATCCGCGATGCTGCGAACCATGTCGGCGAACGCCTCACCCGCTCCTTCATCTAGGGGGAACCCTCCGCCGAGATCATAACTCAGCCTCCGACCCTCTTCTGTCAACTCAGCGAATCTCGCCTTCGCCGCGTCAGGATCGAGCGTCAACAGTCGATTGATCAAGGCGGCTTCGTATCTCGCCGCCGCGAAATCCACTCCCAGCTGTTTGCTACCGAGCCGGCCTTCCTGCCGTTGTTGCTCATACCACTCCATCGCCTTGGCAGGATCCGACTCCAGAACCCTTTCGAAGGCGCTGTATAATGACCATGCGCAGTTGGTGGGGCCCTCGTTCGAATTGAGCCTGTCAGCAAACCGGTTCAACACCCAGTCGGGCGCAATCAATTCACCGGCACCAATGATCATTTGCTCATAGAGCGCTCGCGACTCGGGTGACAGGTCGCACTCGACAAGATCGTCATAGGCAGCCGCCAGCCCCGCGCCGTCCAACTGCAGGAGCTTGGACTTCGGCGCGAGCACAGTTTTCCGCAGATCCGTGCTTCCCGTTCCCGCTTGATGGCGCGTCTTCTCAAGAGCAATCCAATCGACTCGCGCCGGTTCCGCTTGCACCCGGCGATCATGCTCAATCGGTGTTCGAGAGATTTGTCTCTCAAGCTCATCCATGCGCCCCCTCGCCTCCCGGATCGATCCATTCCGAGCCGTCAACCACGCCCCGGTGACAAGGAGGACGACGGCTGCAGGTAGAACATCTCGGGATTTCACGCCGAGCACGGGTCTATCGCGGCAAGCCGCCTTCGTCTCCTTCATATTTTGAAAAGTCACGAAGCACTCCGGCCGGGAGAATTCACTCCGTGCCGATACCTTCTTTTTCGGCGAAAGCACTGGCGGCTTCGGCGTCCTTTCCCTTCCACTGCTGGTAAAGCTCCCGCGCGGACTTCTCGCGGGGATCGCCTGCGGGCAGGGTGGCCACCCATTTGGCCGCGGCTGCGGGATCATAGGGTGCCACCGCTTCGATGTATCCCGCCACGGCCGCCGGCTTGGTCGGCCCACTTTCGGCAGCAGCCAGCCACTCGCCGGCGGTACGGAAGTCGTTGTCGGTCCAATCCTTCATCAGCCGTTCCACCTTATCTGATTGGTTCGCACCTTGAGAGGCATCCAGCCACTCGATCCATCTCCCCGTCTCCTTTCCAGTCTGCCAATAATGGAGGCCGTCGGAAACGTGGTCCGTTTCCTCTTCATTCAGATCCGCATCTTCGATCCAAGCCGTGGCCGACTCGAACCCGGCCTTGGAGAGGCTGGCGCCTAGGGAAACGAGCGTTTCCTTTTTCAAATCCTCGTCTCCCTCCTCTCGCAACGCCGCCAAAAGCCGCGTCCGTTGCTCCGGAGTCTTTGCCGTCTCCGCCAACGAAGAGCTGATGTTCTCATCCATCTTCAACTTTCTCGCGATCTCGATGGCTAGCTTCGGGTCTTGAACGGCAGCTCCGGCGACCGCAGCTCGACGGGCGTCGGCGCGGATCAGGTCGGCATGTTTCTCGGAATTGTCCTCGATCCACTTCAACGCCGCCAGCGGCTCCTCCGCCGCCCAGGAAGCCAAAGCCATCGACAAAGCGTGCTTCTCCATCTGGCCGAGCTCCATAAGGTCGCCCGACTCCGTAAGCAGCTCCAGCGCGGTTCGGGGTTGCTTTTGGGCAAGCATCATCGTGGACATCATCACCAGCTGCGACCGCTGTTCGTCCGTCAACTCCGAGGAGTTCCGTACTTCCTCGACCAGGATCTTGAAATCCGAGCCTTTCAAATCGAGCAACCGCTGGAAGATCGAGAGCATGCGCTTCTTCATCCCTTCGCCCGCCTCGCCCGCCTTCTCCGCTTCGTCCATTTCCTGGGCGAAGGCGATCAACTCCCGACTGAACTGCCGTACCTCTTCGTCAGAGTCATCGCGCTCGGCGATCTTGGCGGCACGCTCCAGGGCCTCGGCATCGCCGTCGATCGAGATCCCGGCGGCGGCCTCGACCTCGATCTGCGTCAGAACTTCACGCGCTTTCCGATACTCCTCCTGCTTCCGCCAGCCAGCCGTGATGCCGGCCACGAGAATGATCGCCGTGATGATGAGTGACCTTTTCATATCGCTTCAGTGTTCTTCGCTTTCAGCAGTCCCGATGCGTTCCAGCAGGCGCTCGCGCTCTCCGGGCTCCTCGATCTTTTCTGCCAGTCGCCGGGCGAGTTCCCGCTGCCGATGGATCAGCCCGGACTCGATGAAGCCCACGAGCACCTCGTCTCCGCCGCCCTCCGCGCTCAACTCCTCAACCACTTGGGCGCGCTGCTCGAAGTCACCCGTCCAGAGGCTGCCGAGCGCCTCGCCGGTGACCCGGCTGGCCTGCTCGGGAGATTCTTTCGCCAACCACGCCCGCATTTCATCGACGTCCCTCCGCTTCACCTCGGTCCCCGGACCGGTTAGGCTCCGGAGCTTTTGAATGGCGGAATGCTTGGCTACCTCCTGTCGCTCACCGTCGGTCGCATCGATCTTGTCGAGAAACGCGCTGACCGCCTCATAGCCGCCCTGATGCAGCTTCAAGGCCATGCCCTGCGACAGCACCACACCGCGCTCGTCTTCCGGGATGTGTTCCCTCACCAGCGCCGCGAAATCCATCTCGCTTCCCTCCTTCAGCATGGAAAAGCCACCTTGGCGGAAAACATCGGCGCGCTGTTCTTCCGGGAGTTCGTTCAAGCGCGCGGCGGCCGCAGCTGGATCGGATTCCAGCAGCTTCCCGATGAAGGTGCTCTCGAAGCGCAGGCGGGCGTCGTTCCGACCGTCGAGCGACCTGCTGTCGAAATCGCCAGCCTCGATGCGCTCGTCGAACCACGCTTTTGCTGCGGCCGGATCTTTCCCGATCCAATTTCCGAATGCCTGGGCAAGGCTCCACGTGATCGCGATGCCCCGCGAGTCATGGATGCGGTCGAGGAAGCGATCGAGCACCAGCTGCGGCTCCTTCTCCACCAGGTGGGCAACCAACATCTGTTCCAGACCCTGGCGAGTCTCCGCGGGTAAATCGAGCGCCGCGATTTCCTCAAGGGCGGTGATGAATTCATCCCGGTCCATTTCCATCAACTTCGCCTGCATCTTCATGAGCGAGCGGAGGTCCGGCACGCCGCCTCGCTGGCTGGTCGTCAGAGCCTCGCCGATTTCCGCCCAATCCAATGACTTCGTTGCCGAGGACCCGCCATCGCTTCCTGCCTGGAGCTGCCCCGTGTCGTGAGAGGCCCCTGTTTCCCGAGGCTCCGCGATGCGCTTCCGCAGGAGCAGTGTCTTATCCTCCACCTGCCTGATCTTCACTTGAGTGGATCCAAGCCAGAATCCCACGCCAACAAGCGCAAGAACGGGGGGAATGAGGTGCAGGGCTTTCATGAAATCACGTCCATGACAACAGACTCGACCGCGTCTGTCCGTTCCATTCTTTTCCGAAAGTTCCACGGTGGCAGCTTTCCTATCGATCTATCGCCGAAGAACTGGGAAGCTTGAGCATGTCTCAGTGGCTCCGGCTCACCCTGTTGCTTGTTCCGCTCCCAGGCTGGGGCGCCGCGATGCTGGTCGCCGATCCGACCGATGCCGCTCTGGTCACACCCCATCGCATCGAAACGATCGCGACCGACCTGCGGGTTCCCTGGGAAATCCGCTTTCTTCCGGATGGCCGCCAGATTTTCACCGAGCGGGCCGGCCGGGTGCGGATCATTGAAAACGGAGATCTGCTCGAAGAGCCGGCCCTGACCCTCAATGTGGCGGCCCGGATCAAGATGGGTCTGCTGGGACTCGCGGTCTCCCCGCACTTCGAAAGCGACGACCAGGTGTTCATCGCCTGGAACCGCGAGGTCGGCTCCGACCGCTATGAGCTTCGGGTCGAAAGGTATCGCCTCGCCGGGAATCGACTCATCGCACCGAAGACCATCATCGAAGGCATCCCCGCGTGGGAGAACCATACCGGATGCCGGCTGGAATTCGGACCGGATGGGAAGCTCTGGATCACGACGGGCGACGCGAACGATCCGCCTCGCAGCCAGGACCTCAATCGACTTCATGGAAAGGTCCTCCGCCTCAATCCGGACGGCACCATCCCAGAAGACAATCCTTTCGTCGGCCGGACCGAGCGACGCGCGGAGATCTGGTCCTACGGTCACCGCAATCCCCAAGGCATCGCGTTCCAGCCCGGAACAGGTCGCCTCTATGAGTCCGAGCACGGACCGAATCACGGCGACGAGCTCAACCTGATCGAGAAAGGGGCGAACTACGGCTGGCCCGTCATCTCCCACTCCCGCAAAGCCGGAGGCATGCGCGCGCCGCTGATCGAAATGAGCCCCGCCGTCGGCCCAGGCAGGCTGCTCTTCTATCAAGGCACTGCTTTTCCAGAACTCCGCGGCACCCTCCTCCTCGCCTGCCTGCGCGGCTCGGCGGTCTACCGGATCGTCCTGGACGGCGAGGGCCACCCTACCGGGCTCGATCGGCTCTGGCATGAAAAATGGGGGCGGATTCGTTTCGTCGCCGAGGCACCCGACGGCTCGCTGTGGCTCTCCACCTCGATGTTCGACCCGCCGGAGGCCCATGGCTCCGAACCGAACGACCGCATCATCCGCATCGTAGCCGATCCTGACGGCACGGTGGAAACTCCTTCCGAGCAGACGAGTACACCGGCGGCAAGACTCACTCCCTCCACCACGGACCCCTCCACCCTGATCACCGTCGCCTGTGCATCTTGTCACGGCCCTGAGCTCAAAGGCGGCCTGCAGCGCAATCTCCTGGAGGGCGAATGGCAGCACGCCAGATCCGACGATGATCTCCAGCGGGTGATTTCCGAAGGCCTTCCCATGCTGGGCATGCCGCCCTCCTCCGCCTTTCTCAGTCCCGCTCAGATCAAGATCCTCGCCGACTACGTCGTCGAGCGGCGACGGTGAAGGAAAGCAGGGCTTAAAATTAGAATAATTCTTGCTCTTGTTCGAAGCCGTCCTAATTTCCGCCCACGCCCATGGTCGCTCCCGCACAAAACTTCAAGCCCGATCCCAACGGAGAAATGCCGTCGGAGATCGCCGGCCTGCGCATGACCAAGCAGCGCTGGGAGGTTTACCGGCTCTTGATGGGCCAACGTGACCACCCCACGGCCAACGAGGTTTTCATGCGGATCAAGGACCGGCTGCCAAACATCTCGCTGGCCACGGTTTACAACTGTCTGGAGGCTCTGACCGAGCACGGCGTCGTCCGCCAGGTGAATTTCGACCGCGAACCTTCGCGCTTCTGCCCGAACCTTGAAGAGCACGGTCATTTCCACGACCGGAAATCGGGCTCGATCCACGACGTGGTCTTCAAGCCCGGCGTCAACCTCGCCGACGTGCTCGACCTGCCCGCCGGCACCGTCATCACCGACATCGAAATCACCCTCCGCGGCGAACTCCCTTCTTCCTGAACACTGAAAACTTTCAACTGACAACTTCTTCCCATGTCCCTCGTCATCACCGACCTCCACGCCCAACTCGAAGACGGCACCGAAATCCTCAAGGGTGTCTCCCTGGAAATCCCCGCCGGCGAAGTCCACGCCATCATGGGCCCGAACGGCTCCGGTAAATCGACCCTCTCCAAGGTGATCGCCGGCCACGAAGGCTACGAAGTGACCGCCGGGTCCGTCACCCTCGACGGTGATGACATCCTCGAGATGGGCATCGACGAGCGCAGCCGCGCCGGGGTTTTCCTCGCCTTCCAGTACCCGGCCGAGGTTCCCGGCGTTTCCAACGCCAATTTCATCCGTGCCGCCCTCCAGGCCCGCCTGCCGAAGGGCGAGGAACTCGATGCCGTCGCCTACTACAAGTCCCTCTACGAAAAGATGGACCTCCTCGAAATGGACCGGAAGTTCACCGGCCGCGCCGTGAACGAGGGCTTCTCCGGCGGCGAGAAGAAGCGCAACGAGATCCTCCAGATGCTGATGCTCGATCCGAAATACTGCATCATGGACGAGACCGATTCCGGCCTCGACATCGATGCCCTCAAGATCGTCGCCAAAGGCGTCAACGCCATGCGCACGCCCGACCGCGGCTTCCTCCTCATCACCCACTACCAGCGCCTCCTCAACTACATCGCGCCCGACCACGTGCACGTGATGTCCGAAGGCCGCATCGTCCGTTCCGGCGGCCCCGAGCTGGCGCTCGAACTCGAAGAAAAAGGCTACGACTTCCTCAAGGAACTCGCCTCCGCCTGAACCCGTGGCGGCGGATTGCATCCGCCCCGCCTCCATTCCACTCAAGCCATGAGCTACGATTCTTCCACCACCCTCGATCAGGAAACCCGCACCGCGATCGACATCGACCGCTCCAAGGGCGACTTCAAGTTTCCCGAGAAGCACAAGTACGATGCCGGCCGTGGATTGACCGAGCGCACCGTCGATTACATTTCCGACGTCAAGCAGGACCCCGATTGGGTCCGCGAGTTCCGTCACAAGGCGCTCAAAACCTTCCTCGAAAAGCCGATGCCCACCAACTGGGCCACCGAGGACCTGAACAACATCAACTTCGACGCCATCCGCTACTACCTCTCCGATGGAGAGAAGCCGAAGCGCTCGTGGGACGAGGTGCCGCCGGAAGTGCTCGAAACCTTCGAGCGCCTCGGCATTCCCGAACAGGAACGCGCGTTCCTCGCCGGCGTCGAAGCCCAGTATGATTCCGAGGCCACCTACTCCAACATGAAGGAGGAGCTGACCAAGCAGGGCGTGATCTTCGTGAACTCGACCGAAGGACTGAAGGAATACGAGGACATCTTCCGCCCGTGGTTTGGAAAAGTCATCCCGACCGGCGACAACAAGTTCTCCGCGCTCAACAGCGCCGTCTTTTCCGGCGGGTCGTTCATCTACATCCCGAAGGGCGTGAAGCTGAAGCAGCCGCTGCAAGCCTACTTCCGCATCAACTCGGAGTCCTTCGGCCAGTTCGAGCGCACGCTCATCATCGCCGACGAAGGTGCCGAGGTGATGTACATGGAAGGCTGCACCGCTCCGAAATTCGAAACCTCCACCCTCCACTCGGCGGTCGTCGAGCTGGTCGCCCTCAAGGGCGCGAAGATCCAGTACGTCACCGTCCAGAACTGGAGCAGCAACGTTTACAACCTCGTCACCAAGCGCGGCCTCGCCATGGAGGATGCCGAAGTCCGCTGGATCGATTGCAACATCGGCTCCCGCCTGACGATGAAATACCCCGGCGTCGTCATGAAGGGCGAACGCGCCCGCGGCGAGGTGATTTCGATCGCCCTCGCCAACTCCGGCCAGCATCAGGACACCGGTGCGAAGATGATCCACGCCGCCAACAACACCACCTCGAACGTCGTCTCGAAGTCGATCTCCGTCGGCGAAGGCCGCTCGACCTACCGCGGCCAGGTCCACATCCCGAAGCACCTCAAGGGCTGCAAGAACAACACCGAGTGCGACGCGCTGTTGATCAACTCCCACAGCCGCACCGACACCTACCCGGCGATCACCGTGAAGGGCAACCAGCACGCCACCCAGCACGAGGCCAGCGTCTCGCAGGTGTCCGAGGAAATGCTCTTCTACATGCAGCAGCGCGGCATCGACGAAGGCCACGCCATGTCCCTCGCCGTGAACGGATTCATCAACGACCTCGTCCGCGAGTTCCCCATGGAATACTCCGTCGAACTCAAGCGACTCATCGACCTCGAAATGGAGGGCTCGGTCGGATGAGAGTTTTCAGTTCGTCAGTGTTCAGTTTTCAGCAACTCCGAGACTGTGGCACTGACATCAGGCCCTGAACCACACCTATCCAGCTCCTGAAAGCTGAACACTGAAAGCTAGCAAACTTTTCTCCATGTCCGCCACCCTCGAATCCACCTCCATCCTCGACTCCGCGCCGGAAACCGCGCCGGACCTGCCCGCTTGGTTCGCCGAGCGCCAGCGGGCCGCCTGGCAACGCTTTCTCGAAACACCCGCACCCACGCGCCGCGACGAGAATTGGCGCTTCGGCAACCTCAAGCAGCTCGATTTTTCCAGCTACCGCGCCGACGTCCCGGTGCCCGAGGACACCGGATCGATCATCGAGGGTTCGCAAGGCGTGGAGGCCCCGATCGCCAAATTCATCTTCGTCAACGAAACGCTGATCGAGATCGATTCCAAGCTGCCGAAAAACGTCATCTGCCTGCCACTCGCCGAGGCGCTCCTGCTCCACTCCGATTTGGTCGAGGAACACTTCATGCGCGAGGACACCCGTCTCGGCTCCGCCAAATGGGCCGCCCTGCATGAAGCCCGTGTCTCCAACGGAATCTTCGTGCACGTACCGGAAGGCGTCGTGGTCGAGGGGACCATCGAAGTGTTCCACTGGATCGCCGGCCACAAAGCCGCCATCTTCCCGCACACGCTGATCGTCACCGGGGCCAACTCCAAGGTTCGCGTCGTCGACTACTTCCAATCCGCCGGCGATAACGACGGTGGCCTGTGCATCGCCTTCAACGACCTCTGTGCCGGCCCGGGCTCGAAGCTCGACTACCTCGCCATCCAGGCCTTCAACGACAAAACCAAGGTCGTTCAGATCAACGAAACCGGCGTGGAAAAGGACGCCGCAGCCACCGCCTTCGTCCTCAACACCGGTGCCTCCTGGGCCCGCAACGAAGCCATGTGCCGGCTCACCGGCGAAGGCTCGCACTCGGACATGCTCAGCGTCAGCGTCCCCGCCCGCGGACAGGAATACGACCAGCGCACCTTCCAGCACCACGTCTCACCCGGCGCCTACAGCGATCTGCTTTACAAGAACTCGCTCTACGACAAGTCCCGTACCGTTTTCTCCGGTCTGATCTTCGTCGATGAAGGAGCTCACCGCACCGACGCCTATCAGACCTGCCGCAACCTGTTCATGAGCGACGAAGCCGAGGCCAATTCCATGCCCGGCCTCGAGATCAACGCCGACGACGTCAAGTGCTCCCACGGCAGCACCAGCGCGCAGATCAGCGACGAGGAAATCTTCTACCTCCAGACCCGCGGCATCGACCCGGACCGCGCCCGCCAGCTCATCGCCCGCGGCTTCTCGGTCGAGGTCATCGCCCGCCTCGGCGACGAGAAAGTGGAGGAGATGGTTCTCCGTTTCCTCGACGAGAAATTCGCGCGCATCGCCAGCGGCGTTGCGTGATCGAAGGGGCTGCCGTCAGCCCGCGGCGCGCCATTCTATCCGCAAAATGGGCACCTGTGAAAGCGCCCCACGGCGGCGGGCGTAGGCTGAGCCCGACCGGTTCTCCGGCGGCTCATCGCCATGCTCTCCCGCCTTTCCTTCCTCCTCGTTGCGGCGCTTCTGCCGTGGGTCATCGCCACCGCGGAAACCTCCGAAATCTCCTGGCCGGAAGGCCAGCCGCTGCCGGCCTTCCCGGCCCCCGCCGACCGGCTCGATGCCTTGATCGTCCAGGACCTGCGGCCCGACGAACAGATCACCTTTTCCGCCCTCCAGGGCCGGGTGAACCGGAAGCAGCCCCGTTTCATCCTGCTCGATGACCGGGCCGGCGAAGGCCGCGACACCTGGCTCGAAACACCCGGAACAGGCGTCAAGAAGTTCAAGATCCACGATGCCGACGACCGCTACGACCTGATCGCCAAATACTCGGGCGAACTCCGCGGCGTGGTGCTTTACGATCATTCCCGTAGCGAGCACTACCGCAACCTCGCAGGCACCGTGGCCGGCCTTGAGGAAGCGCTTCCCGTCACGCGCGAAGTCCTCGCTTCCATCGTTTCCCACGGCTGGGACCCCAAGATCCTCGCCGACCTCACCGGACTGACCTTCACCCGGCCCACCGAGATCTACGGCCACCTGCGCGAAACCTACTGGCAGCGCTGCACCAAGCGCCTGCTCGTCAGCGCCCGCCCCTTCACCCGCGGCGGCGACCTCCACCACACGCGGGACATGGCGGCGGCCTGCGGCGGGGCGGTCGTATGGCTGGATCCGCGGCAGAAGGAGGAACGCGAGATGCTGGGCTCCTTCTTCCGCGACATGCCTGCGGGTGATGCCGTGGCGCTCGGCTGGTATGCCACCGAGCGCTCGGGGATCACCACCGCGTCCGAATTCGGCATCGGCACCATCCCCTCGGACTTCTACAACGGCTCGACCGTCTTCTCCGGAGGTCCGCGCGAAATCAAGGTCCCGCCCGTGCCGCGGATGCCGGCACTGGAAGACAAGATCTACGTGGCGATGTTCATCAGCGACGGCGACAACATCCAATACGTCCAGCACGCGATGCGCATGATCTGGGACCGCAGCGAGGACGTCCGGGGAAAGGTCCCGCTCAATTGGACCATCGCGCCCGGCCTCGTGGACATCGGACCGGGGCTGTTGAACTACTACTATGGATCTGCGACTTCAAACGACTGCTTCGTTTCCGGTCCGTCCGGGATGGGCTACCTGATCCCCTACAACACGCTTGAGGAGGAAGGGGCACCCGTCGGACCTTTCACCACCGACATCCAACGCATGGATGGCTACGCCCGGCTGACCGGACGCTACATGGAGCGGGCGGGCATGCGGGTGATCACCATCTGGGACAACGCCACCTCCCCGCAACGCGCGTCCTATGAGCGCCATGGCCCGCAGCTCTACGGGCTCACCGTCCAGAACTTCAAGGATGTCCCCTCGGTCGCCGAAAGTCTCGAAAACAACCGTCTGCGTTTCGAGAAGCTCCGCATCCCCTACGCCGGCTCCTACGAGCACATCCACGGCGACCTCAGCCGTGCGATCGAGCGGTGGGACGGAAAGGAACCCCTGTTCCTCGCCTACCAGATGGACGTGTGGCACGAAATGAAACCGCCGCGGATCGTCGAGTTGCACGACAACCTGAAGAAGGAGTTCCCTGACAAGGTGGAATTCGTGCGGGCGGATCACTTTTTCAACCTCCGCAACCAAGCCGAGGACTTGGCCTACAACCTCTGCCTCGACCCCGCGACCGTCCTGAGATCGAGCAATGGCGATGCCACGGCCGCTGCCGACGGCTCTCCGGCCACCCCTTGGACCAGCACCGTGCGCGAGCCGTGGCTGGGCTTTGATTTCGGCACGCCGAAGTCGATTCGCCGCTATCTCGTGCGCCACCTGCCCGGCGAGCCCCGCGCCGCCGGCTTCGCACTGCAGGTCAGCGAGGACGGCAAGCGCTGGCGCAATGTGGACACCCGGATGGAGGTCGGCGGCGACACCGACGACATCGCGGTTTCCCCCGTCCGGGCTCGCTTCGCCCGCATCCGCTTGCAAGCCGCCGCCAGCGGCAAGGCCGTCGGGATCGCGGACGTGGAAATCTACGGCACCCGCTGAAAGCCGCGACGCCGTGATTGCGCCAAGCCCCGTGCTCGGGCATCTTTCCCGCGATGGGCAATCCCCACGAGCATCCCACCGCGCTTCAGGATCTCCAGGACTCGATTTACCGGGAGAAGGTCCTTCGCGCCCGCGCGATGACGCCGGAGGAGAGGTTCGAAGCGGGCTTTGATCTGACGAATGCTTCCTTTCAACGCATGCTCGAAGGTGCTCTTTGGCAAGCAGGGACTTCCTGCGAAAAAGAAGGTCGAACGAAGCTGATCGAACGGCTCGCCCGCTTGCGGAAAGCCGATGAACATGGTCGCTACACCGTTGCCAGATGAACGTAAGCCCGACTGCAGCGGCCGTCCTCGAAGCGTGCGAAGAAACTGGGGCGGATCACATGGTAACCGGCGCCTTCGCCTTCAATTACTACGGCATTCCTCGTTCGACCAAAGACTTCGATGTCGTGGTCGATGTGAGGCGCGGCTCCATCCCCGAAATCGTGAATCACCTTGTGAGGGCGGTGCGGTTTTCGCCCCAAGTCCAGTTCGATACCCCCACATGGGGCAGAAGGCACATCGGGCAGTCATTGTTGGAGCCGGGCTTTGTGATCGAACTTTTCGAACTCTTTGACGACCCATTCGTCATGGAGTCTTTCGGGCGCCGGGTTCAACTCCGATCCAACCAGCTTCAGCGCACCATCTGGCTCCCGACCGCGGAAGACGTGGTGGTGCAGAAACTCCGCTGGGGCCGGCCGAAGGATCTCGAAGACGCGCGCGACGTCGTGGCCGTCCAAGGGCCGGAAACCCTCGACGTCCCGTACATCGAACGCTGGTGCGCCGAGCACGGAACCACCATCCGCTGGACCAACCTGCTCGACAGCCTGCCGCCGCTCTGAGCGCAAAAAAGCCGGACGCGCCTCGGCACGTCCGGCTTTTGCGGAAAAACGAAAACGACTCAGCCCGCCTGGCCGCCGAGGTAGTCGGACACGCCTTTGTGATCGGCCGTCATTCCCTTGTCGCCCTTTTGCCAATCCATCGGGCAGACCTCGCCGAACTCCTCGAAGTGCTGGAGCGCATCGACGACGCGCAGGCACTCGCGGATCGAGCGACCCAGCGGCATGTCGTTGACGATCTGGTGGCGGACGACCCCGCCTTTATCGATGAGGAACAGCCCGCGATAGGCGACCAGCTCACCCTCGACGGTGTAGTTGCCCTCGTCATCGATCGTCGGCTCACCGGCGAGCACATCGTAGGCTTCGGAAATGGTCTTGTTGATATCGGCCACGAGCGGGTAGCTCACGCCCTCGATGCCGCCCTTTTCACGGGGCGTGTTCAGCCAAGCCCAGTGCGAGAACTCGGAGTCGGTCGAGCAGCCGATCACGGCCACATCGCGCTTTTCGAACTCGGCGAGTTCCTCCTGGAAACGGTGAAGTTCGGTCGGGCAGACGAAAGTGAAATCCTTCGGGTAAAAGAAGAACACGACATACTTCTTGCCGATGAACTGCTCGAGCGAGAAGTCCTCGATGATGGTCTCGCGCTGGACGGCCTTGGCGCGGAAAACCGGCGCTTTTTTTCCTACAAGTACGGGCATGATACGAACGGCTGGTTGAAGCCGCGGCGCGGGTAGGCCATGCGCCGCCGAGGGTCAAGATCTACCCTGCCGGTTCAACCGCCCGGCAAGGGCGGCGGCATGGGCTTCCTCCGGCGAATGAAGGTCGCCTTCACCCGCTCGGACATCACCATGTAGGAGCCCCAGACCAGCAGCCTGCCCACCCCCCGCGCCACATCCTTTTCACTACCCGTCTCCGGATCGAAGTCCATAAGTGAGCCCTCCATGCCGAGGAGCATCAGATTGGCGGTCACCGAGGCGGCGGAGAGACCGATGAAGATCCACGGAAACGACGTCCGCTTCCGAAAAAGCAGCACCGCCTGAAGCACTCCCAGCAAGGTGAACAGCCCGTTCCCGAATGCGGAAAGGACGTAGTAGGATCTCCAGCCGATGAAACCTTCTTCCACGGCCAAAACCACGGCCATGTCATCCAGATTCCCAAAGAGGGCTCCGATTTGGACGAGGCTGACCAAAGGCAGCAAGACGCATCCGATGACCGGCAGCACCATCCAGCCACCGAGACCTTGATAACCCCGCGTGCCCGGAGCCCGCGGTGCCGGATCCCAGAACCACAGGATGACGCCGGCGAGGAGCCCAACCAGCATGCCCGCAGCCGCTCCGCCTCCAACCAACACCAGCCCCATCGATCGGCCGACCGCTTCCTCCGGATCCGCGACCGGTTCTGATGCCGCAGGAGCGGCCGGCTCGATATACCAAAGCCGCATCGAGAGATCCTCCCTCAGGCGATCGACCGCCTCGCGATAGGCTCCGAAGGCTTGCGGCTCCACCGCACTGGCAAGGGACTGATAGCTGAAGTCCATCACGAAACCCTTGGGCTTCAACGTCACCGCCGAGCGGTAGCGGAACGCCGGATCGTCGATCTTGACCTCTTTGACTTCGACGTCCCATGCCTCCGTCAGCTTGACCTCGATCCGCTGCCGCACCCGGTTTGGATGGGAGTGGGCATACGGCCGTTCCCGAACCTTCTCCGCGGGCAGCGGGACTTTGCCGCGGAGAAACGACGCCACCACCCAGGCGTCCCAGCGACGCTCTTTCTCCGATCTCGTCCAAAACCCGGGGATTCGATACCGCTCGACGATTTCGACCCGGTTGGCCTCTTCGTCGTCGGAGAATTCCACAGCGGCAAGGCTCTCGATGCCCGGAAAATCATTCCCATAGAAGTCGGTGTACTCGTCCGTCACTTCTTCCCGCGAATTCTCCGCAAAGTAGTAGCGCAGGTAATCCGCGTCCGCTCCCGTGGCGGTCGTCTCCACCTTCAACTCGGCCGGCCCAAACCTTTCGGCGATGGTGTAGGTCTCGCTGATCTCGGTGGTTCCCTGGTCCCATCCGCGCGTTGGCACGGGAGTCAGCCCGCGGCTTTCGGGACGGACAATATACATCAGCCCATAGTCCGGCGTGTAGAGATCCTCAAGGCGCCCACGACGATACGTGGCGGTGGGATCGAGCAGGAAATCCTCTCCTTCGAACCTGAGGTGGACCACGAAATGATCGAAGCACCGCCGGCCCGGCAGGTAGTCGCCCACCGCACGCCGTGCCCCGGTATTCACCAGAGCGGGTGCCGCGTCGTAGCCCAGCTCGCGGAGCATGGCCACCATCAGCGTTCCCTTGTCTTTGCAGTCGCCGAACCTCCGGCGGCAGATCTCCTCCAAGGGGTAAGGCGCGTGGGTATGTTCACCGAAAAAGCTGCCAAGGTAGCGGATGTTCCGCTGCACCCAGCGCAAGGCGGCGACGATCTTTTCCTCGTCGCTGCCCGGCAGGGCACGGATGCCCTCGCACACGGACGCCAGCTCCGCAGGCAGCGGCTCCGGGTTGGAGTAAAGGGGCAGCACCCATTTCCCGAAATCCTCCCAATCGGTGAAGTCGGAATACTCCAGCCATGGATCATCGAACACCCAGACGGGCGTGTTCGCTTCCGGATTCATCCGCGGGACGTTTTGGCGGCTCCACAAAAGCTCGTCGAGTTCTCCAACCCGCCGCTGTTGAACTCGGTCTTCATCTCCGAGATGGATTTTCCACGCCACCGTCCGGACCTCGGGGTCCCACAGCAGCCGCCGGTGAAGAGCGCCGATCGGCACGGAGAAACCCAAGCGACGGAACTGGTGCAGACGCCCGGCGAACACTGGGTTCGCCCCGCTCGTCGTGTAGGCATAGGACAAGACATCGCCGGGGCGGATGTCTTCCAGCACGACCAGCGCCGTCAGAGCACCGTTGTAAAGGCTCTGCTCCAGCCCTTCCTCACGCCGCAGGATCTCGACGGACAACTCCGGCAAACGATCCTGGATTTCGCCGCCACGCTCGATCGTGAGTTCGTGCAGCGTCAGGGTTTCATACTCCGGCTGGAATTCGAAATCGAGCTGCGAGAACTCCTCGACTCCCGCCTCGTTCGTCAACTCGACAACGAACCGCTCATAAACCTCTTTCGTTTCCGCGTGCTCCTGCACATCCACCAGGCGGTAGTGGAAGGAACCATCGACTTCCTCCGCCTCCACGGCCTCCACATCGACCACCCATCCGGGCGGCGGTCCCTTGACCACCTCTTCGCTGCCGTGAGCAGGTGCCAGCAGGCACAGCAGAGAACCCATCCACACCAGCCTCAATCGCATTCCCACGACTAAGGACCCCCTTCCACCCCGGCAATCCCGTTTTCCGTCCCGGGACGACGCGCGGTGAAAACCAGATACCTCATCGCACCGACGACATAGGCGATCCAGATCCGCAGCAGCGTGATGGCGAACACGCGGTTCTGTTCGTGGCGATCGAGGAGAAAGCGCCGCATGTTCGGGTCGCGGAAAAAGGCCCCCACGCTGCGGCGGAGGCACACCGGCCAGGTGCGCTCGACTTCCCGGCTGAAATCCTCGACCCGCTCGAGTTCCAGCCCGGCTTCGGTGAGCCAGCGGCGGTAGTCGTTTTCCGTGCCCATGCCTGCCAGCCGGCCCTCCCTGCAGATCGGATCGAGCAAGTGCAGGTTCTCCCATCGCCGCGCGTCGGCAACACGCAGCCAGCAGCACAAGACCACCCGGCCGTCCGGCTTCACCACCCGCGCCATTTCGGCGATGGCCTTCGCAGGATCCGGCATGTGCTCGGTGCTCTCGACCGCCAGCGCGGCGTCGAACGAAGCATCCGCCAAATCATTCTCCAACCAGTCGCCGCAGCGGATCTCCACCCGCGGGTCGCCCCGCCTCGCCGCCACCTCCGCCTGCCGGGCCGAAAGCGTGAGCCCCTGCGCCGACACACCGAACATCTCCGCCATTTCCGCCGCCGTCCGGCCGTATCCGCAGCCCACATCGCACACCCGCATCCCGGGCTCCAGCCGCAGCCGCGTGCCGACCAGGCGCGTCATGCCGAGCGCGGCTTCCTCCGGCGATTCATCCCCTCGCAACCACAGGCCGTGGTGGACCTGCTCGCCCCAGATCCGGCGGTAAAACGGATCCAGATCGTCGTAGTGGGCGGCCACCTCCCGCGCGATATCCCGAGGCATGACGGCACGCTCGACGCTCACCCCGCCCGTCGCAAGCACCACTCCTCCATTGACCGCCGGACGCTGCGGGTGGACGGTGCGGCTCCCGTGAAACTGCCGCCCAAACGCAATTCCTGGATCCGCTCGACCGTCGCCGGAGATGCCCAACGTCCCGCACACCAGCCGGATATGGACGAGGGTGAGGTTTTCGAGAATCTCGACGACGACCTGGAGCCGGCCACCCCTGCCGATCTAGCCGAGGAGCTGGAGCAGCGACTCGGCCCGGACAAGGTCTCGCGCCAGGCCGCGGACATCGAGGTCCACTCGACCGACAAGTGGTATGCCGCCCACCCGCCCGATGTCGTCGTTTTCGCGGAAAGCACGGACGATGTCGTCGCGGTGATGAAGTTCGCCCATGAAGCCGGCATCCCCGTGACCACCCGGGGCGCGGGTGTCGGCTACGTCGGCGGCTGCGTACCTTTGAAGGGCGGCATCGCCCTTTCGCTGGCGCGCATGAACCGCATCGTGGAGGTGAACCCCACCGACGGCGTCGCGGTGGTGCAGGCCGGCGTGATCACCGGCGACCTCCAACAGGCGGCGAGGGAAGTCGGCTGGGACTACCCGCCGGATCCAGCTTCGCTGAAAGAGTGCTCGATCGGCGGCAACATCGCCACCAACGCCGGCGGACCGCGCTGTCTGAAGTACGGCGTCACCCGTAATTACATCCTCGGCCTCGAGGTCGTGCTCGCCGACGGCCAGGTTCTCAAATGCGGCGGGCGCGTCCACAAGAACAAGACCGGCTTCGATCTCGTCGGGCTTTTCACCGGATCGGAAGGCATGCTCGGCATCGTCACCACCGCCACCGTCCGCCTGATCCCGCGTCCGCCCGCGCGCGCGATGCTCGCCGCGGTTTTCCCCGAGTTCGCCGCCGCCGCCACAGCGGTCCAGGGCATCCTCAACTCCGGCCACCTGCCCTCCGCTCTGGAAATCACCGACGGCTTCACGCTCGCCGCCGCCCGCAACCGCCTCGGTGCCGATCGCCTGCCGGCTGGAAACGCCCACCTCATCGTCGAGGTCGATGGCCGACCGCGCGCCGTCGCTTCGGAGATCGAGGAACTGGGAACCCTACTCGAAAAACTGGGTGCGACCCGGATCGATCGCGCCGATACGGAAGAGGCCTGCGAAGCGATCTGGCAGCTCCGCCGCGAGTTCTCCTACTCGCTGCGCGACACCGGGCTGACCAAGCTCAACGAAGACATCGTCGTGCCCCGCTCGAAGCTCGTCGAGCTGGTCGAATTTGCCCGCGAGCTGGAAAAGGAAACCGGCATTTCCGTCGCCTGCTTCGGCCACGCCGGCGATGGCAACATCCACACCAACCTGATGGTCGCCGACTACGCCGACCCCGCCACCCGAAAAAAGGCCGACGCCGCGCTCGACCGGCTTTTCACCTGGGTGCTCGATCACGGCGGCGCGATCACCGGCGAGCACGGCGTCGGCCTCGCGAAAAAGCCTTGGATCCACCAGGCGCTCGGCACCACCGGCCTTGAGATCCATCGTGCTTTGAAAGATGCGCTCGACCCCGCCGGCACGCTCAATCCCGGGAAGTTTCTCGACGATTGATGCGGACCTGGATCCGGCTTTCCCGACTGACAGGTTCCGGATTCCGTGTCAGCTTCCCGCCGTTCCCGGAAATTCCGTTCCTCTATGATCCGTCTCGGCCCCGCCATCGCATCCCTTTTCCCGCTCCTTCTTTCCGCCCAGGAAGTGCCCAAGGCCCTGCCGGTTGATCCCTCGGAAATCACGCCCGATCTCGGAGCCGTGATCGAGCCCGCGCCACCCGCGCCCGAGGCGGAACCCCTCCCAGCCGGCGAGGTCGAACTGCCGGAGCTGAAGCGCAGCCCGCACTCCGATACCCCCCGGGACATCACCGACCTGCCGACCGGCGAGGACGCCGTGCGCCTCCAGATTTTCCTCGATGAGGCCCGCTTCGGCCCCGGCGTCATCGATGGCAAACCCGGCCGCTTCACCATCCTCGCCGTCAACGCCTGGAACGAGGCCAACGGCCACCCGATGAACGACCTCACCGCCGTCATGGCCGCCGCCCGGAGGTCGGTGACTCATCCCTTTGCCGTCGCCACCGTCCCCTCCGTCGCCACCAAATGGGTCAACCCCGACCTGCCCACCAGCCGCGTGGAGCAGTCGAAGCTCAAGCGCATGAGCTACCGCAGTTACGGCGAATTCATGTCGGAACGCTACCACACCGACGTCGAGTTTCTCGTTGAACTGAACTCCGGCAAAACCGTCTGGGGTCTTGCTCCGGGGAAGTCGCTCATCGTTCCGAACGTCACCGCCTTCCTCATCGAGAATCTGAACGGCGGTCGCTATGAAACCGAGGAACTCCTCGCCCAACGCCACGTGGTGGTGGACACCAAAGTCAACCAGGCCCGCGTCTATGAGTCGGAGCCCACCGCGTTGGTCGTCGAGGAAAACCCGGATGGCACCATCAAGACCAAGCCGAACCGCGCCCTCATCGCCGCGTTTCCCATCACGCCCGGTCAGGAACGGTTCATCAAATACGGCAAATGGGAGATGAAGAACGCCGTGCAGCTTCCGGTGTGGCGTTACGACCAGTCGTTGCTCGATGGCAAGGGCCGCAGCAACAACGCCCTCAACATCCCCGGCGGCCCGAATTGCCCCGTCGGCGTCGTGTGGATGGGTCTCAGCGTCCCCGGCATCGGCATGCACGGCACCTCTGATCCGGAGACCATCGGCCGCAGCCGTTCCGCCGGCTGCATCCGCCTCGCCAACTGGGACGCCGTGGCCATGACCGATTTCGTCCGCCCGGGGGCTTCGGTGGAAATCCGCTGACGCCATGCGTCCCTCTCCGAAATTCACCGTCCGGGTCTTCGCCTATTCCGCGGTCCTGCTCTACCTCGCAGCGGACCTGTTCTGGTTCCACGGCCCGCTCAGCGAGCGCATCCGCCGCGCCCAGCCCGGCAGTGCGGAGTCGATCGAACTCGCCAAACAGCAGGGCGTCGTCGCCCGCGTTTTCGGCAAGCCGATCTACCGCTCACAGGTCGAGCGGGCGATGCTCGAACGGCTCTGGCTCGAAGGTCGATCCGCCGCCACCCTGACTCCGGAGCAGCGCCGCGAAGCCCGGCTCGGGGCGCTGAATGATCTCGTCGACCACGAAATCCTCCGCACCAAGGTCCAGGCGAACATGGAGGAGCTACCGGTCAGCGAGGCC
Source organism: uncultured Haloferula sp. (assembly GCA_965652295.1). Taxonomy (GTDB): domain Bacteria; phylum Verrucomicrobiota; class Verrucomicrobiia; order Verrucomicrobiales; family Akkermansiaceae; genus Haloferula. The sequence continues at coordinate 141,959 of CBFGTS010000010.1, read as the reverse complement.
GAAATCGACGACGCCATCCGCCGCCTTGCCGCCCGGTTTTCCACCCGCGAGGAAATGCAGACCGAACTCGCCGCCGAAGGCATCGACAGCGAAAAGGAACTCCGTTTGCGCCTCGGCGCGCGTCTTCAACAGGTGAAATACATCGAGTCGCGCCTGGGCGGGGAGATCGAGGTCACCGAGGGGGAAGCGCGCGAGTGGTTCGAGATGAACCGCGCCAAACTCGCCGTCCCCGAGCGGCTCCACGTCCGTCACATCTTCCTCGCCACCCTCGGCGTCGATCCCCAGGCGGTGAAGGCACGACTCGATGCCGTCGTGGCCGAAATTCGCTCCGGCGCAAAAGCCTTCGAAGATGTCGCTGGGGAGATCAGCGATGATCCCCGCAGCAAGCCGAAGGGTGGCGACCTCGGCTGGGTCACGCGCGAGCGCTTGCCCGAGGATTTCGCCGCGCCCGTCTTCCGCATGTCGCCCGGCAAGCCCGAAATTGTCCGCACCCGGCTCGGCTGGCATTTCATCGAGGTCCTGGAAAAGCGGCCCGAAACCCTCCGCGAATTCGAAGACGCACGGGAGGAAGTCGTCGCCGCGCTCACCTCCGCCAAGCGCGCCGAGCGTGTCCGCGCCCTGCGCGAGGCCCTTCGGAGGACCGAGCGGATCGCCATTCATGTTTACTACGACATGATCCCCGCCGAATGAGCCGCGCCGCCGCGATCCTTCTCTTCGCCGCCGTGGCCGGAGTTTCCTGTGAAAAATCCGAGCCCCCACGCGCGGTCGTCGTCCGCGAGGACGGCGTGCTCGACCTGCGGCTCGCCAGCTTCAACATCCGCCGCGAAGTGGGCGACGATCCCGGCTGGCGGGCCTGGCCGGAGCGGATCGATCGCGTCGTTTCCGCCATCCGCACGCTGCATCCCGACATCCTCGGCGTGCAGGAGGCCATGCACCTCCAGGCCGCCGACCTCCGGGCCTCGCTGCCGGATTACGATTTCCACGGCATCGGCCGCGAGGACGGCGCGCGCAGCGGCGAGTATGCCGCGATCTTCTGGCAGCACGAGCGCTTCGAACCCGGCGATCGCGGCACCTTCTGGCTGTCCGATTTTCCCGAGCAGCCCGGATCGAAAACCTGGGGAAACAGCATCACCCGCATCGCCACGTGGATCCATCTCACCGACCGTGGCACCGGACGCGACGTGTTGGTCGTCAACACCCACTGGGATCATCGCGACCAACCCTCGCGCGTCCGCGCCTCGCAACTCATCGCCGAGCGGATCGATGCCCTCGTGCGACCCGGCGAGAAAGTCGTTCTCCTCGGCGACATGAACGCCACCGAGGGCAACCCCGCCGTCGACTACCTCGCCGGCCGCGGCGAATCGCCGTGGAAAAACGCCCTCACCGATCCCTACACCGTGCTTCATCCGCAGGTGCGGGACCGCCGCACCCTCCATTTCTGGAGTGCCCGCCGCGATGGTTGGGCGAAGGTCGACCACATCCTCGTCTCAAAAGGCGCCGAGTTTCTCGATGCCGGCATCCTCCGTGCGGACGAGCGCGAGCAGCAGCCCTCGGATCACTATCCTGTCTGGGCTCACGTGCGTTTCGGCCCGCCTTGACACCGACATGCGGGCAATCTCCTGAAACACCGCCGCGGGCACCTGCGTTCTTTTGCCATATGCGGTGCATGTGGCATTTCCCGACCGTCGGCTTGATCGGCCTCGTGGCGATCGCTGGGGGTCAATCTCCGGTGTCGTTCAATGCCGACATCCAGCCGATCCTCTCGGAATACTGCTACCATTGTCACGGTCCGGATGAAGGCACCCGCGAGCCGTACGAAGAGCCGTTGCGGCTCGATCTGCCTGACGAAGCCCTCGCGATCCGAGAAAATGGAAAGCCCGTGATCGTGCCCGGTGATCCCGAAGCTTCGGAACTTCTCAAGCGCATCCGGTCCAAGCGGCGCTCCTTCATCATGCCGCCTCCAGAGTCGCACAAAACGCTTTCGCCGGAACAAATCCACCTGCTCGAACGTTGGGTGGCCGAGGGTGCCGTGTTCGAGAAGCACTGGGCATTCGAGCCTCCGGCACGTCCACCGGTTCCGGAAATTCCCCACCCGCATGGGTCAGCAAATCCGATCGATGCCTTCGTGCTCCGTAAGCTGGCCGCCGCCGGGCTCCAACCCGAACCGCCTGAGGATCCGAGGAATCTCATCCGGCGGGCCACGCTTGATTTGACCGGTCTCCTGCCCGATCCCGCCGAAGTCGAAGCATTTGTCACGGATCCCACACCCGAGGTCTATGCCGCGCATCTCGACCGGCTTTTCGATACTCCGGCCTACGCCGAACATCGTACTCGATACTGGCTTGACTACGTCCGCTATGCCGACACCCACGGTCTGCATTTCGACAACTACCGCGCCATCTGGCCGTATCGCGACTATGTCATTCGGTCGTTTCAGGAAAACAAGCCCTTCGACCGCTTCGTCCGCGAGCAGCTGGCTGGCGACCTCCTTCCGGATGCCACGACCGACAGCCTGATCGCGACCGGCTACTTGCGCTGCAACGTCTCGACCAACGAAGGCGGCACGATTCCCGAGGAGGTCCACATCAACAACAGCCGCGACCGCACCGAAGCCTTCGGCGGCACCTTCCTCGGGCTCACGATCGGTTGCGCCGCCTGCCACGATCACAAGTTCGATCCCACCCTTCAGCGGGACTTCTACGCCCTCAGCGCGTTTTTCTCCAACACCGCCGAGCGACCGTGGGACGAGAACATCGCCACGCCCGCGCCCGTCCTGCGGCTGCCGGACGAAGATCACCGCGGTGGTTTCGACGAGGCGGTGAAACGGAGATCCGAGGCGATGGCGAAGTACGAGACCCTCCGTATTTCCGCCTCGGACCGCATGGCGCGGTGGATCGCCGCAGGCAACCAACCCGAACCGGTTTCCACCGAAGCCCTGGCCCTGCACCTCCGTTTCAACGAGGCCGCTGGGGATCAGGTCAAGAATTCCGCCCCCGGAGCCGTCAGCGCATCCTATGAGGCGGTCACCAATCCCCTGGTCTGGGGTGAGGACCTCTGGTTCTGGCCCTCGATGCGGATGGATATCGCCACCCGAATTGCCATGCCGGATCAAGGGGACTTCGAAATCGACGACGCCTTCACCTTCGCCACTTGGGCCCGCTTGCGGCTGAAGCCCGCGAACACCAGCACCGGCAACGGTGCCCTGGTCGCCAGGATGGGCGGAGAATCGGACGACCACTACCGGGGCTGGGATATCCACATCAACGGCGACAAACTTGAATTCCAGCTCATTTCGAGCTGGCCGGACAGCGCGATCCACGTCGAGACCCCGGGGCTGCCGCGCGGGGAATGGGTTCACATCGCCGTCAGCTACGATGGAAGCCGTAGCGCCGCCGGGGCCAGGATTTTCCTCAACGGCCTGCCGGCTCCGTTGACCGTGCTCCACGACAGCCTGAAGCCGGGCGACAGCATGCGGGCGGACTTCCCGCTCGAACTGGGACGGCGGCACGAAACGGATTTTCTGCGCGAGACCAGCTTCCAGGACCTGCGGCTCTACCACCGTGCCTTGACCGAACAGGAAATCGCGCGCCTCCCGGAGGAGGACCCCGCCGCCCGCCTGGTCGAAGCCTCACCCGATCCGGCCACCTGGTCGCCCGGCGAGCGGTTTCTCGGCATCACCCGGTATTTCCTCGGATCGCAGGACGACGAAGCCCGGCGGCTTCGTGAGGAAATCGCCGCCGCGGAGGCGGAAATGGCGGAGCTCGGGAAAGACGGCAACGCCACCCTGATCGCCAGGGAGCGTAGCGGTCCCGCCTACGCCTGGGTGCTCGACCGCGGGGTCTACTCCGCGCGCAAGGAGCTGGTGGTGGCCGCCACGCCCGACTTTCTGCCGCCGCTTTCCTCACCCGCCCGAGCGACCCGTCTCGATCTGGCCGATTGGCTGCTGACGCCGGAGCATCCGCTCTTCGCCCGCGTGACGGTCAATCGCGTGTGGCAGGAGGTTTTCGGAACGGGCCTGATCGATACACCGGACGACTTCGGCATCATGGGCGCGCGCCCCACCCATCCCGAGCTGCTCGACTGGCTGGCGGTGGAGTTCCGCGAATCCGGCTGGGACATCCGCCACATCTACCGCCTGCTCCTCACCTCCGCCACCTATCGCCAGAGCCATCGCATCGCCCCTGAAAAGCTGGAAACCGACCCTGACAACCGTCTGCTTTCGCGCGGTCCGCGCTTTCGCATGGATGCCGAGATGCTGCGGGACACGGCCTTGCAGGCATCCGGTTTGCTTGTGGAAAAAACCGGAGGCCCCTCGGTGAAGCCCTATCAACCCCCCGGCATCTGGGAAGCGGTCTCGATGCCGGAATCCGACACGCTTCACTACAAGCAGGACCACGGCGATGCCCTCTACCGCCGCTCGCTCTACACCTTCTGGAAACGCTTCGCCCCACCGCCCTCGCTCGAAACGTTCGACGCTCCGGCGCGGGAAGTCATCTGCACCCGGCGCGCCCGCACCAACACCCCGCTGCAGGCTCTCGTCACCCTGAACGATCCGCAGTTTGTCGAAGCCGCACGGAAGCTGGCCGAACGCACCCTCCATCATCACGGCTCGCCCTCCGAGCGCCTCGATTTCCTCGCCCGCACCCTGCTCTCCCGTCCCCTGCGGAAAAGCGAAGCAACCGTCCTGAGGAAAAGCCTCGACGCCTTCACCCGGCATTTCCAGCACCGCGCCGCGGATGCCGAGGCCTTGCTGAAGACCGGTGAAGCCGCGCGGGACGAGTCGCTCGATCCCATCGAAATCGCAACGTGGACGCTGGTGGCGAATCAGTTCCTCAACCTCGACGAAACCCTCACCAAGTAGTTGTTCATGTCCGCCCACGATGCCCATCTCTGTTCCGATCATGGTGGCGAAGGAGCCTCGATGCTGGACCTTCCCGTGCCGGACTCCCTCAAACACGAGTGGCTCCGCCTTGCCACCCGCCGTCAGTTTCTCAGTCGCGCCGGGAAATCCATGGCCTGGGCCGGACTCTCCGCCTTGGCAGGGCGGGCGGGCCTGATGGGTCACGCCCTCGCTGCCGACACACCGCTGGCGCCCCACTTCGCGCCCCGGGCGAAGCGTGCCATCTACCTCTACATGGCCGGCGCTCCCTCCCAACTCGAGACCTGGGACTACAAGCCGGGGCTGGCGGAGCGCTTCAATCAGGATCTGCCCGAGTCGATCCGCGGCGGTCAGCTCCTGACCGGCATGACCGCCTCCCAGACCCGCTTTCCCGTCGCCCCCTCACTCTTCAAGTTCCAGCAATACGGTCACGCAGGCCATTGGGTCAGCGACCTGCTGCCGCACACCGCCAAGGTGGCGGACGAGTTCGCCGTGATCCGCTCGCTCCACACCGATGCGATCAACCACGAGCCCGCCATCCTGCTCGCCAACACCGGCAACATGATCGGCGGCAAACCCTCGATCGGCTCGTGGATTTCCTACGGTCTCGGATCGCTCAACGAAGACCTGCCGACTTTCATCGTGCTCACCTCGAAGCTGCCGGTCAACCAGAACATCCAGGCCCTGTCGTCACGCCTTTGGTCGGCAGGTTTCCTCTCACCCGATCACGCCGGCGTGGCCCTGCGCTCCGGCGGCGATCCGGTGATTCATCTCTCCAACCCCGATGGCATATCCCGCGAACTCCGCCGCCAGATGATCGATGGCGTCAACGAGATGAACCGCCAGCTCCACGAGCGCATCGGCGATCCCGAGACGAATGCCCGCATCGCCCAGTATGAAATGGCCTTCCGGATGCAGGCCTCGGTGCCGGAGCTGACCGATCTCTCCGGCGAGCCCGAATCCGTGTGGCAAATGTACGGACCGAAAGCCAAGGAGCCCGGAACCTATGCCTACAACTGCCTCATGGCCCGCAGGATGGCCGAGCGCGGCGTGCGGTTCACCCAGATTTTCCACCGCGGCTGGGACACCCACGCGAACCTGCCCGAGCGCATGCCCATCCTCTGCGAGGACATCGACCAGCCCACCGCGGCGCTCATTTCCGATTTGAAACAACGGGGCCTGCTCGACGACACGCTGGTCGTCTGGGGAGGCGAGTTCGGCCGCACGGTTTACTCCCAAGGCGGACTGACTGAGAAGGATTACGGTCGCGACCACCATCCGCGATGCTTTTCCATGTGGATGGCCGGCGGCGGCGTGAAGCCGGGCATGGTGTACGGTGAGACCGATGATTTTTCCTACAACATCGTGAAGGACCCGATGCACATCCGGGATCTCAACGCGACCATCCTTCACCTCCTCGGCGTGGATCACGAGCGGCTGACCTTCAAGTTCCAAGGCCTCGATCAAAAGCTCACCGGCACCCAACCCGCCCGCGTCATCCGCGATTTGCTGGCTTAGGAGACGTCCTCGATCATTTCACGAACGCCCTCAAGAGATCCTTCAAGACCTCTACGACTGCCTCGCCACCCGAGAGATATTCATCTTCCGGTGGATCCGGTGCCCCAGGGGACGGCCGGTGCCGACGGCGACGGAAATGGGAGGACTTCACACGTTGTGCCCTTTCCTGCTCATGATTCTGATGCACGTGCTTGCCTCCCGCCCGCCACCACTCCGTCAGCCTCCGAAACTCACCGGCTCCAAGCCATATTCCGTGCGCCGGACATCGATCGAGAATCACTCCGCTCCGTCCCGCGAAATTCTTCCGGCTCATCATTTCACGGCAGAACGGGCACTTGCGATAGATGACCTCACCATCGAACTCAAACTGCTCTGAGATCGACGCCCATTGCTGGCGATCCAGCCAAACCACCGAGCTGGTGGTCGCCTCCAGCAGCGTCTCCAGCTCGCCCGGATTGAAGAACAACCCGCGGCATGATCCGCAACGCTCGATCCGGATGGGAGGCTCCATCTCGAATTCGATCACGTCCAGATCCGACTGGCACTCCGGGCAGGGCAAGGAAGCCTCGTTTCCCAGATCCCGGAAATTCACCTGACGCAGGTCGATCTCCTGCCGCGTGCCACAGAACTGGCAGACGGTCATGCTTCCCTCCAATCGCCCGCCACATTTCGAACAATTCACCTCCGGAACGTCCCGGGACCGGCTGCACTCCAGCAAGGAGAAAGTGTCCGAAATCCTTCCGGCAGCCACCCATGGATCACCCGCGTTCCCTGTGGACGTGCGCCGCTCCTTGCCCGATGCTTCGTGCACATGCTTCTCACCGACCTCGGCTGGTCCGATGACCTCGAACGCGAATTCACACCGCTCGCGCAGCGCGGCTGGGTGCCCGCGCGATTGAACCGCGAAACGCCGATCAACTACGGCGCTTTCATCATCGATGACGAAGGCGATCTGGTGGACCTCGACGTCGTCCTCTCCGGCAAGGTCTGGCACGACGCCGCGAACGACGCCGAACTCCCGGCGGTGGGCGATTGGGTTGCGCTGGAACTCGGCGGCGAAAACGAGGACCACGTGATCCGGGCGCGCCTCACCCGCCGGTCCTGCTTTTCCCGCAAGGTCCCCGGCAAGAGCAGCGAGGAGCAGGTCATCGGTGCGAACGTCGACATCGTCTGCGTGGTCACCGATCCCGGCCCCGATCACAACCCGCGGCGGATGGAGCGCTACTTCGCGCTGATCGGCCGCAGCGGGGCCAAGCCGCTGGTCCTCATCAACAAGTCCGATGCCTTTCCTCCCGAAGTCTGCAAGGCCGCCGCACAGGAGCTGCAGGCTCTTTCGCCGGAGGCGGAAATCCACATCACCAGCGCGCTGCGCGGTCAGGGTTTGGAAATCCTCAAGCGCCACCTGCAGCCGGGTGTGACGCTATGCATCGTGGGATCGTCCGGCGTCGGAAAATCCACGCTGGTCAACCAGCTCCTCGGCGAAGAATGGCAGTGGACGGGCGAAGTCAACGAAGTCACCGGCAAGGGTCGCCACACCACCGTCTCGCGGGAATTGGTGCCGCTCGATGACGGCGGCCTGCTGATCGACAACCCCGGGATGCGGGAAATCCAGATGTGGACCGATGAGCAGACGCTCCGCGACAGCTTCGCCGACGTCGAAGCACTCGTGGCCGAGTGCAAGTTCAGCGACTGCAAACATGGCACCGACAAGGGCTGCGCGATCCGCGAAGCGGTCGAATCGGGCAAGCTCGAACCGCCGCGGCTTGAGAGTTTCCTGCGCCTCGATGAGGAGATCGAAAAACTCCGCCACCGGGCGAAGAAGCGCCAGATGACCACCGAGCGCCGGGCGAAAAGAAACCACCGGGTCAAGGCCCGCAACCTCAACGACCGTATCGAGCTGGAACGCGAACAGCGCGGGGAGTGGCGCGAATAGGTGAAGGCGACCGGCCGCGGCAGACCATCCAGGCTTTCCCCACCGGAAATGCGCGCCTAGCCTCCGCCGCATGAACCCCGCGGCGAGGCCGGAACCCGATCATCCCGAACCCGACCGCAGGCAGTGGACGGGCTTCTGGAGCATGATCGTCCAGCAGACCCAGAACGCCTTCAACGACAAGGCCGCGCAGTTCATCCTCGTGCCGCTCGCCGGGGCGGTCGGCGCGACGCTGTTCGGGCTCCGCATCGAGGACGCCGCCGGGCTCATGATTGCCCTTCCCTTCGTGCTCTTCGCTCCGCTCGCGGGCTGGGTGAGCGATCGCTTTTCGAAACGCAACGTCATGCTCGGCGCGGCGATCGCCCAGCTTTCGATTCTCGTCTGGCTCGCGGCCTCGGTCCATTTCCGTAACATGCCCCTGGCCCTGATGGGCTTCTTCGCGCTGGCAATCCAATCGGCCTTCTTCGGTCCGGCGAAGGTCGGCATCACCAAGGAACTGATCGGCTCGAAGCACCTCGGCTTCGGCGCGGGGGTCCAGCAGATGTGCGCGATGCTGGCCATCCTCGTCGGTCAAATCGCGATGGGCTTTCTTTTCGACCACCGCTACATCGATGGCGGGGGAAACGACGAGGCCGCGTGGCGTGCCGCGGCCGGACCTCTGTGGATCATCATGCTCGGGGGCATTCCGGCCATCCTGCTAGCGCTCATCGTCCCGAAGACACCGGCCCAAGGCGCGCCGCCGCTGAAATGGAAGACCACGGTCGAGCACTTCACGCACTTGCGCGAGCTGTGGTCGGACGGGCCGATGCGGCTCGCCGCGTTGGGCATCGCCTTCTTCTGGGGTTTCGCGGCGTTTCTCAACCTGTGGGCGATCAAGATCGCCGCGGAGCTGACCGCCTCGGGCCAAGGTTTCGGCACCTTGCAATCGTGGTTCATGGCCGCAGCGGGAATCGGCATGGCGGCGGGTTTCGGGGTCGCCTCATATCTCCTGCGGCGGCGGATCGAGCTCGGCTGGGTGCCGGTGGCCGGCGTGCTGATGACAGTGACCTCGTTGGTGCTCGCCGCCCTCGATCCCCGGCGCAGCCTGGATTTGCTGACGTCCGGGTCCGCAGCCGCCTGGCACACGGCATTTCTGTGGGTGATGACGCTGCTGGCATTCTTTGCCGCCCTCTTCCTCGCGCCCTTGAACGCGTGGATCCAGGACCGCTATCCGGCAAACAAACGCGGCGAGCTGCAATCGGCGGTGAATCTGCAGGACTGCCTGGCCGGAATCCTTGCAGTGATCTTCATCGCTCTGGGCACGAAGCTGCTCTCCGGTTTTGATCCTTTGACGGGCCTGCGGTGGCTGCTGGTTGTCGCCGCGTTGGGCTCTGGAGCGATGACTTGGGGAATCATCCGGCTGCTGCCCGCCCACTTCGTCCGCGTCGTCGGGCTGTCGATCATCCGCACCTTCTACCGGATCCGGGCGGTGGACGCCCACCACGTCCCCGAAAAGGGGGGCGTGCTCCTGCTGCCGAACCACGTGAGCTGGGCGGATGCGTTTTTCCTGACCGCCGCCAGTCCACGCCCGGTGCGCTTCGTGATGGACGCGGCCTACATGAAATACCGGCCGGTGCGCTGGTTCTGCACCATCTTCGACACCGTGCCGCTTTCGTTGGGCCGCCCGCGCGAAGCTCTGCGGGTCGCGGCCGACGCCCTGGCGGCCGGCCATGTGGTCTGTCTTTTTCCCGAAGGCCAGCTCACCCGCACGGGAACGCTGCAGCCGCTCCAACGCGGCGCGGAACTGATCGCCCGTCAGGCAGGTGCCCCGGTCGTGCCGGTGTGGATGGATGGAGCGTGGGGATCGATCTTCTCGTTCGAGCGGAACCGATTTTTCCGCAAGTTTCCCTACCGCGTCCCCTATGGGATTGGGATCGCCTTCGGTGCCCCGCTCACAGGAGCCACGATCGAGAGCATCCACCGCGGCATGCTGGAGAGCTCCGTCGCGGCCATCGCCTCACGCCTCACGGCGTGGCGGAGCGATCCGGCCGCCACTGCCAATGGCTACCAGCTCGGGCAGATCAACGCCCTGCCACGGCGCACACCTTTCGGCCGCTTGGCCTTCGATCCGGAAATCGACGCACTTCCCGGCTTACCCGCCTTCTCGCGGTTGTTCCGCGCCCGGTTGGAAAGCCACGAGACACCGGCCGGCTCCGGGATTGCCCGCTGGGTCGGTGGCGACGCCCTGCGCGTGGCCATCGAGAAAGGGGTCCGTCCGAGCGGCCAAGCCGTGTTTTTCGATTTCGGGTCCCGCGCCTCCGAGCCGCTCGCCGTCGAGACTTGGCAGCATTACCCCTGCCTTACGGTCGGCGGGGTCATCGTGGCGATGTCGTTTCCTGACCCACCTACGTCCGACGCCAGCTCAAAGGCTCAATCCGGCTCACGAAAAGGCACCTTCGGCCAATTGCTCCCGGGTTTTGCCGTCGGCGACGACCGACGTACCATCTCCGGGCCCGCCACGGGAAACCGCCCGCTGCGCCTGCCGGACGGCATGCAGGTCGGACTCGATGGTTTCGTCATCCACGAAATCCCCAAGGCCGAGCATGTCTGAACACCCCGAATGGTCCCTGCCGCCGTGCCCGTTTCTCCCGGATGCGCGTCCGGAAATGAGCTACCGCGACCTGCGCGCCTTGGGCTCCGACCGCGGCCCGGCGTTCTACCTCACTGCCCTGATCTACGCTCAGTGCCTCTGGTGCCGCGGTCTGCCGGCACGGGCGATTCTTCCTCTGGATCGCGCATGGGGAGCCGAGCTCAAGCCCGATGATCCTGTTCTCCGCGAGTGGCCACCGCCTTATCCGGCGCTGGCTTGGATGCTGAAACACCGGCCTGACCAAGGTTTTCTCGGCAATCCGGTCCGCCACTTCCAGCACCTCGCCACCCGTGTGAAAGGTCCGCGGCGCGAAGTCCGATCCTGGCGGGCGTGGGCCTGCTTTCACTTGGCCGAAGAAATCCTCCCTCCGCAGCAATTCCCCCGGGACGAACTCCAAATCGAGCGGGACTCCCTGACGATCCCTACCTTCGATATCGTGCTCGCCCATCTCGCCGAGCTGGGATGGGAGGGTGAAGCCGAGCTGATCCAATCCGGCTCCGGGAGGCGGTCATTTTAGGATCATCGGAGCCGGCGTCATTCTCCCACGACGACCACCGCTCCGGTCGGAGCCGTTCCGCTCGACTTGACGAGGACGATCGAGCCAGGGCAACAACTCAGATTCGTCCGAATTTTGGAGCCAGTCTCAACCTCGTCCACGGTGATCTCCATCGACGTGACAAACTCCTGTTGGGCGGAGATCTCGGCAGTCACGCGAAGGAGTCCGCCAGCCCGAACACGCTGCTCTCCAACCACTGCGGACCCGACTTTCTCATCAATCAACAAAGCTTCGGCCTGCTTTTTAGAGAGAATCCCAACGACCGCGACGCCCTCGGGCCACTCGGACTGCGTCGGATCCCTGAACGCGGCCCCGCCCTCAGCTTGGAGCCGTTCCATGGCTCCCAAGACTGAGCGCATGGAACTCGCCGGCAGGGAGAATACGCCCACTTCGCCGCGGCCGATGGCCAGCTTCGACCGAATCGACGAGCCGGGCTCACTGCGCACGCGATCCTTGCCCGCCGGACTTGGGAAAGCCTCACCCTCTTGGAAACGCTGCGTCGGACGATTCTCCTCAAGGGATTCTTCAGCAGCAGGACCGGCTTTCGGTTGTTTCGTGGTTTCCAGATTCCCGTAAAAACCGAGCAACCCCAACAGAGCGAGCAAAGCGAGAATCCGGAAACCTACTTTCACGACTCCGGCGGCACCTCGGCAGCGTCATCCTCAGGTTCGTCACCGGCGTCGGACTCCTCGCCATCCGGCACCACCAAAGCGATGTCCTGAAGTTTCTCTGCGCCACGCAGGCTGAGGAGCTTCACTCCCATGGTGTTGCGGCCGGCTTCGCGGACTTCGGAGACGCGGATGCGGATGCTCTGGCCTCCGGAGGTCATGAGCATCAACTCGTCGGCCTCGGTCACGGCCACGGCACCCACCACGTCGCCGGTCTTGTCGCCCACCTTCATGGTGATGATCCCCTTGCCACCGCGGCTCTGGACGCGGTAGTCGGCGAAGGGCGTGCGTTTGCCGATTCCATTCTCGGAAGCCACCAGCAGGGTCGCCTCTTCGGAAACCAGTGAGAGCGCCACGACGTAGTCGTCCTCCGCCGGCCGGATGCCCGTCACGCCCGCGGTCGCCCGGCCGAGCGGCCGTGCCTGCTCCTCGGGGAAGCGGATGCTCAGGCCCTTGCGGGTCACCAGCACGACCTCGTCCTTGCCGCTGGTCAGCCACGCGCCGATGAGGGTGTTCCCCTCCTCCAGTTTGATGGCGATGATGCCGTCCTTCCGGTAGTTGCGGAAATCATTGAGCGCGGTCTTTTTCACCTTGCCGCTGCGGGTCGCGAAGAACACGTAGCCCGCATCTTCACGGAAGGTGACGTCATTGCCATCCTCGTCGGTGACGCGCTCGAGGCGCAGCATCGCGGCGATGGTTTCTTCCGGCTGGAGGTTCAGCACGTTCTTGATGCTGCGGCCCTTGGAAGCCCGGGAGCCTTCGGGGATTTCATACACCCGCTCGACATAGACGCGGCCGGTGTTGGTGAAGAACATCAGGTAATCGTGCGCCTGGACGGAGAAGAGCTGCTCGACGAAATCCTTTTCCTCCTCGTCGTTCGCGCCCCGTGTCTCCATGCCGCGGACACCCTTCCCGCCGCGGCCCTGCACGCGGTACTCACTGGCCGGCGTGCGCTTCACATAGCCGCGGTGGCTGAGGGTGACGATCATGCCATCGTTGGCAATGAGGTCCTCAATGGCGATCTCGCCCTCGTCCGGCAGGATCGGGCAGCGGCGCGGGGTGGCGTGCTTCTCTTTGATCGCCTGAAGCTCGTCCTTGATGATCGTGAGCACGCGCGACTCCTTGGCGAGGATGTCGAGGAGGTCCTTGATTTCCTCCAGAACGCCGTCGTATTCGGCCTTGATCTTGTCCTGCTCCATCGCCGTGAGCTGATAGAGCCGGAGATCGAGGATCGCGTTCACCTGGCGCTCGGTGAAGACATACTTGTCCCCCTTCACGCTCGGCTGGGAATAGATGAGGATCCCGAGCTGCTCCGCCACCGCGAGATCGAAGTGGCGGTTGCGGATCTTCTCGCGCGCCTCGTCGCGGTTCTTCGAATCGCGGATCATCTTGATGAACTCATCGAGATGGCCCAGCGCCAACAGGAAGGCTTCCAGATTCTCGGCGCGGTCCTGCGCCTTCTTGAGGAGGAACTTCGTCCGGCGGACGATGACTTCGCGGCGGTGCTCGATGAAGGCATCGATGGCATCCATCAGGGAAAGCTGCTTCGGCCGGCGCTCGTGGATCGCCAGCATGTTGACCCCGAACGAGGTCTCCATCGCCGTCAGCTTGAAAAGCTGGTTGACCACCACCTGCGGTCGCGCGTCGCGCTTGAGCGTGATCTCGATGCGCGTCTCGTCATCGGAAAGGTCGCGCATGCCCGAGATGTCCGTCAGCACCTTCTCGCGGACGAGTTCGGCAATCCGCTGCTGGAGCACGGCACGGTTCACCCCATGGGGCACCTGACGGATGGTGATGATCGCCGCGCCGGTGGCGCTCTCATCCACTTCCATCACACCGCGCATCTTGATCGATCCCCGGCCGGTGCGGAAATAGCTGTCGATCCCCTTGTAGCCGCGGATTTCGCAGGCGGAGGCGAAATCTGGACCCTTGATGTGGGTCTTCATCTCCTCGATCGACATGTTCGGATCATCGATCCGGGCACACACGCCATCGATCACCTCGCCGAGATTGTGGGCGGGGATGTTGGTGGCCATGCCGACCGCGATGCCTGTGCCACCGTTGACCAGCAGGTTCGGAATGGCAGCGGGGAGGACGACGGGTTCCTTGTTGCGCTCGTCGTAGGTGATCTGGTGATCGACGGTGTCCTTCTCGATGTCCGCCATCATCAGGGAGCCGGCATCGGTGAGACGGGCCTCGGTATAACGCATCGCCGCAGGAGCATCGCCTTCCACCGAACCGAAGTTGCCTTGCCCGTCGACCAGCGTTTCCCGCATCGTCCACGGCTGGGCCATGTTCACGAGCGTCGGATAAATCGCGCCATCACCGTGGGGGTGATAGCTTTTCATCGTTTCCCCGACGATCGCGGCGCACTTCATGTGCTGCTTGCCCGGGCTCAGGGAAAGGTCGTGGTGCATCGCATACAGCAGGCGACGCTGGGAGGGTTTCAGGCCGTCCCGGACATCGGGAAGGGCCCGGGAAATGATGACCGACATCGAATAGTCGAGGAACGACTTCGACATCTCATCGGCCACGCTGATCTTGTTGATCGTCTCGTCGGACATGATGAAAAAATTAGGAAAGCAGGATTAGCAGGAGGGGCCGGATCACACGTCGAGGTTCTGGACGTTGAGCGCGTTGTCTTCGATGAAGCGTTTGCGCGGCTCCACCACATCGCCCATCAGCACGTCGAACATCCGCTCGGCCTCGAGCTCGTTTTCGTCGTCGAGCCGGACCCGCAACAACTTGCGTTTCTCCGGATCCATCGTCGTCGAGTAGAGTTCCTTGGCATTCATTTCGCCAAGACCCTTGAAGCGCTGGATGCGGATGCCGGTCCGGCCGATCTCCATGACGCGCTCAAGGATCTCGAACAGGTTGGTGACGGGCAGCGCGTTGTCCTCGCCTCCCTCCACGAGTTCGTAGAGCGGCGTGACATCGTCGGGTGAGTAGAACGGCTCCGTATCGAGGCCGAACTCGGCCAATCGCGCGAGAAGCTTGGAGATCGGCGTGGCCTCGTGGAGCTCATACTTCGTCGCCCGCCGTATCACCCCGTCGAGACGTTCCTTGAGGCTCTCCAGTTCCTCCTCCGTGAGTTCTTCATCGAACAGTCGCAGGTCGCGGTTCTCCGAAGCAAAGGACAGCAGATCGCGCTCGGTCGCGAAATAGAGGACTTCCTCCTCGTTCCCCTGCCGCACCCGGACCATGTATTCCGGAAGTTTCCCCTTGATGCGGGCGTCGAGCAGGGCCCGGAAGCTGCCGCCGTGGCCTTCCAGCGAGCGGATGTAGCGGGTCAGCTGGGCCAGCGTATCGAGCACGCTGCGCAGCATGTCGGCGGAAACCACCTCGCCGCCACCCGGCCGGCGCAACGAAACGTCGTCACTGCCCAGCGAAATGAGGATTTTCTGCAGCGCCGCATCGTCGGCCACGTATTCCTCGCGCTTCTTCCGCGTCACCTTGTAGAGCGGTGGCTGGGCGATGTAGAGATAGCCAGCGGTCACCAGCTCGCGCATGTGGCGGCAGAAAAAGGTCAGCAGCAACGTGCGGATGTGGGCACCGTCGACGTCGGCATCGGTCATGATCACGACCTTGTGGTAGCGGACCTTCGCGAGGTTGAAGGCCCCCTCCTGGTCGCCCTCGCCGATCCCGGCTCCGAGCGCCGTGATCATGGCCTGGATTTCCTTGTTCTGGAGCGCCTTGTGAAGCCGCGCCTTCTCAACGTTGATCACTTTGCCGCGCAACGGCAGGATCGCCTGGGTCTGGCGGTTGCGCCCGGACTTGGCCGAGCCGCCCGCCGAGTCACCCTCGACGATGAAGATCTCGGATTTCGCCGGATCCCGCTCCGAACAGTCGGCCAGCTTGCCTGGCAGGCCACCGCCGGACATCACCGACTTGCGCACCGTTTCCCGCGCTTTGCGGGCGGCCTCGCGGGCACGCGCCGCGTTCACCGCCTTGTCGATGATGGTCTTCGCGAGGTTCGGGTTCTCTTCGAAATAGGTTTGCAGACCTTCGTAAACGATCGATGACACCACGCCCTCGATCTCCACGTTGACCAGCTTGTCCTTTGTTTGGGAGCTGAAACGCGGGTTCGGCATCTTCACGCTGATCACGCAGATGATGCCCTCCCGCACGTCGTCCCCGCTCAGCGCCGGATCCTTATCTTTGAGGATCTTGTTGACCTTCGCATACTGGTTGATCGCACGGGTCAGCGCCGCGCGGAAACCGGTCAGGTGGGTGCCGCCATCGGCATTCGGGATCGAGTTCGCGAAGCAAAGGATCTGGTCGTTGTAGCTGTCATTGTACTGGAAGACGACGTCCGTGAAGACATCGTCGTCCATCAGCTTTCCGTCGTATTCGACCTCCACTTTCCGCCGACCGCGGAGAATGACCGGATCATGGTGGACCAGCGTTTTCGCTTCACCCAGCTGCCGGACGAATTCCTCAATGCCTTTCGCATAGAAGAACGTCGCCTTCTGCTGCGATTCAGGCCGTTCGTCCTCCAGTTCGATCGTCAGCCCCGGGTTGAGGAAGGCGAGTTCTCGCAGCCGCTTGGCCAAGCGCTCGAACTCGAACTCGATCGTGTCCGTGAAAATCGTCGCGTCCGGGAAAAACGTCACCAGCGTTCCCGTCTGGGATTCAGGCACATCGCCGATCACCTCCAACGGTTTCACGGTCTTTCCGCGTTCAAAAGTGATCGCATGGACCTTGCCGCCGCGCTTCACCTCCGCCTTGAACCAATCGGAAAGCGCGTTCACGCACTTCGCGCCAACGCCGTGGAGACCGCCCGAGTATTTGTAGGCCCCTTGGCCGAACTTGCCGCCCGCGTGAAGACTCGTCAGCACCAGCTCCACCGCCGGGATCCCGAACTTCGGGTGGATATCGACCGGAATGCCCCGCCCGTCGTCGGCGATGCTGATCGAACCATCGACGTGGATTCCGATCCGGATCTTGTCGCAGTATCCCGCCAGGTGCTCATCGATCGAGTTGTCGAGCACCTCGAACACGCAGTGGTGAAGACCGCGCACATCGGGATCACCGATGTACATCCCAGGCCGTTTCCGAACCGCTTCGAGACCTTCCAGTTTGTCGATCTGCTCGGCGCCGTAAAGCTGCTCGCCGCTGACTTTGGTGTGGCCTTCCTCAGGCTCTTGAGACTCGTCGGACATGAACCCGGAAAAGCTCTGAAATCCGGCTCTGTGAGGCAAGGCCGATTGGGAAAAATCGGATGTCTTTCGCCCCTCCTTCCCCCATCTCCAACTCTCTGATTTCCAGAATGCAACAAATCCAAGCGCCGCGCGGCGCTTAAGCCAGCTCCAGGCACTGACGTTGCCAATTCATGAAGGCGTCGAGTGCCCCCTCCTCCCGTGCCGCGAGAGCCTCCAGCATTGCCCGCGAGGCCAGCACCGAAGGTTCGATCTCAAGTTCGTGCGCCACCTTGTTCCGCTTCGCGATCAATCCGTCCAAACACGCGTCGAAATCCTTGTCCCGGCGCCGCCGAAGACCCCGGATTCGCTGGGGATAGTCCTCCTTCGCCGCCTCCCGCGCGTCCTTCAACATTGCGTCGAAACGTCTGCGCCGGTCAGGCCGGAAATGATGGGGAAGATCAATATTCGAACCCGCCGCCAAGGACGACGACCAGTCGATCAGCTGCTTGTTGGTGGCCACCATGAACGTGGGGCGATCCCAACGCATCGCCTCTTTGTCCCGCCAGTGCCACAACGCCCTCAGGAAATGAAGCCCGGCCCGATCCAGCCGACCGGCCCCTTGGATGCGCCACGGCTCCTCGCGCTCGTCCCCGCGCTCCAGAACCTTGTCCTTGGCCGCTTGGCAGCTCTCAAGGAACCACTCGTAGCGCTCAAGACGCTTCAGCTCGTCGACGATCTTCTCCGACATGGGAAGCAAGTACCGCACATCGTTCAGCGCGTATTCGATCATCTTCTCCGACAAGGGACGCTTGCCCCAATCGGCCTTTTGAGACGATTTCGACAAGGCCACGTCAAAATAATGCTCCACCAGGTTCGCCAACCCGAACTGACGCAGGCCCAACAGTCGCACACCGATCTGGGTATCGAAGACATCCCGCGGCAAGGTATCGAACTCCCTCCGGAGCATCGTCATGTCATAGTCCGCGCCGTGCATCCACACCGCACGGGTTTCCATGAACTTCACCAAAGGCGTGAGGTCGCTGATGACCAGCGGGTCGATCAGCACCGCCCTGTCCGCCCAAGCGAACTGCACCAGGCACAAGGACTCACGGTAGCGATGGAGACTATCGGCCTCCGTATCGACCGCACAGACTTCCTCAGAGGACGCGGCGTCAAGAATCTCCGCCAATCCCTCCGCGGAACTGACGAAGCCATCAACCTTCGCGTCCATATGCTTCGCTCTCCTCTTCGGAAGGTCCGACCTCACGGTTGATGTGCCTCCCGCTCTCTGGCGCTCCCTCTCCAAGGTTCACTTGAGCGAGATGGCCGTCGCGCCGACCCGGGCGACAAGATTGTCGGGCAGCATGGGAGCCCGGCTGCGGACCGTCACCGTCACGATGGTGTGCGCGAACTCCCGGTCGGTAACCGGATCCTCGACGATCTGCACCTCCGTCTCGCGAGTCACAATCCAGTTCGAATTGGTCGCGGACACCTTCCATGTTTGGTTGGTGCCGGTGTCCGTGATCAAGAGGTAGTCGTTGACGTGGACATCCGGTGCCAGTTCGTAGGTGAATGAGACGGTGTCACCCTCCTCATCCGCGGTTGCCGCGAGCGGCACGGGCACATCTGCATCGTCGGCCGGATCCGTCCCAACGGTCATCTCGTCGATATTCGAGACCCCATCTCCATCGTAGTCGCCGTTTGCAGCCGTCAGAAGTGGATCCTCACCGGAAGGGAACTTGAGCGAGGCGTATCCAGCATACGTGTTCACAAAGCGGACATTCGCGTGAAACAGGCGGACTGATGAATCATAGGCAGCGGACGTGGTTCCGAGAATCCGATCGAAACGTACTTGAATCACCTTCTGCTCTCCCGCCCGGAAAAAGCCGGGGGCCAAAGAGTACTGCTGGGTGTAGGGACTTGGGATTTGCAACGGCACCCGGGTCGGCGGGAACTCCACGGCTGGCAGGAATTCATCGTCGTCCTCATAGGGGGTATAAACATTCGGATTGTCATCATTCCCGATGTCTACGGTCGGGTCGAGGTCATCGATATCAAGCAGCAGGTCCCAGAACAGGGCAGCATCCTCGCGCTGATCGTAAGCACCGATATCAAACGTCCTCATCGGGGACGCAGGATCACGGAGAGGCAGCTCGTCGAGGATCATGAACCTCAGGACGTCCGCGGATGGGCTCACATTGCCAACATTGTTGCCTGTCCAGGAGATCGTCCCGCCAAGGTTGGGATCCATGAGGTAGAATCCGTTTGAATCCCACGTTCCTCCGACAAAATGGAAATCTTCCTTCGGATACCGGTGGTGCAGCCCGTATCCCTCCGGCATGGCGTGGTGCGTCACCGCCACCGGAACACTCTGCACCGGACGATTGCGCAGGGGGAACGAAAACACGTACTGTCCCGTGACGAGTTCCTTATCCATTTTCTGCCAGCCGATGGCACCGGCAGCATACTCCCGGTCCAGATCATACTCAGTAACGACGTACTCCAGAATCGTAGCAGTGTGGAGGTTGTAGTAAATCAACCAGCTCTGATCTTGGAAATTCGAGAGCGTCCGCGGCAACTGCGAAGGCGGGGCGGCGATCATTGAGCAGAGACCTTCCTGAAAGGGTTCGATCAGGGTGGCAGGGCCGATCGAACTCAACGACCAGAATCCAGCGTCGTCAAAAAGTCCGTCTCCATCCCCGTCGCCAAAGGCGACGTAACCCGTAGTGCCAAGAGGGCACCCGATCACCCCTTCAGGGATGTACTGGGGAAGCGGCGCGAGCCCGAAGCAGCCGACCGCCCATGCGGAGCCGTCCCTCAAATTCACGTTCATCAGGCCGCGGCGGAACTGCATGCTGGCTCCGCTGGGGCCGGTTTGCTGAAAATCTTTGGCAGATGCCAGCTGCAGGACCACCTGGCCGTATGCTGCAGGCATCGACATCGCTGCGGCAGCAGCAAACGGAATGATTGCGATGGAGAAGGGTTTCATTTTTGGAAAAGTCCGATTTCGCCTAGCGGCTTGCAAGCGTTTTTCTGCCGCGGAACCTCATCGGATTCCGCGCAGGAGCAGCTCGGCGTTGGATTGCGTGGCTGCCACATTTGTCATCAAAGTTTCGATCGCTTCGCCCACCGGCAGCTGCGCGAGCTGGCGCCGGATGTCGAGAACTCTGGCGAATTCGTCAGGATGGAAAAGCCGGTCGTCATTCCTCGTCCCGCTTTGGGGGATGTGAATGGCGGGGTAGATCCGACGCTCGGCAAGCTCGCGATCCAGCCGGACCTCCATGTTGCCGGTTCCCTTGAATTCCTCGAAGATGACGTCGTCCATCCGGCTCTCCGTCTCGATGAGCGCGGTCGCCAGAACGGTCAGGCTTCCGCCCTCCTCGACGTTGCGGGCGTATCCGAAAAACTTTCGCGACTGCTGCAGGGCCTTCGGACTGATGCCACCGCTTCCGATGGGACCTCCTCCCTGCAGTGCGGAATTGTGGCCGCGGGCCAGCCTCGTAAGGCTGTCGAGCAGCACCACCACGTCTTTCTTCTGCTCGACGAGCCGCTGGGCCCGCTCGATCACGAGATCGGCGACCTGGGCATGCCGCTTGGCAGGCTCGTCAAAGGTCGAGGCGAACACGGTGGCCCCCACGGTTTCCTCGAAATCCGTCACCTCCTCGGGACGCTCGTCCAGCAGCAGGATGATCAGATCGACCTCGGGATGGTTGCGCTTGATGGCCTTGGCGATCTGCTTGAGGAGGATGGTCTTCCCCCCGCGAGGTGGTGCGACGATCAGGCCACGCTGGCCTTTTCCGAGAGGCGCGACGAGATCGATGATCCGCGGCGCAAGAGCGTCCGGTCCTTTGCCCTCCAACATCAGGCGCTGATTCGGGAAAAGCGGTGTCAGCTTGTCAAAATCCCGGCCGGGGACGAAATCCTGCGCCGGAACCCCTTCGATTTCCACAATCTCCGTCGCGGTGAGAAACTTGTCACGCTCGCGCGGGCAGCGGACGCGGACCTTCACCCGGTGACCGGGCTTGATTCCAAACTCGCGCAGGAGATTGCCCGAAACGTGGATGTCGTCCGGCGAGGTCCGGAAGCTCCGCAGCGGGTCGCGCAGCATGGCGTAGTTCTCCTTGGCCTGCTCGATCACACCCTCTCCGACCAAGGTGGTTCCCTCGCGGGCGTGGAAGCTCAGCAGGTCGAAGATCAGCTGCGCCTTGGTCGGTGCCACGGGCAGGCGGCGCGGCAATACCTCCGCCATGGCCTGCAACTCCGCGAGAGGCTTTGCCCGGAACTCGTTGATGTCCATTACCCCCGCCGCCGGGGACTGCACCGTCGCCTCTCCGGTTCGGTCGGTCTCGGTCACTTCCTTCGCGTCATCGCTCATGGCTATAAATTTTGAGAAATCGCTGGATCTGTGCGGTCAACACCACCTTCGGGCCCTCGTTCCAGAAAACGGTGTCGGCTCGAAGCACCTTCTGCTCCATCGGCATCTGGCTGGAAAGGATCGCCTCGCCAAGGTCGGAGGGAAAGCCGCTCCGGGCCATAAGGCGCTGCAGCTGGGTCGCCCGGCTCACCGCAACAACGAGATTCCTTTCCTGCCCGAAATGAAACCCTCCTTCAAACAACAGAGGCACCTCAGCCAGGAACAGGGGCGCGCCGAGCTTGGAGGCCTGCCTGGAAACTGCAAGACATTCCTCCCGCACCCGCGGGTGCAACAGGCGTTCGAGATCCCGCCGGGCCGCGCTGTCGCCAAAGACCTTCGCCCTCAGAGCCGGGCGATCCACCTTGCTTCCCGAGGCATCGAGGCACTCCTCCCCAAAGCGTTCCCGTACACGGCGGATGACTCCTTCATCTTCGCCCAAAAGTCGCCGCACGCAGGCATCGCTGTCGAAGCGCACCAAGCCGGGGCAGAGACGTTCCATTTCAAAGGCGGCGGTGGACTTGCCACTGGCGATGCCGCCGGTAAGCGCGAGGTATCGGGTCGTCATCGTCTGGAACAAAAGCGGGCGGAGGGAAACTTCCCTCCGCCCGCAAATGGAATCTGCTTCGGGCTCTCCCTTACGGCGAGGGCAAATCAGGAAGCACGGTGGCATCCATACCACCCGGCATGCCGGTGTCGACTGGTGCCGAAGAACGGCTGATCGGGCGTCCGGTCGCGTCAATGATCTCGGCGGTCACGAAGATGATCATGTTGCTCTTGATATGGTTTTCGGCCTTGCTCTGGAAGAGACGTCCAATGATGGGCAGGTCGCCCAAGATCGGCACCTTGTCCTCAACGTTCTGCACGTCTTCCCGCATCAGACCGCCCACCGCGACAGTGTAGCCATCGAAGATCGTCAACGCGGTGTTCACGCTGCGCTTCGAGAAGACCGGCATCTCGATGCGGTTCTCGGTGATCACGACGGTGGTCGGGTTGCCGAGAAGGTCGGTTGAAGGCGATTGGATCGGGCTTCCGTAGTTCACGAAGCCTTCGAATTCGACGATTTCCGGAGCGAAGTTGAGGTCGATCACGAAGTCGTTGGAACCGATGTTGGGAGCGATTTCCAACGTCACACCGGTATTCCGGGTTTCAAACGACGTGGGAGTCGCCGGCGTCACCGGGAACGAGGAAGCGCCACCGGTGCCAAAGAGACCGCCGCCTCCGAAGGTGGTCCCGGAACCGACGGAGTTCGGGAGTTCCGGCGGTTCGTATTCGGTGGGGTAGATGAACTCGCGGATGATTTCGATGGTCGCCTTCTCACCGGACCGGGCGGTCACGCTGGGAGCGGTCATCAGATCCGTCCCCTTCTTCTGGTTCAGTCCGCGCATGATGAGCTGGACCTGACCATCGGTGAAGAGGCCGGTAAGCGAGAGGATTCCCGGTGCCACACTGGCCGAGTCCGCGGAACGGTTCGGGTTGTTCAACAGGGCCGCGATGCTGTCCCGATTGATCGCACCATCACCGGAGCGGTTGCCGCCTCCGATGATGTTCGAAACGTCCTGGGCGGTTGCCGCCGGAATACCCGGGATGGTGGTGCCGTCCACCGGGCTGATGAAGTCGGCATTGGTGCGGGACTGGCCGCTGCCCACCGTGCCACCACCGAGGAACAACTCGTTGGCTGCATTGAAGTTGAAGGGAGTCAGGATCCAGTCGAAGCCGAGTTCATCGGTGTTCTCCTGGGCGACTTCGACGAACTTGGTCGAGATCTTCACCTGCTTCGGCGCTTCGGTCACCGTGCTGCTCACGATGTTCTCGATCATGTCGAGGTTCGTCGGCGTGTTGCGGACGAGAAGCGTCGAATTGGCGGCGAAGAACTGGGCCGAAGCATCCGGCGGGAACTTCACTCCATTGGCCTTGAGGGCCTCGGTGATGCTCATGCGGGGTGTCAAGGCACTGCCCCCGGTATCGCCACCCGTGGCGAACGGATCGTCCACCGCGGCCTCTTCGCTGCCACCCCCGCCGCTGATGCGGGCGAGGAAGTCAGGCGGAACGTTGTAGGTCCGGGTGAAGAGGTCTTCACCAACCTCCGTCGCCGGCTTGATGGTCACGGCGAAATCGTCCACCGACCAGCGCAGGCGGGTGGCCTCGCAGATGTAGGTGAGGGCTTCGGAAAGCGGCACGTTGCGCAGGCGGAGCTCGGCGATCCGCTGGGATCCCGGAGCGGCGGCCACCTCACCACCTGCATCCAGACCGGCGTCGGCACCGCCGGTGCGAGGCTTGCGGATGAAGAAGTTGATGCCCTTCTTGGCGGGATCCATCTCGAAGGTATCGAGTTCGATCGAGCGGACACGCAGGTAATCGATCGCCTCCTCCACGGAGGTGTCCTCGAAGTCAATGATCGGAATGACGATGTTCTTGAGCTTCTGGAGGATGTAGGTCGAACCGGCCGATTTTTGCACCGCAGTGCCGCGACCCACGTCCACCGCAGGGGCATCCGGCGGGACGGTCAATTCCCAGGCCTTGTCAACCTCCGCGAGGAGTGCCGCGCGGGTCTGGTCGTAGGCGGCGCGGTAGTAGCTCGTCTTGGCGGCGGCCACCTTCTCCATGCCGCGGCGGGCGGCGGTGTTGAATTTGTCGATCCGCAGGACGTCCTCGTAGGCGTCGTGGGCTTCATCGAACTGACCGAGGTCGTAGTAACCCTGGGCGGTGTAGAGGCCGCGGCGGACTTCATCGACGTTCTTGGTGTGCTCCTCGGTCAGGGCAGGGTTCGTGCGGATCGGATCATCGATCCACTCGAGTTCGCGCTGGGCGTCGAAATTGTTCGGATCCTCTTCGAGAACCTCCTCAAGCATGGTACGAGCTTCGTCGTACTTGCCGAAGCGCCGGTATTCCTCGGAGAGCGCCACGGCGGCATCGGCGAGGGAAGCCTTCAAGAAGTCGCGGCGGTCGGCCAGAAGCGGTGCTTCCGGCAGCAACTGGAGCGCTTGCTTGTATTTGTCGTAAGCCTCCTTGTACTCTTTGTTGGCGTAGGCTTCACGAGCTTCGTCTCGAAGCCGGTCGGATTCAGCGACCTGCTGTTGACGGCGGATCATTTCCTTTTCGGCAAGGCTGCTGTAGCCGTATGATCCACCCTCACCGGCGTGGGCCGTTGTCATGAGGACCGGCGTCACGGCGGCCGCTGCCAGGAGGGCGGCAACGGTCGTGCGATGCGGTAGCGATGGCGTTTTTTGCATGGTTGGTGGTGGTTTCTGCCGGGGTGACCGGCGTTTGGGAAGCGAATTTTTGATAGAGAGAAGAAAGGCTCAGTGAATGATCATTGACCGAGGTCGATTTCAGGCATCTGACCCTTGGGGATCTCGACGGAACGGGTTTCCTCACCGTCCTTCCATTCAACGACGATCTTCTCCGGCGTGACTTCCTTGAGGTAGTACGTCTTCTCCTCCGCATCCGGCGGAAGGGCGAAATGACGGCGTTCCTCGACCCGGAAGTCATTCCCGGCCAAACCCAAGGCGCGAAGATCCAGCACCGCGAACCGGTCGTATTCCGAGAGTCCCTCGCGCTCGGCGCGCGGGATGCTGACCGGGAACTCGTAGACCAGACCTTTCTTGTTGTCCTTCTGGTCCTCGAACTTCGCGAAGGTCACCTTCTGATCAATATTGAGGCGTTCGTTGCGGACGTCCCGCTCCTCCACTCCCAGGTATTTGAAGCGGTTGACGAACCGCTCGTCCCCTTCCTTGAAGAAGATCTCTCCTTCCTTGATGGCGTCGGCGAAGCCCACGCGCATCTTGACCGGCGGTTCCAGCACGGGCATGCCGGCTTCAAGCTTCGGAGTCAGCTTCTCGGTGATCGGCGTGCCCGGAAGGATGATCCAGCGGAACGAATCGTCGGTGACGTACTTCAGCTTGGCGATGAGCGGCGGATGCTTCGATGCATTGGTCGGATCGGTGTCGGCCTTGAACTCTTCGGCATTGGTGAAGCCGTCGTTGTCGTCGTCGCGACTCGGAGAGTCGGCGTAGTTCAGCTTGGCACCGTACTTCAGCCACCAGGCATTAGGGATCGGAGGATGGATATCCGCCGCGGTCACCGGGTCCACCGGCTCGTTCGGATTGTCACGGCTGGCATACAGCGGCACGCCGACGTAGAGATCGATCGGGCGGGTGCCCTCCTCCAGAGTGGGAGCAGGGACCGTGGCCGCAGGCACCTCGGGTTCACTTCCCACGGAGGTGATCGCCGCCGTCACGTCGTTGGCGAGGGGAACCGAAGGGTCGACGTTCCGAGGTTCGCCGATTGAGGAACCGAAGTCCTCGTCGGTGCCGGCGTTTTTCATGAAACCGAGAGCCACCAGGGCACCGCCGACGACAACGCCGGCGCCGAGCAGGATTTTCTCGATGTTTTTTGGAGCTTTGGACATGGGTGTCAGATCAAATCGTTAATTCAGCCTTTGGGGAGCTCCTGAGCTTCGAGAAACTGCAGGACGTCGATGCGCATGAACACGCGCACGGCCTCGGATCCGAGGACTTGTTTGAGGATCTCGCCGGTATCCACAGGCTCGGCCGGAGCTTCTTCGACGACAGGAGCCTCCTCTTCGCCGGAAGCTTCCTCGGCACCTTCCTCACCTGGGAAAACGAAGCCTCCTCCGTCAAACGGGCTGGCACCCGCATCGCCGCCACCGGCTGCCTGCGGTTGCTCGAACTTGGCGTCGCCGGAGTTCGGAGCGGTTTCCCGCTCATTCTTCACCCGCATGGTGCGGACCACGTAGTAGTGCTTGTCGGAATTGACGAGCGAGGCGAGGAACTCCCGCAACGCACCTTCACGGCCGCTGAAAGTGACCTCGAAGGAGTGGGTGCGGTAGGCCTTCCCCTTGAGGTCGGTCTCCTGGTCCGCTTCTTCCGGCATGATCCGCCGATAGACGTTCAAAAGACGAGCCGGGCCGGCTTCGGCAAGCTTCATGAACAGCTCTTCGCTGGCAGCCAGCTCATAGCCGAGAAGACCGGTCTGGTCGGCCTTGGGAAGCTGGTCGGTGTAGCGCGCGAATCCAAGGTAGAAGCCGGAGGGCAGCTGGGTGCCGACCTGATCGAACTTCGAAGTCACGCGCTTGGTGGCCTCGAGCAGGCGATCGCTGAAAGCGGTCGGGTCGATGTTTTCAAGCTCCGCGGCGCGGAACTTGTCGAACGACTGCTGGATTTCCTCAACTCCCTTACGGAAATCCGACACGGCCTTTTCCTTGCCGCGGCGGTTCTCCTCGGTGGGTGGCACCTTGGGCAACTTCCAGTTGTTGACGGTTTCAATGGAAGACACCGCCTTGGTGTAGGCCTGCTCGGCCTCCTCATAACGGGATCCGCTCTTGATGCCCCACCACACGAGCACGCCCGTGAGGACGACGGTGACGGAACCTAGAACGATGGGGAACTTTTGCTCCTGAAAACTCATGGTCTTGGAAAATCGGGATTAGCGGTAATCGACGGGTTGGGCCAAGGGCAGCACCAGCTCGAAAGGGGCGGCGTATTCGCCCTCGGCGGGGTCGGATTGGACCACCGGAGCGAGTTGCTTCGCCTCCAGCTTCACCTCCTTCTTCTTGTCGCCAGTGACGGTGAAGGTGAAGTGGCTGTGGCCATCGTTGATGTTCTCCTCCAGACGTTTGAGGAGGTCGAACACGATGTTGGAGGAAACGCCCTGCTTGTTGAGCCAGAAGCCGCGGATGCGGATGGCATTGACCTTGGCGGAGGCGGCCGGGGCGGCATCCCGCCGGCTGCGGCGGTTGCTCTCCGGGGCAGCCACCTTGATGTCCTTCAACGCCGACTGGCCATAGGCCAGCGCCGCAAATTCGTCCTGCACCACCGCTTCGCCCGGCTGGGTCGGCTGCGTGGCGAAGGGATCGTATCCGGCCACCGGGCTGAAGTCCGTGAACCAGATCGCTTCGCTGGCGAAAGCATTGCTCAGCTCGCGGTAGATATCCGCCCAAAGGACGCGGGCTTGCTCGGCCTGCACATATTGGCTGGCGATTTCGGTGAGTTCCTCCTCGATCTCGACGGCATCCTGAATGGCTTTGGCCGGTGACCGGAGCTCAGCGAACTGTGCCTCGGCACTGGCGGCCTGGGCTTCGGCCTTGTTGGCGGCCTGCATGCGGAACAATCCGGCAAGAGCCGCTCCGCCCACCACCACGGCGGCGGCGGCCAGCAGGAATGGCTTGCGCTTTTCCGCGGCACGGGCCTCGCCCACCTTGGTCGGAACCAGATCGATGTTGAGCTTCGATTTGCCGACCCCCCGGAGGCCGAGGCCGATCAGCTCACCCATCATGTGAGCCTCCTTGGAAACGCGATCGGCATCCACTCCCTTGCCGAGCGTGATCGCCGGCAGCGGGTTGAAGTAGTCGACCGGGAGACGCAGTTTTTCTTCAAAAAACTCCTTGGCGTAGGGCAGGTTGGCACCACCACCCGCGAGGAACACATGCTTCGGCGCGTTGCCGTTGTGCTGGCTGCGGTAGTAGTTCGTCGTCCGCGGAATCTCCGTCGCCAGACGGGTCATCGCGTTGCGGATGGTCATCGCCAGCGCGGCGGCGGCATCGTCGAGCTGCTCCGTATGGCCGCCACCCAAAGCCACCAGACCATTCTGGGTCTTGTGCATTTCCGCCTCGGCGAACGGCACGTCGAACTCCTTCGAGATCGCGGTGGTCACGGCGGAGCCACCGACGGCGGCACTGCGGGTGAAGAACCGATCGCCTTCGATGTAAAGGAGATCGCTGGTCTTGGCTCCCACGTCGATGAGCAGCACCGGCTCATCGAGGTTCGGCTGGGCGGCGCGGAAGGCGTTGTAGAGCGCCATCGGGGCGACATCCACCTCGGCGGTACCGAGCCCGGTTTCATTGACGCTTTCGTTGATCTCGTCGAGGGCATCGCCCTTGATGGCGACAATGACGACCTCCTTTTCCCCCTCGGCTTCAAGGATTTCGTAATCCCACACCACCTCGTCCAGAGGGAAGGGCACGTGCTGCTGGGCCTCAAAGGCGACGAGCTGCTCGATGTCGTCGTCTCCCAGCGGCGGCAGCTTGACGAAGCGGATGAAGACGGACTGCCCGGAGATCGAGTAGCGGACCTTGCCCTTGACGCCGGCGCGGCCGACGAGCGTGGAAATGGCGTTGCTGATCTGGGCGGCACGGGCCGCTTCAGTGGCCGGGTCCGCGAGGATGGATTCGGCATCGTAGGCCTTGAGGACGAGCGCGCCGGACTTCGATGGCTCGAAGACTGCCATGCTGACCCGTTGGGTCCCGATGTTCAGGGCGATGGTGGACTGGTTATCAGCCATAGTGGATCTGTTTCTTGAAACTGGGGTGCCTGCCCCGGAATGGGACGGCGAAAGCGACGCACGGGAAGGTCAGCGCTCTTCTTGGATTTCCGCGTAGCGGTCCCACCAAAAGTTTTTGAAGGGGGTTTTGTCCTTGCTGAGCAGCGGGAATTGATCGGTGCGCGAAAGATTTCCGGAATTCCACCATCCTGAATTATGCTTGGTGGTCGCTTCACCGACCTTCTGGCCATTGACCAGAACCTCCAGTGCCACCACCTCCACGGCACCTTTCGACGCGCGATCGGCACCGGTCAGGCGCTTCAGGGTGTTCGGCGAGATGTAGACGGACGAGAAGAACTCCTCGCCCACCGGCACGTTGATGTGGTTCACGTCCTTGGTTAGGAGAACGTTCTTGCGGGTCGCCTTGTCCTCGACGGCCACGTACCACTTCACCGTCACCTCATCGATGAAGCCGATGGCGTCTTGCTCGCGGCTCATCGCCGGGATGGTGATGCCGGCTTCGACCTCCAGCCAGTCCTTCGGCTTGAAGCTCTTGTTTTTGGTCCCCTCGAACTGGGGCGAGGGCAGCGCGTCGAAGGTAGGTTCGGCGATTTCTGCGGCCTTTTGAGCATGCGCAACTCCTGCAAGACCAAACACTGCGGCACACACGGCGACAAGCGCCGCTTTGGGCGCGGGAAAATGGGAGGGTTTCATAAGTCCTTAGGTTTTTTGAGAACTAGAAGTTCGAGACGTGCATTGACCAGCGAAAAGGCCGTTATACGAGGAAAAAACTCCGCGAGTTCCTACGTAAACACAATGTCAGCGGGCGAGAGCCTCACGCTTCGATTGACACCCTGCCCGACCCCCGGTTGGCTCGCGCGGTGGACCGCACCGCCTTTGTTCTCTCACCCCGCCACCCCCGGGTGGTTGGCAGCATCGGCTCCGGAGAGGTCCTCCGCACCCTGGATCCGGCCCGCGCCGTGGAGTGCTGCGACTGCCTGGAGATCCGTCTGGACCTCCTCACCGCCAACGAGCGCGGACAGCGGGCCTGGATGAGATTTCAAAAAATTCCGCTCCTTTTCACGGCCCGCCGGGCTTCGGAAGGGGGCGCCGGCGACCTTTCCGCGGAAGCCCGCACGGCGATGCTGCGGGAGGTGCTCGACGACGCCAGCCTGATCGACATCGAACTCGCATCCACCGGCGAGATGGCCGGATTGATCGATGAGCTGACAAATCGCCGGCTGCCTTGGATCGCCTCCTACCATGACTTTCATGGCACGCCGGATCTAGCCACGCTCCACGCGGGCCGCGAAAACGCACGCCATCTGGGCGCGGCGTGCTTCAAGGCCGCCTTCGAGCTGGGCTGGAAGCTCGATCAGCTCCCGGCGCTCGCCCAGTTCGTCGCCGGCTCGGATTTCCCCGTCTCGCTGATGGGCATGGGACCCTTCGCCCCGGCTTCGCGCGTGATGTTCGCCCAGCTCGGCTCGGTGCTGAACTACGGCTACCTCGGAGACACGCCCACCGCCCCCGGCCAATGGAGCGCGGCGCAGCTCCGCGAGGCGATCGCGTCGGTGCGCTGGCACGACGGCCCGGAAGGCGTCAGCCGATGATCTCCCGCGGCGCGTCGGGCAGCGCTTCGAGGAAGAGCTTGCCGTAGCGTTTCGTCAACACGCGGTTGTCGAGCAGGCAGACGAGTCCTTCGTCGCGAGCGGTGCGGATGAGCCGTCCCACGCCTTGCCGCAGCTTGAGGATCGCCTCCGGAACCGAATAGTCCATGAACGGATTCCCGCCAGATGCCTCCAAGGCTTCCAACCGCGCCTGGGTAAGCGGATGGTCCGGCACGGCGAACGGCAGGCGCGTCACGACCACGTTGGACAGCGCCTCACCCGGCACATCGACGCCGGTCCAGAAGCTGTCGGTGCCGAACAGCACGCTGTCGGTGTCCTCGCGGAAAACCTCGATCATCTTGTGTCGTGGCATGCCCTCGCCCTGGACGAGCAGACGCCAACCCTCGTGATCAAAGCGATCGCGCAGCGCCGCCGCCGCATCGCGCATCATCCGATAGCTGGTGAAGAGCACGAAGGCCCTCCCGCGGCTCATCGCCACCGCCTCGCCGATGGCCTTGATCAAAGCCGGTCCGTAATCGCGCGCGCTCGGCTCCGGCATGGTCTTCCAGATCTTCAGCTGCATCTGGCTGCGGTAATCGAAGGGGCTGCCGATGCTTCTCGCCTCGACCTCCTCGGCCCCCACCCGGCCGCGGAACCACTTCAGCGCCGGATCTCCGACGCCGAGCGTGGCGCTGGCCATGATACAGGTTTTTCCCTCGCCGAAAAGCAGCGGGCGCAACCGGTCGGCCACGTTCACTGGCGCGGCGTGCATCGAGAACAGCGTTTCGTCGCGGCCCGCGCGTTCGACCCAGTGGACGCAGTCCTCGTGTTGCTGATCAAGAAAGGCGGTGATCGATCCATGCACCTCGCGCAACCGCCGGGACGCGTCCTGCAGCTCGTTGCGGCTCATCTCGTGCTCGGTTTCCGCCGCAATCGCATCGATCCCCTCCCACAGCTCGCGCAGCGGAGCGGCGGCGACGTTCGGAACGACTTCCGGCTCACGCACGCGCCATTCCTTCGACCACTCGCCGAAGCTCGCCGCGCCGCCAAGCTCGTGAAAGAGCTTCTCCGCCGCGATCCGGGCGTTCTCCACCGCCTGCAGCAGCGCCGGCCTGCCGTAGCTCTTGAGCAGACCCTTTCTACGGCGTCCATCGTACAACCTCTGGAGGTCGAAACGCAGGCCGGCCTGGCTGATCCGCAGGCCGAGCTGCACCGCCGCGACCTGCTCGACGGTGTGGGCCTCGTCGAGCACCGCGAAGTCATCGGGAAACAGGAAGCCGGCGGTGCGCCCGTCCTCGGACAGTTCGCCGGTATCCATCAGCGCGAAGAACAGCGTGTGGTTCACCACCACCAGCCGCGCCTCGGCCGCGCGCTTGCGGGCTTCCTGAAAAAAGCAGTTTCCCCGCGGGCCGCAGTAGCGCGCGGTGCAGATGTGGGCCTCGGAGCAAACCTGCAGCCAGACTTTCATCGAGGGCTGGAACTCAAGGTCGCTCAGCGTGCCATCGCGGGTCGACTCGGACCATTTCGCGATCGCCTCCAGCTCGTCGGCCTCGCCGCCGGTGAAGAGGTCGCGCGTCTGCTCCCGGGCGCGTTTCAGCCGCGCCGGGCAGAGGTAGTTGCCGCGGCCCTTCAGCAGCACGGCAGGCAGCTCGGCACCGAGGAGCTTGCGGACGATCGGAATGTCCTTCCTGACGAGTTGCTCCTGGAGATTGATCGTATGGGTGGAAATGATGCCCTTGCGGCCACTCTCCAGCGCGTGACGGGCGGCGGGCAGGAGGTAGGCCAGGGATTTACCAACGCCGGTGCCCGCCTCCGCCACCAGCGACTGCCGCCGCTCCAGCGCGCGGGCGATGGCGATGGCCATTTCCAGCTGCTGGGGGCGGAATTCAAAGTCCGGGGATTTCGACAGCAGTCCGCCCGGGGAAAACGCGTGCGCGATTTCCTCCGCCAGGCCGCCGGGCGCCGCCTGCTCTCCCGCAAGTCCGATCATCGTGCCGTCATTCCGCTCCGGGGCGGCCCGCGATCCAAGCGCGAAGTTGCCGCGACCTTTACAAGGGCGGCGATCCATCCATGCTTCGCGGCCGAGACCACCCATGCCACGGCGATTCCTTCCCAGCATCCTCCTGCTCCTCACCGGCCTCGCCGCGGCGGCCCTGTGGGTGCCGCGGGAACAGACCGCGGTGGCGGAACACCTCGCCAGCTTCCCGGATGCGGATGTCGGCACGCACCGCCTGCGGCCGGTGGTGCTCGCCGGGCTGTTTCTCCTGCCCGCCGTCGCGGCCATTCTCTACGGCTTCGCCGGCACGCTGGCGCGCTACGTCACACGGCAGTTTCTCGGGCTTCTGTCCGTCACCTTCGCCGCCCTGCTGACCATCTGGCTGCTGGTCGATTTCCAGGACAACCTCACGGAACTCCAAGCCAGCGGCAACGTCGCGGGCACGATGCTGGCACTCTACGGGGCGCGGATGCCGGAGATCTTCGTCACGCTGATCCCCTACGCACTGCTGCTCTCACTGCTTTTCTGCCTCGGACGGCTTTCCTCATCGCGGGAAATCGTAGCGATGATCCAGACCGGGCGCGGCCTCGCGCGGGTGACCCTGCCCTTCCTGATCACCGGGCTGCTGGCCACGCTATTCTGCATGGGCCTGGATTTCCACTGGGCTCCCGCCGCGGTGGGCAAGGAGCGCCGGATCCTGGAGTCGGCCCGTGGGTTGGATGAAACGCTGCCCTTCAGCGAACCATTCCGGAATCCCCGCGTGCGGCGGACCTGGATGGTGCGCAGCGTGCCGGTCGATTACATGCTCGGCGCTCCGCTCCGCGGCATCCGGATCATTGAGGAAAACCCGGACGGCACCCTGAAAAGCACCTTGATCGCCGAAACCGCCACGTGGAACCGCGCTGCCGGCACCTGGACTTTCACCGATCCCGTCCGGCGGCAGATCGAGATGGGCGAGCCGCCGAAATTCGATCACGACCTGCCCGATCCCTACATTGTGACCGGCTGGCGCGAAACGCCGGCGGAAATCGTCCAGCCAAGCCTTCCCGCCCACCAGCTCGGCATTCCGGAGCTCGCCGGCTGGCTCCGGGCAAAGGGCCACGCCGCCCGGGCCCGAGCCACCCACCGGACCCAGTGGCACCATCGTTTCGCCCAGCCCTTCAACTGCCTCATCATGGTGCTGCTCGCCACTCCGCTCGGCGTGGTGTTCTCCCGCCGCGGTGCCTCCGGCGGCGTGGCTCTCGCCGTGTTCCTCTCCGCCGGCCTCATGTTCGCCACCACCGTGGCCCTCACCCTCGGCGATTCAGGGCATCTTTCACCGGCCCTTGCTGCTTGGTTGCCGAACATCCTCTTCGGCCTGCTGGCGGTGTATCTGTTCCAACGCCGCCTGGCCGGGCGGCCCATCTATCAGACCATCCGCCGGTTGATCCCCGACGAATCCTGAGCCCCCGCCTTTCCCGACCATGCTCCAGTCCTGGCACATCCGCTCCCGCGCCCGCCACTGCTCCCTCTCCGGCGAACCCTTCACCGAGGGCGAGCCCATCATTACCGCCCTTTTCCCCGACCCCGAGTCCTCCGGCTACCTGCGGAAGGACTTTTCGCTGCCATCCTGGGATGCGCGGGACGAGGGAGCGGAACAACCGTTCTCCTTCTGGCGCACCGTTTACGAAGCTCCGGTCCATGAAGAGAAGGAAGATCCGATGAAAAAAGAGGATCCCGAGAGCCTCCTCCGACGCTTGGTCGAGGAAGACGAGGATCACACCGAGAACGTCCGCTACATCCTCGCCGTCATGCTTGAGCGGCAGAAGCTCCTGCGTGAAACCGACTCCCAACCGGTGCCCGATGGCATCCTGCGGGTCTACGAACACCGGAAGACCGGCGAGGCTTTCCTCGTCCGCGATCCGAACATCCCGCTCGATCAGGTGGAAAAGGTGCAGGAGGAGGTCATCCAGCTTCTCGAAAGCGGCGGGCGCCTGCCCCAGGCGGAACCGGAAATCGAAGAACCCTCCGAGCCGGAAACCGAAGCTCCTGCCGAGGAACCGGCGACCGAGGATCCCACCCCCGCCTCGGAGGAAGAATAACCTTCCGCCACGGAGGCGTGGCGCACCCTTCCTCTCGGCCCGAAAGAAAACCGCCCGCCCCGGAACGGGACGGACGGTTTCCATGAATCAGCGGTGCCAATCGGGATCCGATCAGGCCGTCGGGACTTCCTCGATGGTCTTGAGGATGCGCGAGGCGATCTGATAGGGGTCGCCCTGCGAGTTCGGACGGCGGTCTTCCAGATAGCCCTTGTAGCCGTTGTTGATGAAGCTGTGCGGCACCCGGATCGAAGCACCACGGTCGGCCACGCCCCAGGAGAACTGGTCGATCGAAGCGGTTTCGTGGAGGCCGGTCAGACGCATGTGGTTGTCCGGGCCGTAGGCGGCGATGTGCTCGTCGCGGTTCTTTTCGAAGGCGGCCATGAGGTTCTTGAAGTATTCCTCGCCACCGGTTTCGCGCATGAACTTGGTCGAGAAGTTCGCGTGCATGCCGGAGCCGTTCCAGTCGCCCTTGAGAGGCTTGCAATGCCAGTCGACATCGACGCCGTAGCTTTCGCAGAGGCGGAGAAGGATGTAGCGGGCCACCCAGATTTGGTCGGCGGCGCTCTTCGAGCCCTTGCCGAAGATCTGGAATTCCCACTGGCCCTTGGCCACTTCGGCATTGATGCCTTCGTGGTTGATGCCGGCGTCGAGGCAAATGTCGAGGTGCTCCTCGACGATCTGGCGAGCGACGTCACCGACGTTCTTGTAGCCGACGCCGGTGTAGTATTCGCCCTGCGGGTTCGGCCAGCCGCCCTTCGGGAAACCGAGGGGACGACCATCTTCCACGAGGAAATATTCCTGCTCGAAACCGAACCAGGTGTCCGGATCATCCGGAATCGTCGCACGGGTGTTGGTCGGATGGGGCGTACCGTCGGGAAGGAGAACTTCGCACATCACGATCGCGCCATTGTTGCGGGTGGCATCGGGGTAAACCGCCACCGGCTTGAGCAGGCAATCCGAGCTTTTCCCTTCCGCTTGCATCGTCGAGCTGCCGTCAAAGCCCCACATGGGAAGCTCTTCGAGGGACGGGAAGCTGTCGAATTCCTTGATCTGGGTCTTGCCGCGGAGGTTCGGGACCGGCAGATAGCCGTCGAGCCAGATATACTCCAATTTGAACTTGGGCATCGTTTTTGGTTGGTTTGATAGTTGGTTGACGCGAGTCGCGTGGATGCTCGGAAAACCCGGCATCCGCGTGAGGACGCCGCGCTTTCCGGGCACGCGGGAAGCACATAGCGGGCCACAGGCAACCGAGAAACGAAAAATTTTTCACTAGAGTGAGATTAGCCGGAAACGCACTCTCTCAGCCGCCCCATGGATAGCCCGAACGCCCGCCATTCCTCGATCCGCTGGTCCGGTCGCACGGATGTCGGCCGTTTTCGAAAAAACAACGAGGACGCCTTCCTCGCGCTGACTTTCGACGCCCGGGAGGTCCGCTATCTGGGCAAGGAGGGCCACGGAACCATGGAGTCCGCCGACTACGTTTTCGCCGTCAGCGACGGCATGGGCGGCGCGAAGGCCGGTGAAGTCGCCAGCAAGATCGCGGTGGAAAAAATCACCCGCCTGCTCCCTGCCAACTTCGCCCTCGGAGCCTCGCGTCTCGACTCGGGCTTCAGCGACGTGTTGGGCGAGGTTTTCGTCCGCACCCATGAGGCGCTGGTGGAGCTCAGCCGTTTCTACGACGAGTGCCGCGGGATGGGTGCCACGCTCAGCCTGTGCTGGTTCATGCCCGGCTGGATGGCCTTCGGCCATGTCGGCGACAGCCGCATCTACTACCTGCCGAAGGACGGCGAAATGATCCAGATCACGGAAGATCAGAGCCGCGTCGGGCGCCTCTTCCGGAGCGGGAAAATCAACGAACGAGAAGCGCGGACGCATCCGCAGCGCAGCTTGCTGGATCAGGTGCTCGGTGGGAAAACCCGGGAAGTCGAGCCCCAGATCGGCCGCGTCGGCTGGCAGCCGGGCGATCGCTTCCTGATCTGCTCCGACGGTCTCTGCGATGGATTGTGGAACCGCCGCATCGATGAAATGGCCCGCGGCGAGTTCGATGTCAGCCGGCTCATCGACTACTCCGTTTCCGAATCCGGCCGCGACAACACCACCGCGATCCTGATCGAGACGATGTAGCTCCGGCTCCCGTCTGCAAATTGCAACTTGCCCGCCGCGGGGTTTCTGAATTGCACGAAACCGGGACTTTTTTCGCCTTCTGAAGCAGCCGAATAAGATCTTCATCTCACTGATCTTCAGTCGCTTCCGAAGCGACTTCATGGTTTGGTATGAGGCCTGCGGATCCTGGGGCTGTTATGAAACCGAAACTGATTCATGTCCTTAGCCTCGTCACCGTGCCCGCGTTCGCGCTGACATTCGCAGCTTGTGATGTCGACAAAGTCGAAGACGGCGAGCTGCCCGAGGTGAAGGTGGAAGGTGAAACCAAACTTCCGAAGTACGATGTCGAGGGACCGGATGTGAAAACCGGCACCAAGAAGGTCGAGGTGGAAGTGCCGACCATTGACGTCGACCTCCCCGAAGAAGAGGACAACGAAGTTCCGGGCACCCAGCCGCCGGCCGAGCCCGCCGAAGAGTGATCCTTGAACCGAACCCTTCCCAGATCCATGGCTACTCCGACCACCACGACCGGCACCAACAAACTCCTGCTTGTGATCATCGCCGTGTTCCTTCCGCCCCTCGCGGTCGCGTTGAAAGAGGGGCTGAACGGCACCTTCATTCTCAATCTGGTGCTGACGCTGCTCTTCTGGCTTCCCGGCTTCATCCACGCCCTGTTGGTGATCCTTTGACGAGACGGCGGCGGCGGGAAGCGCCCGCCGCCGCGTCTCTTTTCCCGATGAGCCTTTCCCGTTCCAACCGTGCCGTCCGTGCCGCTGCCATCGGCGCGGGCTTCATCCTGCCGGCGATTGCCGCGAAGCTCGCCCGCTCCGGGGCCGGATGCGTCTACCGGCGGGTCACCCATATCGACCCGCCACGCAACCCAGCCCGCATGGACGTGGCGTGGAAAGAAGCGATCGCCTGGACCGCTGTCGCGGGTCTCACCGGGGCCTTCGCCCGACTGCTCACGCGGCGCGCCTTGCCTTTCATCGGACTTCCGGCGGAAGGCTACAACCTGGAGGAAGAGGCCGACGCCTTGGACTGACTCAGGGCTGTTTTTTCGCCGCCTCCAGCTCGCCGACGGTCCACGGCGTGAATTTCCGCTCGTCCACCTCCGGGCGCAACGAGGCAAAGCGCCCGGGCTTCACCGGATCTTCCTCAAGGCCTCCAAAGGCGTGCCGCACGTAACTGGCGATCGCCGCCAGATCCTCATCCGGGCTGTGGCTGTGCCCCGGCATCGCGCTCTCGTATTTTTCGCCTTTCACGGTCACCGGCCCCATCAAACCTCCCAACAAGATCCGCGCCATCGTATCGAGGTCCCCGGTCACCCACTCGGAGCCCACCAGCGGCGGAAAGGTCTGAGGGACCCCTTTGCCATCGGCCTGATGGCACTCGATGCAGAGCTTCTGATAAAGGTCCCGCCCCTTCACGAGATGAGGAGGCAGCACCGGGGCCTTCGGCTGCACCGAGGGCTTTTCGCCCAGCGCGGTGATGAGATCCGTCCGATCCGGCTCCGGCAAAGCGTTGAGGGCCGCGACGACCGAGGGATCGACCTCGGCACCAGCAAGCCGCACGGCGACTTCGCGGACCACGCCTTTCGCCCAGCTGTCGGCTCCGGCCAATTGCGATGCCGCCGCTTTGATCAAGGCTCCTCCCTGCCGGTGCATCGCCAGCGTGGCGGCCTGCCGCTCATACTCGTCCGCAAAGCTTCCGCCCCGTACCCCCTGCCACAGCGCGAGAGCCACGCCATCGTTCTCCCCGGCCTCGGCGATCACCGTGAACACCTTCAGCCGCTCCCGCGGCGTCTTCGCTCCGGCGATCACATGAGCCAACCCTGCGACCATTGACGGGTCATTGGGATCGATCGCCTCCGCCGCTTGCAGACGCACCCCGGGATGGACGTGGTTCATCGCGCTCCGCACCGCCTGCTTCGCTTCCTCGCCCGGCAACGCCGCCAGCACCCGGATCGCATGATACGCTCCCAAGGGCTCCTCGATGCCCTCCGGCGAGACGTTCAGCTGAAGGAACGACAACAGCGTCGGCACGGCGTCCTCCTTGCCGCGTTCGATCAACAACCGCTGCGCCTGGAGACGCAGAAGCTGCGAAGGGGAATTGAGCTGTCGCGCGAGTTCCAGCGGATCATCCGCCGAAAGGGCGGGCACCTTGCGCACCGGCTTGTCCGCCGGCACCACGCGCCAGATGCGGCCGTGCTCACGGTCGCGGAGGGGCGTTACGTAGGCATTGCCTTTCCCCGGTCCATGATCCCCCGTGTGAAACGGACTGTGCGGCTGGTCATAGCCGCGGGCCGGGTTCCAGAAACGGAAGACGACGTTGTGCTGGATGATCGGGTTGTACCAGTCGGCGATCCACACCGCCCCATCCGGCCCGGTCCGGGCGTAGACGGGAGAACTCCAGGCATCCGCGCTGGCGAAGAGGTTCTGGCCGCGCAAGTTGGTCGTCTTGATGGAACCCGCGTCGGTGACCTTGCCCACGGCCACGAGGTGGCCCGTTGGTTCACAGATCAGCGCCGCGTCCTTGGGCAGGACTTCGCGGCCGATCAAGGTGTCATTGTAAAAGAAATGTCCGGCGGCCGCGGTGTAGCGCTCGATCTGGTCCACCTGGGTGATGTCACTCGTGTTCGCATAGATGAACGGCCGGTCGTCGAGCTGCGGCGTCCGGGGTTGCTCGATGCCGGAGCCCGCATAGACCCGCTGCGGGATCGAGACCATCCACGACGGGTTGTTGTTCGCCGTGGAGCCAAAAACCGAGCCGTCTTCAAGCAAACCGATGCCCCAGGTGTTGTTCGTCGTCGGCTGGAGGTAATCGAGCGCCGACATGTCCTGACGGAAGCGGAACACACCTTGGCCGAACTTCTGTTTCTGCCCCGCCACCTCCATGTCCACACCGCTGTAGCCCACCGTCGCATGGACCCAACCGTCCATGCCGTAGATCAGGTTCGAGACCGAGGCGTGGGTGTCGCCGATGTTGACGCCCTCGGCCAGGACAACGCGCTCGTCCGCCTTGTCGTCGCCGTTCTTGTCGCGCAGCCACACCAGCTCGGGCCCATCGGTGGCAATCACGCCGTCGAGGTGGAACATCGTGGCCGTGCAGTGTCGCAGGCCGTCGGCGAAGACCTTCACCTTGTCCGCTTTGCCATCTCCGTTCGTGTCCTCGAGAATCTTGATCTTATCCTCCCCGCTCCCCTTCCGCAGCGGCACGTCGTTGGGATAACCCAGAGCCTCCACCACCCAACAGCGACCCTTGGCATCCCAGTCGATGGAGATCGGGTTCACGATCATCGGCTCGCTGGCAAAAAGCTCCAGCCTCGTCCCCACCGGCACCTGCGTGTGGCGCGCGCTCCCATGCGGCGTCAGAGGCTCCTGCAGTGGCATCATCGGAATGTCCGGATGCGCCCGGTCACGCACCCTCGGCTCATCAAGCTTCAACTCGGGCATCTCGTATTGGGCGAACATCCGCGCCTTGCGCTCGCCCACCGCCCAGACGATCGCCCTCGCAACCAGCTCGTGGTAAGCGGGCTCCTTCCACGTCCGCAGATCGTGGCCGCTGGCAGTGTAGAAAACCCTGCCCTTGCCCTCCGCCCGCAGCCAGGTCCAAGGCTCCGGCTCGGTTTCACCGGCGTTGATCGGCGGGCGCACCTGGAGCAGGTGCCGATCCTCCGCGAGGTCCTGATGGACGTAGGTTTCATCCCACGCCTCCAGCACGGGCAGGTCCTTGGTGATCGGGTGACGCTTGTCGACGTTTTCCGGAGCAAAGACGTGCCCCTCGTGGCTTTTGAACTTTCCACCGATCAGCGCGAACCACTCCGGCGAGGGGTGGAAGCATCCGCACGCGCTGTGCAGCGCCACCAGCCCGCCACCATCCTTCACCCACTCCAGAATCGCCGGCGGCACGACATCCTGCTCGTGGTTGGCGTAAACGAGCAGCGCGTCGTACCCATCGAGCACCTCACGGCGCATGTCCTCAAGATCTTCGGTGAAAGTGATATTGTATCCGCGCGGGCCCAGCGCTTGCTTGAGATAACGATAGCGTTCGATCGGGTTGTGGCCGCGGTCGTCGCCGAGGAACAACACTTCCAGACGGCGCGGGGTGGAATCCTGGGCCAGCAGCGAAGCTACCAGCAAGGGAATGAGCAGCAAAACTCGGAGCATCTTGGGTCTTGAAACGGGTTGTCGCCCGCCCGCGGGCGGACGCAGGATCTACCGT
Source organism: uncultured Haloferula sp. (assembly GCA_965652295.1). Taxonomy (GTDB): domain Bacteria; phylum Verrucomicrobiota; class Verrucomicrobiia; order Verrucomicrobiales; family Akkermansiaceae; genus Haloferula. Next base: position 100,938 of record CBFGTS010000010.1, on the reverse strand, counting down.
GATAGAGGGACCGGAATTTCATCGCGCCCATGGAATCCGCGCAAAATGCGAATTTCACCTTTTCGCCGCAATATCTCCGTTTCTTAATCGGTAGTCCCGCTCCCATCGCAGTCATGCCCGTTCGCATTCTCCTCGCCCCGGACAAATTCAAAGGTGCCCTCACCGGGCTTCAAGCGGCCGAAGCCATGGCGGCCGGCATCCGCAGCGTCCTGCCCGGGGCCGATCTCGACCTCTGCCCCATCGCCGATGGCGGCGAGGGTTTCATGAGCACGCTCGCCCCCGCCCTACAAGGGCGATGGATTTCCTGCTGCTCGGTCGATGCCCTTGGACGCGAGATCGAGTCCACCTACTTGTTGGCCAATACCCGCCAAGGCCGCGTGGCGGTCATTGAAATGGCCGAAACCTGCGGCCTCTCGCGCCTCACCGCCGAAGAGCGCGATCCCCTTTCCGCCTCCACCCGGGGCGTCGGCCTGCAGATGCTCCATGCGATCCAGCACCACGGCGTCGACCGCATCGTGCTGGGCATCGGCGGCAGTGCGACCAACGACGGCGGCTGCGGCATGGCCCGCGCTCTTGGCTTCCGTTTCCTCGATGCCGCCGGCCACGAAATCGAGCCTTGCCCCGCTTCCCTTCTGGATCTGGCGCGCATCGATGGCTCCGCCGTTTCGCCCCTGCCCCCCATCACCGTCGCCTGCGACGTGGAAAACCCTCTGCTCGGCGAAAAGGGAGCCACCGCGGTGTTTTCCGAGCAAAAAGGCTCCACCGAGGAAACCCGGCCACAGCTCGAAGCCGCGCTCCGGCGACTCGTCGAAGTCACCGGTGCCATGGATGCCTCGCTCGACCCCGGCGCGGGCGCGGCGGGCGGCCTCGGCTTCGGGTTGCTCCATTTCACCGGTGCCCGCCTCGTGCCGGGCTTCGACCTCCTCGCCCGGCTGCTGGAGCTGGAAAGCCGCATCACCGCCGCCGACATCGTCATCACCGGCGAGGGCTCCATCGATCACCAGAGCCTCTCCGGCAAGGGCCCTGTCTGCCTCGTCCGCATGGCACGGCGGCACGGAAAAATCGCCGGTGCCTTCTGTGGCCTCGCCGATGACCACGCGCGAGCCTCCGGCGAGTTCGATTTCCTCGTCGCCCTCGCCGACACCGGCAAATCCATCCCCGAGCTGATCGCCAACGCTTCTAGCGAACTCGCCCGGGCCGCCGCCCAGCCCGGACTCTACGATCCGGGCGCGTACTCGCAGCCCAGCCGGCTCGGCGGCTCCTGAGCCCCGCCGGGGTTCACTCCTTCAGCGGCTTGATCTCGATCTTGCGGAACCACACCGGCTGACTCTCCGACTGCAGGGCGATGTGGCCGTAGGCCAACTCTTTGGACAAGCCGCGGTTCAGCAGCGCCTGCGCATCCCCCACTCCGTTCGCCGGGTCCAACTCAAGTTTCTGGTAACGCAGCACTTCCTTGCCGTTCACCCGGTGGATGGCTTCTTCCGCGCCGTGAACTTCCAGCTCCACCGTCACCCACTCGTCCGGGGAAAACGTCGGAGCGGAGGAGGTAATGACGTGATCCGTAACCAGCTTTCCATCCATCCAGACATTCGTCCCGGGAGTGCAGAGATTGGCTGTCGATCGCTCACCCTCTCCGGTGCCCGCCAGGAATTGGAACTCCATCGAAACCGGAAAATCCTGGTTCAGCTTCAGGCTCGACGGCGGCTGCGTGTGGAACATCACCCCGCTGTTCTGGACCGCGAATCCCGGTCCGTCCGGCAACTGCTCGCCCGCAAAGCGGTACTCCACCCGCAGAATGTAGTGGGAATACGAAAGTTCCGAATACAGGTGTCCGAATTGCCCGTCGAAGCTCCCGCCGTAATTGCTGTAATCGACTTTCAGGATCCCATCCTCCACCCGGAAGGTATCCATCGCGTTCTCACCCAGCGGATGCTTGGTGATCTTCGGGACCCAGCCGTCAAGGTTCTGGCCGTTGAAAAGGGAAATCCAACCATCCTCCGCGGAGGCGGAAACGGAAAGCAACAGCAGGGCGGAGAGACAGGTGGGAAACTTCATGAGAAACGATCTACGGGTTCGTGTTATGCAGGTTTTCAAAGCGTTCACTCCGAAACAGGAAAAAACCTGCTTCGGCAGGACGTGGGAGAGGTTTTCACCCAAGCTTCAATCGCTCGTCCGACTCCAGCTTCGCCTCCAGCGCCGGCCAGCCGCCGGGCTTCTGAAGGTTGAAAAACCGAAGGTAAACCGACACCAATACAGGGTCGAATTTCTCCACCAGTGAGTCGACCGCGGCGTCCAGTTTGGCGGCATCCAACTCGTCAGGCAGAGCTCCGGTGACCGATCCCTTGCCATCATGCTCAATGCCCATGGCGTCACAGTAAGCCGCCAGCATGTCCTGGTTTCCCGCCATCAACCACGCCTGCATCAGATGCTCGCCGATCGTTTCCGAGGACTTGAGCTGAAGCGTCTTGCGGATCCACGCATACTGGTCCGGCAGCGGCTTCTTCTGCACGAAAACCGGCCGCAGCTTGCGGGACTGGGCGAGGGTCGCCACCGCCGTTTTGTAAACATTGCGGTCGTTGTCGCGGAACCAATCCAGCATGGAGTTTACAACGGAGGGATCGATGGCGGAGTAGATTTCGTAGGATTTCACGGCGATGCTTGGGCGGCGATTCCACCGATCGCCCGGCTCGATGCCAAGCTCCGAAACCATCTCCGCAGGATTCACCGCAAATTCACATCGCCCTCACCCGCCGCCGCGATACAATGCCGTCGATGCCCCGTGATGCTTCAAGCCCCCGCGATGCATGGATGCGCGCCGCCGCCCGCACCGCCCGCGGCGTGAATCTCGGCTGGTGGTTGCAAACGCTGGCCGCGCCGCTGGTGATCGGCTCCGTCGTCGCCGCCGCCGTGCTGCTCCTGGCGCGCCACCGTTTCCCCACGATCCCCGCCTGGCAGTGGGCTGCCAGCTGCGGCGGACTGCTTGTCCTCCTCAGCCTTACCGCGTGGCTGTTGGCCCGCCGCCGCTTTGAAACCGCCGAAGGCGCGATGGTCCGGATCGAGGACTCGATGCGCCTACGCAACGCCCTCTCAGCCGCCCACGCCGGAGTCGCGCCATGGCCGGAGTTTCCCGGACAGGTCGATGCCGGCCTGGGCTGGCACTGGCAGCGCACCGCCGCACCGCCACTCGCCGCCCTTTCCCTGCTTCTCGCCGGGCTTTTCATCCCCGTCGCCGCGCTCCCCGGAGCGGACGCGAATCCCCCCGAGCAACCGCTCGCCTGGGAGCAGCTCGACGCCGATCTCGAGCGGCTCGACCAGGAGGAGGTCCTCGACGAATCCTATCTGGAGGAAATGCGCGAGAAGCTCGACGAACTGCGTGCCAAGGAAGAGGAGGAATGGTTCAGCCACTCCTCGTTGGAAGCCACCGACTCACTGAAAAAGCAGCACGAGGCCGAACTCCAGCGTCTCGAACGCGAAACCGGTCGCGCCGCCAATGCCCTCGGATCGTTGGAAAAGAACGCCGCCGGCATGTCGCAGGAGCGGAAAGACCAGCTCCTCCAGCAGTTCGACGAAGCCCTCCAGGGTCTGCAAAACGGAGCGCTCAAGCCCAACGCCGAACTGCTTCAACAACTCCAGCAGCTCGATCCCAACCAGCTCGGAAAGCTCAGTGCGGAGCAGATGCAACAGCTCCGCGAAAACCTCCAGAAGGCAGGCCAAGCCTGCAAGGACTGCCAGGGCGGCGGCCAGGGCGAAGAGTGGATGGACGAACTGATGGCCGGCGAAGGGGAAGGAGATGGGCCGGAAAGAGACGGTCCCGGCGGCAAGGGCGGAGTGAACCGCGGCCCCGGTGAAGCCGGCGGCGTCATCGGCGAGGAGGGCGATGCGCTGGCCACCGGCGGACTCGAATCGCTCGAAGCCAAAGACCTCTCCCGAGCCCTCCCCGGCGATCTTCTCCAGATTCAGGACGGCGAGCATGAAGTCGATCAAACCGCCACCGTCAACCGCTCCGGCGGCTCCGTCGAGACCACCGGCTCCGGCGGCGACCGCGTCTGGCGTGAGTCGCTCGATCCCGATGAGCAGCGGGCGTTGAAGAGGTTTTTCGAGTGAGATCTTCGGACTGCTCCGACAAAAACCGCTATCGACGCGCCCGCGCCTTTCCTCTAATTCCGCGCCGCGCGCCATCCGCGTTTTCACCATGTCCGCTCCCAAGACCGCCATCACCCCGACCCGCGCCGAGGATTTCCCCGAATGGTACCAGCAGGTCATCAAGGCCGCCGACCTCGCGGAAAATTCCGAGACCCGCGGCTGCATGGTCATCAAACCTTGGGGCTACGGCATCTGGGAACTCATCCAGCAGCAGCTCGACCGTCGCTTCAAGGAAACCGGCCACCAGAACGCCTACTTCCCGCTGCTCATCCCGCTCTCCTACCTCGAAAAGGAAGCAGAGCACGCCGAGGGCTTCGCCACCGAGTGCGCCGTGGTCACCCATCACCGCCTCGAAGCCGTCAAAGACGAGGCCACCGGCAAGACCAAGATGATCCCCACCGGCGAACTCGCCGAGCCTTACGTCATCCGGCCGACTTCCGAAACGATCATCGGAGCGGCCTTTTCCCGCTGGGTCCAGAGCTACCGCGACCTGCCGCTGCTCATCAACCAGTGGGCCAACGTGATGCGCTGGGAGATGCGCCCGCGCCTGTTCCTCCGCACCGCCGAATTCCTCTGGCAGGAAGGCCACACCGCCCACGAGACCAAGGAGGAAGCGATCGAGGAAACCCGCAAGATGCATCAGGTGTACGCCGAGTTCCTGCGCGACCACCTCGCGATTCCCGTGGTCCCCGGCGAAAAGACCGAGAACGAGCGGTTCCCCGGTGCCGACATGACGCTCACCGTCGAGGCGATGGTGCAGGACCGGAAAGCAATCCAGGCAGGCACCTCGCACTTCCTCGGACAGAATTTCTCGAAGGCCCAGGACATCTCCTTCACCGGGCGCGATGGCAAGGTGGAACACGCCTACACGACCTCATGGGGCGTCTCAACCCGCATGATCGGCACGCTGATCATGGCCCACTCCGACGACGACGGCCTCATCCTGCCGCCACGCGTCGCCACGCAGCAGATCGTCATCATTCCGGTCACTCCCAAGGAAAACACCAAGGAAGCCGTGATCGCCTCCTGCCACGCACTCGCCGAGACCCTCCGCGGGTATCGTTTCCATGGCGATCCCCTGAGAGTGCTCGTCGATGATCGCGACCTCCAGGGCGGCCAGAAGAAGTGGGAATGGGTGAAAAAAGGCACCCCGATCCGCATCGAGATCGGCCCGCGTGACGTCGAAAGCCGGAAGGTTTGCCTCAACCGCCGCGACCGCGCTGCCCACGAAAAGGAGTTTCTTGAGAAGGAGGATTTCCTCCGCCGCGCCACCGATCTCCTTCAGGAAATCCACGACACGCTGCTTCAGCGAGCCGTCGAGTTCCGCGATGCGAACATCGTACCCTGCGACAGCCTGGAAACGTTCGAAGCTCACTGGGCCCAGGACAATCCCGGCTGGCTCATCACCCCCTGGGACGCTACGTCCGAGGAGGAAGACGAGCTCAGCAAAAAGCACAAGATCACCATCCGCTGCCTCCCGCTCGACCAGCAGGACGGCGACGAAGCCCCCTGCCTCCTGACCGGCAAGCCCACCAAACAACGCGCCATCTGGGGCCGGAGCTACTGAGGAGAGCGGCTTTGCGACCCGCTTCCATTTTTCAAAACCGATTCACCGCCTCGTCCTACCGACCGCCACGCACCGAGCCCGGCAATCCCCCTTCTTCGACAGTCGGCGTGGAAGATTGAAAGCGGGTCGCAAACCCGCTCTCCTCACCCCTCCAGCTTCTTCACCCGCTTGAGCAGGTCGGGCAGCTTCCTCAGCGCCGCCTTTTGCCGCTGCTCGTCCATCTGCGGCTGAGCGGGATAGCCACCGTAGGTCTTTCCGCCCTCAATGTTTGATGTGACGCCGGTGCGCCCGGCAAGGATCGCCTGATCCCCGACGCGCAGGTGACCGGCGATGCCCACCTGCGCCGCCGCAACGACATACGCACCGGTCTTGGAGCTGCCGGCGATGCCACTCTGGGAAACGAACAGGTTGTGGGGACCGATCTGCACGTTGTGGGCGACTTGGACGAGATTATCGATCTTGCTCCCCATACCGACCACCGTCCGTCCGAAACGCGCGCGATCGACGGTGGTGTTCGCTCCGATCTCGACGTCGTCCTGGATTTCCACGATGCCGATTTGGTCGATCTTCACGTGGCGTCCGTTGACGGTCTCGTAGCCAAAGCCATCGGACCCGATCACCGCGCCGGGCTGCAAAATAACGCGGTCGCCGACCTGGCAACGCTCGCGGATGGAAACGTTGGCGTGGATCTGGCAATCGCGGCCGATCACCACGTTCTCGCCGATCACCGCGTTCGGACCGATTTCCGTACCCTCCCCGATGGTCGCGCCGGCCATGACGACCGCTCCGGCGTGGATGCGAACTTTTTCGGCGTCCAGCCGTGCGGTGGGCTCAACGACCGCACGTTCGTGAATGCCAGGCGTGAAAACCCGGGCCAGTGATTCGGTGAAATGCTTCACCACCAGCCCGAAGGCGTAGGAAGGGTTGTCGCAGGCGACGAGCGCCACGTTTTCCGGCCCCTCCGTCACGCCGCGGGGAACGATCACCACGCCGGCCTTGGTTTCGAGGAACTGCTGGCGGTATTTCTCGTTTCCTAGAAACGAGATTTCACCGGGCCCCGCCTCGTCGAGCGCGGCGATGCCGGTGATCAAAAGAGCGAGCTCGCCCCGGACGACGTCACCGTCGATCCGTTGGGCGAGCTCGGAAAGAGTCAGTTGGCTCACGCAGAGTAGGTCACTCGGTGGCCTCGCCGCCTTCCGCCGGGGCTTCCTCGGTGGAGGTGGCCTCGGCCGGAGCATCCTTGTTCAGGTCCACCAGGAGGACCGGGGTGATGTCGGTCGCGTCCTTCGTGTAGAGCAGGAAGGGAACCTGCGAGGTGCTCAGGCCGGACTTGTCGAACACGTAGTCGTAGTCCTCCTTCTTGGCCTGCTCTTCGACGAGCTTGCGGATTTCTTCGAGGATGCCCTTCATCCGCTGCACCATGGTCTCGTTGAGGGCCTGGGTGCGGCGCTGCTGGAACTCGCGGCGCTCACGGTCGAGGGCGATGCCCTCCTGCTGCTTCATCTGCCAGTCGCGGTGGACTTCCTGCTTCTTGGAATCGTTGATCGACGGGTCGTCGAGCATCTTGCGCAGCTTCTTGAGCTCCTCATCGATTTCCTGAATGCGGGCGAAGCGCTCGTTGAGTTCCTTCTGAATACGGGCGCGCTCGACGTTGACCTGCTGCTGGGCCTCCTCCGTGCGGTAGTATTCCTTGAACAGCTGCTGCATATCGACCGTGGCGATCTTCAGCTTGGCGTCCTGGGCGAGCGAAGTGCCACACAGGATGGCGGCCACGGCGAAAGGGATAAGGCGACGAATCATATGATAAATGGGATTTCCCGCTGGGGTTCCGCGGCACCCTGAACGGATTTCCGGCCCGCGTCAACGTCCACTCCCGGCCCTTGCGGGCAAATTCCTCCTCCTCCATGCTCGTCCGGATGCGCGTCGTCACCACCGTTCCGGATCTCCGCAGAAGCCTCGCCCGCCCGCCCGTCCTCGTCCCCACCATGGGCGCGCTGCATCCGGGTCACCTGGAACTGATCCGCCACGCCCGCAAGGCGGCGGGATCCGACGGACTCGTCGCCGTCTCGATCTTCGTCAACCCCATCCAATTCGACCGCGCCAGCGACCTCGATGCCTACCCGCGCACGCTTGAGTCCGACCTTGAAAAATGCCGCGCCGCCGGGGTCGATCTGGTCTTCGCACCCACGACGGACTCGATGTATTTTCCGGATCGCTCCGTGACCGTCTTGGAGACCTCGCTTTCCAAGACCCTCTGCGGTGCCACCCGGCCGGGGCATTTCGATGGCGTTTGCACCGTGGTGCTGAAGCTCTTCAACCAGTTCCAGCCCGCAGCCGCCGTCTTCGGGGAAAAGGACTTCCAGCAGCTCGCCATCATCCGCCGCATGGTCCGAGACCTAGATGTGCCGGTGGAAATCATCGCTGCCCCCACCGTCCGCGAGCCCGACGGCCTGGCGATGTCCTCCCGCAACGTCCGCCTCACCCCCGAACAACGCGCCGACACCCCACGCATCCACCGCGCCCTCGTCGTGGCGGCGGATTCCATCCGCCATGCCCATCCCCGACTTCCTCCCGCCGCCCTCCTCGATCAAACCCGCGATGCCATCGCCTCTCCGCTCAACCGTATCGACTACCTCGAACTCGTCGATGCCGGGACCCTCCAGCCCACCTCCGACCTTTCCCGCCCCACCCTTCTGGCAACCGCCGTCTTCTACGGAGAGATCCGGCTGATCGATAACATCACCCTGCCCGCCTCCGCATAATTCCTTGGCGACCCCGGCGTCTTGACGGTTCAATCCCCGCCCACGCCCGGAAAATCCCGGCAATCCGAACTCCGCACTCCCTTGACCTCCGACTTTCTCGTCATCGGTGCCGGCATTGCCGGGCTGTCCTTCGCCATCCGCGCCGCCGCCCACGGATCGGTTACGGTCATCACCAAGGGCAAGCTGCTGGACTCCAACACCGCCTGGGCCCAGGGCGGCATCGCCTCGGTTCTCCCGGAATCCCTGCGCGACCCCGGCGATTCCATCGAGGCCCATGTCGCCGACACCCTCGACGCCGGGGCCGGGCTTTGCGACGAGCAAGCCGTCCGCACCATCATCTCCGAGGGTGCCGCCACCATCGACGACCTCGTTTCACTCGGCACCGACTTCGACCGCTCCGGCGATCGCTTCGCGCTGGGCAAGGAAGGCGGTCACAGCCACCGCCGCATCCTCCACTCGAAAGACACCACCGGCCTCGAGATCGCCGGCTCGCTGGTCGAGGCCGCACGCCGCACACCGCGGCTCACGCTGCTGGAGGACCATTTCGCCATCGACCTCATCACCACCGGCAAGCTCGGCATGGTCACCGATGACCGCGTGCTCGGTGCCTACGTCCTCGACCGCACCTCGGGCGAAGTCCGAGTGTTCCGCTCGGATCGGGTCATCCTCGCCACCGGCGGTTGCGGAAAAGTCTATCTCTACACCACCAATCCCGACTCCTCCACCGGCGACGGCCTGGCAATGGCCTGGCGCGCCGGCGCGACGATCGAGAACATGGAATTCATCCAGTTCCACCCCACCTGCTTCTACAACCCCGCCGCCAGCGGTCCGGAGGCCCGCTCATTCCTCGTCTCCGAGGCCGTCCGCGGCGAGGGCGCGGTGCTGATCAATGGCAAAGGCGAGGACTTCGTGAAACGCACCGACCCCCGGGGCTCGCTCGCCCCCCGCGACATCGTCGCCCGCGCCATCGACCGCGAAATCAAACGAACCGGCGCACCCTGCGTCTACCTCGACATCACCCACAAGCCGCCCGGCTTCTTCCGCGACCGTTTTCCCTTCATCCACGAAAAGCTCCTGTCCTTCGGGCTCGATGCCGAAAAGCAGCCGATCCCCGTCGTCCCCGCTGCCCATTACCAGTGCGGCGGCGTGAAAACCGACCTCGACGGCCGCACCACCATCCGCGGCCTCCACGCCATCGGCGAGGTCGCCTGCACCGGCCTCCACGGCGCCAACCGCCTCGCCTCGAACTCGCTGCTGGAAGGCAACGTCCTCGCCCGCCGCGCGCTCGACCGCATCATGCGCCATCACCCTCCGGGAAAACCCTGCCCCGAAGCCCCCGCCATCCCACCCTGGGAGCACGGCGATACCGCACCGCCCGACGAACTCGTCGTCATCTACCACAACTGGGACGAGCTCCGCCGCCTCATGTGGGACTACGTTTCCATCGTTCGCACCAACAACCGCCTGCGCCGCGCCGCCACTCGATTGCAGAACCTGCGCAAGGAAGTCCGCGAGTTCTACTGGGGCCACCGGGTGAACGCCGACATCCTCGAACTGCGCAATCTCGTCGAGGTCGCCTCGCTGGTCGTGGACAGCGCGATCCGGCGCCGCGAATCGAGGGGCTTGCATCATACGCTAGACTACCCGCAGACCGACGCCGAGTTCGCCCGCAATACCGAACTCCGCCGCTTCTAGTTCCTCAACCCTCCGCATGCTGAAAGCCCACCCCTCCCTTGCGCTCGCGATGGTTCTCCTCGCGACCTCGGTCGGCGTACGGGCGCAAACGGCGGCCAGCTCCTCGGCCATGCCGCGGGTGATCATTCCCACCGCCCGCCAGCCCATCCGTGCCACCCGCGCACCGGCCCCGGCCAACGGACAGCTCTATCCCTGGCGGCAGAACATCACCGCCACCGTCTTCTGGATCGGCGAGCAGCCGACCCAGAACAACCCCGTCCCCAACTGCAAGTCCTCCTGGGACCAGAACTGGATGGCGAACTTCGGCGGCTACGACAACCCGGACCCCGCCTCACGCGTCGCCGACCACCGCAGCTCGGATTTCCGGCCGAAGGGCTTCATCCCGAAGCTCAACCCCTTCTACATCGCCCTCCCCTACAACGACGTCCTCCGCTACAACGTCCACAAGCCCGAGGCCGCCCGCGTGATCCCCTGGTTCCGCCGCCACAACCCGCTCCCCGGCAAGACCGTCCTCAAGGGCCGCTGGGTCCAGATCTACCACGGAGGCCGTAGTTGCTACGCCCAGTGGGAGGATTGCGGCCCCTTCGTCACCGACGACTGGGCCTACGTCTTCGGCAATTCGCCGCCCAAAAATCGAAACAACCAGGGCGCCGCCATCGATATCTCCCCCTCCGTCCGCGATTACCTCGGCCTCCAGTCCGGGGAAAAATGCCATTGGCGTTTCGTCGAGGACGCCCAGGTCCCCTACGGGCCGTGGAAAAAATACGGCCATCAACCGCAGGCCGTCACCGCCGACGGCACCGACTTCGAGGCCAAGCGCCGCTACCTCGAATACCTCCGCAAACTACGGGACCAGCAGTACCAGCAGAAAGGCCTCAACGAACTCAACCGCTGAGTCTTCTCAAACTGCCCGCCTCCATCCGCACGTAGTTCCCCCTTCAGGGGGTGGCGCCGGTCCTGCCGTCGTCTATTTCCCTCCGCTCCACCCTCTGACCTCCGCGGCCAGCTTCCTTTCCCGCTCCCTATCCCGCGGTTTCCCCTCATACCGCACCCCGTAGTGGTAGCTCACCATTTCCCCTGCGAAACCCGGCCGCTCTTCCCCAAAACGACTCACCAGCTCCCTCAAGGTCGCCCCCGGCTCCGCCCTCAAGCCCGCCCGTGCGCATGCCCTCCGAAAACCTTGCTCGTAGGGAAGTTCCGCCACCTCACCGCGAGAGGCCGCGACGGAGAGCGAGCTCCGCCATCTCCCGAGCAAACCCACCCCGGCCGCCACCGCCGCGAACAACATCAGCCAAATCCCGCCCTCGGACCGCGTTCCGCCCTCCGCCGCATCGGATTCCAACGGCACCGGCTCATCCGCGGCCGCCAGCGCCGGCCGACCTCCTCCGATCGCCTGCGGCGGCGTCGGGTCCATCACCACCCACCCCCGCCCCTCCAGCCACACCTCCGTCCACGCATGGGCGTCGCGCGCCCGGAAGACGAACCATTTACCAGATTCGTAGTAGGTCCCCCCGGCCCAGCCATAGGCGATCCTCGACGGCACCCCGATCGCCCTCGCCATCAACGCCCCCGCCGTGGCGAAAAGCTCGCAGTGCCCGCGCCGTTCGTGAAACAGGAAGTTCTCCAGCGGATCGAACCCGCCGGGATTCTCGATGGTCAACGAATACGCCGCATGGCCGCGCAGGCGGTCTCGCAAGCGCCCCAGCCTTGTCCCGATGTCCCCCTCGCCGGCAAACTCCACCGCCAGCGCCCGCAGACGCTCCTCGCCCTCCAGTTTTAAAAACCGCTCATCCGGCACCGCCGTTTCCTCATCCGCCGGACCGGGCTCCGCCAGCGTCCGCATCCGGGAAACCGCCGCGTAGTTCACCGGCTCCCCGCCCGGCAGGGTCGCCACGCCGCCATCCCGCCGCGCTTGCTCCACCTCCGCCGCCCGCAGCCCTTGCAGCGCCACCAGCGGTTGACGCGACGAGCCGCTCGCCCCCAGCCAGATGCGATGTCCCACGCCCTCCGTTTCCTCCTCAAAGCGGATCCAACCGTCGTTTCCCGCCGACAATGTCTCGTGCGTAGCCGGCGATGACCAGACGTCGTCCTCGTACTGCTCCAACGCGAACGCTTCCAGATACAACCGCCGCGCCAGCAGCGCACCCTCGTCATCCGCCTGCACGAATGCCTCCGGCCGGTTCGCCGGCTCCAACCTCGCCCGACGCGGCAACTCGCGCCGCCCTGCTTCGTCCCACAGCCAGTTCCCGCTCCGCGCCGGAGGTTCCGGTCGGCCGTTCTCCGCCAACGTCCTCGCCTCCGGAGCCCGCCACATCACCGCCACCCGCGAGGCCAGCGATTCCGCCGGCTCCGGTGCCCAGGCCAGGATTCCGAAAAGCCCCGCCACCAGCCCCACGATTCCCAAAGCCAGCGCCACCCCATCCGTCCGGCCGCTTCGCCGCGCCGCGGCCACCACACCGGCCGGCTTCACCCGGCGCGACCACCACGCCAGCCCCGCCATCAGCAGCACACCCGCCACGCCTTCGCGAAATGCCTCCTGCCACCCCGCGGGCCACCCCCGCAGCAGCGCCACCGCCAAGACCACCGCGCCCGCCATCGCCACCGCCGCCAGCCGCCGCTCCCACTTCACCGCCGTCCTCCTTTCTCGTCGCGCACACCATCCACCGCCCGCTCCGGCTGCGCCAGCCACCCCCGCCACCGCTCCGCCGGTTCATCCGAGAAAACCCTCACCACTCCGCCTGCCTCGGCCAGCCGTCCGATCACCTCATGCCGCTGCGTTCCCATTGCCCGCTTCGCCCGCGCCAGCACCTCGCCCGCCGCCGCCAGGTCGCGCCGTCCGTCGATCCGGAAAGGCATCCATTCCAGGAAATCCGCCATCCAAACCACCGTCCGCCCCGCCGCCACCAGCCGCTCGGTTTCTCCGCGGAAAAGCGAGATCGCCCGCTCGAACCGATCCGGCCGGATCAGCGAGCCCTCGCCCGCCGAGTGAAACACCAGCCATGCCTCATCGATCCGCCCGCCCGGCGGATCTGGCTCCGCCACCAGCAGCCCGCCGCCCCGCGCCAGCGACTTCACGCTCGCCGGCCAGCGCACCGTCCGCACCCGGTCGCCCGGGCGGTAGTCGCGCATCCCCCTCCACTCGCCCCCATCGCCCCACCGCGGCCGCTCCCTCGTCTCCCCCGCATCCGCCCAGCCCTCCAGCAACGGCTCCGGCCGGATCGATCGCGGCAGCACCAGAATTTCCCTGCCGATCTCCCATCGCCGCTCGAAATCGAACATCCCCCACGGGAAATCCGACCTCACCGCCACCCGCAATTCATCCGCCGCCCCCCGTCCGGGCGCGGAAAACGCCAGCTCGCCCGTCGCCACCGACCCCGTCGGCAACCACGGCACGGCCAATGCCATCGACATCCCGCCCGGCCCTTCCATCGCCACCTCAAGCCCGAACCCATCCAGCCACCTCCTTCCATCTCTCACCTCCACCCGCGCCCGCGCCGGCTGACCCGCCACCACCGCTCGCGGCCCCTGGAAATCCACTTCCACCCGCGCCACATTCCACCGCCCCACTACCCAAGTCACCGCCAGCAACAGCAGGCCCACCAATGCCAGCGCCAGCAACGCGCCATCCACCCACGCCAGCCCCCCGGCCGCCAGCGCCAGCGAAGCGCCCGCCACCCAGTTTCCGCGCGTGCCGATCCGTCCGCGTGTCATCGCCACCGCCACCAGACACCGCCCGCCCCGGGCCGGCAACTTTTCCTTGGCATCCGCCCCGTCCCGCGCCGCACTCCCGACATGCACGTCCGCACCCGCTTCGCCCCCTCCCCGACCGGCTACCTCCACGTCGGCGGTGCCCGCACGGCCCTCTTCAACTACCTCTTTGCCCGCAAGCACGGCGGCACCTTCGTCCTCCGCGTCGAGGATACCGACCACGCCCGCAACACCGACGAAGCCCGCGCCGCCATCTTCGACGGCATGCACTGGCTCGGCCTCGATTGGGACGAGGGCGAAGGAAAAGGCGGCGAATTCGGCCCCTACAACCAGTCCGAGCGGACTGCGCTCTACGACAAATGGTTCGACGTCCTGAAAAACAACGACCGCGTCTACGAGGACGATGGTGCCTGGCGGTTCCGTTTCGAACGCAAGCCCGTGACCATGACCGATCTCGTCTGCGGCGAAGTCACCATCGACTACGCCAACGTCGAGAACACGCCCGACATGGTCGTCCGCCGCTCCGACGGCTCCTATGTGTTCCACTTCGTCAACGTCGTCGATGACCTCGAAATGCAGATCACCCACGTGATCCGCGGCGAGGACCACCTCATGAACACGCCCAAGCACCTCCAGCTTTTCGAGGCTTTCGGCGTGGAGCCCCCTCAGTATGCCCACATCCCACTGATCCTCAATCCCGATGGCTCCAAGATGTCCAAACGCGATGCTGGTGCCGCCGTCGGCGATTACCCGCGCCAAGGCTTCGTCTCCGAGGCCGTCGTCAACTTCCTCGCCCTGCTCGGCTGGAACCCGAAGACCGACGAGGAAATCTTCACCCTCGGCGAGCTGGTCGACCGCTTCTCGCTGGAGAACGTCAACCGCTCCCCCGCCCGCTTCGACATCGAGAAATGCGCCTGGCTCAACCAACAGCATCTTCTCACCCTACCACCGCAGGTCTTCGCCGAGGCCGCCAAACCCTTCGTCGAAGCGGCCGGCCTCTCCGTCACCGACCGCTACCCTGACGCCGCCGCCGCCGTGCGGGAGAAAGTACGGCTTCTCTCGGAAGTCCCCGATGCCCTCGCTTTCCTCCTGCTTGATGACATCACGATCGACGAAGAACCGCTGGCCAAGGTGAAGAACAACCCCACCGCCAAGGACCTCCTCAAGGCCCTCGCCGAGGCCTTTGAAAAACTCCCTGCGTGGTCCGCCGACTCCGCCAAGCACGCCATTGGCGACACCGCCCAGACCAATGGTGCCAAGCCCGGCCAGCTCATGTTCCCCACCCGCGTCGCCCTCAGCGGAAAAGGCGGCGGCCCCGACCTCGGTGACATTCTCGCGATCCTCGGTCAGGATGAGAGCGTAAAGCGCCTGCAGGCGATGGAGCGCCGATTATGAAATCGGCAACGCCTGCTCATCAATAACTCTCCTCCTCGATAAACAGCCCAGCCGGCCTCTAGCCCAGCCATTGCCAAGCCCGTAGCCCAGCCGTTGCCGATTTCATAATCGGCGCTCCTGCCCGACAGCCATCTCCTCACTTTTTACTTTTACCTTTCCACTTTCCACTCACCCCGTGCCCTTCACCCTCTCCAACCTCCACGAAGCCCGCGGTGCGAAACTCGCCGTGATCGGCCAGCCGATCGGGCATTCACTTTCCCCGCGGATGCACCAGCCGGCGCTCGATGAAGCCGGCATTGACGCCCGTTACATCCCCTTGGAAGTGGAGCCCGGCCAGGTCAAGGAGGCCTTCGCCCGCATGCGCGAGCTCGGTTTCATCGGCTGCAACGTCACCGTCCCGCACAAGTTTGACGCGCTGGAGGCCTGCGATGAAATCGACGACACCGCCCGCGATCTCGGCGCGGTCAACACGGTCCGCTTCGATCCCGATGCCACCCGCGGGACCAATACCGATGGCTACGGCTTCGAACACGCCGTGACGGAAACCCTCGGACTCCGGCTCAAGGGCTTGTCCGTGCTGGTCGTCGGGGCCGGCGGCGGCGCGGGCGGAGCGATCACCGCGCACTGCGCCCGCGCCGGCGTTGCCCGCCTGATTCTCGCCAACCGCACCGTGTCGAAAATCGAGGAGCTGGCCAAAACCCTCCGCTCCCACCATCCACGGCTCGATCTCGCGTCACTCGGCATCGATGACCCCGTGCTGCCCGCGCTGGCTGCCGGCTGCACGCTCATCGTCAACACCACCTCGCTCGGGCTCAAGGAAACCGACCCCTCGCCGCTGCCACCCGGCTGCCTGCACGCGAACCATTTCGTCTTCGACACCATTTACAAGCCCACCGCCCTGATCCGCGCCGCCGAAGCCGCCGGAGCGCGCCATGCCCAGGGAAACCTGATGCTTCTCCACCAAGGCATCGCCGCCTTCCGCTACTGGTTTCCCGGCACCGATCCCGACGCCGCCATGCGCCGCGGGCTGGGGCTTTAGCACCCTACCGGCCTGAATCCGGGCGCGCGCGGTCGTCGATGTCCATCCAGTGGCAGGCCACCACCTCATCGAGCACCAGCGTGAGTCTACCGTGCTCGTCCTTCGGCCCGAGGCGCAGTTTCACCCGCACCCGGATCATCCCCATCGGGTCGTCATTGGAGAGGGCCGCGGAAAAGGCAGAGCCACCGGCATCGCGCAGCTCGAAGGCCTCCGCCAGCTTGATCCCGTCCTCCGAGGCCGGGTCCACCTTCACCTCCGGCGAGCCCGCCCCGTATTCGGCCGCGCTGCGGGTCGAGGGCGGATGAAAAATAATCCGCGAGACGTCGCCCACCCCGAGGCTGGAGTTTGCCCGCCGCCGCGCCAGCAGGCGAAATTCCCCGGTGGGTTCTCCCAGCCCGCTCATGAAAACCGGCCAGACTTCCGACGAGTAGCGCACCATTTGTTCCCAGTCGATCGCCCACTCGTCGTCCGCGTTCTTCCGGAAAACCGCCTCGATCCGGTCGCCGTTCTCCAGCTGCCACACGCTGGCCACCGAAGGTCCCTCCGAGGTTTCGAAAACCGTGAAACTGCGGTTGCGGATCAGGGTGTTCCGGCCCGCCAGAACAAGTTCCTCCGGCCAGCGGCTCATGCGTCCGAGCGTCCGGCTGGGGTGCAACGTGAGCGGGGCCCGCACCTCCGGAGCCACGCTGGAATAGTAGGTGCGAAGCACCGGATAGCACTTTGAATACGCATCGTTCAGCGCCTGATACGTGTCCGTCGCCTCTCCGATGTCGAAGGTGGCCGTTTCCTCTTTCTCAGGGCCGAGAGACCTCGCCAGTGCGATGATCCCGGCGATGGCCATCAGGAGGAACATCCAGGCGATCGTGAACTTCAGCAGGCTGCCGCGCTTCTTGACCGGCCGGCCTGCCGCTCCCGGAGTGGAGGGGTCGGCCCCACCTCCCACGGGCGTGGATTGGGCGGTGATGTAGGCCATCTCCGCTTCGCTGACGACCGGATTGCCCTCGCATTCCGGGCAGCGTCCGCCCTGCAGTCCCTGAAACAGGTGCCCGCAACGCCCGCAGTGCTTCCATCCTTCGGCTTCTTCCGTCATCGGCTTCCCGGTCATGATCCAACGCGGCCGAACCGGCCCGGTCAATGCGAACTACCCGCCCAATCTCCGCGAAAGCGCTTCTTCCATCGCCTTCTCCACCACCCGGGCCGCCACCGCCTCGGTCGCCTTGTCCAGCACCTGCACCGCCGCCTTCAACGGATTCGGTTCGCCGGACTTCATCGCCGCACGCACTTTCGACGCCGCCGCCCGGATTTCCGCCTCTTCTTCCGGAGAAACCAGATCGCCCCCCTGCGAAAGCACCTGTTCCACCGCCGGCAGCAGTTCCTCCGCCTTGAGCTTCGCCTCGGTGAACACCCGCTCCGCCATGTCGTCGAAGGCGTATTCGACCGATTCACTCACCATTTTCTCGACCCGCTCATCCTCCACATCCACCGCCGCGCTGCGGATCTCCAACACGGTGTCCTTGCCCGTGGCGGTGTCCCGCGCGAGCACCTCGAGGATGCCGTTTTCATCGATCCGGAACTGCACGCCGACCCGCGCCCGGCCTTTTTCCGCCGGTTCGAACCCGACCTCGAATTCGCCCAGCTGCCAGTTGTCGCGCGCCATCTCCCGCTCGCCCTGCAGCACGCGGATCCGCATCGACCGCTGGCCCGCCGCCGCGTTGGTGAACATTTCGCCCGCCTTGCAGGGGATGGTCGTGTTGCGGGAAATCAGGACATTCATCAGCCCGCCGAAGGTTTCGATCCCGAGGCTCAGCGGCGTGACATCCAACAGCACCATTTTTTTCATGGCACCGCTCAGCACCCCCGCCTGGATCGTCGCCCCCAGTGCCACCGCCTCGTCCGGATGCTGCGAGAGGTCCGGCTCGCGGCCGAACCAGCCCTTCACCGCCTCCCGCACCGCCGGCATCCGCGTCGAGCCGCCGACCAGCAGCACCGCATCCAGATCGGCCGGCTCCACCCGCGCATCCGCCAATGCCTGCCGGCAGCAGGCCAGCGTGCGGTCGATCAGCGGTTTCGCAAGCGCGTCGAGGTCGCCGCGCGTGACCCCGACCTCAATACTACGAGATCCCTCGTAGAACGGCAGGCGGAAGGTCTCCGTCTGCTTGTCGGAAAGCGCCCGCTTCACCCGTTCGGCCTCCTCGGTCCAGCGCACGTCGGGCTTCTCCACGCCCGCCTGCTCCGCGCACCACGCCACCAGCGCCGCATCCAGATCATCGCCGCCGAGGCGCGTGTCGCCGCGCGTCGAAAGTACCTGGAACACCCCGTCCTGCATCTCCAGCACGGACAAATCGAAAGTGCCGCCGCCAAAATCGTACACCGCCACCCGCGACTTCTCGCCCAGCTTGTCCAGCCCGTAGGCCAGCGCCGCAGCGGTCGGCTCATTGACGATCCTCACCACCTCCAGTCCAGCCAGCTCGCCCGCCTTCTTCGTCGCGTTTCGCTGTGCGTCGTTGAAATACGCCGGCACGGTGATCACCGCCTTTTCCACCACCGTTCCGAGCCGCCATTCGGCGATCCGTTTCAGCTCGCGCAGGATCTCCGCGCTGATCTCCTCCGGCGATCTTCCCTCGACCTGAGGACGACCGTTTCCATCGTCCGCCACCGGCAGCGGGAAATCCTCCACCTCGCCGATCCGCCGGCCCATCAACCGCTTCACGCTCGTCACCACCGGCCGCATTGAGCGCAGACGCAGCGCCTTCGCGCCTACCAAGACTTCTTCACTCCGCGCTCCCCGCTCCCCGCTCCCCGCTCCATACGCCACCGCGCTGGGAATGATCCGCCGCCCGTCCTCGTTCGCCAGCAGGATGGGAAAGCCGCTCTCGACCACGCCAATGGCCGAGTTCGTCGTGCCGAGGTCGATGCCGACAATCAGCTCACTCATCGTCTCCTTTCACGGCCAGCACATACGCCAGCACTGCCTTTTCGTCCTCCGAAGAAAGCCCGGCGTGCGTGATCATCTTCGGCATCGCATCCTCCCATTCGTCCACGAAGAGGTCCTTCGGCAGTTGGTAGGCATGGCACTCGCCGCATTTGAGCATGTAGATCACGTGCCCCTGCTGGAGCGTTTCCAAGGGCGTTCCGCTCGCCTTTGCCATTTCCGCGCTCGGGTTCGGGACTTCGGAGATTCCACCCACCGAGCCGTCATCGGTGGCGATGTCCCCCATCTCCCCGGACGCAGCTCCCGCCGGTCCCCCGGCACAGCCGGAAAGCCCGAAAGCGGCGACCATTCCCGCGATCATCAACGTGCAACGCATTCTCCGAGCCTACCGCCCCCTCGCCGCCCGGCAAGAGCCGGGTTGGCTCGTCACGAAGCGGGCCAAACGCGTCAGCACCCGCCAAAAAAACCGCCCCGGCGCGGCTCCTGCTAGATCCCCCGGGCCCCTTCTCCCCTGACAGCCAACATTCTTTGACATCCCCCACCCCCCCGGTAATCTCCGCGCCCGTCCGGTCAGCACGCCGGAGCCCTCTGAAATCCAAGCCCTTCCGGCCCCAGCATCTTTCTTAAAACCAACGCCCTTCAGCAGACATGAGCCTGTATCAGGAATACATCAGTGAAATCGAGGAGCGCAAAAACCAAGGTCTGCACCCCAAACCGATCGATGGCGGCGAGCTGCTGGCCGAAATCATTTCGCAGATCAAGGATCCCGCCCACCCGGCGCGGAAGGATTCGCTGAACTTCCTGATCTACAACACCCTGCCAGGCACCACCAGCGCCGCCGGTGAAAAGGCCCGCTTCCTTGAGGAGATCATCCTCGGCAGCACCGTCGTCGGGGAAATCCCCCCCGCCTTCGCTTTCGAGCTGCTCTCCCACATGAAGGGCGGCCCGTCGATCGAGGTCCTGCTCAACCTCGCCCTCGGCGATGACACCGCGATCGCCCAACAGGCCGCCGAAGTCCTCAAGACCCAGGTGTTCCTCTACGACGCCGACACCGCCCGCCTCGCCGAGGCCTACAAGGCCGGCAACGCCATCGCCAAGGACATCCTCGAAAGCTACGCCAAGGCCGAGTTCTTCACCAAACTCCCCGAGGTTCCCGAGGAAATCCAGGTCGTCACCTACATCGCGGCCGAAGGCGACATCTCCACCGACCTCCTTTCCCCCGGCAACCAGGCCCACTCCCGCTCCGACCGCGAGCTGCACGGCAAGTGCATGATCTCCCCGGAGGCCCAGTCCGCCATCACCGCCCTGCAGAAGATCCACCCGGACAAGAGCGTCATGCTCATCGCCGAGAAAGGCACCATGGGCGTCGGTTCGTCCCGCATGTCCGGCGTCAACAACGTCGCTCTCTGGACCGGCAAGCCCGCCAGCCCGTACGTTCCCTTCGTCAACATCTTCCCCATCGTCGCGGGCACCAACGGCATTTCGCCGATTTTCCTCACCACCGTCAGCGTCACCGGCGGCATCGGCATCGACCTGAAGAACTGGGTCAAAAAAACCGACGCCAACGGCAGGACGGTCCCCGATGACAACGGCGATCCCGTCCTCGAACAGGTCTATTCGGTCGAGACCGGCACCGTCCTCACCATCAACACCCGGGAGAAAAAGCTCTACGGCGATGGCAAGGCGCTCGTCGATATCGCCGCCGCGCTCACTCCACAAAAACTCGAGTTCATCAAAGCCGGCGGCTCCTACGCCATCGTCTTCGGGAAAAAGCTCCAGACTTTCGCCGCCATGACGCTCGGCACGGAAGCCCCGGTCGTTTTCGCGCCCTCCAAGGAGATCTCCCACGACGGCCAGGGCCTCACCGCCGTCGAAAAGATCTTCAACCGGAACGCCGTCGGCACCACCCCCGGCGTCACCCTTCACGCCGGCTCGGACGTCCGCGTCCAGGTCAACATCGTTGGCTCGCAGGACACCACCGGCCTCATGACCTCCCAGGAGCTCGAGGCCATGGCCGCCACCGTGATCTCGCCCGTGGTCGACGCCGCCTACCAGTCCGGCTGCCACACCGCTTCGGTTTGGGATAAAAAGGCCCAGGCGAACATTCCGAAGCTCATGAACTTCATGAACGGCTTCGGGCTCATCACCGCGCGCGATCCCAAGGGCGAATACCACGCCATGACCGACGTCATCCACAAGGTCCTCAACGACCTCACCGTGGACGAGTGGGCCATCATCATCGGCGGCGATTCCCACACCCGCATGTCCAAGGGCGTCGCCTTCGGCGCCGACTCGGGCACGGTCGCCCTCGCCCTCGCCACCGGCGAGGCCACCATGCCCATCCCGGAGTCCGTCAAGGTCACCTTCAAGGGCGACCTCAAGCCGCACGTCGACTTCCGCGACGTCGTCCACGCCACCCAGGCGCAGATGCTGAAAAAATTCGGCGAGAACGTCTTCCAAGGCCGCGTCATCGAAGTCCACATCGGCACCCTGCCCGCCGACCAGGCTTTCACTTTCACCGACTGGACCGCGGAAATGAAAGCCAAGGCCTCGATCTGCATTTCCCAGGACGAGACGCTCATCGAGTCGCTCGAAATCGCCAAGAGCCGCATCCAGATCATGGTCGACAAGGGCATGGACAACGCCAAGGGCGTCCTCCAAGGCCTCATCGACAAGGCGAACCAACGCATCGCCGAAATCCGCTCCGGGAAGAAGCCCGCGCTCACCCCCGACGCGAACGCGAAATACCACGCCGAGTTCGTCGTCGACCTCGACCTCATCGACGAGCCGATGATCGCCGACCCCGACGTCAACAACGACGATGTCTCCAAGCGCTACACCCACGACGTCATCCGCGGGCTCTCCTACTACGACGGTGAAAAGACCGTCGACCTCGGTTTCGTCGGCTCCTGCATGGTCCACAAGGGCGACCTCAAGATCGTTTCCCAGATGCTCAAGAACCTCGAGCAGGCCCAGGGCAAGGTCGAGTTCAACGCGCCCCTCGTCGTCGCCGCGCCGACCTACAACATCATCGACGAGCTCAAGGCGGAAGGCGATTGGGACATCCTCCAGAAGTATTCCGGTTTCGAGTTCGACGACAACGCTCCGAAAGGTGCCGCGCGCACCGAGTACGAGAACATGATGTATCTTGAGCGTCCCGGTTGTAATCTCTGCATGGGCAATCAGGAAAAGGCCGCCAAGGGCGATACCGTCATGGCCACTTCCACCCGCCTCTTCCAAGGCCGGGTTGTCGAAGACTCCGAGCGGAAAAAGGGCGAATCCCTGCTTTCCTCGACCCCCGTCGTCGTGCTCTCCGCCATCCTCGGCCGCACCCCGACACTGGACGAATACAAGTCCGCCGTCGAAGGCATCCCCCTCACCCAGTTCGCCCCGCCCGTCCGGGAAATGGTGGCGAACTAAGGAGAAGGAGTTTTCAACTCCTTCATCTCAAAAAAGAGGACTTAAAAAGTCCTCCAAACTCCATGTTTCTCGATCCCGACAAGGCCATCGAGAAACACTGCGGCAACCTCCCTCACTGGCAACAAGGTGAGGCGTGGCTTTTCGTCACCTGGCGGCTCGCCGATTCCCTTCCCGCATCCGTCGTCCAACGCCTCATCCTCGAAAAACAACGCTGGGAAGAACTCCACCCCAAACCCTGGGACGACGCCACCGGCAAAGAGCACAACCGCCTCTTCACCCTCCGCTTTGAAGCCTTGCTCGACGACGCCCACGGCAGTTGCGTCCTCCGGAATCCAAGCATCGCCAGCATCGTCGCAGAAGCCTTCCACCACTTCGACGGCGACCGCTACCGGCTCGACTCCTACGTCGTGATGCCGAACCACGTTCACGTCCTCTTCCACCCGCTCGGCGACCGTCTGGCAGAAGACATCCTCCACACCTGGAAACGCTTCACCGCCCGCCAGATCAACACCGCCCTCGGTCGAAGCGGTCAACTCTGGCAGCACGAATCCTGGGACCGCCTCGTCCGCTCCTACAAGCACTTCGCATGGGTCCGCCGCTACATCGCGAGAAACCCCGCCAAACTTCGTCCAAATACTTTCAAGCTGTGGCAATACGGAGAAGGAGTTTGAAACTCCTTCCCCAAATTCGACGCCCCACCATTTCTGTTATAAACTGGCCCCATGGACACCTTGCGCACCTTCAAGACCGGCTCCGGCACCGATGGCCACTTCCATTCTCTGCCCGCACTCGCCGAACACGGCTTCCCGAATCTTTCCAAGCTCCCCGTTTCCATCCGGATCGTCCTCGAATCCGTCCTGCGCAACGTCGATGGCCGCAAGGTCACCGAGGATGACGTAAAAAACCTCGCCGGCTACAACGCCAAATCTCCCGGCGATTACGAGATCCCCTTCACCGTCGCCCGCATCGTCCTCCAGGACTTCACCGGCGTGCCGCTGCTCGTGGACGTGGCCGCCATGCGCGATGCCGCCGTAGCCCGCGGCGCGGCTCCGGAGAAAATCGAGCCGCTGGTGCCTGTCGACCTCGTCGTCGACCACTCGGTGCAGGTCGATTTCGCCGGCTCGCAGATGGCGCTCGACCGCAACATGGCCATCGAGTTCATCCGCAACCGTGAGCGCTACGAGTTCCTCAAATGGGGCCAGCAGGCTTTTGAAACCTTCTCCGTCGTCCCGCCCGGCATCGGCATCGTCCACCAGGTGAACCTCGAATACCTCGCCAAAGGCGTCCTCTCCAAAAAATCGACCATCGGAAATCAGGAATCGGAAATCTTCTACCCCGACACCTTGGTCGGCACCGACTCCCACACCACCATGATCAACGGCCTCGGCGTCGTCGGCTGGGGCGTGGGCGGCATCGAGGCGGAGGCCGGCATGCTCGGTCAACCGGTCACCTTCCTCGTCCCGGAAGTCGTCGGCGTTTACCTCCACGGCAGCCTCGCCGAGGGCGTCACCGCCACCGACCTCACGCTGCGCGTCACGGAAATGCTCCGCAAACACGGCGTCGTCGGGAAATTCGTCGAGTTCTACGGCCCCGGAGCCAAGGCCCTCAGCCTGCCCGACCGCGCCACCATCGCCAACATGGCCCCCGAATACGGTGCCACCATGGGCTTCTTCCCGGTCGATGAGGAAACCATCAACTACCTCCGCGGCACCGGTCGTTCCGAAGAACTCTGCACCACGGTCGAAAACTACTACAAGGCCCAGGATCTCTTCGGCATCCCCGACAAAGGCCAGTGCGAATACACCGACGAACTGGAGCTCGACCTCTCGACCATCGTCCCCTGCGTTTCCGGTCCGAAGCGCCCGCAGGACCGCATCGACGTCCCCGCGCTGCGCGACAAGTTCGACGAACTCTTCGCCGCACCCGCCGCCGCCGGCGGTTACGGCCTCGCCGCCGATCAGCGCGGCCGCCGGGTCAAAGCCACCATGCGGGAAAAGGCCGGCGTTTCCGTCGATTCGCTGCTCTCCACCGACGCGCCCCACGCCAAATTCGAGGGTTCCGAGCGCAACGCCGAGGAGATGATCACCAACCGCCCGACCCCCAACAGCGAGGGCGAAGGCGAGTCCGACACCTTCACCGATGGACCGGTGGAAATCGAACTCACCCACGGCGCGGTCCTCATCGCCGCCATCACCTCCTGCACCAACACCAGCAACCCGAGCGTCATGCTCGCCGCCGGACTGGTCGCGAAAAAAGCCAACGAACTCGGACTTTCCGTTGCCCCATATGTGAAGACCTCGCTCGGCCCCGGTTCGCGCGTCGTCACCGACTACCTCGAAGCCACCGGCCTCCAATCGGAGCTCGACCAGCTCGGCTTCCAGACCGTCGGCTACGGCTGCACCACCTGCATCGGCAATTCCGGCCCGCTCCACCCCGCCATCGAGGGCGCGATCAAGGAAGGCGACCTCGTCTGCGCGTCCGTGCTTTCCGGCAACCGCAACTTCGAGGCCCGCGTCCACGGCTCGATCAAGGCGAACTTCCTCATGTCCCCCCCGCTGGTCGTCGCCTACGCCCTCGCCGGCCGCGTCGATCTCGACCTCACCACCGAGCCACTCGGCAACGATCAGGACGGCAACCCCGTCTTCCTCAAGGACCTCTGGCCCACCCAGGCCGAGATCAAGGCGCAGCTCGATGCCGCCCTGAAGCCCGAGGTTTACAACAAACTCTACGGCGACGTCGATCACGCCAACCCGAAGTGGGGCGAAATCAAGGGCAGCACCGGCGCGACCTACGACTGGGTCGAAGCCTCGACCTACATCCAGTCGCCACCGTTCTTCGAGGGTGCCGCCGGCGCTTCCGAGGACATCAAGGGTGCCCGCCCGCTCGGCATCTTCGGCGATTCCGTCACCACCGACCACATTTCGCCCGCCGGCGCCATCAAACCGACCTCCCCGGCCGGCAAATACCTGCTCGAAAACGGCGTCGAGAAAGCCTCCTTCAACTCCTACGGCGCGCGCCGTGGCAACGACCGCGTCATGACCCGCGGCACCTTCGCCAACGTCCGCATCAAGAACCTGATGTGCCCCGGCGTCGAAGGCGGCTACACCCTCTACTGGGGGAGCGCCGACGTCCCGTCGGCTGCGGAGGACGTCCCGTCGTCCGCCACCATCCCCACCGCCGCAGGCGGCAGGTTCACCTTCATCTACAATGCCTCCATGGCCTACCAGGCCGAAGGCACCCCGCTCATCGTCATCGGCGGCGAGGACTACGGCATGGGCAGTAGCCGCGATTGGGCCGCGAAGGGCACCCGCCTGCTGGGCGTCAAGGCCGTCATCACCAAGAGCTTCGAGCGCATCCACCGCTCCAACCTCATCGGCATGGGCGTCCTCCCTCTCAACTTCATCGACAAGGCCGACTACGACAAGGTCAAGGATCTCGCCGACGCCACCTTCGATCTCACCGGCATCGCCGGCGACCTCAAGCCCGGCCAACCCGCCACCCTCGTCGCCCACAAGACCGATGGTTCCACGATCGAGATCCCGCTCAAGGTCCGTCTCGATACCCCCGCGGAGGTCGACTACTACACCAGCGGCGGCATCCTTCCCTACGTCCTCGACCAGATCCTCGCATAAGGAGAGCGGGTTTCCCAACCCGCCCAGAGACCATCGTCTCCCAAGCCAACCGTCCCGCCGCGGCCAAACTCCCGTGGCGGCTCCCGCCTGGACGAGTAGGTTCCGGGATGAAATCCATTTCCCGATCCCTCGTTCCGCCTCTCCTCGCCTCCGGTCTGCTTGCCGCAGCCACCCCCGCCGCCTCTCAGGACACGACGCCGGATACGGATGCCGGCGATGCCCGGAATTTCTACGGCGAGGTCACGCCCGACGAGTTCGCCGAGCTCGACGCGGCCCGGCAACCGATCGAGGCCGACACCTTCGACGCAGGGCTCCTGGCGGCGGCAATCTTCCACCGGACCAACGCGGTGCGAGCGGAGCATGATCTGCCCTCGCTGACCCACCAATCCGCCGTGGCCACCGCCGCGCAGCAGCATGCCGAGAGAATGGCCAGCGGCGATTTCCTTTCCCACGGCACGCCGAACCAGGAGACGAACCTGACGCCTTACTACCGGCTGCGGAACCAAGGGCTCCAGCCGCAGTTCTCGGCCGAGAACATCGCCTTCAGCTTCCGCTTGAACTACGAGTCCGGGAAGCCCTTCCACATGCGGCGGCAAGCCGGCGAAACCGTCTACTCCTATACCCCCGGAGGAGAACCGTTGCAGCCGCATAGCTACATCAGCTTCGCCGCGGACGTGGTGAAGCAGTGGATGAACTCTCCGCATCACCGGGAAAACCTGCTATCCGCCGGACCGACTCACCTCGGCACCGGCTGCGCGCTGTCCCGGGCGGAGAATGGCTTCGATCAAATCTACTGCGTGCAGGACTTCTACAAACCGCTGCCGCGGGAGGCGGCGGACTAGGTGCGGCCCGCAAGAGCCGTGTTGAGCCGGCCCTTTGATCTTGTCGGGAGCCTCGGAGCCGTCCTAGTTTCGTATTGCATGTTTCATTGATCCCCCGCCATGAAAACCCTCCCCTGCCTCCTGATCCTTTCGGGTCTCGCCCGGGGCGACCTTTACGTCACCAACTTCACCGCCCTCGACGGAAACACGGGCGCTTCCGGAGTCTGGCGCAACCACTCGACCTCCACCGATCTCGCCATCCCCGTCACGCTCGTCCAGAGCGGCGGCACCGTGCAGCCGGCGGATGGCTCCAGCACCTCTTCCATCATCGACTCGGAAACCGGAGGCGGCGACACCCTCCTCTGGCAGGACATTCCCACTTTCCTTCCCTTCACGCCGGGGATCGACGTTTTCGAGCCGAATTTCATCGGCGACTACATCAACATCGAGACCGCGGAAGGCGCCACCACCACCGTCACCCTCAACTTCGGCGCCACCATCACCGATCCGGTGATCTCCCTGACCGACGTCGAATACCGCACGACCCTCTCGTTTCCGACGCCCATCACGAAAATCGCGGGCACCAGCAACCTCGCGGTTTCAGGAAACTCCCTGACCTCGGACAAAACCACTGCGGCGGGTGATCCCGCTCCGCCCATCGGGCCCGTGTTCGGTCAGGAAGCGGCGGGCTCCGTCCAGCTCACCGGGTCCTTCGACTCCATCACCTTCACGGTCGCCGTGGCCGTCGGCGACGGCACGGTCGGCAACGAAGATCGCACGGGCTACGTCGTCTCGACCGCCATCGAGCCCGTGCCCCTCGACCCCGGCCCGGCGCCCGTGCTGTCGATCAGCCGCACGTCGAACCAGATCATGCTCTCGTGGCCGCCCGGCGGATTCGACGAAATCCAGATGTCCGCCTCGGGCGGCGGCCTCGGCGGCTGGACGCCGGTGCCCGGCCTCAACCCCTCGTCCCAATCCACCTGGTCATCCGACACCGCGCCTCTCGGAGCCCGGCGGTTCTTCCGGGGCGTCTACACTCCGTAGCTGCGAGGTCGGCGGCTTTCCCCTTGAAAAAAGCGGTCCGTTCGCGTGAACGGACCGCCGTTAAAAACCTTGATCCGGCCGTTCTCAGGCCTTGATCCCCGCCAGCTCCAGGAACTTGTCGAGCGGCATCGCCACCTGAACCTGCGGCGAAGTCTGGGTGATGTGGATGTCGGACGCGTTCTGCGGAATCGGCGCGAACTTCAGGCCCAGCTGCGTGATCGAAGTCGGCAACTGCGTTTCCAGCTCACCGGTCAGGAGATCCTGGGTGATTTTCACCGGAAACCCGCGACCGTGGAGAACCTTGTAAAACACGGTTTCGTCGATCTTGGCCTCCGACTTCGCCCCGGCAGCCGGGGTCGATGCGGCACGCGGCGTCCGGGCGGCAGCACCCTTGCGGCCTTCATCCTTCTCGCCGGTCGCCGGGCACACGCCGACCGCCGTGAGGTATTTGCCCGAGATGTAGATCGGCGACTTGCCGGCGCGACGGTAACGCGGCGTCTCGGTGAGGGTCCACTTGCACTTGCTCTTGGCGAGGTCTTCGTAAAGAGCCTCTGCCGTGGCTTCGAGGCCGTTGGCTTCCCGGAGAGCGATGACTTTTTGAAGCGTTTCAGACGGAATGTGTTCCATAGGAGGCCGGGAAGCTGACGCGCTCGGCCCGGACCCGCAACGCCGGAATCACGCCTTTCGCGCAGAAGTCTCACCCGAAATTCCGGCGGGCGGGCAAGGCCTCCCGCACGATCCGGCGACTGCCCGCGCCGACGGCCGACAAACGTGCACCGAGCAACGGGTCATGCTTGCGCTTTGCATGAATCCCACCGCTGGAGGAAGCAGAAACACCCTCTGCAAGTTACTATCCTCCAGAACCTTACATGAAAATCCGAGCTTCCGGACCACTTCCTGCGACACCAACCCCTCCACCCGGCCGAAGCCGGTCTCACTCAAACCTCTTGATCCCATGAAACCGAACTCTCTCTTCACCAGCCTGGCGGCCGCAGGCGCCGCCCTGGCCCTCAGCAGCTGCGTCGATCCCTACTACGGCAGCGCCAGCGTCACCACCACCACCTACGAGCCGGGCTACGTGATCGATACCCTGCCTTCCGGCTACACCACCATCGATATCGGCGGGACCACCTACTACAGCTACAACGACACCTACTACCGTCCCCGCGGGAACCGCTACGTGGTGGTCGAACACCCCCAACGGGCCCACCGCCACAGCGGCCCCCATGGCGATCGCGACCATGACGGCATCGACAATTGGCAGGACCGCCGCAGCGACCGCCGCCGGGATAACGCCTACGTCCAGAGGCTCCCCGAACGTTACCGCATCGTCACCCATCGGGGCACGCGCTACTACGTGGCAGGTGATACCTATTACCGTCCGCGCGGGGAAGGTTACATGGTCGTCACCAGCCCCTTCTAACCACCTTTTGCATGGCAGGTAGATGAACCGGCGGCCGGCTCCTCAAGGAGCCGGCCGTTTGTTGTCGTCGCGCTCCGATCCACCGGTAAGCTTCCGCCATGTTTTTCCCGATCAGTGACAACGATCGTGATCTCGTCAGCCCGGCATGGGTGACGATCGTCGTGCTTCTGGCGAACGTGGCGATTTTCATCTACCAGTATCTGAACCCGGGGTTCTCCTACGGTTTCAGCGCGGTGCCGGCGGAAATCACGAGCGGCAGCGATTTGGTGGGCGATGTCACCGCGACACTCGGCGGGCAGCAGATATCGATCCGGCACGAGCCCGGACCCGTGCCGGTCCATCTCACCCTGTTCAGTGCGATGTTCATGCACGGAGGCTGGGCGCACCTCGGGGGCAACATGCTCTACCTCTGGATCTTCGGCGACAACGTGGAGCACCGCTTCGGGGCGGTCCGGTTCCTGTTGTTCTACCTGATCAGCGGCCTCGCAGCGAGTGCCGCCCAGATCGCGGTGGATCCCGACAGCATCATTCCCACCCTCGGAGCTTCGGGCGCGATCTCCGGAATCCTCGGTGCCTACATGGTGCTTTTCCCGACCAACCGCGTCCATTGCATCATCTTCTTCCGCATGGTTTCGCTACCGGCGGTCCTGGTGCTCGGTCTGTGGATCGCGCTGCAATTCATCAACGGCGGCGGACAGATCATGGCCTCGGAACAAACCGGCGGTGTGGCCTACGCCGCCCACATCGGCGGTTTCATCGCCGGGCTGGTGGCGGGTGTCATTGCCCGGCTCGGGATGAAGACGGAGCCGGACACTCCCTTCCGCCGGGTTTCGGAAAAACAGGACCAGCGGCGGGATCGGTTTTCGCACTACGACCGCGGCTGATGACTACTCTTCGCGCGACATCCAGCTGTAGATCATCACCCACAGCGAAAGCGCCAGCGAGAACATCGGGATCTGCACCGGCTCGGGCAGCGTGTAGAGGACGGTGACGATCGGAATCCACACGCCCCAGGTCGCGATCAGGGCCGGCACCACGCGCTCCCGATAGTAGGCGGCGGTGAAAAAACGCGCGTGCCAGCGGTATCCCCGATTTTTCCACGCGTAGAGCCACACGGTGAACGGCGCGGCGAAGAGCGGGTTATAGAGAAACTGATCCACCAGCACCTGCGGCACCACCGCGGCGACCGTCGCCTCATCGCCGAACCACAGCGCTTGGAGCCGGTAAAAGAAATCCACCACCGTGCCCATGAAGCCCCAGAACGGAATCGCGAAAACCAACTCGCTGAAATTCGAGCGGCGGACCCTGCCGCGCTGGAAAACGCCGATCCGCATCAGCTCCGGCAATACTCCCCCGGCGACCACCCCGGAAAGCGCGCTGTAGCTCCATCCCCAGCTTTCCTTGATCTCCGCCAGCCGGCCGAGGAACTCCTGGAAGCCCGGAGAAATGTAGTAGCACACCAGCAGGCCGATCATGGCCAGCTGCACGATCAACCCCGGCACCAGGTTCGCCCTCGCCGCGCGGACGCCCGCCTTCCATGGGGCTTCTCTCGCAGGGATCGGTGCCGTTTCGCTCACGGCGCGGAGACAG
The DNA here is from genome assembly GCA_965652295.1 of uncultured Haloferula sp. Taxonomy (GTDB): domain Bacteria; phylum Verrucomicrobiota; class Verrucomicrobiia; order Verrucomicrobiales; family Akkermansiaceae; genus Haloferula. The sequence continues at coordinate 69,767 of CBFGTS010000010.1, read as the reverse complement.
CCACCGCCCGCCGCCGCTGCCAAGCCGCAAATCCCGTGCTCAGAGCCAGGGCGATCAAGCTAGGAAGGGAGAGAACCGCAGATGCAGGGGATGAACACCGATGTGGTTTCATTCACCGCTCGTCCTCAGAAGACTTCGCGGGGGTTTCCGGTCGGATCGGCATTCTTGCTGGCAGGAGATACTGAGGAAGACGGAGGCCACGGAGCCGGGAAAGCTCTCACCCTGCCTTTCTCCGTGACCTCCGTAAACCTCCGCTGCTCCGTGATTGAAAAAGGCAGCTCCGGACGTGGATGCCTGCATCAGCTCATCTGCGGGGAAATCGGAATGACTGGTGCCCATGATCCTCCCTGGCTTGATCGCCCCGTGCTCAGAGCCGCTTCCGCCCCGGCGGCCCGGCTTTGAAGACCCGCAGCAGAAACACCAGGCTCGGGAAGATGAACAGGCTGCCCACCAGTAGTGCGATCACGAGCTGGCGCTGCGTCGCTTCCGGCGCGGCCTCGGCGTAGAAACTCATCGGCCCCGCGCGGGTGATCGCCGCATTCGGCGCATAGAGCAGCCACCAGCCGAGCAGGATCAGCACGACCTGGCCGGACGCCACCACCCGCGCGAGCATCACCCGCCGCCGCGCGACAAAGAACCACAGCATGACGAACAGCGCCGTCGCCAGCACCATCGCCGCAATCGCCAACGGGTGGCGCACGAACTGACGGGCCAGGCTGACCTCCTCACCGAGCGAGCTGAGGAAGACCAGCCCGCCGGTCACGATCACCGCCCCATTGAAAGCCGCGCCGCGCCGGCGGAACCGCTCGCGCAGCGTTCCATCCTCCGTTTCGCCGATGAGGAACACGCAGGCGAGGAAGGCGAAGATGCAGGGCACGAAAAGCCCGACCGCCAGCGGATACCAGCCCCACCACGGCGCAAAGTAGGCATCCCAGACCTCCACCGCCTGCGGATCGATCACACCCCGGTTCAGGCTGGCCGCGATGATCCCCAGCCACACCGCCGTCCACAGGCTCGAAAGCCCAAACATCCACGTGTAGGCACCCTGGCTGCGCGGTGTCTGGATCGAGTCGTAGTGGCGGAACGTGAACATCGTCCCACGCACCACCACCCCCAGCAGCAACGCCAGCATCGGCAGATGCAGCGAGACCATCAGCACCGTGAAGACCCGGGGGAATCCCATGAAGAGGATCACCACGATCAGGATCAGCCAGATGTGGTTCGCCTCCCACACCGGACCCATGGCATGGTTGATGACTTTCTTCTGCTTCTCTCTCAGGTCGCCCGCCGGCAGCAGCTCCATGATCCCCGCGCCGAAGTCCGATCCACCGAGCAGGATGTAGAGCAGCAGCGAGGCCGCGATGAAGAAAACGAGGATCTCGATCATGATGCCTCCTCCACTTTCCGTTGGGTCACCCGGATCTGCCGCGCGAAGAGCCACGCCGTCACCCCGGCAAGACCGAGGTAGAGGATGAGGAACAGCCCGAAATGATAAACCATGCCCGGGACCGGCGTGACCCCGTCCTCAGTACGAAGGACCTCGTAGATGATCCACGGTTGGCGTCCGACCTCCGTGACCACCCAGCCCGCCTCGATCGCCAGCATCCCCAGCGGCGTCGCCAACGCCAGCGCCCACAGGAAGCCGCGGGGAAAGCGGCCCTTTCGCAGAAACCAGAAGTACAGAACCGCCAGCAGAGCCATCAGCATCCCCAGCGCGACCATGATCTGGAACGCCACGTGAACGATCAGCACCGGCGGCCAGTCTTCTTTCGGAAAACGGTCCAATCCGATCACTTCCGCCGCCGGGTCGCGGTGGGCGAGGATGCTGAGGGCACCCGGGATCTCGATCCCCCATTTCATCGTCTGCGTTTCCTCGTCCGGGATGCCGCCGAGCGTCAGCGGCGCGTGGCTCGCCGTCTTGAAATGGCCCTCGATCGCCGCCAGCTTGGCCGGCTGGAGCTCCGCCACGCGCTCCCCGGCGAAGTGCCCGACCATCGGCTGCACGATCGCCGCCGTGGCCCCGAAGACCATCGCGATCTTCATCGCCTTCAGGTTCAGCTCCGGCGCGCGGCCCTTCAGGTAGAGCAAGGCGTGCACCCCTCCGACCGCAAAACCCACTGCCTGCACGGCGCCCACCTGCATATGGATGGTCTGGTGCAGCCAGGCTTCGTTGAACATCGCCGCCACCGGATCGACGTTCCGCGCTTCCCCTTTCACCCACTCGAAGCCCGCCGGCGCGTTCATCCATGAGTTCGCCGCCACCACAAAGATCCCCGAGAGAAAGCCGGAGATCCCCACCACCAGCCCGGTGCTCCAGTGCACCCAGGGCTTCATCCGGTCCCAGCCGTAGAGGAAGAGCCCGATCGCCACCGCCTCGATGAAAAACGCAGTGCCTTCCCAGGAGAACGGCATGCCGATGATCGGGCCGGCGTGCTCCATGAACGCAGGCCACAGCAGGCCGAGTTCGAACGAGAGCACCGTCCCGGAAACCGCGCCGACCGCGAACAGGATCGCCACCCCACGCATCCACATCTTCGTCAGCTCCAGATAAGGGCCCTTCCTTCCCTTCAAGTGCAGATAATGTGCCGCACACATCAGGAACGGCATCACCATTCCGATCGCAGCGAAGATGATATGAAAGCCCAGCGAGAAGGCCATCGTCGCCCGCGCCGCGGTGAGATTGTCCATGCCGGAACGTGTTTCGGAAGCCCGGGGCGCGCAAACGGAAACACCCGTGCAGACACGGAGGCCGCTTGCCGCTGCCTCCACGACCGGCACACGGTCCCTCCGATGCTCCGCCGCGCGTTCAAAGGCTGGTGGTGCCACCTTCTGGTGGCACTCGGCTGCGTCCATCTGACGGGAGGACCGGCGGCCCTGCTCCAAGGCATCGCATGGGCTTCCATGCTGGTTCGTTACTCCGCCGAAGACGGTGTCGTGCAGGGGGTGCGTGATACCTTCAGCGGCGAAAGGCCCTGCCCGCTCTGCCTCAGGGCGCAGGCGTTGGCAAAGCAACGGCACGAAAGTTCCGCATCGCTGCCGGGATCCGACCCGAGCTCCAGCATCCGCCTGCTTTTCGAAACCCTCCATCGGCCGGATCCGGGCGAATTGTCGCCTCCGCCGACGAACTGGCTGGCCTGGTGTCCCCGCTCCTCCACGGCGAGTGCCAGCCTGCGCTCGCGCCCATGCAGCCCCGAGCTGCCGCCGCCCCGCGGACTTTCCTGACTTCATCGCCCCCGCGCAGCCACGCCGGCAGGGCCCTCCGTCAGCGGCCGATTCTCATTCGGTCGATCTTCCGCCACCTCGGCGCCACCCACTCCGCGTGGAGTCTCTCCCGCGCGCCCACCCATCTCCATTTTTCAAAATCATGATCTCCATTCTCAAGTTTACTCCCCTGCTTGTCCTCGGGAGCTTTCCCATCCTCGCAACCACCGCCGCCGACCAGCCGCCGGAGGGCGCGCTCGCACCTCTCCTCGTGGAGGCCGACGCACCCGTCTGGTCCTCTGCCAGCGGAGAAACTTCCGGCGGCCCGCACGCCAACAGCGCCGACCTGTTCCGCGAACTGCCCCAGGTCGACATCATCCACAACGGTCCCCAGACCGGCCTCGCCCAGATCCGCGGGCTCACCGGTGATCGCGTCCGCGTCCAGATCGATGGACGCACGATCACCCCCGCCTGCCCGAACCACATGGACCCGCCGCTTCACTACGCCCAGACCGCGGCAGGTGACCGGATCGAGGTCTTCGCCGGCGTTTCTCCTGTCAGCGCCGGCGGCGACTCCCTTGCCGGCACCATCCGCCTGTCCCGACCCGATCCCGTTTTCGGCGAAAACACCACGGCCCTCGTGGGAGGCGGACTCGGGGCATCCTTCCATGGCGACCGCGATGCATCCGGTTTCACCGCACGTCTCTTCGCCACCGACGCACGCGTCCGCGGCGAATACCGTGGCGAATGGTTCGATGCGGACGACCTCCGCTTCCCCGGCGGCACCGTGCGCGCCAGTGGCTACCGCTCCCAACGCCACACCTGGATCGGATCATGGCGCACCGGTGGAGGCTTCATCGAGATCGACGCCGGGGTTTCCTCCACCCGTGACGCCGGCACCCCCGTCCTTCCCATGGACATGGTGAGGGACGACTCCCGGCACTTCGGCCTGCGGCAAAAGGAGGCTTTCGCCTGGGGCACTCTGGAAAGCCGGTTTTATTTCCATGAGATCGAGCACCTCATGGACAACTTCAGCCTTCGCCCCGCCACCATGCGGATGGAGGCCCCCGCAGAAAGTCGCGACTACGGTTTTTCTAGTAGTGCCGCGATCGACCTGCCCGACGGCATCCTGCGCACCGGCATCGACTTCCACTGGTCCGAACTCGAAGCCCGCCAGGTCAATGCGGCGGGCCTCTTTCGCGACACCTTCCGCGACAGCCACCGCACCCGCACCGGCCTCTTCGCGGAGTGGGAAAAGCCTTGGTCGGAGCGTTGGGAGACGCTGCTCGGCCTGCGTGCCGACATCGTCGAAGCCGACGCCGGTCGAGTCCGCAGCCAGTTCGGCGGACCGATCGTCGCCGCCGATGCCGCGGCTTTCAACGCCGGCAGGCGCGATCACTCCGACCTGCTCACCGACGGCACGGCCGCCCTCCGCTGGCACGCAACGGAGACGACCCGCCTCGAACTCGCCCTCGGCCTGAAGAACCGCGCGCCCTCGCTCGTCGAGCGCTACCTCTACACGCCCTCGAACGCCAGCGCAGGCCTCGCCGATGGCCGCACTTATCTCGGAAATCCCGACCTCGATCCGGAAAGCGCGTTCATCCTCTCCCTCGGCCTCCATCATGAGGAGGAAATCTGGGAGGCGTCCTTCACGCCGTTTTACCAAAGCATCGGCGACTACATCGAAGGCCGGCCCCACCCGACGCGGACCGACTCCACGGGCCGACCGGTTCTCCAGTTCCAGAACATCCATCGCGCCGAACTCTACGGCGCGGAGATTCAACTTCAGGCCGACCTTTCAGAACGCCTCACCCTGAGGTCGAATGGGAGCTGGGTGCGGGGACGCGACGTTGAAACCGGAGACCCCCTCTACCGGATCGCGCCTCTCAGCGGACTGATGGCGATCGACTACGAACACCGTCGTTGGGAAGCGTCCCTGGAGTGCGAATGGGCCATCGCTCAGAACCGTGTGTCCCGCCTTCATGGCGAGACACGAACTCCCGGATATGCGGTATTCCACCTCCGCGCCGTGCGCGGGTTCGGGAACGGCGTGAGGGTCGAAGCCGGGGTCGAAAACCTCCTCGACCACCGCTACGCCGACCATCTCGGCGGCATCAACCGCGTCGCAGGAGGTGACGTCGCGGTCGGTGCGCGGATCCCGAACGCCGGCCGTTTCGTCTATACCTCGGTCACGTGGAACTTCTGAATATTCATTCTTCCAGAATCACCCGCAGGCGGATGAAGCGCGCGTCTTCGCCGACTGCGGGGCTCACCACGCGCACCGTGTCCGTCACGGTGCCATCGCCGTTGTCCTGAGGCGTTCCGACCATTTCCACCACGCCGTCGCCGGAATGCCAGGTGATGAGATTGGTGGAGGTTTCCACTTCGTAATCGACCTGGGTCGCGTCACTGCGGCGGCGATAGCTGAGGATCAGGTGCTCCCCGTCCACATCACTTGCAAAGCCCGCGGTAGGCAGCGCGGAGAGTGGAGGTGAAATGAGATCACCGCCCAACGCATACATCATCAACCAGGTCATCCCCGGCAACGCCTCGGCATCCGGATCGGAGGCACCTTGCACCGCCAGCCAGTCGGCAAACAGGTCGGGCGCGATCCCGGACCCGCCCGGGCTCGGATCTCCGGAAGTCCAGCTCTGGGGAAGCGTATGATCCGGTGCCGACGACGGATCGATCAACAGCATCGCCGGTCCGTTTCCATCCGGCTCCGTCGGCCACGGCGCGGCGTCATCGTAGGTGAAATCATGGATCGCCGTTCCCGCTCCGTACGACAGCTTGATCTGCTCTCCGCCGTTGGAAAGGTTCTGCGTGACGTCCCACTCGCCGGCGACCGGGAGTCCGGTGCCGTATCTCTCTTCGAAAGCAGCGAGGCTTTTCACCACCAACACATACTCACCCGGAGCCAGACTGGTGATGGCGGAGCCCGCGAAATCGAAGTCCGCCCCTTTCGTGAATCTCACGTTGGTGAGGTCCAGCGTGAGGCTGTCACTGATGTTCTGGAGTTCGACATATTCGAAGTCCTGCTCGTCACCACTGGCGGGTGGTGGCCCGGGAGGATTGTACATCACCTCCGTGATCATCAGGTTCTGTTGCAAGTCGGCCAGATCGTCCGGCGCGGTCGTGGTGAACTCATACGGTGCCGACCAGTGACTCCAGCGACCGGTGTTGTCCTTCATGCGGACCCGCGCCCGGTAGGTGTGGCCGGGCTTGGTCGCTCCAGCCGGCACCGAGATCGAGTTTTGATAAGTCGTGATTTCCCCGGACAGCCACACCGGCGTGTATTCCATGATGAAATCATCCTCCTCTTCCCAGGCGGGAGCGGTGGGGTCCTCGATCTCGCCGATCCGCCATTCCATGGCGGCGAAGGTCCCGCTGCCCTGGGGATCGGAGAAAGCCCCGGTTTGGAATGAAAGGCCGTTGAGCGAATGGTCCGGCGAACCGGTGTAGGCGATGGTCGGCGTGGCTGGAAGAAGCCCCGCATCCGGGGCGTCCGCGCGATTGTCCAAGTGCGCGCCGCGCCCTCCGGCCCCAACCGTCGGACCCGACGAACCCGACCAACCCGTGAAGCAGAAATTCTTCATGTCCTCCAGCTTGTTGAAGCCAAAGCCGGGAAGCGACAGCAGGGGATCGTCGTTGCCCGTGCCCGCACTGGTCGGGGCGTTGCGCCAACGATCCATGTCCGCCTTGAAAAACTCGGCGATCACCGCGGCGCGATCGTCCATCAGCTCGTTCAGCTGATCCTCCTGCCAGATCAGATCCCGGAACTCGCGCAGGACGTTGCGGTGCTCGAGCTTCATCTCCGGCTTGTCCACGTAAGTCGCTCCGGCCGGAGCCGAGTTGGTGGACATGTCCCAGCCGTAGAGCGCGTTGTTGGCGTGCTCCCAGCCGTTGTTGAAGTTCGGGCCGAAGCTCGCATCCCAGTCGTAAGGAAGAAACCAACACAGCCCCCGCGATGGATCGGAGCCGGTCGGCTCGAAATACCATGCGAGGTTCTTCATCGCGTGCCGGACGTCCTCATGGATGTACGGGAAGATGTCGTAGTGCCGGATGCCTTCGGCGACGGCGGAGTAGCGGTACCACTTGCCGTAGTTCACATACTCCTGCAACCATGCCGCGTCCTGGGCACCATGGAGGTTGTCGCGGATGTTGTTGAACTCGGTGCCATCCGCGACCATCTCAGGTGATTGGTAGCGCCGCTGCCGGTCCGCGTCCCAGATCCAGTCGGACATTTTATAGAGGTTCCCCTTTTCCATCCCGTGGTTGTCGAGGAAGCCGCTTTCATACTCTTCGACCGCCTGGGTCAGGCCCCAGAAGTCGCCGTTGTATTGGTCCGGCGCTTCCTCGCTGTCATCGATGACCCGGAAATGGATCCAGTGGGTGAACGCCGCCGGCACGCCGAAGGTCCGCCACAAGGTCGAGCCGATTTCCTCGGGCATCCCCCAGTTGTTCCCTCCTTTGGTGCCGAACATACGGTTGAAGGACATCCGCTTCCATTTCGCCGGGTAAGGCTCGCCCTTCTGATTGGCGGCTTGGAAATAGTGTCCGCGGTGGAAGCGGAATTTGTAATGGCGCTTCCCGTTCGGAAAACGCCCGTCGAAGTCTCCGTAACGGCTGTTTCCGCCCCGCAGGCGGGTGACGACGTGGTCATACACCCTGCCGTTGTAAACCAGAGCGCCCTCCCACTCCTCCGCCCGTCGGGCGAGCAGCACATTGTCGTCACCGGTGTTGGGAAACTGCTCCCAGGAGTTGTAGGCTTGGAGGCTCATCATGTCCTCATGGCGGGCAAGCCAGTGATACACCGGCAGCGCCGTCAGCATTTCCTTCGGCCACACCTTCCCCGACCCACCATCGACCGAGGCGGAGGCGGCAACATAGTCAGGCACACCATCGTAAACGAAGTAGGCGAAGTTCAGCGAAGCATCGTCGGCATAGGGCACCCGCACGCTCTCGCCGGGGAGGTCCTCCGCCTCGATCCGGTAGCGCACCAGGGTCCGGTGGATTTGTCCCGGGATCATCGCCGTGAACACCCCGTCGCCGGCGGTGGTATCGCCCGCCGAGCCGTCATCAACCATCGTCACCGAAACCCAGTTCGCCGGGTCCTCGAACTCCGGGTTCTCCGGACGCTCGCCCTGGGGATCCGCGAGGATCTCGGTGACGGTGCGCGGAAATCGGGCGGGAATGTAGGCTCCGGGCTCGACGAGTTGGTAAAGCAGCCGGACCTCGCCGATCCCCTGCGGATCGGTGGCTTTGACCGTGATCTTGACCGGCTCGCCGGATGCCGGCTGTTCGGACTCATGGGATACCTGGCGAAGCTGCGGTGGTGCCGTCGGGGAGCGCACCGTGTTGCGCGCCCCGGGAGTGGGCTGAAAAGTCAGCTCGCCCGCCGGGCGGATGAGTTCCAGATCGAAGCCCAGATCGGAGCTGCCCAAGGTGCCGTTGAAAACCTGCACCGCCACGGTGTTTTGCCCCTCCACGAGGAAGGTCGTCGCGTTGGTGATCGGCTCTTCATACCATAGCCCCTCCGTGTCGCTATCGCTCGCAGCGAAGGTGTCGATCGTCGGATCCGTGGTCAGCATGTTTCGCGAGGCGACCAGCACGCCATTGATCCAAATGAGCGCGCCGTCGTCCTTCGAGAAGCGAAGAGAGAGATTGGCGGGCACCTCGCCGGGCTCGATCGTGAACGTTTTCCGCAGGAAAATGCAGCGGTAGTCGTTCTGCATGCCACTGATCACGGTGTTCAGCGAAAGGATCCCCGCCCCGCTGGAGATCTCGCCGTAACCGATCGGAGCCTGCGCGGTCTGCCAGGTGCCGTCTTCCACGAAACCGTTCTGCCGCCAGGCATCGATCGGGCTCGAGGCCTCCGTCGATCCCGGACGCCAACTCCAGCCTCCCGCCGCACGATCGATGTAGGTCAGTTCGGGAAAACTCCCCGCCGCTCCGGAACTCCGCCACGAACCCGCCAGATCGTTGTCGAGCTGCGGATGGATCAGCTCCATCGAGGATCCATCCCCGCCCGCGGCGATGGGCCACGGAAAGGTGCTGCCGTAATCCACCGAGTCCATCACGTTGCCCGCTCCGTCGGCCAGCACGACTTCCTCACCATCGCCCGACAACTTGCCGTCATACGGCCCAAGCGGCGTAAACCCGTACTGCTGCTCGAAGGCCGCGGGATCGATCGCCACCACCAGATAGCCGCCCGGTCCGATCTGCGAGAAGGCGGGGAAGGTGAAATCAATTCCGGAGGTGAACTGCCAGCCGGACATATCGATCTCCGCCGCCGTCGGGTTGTGGATTTCCACAAATTCCAATGGCCGGTTGTCTTCCGGATCGTAGTGGATTTCGTTGATGACCACCGTTTCGGAAGGCACCTCGGCGGTGAGCGTCAGCACCTGTTCGTAGGTCAGGCCGCCAGCATCGGTCACCCGGATACGGATCGAAAAATCCGTGCCTCCCTGGCCGGCGAAGCTGCCGGTCGCGAGCAGTTGATTGCCCACGATCGAAAACATGGCGTTGTCGTCATCTCCCACGCCGGCGACGAGTTCGAAGGTATGGGTGTCCCCGTAGTTCGGGTCCTGGGCGGTCAGGTTTCCGAGAAAACTTCCGGACACCGACAAGGTCGAGATCGAACCTTCCGAGAACTCCACCAGCGCCGGCGCGGACGGTGGAGGATCGATGGTGATCGAAACCGTGGCCACATTCGACAGGTTCACTCCATCGCCCACGCGGAAGGTGAAGGAATCCGTCCCGCTGTATCCCGCCGCCGGCGTGTAGGTCAGCGCCGGGGCCGTCCCCGAAAGGGTGCCATGCACAGGAGCATCCACGATCTCCCAAGCCAACGAGGCGACCGGATCGTTCGGATCGTCCGCGACCAGCGTGATCTCGGCGGAGGAGTCCTGCACAACGACCAGATGCCCGTCTTCCGCCACCGGCACTCCGGGAAGCACCTGGATGGTGACGGACGACGTCAGTTCCTGCGCCCCGTCGGATGCCGTCAGGATGTATTCGGTCGTTTGCGTCGGAGAGACCGTCACCGGACTCCCGCCGGAAAGATCAACCGGGGGCGTCATGGTCACGGTCGCCGCCCCCTCCACCTCCCAGGAGAGATCCGCGGATTCGCCCGCATAGATCGTGGTGTTGTCGGCCGCGAAGTTCACGATGAAGAACGCCGCGAGCCCGAAATCCGGGGCCTCCGCCACGAACTCGTTCACCACCTCGGCTTCGGTGAAAGCCGTGTCATGAACCCGCAGCCGGGCGATCGTCATGCCGCCGTTGATGTAGGTCGTGTTGCCATTCGGTGCCGATTGCGCGGCCAGCCGGAGACGTAGGGAATCGCCGGAGGTATCCGCCGACCAGGTCGCCAGCGGTCCTATCGACTTGCTCGTCGAAAGCCGTCCGTCCGTGTAGGCGCGGAACATCCCGCTGCTGCTGTCGTAGACAAAGGTACAGCAGGTCCACACGCCCGGCTTCTCCTGGTTTGCCCAGCCGACATCGGCCACGCCCCATCCCCCGAAGCAGCCCCAGGTATCGTGGGAACCGTGGAAAAAGGCCGACAAACTGCGATCCGGACCGTCGCGGCGGCCCCAGGAAACAATCGTTTCTTCCGGGCCCACGTCGGCGTTGTAAACCCAGGCGATCACCGTCCGGTCGCCGTTCCCGTTGAGCGACTCGGGAGCCACCGGCCCGATCAGGTGGTCACTGCTGCCATCGAACGTCACTCCCTGGATCCCAAGGACATCCTCCACCTCAGGCCGGCGGAAACTCTGTCCCTGCAGGAAATCGCCCCCCAGAGTCCCTTGATTCGACCAGGAGGCCAGGGTGCCGGGGGAAAGGCTGGAGGCATCGAGATCGACCAACTCGGCGGCGGTCGAGAGACATGGGTAAGCGAAGAGCGCCGCGATGGGGAGCGCGGCGCCCAGGGAAAGCTGGGGTATCATGGGTTTGAGGGACCCTAGCGTCTCAAAATGAGAACGCAACAAGAGGAGTTGCGGCCGGGGCAGGGCACGATTCCGCCGGCGTTCGGGAACGAGACCCGTCATGTAGGACGACCCAAATCCACCCTCAGGACTTTTCATTCCGCAACCGCTTCCGTGCAGCACGCATCCCCGCCCCGCCATCAGGGGCCGCCGGTTGTGGGAAGCCCGTCGGGCACGCCGCGGGCTTGTTCCGCCGGACCATGAAACACCACGACCTCAGTCAGAAAACCATCGCCATCCTCGCCACCGATGGCTTCGAACAAGTCGAACTCACCCGTCCTCGTGCCGCACTTGAAAAAGCCGGGGCCACCGTCGAGATCATCTCGCTGAAAACCGGCGAAATCCAGGGCTTCAACCACGCCGACAAGGCCGATCGCTTCAAGGTCGATCACACCGTTTCCTCGGTGACAGCGGACGAGTTCGATGGCCTCCTGCTCCCCGGCGGCGTTCACAATCCCGACGCCTTGCGCGTGAATGAGGACGCGGTGGCCTTCGTCCGCTCGTTCTTCGAGCAGCACAAGCCCGTCGCCGCCATCTGCCACGGGCCGTGGACGCTGGTCGAGGCCGGCGTCGTCAACGGCCGCACCCTGACCTCATGGCCGAGCCTGAAGACCGACATCGAAAACGCCGGTGGCCGCTGGGTGGACGAGGAGGTCCACGTGGACGAAGGTCTCGTGACCAGCCGCAAGCCGGATGACCTCGACGCTTTTTGCGCGATGGCCATCGAAGAATTCGCCGAAGGGAAGCACGCCGCCCAGAATGCCTGAGCCCGGCCATCCTCCGATCGGGGCGGTTGGCAGCCGGGAGACGGAACGCGTAGGCTGCGGTCGAGACCCATGAGACTGCCCGCACTGCTCCTCAGCTTCCTTTCCCCGCTGCTCGCCGCCGATTTCAACATCCGTGACTTCGGAGCCAAGGGCGATGGCACCACGCTCGATACCGATGCGATCAACCGCACCATCGCCACCGCGGCCGAGGCGGGCGGCGGCACGGTGCGTTTTCCCGCCGGGACCTACCTGAGCTTTTCCATCCACCTGAAGAGCAACATCCACCTCGCCTTCGACGCCGGCTCCATCCTCCTCGCCGCCGATCCGGCCGATGGTCAAGGCCGCTACGACCTGCCGGAGCCGAACCCGTGGGACATGTACCAGGATTTCGGCCACAGCCATTGGCAGAACAGCCTGATGTGGGGGATCGGCTTGGAAAACGTGACGATTTCCGGACCAGGGAAAATCGACGGCAAAGGTCTCTCACGCAAAAGCCCGGGGCCACGGCGGCCGACCAAGGAAGGAGATTTCCCGCTCTCCCTCGATGATGAGGAAGGCGCGAAGATCGCCGTCAATCCCGGCGGCGAGGACGGCAACGAAAGCATGGACGGGCTCGGCACCAAGGCGATCGCGCTGAAGGAATGCCGGAATGTGACGATCCGCGATCTCACGATCTTTCGCGCCGGCCACTTCGCGCTGCTGGCGACCGGGATCGATGGCCTGACGCTGGACAACCTCAAGGTCGATACCAACCGCGACGGCTTCGACATCGACTGCTGCCGCAACGTCCGCGTCTCGAACTGCCTCATCAATTCTCCCAACGACGACGCGATCTGCCTGAAAAGCTCCTTCGCCCTCGGCGAGAACCGTGTCACGGAAAACGTCACGATCACCAACTGCCAGGTCAGCGGTTTCGACCTCGGCACCCTGCTCGACGGCACCTACGGCCGCACCCAGACCGAGGCGCCGGACCGCGAGGGCGTCTGCGGGCGGATCAAGTTCGGCACCGAGTCGAACGGCGGTTTCCGCAACATCGCGATCCACAACATCACCATGGAACGCTGCCGCGGGATCGCGCTGGAGACCGTCGACGGCGGCTTCCTCGAGGACGTCACCATTTCCAACGTGACCATGCGCGACATCGTCAACGCCCCGATTTTCCTCCGCCTCGGTGCCCGCCTCCGCGCGCCGCAGGGCACCAAGCCCGGTGCCCTGCGCCGCGTCCGCATCAGCCACGTCAACGTTTACAACGCGGACGCCGACTACGCCTCGATCATCGCCGGCATGGCCAGCCAGCCGGTGGAGGATGTCACGCTCAGCCACATCCACATCCATACCGAGGGCGGCGGGACCCGCGACCACGCGGAGCGCGAGCTGCCGGACGTCGATGAGGCCTACCCGGAGCCATCGATGTTCGGCATCACCAACTGCCACGGCTTCCTGCTGAGGCACGTCCGCGGCATCACCTTCGACCACGTCTCCGTCGTCACGGAAAAGCCCGACCTCCGCCCACCCCTCCATCTTCAGGACGTCCGGGACGCCCGTTTCCACCACCTCCGCACCACACCGGCCGAGGACTCGCCCGTCCTCACCACCCGCGACGCCGCCGACTATCGCACCCTCGTCTGCGAACCTCCCTTCGGCGACTGATCCCGATTCCCTCGTAACGCTCTTCGAGCTTCGCGCTTGGCTACCTCAGGACGAAGAAGGCCAGATCGACCAAGCAGTGTCGGGAGCGAGCGGCGGAACCCCGCGGCCGATGCTGGGTGCCGGACCGGGGGCCATTTTGAAAAGCGGCAGCTTGGCCGCCCCCAGCGAGTCCTTCGCGTATTCCACACCGTCTTTCTCGATCTGCAGGAAGCCTAGGAAATGCCCCCCAGGTCGTTCGCCAATCAGGACGGCGAGATCCAGTTGCTCCCCGGCATCGAGGTTCAACCAACGGCCCTGATAGGTCTTCCAACCGTTGATGGTGTTCTCCTGTTGAAAGCTGTCGCGCTCGTCGGCGTCATCGAGGAACTTCGCCAGGCTGCCATCGAGCACCTCCCGCTTGTTCACCAGGACCACAAGAATGTCGTCGGCGAAGCCGACAAACCGGTAGCGGCCGTCCTCCGGTACGGTCACCTTGCCGCGGTAGATGATGCCCCAGCGCCGGCCCTTAACCCGGTCGCCGATCTCGAACGACTTCGGAGCCTCCTCGGCGCTCAGATTCGGAATGTAAAGCTGGGTGAGCCGGAGTTCGCGGGGCGCCTTGAAGTATTTGGAAAGCGCGCCGTCATCGAGGTTCTGCCGCACCGCACGGGCCAGCACCTCGTCATAGCGACGGTTCACGGGAGCACCGACTTCGAATTTCCCCCCGGCCTCGAAAGCCTGCAGCCCCATTTCCGTGGGCTCGCCCGACGGATCCTGCTTCAGATCGTAGAAACTGCCCTTCAAGCCCGGCCCGGTAGGCGAACCGAACATTCCGCCGCCGCCCGCGCCGCCGCCATCGGTGAATCCGCCACTGCCCCAGTCGTCGCCCAGACCGTTACTCGCGCCGAAATCGACCGCGGGGTCCGTGACGTCCATCTCGGGCACCGGCACCGAGGTGGGCGCGGCCACGTTGGCGGCGATGACTTTGGCCATCGAAGCCGAGGACGGCGAGGTCGGCTTCGTCTGCACCTTGCGGGTCATTTTTTTCTGCTCCATCGGCTGTTCCTGCTCCGCAGGCGGCGTGAAAGTGACAAGCACCGGAATCTCCCTGAGCAGCGGGCTGATGAAAATGAAGCCGAGCAGCAGACCGATCAGGACCAACACCAGGAAGGCGATCACCATCGAGGCGATCGACGAATTGCGGCGTTGGGAGTGAAGCCGGCGGCGGGCTTCATCGGTGATCTCGGCGTGCAGACTCATGGGCGGATGTTCAGGGAGGGTTGGTGAAAAGTTCCGCTCTCCCAACCCCCGGCACGACAGGTTTCTTAGGTCTTTCTCCGCCCTCCTACGGCTCAGGCAGGTTCCGCCTCTTCCCACCGCACTTCGTCGTCGGTGAAATACTTCACCCGCACTTTCTTGAACTCCTTGGTGGAGTAGAGGGCGAGCCTCTGGTCGATACCGGTCGCCGCGGCGATCGCAGCCAGCGTCTCCTCGCACTCCTCCGGCGTCTTGCCGTGAACCATGGTGAAAAGATTGTAGGGCCAATCGGGATAACTCGGCCGCTGGTAGCAATGGCTCACGGCACGGAATCCCGCCATGGCCCGCCCCAGCTCCTCCAGCGCCCGCGGGTCGTCGTGCGGACCGGCCCACACACCCATCGCATTCGCACCGAAGCCCGCCCGCCGGTGATGCAGCACCGCCGCGAAACGCCGCATCCGCCCACTCGCCAGGAAACGGCCGTGCATCGCCGCCGCCGCATCGAAAGACAGTCCGAGTTCCTGTGCCACCGCCACGAATGGCTCCGGCGTCAGATCGAGGTCCCGCTGCATCAGGCGCACGAACTCGATTTCCTGCGGCGTCAGCGGTTTCAGCTCGCTGCGACTGGCCTCGGTATAGACGGGCTTTTCCTGGTCCGTCGGGCGGGACGAGCCTTCGGTATCGAAACGCACTCCGATCTTGAACAGCTTCAAGGTCGGCAGCAGGCGGGTCGATTCCGCCCCGGACAGCTCGTGAAGCCGCTTCACCGTGCCCTCCAAGCCCAACCGGCTCACCGGTGGCACGGCAATGGTGTACCAGAGGTTGAAATCGTGATTCCTCAGATAGTTGTGGCTCACGCCGGGGTGCGAGTTGATCGCCTCCACCGCACGGCCCAGCCGCTCCGGAGCCACCCGCGCCGCGACCAGGCTTGAGGCATAGCCAAGGCTGCGGGTGTCAAAGATCGCGCTCACCTGGCGGATGACCTTCTCCGCTTTCAGGGCACAGATCCGCTCGAGAACTTCGTTTTCCGAAAGTCCGCAGCGTTTCCCGATCTCGTCAAAGGGCTGCCGGACAAAAGGGATGGACTCCTGAAGGCAGCCCAGCAGCGCGGCGTCGGTCGAAACGGATGTGTCCCGGGTCGTCATGCTCCAAGCGAGCCCCGGCAGAGCCCGTCCCGTCTCAGCAAAATCTGCCGGAAACCGGGCACCAAGCCTCATCCCTGTCTTCCATTTTTGAGTCGCGATCTCAGCAATTGCCTTACGCGATATTTTTCTAGGAAACTCATTGTCAGGAACTTAAGGAGGCGAACTCACCCATGCGACGCGCTGCTCTTCATCCAGGATTCCTCTCGGTCCTCCTTTCGACCTCACTCGTCGGACAAGTTCAGATTTCGGAGTTCATGGCGTCGAACAACACGGTGTTTCCGGACAACGCCGACTTTGACGACTACTCGGACTGGATCGAGCTCCACAATGCCGGCGACAGCACCGCGAGCCTGGACGGCTACTATCTTTCCGACGATCTCAGCGCTCCGACGAAATGGGCGTTTCCCGCCGGCGCGAGCATCCCGCCCCATGGCCATCTCGTCGTCCGGGCGGATGGCTTCAACGCCGGCCCCGGTGAAATCCACGTCCGCGGCTACTATCCCTGGGGTAGCACGTTCGTCACCCGCCGCCACCATGCTTCCTTCTCCCTCAGCGCGAACGGCGAGGACGTCGCCCTTTTCCGCGTGGAGACGCCTCCGGCTGATGAAACCCTGATCGCCCGCGAGGCCGCCTGGAAGTACGACGACACCGGCACCGATCCCGGTGCGGCGTGGATGACCCATACCTACGACGATACCCCGTGGGCCTCGGGAAACGCTCCTCTGGGCTACAACGACAGCTGGATCCAGACGACGATCAGCTACGGGGGAAATAGTAGCACCAAACACGCCTCGGCCCGTTTCCGCCGGCATTTCACCATCGCCGATCCCTCGCTTGTGAGCCACCTCCGCCTCAACCTGATGGCCGATGACAGCGCACTCGTTTTTCTGAACGGCGTTGAGGTCGCCCGCCTCCGGCTGCCTGAAGGGCCCGTGGCCCACAACGACTATTCCAATCAGCTCGCGCCGGCCGAAAACGTTTATGAAAGCATCGACATTGGCAGCGCGTCCCTGCTTCCCGGCGACAACGTGCTGGCCATCGAGTTACATCAGGAATCCGGTTCCAGCAGCGACCTGAGTTTCGACGCGGAACTCATCGCCGCCGTCCTGACCAGCCCCCCGGTGCAAGTCGACGCCGTCACCTTCGGCCCCCAGACCACCGACATCTCCCAAGGGCGCGATGCCGGCGGCGATTGGGTCTTTTTCGGCGTGCCCACCCCGGGATCGGCGAACACCCCGGTCCCCCTCGCGGAGCCCTTCGCCACCTCTCCGGAGGTCATTGCTTCCCTCGACAGCGGTTTCCTCGACGACGCCGGTTCCGTCAGCCTCTCCGGTGGACCGGCGGGATCCATCCGCTACACGCTCGACGGCTCCGATCCGCGGCCGGAGTCGACGGTTTACTCCACCCCTCTCCCCCTCACCACCACCACCATCCTCCGCGCCCGCGTCTTCGAAGAAGGGAAAATCCCCGGTCCCACCCTGACGCGCTCATGGTTTCTCAATGCTGATGCCTCTCCCGGTCTGCCGGTTTTCTCCTTGGTGGCCGATCCGGAAACCCTGTTCGGCGATGATATCGGCATCCACAGCAACGACACCGCCTATCCCTTCAAAGGCCGCGAGGCTCCGGTGAGGCTCGAGTTCTTCGAGCAGGACCGCTCGCCCGCGTTCGCCGTGAGCGCCGGAGTCCGTATCGCCGGCGAGAACATCTGGCAGAAAGCCCAGAAGCCTTTCAACATCTACTGCCGCGGCAAGTATGGCGACGACGCCGTGCCCTACCAACTGTTCCCGGGCGAACCCTCGGCGGCGATCGGCCAGTTCAACCTCCGCAACGGTGGCGATGACTGGGAGGAAACGCTCCTGCGCGATGCGATGATGCCCTCCATCCTCCGCGGCCAGATGGACGCCGGTCTCTACAGCTACCGTCCCTCCATTCTTTATCTCAACGGCGACTTCCGGGGCATCTACAACATCCGCAAGCGCTTCGATGCCGCGTACTTCGCCCAGGAACACTACCTCGCCGAAGGAGAATACGATCTCATCCAGTACGCTCACGACTCGGCCGGGATCACCCGCCTGACGGCCGATGCCGGAACGACGGATCGCTACCAGGCCCTGCTGGACTTCGTCACTACCAACGATCCCGGCGACCCGGCGATTTTCGCCCAAATCGCCGAACAGGTGAACCTCGATTCGCTGATCGATTACGTCATCGCCACCGACTTCGCGGTGAACACCAGCTGGTCGCACAACCGCGAGTTCTGGCGCGGCCACTCCGATGGCTCGAAGTGGCAGTGGATCGTCAACGACTTCGACCGCGGCTTCGACACCGCCAACCTCTCCGGCTCCCTGATCGACAACTTCCTCGCTGACTACACGCTCTTCGATCGCCTCGCGAACAACCCGGACTTCATTGACCGTCTGATCCAGCGCTACGCCGCGCACCTCGGCAGCACGTTTTTCCCCCAACGGTTCGACGACCGGCTCGACGCCCTCGTCTCCGAGCAGGAGCCGGAAATCGCCCGCCACATCGCGCGCTGGAATGCGGCGGGCGGCTTCAACGCCGCCACCCGCCAGACCCAACTCGAAGAGATCAAGGAATTCGTCGCCAACCGCCCGTCCAGCGCCATCAGCCGCCTGCAAACCGAGCTGGGGATCAGCCGCCCGATGGCTGCTCTCAGCTTCGCCGCCTCGCCTGCCGCGGGCGGCAGCATCCGCATTGCCGGCGTGCCGATGCTGCCGGCCTACAACCCGAGTGTGAACCTCTTTCAAGGCACTCCGGTCGAGTTCGTCGCCGAAGCCGCCCCGGGCTACACGTTCAGCGCCTGGAGCGATGGTTCCACCGAGGCGGTGCGCACCCTCAACCTCACCGGCGCGCTCGCCCTCACCGCCCACTTCACCGCGGGGACGGAAACGGTGATGCCACCCGCCATCACCAGCGCGATGCAGCTCACCGCAGCGGACTCGCCCTATGTGGTGGACGGCGATCTCGTCGTGGAAACCGGAGCCACCCTCACCATCGACCCAGGCGTCACCATCGCCTTCACCGCCGGTTCCTCGATGCTCGTCCACGGCACCTTGCTGGCGCTTGGCAGCGAGGCCGACCCGATCCACTTCACATCCCGCAACGGAGCCCGGTGGGGCAATCTCGGCTTCTTCGAGACATCGACGGTTTCCACCCTCAGCCACGCCGTCATCCGCGGAGCCAGTGTGAGCCGCCTCGATCCGCTCCACCTCAAGGCCGCGATTTCGGGATATCATGCGGATCTCGTGCTGGATCACATCGACATCGAAGGTCCGCAGCCGGTCTTCGCCCGCCACGGGTCGACCACGCTGCTCGACAGCCGCATCCACATCACCTTCACCGGCGACGGTATCAACGTGAAAACCGGCAGTGCCCACACCGAACGTTGCACCTTCACCGGAAACATCTCGGTGGATACCGATGCCATCGACTATGACGGCGTGACCGATGGCATCATCCGCGACAACCGCATCTACAATTTCCGCGGTGACAACAGCGACGGCATCGACGTCGGCGAGGGCTGCGTGAATCTCCTCGTCGAGAAAAACCGTATCTACAACAACTCGGACAAAGGCGTCTCCGTCGGTCAGGGTTCCGAGGTCGTGATGCGCCAGAATCTCATCGTAGGCTGCGCCCTCGGCGTCGGCATCAAGGACGCCGGATCCGCGGCCACCATCGATCAAAACACCTTCGCCCGGAACGATGTCGGTGTCTCCGCCTACGAAAAGAATCCCGGCGCGGGCGGTGGCACCGGCATCGTGACGAATTGCATTTTCTCCCGCTCCAAGCTGGCACCGGTGACCGTCGACGCGCTTTCCACCCTCTCCGTCGCCTACTCGCTGTCCGACACCCTGCCGCTCGCCGGCGTCGGCAACCTGCTTGCGGACCCGCTTTTCGTGAGCCCCGGCGTCTACGATTTCTCGCTGCAGCTGTTTTCTCCTGCCATCGACGCGGGCGATCCCTTCCACATCCTCGATCCGGACCTCTCACGCACCGACATCGGGATGGCCTACGTCTACGATCCGCTCGACTACCCGTTCCTGCCGCCGAGCGTCATCGTGATCAACGAGGTTCTCTCCTCCTCGCCGACCGGTGCCGACTGGATCGAGCTTCACAACCAAGGCAGTGAAGCGATCGACCTGGGCGGCTGGTATCTGAGCGACAGTGGGACCGACCTCATGAAATACCGGATCGCCGATGGCACCGAGATTCCCGCCGGCGGCTACCGGGTTTTCACCGAGGCGGATCACTTCGGCTCCGTCAGCGTCGATCCCGGCGCGATCAATCCTTTCGCCCTCAGCGCGCTGGGCGAGACGGTGCATCTCTACCGTCCGGCCACGGAACTTGAGCTCGAATACCATGAATCCGAGGATTTTGGCGCCGCCGAACCCGATGTGAGCTTCGGGCGCTACTTCAAAGCCAGTAGCTCCACCTTCAACTTCGTCGCCATGAGAACCCCGACTCCCGGCGCGGCCAATCCGCTGCCGAAAGTCGGACCGATCGTCATCAGTGAAATCATGTACCACCCCGCGGCCAACGCGGATGCCGAATTCTTCGAACTGCTCAATGTCTCGGATGCTCCGGTGACGCTCTACGACCCCGGCCGCGGCGCGCCCTGGGCCGTCACCCAGGGCGTCGTGTTCACCTTTCCTTCCCTCACTCCCGTCACCATGCAGCCCGGTGAACGGATCATTCTGACGCGGAGCATCGCCGCGTTCAACTCCGCCTATGGAGCGCCCGACGGCACCCAGGTGTTCCAGTGGCTTACCGGCGGCCTCAGCAACAGCGGCGAAACCCTGGAGATCGGCCTGCCTTCCGACCTCGATGACCTGCTGGTCCGCCAATACGTCCGCGTGGATCGCGTGAATTTTTCCGATGTTGAACCCTGGCCGGTGGCCGCCGACGGGAGCGGTTCCACGCTCGAACGAATCAACGTCTTCGCTTACGGGAACGACGCCATCAACTGGACGGCCGCGACCGCCTCGCCCGGCACCCCCGAGACCTTGGCATCCTTCGCCGGCTGGGCCGAGAACGCCTCGCTACCGCCCGACCTCGCAGGCCCGGCGGACGATGCCGACGGCGATGGCGTGGCGAACCTCATCGAATACGCCCTCGGTACGCCGCCCATGGGCGGGTCCAACCCGCCTTTCTTCAACATCACGCCGGAAAATGGCGGGGCTGCCACGGTCATCCAGCTGCCCGCGCTGCGCGACGATCTCATTTACGCCATGGAAACCTCGCCCGATCTTTCGGCCGGCAGCTGGGCTCCGGCGACAAACGCTTCGCTGCTGCCATCGGACGGCGGCTGGGAGGTCCGTGCCAGCGCCACCGGCAGCCGCGCCTTCTTCCGCCTGGTGGTGGAGCAGCGCTGAGTCAGGGCACCGTCACTTCGAAGCGGTAGAACCGCCGCGACGACGTCCAGCCGTCGATATGGGGGGCCGCGATGAGTCCGCCATTCCCCGCGTAGCTGGTGCCGATGTTCTGCCAGTCGGTCACGAGGTCCGTTCCCGACTGGAGTTGATAGCTGGAGCCGCTTTCTCCGAATGTGGTCACGAGGATGTCGTCGCCGATCGTGGAGATGGCGGCCGAACCCGGAAGCGGGGGTTCCGCGACGTCCACCGCGAACTCGAATACCCGCAGGGGCGTGGCTCCCGCAGAGTCCGACGGGCTGCTTTCCTGGAGATAAACGCTGAACACGCGGTCGCGGGACAGGCGGGCCTGATCGATCAACGGTTCTCCGGTGAACTGGTTCGACGTCTCGACCACCTGGAGCACCTTCCAATCGGTGAACTGCGAGGTTTTCGAGGCACTTGCGATCGCCAACTGCCCCGAGGTGTAGCCGGGAAACACGCTGGTGCCGGCCGGGTAGGTGGTGAACGCGGCATAGACATTGCCCTCGGCATCGTGACCGATTGAAGGCCTGGACCCGACGGGATAAAGGTCCGGCGGAATCCTGCGCTGCTGCCATTTTCCGGTGCCGGGCTCCAAAACGTAATGATAGTAGGCCGTGGCCAGCGTCGAATACACGGCGGTGGTGACGTTCGGATATTCGTATCCCGGGTCCTCGCGGCGATGGAGCATCATCACGTGAACCCGGCCTTCGCTGTCCACGCACTGGGTCTGCTGGTTGATGAGGAGCTGGTTCAGATCCGTCGGCTTGAAGGCGATGCCCGGCGAATCAAGGCTGATGAAGCCGCCCGTGCCGGTGTCCGCCACGACGCTCCCGGCGGTGTTTTTCCAGGTCACGCCGGCATCCTCCGAGTAGGCGTAGCAGATATCGTGATTCGAGGAACCGGCTCCCTCGCGCCAGGTCCACGAGACGTGCATGGTCCCGTCGGGCGAATAGTCGAAGCCGTTGATGTAAGGGCAGCGGGAGGTCGAGCCGTTGTAGTTTCCCCCGCGCTGGATGAAGAGGACCGGGTCAGCCCAGTTCTCGCTACCAGGAACGTAGTGGGAAAAGAACTGGTCGCCGTTGCCCGAGCTGCCGTTTCGCCAGACAAAGGTGAGCCCGCCCGCGGGCGTGGAAACGAACTGCGGGTAGGTGACGTCGGTGAGGGTCTCGCCGGGGGCGGTCATCCAGTTCTGTTCGGCGAGCAGCATGCCATCACCCCAGGCGGCGGTATTCGTCGTGCACAGCCCGGCGATCGACCGCCGGTAGCGCAGCGTGTGGCCGTGGTGATCCCATGAGAAATGGAGCGAGCCATCGGTTTCACAAATCCCGAAGGCGATGACGTTGTGGGCGTCCCACGAACTCTCGTCGCCACGGGTGAACTCCGAGTCGGTCGGGTGGAGTTCCCACTCGCCCACCGCCGCACCATCGACCGTCCGCCGTGCCAGCACCACCCGTTGAACGCTGTCGATGCTGTCGTAGTAGGCGGTGTATTGGTAGCCGTTGAACGTGTGGAGGATCTGGTCCTGGAACGAGAGTCCGTTGATCGCGCGGCCGTACGTCGCGTTCGCCGGCATGATGCAGGCATCGGCGGCCACTTCCGAGGCGGCCATGAAGCCGACCGCCGGAGGTTTCCACGTCGGCTTCGAGCCTGGATCCAGCGGATCGGTGGACGCCAGGTACTCGGCGACGTTCGTGAAGCCGTCGCTATCCGCGTCGTCGAAGGCGTTCTGCTCGCGACTGCCGAGGGTGTTCATTTCCCAAAGATCGGGCAGGCCGTCGCCGTCCGTATCCCGGTCGCCATCCACCACCGCCGGGTCGCTGCCGGCGCGGTATTCCTCCAGATTGCTCTGCCCGTCGCTGTCGAAATCATCGTCCGGCAGCACGTCGGCGATCGTCTCGATCGCGTCGTCCGGGTCCGCCGCCACAAGCTGCTGCTCCCATTCGTCCGGCAGCCCGTCCTGGTCGGTATCGGAAACGGGGGCACTCTGAACATCCAGCTCGGTGAGACTGTTCCAGCCGTTCACGGAATTCCCGTGGCCCACATAGCGCACGTAACGCCCCACCTGATTCGCCGGGAGGACGAAGGTCTCCGCCGCGAGCGTGCTGCCGCTGCTCACCGCGCCGGGCAGCACGGGCGTCCAAGCCACTCCATCCATGGAAAGCTCGATGTCGAACGATGAGGTCCGCACGTCTCCGGATAAAAAGGCGACGTCCACCGCCGTGACCACCCGCGCCTTTCCCAGATCGTACGCGATCCACTCGCCATCGCCGAAAGCCGACCAACGGGTATTCAGATCACCGTCGCGCGTGTTTTCCGGAAAATTCGTGCTGCCCGTTTCATACGAGTTCGCGCTGTGGAGCTTCACGCTGTCGAAAATGAACTCGTTCGCCGCCCGCGCGATCCCACTGACGCGCGCCTCATCGATCCGCCCCAGCAGCGCCTCGCCCATGCCGCCGAACGAGCGACCTTCGTTTCCGAGAACCAGCGGCGAATCGTCCGACTGGAAGGCCACCGCGGTGACCCCCGTGCCGATGAGATTCGCCTCGGTGGCGGCACCCACGCGGGTCCAGTAGAGGCTCACCATGCCGTTGTCGTAGACGGCGGCCACGTGAAACCATTCGTCGGCCGCGAAGGCATGCGTGCCGGTCAGCGAGGCGAGGTCGGCGGTCACCGCCGCTCCTCCGCCATCCACCGGGTCGAAATTGAGCACGCCGTCGCCGTTGATCCGGAACTGCAACGCACGGCTCAAGGCTCCATCGAGGCCCCAGATGTGCTGGGGGGACCCGGAGGTGATCGAAGGCACCTTGATCATCGCTTCCAGCGTGAAGGCGCTGCCCAAGCGACCGAACGTATCGAACTGGTCCGCCGCCCCGGAGTCATCGTAGCGGAAAACCCCGTCGGCATTCACATCCACTCCGATCCCCGCCCCTGCCACATTGCCGGCGGCTCCGCCGAAACCCGGAAAGCCCTCGCCGCCGTCGAAGACCGAAAGCGGCGTCTCCCCGAACGTACTCACGCCGTCGAGGTTCCCCGCCGCGTCCATTACTCCGATTGCCCCCGCTGCCTCATCAAGGTGATAGAGCACCACCGTCCCGTCATCGGGGAAATACGGAGAGACCGACTGGCCGGAAGCTGGCGCGCAAAAAAGCACTCCGACCAGGGAAAGAAACAGACTGGATTTCATCAAAGGAGCCGCGGTGGGCTCGGACAACGTGGAGCGCGATCCCCGGCCGATCAAGAAGCGCCGCACCACCCCCTCCAAAGGGCGGGGGCAAAAACGCGGCAAGGTCAACCGCCCTCCGCAGGTTTCCATCGGTCCACCCGCTCCCAGAACGCCCGTCCCGCGGCCGTTTCAAGATCGGCCAGCAGCCACAGCTCGCGGGCCAGCGAGGCGATGTCGATCATCTCCTCGGGCGGGCTCTCCTTCCAGACCTGGTAATGATGCGCCGCGGTATCGACCGCTCGCTTGAGGTAACGTTCGGTGCCGGTGAGCCGGTAGAGCTCGATATCCGCCTCGACCTGCAGGTGGGACCACCGCCACTTGTCGCGGTAAGCACCGTTTCCCTGGATCATCGACTGCGCGGCGTCCGCCGTCCGGAGGGTTTCCTCAAGGTAAGCCCGCTCGCCGGTCAGGCCGTAGAGCGCGATGAAGTTCCGGATCATCAACGCCGTGTTGTAGGTCAGCTTGCCTTTGTTCTCCTTGCCGGTGGCCACGACCACCGCATCCTCGAACAACAGGTCATCGCCTTGGAACTGCTTCACGGTCCAGGCGACGATTTTGTTTCCCCACTCGATCAGCTCGGCCCGACGCTCGCCGGCCATGTATTGGGAAAGCCGGTAGCAACCCAGCGCGGCGGGCGCGTTGGCGCAGGTGTTTTTGCTGCCATCCTTGTGCCCCTCGTGCCACCAGATGCCGCCGCCCAGCTGCTCGTCCCAGCCGCTCAGGACGAACTCCAGCGACTCTTCCGCACGCTCAAGATAGCGTTTCTCGCCGGTGATGTCGTAGGCTTCGAGAAAGGTCAGCACCATCCATGCGTTGTCGTCGTAGTATTTGTCATTGCCGCCCCCCTGCGTCGGCAGCGGCTCGTAGCCGGGGATCTCCACCTGCGTGTCCCAGTAGCGGTCGAGCGCCTTGAAGTAGCGCCGCATCCCCCGCTCGTGATCCTTGTCGTGGCGGGCACCGCCGGCCAGCGCGGAGAACATCACCCCCGCACCCCAAACCGTGGCCGCTCCCTCTCCGCCGGGCTTGTCGGAGTAAAGGTCGCTCCGGCGATTGTAGTAGTTTTCCTCGAGGTGCTCCATGACCTCCGCCGCACGCTTCTGGTGGAGATCGCCTTCAATGCCCTGGACCTCCCCGCCGAAGACGGAAGCCGCCATCACGAATGAGCCGGAAGCCCACGCCATCATGTTTTGCATGCGCCCCCTACGTCGCGGTGGGGGCGGATTTTATCGCCATCCGACTTTTCATCATTCTCCGGCGGAAGGCGACCGCCGCGGCGAGCACGACCGCGAGCGAGATCCACTGGTATCCCGAAATCCCGAAAATTACCTTGGGCGTCGCGCGGACCGCTTCATGCGCGAAGCGGAACAGCCCGTAGCCGATCAAGTAGCAGTGGAAATGCTGCCCCGGCAGCCATTGCCGCGCTCGCAGGAGCATCAGAACGCCCAGCATCAGAAGCTGAAATCCGATCTCCACCGGCACCGCCGGCCAGCCGTCGAGCCCGCGACAACACCCGGCGTCGAGGCATCCGAGCCGCCCCAGAGCCAAGGGAACCGGCAGGAGCAGCGCGAAGCGATCGCCGGTGATGCCGCGGTAGCCGACGAAACGCTTGGTGATCTCCACCCCCGCCCAGCCTCCGGGCAACGCGCCGGTGATGGATTTGCCCGAAAGCCACAGCGCCCAACGCCCAGGCTCCCCGGCGTGCAACCACCCCTCTGCTCCGAGGTAGGCCAGCTTGGCTCCGGCAAACGCCCCGACCAAGCCACCGAGGTAAATCAAGGGGATGCGACCGTCATCCCGCGCCTGGAAAAACCAATACACGGCCCCGAGTCCGATGCCGCCGAGCACCAGCGCCGCATACACAGGAGAACCGGTGAACGCAGGCATGGCTCAGAAAGCACCGCTGAAGACACACACTCCGAATAGAAGAAAACCACCCACGGCCGGTACCACGAGAAGCTGCAACATCACAAACGTCGCGGCATGGCCCCACACCGGGACGCCATTGCGGGCCCGCCGTCTGGAGAACTGGGCATCGAACCACCCGATGGCGTACGTTACTCCAGCCCAGACCAGGAGCCACAACCCCATCCCTGCCCCGGGAAAACCGAAACGTTGACCGAGATAGCCGGACACAAACACCAGCGCGACCGCCACCCCGGCGGGAACCAGCCAGATGATGAAACGCAGCCAGCCGATCGCCGCGTTTGCCGGCGGCTCCGGAGGGGGTTCAGGTGGGTCGGGTTCCATAGTAGCGGCAAAACGAATCGAGCTGACCGTCGGGTCTTATCACATGCGTACAGCATCGGTCGATCCGATCCTCGTCCCAGGTCCACGAGTCCATGAATGGCTTGATGAACAGCCGGAAGGCGTTCCGCTCATCCATCTCGAAGCGATGGAGCAGCTTGCCCAGCTCGCTGTTCTCGCAGCCGCACTGCGTCAGATCGGCGAGTTCGTAACGCACCTTGTCACGGAGGAACCCTTGCAGAGCCCCGAAATCGACGAACTCGGAAATGCTTCGCATGCCCTCAGGCGTGCGCAGCAGATAGCCGATGATCGCGCAATTCGGGTCGCCGCATGGCAAGGGCGTGAAGTCCTTTTCACTCACTTTCCCCGCGGATTGATCGATGCAGCCGAGGATGATATCCGCCGCGTTGAGCCGCCGCCCATCCGCTCCGCCACGGCCGCTGGAGAACATCGGTTGGAACGCCACTCCCCGGCACTGGTCGAAGCGCAGACCAAGTTCGATGGTTTCCCATAGATG
The DNA here is from genome assembly GCA_965652295.1 of uncultured Haloferula sp. GTDB lineage: Bacteria > Verrucomicrobiota > Verrucomicrobiia > Verrucomicrobiales > Akkermansiaceae > Haloferula. Next base: position 42,382 of record CBFGTS010000010.1, on the reverse strand, counting down.
CGGCAGGTTCTGCACACAGACCGTCATCGCCAGAGTGAAAGGAATCCTCTCCCGCTCGCAACGCTCCATCACGTTGTGTTTCAGCTCCCGCAGATCCAGCCCGCGCAGTTCTCGCTGCCCTTCCTCCTGTGGACCGTCGTACTGAAGATAGAGTTGGAAGCCGCCACGCCGCGCCCGCTCGCCCAGCTCCGCGGCAAACGCCTCTTCGCGGGCGAGCCGCAGGCCGTTGGTGTTCAGAAGGCAGTAGTCGATCCGCGGCTCCTCGTGAACCCAATCCAGCAATTCCATCAACTCCGGGTGCAGACTCGGCTCGCCGCCGGAAAGCTGGAGGATCTCGATCCGCCCCTTGCGCTCCAACACGCCGTTGATCCTCGATTTCAGCTGGGGCAAGGCGTGGGATTTCAACCGCGACCCGAACCCGCCGGGTGGCGCATCACTGAAGCAGGTGGGGCACTGGAGATTGCACGAATCCACGATCTCGATCAACGCGAGGCAGGTCGACAAATTCTCCGGCGTTCCCGCCTGCCCGGCATTCCTGCCGAGGCAGCCATCCTGCCCCTCGGGAGACGAGGCACACGCGCAGCCTTCTTCATCAGCGCTCTCCCGAGGACCCTTGGCGAGCCAGTAGAATCGTGCATCCGAGGCGATACAAGCTTCGTGAACCCCATGCTCCGAACATGTCCTGGAAAGCCAGACCTCACCCCGATCCGAGCCCGTTTTCCACACCTCCGCCGGGCAGTCCTGATGACATACCGGACAACGGGATCGCGTGGACTTCAATTTCTCTCGAGTAGACGGGGACATAGGGAGCCAACAAGGAACGGAGGACGGGGGGCAAGGGAAACCAATGCAAGCTAACTAATAGATCAATGATAAATACCGCGGATTGCTACCTTTCTTCGGCACCATAGCTTAACCCTTACAAACAATCTCCCTTCCATAAGCCAATAGAACCCGATTGTAACACCTTGGGCGACAACACGCAGGACACGATTTACGGAACCAAAAACCGCTTCCTCCTACAGCGGAACTTCAAGTCTGTCGGCGAGAACACCTGCAAAGGCGGACCCCGCCCGCCGCGGCATGAGTCACCTCTGTGGAGCCAGTCTGGCGCGATTCCAAGGCACCGTTCGAGCACGCGATACAGCCCTCCGGCGCACCTCGCCAGCCCCGCCAGCCGGGTCCTGTTGCGATCTGCCGAAAATCCCCCGCCAGCCATGCAAATCACCACCTGTCCACGGAGGGGACCGCCACGGGAATCCGCGGATCGGACACCGGCTCTTCCGGGCTTTCCAAAGGATCAGAGGTTCTGGGCGGAACCTCGCGCTCATGGGAACGCATCGAGCTGGGAGGTCGCTGCCGCGGCAGGGCCCGCCTGGCCCGTCCCGGCCTCCATCAATCCGAACTCCAGAACCATGAAAACTGTGATCCAGATCCTCGCCATCCTCGGTTTCGCCTTCGTCGCCAGCTGCGCAACCACCACCCGCACCACCACGACCGAAAGCACCTATGTGCCCGGCGTGGGAACGGTGACCGAACAAGAGACGACCACCACCTATGACGACTGAGCCCGACAAGCAGGCCGCTGGCGCTTCCGCCAGCGGCCTGCCGCCCACCGCCCTCGCAACGAAGTGCCGCGCAGGGCGATGCCTGTGGGGTTTTTCAGAAGTTGAACCGGAGGCCGGCACCGATACCGATATCATCCAAATCGTCGTAGGTCGCTCCGCGAACGCTCACGTCATCAAGCCAAGCGTAGCGGGCACCGGCGTAGAGTTCAAAGCTGGGGCTCACCTCATAAACCACTCCCGCAAGGGCCTGGGCCGTGAAGGTCCAGCTGTCATCGCCCCCGAGGGGTCCGGCGATATCGACGTTGGCACCACCCGCACCGACCCCGGCGTAGAAGCCGAAGCGGTCGGTGATCAGCCACTCATACTTGTAGTTCAGCGTGATCGGCACGATGTCGATGTCCACGCTGGCGGGAAACGGGAAGAAGAGATCGTCTTCCTCACCCACCCAGCCGGATTCGAGGAACAGCGAATGGCCGGCTCCGAAGTCGTAGCCGAGGTGGGCGTTGTAGAACGGCTCTTCAGAGTCGAGGAGGTAATCCGCTCCGCCACCCAGGAACCAACCGACGTGTCCGGCTGGGGCATAGTTCGTCTGCATGGTGGGCTGGGTGTATTCCACCTCTCCGGCCATCAGGGCAGGAGTGCAGAGGGCGAGGGCGGTAAAGACGGTTGTGGTTTTCATAGCGACGTCCCCTTTGCGATCTCCGTACCAACGACACCACCGTCCCCTTCCGTGGTCGCTCCCAACCCGCCTGGTGTCGCAAAATCAAGGAATGGGCGTCCTTCCGTGCGACAACCCGCGCCGCGCCGCCGCGACCCTTCAAGCCACAAGATGCAAGAAAGCGTTGCGGCCTGCAACGGCAGGGGCTTCCCGCCGGCGGGACCGGCTAGTCCAGTTCCACCGGACCGTCCTTCACCGGTTCGCCGAAATCGGGAAATCCATCGGCGCGCCAGTTCAGCACCTGAACGCGGGTGTGGCGGTCGGGATTTCTCAGGGGCTCACCCTGGATATCGCGATACTGGCGGGCGTGATAGACGAGCAGGTCGGTCTTGCCGTCTTCGGCCACGGTGAACTGGTTGTGCCCCGGGCCCCATTGGCCGTTCGGCGGGCTGCTGACAAACACGGGAGTCGGCGACTTGTGCCACGATTCCGCCCGAAGCAGGTCCGCCTTTTCATCCGCCCACAGGAGCCCGAGGCAGTAATTGTGATCGGTGGCGCTGGCGGAGTAGCTGATGAACACCTTGCCATTCCGATGAAGGAAGGCCGGACCTTCGTTCACTTTGTGACCGATGGTCTCCCAAGTGTACTCGGGGCGGGTGATCCGTACCTGCGGTTGCTTGATGGTCCACGGGTTGGTCATCTCCGCGATGTAGAGGTCGGTGTTCCCGTCGAAATCGGGGTCGTGCTGCGCCCAGCAGAGATAGCGCTTCCCTCCATGCTCGAAGGTGGTCGCATCCAGGGAAAACGAATCCCACTTCGTCTTGATTTCGCCCTTTTCCTTCCATTCGCCCTCGAGGGGATTGGCGGCATCGTTTTCCAGCACCCACATGCGGATCTTCCACACGTCTTCAGCCTGGCCGGCAGCGAAGTGAATGTACCATTTACCATCGACCCGATGCAGCTCGGGAGCCCAGATGTGCCAGCTCATGGGACCCTTTTCGTGCCGTTTCCACACGACCTTCTCGTCGGCGCCGGTCAGGCCATCGAGCGTCTTGGCCCGCCGCAACACGATCCGGTCGTACTCGGGAGCAGTGGCGGTGAAGTAGTAATATCCGTCGTCATGTTTGAGGATGCAGGGATCGGCGCGCTGTTCGATCAGAGGATTCGTCCAGCTGGCGGCGAAAGCGACGTGCAGGGTCAGCAGAAGGGCGAGGAGGGTTTGGATCATGTCAGAAGAGATTGAGGTTTGGCGGCCATCGGTCGGCCCGAAGAGGATCAATCCACCTTCACCCGGATCATCTGAACCGAGGTCGGGGGAAGCGTGCAGCTGAATTCCGTTCCGGTGGCGATCTGCTTGGTCTGCGGGGCCACATGATTGGGATTTTCCACCGTATTTTCAGCATCGGCATCGCCGGCCAAGACGATCGCGGTTCCCGTGGCAGCCACCGATCCGGTGCCCTTGAGGCGAACCGTCGCCGGCAGCTCGGTGTCGGAGACGTTGACAAGCTTGAGAATCGCCTCGCCGGTGGACTTGTCGAGGGCACTGGCAACGCGGATTTGCGGGCCGCCAATCTTGTGGTCGAGCACCACCTTGCCATCCAGCGAGCAGGTGATGCGACCGGGCGTGAGCTCGATTTTCACATCATACCAGCGTCCTTCCTCGATGGAGCCAGCGGTTTCCTCAAGAATCGAACGGGTGTCGCCGGTCCCGTATTGCAGACCGTGGCGCTGGTTGCGCCAACCGCCGGCATTGAACCAGTAGCTGTTCTTATCACTACCGCCGAAGGCGATGACGAAACCCTCCGCTCCGCCGGTCTTCCGAGCCCGCAGGGTCAGGGTGACCTCATCGCCGGAAAAGCTCGCGGAACTCGTGGCCATGGCAGGTTGGGCTGTGGCGTCCCGTTGGACGAACAGGTCTCCTTTCGACGCATAGTCGCCGCCCTCGATCTTCCACTCCGCCGGATCGAGTTCGCGTCCGTTGACCTGGATCTGCTCGAACTCGACGGTGGTGCCCCACGAGCCGACACCGACCGTTCCGGACACGGTCGGCTGGGATGGGTTTTCGGAGATTTTGAACGAGTTCTCCAGATACACATCCCCCTTGTTCGTGGCGAACATCTGCTGGACGTGATAACTCGGAGTTTTCACCACTTCACGATGGTTGAAGTAGATCAAATCCGGATTCCACTGGCAGTGCCCGAGGCGGCCGAAGAGCGGTGCGTAGCAGGTCATGTCGACCATATCGCCATTCCGCTCGATCCCGGTCAGGTAGGCAGCCTCGGCGACGGCGTTGAACTGCTTCTTATCGCGCGAGGCGTATTCGCCGACGAAGATCTTCGGCTTGCTGCGGTCGAAGTCGTCAAAGCGGTCCGAGTTGGCGATGAACCAGCTCGGATCTTCATAGTAGTGCTCGTCGGAGCTGTAGACATCCAGCTCGGTCATCTGATCGTAGAGCGGGATGTTGGGGCTCAGCCCGGAGTTGCCGATGATTTTGATGTCCGGATGGGCCTCCCTGACGGCTTTCACGAAATGAGGGAAGCGCTCGCGGAATTCGCGGCGGTCGTGCTCTTCATTGCCGAGGCAGATATACTTCAAGCCGAAGGGTTCGGGGTGCCCCATCTCCGCGCGGACCTTGCCCCACTCGCTGTCGGCGGGGCCGTTGGCGAACTCGATGAGATCGAGGGCGTCGTCGATCCACTCCCGCAGGTTCTCCATGTCCACCGCCTCATAGGGCGCGGTGAAGCCGCAGGACACCCCGACCGGCACGACCGGCAGAGGCGCCGCGCCAAGATCTTCGCAGAGCAGGAAATACTCGAAATAGCCAAGGCCGTAGGTCTGATGGTAGCCCCAGCGGTTCCAGTTCGGCTTGCGCTCGGCGACGTCGCCCACGGTATCCTTCCAGCGATAGGCGTTATCGAGGCCGCAGCCGTGGGCGATGCAGCCACCGGGGAAACGAAGGAACTTCGGATTCATGTCGACCAGTGCCTGCACCAGATCCTTGCGCAGGCCGTTCTTCCGGTTGTTGTAGGTGTCCTTCGGGAAGAGCGAGATCATGTCCAGATCGAGCTGGCCGGAGCCCTGGGTCGTCACCACCAGCCGGGCGTTGTCGGTGGTTTTCGAGGAGGTGATTTCGCCCTCGAGTTTCGACCAATCGTCGGTCGCCTCGCCGAGCATCACCGAGCCGCACTCGCTGCCGTCGCCCGCGACCAGCGTTGCGGTGATGGCTCCGTTGCCGGACCAACCGGCGGCGCGGACATGGAGCGAGACATCATAGCCGGCACCCTCGCTGAGCGGAATGCCATCAAAGCCCGTGTTGGCCACGCCGACCTTGGCGGTGGTCGCGGTGGTGAGCTTGGCGTAGTGCTTGTTGTTCCAGTTGAGCGGGTCGGTTTCCTCGACGCTCAGTTCCACCTCCTCACCACCGATTTTCTCCCAGGCGAAGAGCGGGACCATCTCCTTGCCGAGCGGATCGTTCTCCGCGACGGGAAAATACTCGAACGAGCGGTTCTGGACGAGTTCGGCATAGAGGCCGCCGTCGGCACCCCAGTTGATATCCTCGAAAAACAAGCCGTAGAGGTGCGGCGATAGTTCGACGGTGGGCTTGGAGACGTCCACCTCGATTTCGACGGCGGCCGAAGCGACCGCGGCCATCGCAACGGCGGCGATGCAGTACCTGGGTTTCATGGGTTTGGATGGGGTTGGCGAAATCAGAGGCCGTATTTACCGGCCAGGCGTTGATACTCCTCCTCGGTCACGGGGAGCACCGAGCCGTGGCGGAATTTGAAGGGGAATTTGATATCGTCCGCCTTCTCGAACTTGCCCTTGGCGAGGTTCTCCGTGACGTACGGCTGATAGCCTTGGCCCTTGCTGTAGAAGTCGAGCAGCAGGCACCATTTGCCGGGTTTCCCAGGCGCGGCGTCCTCAAGCTGGAAGCAGGCGGGGCCTTCGTAACCTTCGAGCCGCTTGAGCGAGAAGCCGCTCACGTTCTTCCACCGGCCCATCAGCTCGTCGCAGTGTTCCATGGTGATGGCCTTGGTGGTCTCGTCCTTCGAAAAACGGTAATAGGTGCCGTTTTCGAAGACGATGTCGGTATCGATGATGTCGCGCCGCTCCTCGATGTAGATGAAGGGCTCCCCGAACTCCTTGAAATCCTTCGTCCGCGCCGCCCAGATGCGGTGCTTCTTGAAATCGTCGCGTTCGGTCTTCGAGGCCCAGAACACAAGGTAGTCCTTCTCCTTTTCATCGTAGATCGCCTCCGGCGCCCAGGTGCAGCCGGCGTCGTCCGGTGCCACTTTCACCAGCCACGGCTCGCTCCAGTTCACGAGATCCTCGGTTTCCCAGACGACGATGCACTTGCTGCCCTCCGTCACCGCGCGGCCCCAGTTGTGATGGGTCAGGTGGATCGAAAGGTCGGTGGCGATCACCCAGGTCTTCTTGCCGTCGTGGGAGCGGAGGATGTACGGGTCACGGACGCCCTTCTCGCCGAGTTCGCTCACGAGCACCGGCTCGCCGCCGTTCAGCGCTTTCCAGTCCCGGCCGTCGCGACTGAGACCGAAGTAGATCTGCTCGGTCATCGGACTTTGCTCGCCTTTGAAGGTGGTGAAAAGAAAGCCTCCCTTTTCGGCCGCCATCAGCGGGGCGAAAAGCAGGACGAGCGAGAGAAGGAATCGTTTCATGGCCGAGGGAGTGTCAGGAGATCCGGGGAAATTGCAAACGATCGCGTGAGTCATCTTTCCCCACGCCTCCGGCCACCATGAATGAAAGGTGGCCAACCGGCTGCGGGTAAGAAAACGTCCGCCCAACGTGCGTTCATACGAAAAACCGATCCCAATCCACCCATGATCCTCCGCCTGCTCCTTCCGCTCGCCCTCGCCTCCTCCGCCATGGCCGATCTGCCACCCGACACCACCGAACCCATGGGCCAGACCTTCGAAAAGGTCGCCGCCTCCGGAACCCTCAAGGTCTTGCTCGTCGGCTCCGGCTCGTCCCACGATTTCCCGAAGTTTTTCCTCGGCACCGATTCCAGAACGCTGGAAGCCGCCGACAAGATCGACGTCGCCGCCACGCCCAACCTTCAGGAAGCCCTGGACCTCATCAAAGAAGCCGACGTTCTCGTCTTCAGCGGCAATCATGAGCAGTGGGGCGGCAAGGAGTGGCAAAAGGCGCTCCACGATTTCGCCGATGCCGGCAAGGGCCTCGTGTTCCTGCACGCCGCCACCTGGTCGCACCCATGGGAAGGCTACAACGATCGCTTCATCGGCGGTCGCACGCCGAGCCACGGCTACGGCGAATTCGAGGTCACGGTGAAGGGCGGCAAGAACCCGATCACCGACGAGCTGCCCCGGAAATTCAAGATCACCGACGAGAACTACCGCTTCGAACTCGACCGCAAGGCGAAGGTCAAGGTCTGCTGTGAGAACGAGGCCGACCAGACCGAGGACGACATCCCGAGCGTGTGGATCGTGAAGGACAAGAAAGCAAAGATCGTCTGCATCACCCTCGGCCACGCCGCCGAAGCCCACGATAACCCTCACTTCCAGCAGCTGCTGGTGAATTCGGTCAACTGGGTCGGCGGACGGTGACGCGCCGCCCCCCGGCGTGTCAGGTAATTTCCCTACAAGCGAATCAGGTGGCTTCCCGACAGACGCCGGACCCTCTCCATGTCATGGTTCCGGCGTCTGGTGTGACCCCCGTGGTCGCTTCGGAGCCGACGAGACGAGAGCAGGCACCGCCTCCACCCCGCCTCCTCGACTTCGGAACATTTGCCGTCGGCCCTTGGGCGCGCGGTTCCGCTTGAGGATCTGGGGGGATTCGCGGAACCCAAACAGGGGGATACATCCGCCCAAGGTGCCGACGGCTCCGGACCCCGTGCAACGGGAAATCCCGCGCTAACGGCTGGCCCACCCGCCCGCAGAGTGGTTTCCTGCCGCCGCGCATGACCGACGAACGCCTCTCCTCCGCCCTCTTCCGGGAGACGCGCGGCAGCGCGTTTTTCCGCGTCCTCTCGGGAAAGAACGCGCCGTTCTACGCCGACGTGCTCGACGCGCTCGAGCAGGCCACGGCCGACCACCCCGATGGCATTCCACGCGAGGCGGCCCTCGGGCTCATCGCCGACACCCTCGAACGCCACCCCAGCTTCGAATTCGAGCCCGACGAAGCCGCGGAAACCGACCCCGCCGCCGCTTCCTCCGATCTCCGGGAACGATCGCGCCTGCTCCTCGACCACCTCCTCAAGACCCACTGGCTCGAAGAACCCCCGCGCCGCGACTGGCGGCGCATGATCCACTTCGACGCCCACGGCTCCACCCTCATCGCCGCCCTGCGCAAGATCGCCTGGCCCGATGCCGCCGTCTTCACCGACAAACTCACCGGTGCCTGCGCCATGCTCGCCGATGAGACCACGCTCGCCGAGCAGCCCTGGCAGACCGTCGAAAACTGCCTCTCCAACGTCCGCGAAGGCATCAACGAGCTCCGCTCGATGCAGAAATCCGTGCAGCGCTTCACCCGCAAGCAGCTCGAAGAAGAAACTCTCCGCGGCAACCTCGCCGTGGTTTTCGACGACTATTCGGAGAAAATCTCCCACTCCTGCTACGCCGCCCTCGTCCGCGCCCGTCTTCCCATGCGCCTGCCCGACGCCGTCCGCCGCATCACCGAGCGTCTCGCCGACGACCCCGCCACCCTCGCCGACATGCAGACCGAGGTCCTCCGCCGCCAGCCGGACCTCTCCCCTGCGGCCGCCCGGGCTCGCGTGGCCTCCGAGCTGGAGGAACTCATCGACCTCCTTGAGCGCGTCCTCCCGATGGCCGATGAGATCGACCGCCGCACCGCCGATTTCACCCGCCGCTCGCTCGCCCGTTTCCGCTACCTCCAGGACGTCACCGGCGAGCGTCGCACCGAGATCAAGACCGTCTTCGAAACCGCCAACCGCCTCCTCGCCGGCCGCCGGCTCCAACGCAACAACGCCTCGCTTCCTGAGCTTCCCGACCTGCTCCTGCCCGCGGTGAAGCTCCCCGCCGGCCTCGATTCCCTCTACTCGCCCCCCCACCGCCGCCCGCCGCTCGAACAGGATGCCTTCGACGACGCCGTCTCCGACACCGACCGCGACTCCGGCCTCCACGACATGCAGCGCACCCTCCGCGAATCCCTTTCCGTCGCCCGCGCCAACCGCTTCATCCACGCCCTTCCCGGCGGAAAAGGCGACAGCATCGACAGCCACCAACTCGCCCAGCAGGCCGGCATTTCCCCCGCCGATCTCATCGCCGTCCTCCTCCACGCCGAAGCCCCCGACGCCCGCTACCGACTCGACCCCCAGCGCCTCAACGACGACCTCGACACCCCGCCCGAGCTCGACACCCTCGAAAACCTCCGCGTCGAACGCTTCGCCCTCATCAAAAAATAACCGTGGCGGCGGATTCCATCCGCCATGCCCTCACCCTTTTTCCTTTCTCCTTTCCACTTTCCGCTTTCCTCATGCCGCCCGAAGAACCCAGCGCCTTCATCACCGAGCCCGCGCCCACCCTGCTTCCGCTCTCCGAGACCGATCGCGACCGCCTCTCCGAAGCGCTTCAGGAACTCCTTTCCAGCGGCTCCATCAACGGCCTCGAAACGTCCCGCTCCGCCCTCTACCACTGGGCCCGCCAGCACGATGACTGGCTGCGCGAAATCGCCGCCCTCAGCGGCCTCGACGTCGCCGTTCACCACGAGGAGCGCCTCATTCAGGCCACCCCCAGCACCGCCGCCCTGCGCCTGCGCCTCACCCAGGATGCCACCCTTGTCTGGCTCGCCCTCTGGTATGCCGGCGACGTCCGCTGGCGCGACGAAGGCGCCGACCAGGCCTTCCTCTCCGTCGCCGAACTCACCGACCTCCTCCGCGATCAACTCCTCCCCGACGCCGGCCTCGTCCCCAAGGGCCGCCTCCGCGACATCCTCCGCCAGGCCGCCCGTCTCAACCTCATCCGGCTCACCGCCGCCGAGCCCTTTGAAGAAACCGGCATCGAAGTCCTCCCCGCCATCCGCCGCGTCATCCCCTTCCGCGAACTCGCCGCCTGGCAGGAAACCGCCGCCCAATTCCGCCCCGATCCCACCGATCTCGAGGACGAAGCCGACGCCACCGAGGAGCAGGATTAAAAAAACATCCCCTCCATCTTATCCATCCCGGTCCAAAACCCCCGGCAGCCTTTCCCGCCCCTAGCTTCATGAGCCGAGCCATCCGCCTCACCCAACTCCACGCCCTCAACTGGTACGGCTACCGCGACTCCCTCCCGGTCCGCGGCAATCTCGTCCTCGCCGGCGTCACCGGCTCCGGCAAGTCCATCCTCATGGACCTGCTCATGCTCATCCTCGTCGGTCCCGAGCGCGCCCACCACCACTTCAACCGCTCCGCTACCGGCAGCAAAAGCGACCGCACCATCAAGGGCTACTGCCTCCTCGACACCAAACGCGAGGAGAATGGCGTCGCCCAGTACTTCCACGACAAAGGCGTCACCACCTACATCGCAGCCGAGTTCACCTGGCCCGATGACAAGCGCGTGGAAACCTGGGGTCTGCGCTTCGAATTCCGCTCCGCCGCGGAAAACGACGGCTCCACCACGCCCTTCTACTGCCCCGCTTCCCTGCAGAAATCCGATTTCCTCACCGAATCCGAGGACGGCAAACCCCGGCCCAGCCCGCTCGGTGCCTTCAAGCGCACCATCGAATCCCACGGCGGCCGCCTCTTCTCCTCCGGCCGCGAATACCTGCGGGACATGGCCAACCCCAGCCACCTCAACTTCAACAAGGACGTCCTCCAGCGCCTGCTTCCCAGCGCGATGTCCTTCACCAACCTCAAGTCCTTCGACGACTTCTGCCGCCAGTTCGTCCTCCCCGCCGAAGCCGTGCCGGTCGAAGACGTCGTCTCCTCCTTCCGCGATTTCCAATCCTACGAACGCGAACTCGCCAGTCTCAAAGCCCAGCTCGAACGCCTCACCCGCATCCGCGACCTCGCCACCACCCTTCGGGAGTCCGAGCGAGACCACGCCGTCGCCACCTACCTCGCCGCCGAATTCGCCCACACCCATGCCGCCGGCGAAGCCGAGCGCACCCGCACCCGTCTCGACCAGCTCAAGACCGACAACCAGGCCGACGAAGCCCGCCTCAACGAACTCGCCGACCTCACCGAATCCACCCAGCGCAAACGCGAGTCGCTCGTCGCCCTCCTCAACGAGTCCTCCGAAGGCCGGCTTTACAAAAAACTCGCCGACGACATCGCCAAGCTCGAAGCCGAGATCGAGCAACTCCGCGACCGCGCCACCCGCCTCGACGGCGGCCTCGGCAAGCGCATCAAGTCCGCCCGCGGCTGGATGGAGCAGGTCCACAAGGCCCCGCTCGATCCCGTCGTCGATACCACCAAACTCAAGCACGCCATCGAGTTCCTCGACTCCTGCGAGCGCGAGCAAACCGCCTCGTCCCTTTCCCTCCTCGCCGAGGCTGCGAACGAGACCGTCAAGACCATCCGCTCCCGCTTCGAGCCCGACCGCGAGGAACTCCGGCGGCTGCGGTCGGAAAAATCCGACCTCCAGGCCCAGATCGATCTCCTCCAGCGCGGCGTTTCCCCCGGCCCCCAGCCGCTCCTTGCCGCGCTGAAATCCCAGCTCCCCCTCCTCCCCAACGACACCCCGCCCCGCGCCCTGCGCGAAATCTGCGAGGTCACCGATGAAAACTGGCGCGCCGCCGCCGAGGTCGTTTTCGAGGAAAAATTCGCCGTCCTCGTCGCGCCGAACCACTACGAGGAAGCCAGCAACATTCTCCGCCAGCTCCCCGCCGCCGACCTCGTCCACGCCGGGCCGCAGCGGCTCATCGAGCTCAAAGCCATCCACTCCTCCAAGCCCGGGGCAAAAAAAGGCACCCTCGCCGAGCTTCTTTCCACCACCGACGACGACGCCCGCGCCTGCATCGATTCGCTCTTCGGCGATCTCGTCCGCGTCGCCGATGCCACCCAGCTCGACCGCCACCCCTCCGCCGTCGCCCCCGACGGTCTCCACAAACGCCGCGGCACCTTGGTACGGCCCGCACCGTACAACGGCACCCCCTTCATCGGCCAGGAAGGACTCAAGCGGCAGCTCGAAATCAAACGCCAGCGCCTCGGCGAGATCGATGCCTCCATCCGCCGGCTCGAACCCATCGAGATGGAGGTCGAGCGCCTCATCCGCGAACGCGCCGCCGCCATCCCCGAGCACGAGGACGTCATCAAGGAACTCATCCGCATCGAGGACCTGCCGAAAAAGCAGGAACAGCACGAGGAACTCATGGACCAGCTCCAGGCCATCGCCACCGACGAGTTCGACCGTCTGCGCGATGACATCGAGGTCCTCGCCGAGCAGCTCACGTCCTACGATGCCGAGCGTACTTCCATCCTCCGCAAGGGCCGCGTCCGCGAAATCCAGGACACCGAGAAGCTCCTCGACTCGCTCATGGAAACCGCCAGCCGTCGCGAGGACGAATTTTCCAAGGCGAAGCTCCGCATCGACATCCACCAGCACCACGAACGCTACCTTTCCTGGAAACAGGAAGCCGCCGAATACACCCCCGCGTCCGACGTCCTCGCCAAGGAGTTCGCCAAAGCCGCCGTCGCCGCCGAACTCGCCGCCAAGGACGCCACCGGCGAGCTGAAGGTCGCCATGCTCGACTTCAAGAAAACCTTTGCTCCGAAGTTCGACGACCTCCCCGAGGACGGCACCGACGCCGCTCCCTACGAAGCCCGACTCGCCCAGATCGAGGGCGCGAACATCCCCGAGTACGAGAAGAAGTCCACCATCGCCAAGAAGCAGTGGGAGATGCTTTTCCGCACCCAGGTCCTCACCCGCATGCAGCAGGCCCTGAAGAACGTCGAGAACATCATCTCGCTCCTCAACCACCAGCTCAAGAAGCCCATCGGCCACGACCGCTACAAGATCGAGCGCCGCCCGAATCCCGACTTCAAGATCTACCGCGATCTCATCGACCTCAACGCCCTCCACCACGAGGACGAGCTGTTCTTCGCCAGCATGAGCGGCGAGCTGCAGGACGCCCTTAAAAGTTTCCTCACCCTCCTCGTCCAGAACGCCAACAGCCCCGAAGCCGCACGGCTTTTGGATTACCGCCAGTATTTCGACTACGACCTCACCGTCACCGACATCCGCGATCCCGACGGCCGCTCGATCAGCGTCGACAAGCAGAGCGGCAAGATGAGCGGCGGCGAGAACCAGAGCCCGTATTTCGTCGCCATCCTCGCCAGCTACCTCCACGCCTACAACCGCCACGAAAGCCGCCGCAAGGAGCCCTCGCTGGCCCTCGTGCCGATCGACGAGGCCTTCTCCAAACTCTCCGGCGAGCGCATCCAGAACTGCATCGAGGCCATGTCCGAACTCGATCTCCAGGGCATGTTCTCCATGTCCAGCGGCAACATCCCCTACGCCTTCAGCCAGTGCGACGAGCTCATCGTCATCTCCCGGAAGGAAGAGCGTCGGGGTACGAGGGTTGGCGTAAGAAACGTCCCCGTCGTCCTCTACCGCGACTCTCCCGAAGGCCAGAAGTGGATCGCCGAAGCCGCCGCCACCTGAGCCGTGGCATGATCGTCGTGGTGATGAAAACCGCTCTCCAAGCCCTCGCCGAAATCTACCGCGCTTCCGCCGCCGGTCGCACGGGGGCGGAAAGAGATTTCACCATCGATTACGAAAGGCTCCTCCGCCGAGCCGGACTGGATGATGGCGATGCCCGCGAGCTGGCCGAGCGCGATCTTGCCACCGCCGAGGCCACTTCCAACGGAGCACTACGCATCGACCGCCACCCACGCTCCGGCCTTCCCCAGCGCGTCCGACTCTCTGCCGCGACCGGCGAAACCTGGCTCTTCGAAATGCTCGGCCTCCGTTCGCCAGCAGCCGCCCGCCAGCAACTCGCGGACGTCTTCCTCAAGGCCCGCCAGCTTGCGGTGCCCGATCCCGAGGCTTGGAAAAACTGGCTCGACTCCCTCGCCGCAGCCGCTCTTTCCGGGGCGTCCGTCCACCCTTTCGCCCGCGAGGATCCGGACGCCAACCAGCGGCTGCTCGACGCCCTTCACGGGGTCCTCAACTGGCCGCACGAAAGCCTCATCCGCTACGCCAGCGTCCGCCTCACCGGCGACTCGAAAGCCCTCGAATCCCTCCGGCCCCGCCTGGAGGCCGCCTTGCGCGCCCTCACCACTCGGGAGGACACCACACTCGAAACCTACGGCATCCTCGATGTCCCGCGCTCGGTCACCGTCCACGGGCCGCTGGTGCTCCATTTCTCCGGTGCCTCGCTCGACCTCACCCCACTGGCCGGCCCGGTTTCCCTCTCCGCCATCGACCTCGATCGCGCCATCCCCGAAGTCCGCAGCCGCGCCCTTCTCACCGTCGAAAACGAAAGCGTCTTCCTCGAACTCGCCCGCCGGAATCCCGGCGTGCTGCTCATCCACACCAGCTTCCCCGGATCCGCCACGCGATTGCTGTTGGAAAAACTCCCAGCCGATCTGTCATGTCATCATTTCGGCGATACCGACCCCGCCGGCTTCGACATCCTGCGCGACCTACGCGAGCGTACCGGTCGCCATTTCCAGCCCTTCCTCATGTCGCCCACTCAGGGAGGCGAGCCCTTCACCGCCGCCGAACGACGCACGCTCGACCGCCTCCTGGCCGGCACCACGCTTGCCGACCTCCATCCACTGCTCCACGAGATGAAATCCCGTGGCACCAAGGGCCGCTTCGAGCAGGAGCACCTCGACATATCGGAAATCATCAACGTTTTATCACGTTTCTGACCATACGGGTGGAGGCTTTCGAAGCCGCCGGTGCATCGGCTCCGGCGACTCCTGACCCTGCCTTGACCGTGACCCTGACGGGTGGCTAGGCTTTCGAGCCGATGAAAACCTTCCTCCTCCTCATCGCCGGCCTGTTGCCGATCACCTCACTTGCCGTCGAGCTGCCGATGAAGCTCGATGAACTCGAAGTGAAGGGAGGCAAGGTCTACGAAGACGTCACCATTCTTTCAGCGGACGACATTGGTGTGAAGATCATGCATTCCGCCGGCACCGCGCGGATTCCCTTCCGCAGCCTGCCCCGGACGCTGGCGAAGAAGTTCGAATACGATCCCGCCGCGGCCCTCGCCCAACGCCAGCGCGAGGCGGAACAAGAGGCCGAAGCAGCCCGCCGCGCCGCCATGATCGCCAAGGAACAGAAGCTTCGGAAGATCGAGACGGCCGCCCGACACGGCGCGCAACGCCCCCGCTCCGTTCCCGGCAAGGAGCCGCGGCCCGCCCTCGTTATCCCGGGCAGCCGCGACGGCCTCAATGAGCAGGAGCTCATCCGGATCCAACAGCTCGAAGCCGGGATCCGCAACGCCGAGTCGGAGATCGCCGAAAAACAGGCGGAGATCCGTGAAAGTAACAGCCGCGCCGCCGGCACGGTCCGCATTTATTACGACGAATACCGAAGCATTCCGTCCCGAAAGGCCGACTACCTGCGTCGCAAGGCCGAGAAGCTGGATCAGGAAATCCGCGGACTCGAGCACCAGATCGACCAGGCAAAGATCCAGATCGATTACCTTGAGCAAACCGCCGCGGACCGTCGTCGGGGCAAGCCGTGAGGCCTGCGGCACTGGATCCACCCCGTGAAACGCAATCCCGACCTCGAAGCCGCCCTCCGCGAGGTGCGCGCCATCTACGACGAGTGGCGTAGCAGACCGATCGAGCGCCACTGCACCGGCATCGCCGATTGCTGCCGCTTCCGCCTCGCCGGCCACACGCCCTACCTCACCAAGGGCGAGGCGGTCGTCGCCGCCAAAGCGTGGCGCGCGGCGGGCCGGAAATCCTTCGACATGCCTGCCGACGGCTCATGTCCGTTCCTCGATCCCGGCTCGGCCAGATGCCGCATTTACGAAGGCCGCCCCTTCGGCTGCCGCACCCATTTCTGCGATGCCGCCGGCGGGCCGGCGAAACGCCACGAGGTGCGCGACCTGATCCAGCGGCTGGAGGAAATCGACCACCGCCTCGGCGGCGACGGCCCGGTGAGCCTGCCCGTGGCCGTGGCCTCCGCGCTGCGGGCGATGCGATGACTCGATTTCCCCCACCCGACAATTGTGCCAACGACCCACACAAGATATCTGCGGTTGCGGCTGGTCTATCCGTCCTCCGCTATGCATTTTCCGCGAAGGTTCTCAAACCTGAGGCCGTAGCCACCCACGGCCGCTCCCACCGCGGCCCCGAACTAAAACCAAAGATCCACCCAGATGTCTCCCAAGAGGACCTCCCTTCTGGCCCTCGCCGCTCTCGGCGTCGGTCTCGCGATTGCTCCCGGCTTTCTTCCCAAAAAGACCACCGGCCCGCGTGCGACAGCGGTGGAAGCTGAAGGCGTTTCCCGACCAGCCGCACGCTCACTTGAAACATCGTCCTGCACCACGGCGGGCTGCAATCATCCGGGTCATCAACACGCCGCTCCGAAACAGCGCGGCTTGCAGACCGTTTCAGTGCAGCCGGTCCGCCGCAGCCTGGAAAAGGACGCTTTCGATGCCTGGACACCGGGGCGCAACGTGAAGCTCGCCCTGCCGGACGGGCGCCAGGCGGAGATGGTCGTCGACCAGTTCCGTGCCGGCGACGATGGCGGCTGGAAGTTCGTCTCGGGCCGCGTGTTGGAGCCGTCAAAGGGCATCTTTGTTTTCATCCGTCAGGCGGAGGGCACACCGTCGGGGGCCTATGAAGGAGCAATCCGGTTCACCGACGCTCCGGATGCCTACTCCATGAAGGAAGGCGAAGATGGCGAGCCCGTGCTGATTCACAAGGACGCCGACGAGGTGAGCTGCATGAGCCTGCCTCCCGCGCCGGACCTTGAGCCGGAGCCGCTCGTCCCCCTGGAGCATCCGACAGACGTGGACATCCCCGACTACCAGAACGGGGTGATTCCGTTGAACAGCCTGCCCGGCGCGACGGGCGTGATCTACCTCGACTTCGATGGCGAGGAGGGGCCGTTCGAGTCCTGGTCGAACGTCACCGTCGATGCCGCCCCCTCCGGAGCCTCGAACAACCAGATCTACCGCGTCTGGGCACGCGTTGCTGAAGATTTCGCGCCTTTCAATATCAACGTCACCACCGACCTCCAGGTCTACCTCGACGCCCCGCAGAGCTCACGCCAGCGCTGCATCATCACGCCCACCACGGACGCCGCACCGGGCGCCGGCGGAGTTGCCTTCATCGGTTCGTGGAATTGGGACGGAGACACCCCCTGCTGGGCGTTCTACTCCACGGGAAAATCGGCGGCGGAGGTCATCTCCCACGAGCTGGGCCACACCCTCGGCCTCCGCCACGACGGCCAGAACGACGGCACCGAGTACTACGGCGGCCACGGCGATGGCGAGACCGGCTGGGCTCCGATCATGGGCGTCGGCTACTACGAGAACCTCACCCAGTGGTCCGCCGGCGAATACAGCAACGCCAACAACACCGAGGATGACCTGATCGTCATCAACAGCCATAACGCCGTTGATGTCCGGGCCGACGATCACGGCAACACCGCCGGCACCGCCAGCCCGCTGGAGCTTTATGGCAGCGCGGTGGATGACGACGGCATCATCAGCTCGCGCGGTGACGTCGATGTCTTCACCTTCACCACCACCGCCATCGGCAACCTCTCTCTGTTTTTCGAACCGGTGGCGGAGGGGCCGAACATCGACCTCAGCGTCGAGCTCCGGGACCATACAGGCACCGTCATCGCCTCCTCGAACCCCGATGCGGAACTCGCCGCCACGCTGACCCAGGCCAGCCTCCCGCAAGGGACCTACACGCTGCACGTGGACGGCCTCGGCCGCGGCTCGGTGCTCGGCACCGGCTACTCCGACTACGGCTCGATCGGCCACTACGAAATCAACGGCACGATCGGCAACGCCGTGTCTCCCGAGCGATTCACCGTCCGGGAATTCGCACCCATCGGCACCCAACTCGGTCAGGTGCGTGCGAAAAACGATCACGGCACCGCGACCCTCGCTTTCAGCATCGCCTCGGGAAACGAGAGCGGTGCCTTTCTCATCGGCCCCACCGGCATCGTCTCGGTCGCCCGTCCCTCGGCATTGGATTTCACCGCACTGTCCTCCGGCTGGAACGATCCCGCTGACTTCGAGTTGTTCGTGAACATTGTCGACCCCACCAATGCCGCCCTCAATGAAGTCGTGCGGGTGGTGATCACCGTGCTCGACCAAGGTGCGCAGCCCCCGGTCACGCTGGCTCACCGGTATTCGTTCAATGCCGATGCCCAGGATGGGATCGGCACCGCCGATCTGAGCCTCAAGGGCAGTGCCGACGTCTCGGACGGGCAGCTCAACCTGCCGGGCGGGGGCACCCGCGTGAACCACGCCGAGGCCCTTGGCAGCTCTCTCACGGAACTCGCGGCGACCATCCAAGGTAGCCAGGCGATCACGATCGAAGGCTGGTTCACCCAGGCCGTCGCCCAGGATTGGGCCAAGGTTTTCATGGGCGGGAACCCGACCGGCACCGAATATCTCGACCTGACCGCCCGGCGGGGCGAGGGCGACGACACTTCGAGCATGTCCATCCGCACCAGCGGTGCGGACGAGGTGAATCTCCTCACCACGGGGGCCAGCGTCGCCAACAACACGCCCTACTACTTCGCCGCCATCTGGGACGAGGCCGAGAACCAGCTCGTCCTGCACCTCGGGCCGGCCGGCGGCACGGTGTCGAAATTCCCAGCCACCAGCATGGGTGGACGCTCACTTGCGGATCTGGACCTGCTCCAATTCCACCTCGGCGCGGCGGTTTCTTTCGCGGATCCCGATTTCCAGGGCTCCATCGATGAACTCCGCATCTGGAAGGGTGCACTCGGCGACGCCAGCGTGGCCGCCCATTTCGCTGCCGGGCCAAACCCCACCGATGACAGCGACATCGACGGCTTGGCCGACACCTGGGAGCTTTCGTTCGCGGGCATTTCATCGCTTTCCGATCTCGACGGCAACCTGCCCGCGGGCAGCGGCCCGGGGGCGGGAACCGGCGACTTCGATGGCGACGGGCTGTCCGACGCCGAGGAGTTCAACCACGGAGTCATGAGTTCCGATCCCACGCTGGCCGATACGGATGGAGATCTCTATTCCGACTACATCGAGCGCCGCCGTGGCACCGATCCGAATGACCCGGAAAGCACCCCGTCCGCCGTGCTGGCGCACCGCTACTCGTTCGAGATCGACGCCACCGACAGCGTGGGCTCAGCCGACTTCGGCATGGTCGGAAACGCGGCCGTCAGCAATGGCTCCCTCTTCCTCCCCGGCGGCGGCAAGCAGCGCGACTACGCGGCGACAACAGGCAACCAACTCATCGAGTTGGCTGAAACGCTCAACCAGTCCTACGCCGTGACGATGGAATTCTGGTTCCAGCAACGCTTCGCACGGAACTGGGCGAAGCTCTTCATGGCGGGCCGCGGCTTCGATGGTAGCTACCTTTCCGTAACCCCGCGGCGCCAGACCGGTGCCCAGCTCAACGACATGGCCATCCACACGAATGGCAGCGAGATCTATCGCGAAGGCATCTACATGCCCGGCCTCCAGGACGGCGCCCTCTACACGGATCAGGAATACTACATGGCCTGCACCTGGGACCCGATCACCGACCAACTCACAATGCACGTCGGCGAGGTGGGCGCGCCGTTGCAGACCTTCACCACCAGCATGGGCGGGAAGAAGCTCAGCGACGTCGTGATCAATGAATTCTACCTCGGCCGCTCGGTCGAGTTCACCAGCCAGTCGGACTTCGGCGGAAGAATCCGCGAGTTCCGGATCTGGAGCGGCTCACTGGGTGCCGAGGACGTGGCAGCCAGCTTCGCCGCCGGTCCTGGGCAGCCGCCGGGTGACATCGACCTCGACGGCCTTCCGGATGAATGGGAATTCTCCTTCGCCGGTGTCAACCACCTCGACGACCTGGTGGCCGCACTCGACGACGATCAGGACGACCTCACCAATCTCCAGGAGTACCAAAACGGCACCAATCCCCTCGTCCGGGATTCCGATGGCGACAACTTCGGCGATGGCTTCGAACTCACGAAAGGCTCCGACCCGCTCGACAGCGCCAGCATTCCCGAGGTTCCCGATCCCGTCATGCTGCACCGCTGGGCGTTCGACCAGGACACGGCCGACTCCGTGGGCCATGCCGACCTGACTCTGGTCGGCAACGCCAGCGTCTCCTCCGGCGAACTCGTCCTCCCCGGCGGCACCCCGCGCAGCCACTATGCCCGCGCCGAGAGCGACGCGATGGCCTCCCTTTCCTTCTCGCTGCGGAACCCCTACGGCGTGACGATCGAGTGCTGGGTGGTGCAGGACACCGCCCAAATCTGGTCCAAAGCATTCATGGCCGGCCATGGCGCGGGAGGAGGTTACATGGACCTCACGCCCCGCCGGGGCAACGAAGGCTTCGGTGTCAGCGTCTCCTGCAGCGATGGCGACGATGAAAGCCACTCGACGACCACCTACAACGGCCTGGCCCTCGCTCAGGGCGGCACTCCCTATTATCTCGCCGGCGTATGGGATCCGGTGGATGACGAACTCGTCATCTATGTCGGCCGACCCAACGGCTCGTTCCAACAGGTCTCGTCCTCGCTCGGCGGCAAATCGCTGGAAGAGATCGATATGAACCAGTTCGCGCTCGGGGCCTCGGTCGAGTTCGGCGACCGTGATTTCACCGGCCGCATCTCCGAGTTCCGCATCTGGAGTGGCACGCTCGGCACCGCCGATCTGCTCGCCAGCATGAACGCCGGCCCGGCCGCACCTCCGGGCGATGCGGATGGCGACGGCCTCGATGATGCCTGGGAGTTCTCTTTCGCCGGGGTCACCCACCTCGACGACATGGGCGCGGAGGACGACCCCGACGGCGACGACCTGACGAACCTCGAAGAGTTCACCATCACCGGCACCGATCCCTTCGACGACGACAGTGACAACGACGGCTTCACCGACGGCGAGGAAGCGCTCGCCGGCAGCGACCCGAACGACGGGAACTCCATTCCCTCGGCACCGCCGCGCACCGTCTCGGTCACGCTTTCCCAAAGTGGCGACACGTTCTCGCTGAACTTCGGAAACCTGAAGTCGGGATCGGTGTATCACCTCGAAGCCGGCACCGGCCTCACCACCCTCGCCCCGCTCGTCGGATCCGAGTTCACCGCACCTGCCGCCAGCCACACGGTCGACCTGCCGGTGGACACCGCCTCGCAGCCCCGGCGGTTCTTCCGCCTGGTCGAAGGCGCGGAGCCCTGACGCCGTCTTGCCCCGCCACGAAATCCGCCTAAGGTGCGGGGAATGAGAACCCTCCCCGCCCTGCTGGCCATCACCCTGCCCCTCGCCGCCGACGATTTGAAAGAGATCCCCTTCAACACGATCGAGGGAAAGCCCACCTCGCTGGCCGGCTACCAGGGCAAGGTGGTGCTCATCGTGAACACCGCCTCGAAATGCGGGCTCACCCCGCAGTACGAAGCGCTCGAGGCGATCCACGACCGCTACAAGGACCGCGGTTTCACGGTGCTCGGCTTTCCCTGCAATGACTTCGCGAATCAGGAACCGGGCAGCCCCGAGGAAATCGCCGCCTTCTGCAAGACGAAGTTCGATGTCAGCTTCCCGCTCATGGACAAGGTTCACGTCAAGGGACCGGACCAGCACCCGCTTTACACCGCACTGACCGGGGAAAACGGCGCGTTCCCCGGCGAGGTGACGTGGAATTTCGGCAAATTCCTCATTTCGAAAGACGGCAAGCCGCTGGCACGTTTCGAGCCCAAAACCACGCCTGACTCACCCGAGGTCACCGCCGCCATCGAAAAGGCGCTCGAATAGCGACCGCGCCCCCCCGAGCGCACGATTGCCGCTTGAGATCGGGTTCCGGACCTGACGAGCATGAGGAATGAAAATCCTCACCCTGATACTGGCGCTGCTCGCCTCCGGCTTCACCGCCTCGGCCGACGAGATCGAATCCGCGGCCGGCTACAGGGCCACGCCGGTTGAGAATGGCGATGAAGGAGGACGCGACACGGTGATCACACGCGAGGGAAAGGTATTGGCGAGCGTGCGCGACGCGGCTCCGGTGTCCTTCAGCCCGAACGGAGAAGTCCTCCTCGTGCGCGAAGCGATGCCAGACGACGATTGCCGCCACTTTCTGCTGAATCTGAAAGCAAAGGAGTTTCGGAAAGACCCGGAAACGCGCTTGGAGTGGGTGATCGGCGGACGCTACGTCACCAAAGCCGAGTGGTCGGAGGACGGGAAATTCCTGACCTTGACCGCATCCGAGGAATCCGGTGGTGAGAAGGAACGAATCGAAGTGGCGAAGTTCATCGCCTCTTCGGATTGAGGGACGCGAAAAAGCCCGACCGCCGCGAGGGGGCCGGGCTGAGGGGTGAAAGCGCTCCTCAGGCGCTACGGCGGCGACGGGCAAGACCGAGGATGCCGGCCGCGGCAACCAGCAGCGTCGAGCCCGGCTCGGGAACTTCGGAGATCTCCATGATGCCGAGGTAGCCGAAGTTCCCCTGCACCGCCTGAAGGGTGAGATCGATGCCGCCCAAGGCATCCGGGGCAACGCCGTTGATGCTCACGATGGTGTCGTCGTTGCCATCATAGATCCCGTCGCTGCCGATGTTGAGCCCGGTGGTGATCAGGCTGGCGGCGAATGGGCCGTTGCTACCCTCCAGGGTGTAGGTGGTTTCGCGCGTTCCGGCGTCGGAATTCCGGGTACCGAAAAGTCGGAAATTGTAGGTTTTAGCGGGGTCGAGACCACCGATGGTGAGCGTCGACTCGTTGTTCAAGGCCGGGCTGCCGCCGGCCTCCGTGAACCAGTAATCCTGAGTGGCGGTCGCCACGGCAAAATCGCCGAGCAGCGCGGACGACGGACTCAGCAGGCCGCCGTTGAACACTCCGTTCGAGCGCCAGATGCTGGTGGTGGTGATGCTGATGGTGGTCGCTTGGTTGCCGGTATCGATCAAGCTGCCAAACGCGCTGCTGGCCGGGATCTGGAACTCGCCGTTGGAAAGGCTGTTCCAGTAGTTCCCGTTGCCATCGGGATTGACGGTTGGATTGCCGTTGCCGCCGCCGTGGTTGCCGAAATCAACGAGCACGGTGAGAGCCATGGCTTGGCCGCAGAAGCAGGTGAGACCGGCGACGATCCATCGGTTGACGCTGCTTGGGAGTCTTGGGTTGTTCATGGGGAGGGGTTTTGTGGGTTGGTCTGTATACGGGACAGGGCGTCATATTCCCTGATTCCCAGCGGAATGACGAAATCGACACCCTCCGTCAACGAAATTGTATACAATTAATCCGCGAGTTCTCGCCCACTAAGGTAGGAATCGGCCGCGGGCTTCGGAAAAACTCAGCTCCTCTGCGAGGATTCGAGAGCGGAGTGAAGCAGATGGAATTTCTCCCCCTGGACCGCGACGTGGGACCGCAGGGCGCTCGCCGCGGTCTCCGAGTCGTGATCACGAAGGGCCCTCAGGATCACCCCGTGCTCGTCCAAAGACTGGCGGAGCCTTCCCGCGAGGCGGAGCTGCATACGGCGAAAAGGGCGCAGCCTTTTTTGAAGGCGCGTGGTTTCCAAGGTCAGAAAGGCGTTTCCGGCGGCCCGGTAGATGGTTTGGTGAAACTGCTCGTTCGAAATGTAATAGGCATCCGGGTCATCCCTTCCGCAGGCAGCTTCACAGGCGGAGGCAGAGGCGGACAGCGCGACCAACTCGGCGGCCGTGATGCGGCGGGCGACGAGACGGCCACAGAAAGCTTCGAGTTCGGCCATGACCTCGAACATCTCGACCAGCTCGACCATGTCCGGGTGGCGGACGAAGGCTCCGCGGCGGGGAACCAGCTCGATAAGCCCCGAGCCGGACAGCATGCGAAGGGCTTCGCGAAGCGGGGTGCGCGAGACACCGAAGCGCTCCGCAAGCAGGACCTCGTCCAGCCGTTCTCCATTCTGCCACTCGCCTTCGAGGATTTGTTCTTCGAGCGTTTTCCGGATGTCGTCAGCGCTTTTCCTCGCCATGGGGGCAGATGCTAGAGTGTCATCCGGCGTTCTCCAATTGCCTTTTCACTTGTATACAATAGCTCGACCCTCATAGCCAAAGAGACCTCCGGATTGATTTCATGGCCATTTACGGAACCGCTCTGCTTTGTGGATGCCTCCTCGTCGGATTACTGGCGGGGCGCTGCCTGGGATGGATCCTGGGGATCGACGCGGACGTGGGCGGAGTGGGCATGGCGATGCTGCTGCTGATGGCTTCCAGCGACCGACTGAGGAAGTCTCACCGGTTTCCCCCGGTCACGGAGGGCGGAGTGCTGTTCTGGAGCTCCATCTACATCCCGGTGACGGTGGCGATGGCAGCCTCCCAGAATGTGCGCGCGGCGGTGCTGGGCGGGTGGGTCGCGTTGGTGGCCGGGGCGGGAGCGGTGCTCTTGTGCTTCGCTCTGGTGCCTTGGATCACTCGCATCGGGGCGGACGCTTCGAAGACGCAAGAAGGAGGTGATCCGTGAGGGAGATCCTGGACGAAATCTGCGGCAAATACCCTCTGGTGGTGGCCTTCGTGTTTGTGGGCGCAGTGATGCTTTTTTCCTACTCCGTCTCCGCACGGCTCACGCGGAAAAGGATCCACGGCTCGGCGATTGCGATCTTCCTCGGCTTGGCTTTCGCCTACTGGGGCGGCATCGCGACGGAAGGCACGCGCGGCTTGGCCGATGTCCCGCTGCTGGCTGGCGTGGGCCTGCTCGGCGGTGCGATGATCCGCGACATCGCCATCGTCGCCACCGCGATGGGCGTGGGGCTGGACGAACTCCGCAAGGCCGGTCCGGGCGGCGTGGTGTCGCTGCTGGTCGGGGTGATCTTGTCCTTCGCCGTGGGTGCCGTGGTCGCTTATGCGGCGGGATACCGCGACGCGGTCAGCATGACCACTCTGGGGGCCGGCGCGGCGACCTATATCGTGGGGCCCGTCACAGGATCCGCCTTGGGCGCGGAGTCCGAGGTGATCGCACTGAGCGTCGCCACCGGCTTGGTGAAATCCATCCTCGTGATGATCCTCACCCCTCTCTTCGCGAAGCGGATCGGTCTCGACAACCCCCGCTCCGCGATGGTTTTCGGCGGGCTGATGGGAACCACCAGCGGCGTCGCCGGTGGCCTGGCCGCCACCGACCCGAAGCTCGTTCCCTACGGCGCGATGACCGCCACCTTTTACACCGGACTCGGCTGCCTTCTCTGCCCTTCCCTGCTGTTTTTCATCGTCCGCTCCCTGGTTTGAACCATGTCATCCGATTCGCTTCCGATCATCGCACGCGCCATGCGCCACGCCGGCAGGATCGCCCTCAGGGACGGCGCGACCCTCCATCGCTACGCCGATCTGCTCGAAACCTCCGGGATCATCGCATCGTCCCTGCTCGGCGAAAACCCGTCGCTGCACGGCGAACGCGTGGCCTTCCAGATCCCGGCAGGCTTCCACCACGTGGCGATGCAGTGGGCCATCTGGCGGGCGGGCGGAGTGGCGGTCCCCGTGTCCGGCTCGGCGACCCGGAATGAGCGCGACTACGTGCTGGAGGACACCGGAGCGAGCTGGTTCGTCACGGATGCCGAAACGCCACCCCCAGCCCTGCCGGCTGGCACCCGCTGGACATCCTTTTCACGGCTGGTCCACGCCGACCCGCGGCCGTTGCCGGAGGTCCCGGCGAAGGAGCCGGCGATGATCCTCTACACCAGTGGCACCACCAGCAGGCCGAAAGGCGTGGTAACGACCCATGGTGCCCTCGCCGCCCAGATCTCGGCGCTGTGCGAGGCCTGGGAGTGGCGCCCGGACGACCGGATCCCGCTGTTCCTGCCGCTGCATCACGTACATGGCATCATCAACGTCCAGAGCTGTGCGTTGTGGTCCGGCGCGTGCGTGGAAACCTTTCCGCACTTCGAGGCGGATGCGGTTCTCGCCCGACTTGCCGACGGGGCGTTCACCGTCTTCATGGCGGTGCCGACGATCTATGCCAAGCTGGCGCAGCGCTTGGAACGCGGCACCGATCCTCGGGCGGTCGAGGGTTTCCGCCATCTGCGGTTGATGGTCTCGGGCTCGGCGGCGCTTCCCCCGTCCCTCCACGAACGCTGGCTCCGGCTCACCGGACAAGTGCTGCTGGAGCGCTATGGCATGACGGAAACGGGCATGATTCTCTCCAATCCCTACCACGGTGAACGCCGCTGCGGCACCGTGGGGCAGCCACTGCCCGGCGTCGAGGTGCGGCTTCGCAACGAACACGGCGAAGACGTCACCGGCACGGGAGAGCCCGGCGAGATCCAGGTTCGTGGACCCGCCTTGTTCAGCGGATACTGGAACCAGCCGGAGGCAACCGGGAAAGCCTTCGTCGATGGCTGGTTCCGCACGGGCGATCTCGGGATCCTGGAAGACGGCTACTACCGGATCCTCGGCCGCCTCTCCGTGGACATCATCAAATGCGGCGGCTACAAGCTTTCGGCCCTTGAGATCGAAGCGGTCTATCTGGACCACCCTTCCGTGTCCGAGTGCGCGGTGCTCGGGCTGCCGGATGACGTGTGGGGGGAAATCGTCGCCATGGCCATCGTGCCGACAGGAGAAAAAATGCCCGAGCTGGACGATCTCAGGGAGTGGGGAGCGACGCGGCTTTCCGCCTACAAACTGCCACGCAAACTCAGGCATCTGGACGCGCTTCCGCGCAATGCGATGGGAAAGGTCGCGAAACGAGAACTCGCGAACATCTTCCGCTGAAGTTCGTTTTGTATACAATATTCTGGACAGGCTTCAGCCCGGCGAATTGGGTAGCGATACCCTCTATGAAAAACAACCCAAGGTTGAGGAAAGCCTCCGTAGCTGCTTGCCTCGCGATTTTACTGGCCGGATCGTATACACAAGCAGGCACGATCTTGGTCGATTTCGGACGGAACAACGGAACGGACGGTGCGCCGACCTCCAGTCCCGACGCCCAAGACCGGTATTGGAACAACATGGGCACGGCCGATTTCGAACAACCCGCGGGTTCGTCGGTGCCGAACCTGGTCGAAACGGACAACACTCCGACCCCGATCGGCATCACCCTTTCCGGCGGAATCTGGCGCTCGAACGGCATCTTCAATGGCGGGCTGCTCGATCCCGATCCGGCGCTGCTCGGAGATCTGGCGGTCGCCACCGCCACCCAGGACTACTTCTTTGTCGAGAACGGCGGTAACGGCGGAGGAAGCGGAACCTTGACCATTTCCAACCTGAAACCCGACCGGCTCTACCGATTCCGCTTTTTCGGCACCCGCGATACGCCGTCGGTGCGGCGCTCGATCTATACGATTCAAGCCGCCAGCGGGCAGCAACAACAGATCCTGCAAACCTCCGGCCCGGGCTCTGGAAGTGCGGAGCGACCGAACGGAAACAACGACACGCTGCTCCAATTCGACGACGTGCAGGCGGACACGAACGGCTCGGTGACCCTCACCCTGACCATCGCCGAAGGAGACTTCGCCTACCTCGGGTTGATGGAGATCGTGGAAGAGGACGTGGTGCCCGAGATTCCCGGTGCCGCTCCGGGGCATCTTTCCGCCTGGGTCAATCAGGACCAGATCGATCCCCCCGAACAGGGCTCCGTGCTTTTCATCGGCAGCTCCAGCATCCGCCGGTGGGAATCCGTGACGCGCGATTTTGCGGACTACCACGTCGTCCAGCGCGCCTGGGGCGGGTCGTGGCTCGCGGAAATGGACGCGGCCATCCCTCACATCGTGGAACCTTACCAGCCATCGGCGATCGTCATGTGGGCGGGCACCAACGACCTCAGCGGCGGCCGCAGCGGCGAGCAGGTGCACGAAGATTTCCGGACCTTCCTGATGCTGCTCCGCCGACAAATGCCGGACGTTCCCTTTTTCTACCTCGGCGTGACCCGGACCCAGGCGAACGCGGGCACCACGGACGCGCGCCTGACGGCCAACAGCCTCATTCAGGCCACCGCCGATACGGACCCGAACACCTATTACATCGACCTCCCCGCCCTGTTTGAAAACCTGAGCCCGGAGGACCTCGACGCGCTCTACGTGGATCCGATCCACCTGAACCGTGCGGGTTACGCCGAGTGGCTGGGAGTCATCCGGCCGGCGGTGGAGGCGGTGGTTCCGCCAAACAAACCCGCCTATTCCGGCGAGGGACTCACAGCGGGCGATCGGTTGCTGTTCGACTTCGGGCCCGACGACGTGCTTCAGATCGACGGCCACGACACCCCGAGCCCTGATTCCAACGGGAACCATTGGAACAACTGGTATGGCATCAATGGCGGCGCGGGCATCAATGCCGGCGAGCACAAGAACGGGATCGTCACCGCCGATGGAGAATCCACCGGAGTGCGGTGGATCATCACCGGCGGCTTCTCGGTCAATGGCTTGCGGAACGGAGGCTTGTTCGGCGTCAACGGCCCCAGCGACGTCCTGCTCGGAGACCTCGCGATCGAAACCGCCACGGAGGATTATTTCTTTTCCACCGCGGACGACCTCGATGGCGGCGGCGATGATGACTCACCGGGCGGTTTCATGCTGACCGGCCTGGATCCCGCCCTGTCCTATGAGTTCCGGATTTTCGCCACCCGGGAAAACGCCCAGGTCCGCACCACGGAATACTCGATTTACGGGTCCGGGATCCACGTTGCCGAGCTGCAGACGAGTGGCGCGGATATCGGCAGCAATGGCACCTACGATGGGAACGACGATGAAGTCGTGGTGATTCCGGGGGTTCGGCCGGATGCCTATGGCCAGGTCTTCGTCGACATGCTCACGGTGGCGGGCGGCTTCGCCTACATCGGGGCCATGGAGGTCGTCGTTTCGGAAGTCGACGCCCCATCGGCCATCCAGGGATGGAGGACGGAGCATTTCTCCGCGGGCGAACTTGCGGATGCCGGACTGGAAGCCGGTCTATGGGGAAACCAAGCCGATCCCGACGGTGACGGCCGCCAGAACCTTTACGAGTACGCCACCGGAACCGATCCGCGGGCGGCTGAGGCCGATCCGGTTTCCGTGGATATGGCCGACGGGACCTTCCGGCTGAATTTCCCTCGGAATCTCCTCGCCACCGACGTCCTGCTGAAGGTCGAAGGATCGATCAACCTCATGGACTGGGACGACCTCACCGACGCGGCCGTTTCCAGCGAACCTCCCCTTGAGTGGCGGAAGTCCGAGGTGACCGTCGCGGACGAGGCCCGGCGGTTCCTGCGGCTCAACATTTCGGAAATCTCCCCGCCATAAGCTCTGACTCCGGGCGAGGAAACCACAGCGCCGTCAGCAATTCCGCGGCGAACGCGCGGTCGTGCTCCGACCCGCATACCGGCAAAAAGCCCGTTCCCGCGCCCGCTGACGCAACTCCCCACCTTCCGTGAGAGACTCCCGCGGACACCCACGTAGGATGGGCGTCAACGCATGAAAGACGAAGATCCCAAGCCCGACACCCTCGCCCTCGCCCTTGGAGCCATACTCGCCCGCCTCTGGCTGGCGGTGCGGGCCATCCAGACCGGCATCGAAAAATACGCCGGAACCGCCATGGCGGACACCGCCGTCAACATCGATGGTGAGCCGAACGCCTACGGCCTCACCGATGCCGCCGTCACCAAAAGCTACGCCGCGGAAAACTACCACGGCGTCCCCGCCGCCCTTTACGAGAAGTTCGCCGGCGAGCCTCTGATGGCCGGCTGGGCACTCAGGACCTTCGACAAGACCCTCGGTCCTGCGCTGATCCTGCTCGGCGTCGCCATCCTCCTCGGCATCGCCAGCCGGCTTTCGCTCTTCGCCCTCGGCCTGCTCTACATCGGCCTCACCTGGGGTCTGATCCTGATCAAGGAAGACGGCGGCATCGCCTGGCTCGCCGCCCACCTGATCCTCATCGTCGCCGCCCTCGCGCTCGTCCGTTACGACCGCCTCCGCATCCTCAAGAAGTGGTAACATGAACGCCCCACTCAACCGCCGGAATTTCCTCGCCCGCTCCGCCGGCGCCGGCCTCGTCCTCGGCGCGCCCGCCATCCTCAGGGCCGCCGAAAGCCCGTCGGAGAAAATCAACGTCGCCCTCGTCGGCTTCGGCAAGCAGGGCAAGGTCCTGTTCGAGGCCATGGCGAACATCCCCGGCATTCATTTCCAGGCCGTCTGCGACATCTGGGACTACAACCTCAAGGCCGGCATGGCCAAATGCCGCGCCCGCCAGGGGTCGCTGCCGAAGGGCTACACCGACATCGACGAAATGCTCGCCACCGAGAAGGACCTCGATGCCGCCATCGTCGCCACCCCCGATTTCTGGCACTCCCCCCACACCATCAAGTGCCTCGAGTCCGGCCTGCACGTCTACTGCGAGAAGATGATGGCTCACACCATCGACGCCGCGCGCGAGATGGTCCACGCCATGGAGCGCACCGGGAAGCTCTGCCAGATCGGCCACCAGCGCCGCTCCAACCCCCGCTACCTCTACACCCTCGAGCAGCTCATCCGCGGGAAACAGATCTGCGGCCAGATCGTCAACATCAACGGCCAGTGGAACCGCGCCGTCACCTCCTCGCAGGACATCGGTTACAACCCAAAGCTCACCATCCAGCAGGACGTCCTCGAGAAATACGGCTTCAAGGACATGCACCAGTTCATGAACTGGCGCACCTACCGCGACCTTTCCGGCGGGCCCATCTCCGACCTCGGTGCGCACCAGATCGACATCTACAACTGGTTCCTCGGCACCGCTCCGAACGCCGTCTACGCCACCGGCGGGCACTCCTATTTCAAGGACCGCGAGCACTTCGACAACGTCATGGTGCTCTTCGACTACGACACGCCCCAGGGCCTCGTCCGCGCCTTCTACCAGGTGCTCACCACCACCAGCGCCGGCGGCGGCTACTACGAGTCCTTCATGGGCACCGAGGCCACCATCGATATCTCCGAGCGCTCCGCCTACACCAACATCTACCGCGAGTCCTCCGCCCCTTCTTGGGACGAACTGGTCTCCCGCGGCTACCTGAAAAAGGCCGCCGCCGCCGCGCCCAAGGCCGATGGCGGCGATGCCATCAAGTCCTACGAGTCCGCCGCCCCGGAAGTCTACCAGCTCCCCGGGGACCTCAACAAACCGCCCCACCAGCCCCACCTCGAAAACTTCTTTGCCTCCGTCCGCGGCGAGGCGACCCTCAACTGCGACGCGCGCCACGCCTTCGAAAGCGAGGCGCCGATCTACTGGGTCAACCCCTCCGCCATTCAGAAACAACGCATCGAACTCACCTCCGAGCACCTGTCCGTATGAATCCGTGGCGGGGGCTTCCAGCCCCGCCGCCCTTCCATCACCATCCGCCATGAAACTCCGTTCCATCCTCCTCACCACCCCTCTGGTCCTCGCCCTCGCCTCCTGCGGAGGGAAAGAAGACGCAGCCAACGGCTCCGCCTCCTCCTCCGGCCCGGCCGGCACCCCCGGCGGCGTTCCGCTCATGACCGAGCTGCCGCCCGAACTCATCGAAGGCACTCCGAAGCCCATCAAGGTCCCCAACCTCGAGCAGGCCCCGACCGAGGCACCCCAGTTCCTCGTTCCCGAAGGCACCGAGCTGCTTTCCTCCGGCAAACCCGTCACCGCCAGCGACGACTACCCGCTCATCGGCACCCTCGACCTCATCACCGATGGCGAAAAGCAGGCCGGCGAAGGCTACTTCCTCGAGCTCATGAACGGCCTCCAGTGGGTCCAGATCGACCTCGAACAGCAGGCCGAAATCAGCGCCGTCTACGTCTGGCACTTCCACTCCCAGAAGCGCGCCTACCACGACGTGATCGTCCAGATCTCCGACGATCCCGAGTTCACCGAAGGCGTCACCACCGTTTACAACAACGACTACGACAACTCCGCCAACATGGGCCAGGGCTCCGACCGCCCCTACGTCGAAACCCGCTTCGGCAAGGTCATCGACGCCGAGAACACCAAAGGCCGCTACGTCCGCCTCTACTCCAATGGCAACACCTCCGACGACATGAACCACTACATCGAAGTGGAAGTCTTCGGCAAACCCGTCGGCACCGACGCCCCCTGATCGGGCCCACCCTCCCGCTTTTCTCCCCGCCCGCATCCCTCCCGGATGCGGGCGGTCTTGCTTTTCTCCCTCACCGCACCGCCAGAAGGTCCTCGGAAGCCTCCACCCGGGCCTTCAGCCGGTCGCGAAGATGATCGAGCGTCGCCCGGGTGATCTCGGCGGATTCCGAGGCCACGCAATCCGAGGGCACGATCAATTGGTATTCCCTCATGTAGGCGTCGTTCGCGGTGTCGAGGACACAGATGTCTGCGGCAAAACCGGGTGAGGAGGGTCTTGATGTCGAGAAACTCCAGAAGGACCTCCAGCGGCGGCGCATGGAACCCGGAATGCTTCGGTTTCAGAACGAAGAAATCGTCCGGCCGGGGAAGCGAAGGCCGACCCCTCCGTCGCCGGTTATTCCTGGCCGAGGCTGGCAGCATCCGGAAGCAGGGTCTTCTCCGCCATCTCGGTGAGCAGCTTGTCGGTCGCGCCCTCTTCATCGAGCGTCGACTGGAGAATCTCGACCACTTCGCTGAGTTCGAGCGTTTCAGCGAATGTCCGGGCGGACCCATATCCGGCGATCTCATAATGCTCGACCTTCTGGGCGGCGGTAATCAGCGCGAGGTCCCTCAGCAGGTCTTCTCCGGTGCTCTCGACGGCCTCCGAACCTTCCTCGACGAGGCCCTGCATCGCTTTGCAGGTCTTCCCCTTCGGTGAGATTTCGAGAAGGGTTGCCACCTTCTCCAGGCGTTCGACATGGGTCTTGGTCTCTTCGAGGTGGGTGTTGAACGCTTCCTGGAGAGCAGGGTCGGTGGCCGCCTTTGCCATCTTGGGGAGAGCCTTCGTCAGTTGGTTTTCAGCGTTGTAGAGGTCCTTGATTTCCTGTTCCAACAGCTTCTTGAGGGATGTGAGTTTAGACATGGTCACCCCGTTTTGCAGAACCGGTGCCAGAGACTCGGGCCGCCGATGCTCCCCGAGGAATCAAGCTTCGACGATCCAACGGGCGGGCCGTCGCATGCCGTTTGCAACTTCCCACGGCGCAAATTGCCGCCACCTGCCACGCCCAGGGCTACGACATCCGCCGTAGTTGTTGGCCGAGGCGGCGGGCGATCTCCTCGAGTTCGATGAGAAGATCACTCGGATTGGAGAGCGGATCGAAGCGGAGCTGGCGGTGGAGATGGAGGGCGCGGTCGAGATCGGCGGGGGTCGCAAGCCGGTCGCGGAGCGGAGCGAGCCACTGGGCGAGAGGCACCGACCCCGGGCGATGGCCGAGGTGCCTGCGGGCGGCCTTTTCGAGGCGCTCCAAGGGGGAAGCGGGACGCTGGAAGATGAGGCGGCCACCCTCGTCGGAGCCGACGTTCCGGCGGGACGTCCAGAGGCGCTTACCGATGAACCAGCCGCCTCCGGCCAACGGCAGGGACATGAGGACGATCACCAGCGCGAGATTGCCGGGCTGGGTGCGCCAGACGAGGAAGTCGTCGCGGAAGATGCGGAGCCGGTCGAGAAACGGCTGCCACCGCGGGGCACGCGGGGTTTCGAACTTGGTCCAATCCGGCGGGGTGAGATCGACATCGACCCAGGTGCCGCGCCGCTCATCCCAGGCGAGGGCCCAGGCGTGGGCGTGGTTGCCGCGGATGAGAGCGACACCTTCTTTGTCGTGCTCGATCAGCGCGAAGCCGGTGGCGTAGCGGGCGGGAATGCCCGCCTCGCGCAGGAGGAGCACGGCGGCGGTGGCGAAATACTCGCAGTGACCCTTTTTTTGCTCGGTCAGGAAATCGCTGATGAAGCGGGCGCGGCGGATGTGTCCGAGGGGAATCTCGGCGCTGTCGTATTTGGTGTAGGTGAAGTTTCGCAGGAAGTGCTCGCGCAGGCGGAGGATCTTTTCCTCGAAGCCGAGGTCGTGGAGATCGAGCTGGTCGATCAGGGCGCGGAGGGCCGGCCGCTCGGGCTCGGGAACGGAAAGGGACGGGGAACCGGCGATTTCCTCAATGGGATTCTCCCACGGAGGACGTGCCGTGGTGAAGCCGTGGCCGGAGACGATCAGGGAATCGGCGACCGGATGGCGGGGATCGATCCGCAGGGTGCCGAGACCGTTGATTTCGAGGTTCTGGGCGGGCTGGATGAGGGAGGCGGTGTTGCCGGGGATGGGCAGGAGCTCCATGCCGCCCTCAAGCGCGCCGCGGAGGATGCAGCGCGGCAGGGCCTCGGCGCTGGCCTCCTCGCCATCGATGAAATCCTCGGCATCGGCGCGGGCGGTGACCCGGTAGGGGTTCTCGAGGCCGTAAGAGTCGAGTTCGCTGAAACCTTCGGAGCCGGCGATGATGTCGGCGGGCTGGAGGGCGCTCCACTGGGTGCCGCGGTAATGGTTGTACGAGGCGACCCGTAGCAGGCTCGGCAGCTCGCCCTGGACGGGGATGAGCCGCCAGCGGATGTCGGGCGAGAGCTTGACGTCCCTGAGGCTGCCGATGGCGGCGCGCTTCTCGCGATCGTAATCGCCGCGGACGTGGCGGCGGGAGCTGCGGACGTAGTTCTCGGTGAGTTTGTCGATGATGCGTTCGCCATGGAGGCCGACGTAGATGGCCAGCGGCAGGACGATGAACGGGCCGACGAGATCGATGCGCGGGCGGCGGAGCAGCGGGTGAAGGACGGCCCACAGGATGAGCAGGATCGCGGCGGGGTAGAACACGGGCCCGCGCGCCTCGCGGCCGAGGGAGGCGGCGAGGATGACGGCGAGGAAATAGACGTGGCTGAAGGAGAAGCGGACTTCGCGGAACGGCAGTCCGTATCTCACGGCATGCTCGCGTTTTTTCCTCAGGAAATGGGAGAAGGCGGTGAGGGAAATGCTACGATGAATGCCGTAGGACTGCACGAACTGGAGCGGCAGCAGGATCACGGGCAGCCAGCCGAAGGCCCGCGGCAGGGCATCGATCAGATCGCCGCCGAGCCAGATGAGGACAGCGGTGAAGAGCAGCAGGGCGACGCTCAGCTGCCAGGCGCGCTGGAGGGCGGTGTTGCCGAAGGCCCAGCGGGTCTGCGTCCAGTGGGCGGCCTCGACGACGAGGGCGAGGAGGAGGCCGATGAACGGGTGCTCGCGCATGCCACCCCAGAGGAGCAACGAGGCTCCGAGGAGGAGGCGAGGCGGTTGCGGGGCGACGGTGTCCATGGCGCTTCTCAGAGCTGGGCGGGCAGTTTCATGAGGTCCTCGCGGAGGCTGCCACGGCGGACGAAATGGACGCCGGGGAGGGCGGGCTGACTTTCCTCGCAGACGACGATGGCGGCGATACGGACGCCGGAGGAGCGGATGCGGGCGAGCAGCTCGCCGCGTTCAGGCGACCAACCGGCGAACACGGCAAGGCAACCGGCGAGGTCTTCGGCGTGGCGCAGGACGAGCTTGCGGAGGGACTCGAACTGCGGCCGGGCGGAGGATTCGACGCCGGCGAGCACCTCAAGCAACGTCTCGGCCCGGCCGGTGCCGCGACCGGCGGTGACGACCTGCTCACGGCCGGAGATGAACATCAGATCGATGAGCGACTCGTGGGTGTCGATGGCGGAAACGAACGAGGCGGCGACGGAGACAGCGGCCTCGAACAGGGCTTCATCCCCGGCCTCCGGGAAGGTATCGAGGATGAGGCCGTGGCGGGGATAAAAGGTGTCTTCCAGCTCTTTGACGACGGGCTTTCCGGTGCGGGCCCAACTTTTCCAGTGGATCAGCCGAATGGGATCGCCGGGCTGGTAGTCGCGCAGGGAAACGAACTCGCCGGAGGGGCCGGTCTGGCGCGAGGCGGCATCGCCGCCGGCCTGAAAACGGGCCGAACCGGGCAGCTGGAAGGGCGGCAACGGATAGCGCGCCGGCAGGACGACGAGCGTGGACGCCGCGGTGCGGACGCGGGCGCAGCGTTGGTAGAGACCGAGGGGATCGGGCATCAGCAGGCGGAGGTCATCGAGCACGATGAGGCCGCGGCGACGCGGGGTGATGGTGGCGGTGAGGGTGGTCGATTCACCGCGGCGGAGCCGGATCGGGCGGGCGGACTCGGCGGCATCGAAAAGGGTGCGGATTTCACAAAGCCACATCCAGCAGTGGTAGGCGAAAAAGCGGTCGAAGGCGTTGCGTTTCTCCCCGCCGGGCTCGCGGGCGATCGCGAACTGGTGCCGGTGCGGACGGGGATCGGGCGGCGTTTCGACCAGCGAAATGCGGTGGAGCCGACGGCGGGAGAGATTGGTGAGGCGGTAGCTG
Organism: uncultured Haloferula sp.; assembly: GCA_965652295.1. Classification (GTDB taxonomy): domain Bacteria; phylum Verrucomicrobiota; class Verrucomicrobiia; order Verrucomicrobiales; family Akkermansiaceae; genus Haloferula. The sequence goes on along the minus strand of CBFGTS010000010.1, from coordinate 5,904 downwards.
AGCTTCACCGGCTCGCCGGCGGTGGCGTGCTCCGGGAGTTGGCGGGCGATCCGGACTTTCGCGCGGCGGAAGGGCAGCCAGGCGAGGGCCAGCACGCCGAGTGTGAAGCCGAAGCCGAGAAGCTTTCCCGGTGCATCATGGTGCCTGCCGCTGGCCAGCGCGCTGAGGACGATGCCGACGATCAGCAGCGCGATCCCCCCGCGGCGGACTCGCCGGCGGAGGAAGAAGTTGATCCAGTTCCCCGTGCGGTAAAAGCCGTAGAGGAGATGGCGGATCGGTTGCGGGGAGGCGGCGTTGTGAGCGGGCGTGGTCAAGTGGCGGCGTCAATGTGAACCAGCCTCCGCCGCGCATCCAGCGGAAGAGCGGCGGGAGGACGGGATTGTCGCGCGGGATTTCCGCGGACAAGCTGCGGCGGTGAGGCAGGCCGAGATTGAAATGACTGCGTGGTGCCGGGAAACGGCGGGCCGGCTGGGATTGCCGGAACTGGCCGCCATCGTGAGCGTGCGCTGGAATCCGCGGCTGCGCTCGACCGCCGGCCGTGCGTGGCCGGGCAAAGCCCTGATCGAGCTGAATCCGCGGCTGCTGGAGATGGGTGCGGACGAGGTGGAGCGAACCGCGAGGCACGAGCTGGCCCATCTGGTGGCGCGGGCGCGGGCCGGGCGGAAAAAGATCGAGCCGCACGGGGCGGAGTGGCGGCAGGCCTGCGTGGAGCTTGGAATTCCCGGCGAGCGGGCAACGCACCGGCTGCCCTTGCCCCGGACCAGGATGGAGCGACGGTTCCGCTATGCCTGTCCGGGCTGCGGCACGGTCATCGGCCGCGTCCGCCGGATCCGCCGCGAGGTCGCTTGCGCCGCCTGCTGCCAGCGTCATGCGGCCGGGAGATACGATGCGAGGTTCCGGCTGAGGGAAGTGGGTTTCTGATCACTCCTCCAGAAATCCCAGCAGCGCCTTCGCGTACTGCGGAAACGCCTCCACCTGCGGCAGATGCCCGATCCCCGGCAGCGCCACGTATTTCGAGTTCGGGATCGCGTTCGCCGTCTTCTGGCCGAGCCGGTCGTAGAGTCCCATTTTCTCCGCCGTCTTCGCGTCCGCGCGGTTTTTCCCGATCGCCGTCCGGTCGCGCTCGCCGATGATCAACAGAGTCGGAACCTTGATGTCCGGGAACTCATACAGCACCGGCTGGGTGAAGATCATGTCCGCCGTGATCGCTGAAATCCTCGCCATGGGCTTCTTGGCCGGACCCTTCGTCCAGCCTGCCTGAATCTCCAGCAGGTCGTCCCACGACTCGTCCCATTTCCCATCGAAGTAGGCCTTGCTCATGTAGCTTTTCACCGCCTCCGGATCTTTTTTCATTTCGGCCTCCACCGCTTCATCGATCGACTGGTAGGGCACCATCCGCTTCCAGTCCTCCAGCCCGATCGGATTCACCAGCACCAGCTTTTCGCAGCGGTCAGGAAACATCAGCGCGAACCTCGTCGCCACCATCCCCCCCATCGAGTGGCCCACCACCGTCACGCTCGCAACCTTCAGCTCATCCAGCAACCCCTTCGTCGCCGTGCACAGCGCTTGGAAACTGTATTGGAACCCCAGCGGCTTGCTCGATTTTCCGAAGCCGATCTGGTCCGGCATGATCACCCGGAAGCCCTCGTCCACCAGCAGATCCGCCGTTTTTTCCCAATACGCGCCGGAGAAATTCTTGCCGTGCAACAGCAGCACCGCCCTGCCGTTCGGATTGTCCGGCTTCACGTCCATGTAGGCCATCTCCAGCTCCGTGCCCTGCGCCTCGAACGCGTGCATCTCGACCTCGAACGGGTATTCATAGTCGCTCAGTCGCTGATCCAGCGCGGGGAAATCCTCGGCCACGGCCGAGAGCGACAGGCAGGCGGAAAGCAGCAGGGAAACCTTCATGGTGGCCAAGTTCCCCCGCCTTACCGAGTCCGCAACTTTTTCATCGGGAAGGATCCGCTTGCCGTCACGCCCGCCTGCGGCGAAAAGCAGTCGCCACCGCTGCTCAGAAGAACACCCCAGGCCACCACCCCATCGTGCGCAAGATCATCCACATCGACATGGACTGCTTCTACGCCGCCATCGAGGAGCGCGAGAATCCCGCACTGCGTGGGAAACCCGTCGGCGTCGGTGGTTCTTCCCGCCGCGGCGTGCTCACCACCGCCAACTACGAGGCCCGCAAGTACGGCTGCCATAGTGCCATGCCCGTTTTCAAGGCGAAGGAGCTCTGCCCGCACCTCGTCCTCGTTCCCGTCCGCTTCGATCTCTACCGCGCCGAGTCCGCCCGCATCCGCGCCATCTTCGGCCGCTTCACGGAGAAAATCGAACCCTTGTCGCTCGACGAAGCCTACCTCGACGTCTCCCACCTCCGGAGTTCCGCCGCCGCGATCGCCCGCGAAATCCGCGCCCAGATCCGCGAGGAAACCGGCCTCACCGCTTCCGCCGGCATTTCCACCAACAAGCTCATCGCCAAGATCGCGTCCGATTGGAACAAACCCGACGGCCAGCACGAGGTGCCCGAGGACGGCATCCTCGACTTCATGCGCGAACTGCCCGTCGGCAAGCTCTGGGGCATCGGCCCGAAGATGCGCGCCAAGCTCAACGCCATGGGCATCCACACCTGCGGCGACCTCCAGCGATTCGACAAGATCGAACTCGCCCGCCGTTTCGGCTCCTGGGGCCTCGAACTCCACGACCTCTCCCGCGGCCACGACACCCGCGAGGTAAAAACCCACCGCATCCGCAAGTCCCTCTCAAGCGAGAACACCTTTTCCGAGAACATCGAGACCCTCCCCGCGCTCGAGCCCGTCATGCTCGGCATGCTCGAAGGCGTCCGCGAGGACCTCGCCAGAAAGCACTCCGACCGCGCCATCCGCTCGCTCGTCGTGAAGCTCAAGTTCGCCGATTTCACCCGCACCACCGCCGAGCGCGCCCATTCCGATCTCGATCCCGGCCTTTTCAAAGACCTCCTCGCCGAAGCCTGGAGCCGCGGCCAGAACCGACCCGTGCGCCTCCTCGGCGTCGGCGTCCGCTTCCGCGATCCCGAGGAGAAGGAGCAGCTGGATTTGTTCTAGGCCCGCCGCGGCCCGACCAGCTACGAAGATTCCGGGCCGTCACGAATCACCGGCTTGTCCTTGGCTCGGGGTTGGCGGCGCTGAGGGAAAATCCCCTCTTTCACCCCCGTATCGAGCCCATCGTAAACCACTCCGGTCAGGTCCCGGAGACGAGACGCAAGGCGCGATTTCGGGTTCCAGGCAAAGACCAGAGTCCTCCCCTGACGCTTGCAAACCAACGCGCCGCACCGCTCGAAGCGATCGAGTTGACGCTGGACGGCCTCCAGCGAAACCCCAAAATCCCGCGCAATGGCCCGCCCATAGGCCTCCCCGTCATGGAACAACGCCAACAGCACGGCTTCCGCGGCCTTTCCTCCGAACAAATCCTGCAGGGCGGTTGAAATCACGACTGGAATCATGGGTCATTTGAACTGGATTTCAAGTCACTAAAAGCATGGAGGAACCCGACTGGCGGAACTTAACGCTGCGAGGAATACGAAAAAAAGGTAGAGGGAAGGTCTCCATTTTGTCCTCACGCTAGAGAACTTGCCAGCCGCTGGCGGGATCTTCGATCAAACTCCCAAGCCGTCCTTCCTCATCGGAACTGAAACGTAAAAAATGGTGTTTCCATGGCTCTCTTCCGGCCAAATTCTGCCTGAATGAGCCAAGACGATCTTCTTCGCTGTATAGAGGCCAACGCCACTACCGTTCACATTGAGTTTCCTCGCTTTAGGCGACCGAAATCCAAAATCCCATATATCTCTAATAGCAGATCCCTTAGGAAGACCAATACCTCGATTTCGGACAGCAATAACCACATGATCATCGTCCCTAGAAGCGTGGATCTCGACCTCTCCGTCGTGGTGGGAATACTTAATCGCGTTATGCATCAAGTGGTGTATGCATAGGCGGAGTGAAGCCTCATCACCAAATGCCTGAACGCCATTCATCGATCCAATTCTAAGAGTCACTCCTCGCTCGCGAGCTTCTGAAGAAAGGGACTTAACTACTTCGCTGATCACAGAATCAATTCTGACCTCGACCCTCTGGCGTAGTTGAAAATCTGGATCAATGGTAATACCAAGACTCTCAGCAATGGCGGCGACGTTCTTCATTTCGTTCAGCGAATCCTCTGCCATCCGCTGGAGCGTCGGCGTCTCCAGCTCGCCATCAGCCATGAACTCAAGGTCGCCAAATAGTGCTTGAATGCAAGTGGCTATATCATGTCCCACTTCTCGGACATAATACTCCGTTTTCTCCAATCGCTGAAGGAAAATCTGATGATTAATTCTAATTGAGGAAGAGTCGGCGATTATTCTAAGGGTCGTCTGAAGGGCGTCATGAATATCCTGCTTGCGACCTTGCCGAGGACATTCGAATCCAAGCATCGCAAATACACGTCCTGATTGCTCACATTTTGAGTAATTAGCAAAAATCAATGGTCCGTCCAACTTTCCTAGGCGCTTCGCTATGTTGCTAAATGCCAAGCCGTCGATTTTGTGACGACAACTCTTCCCTCCTTCCTCGCATTTTTTGACGACACGCAAGAGGTGACGCGACTCTGCCCCGCGGAAAGGTTCTGCAGGAACTCCAGCTGACCAAAGAAGCTTGGCCTCCGTGTAATCACCTGTGGCAGACCAGCAAAGAACGACCGCCGCATCCAGACCGTTCTCGGCCACCATCGCCTCCAAAACTGCCTCTTCGCAGGTAGATTTATTTCTCAGCCTCATGTTGATCGAGAATTTTAGTTATTTCCTTTTCAAGAACTGAAGCCTGAATCGGTTTTACGAGATAAAAATCGCCCAAGGCTCGCTCCTCTTCTGTCACTTTGTGTCGGGTTCCGGTAAGAAATCCAACTATTGTCTCGGGCCGTCGTTTCTTAATGTCCTTTGCAACTTCAAACCCAGTCTTTCTATACTGAGAGGTTTGTTCTTCGTTCCATATTGAGCCACCACTGAGCTGGAGGTCTAGGATCGCTAGATCAACGGGAACAGCGTCCAAGTATTGCAAGCCCGCCTCGACATGGGATACGATATGGACATAGTATTTGTGAGCTAATTTGAAAAATGAGTTCTTGATCTTCTTAGCTTCATCATCAATCACCAAGATCACCTTTCTTCCGAAGCTGATTACCTCCGATTCAAGCTGCTCCATTAGTCCGCCATATCGAATGTGGGAAGACATTGCCCTTGACCTACTGACCATCACCGAGAGCCGAAACTCATCGAGCAGTATTTGGCCAACGCCTTCGTCACGGATGGCCTTCACAACGGGTCTCGCCGCCTGGCTCAACCAGTAGTCTATCGAACTTTCACTGTTTGGCCTCACTGTGATCAAAAACTCAATTTGAACGAGATATCCATTCTTCGAAATACGCACGTTGTTTCCTTCCATCCATGGGTCAGTAATAGAGTGTTTAAACCAGTGCCATTTTGACATTTGATCCAGCTGTTGATATATCTGCTCCAGAACTGTGGTCGGAGCTCTTTCTGGACCGATGTCCAATTCGTCAATAAGCCGAAGCAATGCTCCCAAACGTCTCGCGGATCCTTGTTGATTATTTAAATCAATCTTCCGGTGGCACTTACCAATCTCAGCAATGAGGACCATATCTGCTGGGGAAATTCCTAGACCTATTAGAAAGCAAAAACTGTTGGAGACATAGTCACCGATCACGAGGTGGTGTATATCGCGAATAAAATTCTCAAAATGGACCGCGTCTGAACTAAGCGGGAGTGTAAGCTTCCCCTGTTCTGAAACAGCGGGAAATGAGAGGATTCGGGCCGGGAGATCCGACACCGAACGATGAGAAAGAGCCGATTCACGGAGAGCCAGATCGTGGCGA
>CBFGTS010000009.1:0-197065 GCA_965652295.1 uncultured Haloferula sp. | reverse complement strand
GCGCCAAGGTGGTTTCCGCTGCCGGGGTTGTGGGACGAGGGCGTCCCACCTCCTAAAATCGTCGCATTCGGTCCGGGATGGATCGGAGGTGGGACGCCCTCGTCCCACAAACGGTTCAGGCACTTCTCCCAGACCAAGCCCATCTCATCATCGCAGCGCGACCCGATCGAGCCATCCACGCACGTCTTCCGGCATTCGATTGTCGGCAGACACAGGAGCCATCCCGATCTCTTTTCCCCGAGATCCGCGGCCTCCTGCCCGGGCCGATCAGCAGCCTGCGCCAAGGTGGTTTCCGCTGCCGGGGTTGTGGGACGAGGGCGTCCCACCTCCTATCCTCAGGCATGGAGGGCGTGCCACTCGCGGTAGACCTTCGGGGAAATCTCCGAGGGTTTGATCTCCGAGCGACCGCCCCAGAAGACATTGGTGTAGCTCACCGGGATGCCGACGCTTTCGAGATGGGCATCGATTGCCGCCTTGTGGGCCAGCACCCGCTCCTTCTCCGTGCCGTGGACCACGCCCATGACGTTCACGTTTCCAAACTGCGGCCCGCCCTCGCGCCAGTAGCAGTGGGTCATGCAGTAATGGCGACCGACCTCGCCGCCGGCCTCGATTTCGCGGCCCTTCGGCACCGCCCAGTGAAACAGGCCGTTGAAGCGGGTCACGCGCTCGCCCGTGGCGGACGGTTTGACGTGTTCAAGGAAAGTCGAGAAACGGCCGACGACCTTCTTCGCGTTCAGTCCCATGGCGATTTCGCAGAAACGCTCGACCGGCATGCCGAGCTGCGCGGCGCGTCCGACCCACGGTTCCGCCACGATTTCCTCCGGTGCCAGCTCTTCCTTGAGCACCAGCAGGACCTCCCATTCCTCGGGGGAAAGGTCGACCGTCGCCGTGGTCATCATCACGGCGGGTTCGTCCGCTTTCTCGCCGGGCTCCATCGACTTGCGGCGCACGTGACCGACCCCGAGGGTGAAGACGCCGTTGGCCGGCATGAGCAGGTATTCCTCGGCTCCAACGAGACGTTTCAGCACCGTCGCGTGCTCGTCGAGCGACTCGCCGACGGGCACCTTGAGCGTCGTCCACAGCCGGTAGCCGGAGCCCGAGACGTCGGTATCCGTCGAGCGGATGACGACGTGGCCGGAGAACGGATCCTCCTTGGCCATGAAATCGAAGGCGGCGTTGAGTTTCTCTTCCGGCACCCGCCAGGCGACCAGTGCCCCGTGGGCGAGCTTGGTGGCCAGCAGCGTCTGGCGCACGCGGCGGATCACCCCGGCTTCGACCATCGCCCGGATCCGCTCCAGCACGGTGGGCAGGTCGACGCCACTTTGCTCGGCGATCACGTGGAACGGATGCGAGTGGAACCCGGAGACGAGGTCCTCGGAAATGGCGAGGATCTTCGCGTTGGTGGGATCGGTGTGTTCGACGGGGACGGTCGGCTGCATGGCTGAAACCGTAGGGATGCCCCCCGGGAGGTCCAAACGATTTTCAGGAAAAGCCGCGTGGTCATTCGCAAGCGGTGCTTAGTCGCCTTCCGTGGAAACGGGTGAAAATGCGAGCATGAGCGAACAACCTGATCGACTTTACCAAGCCGTCGGCGGCGAGGCCGGTATCGAGCTGCTGGTGGGCCGCTTTTACCAGCGCGTGCTGGCCGATCCGAAGCTGGCTCCGTTTTTCGAGCACGTCCCGATGGAGCGGCTGCGGATGATGCAGAAGGAATTCTTCAGCGAAGCGCTCGGAGGACCGCTTTTCTACAGCGGGCACTCGCTGCGTCAGGTCCACGCGGGAAAAGGCATCCGCAAGGAGCACCTGCGGCGCTTCGTGAAGCACCTGCTGACCACGTTGGAGGAAGACGTGCCCGAGCTGAATCTGGACCGCCTGGAAATCGATGCGATCTACAGCCGCATCGCCATCGAGGCGGACCGGATCACCAACAGCGTGGGTGGGGATTCGGCGTGATCTTCAAACACCGATCATATCTCGATTCTTCGTCAGGTAGCTCCGCGTATGGAGAAACCGCGAATGCACGCGAATGCACGCGAATGAACGCCCATTCATGATGAAGGTCATGAAAGGAGGCGCTCCGTTGGGTTGGGCAGGAGTTGTTTGAGTGAGCGGGCTTTCTTTCCGGCACGGAGGTACGGAGATGACGGAGGCCACGGAGCAGGGCGATCAAGCCCGGGAAGGGGTGGGGCGAGCGCCTGGCAGGAGTGGGGAGTGACGAGGAAAAAGGAAAAAGTGACGGGGCAGGTCCCAAGTTGCCTTTTCCCATCACCGAGACGGAGATCACGGAGAAAGGCAGGATGAGAGGTTGCTCGGTGGCCTCAGTGCCCGTCCCACCGCCTTCCCCCGGCAGGCCCTCTCCCTCAAAGATAGGCAGCCCCACTCCGCCGCTTCTTCCAAAAGACCGCCGAAAAGGACCACTCCTGGCGGACTCATTCCGCCGCTCCTCTTTCCCCCACATCACGGCCGGATCGATGTTCTTTCGAACACTTTCGATTTGACGTCTCACCCACTGACCTCCCAGCTTCAGGCATCATGCATGCGAAAGCCACCCGCACATCGCCTTCCCGAAAATCCTCAATTCGCTTCCGTCATCAAAAACAAACTCAAAATCTTCCCTGAGCGAGCAGTCGCCCTTGGTGACCGAGCGCAGTAGAGCCAGGAGGAAGCCGGCGGCGCTGAATTTGTGGGAATACCTGAGGATGAGGCCTGATTTTCTTGCGATGGCGTCGAAATCTGAGAGTCTCAGGGAGAAGTTGGCACCGAACATGCCGATTTTGCCGGAGCCCCCTGCAGGGTAAGCTTTTTCTCAACTATTCCACCATTCAAAATACTGACTATCAGTGACTTGCGTCGCTAGGTTGACGCAAATGCGCCGGCGCCCGCCCCGAGTTGGATTTTGCAGGATCTCTACAACCCTCAACCTGAGTCGAAGCTGCGCCCCCGGCAGCGGGTGTGTGGACTTCGACGTTGTGCAAGAATGAAGCCCATCTCAAAAAGCGCGTGGAATCGAGTGCACGAGAAGGCTTGTGATGTCGTCAATGCCACACGAGCAGCCAACGACCCGATGTATGACGTTTACCGTGAGCAGATGCTGGATATACTGGACGAGCTTGAAGCTGAGTTCGGCACGCAATCCCGGATTCTTGGTACTCGCGCGGACTATATTGATAATCCCCTTGAGCGTCGTCGTCTCTACACGAAGGCGCTGGAGCTAGCGAGAGAGCAGAACGATCAAGACGAGATTGAAGTCGTCCTAAAGTCATTGCGTGATCTAGAAGAAGACCTGCATACCGAAGCCAAGCGCAATAGGAAGAAACCCAAACATAACAAGTCGTGAGTGGCAACCGGCGACAACGTCTCTAGTTGAATTGGCGCTTGATCTCCCCGGTGCCACCACTCTACGTTCTCTGAGAAAATGCACCTCTACCTGTCATCGTATCTTATCGGCGATCAAGGTCACAAACTCGCGCATCTCGCCCGAGGCAAGACCGCCCTGGTGGTTTCTAACGCGCTTGATTTCTCGAATGATACCGAGCGTCTCAAGGCTGGAATGGGTCGGGAGATTGGTCGGTTAGCCGATCTCGGAATCCCTGCAGAGGCCTTGGATCTACGAGACTATTTCAGTTCCCACGGCATCCTTTCTGAGAAGCTAACGACAGCTGGCATGTTGTGGGTGCTCGGAGGCAACACTTTCTTGCTGCGTAAGGCGATGCACCTCAGCGGGCTCGACCAATTGATCCATGCCAAGGTTGACGACAAGCATTTCCTCTACGGAGGCTACAGCGCTGGTGTTTGTGTTCTTTCCCCTTCATTGAGGGGCATTCACTTGGCTGATGAGCCGGAAGCTCAGTCCATCGGATATGAGCACCCCACAATATGGGAAGGACTTGGCGTCATTGACTACTATATCGTGCCTCACTACAGGTGTGACCACTTTGAATCAGAAAGCATGGAGGCTGTCGTGGATTACTACCGTGAGAATGATCTTCCGTATCGAGCAATTCCGGATGGCGAAGTCCTCCTTGATACAACTCACAAGAAAGAGAACAAGACGCTCCATCCAACGGCGGGCAACGCTCCAATTTGAATTCAGGCTTCCATCCCCGCCGTGGATGAGCTAGACGTTCTCCAAGAATTCGCAGATGAATCTCAGGCCTGCAACACTTTCAGATAAAGCAGTAATCTTCGATATGCATGTAGAGCTCTTTCGGGAGCATATCAAGGAGATCTGGGGATGGAATGACGAATGGCAGTTTGCCAATTTCCAGAAGGAGTGGGCTGAAGTCCGGACGGAGATCCTGACTCAAGATGGTGAACTACTCGGCTATATCCAGACTCGTTCAGAAGCTGACCACCTTTACGTTTTGAATCTCGCTCTGCATCCACGTTGTCAAAGCTTGGGATTCGGCTCGATGGCGATGGAAGTTCTGAAGCTGAGAGCGAGACACGAAGGCTTCCCAATCAAGCTCAGTGTTTTCAGAACGAATCAGCGTGTCGTCGCATTTTATGAGCGACTTGGATTTGAGATCGAGGCGGAGACGGAAACCGGGCTCAGAATGCATTGGCAAGACAAAGTATCATCGAAAAATCAGAATGGAGAACAAGCCAGCTCATCCAACGGCGGGTAACGTCATAATTTGAATTCGAGCTTCCCACCCCGCCGTGGATGGCCTATTCGTTCGGCAGAAAAACTACTCTGAAAACAATGCGCCCAAAGTTCGATCCCAAAGAGGAGTTTATCGTAGCCTATTACCGGAGCGGAAGCGCATCAGGTGCAGGGCGGACGTGGACATATGATCTTGCGGTCTTACTCGTTGGGATCGGATTGTTTGCATTCGGGTTCCTTGGAGATCGCGACCCAATTTGGAGCGCGATTGGCTTCGGGTTAGTTGCCTACCGCGTCGTTCATTTGGCGCTCGCAAGCAGCAAATACGACGGGGTTTTCACCAGCATTATCGACAAGTATGAGGCAGCCCTTGATGATGCGAATCCGCAGGGCAACGCGCAAGATACCAAAGCTTCACTTCAAGAGTGAAGTGCAACGCAAAGTCTCGGTGAGGAGTAGATCACTTGGGCTAAGATAGCCATGGCGCTTTCGCGGCCTTTTGTTGAGGTTGGCGACGATGCCGTGACAGAGCCGACGGGAAAACCCGCAATAGCCGTTCACTTTTGATGGGTTGACTGGCTGCAATCCAACCCCTGTGATCGACACGCGCCTCCACCCGATAGGAGTGCACGTGCTCATCGCACCAGAAAATGAAGAAATTCCCACGTCGCAGATGGTTAGGCAGGATGGCAGCGCTTATTCTGCTTCTCCTGACGTGTTGGATTGGCTTCTACGCGTGCCGATCTCGTAGTGGGTCCTACCACGAGGTCGTTCACGCGGGCGGAACCGCTTCGGCGGTCTGGTTTCCCACGGACTTCAAGCCACGGCAACTAGCGCCTCCTCGTCCGCCCGACGCAGGGCGAATGCGCACGCGGTATGCACCCCAAACCCGCCTTCCGCAATCCTACCCGCTCGACTGGCCGCTCCTCATTCTCGATCGATGGCTCTTCCACAAGTCGGTTCAGACAATCTCCGGACAGGGTGACATGCCCCGCCTGTTCGAACTCTCGGCCGACGGCAAAACCTTGGTTTCAACCGGCGTCCGGCACAAATAGAGTCTTGTGGAGCGATTTCGCTGAGGGAATCGAGGGTCACCGCCCGCGGCGGTGGCGGGTGAAGAAATAAGGAGCCCTTCGGTCTGTAAGCGGGCTTTTCCATGCCGTAGCCTGACGGAATGAACGATCCGCTCCGGACCGCCGCCCTGGTGTTTTTCCTGCTCAATCCGTTTCTGCTGATGATCTACCTGGTCGATGTGGTGCAGCGCCTCAACCAGCGTGCCTTCACCTCGGTGCTGCTGCGGGCGGGTTTGATCGCGGTGGCGGTGTTCTGCGCGTTCGCGCTGGTGGGGGATGCGGTGTTCGCGGATGTCGTGCAGGCGGATTTCGCGTCGTTCCAGATTTTCGGCGGGGTGGTGTTCCTGCTGATCGGCATCCAGTTCGTGTTCCGGGGGCCGAGCGCGATCGAGATCCTGCGCGGCGATTCCGATCAGCTGGCAGGCGCGATCGCGATGCCGGTTTTCATCGGGCCGGGCACGATCAGCGCCAGCGTGCTGGCCGGGAAAAGGCACGATCCTTTGATCGCATGCGCGACGGTGGTCGGGGCCGTGGCCTTGTCGTTGGTGGTCATCATCGCTCTGAAATGGCTCCATGATTACGTGAAGCCGCGCCGGGAGCCGCTGATCCAGCGCTACATCGAAGTGGTGGGAAGAATCGCCGCGTTGTTCGTCGGCACGGTCGCCGTCCAGATGATCATGTCCGGACTCCAGGTCTGGGCGGTGAAGTTCTGAGCCAAGATGTCGAAACGACGCGAGCCGTTCAGGCGAGCCGCTGATCGAGCCAGGTGAGGGCTGCGGCGCGGGACTTCAGGCTGCCTTCGAGTTGCTCAGTCTGGGCGTCTTCGAGGATTTCCCGGAAGACCGGTCCGGGCTCGAGGCCGCGGTCGATGAGGTCGCGACCGGTGATGAAGGGAGGGGGGACGATGGGCTCGTTGGCGAATTCCTCGCGCTTGGCGATGAGGAACTCGAGGTTGTCGGTGAAGCCGTTGGACGAGGCGCAATCGACCCGGTGGAGCTCAAGTTCGTGCGGGAAAGTCGGCGCGACCATGAAACGCTTCAGTTTCGCGACGCGCATGTCCTGAACGTGCATGAACTGCATGTGGCGGGAGACCATGAAGGCGACGTCGTCGATGACCGCGTTCGGGTATTTCAGACGCTGCAGGATTTCCCGGGCCATGGTGGCACCTAGAGCGTCGTGGCCGTTGAAACGGATGCGGCCATCGGGATCGATGGTCCGGGTGGGCGGCTTGGCGATGTCGTGCAGCAGGACGGCGAGACACAGCGGGAGCGGTGCGTCGTCGCCGAGGAGGTCGAGCATGATCCGCGTGTGGACATAGACGTCGCCCTCCGGATGCCATTGCGGCGGCTGCTCGCAACCGATGAGGGTGCGGATTTCGGGGAGAAAGACGTCGATCATGCCGGACTCGGTGAGCCGATCGAAGCCGCGGGCGCGGCTCGGGCAGGTGAGGATGCGGGAGAATTCGTCTCGGATGCGCTCGATGGAAATCCGCGCGAGCGTCGGCGCAAGTTCGCAGGCGGCGGTCCATGTCTCTGCTTCGATTTCAAAGTCGAGCCGTGCGGCGAAACGGACCGCGCGGAGAAGGCGCAGGGCGTCTTCCTCAAACCGGTCGGCGGGCCTCCCGACGGTGCGCAGGCGCTTGGTCTTGAGGTCGGCGAGACCGCCGGTGTGATCGATGATTTCGCCGCTGAAGGGATCTTCAAATAGGGCGTTGATGGTGAAATCGCGTCGTGCGGCGTCTTCCTCCGGGGTGGAAAAGATCACTTGTTCCGGACGGCGGCCGTCCTTGTAGGAGCCATCGGTGCGGAAGGTGGCAATCTCGGTGTGGTGTCCGCGGTGGCGGACGATGACGACGCCGAAATGGGCCCCGACTTCGTTGGAGCCGGGGAAGAGCGCGAGCACTTCGGCGGGGGTGGCGGAGGTGGCGATGTCGAAATCCTTCGGCTCGTGCCCCAGAAGGCGGTCGCGCACGCAGCCGCCGGCGAACAGCGCGGTGTGCCCCGCCGTGGTGAGGCGGTGGGCGAGCTCGGTGGCGGATTCGCGGGCGGTCATGGGTGGAGATTCAAGTTTCAAGTTGGCAGTTTCAAGCAGCGAGGGATGTTGGGCCGAATGATGCGGGAAGTGAGGGAGGAAATTCTCGACGGCCTGTCGCCGGGCGACCCGGAGGCGGTGCGAAGTCGCGCCGACCTGCGGAGGATCAATTTCCTGATGGGAAACTCGCGCTGGATCGTGCGGCAGGTGGGAAAACACCGGGAGTCCGCGGAGAAGGGGATCGTCGAGCTGGGCGCGGGTGAGGGGATCTTGCTACGGGAATTGTCGGAGTTCGGCCCGGTCGTGGGGCTCGATCTGATGCCGCGGCCGCACGGTCTGCCGCCGGAGGTGGGGTGGGAATCGGGCGACGCTACCCGGGCGGAGGTGTCGGGCGGGATCCTGGTGGCGAATCTTTTCCTGCACCATTTCGAGGGACCGGAGCTGCGGTCGCTGGGGAAATTGGTGCGGAATTTCGACCTGTTGGTCGCCGTCGAGCCGTGGCGGACGGCGGGGGCGTTGTGGCTGGGGCGGACGATGAATCCCTTGGTCGGGCGGGTGACGCGTCACGACATGGAGGTGAGCATTCGCGCGGGGTTCCGGCCGGGTGAGCTGGCTGCCGGTCTGGGGCTGGAGGACCGGCGCTTTTCGGAGAGGACTTCGTGGCGCGGGGGATTGCGCGTGCTAGCGTGGTGATCCCGAAACCCCTGGACGAAATGAGTCAACGAAAGTGTTTGAAAATCAGCTCGCTTCGCTCGGCCGGATTCGCGAGCGCGGCGCCTCTTCCCAATCTCTGCGTTGCTCCTCGGTCACGGATATTCATCCGCTCCCTCGTCGCCTTTGATCTTGGAAAAAATTTCCCGCGCATTTCGCCCAGCTATTTCGCGATCGCCACACTAGTGTGGTGGGACGGATGAAGGAAACGCGGATCGCAGGAGGAGGATTGGCCGGGCTGTCGCTCGCCCTCGGGCTGCGTCGTGCAGGAGTGCCGGTGGTGCTTTCCGAGGCGGGAAATTATCCGCGCCACCGGGTGTGCGGGGAGTTCATCTCCGGGGCCTCTGGCGCGACGCTTGAGGCGCTGGGTATCGCCGGGGCGCTTGCCGATGCCCGACTTCATCGGACGGCGAGGTGGTTCCGTTGCGGTCGGGAGATTCTCGTGACCGAACTACCGGAGCCGGCGCTGGGAATCTCGCGGTGGCGGCTTGATGAGCGCTTGCAGCGGGCATTTCGCGAAGCGGGCGGCGAGCTGAGGACCGGCGAGCGGCTGCGTCGCGGTCCGCAGGAGGGGCTGGTGTGGGCGGGCGGAAGACTGCCGGTGAAGAGCGATTGGATCGGGCTGAAGTGTCACGCCATCGGGCTCACCGACGCCGGGGGGTTGGAAATGCACCTGGGGCGGAACGGCTACGTCGGGCTCTCGCCGGTGGAGGACGGCCGGATCAACGTCTGCGGGCTTTTCCGGGTGGATCGGTCGATGTCCAGAAAGGGGCCGGAGCTGCTCCTTGGGTATCTGAAAGCGGGTGGACACGCGGAGCTGATCGAGCGGCTGGAATCGTCGGAAATTGACGAATCGTCGTGGTGCGGCGTGGCGGGGTTCCACCTCGGAATGCAGCGGGCGGAGCGGGAGCTGTGCGCGATCGGCGATGCCTGGGGCATGATCCCGCCGTTCACCGGGAATGGCATGAGCATGGCGTTTGAAAGCGCCGAGCTGGCACTCGGTCCGCTGCACGATTGGGCGCGCGGCAGGGTCTCCTGGAGCGAGACGGTCCATCGCGTGCGTGAGCGCGGAGAGCGTCGCTTCCGTCGTCGGCTGCGCAGCGCGCTGGCGCTTCACAAGGTGCTGCTGCCTGGCCGCGGGCAGGATCTCATCGAGCTTCTGGCCACCCGCGGCCTGCTGCCTTTTCGTCCGCTTCTTTCCCTCGTCCGATGACTTCCCCCATGTACCTCGAAAGCCTCGCCACCGCCCTGCCGCCCCACCGTTTCACCCAGCCCGAGTGTCTCGTGGCGCTGAAGGAGACGCCGCTTTTCGACGCATTGAAGCCGCGCTCGCGGGCCTTGGTCGGCAAGGTGTTGGCGAACGGGGTGTCAGGGATCCTGTCGCGGCATTTCTGCCTGCCGGAGATCGGACCGGTGGTGGGTCGCGATGCCCAACAGCTCAACGAGGTGTTCGAGCGTGAGGCTCCGGTGCTCGCGGCCGAGGCGTTGCGCAAGGCCCTGGAGCAGGCGGGCGTCGGAGCCGGGGAACTCGATGCGCTGCTGGTCTGCACCTGCACCGGCTACCTGTGTCCGGGGGTGACGAGTCACGTGGCGGAAATCCTCGGTCTACGGGATTCGGCGTACTTTCAGGATCTGGTCGGGCTCGGCTGCGGGGCGACGATCCCGACCTGGCGGGCCGCGGCGGGATATCTCGCCGCCCACCCCGGCTCGAAGGTGGCGACGGTGGCGGTGGAAATCTGCTCCGCCGCGTTTTTCGCCGATGACGATCCGGGCGTGCTGATCTCGCTGTGCCTCTTCGGCGATGGCGCGGCTGCCGCGGTGTGGTCGGACCAGCCGGGTGAGGGGAAGTGGCGGGCGGGCCATTTCACCACCGTCCACCGTCCCGAGCACCGGGAAAAGATCCGCTTCGTGAATGCCGGCGGCAAGTTGCGCAATCAGCTCGACAAGGCCGTGCCCTCGCTGGCGGCGGAGGCGGTGGGGCAGTTGTACGAGAAATGTAGTAGTGAACCGGACCGGGTGCTGGCCCATTCCGGTGGACGCGACGTGATCGAGGCGTTGGAGGAAAGGCTGGGTCGGCCGCTGGATGAGACACGCGCGGTGCTGGCGGATTGCGGGAACATGAGCAGCCCGTCGGTGATGTTCGCCGTGGAACGGGCGCTTGCCACTGTGAACGGCGACTCGCGATGGTGGCTGACGGCGTTCGGGGCGGGCTTCGCGGCGCACGCCTGTGAGATGTGGCGTGAGTAGGAGGTGGGACGCCCTCGTCCCACAACGGTGCAGCCTCTCCTGTCAAAAGACCCGTTTTCTCCATCCCGTCCGCATCGAGGAGCTCCCATCGCTGCCGGGATTGTGGGACGAGGGCGTCCCACCTCCTATGTGGCTGGCGCGACCTTTTGAAGAAGCCTCGCGAGGGCGAAGGCACCGAGGGTGACGGCGAAGCCAATGACGGCGTGGGGGTCGTCGGAAATCACCTGATCGGGCCCGAGCACGGTGGAAACGGCCGGAGCGATGCCGATGAAATCGATGAGCGGGATCCCGGCGAGGAGGGCGGATACGAAGGCGGGCAGACGTTTTCGATGGAAAAGCAGCGCGATGAGCAGCCACAGGGCAAAGGGCAGCAGGGCGAGGGTGCCGATTTTCGGATACCACGGAATCCACCAGCATGAGTGGGTGGCCAGTGGAAGGAAAAGCAGGGATCGCGCGATCAAGACCATGCCGGGCGGCGGACGTTCGAGGCTCTCGTAGCGCGCGTTGAGCGACAGGCCGACGAGGTAGCCGAACAACCCGATCATCGGAATCAGCGCGAAACCGATGGCGCGGGTGCGGGGTTCGAGAGTTTCGGCAAACCCACCGCCGGTGCCTGGAAGGGACGCTCCGAGATCCAGCGGGCCGAGCGGCGAGAAGAACAGGAAGCCGAAGCCGTAGAGCCCGGCGCGGCAGGCGGCCATCGGGATCACCGCCCACAGGCAGCGTTTGTGGAACAGGGTGTAGACGATGATGCAGGCGGCGATCAGCGCGGTGTTGATGACGACCGCAAGCCCGAGGAACGCGGAGAGGGCGAGCGCGGCGACCAGCATGATGCCGCCGAGAACGAGATAGAGCCGCGGCGGGAACCGACCCGAGGGCAGCGCGCGTTCGGGCCGGTGGCGGGCGTCCCAGTCGCGGTCATGCCAGTCGTTCAGCAGGTTTCCGGCGAAAAGCAGCAGCAGTCCCACGGCCGAGGCCCATGCCAACACCGAGCCGGTGGAAATGCTGTCGTGCAGCCCGAAGCCCCAGTACCAACCGCCGAGCAGGATGCCGAAGGCGACGTTGCTGACGACGCTCGGGGCGTTGGCAATCCGGAGACTGGCGAGCAAGGGACGCATGGGTGCTTTCAGACGTGCTGCAAGACCCAGCGATACTCGGCGGCGATCTGGTCTTCGACTTCGCGATGAAGTTCGGCGGGCAGCACGCCCCAGGTGTAGGTTTCGATTTCGAAATGGGTGCACGCTCCGGGGTGCTCGCGGCACCATGCGAGGGTGTCGATGGCGTGCTGGCGGGTCGAACGCAGCGGTGGGTCCGGCTGGGCGTCGAGCGGGATGTGGAAATGAACCCGCCATTGTTCCGCATCCGATCCGGCGGCGTGGGCGGCGAGGCCGTCGGGCAGATCCGCGTGACGTGTCAGGCGGCCGTCCGGGTGGCGTTCGATGACCTGATGGAGATAGGTGGGCTCGTCGAAACGGCGGATCGAATCCAGTGAGCCGGGGACCCTGGGATCGAGCGCGACGGCGGCGGAAAGATGGACTTTTGAAATGCGCAGCCCTGCGGCGGTCAGGGCACCGAGCGAGCTACGGGGGTCCTCGTACTGGAGCGCGAAGTGGCAGGAGTCGTAGTTGATGCCGATGCGGCGTTTGATCCGCTCGTGATCTCCGGCCTGGTCGAGCAGCCGATCGAAGAAGCGCAGGGTTTCCTCGGTGTTTTCGAAGTGGCCCAGGGGCTCGGGTTCGAGGCCGAGGTGGAGATCGCGACCGGAGACCTCGGACAGAGCGTCCATGAAGCCGGCGAGTTCGATCAGGTTGGTGCGGATCAGTTCGTCGTCGGTGCCGAAGGCCTTGAAGGATCCCGGCAGTGTGGAAACCGAGCCGCCTGTTTCGGGTGGGGCGAGTTCGGAGAGGATGGTGAGCAGCTCCTTGGTGTATTCGAGGCGCGCCGGGTCGGCCCAATCGGGCCGGTAGACGTTTTCCTTCACCCGCGTGCCGTGGAAGTCGCCGTAGGGGAAGCCGTTGATGGTGAAGACGTAGCAGCGCTCCTTTTCCAGCCAGTCGCGGAAGTGCGCGAGTTGGTCGCCGGCGAGAAGCTCGCGGGCGGCGCGGGCGGACAGCCGGAGCCCGATGGCGAAGGGCCCTTCGGCCGGGGAAACGAGGTCCCGGACGGCGAGCGTGTGGCGGGCCAGCACGGCGCGGGTTTCCTCCCAGCTTTCGGCCGGATGGATGTTGGTGCAGTAGGCCAGGTGGCCGCAGGGAAAGTGCATGGGGTCAGTTCAGCGGATCGGGAGGAATTGGGAAATTTGATAATCGCGCATTTCAAGGCAGAGTGCCGGGGTGAACGAGGAATGGACCGAAGTCGGCGAGTGGTCGTCGCTGGATCAGGCGGACGAGCACGCGCTGGTCGCGCTCTCGATGCGCAGTGACTGCCGGGTGATGCCGAAAGCCGGGACTTTTTCCCTGGAGGTGGCACCGGAGGTGGCCGAGCCGGTGCGCCGCGAGCTGGAGGTCTACGCGGACGAGCAGGAAATTCCGCGGCCGGAAGAGTCGGTGAAGCCTGCGGGACTCGCGCTGGCAGCGGGCTGGGCGCTCGTGCTTGCGGTAGTGCATGGTTTCCGTGAAACCGATCCCTCGATCGTGACGCGCTGGGCGAATGACGCCGCTCGGGTCTGGTCGGGCGGCGAGTGGTGGCGCGCGTTCACCGCGCTGTTCCTGCATGCCGATGGCGCGCATCTGCTGGGAAACCTCCTGATCGGTGGAGTCTTCTGTGTGATGGTGGCGACGGTGCTTGGTGCCTGGCGCGGCTGGATTCTGATTTTGGCCAGCGGGTTCGCCGGCAATCTGCTGACCGGTTGGATCCACTACGGTTATGATGAACCGTTCCGCTCCCTTGGGGCATCGACAGCCACCTTCGGGGCGCTGGGAATCCTGGTGGGTGCGGGGGTGGTGCGGGCGTGGCGTGAGCGCCGGTATCGGGCGCTGAAACCCTTGATCGCACCGCTGGCGGTGGGTTGCTCGTTGTTGGGAATGTTTGGCGCGGGGGGCGTCGATACCGATGTGCTGGGCCACCTTTGCGGCTGGGGCGCGGGCATCTTTTTCGGCCTGTTGGCGGCGGGTTTGGGAAACCGGGAGGAAGCCGGACACGGAAAAGCCGGCACCTCGTGGGAGATGCCGGCTTGAGGAGAAGTGGGCGTTTCAGCGCCGCCAGGGCGGGACCGGGATGGGAAGGTGGATCTGAACCCCGCGGGAGGAGTAGGCCCGACGGTGTGGGCGGACCGGCTCGCATCCGTGGGCGTGATGGCGGTAGTGCTGAACCACGGGCCCGCAGCGGTGGACGACCGGCACGCGGCGTGTGCGGAAGACCGGATGGCCGCAGGAATCGTAGAACGCGACGTAACGTTCGTGGTAAACGGGACAGCCGCAGGAAGTATGATACTTGACGTAGCGCTGGCCGTGATGGCGATGGTGATCGCGGGCTCCGGCGGTGGTGATGGTGCCGAAGACCACGGCAACGATGGCGAACAAACGAAGGAAGTGTTTCATGGTAACGAGTGGTTCCTGATTCGCTTTCTTCGACCGCGGCGCGGGTGGAACTATTCACCCCGGAGAGAAGTTTTTCGACATCCCCGGGTTTGTCGGAGGCCGCACGCTCACACCGCGTCGCGGGTGACGTCGGGCCCGTATTGCATCCAGCGGTAGGCGACGAGCCCCGCCAGCCATGCGATCGGGTAGGCGAAGATCAGGCCGACAAACAGGGCCAGCAGGCCGGCGACGATGATGAGGAAGCACACGACGCCGAGACCGAAGAGGTTCAGCCGGTTGTTTTCGGTGATCGAGCTGCTGTAGGCGAAGGCGTCGGAAACGCCCATGTCGCGATCGACGATTGCGTTCTGGAACTGCCCGAACCGTAGCGCGATGTAGATCCCCGGCACGATCAGGAGTAGCAGGCCGACGAAGACCGCGAGGCCGTAGAGGATGCCGGCACCGATCGTGCGCAGAAGCTTGGAGCCTTCTCCGAAAATCATGGCGATGTCGAACGGCTTGCCGTCCACGATGTTCAGACCGATACGCGTGACTCCGAGGCCGAGGAAAACGGAGATGACGTGGGATACCACGTTGAGAAGGATGGCGGCTGCGATGACAACCGGAGAGTTCTCCTGTTCGGTGCTGCCGGTGGCGATTTCAAGGCCGGAGATGATCAGCTGCTGGATCATGCTGATGGCGAAAGTGATGCCGAGATAGATCGCGCCGACGGCGATGATCATGGGGAAATGCCGTTTGGTCAGCTCGAAGCTGCGCGAGATGCAATCGCCGATTGAGATGGGCTGGCTGCCGGGTTGGATTTCCTCGCGCTCATCGAGCGAAACCGGAGCCGGAGCGGCGAAGGTGGCGCTGCCGACGGAGTAGGGGTCCGAGGCGTCGGGAATGGCGGGAACCGGAAGCGGTTCGGGGGCGGTTCTGGGTCGGGAGAATGAAAGCTGCGGGACCTGGGCAGCCGGCAGCCAATCGGTCATGCCATCGCGCCAGACGAGGTCGGTCTGCGGATCGAACTCGCCGGCTTCGGCCAGTCTTTCCAACTCGGACTGCGGGACGGGACCGGACTGCTTGCCTTGGCGGGCGTAATACCAGGAACTCATGGCCTTCGATCTAGCAGGCCCGGTGAGCGCCGGCAAGCGGCGCGACGTGACTCAGGGCTCCGAGGGTTCTTCCATTCTCTCCCTCATTTCCTGCTGCATTTCAAGCTGTTGGGAAATGCTGTCGCGCACTTCAGGAGGAAGCCAGTCCATTTGGTCGATCTGTTCCGGCGAGCGGGTGGCGATCCAGAAAACGAATACGCCGTAAAGGATGGCGAGGAGCGCTCCGATATAGCCGGTGATCAAGCCGGCGGAGGCGAGGCCTTTGCCCTTGAGGCGGGCGGGCTCGGCCTTGATCCGGGAAAGCGCCATGTGACCGGTGATGATGGCACCGAGAGCCGCGGGGATGGAGACGAACCAGACGCAGCAGGTGAAGAAGGCGGCGATGCCGCAGACGAGCGAGGCGATCGCCAGGCCGCAGGTCTCGACGGGGCCGCCGGCCGCGGGGACGGCGGAAGGACCGGGTGCCTGGGCGGGAGAATCGTAGGGAGAGGCAGGGGCGGGGGCGGGTTCCGATGGGGTGGGAACCGGAGCGGCGGTTTCAGGGTCCGCCACGGGAGCGGGGGTGGGTTTTCCGAAGGGCAAGCCCTCCACGCTGACGGCGGGCTGCCAATCGGGCATGCCCTCGCGCCAGACCATGTCCTTCTCCGGATCGAACTCACCGGCGGAGGCAAGGCGGGAAAGTTCGGAAACCGGAACCGGGCCCTTCTGCTGTCCGTCGTGGGAGTAATACCATTGGCTCATGCCCCTGATCTAATCGCGGCGACAACTTTGGGCAAGTCCGCTCGTGGTTGGAACGGTCCGCGATCCGTTCCGGCGTTACTCGAAGACGAAGCGCACGGGCTGCTGGAGGTCGAGATGGAAGCCGTCGATTTCCTCGACCCGCTGTTGCAGCTGCTCACGGCTGGCGGCATCGAGCTGCGATAAGCTCTCGAACTTCCCGCTGGCGGTCATCTTCTCGAAATCGGCATCCATCAGGGTGTACAGCGGGCCCTTGTGTGTGGCGGCGTTGGTTTCGGCCAGCGGCGCGTCGATCTGGATGAAGATTCCGGCCCGCATGCCCCGGGAGAGTTTCTTCCATTCCTCGCTTTGGACATCGATCTTATCGACGGTGCTGAACGTGATTCTGGGCTTTTCGGCCGGTGGTCCCGGAGCATCGGCGTAGGGGTCGAGGGTCGGACCGCCGGGAGCCGACGAGATCGCCTCGGTCTGCTCGGTCTGCTGACTCCAGCGCGGGTCGTTCACGCTGGCCTCCAGCACGCCGTCCTCCATCGTGAAACGGAACTCAAGGCCCGCTTCGGTCTCGCTGCCGTCCTTGTTCTTGGTTCCTTGGTTCGCCCGGTGCAGCGTCAGGCTGTTGATATCCTGAAAGGTGTAGAGCACTTCGTAGCCGAACCACCCCTTGGCGTTGTGGGTCACTTTCACGGATTCGAACGACACTCCCTCGCCCATCCGCTTGGCATTCGCGTTCAACTCGGCCTCGTCGGGGAGCTTCACGTCGTCCTCGCTGGTGTGCATCCGGACAAACTGTCGGACGTGAACGAGCCCGGAGCCGTCCTTCGAAACCTTGACCACGGTGGAATCCTCCAAGCACGAGACAAAGAACAGCGGGAGCAACAGGGCGATGAAACGGAGGGCCTTGAGCATGAGGGCCAAGATGAAGCCGTTTCTGATGAGATGCGAGGGGAAAGGGGATGAGAGAATCCGGTTGAAGGCTCATCAAGATGCGCCGAAGTTCGCGGATGCCATCGCCCGGAGGCGGTGGGAATGAAACCAACGCATCCCATGAAAAATCCTTCACTATTCTTCGTCTTTCCCGCCGCCGCTTTGGCCGGAGTCCTGATGAGTTCGTGCGAAAAACCGGAGGACGAGCCGATGGAAGAGGTCGGATCGCCGGCGACCCAGGTTTCCCCGAGTGAGCCGGTCCCGCAGCCGACGGAGGTGCAGGATACGGATGCCGAGACGGACGACGCGGCCGAGCCCTGAAGCGGGGCTTGTCTAGTGTGGTGATCGCGAAATCCCTAGACGAAATGGGTGAATGGAAGTTTTTGAAAATCAGCTCGCTTCGCTCGGCCGGATTCAGACGCGCGGCACTTTTTCCCAATCTCTGCGTTGCTCTTGGAAAAAATCCCTCGCGCATTTCGCCCAGTAATTTCGCGATCACCACACTAGTCCGTGATGAAACGGTGCCGCGCGGCGTGCTCGGCGGCGAGGTGGAGCAGGGTGGTGGCGTCGGGGCCGAGTTCGGCACCGATGATTTCCTGCTCCTTCCTGAGGTTGGTGTGGACGAGGTAGGGGTTGTCGGTGTTGAGGCAGAAGGGGATGTCGTGGGCGGCGAGGTCGCGGATGAAATGGCCGAGGCAGGCGAAGTCGGGGATGACCTGGGTCACGCGGTTGACCGTGGGGCAGATCTCCAGACAGGTCTGCCGCTCGCGGAGGATGGTGAGGAGGGTGGTGCGAAGCTTGTTTTCCGCGTGGCGGAGTTCGATGCCGTGGCCGATGCGGTCGGGCCGGACTTTCTCAAGTACCCGCAGGATCCCTTCCGGGCCGGTGCCGGAGCTTTCGCCGACGTGGTAGGTGATCTTGAGGCCGGCGGCGCGGGCGGTATCGACCATGCGGGCGACTTCGGAAAGCCACTCGGGGTCGAGTTCCAGCGCGCTGGATTCGGGCCCGGCCATGTCGATGCCGACCACCCCGTTCGCGCCGTTGAGCGGTCCGCGGCTGCGCCATTTCACGGCGGTTTCGATGATCTGCCAGTTGGCGTCGAGCGGGAGATCGCGGCCGAGGGAAAGGATGATCCCGGTGGTGACGCCGTAGTGGAGCGAGGCACGTTCGAGGCCCTGCATGACGGCCAGGATGATGGCATCCATGGTGTGCAGGCCGCCGCGGACGCGCTTGTACGGGTTGAACCGTAGTTCGAGCGCGCTGACACGGGCGCGGCGGTGGGCTTTGGCGACGACCTGGTAGGCTGAGACGCTGGCGGCGGAGGGGGACGACTGGATTTCCTCGGTGACCTGGAAATAGCGGGCGAGGAAGTCGTCGAGCGACTTCACCTCATCGGTCCGCGCGGTGAGGGATTCGTGGAAAGTGGTGAAATCCCGGTATTCGGTCCGCAGGCCGTTGTCGCAAAGGATTTCCCAGAGCACCGAAGACGGAACCGCTCCGCCGAGGTGGGTGTGGAGGTCGTGCATGTCCTAGAAAAAGCGGTTCGGGCGAGCCTCATCCATCCTAAAGATCCTATTCATCGGGGTCCGGATTTCCTGGAGGCGCGAATGCGAGGTCGAGGCCACGGGTTCGCCAGTAGCGGGTGAGGGAGTCTTGAATGGAATCGGCGTTTTCCACGAGGTCTTCGAAGCGCACCGGATGGCGGTGGGGACGGTCGCGCAGAGCCAGGGCGGCTTTGATTTCGTCGCGGCGTTCGTCGCTGCCATGGAGGTAATAATGGATGAGGAGCAGCGAGGTCGCGTAGGCTTGGTAGCGGGTGGTGGGTTCCATGCGGTTCTGCTGGCGCACCCAGGCGCGGGCGTCGAGGTTCGCGAGGTCGGCGATGGCGACGAGGGTCGCGCGACGGTCCTCCGCACCGAGGCGGTGGAGGATGGTGGGCGCGATTTCCGTTTCGAGGTGGCGGAAATCGAATCGCCCGCCGCCGCGGTGAGCGACGGCGAAGTACTCGGCGATGCCCTCGCAGAGCCACTGGGGAAGCTGCGGCTGGACGCGGTGCATGCAGAGGTGGACGAGTTCGTGGACCACGAGGTCCTCATCGGGGGCGGGCGCGCGGCGGACGTTCGAGGTTTCGCGGAAGAGGTAGCGTCGGTTGACCAAGACCACCCGTTTCCGGCCGTGATAGGTGCCGGCGGTGTCGGGATTTGCGCCGGACTGACGGTAAACCTCCTGATCGTCCAAGAGAAGGATCCGCGGGCGTTCGTCGCGTGGTGGGTGGAAAAGCGGGAGCGGAAAGGCCTCGACGGCCTTGGCGGTGGTGTCCGCCACCCGGGCGAGTGTTTCGAGGTCGGGTCGGTCGAGTGGCTGGTCCGACTCGATTCTGAAAACCCGCGTGTGCCAGACGTGCGCGGTTTTGTCCTGCTGCGGGATGGCGACGGCCGGCTCGGGACGGATCTGCGCGGGGAAAAGAGCCGCGGCCAGGAGCGGAGCGAGCATGGGAACCGGCATGGCGCGAGTATAGCCGTGGAATGAACGGCTGTCACGGATCCGGCCTTGCGTGGCTGCGGGTCCGACCCCATGCAATGGGCATGTCCTATCCGGCACCCTGGCATGAACGCACGCTGGCCGATGGTGATTGGCTCCGCGCCGACTTCGCCGAGCTGACTCTGGTGGTGTATTCGACGCTCGAGGAGTGGCGTGTGGCCAAGATCGATGCCAGCCGCCGCTCGGAGCTGGATGGCATGGAGTCGCCCCCGGATGACCTGCCGTGGGAGCGCTGGGATCGGGGCCCGCACGACCGTGGGCTGAACTTCCGCCCGATTTTCCCCGATCGCCCGGTGATCGTCCGGCCGCGGGGGCCGCTGCATCTTTCGCCGCGGGCGAAGGCGGTTTTCTATGTCGGGATTCCCGCATGGATCGAACTCTCAGCGGATCTTGAAGGGACCCGCCGGGTGCTCTCCGCATGGCCGAGCGTCCCGCTGACCAACAGCTGGCACGGCGGACCGACGGAGGGCGAGCTGTGCTACGCGTCGCGCACGCGGGCGCGACGGCGTTACACCACCGAGGAGTGGGAGGAATACGACATCGCCACCACGGTCGAGATTTCCAACCAGTCGGAGCAAACCTTGCCCTTTGAACGGCTGTTTTTTGAAACGAACCACCTGGCGATCTTCCTCCACGGTTCGCGGCTGTGGTCGAATCACGCCCGCATCCGCGCCAGCGAGGGTGCTGGCGAGCTGACCGGCGTCGCTTTCTCTCCACGACCGTATGGCGACGCCTCGGAGGCCATGGTCATCAGCGCCGCACGCCGCGGCATCGTACGCCGCAGCTTCCTGCGGTCCGCCTTTTCGACGGTGCTGGGAACCTTTCAGGACGATTAGTCATGTTGAACGAAATCGATTTCACCGCCCTTTGGAACAACTTCGTCGAAAGCGACACGCCCGGTCGTCTGCTGCGTGCGGTGGTGGCCGCGATCATCGGACTGCCACTGGTCGCGCTGGGAGCCCGCGTCGCCGGCCGTTTGTTGCGGGCGCGCTTCGGTGAGCAGGGCGGACGGCTGCTGGCGAAGATCATCCGCTATGCCGGATTCATCATCGTGTTCATCACCATCCTCCAGCAGTTCGGCTTCAACCTCGCCGCCGTGCTGGGGGCGGCCGGCGTCGCTGGGGTGGCGATCGGTTTCGCCTCCCAAACGTCCCTCTCGAACTTGATCTCGGGCCTGTTCATCGTGGGCGAGCGGCCGTTTGAAAAAGGCGATGTCGTGGAAATCGCCGGAATCACCGGCCTCGTCGAGGAGATCGGCTTGATGGCTTTGACCGTCCGCACCTTCGACAATCGGTCGGTGCGCATTCCGAACGAAACACTGGTGAAGACCAATGTCGTCACGGTGACCCGCTACCCGATCCGGCGGATCGACACGGAGATCGGCGTGGCCTACGACGAGTCGATCGGCAAAGTCATGGAGGTCCTGCGCGAGGTGGCGGACCGTCACCCCCAGGTGCTCGACGAGCCTTCTCCGATCGTGATTTTCACCGGCTTCGGCGATTCCTCGCTCAACTTCCTGCTCGGCACATGGGGGGCGAAGGAGGATTTCCTGACGATCAAGAACGAGATTCCGCTGCGCATCAAAGAGGCCTTCGATCGCGAGGGAATCGAGATACCCTTTCCGCACGTGGTGCTGGCGGCGGGCAAGGCGATGCAGGCGATCCCGCTGGATATTCCCGCGCTGCAGGACGCGGGGAAAAAGGACGCGTGACCGCTGCGGATTTCGTGTTGGAGGAAAGGGCGCGTCCGTCTTGAATCGCGGTCATGCGATTCGTCCCGATCCTCGTTTCATGCGCTCTCCTTCTTTCCGCGGTTCTCTTCGGAGGGGCGGAGGATCTGCTCGACAAGCCGGATCGTTGGTTCCGCAGCGACGACGGTCGCGGGACCCTGGCATGCGTGCTTTCCTGGCAAGCGGACGAGGGCGGCTGGCCGAAAAACGAGGACACCACCCGCAAGCCGTATGACGGCGATCGGGACAAGCTCCAGGGCACCTTCGACAACAAGGCGACCACCGGCGAACTGCGGTTGCTGGCGCGGGCCTTCGAAGCGACCGGAGAGGAGGAGTATCGCAGCGCGTTCCTGAAGGGTTTCGACCACATCCTCGACGCGCAATATGAGAACGGCGGGTGGCCCCAGTTCCACCCGCCCGGAGACAAATACCATCGCCACATCACTTTCAACGATGGCGCGATGGTCCGGCTGCTGGAGTTTCTACGGGACTCGCAGGAGTTCGAGGTGATGGATCGCGACCGGCGTCGCAAGGCGGACGAAGCCTTCGAGCGCGGGATCGACTGCATCCTGAAGTGCCAGATCGTCATAGATGGCGAGCCGACGGTGTGGTGTGCCCAGCACCATGCGGTCACGCTGGAACCGGTGCTGGCGCGGGCCTACGAACTGCCGTCCCTGAGCGGTGCGGAAAGTGCGGGCATCCTGCGGTTCCTGATGTCGATCGAGAGGCCTTCGCGCGAGATCCGCCGGGCGATCGAAGGCGGGGTGGAGTGGTTCGAGGAGGCGGCGATCGAGAATGTCAGATTCGTCCGCGACAAGCAGGACGGCCGCCTGGTTGAGGATCGCGGTGCCGCGCCCGTCTGGGCACGTTTTTACGATTTGGAAACCGGCCAACCGATCTTCTGCGGCCGCGATGGGGTGAAGAAGTTCGATCTGGCAGAGATCGAACTCGAACGCCGCAAGGGTTACGCCTGGTATGGAAACTGGGGCGAGTCGGTGGCGCGGGAGTTCGCCAAGTGGAAGCGGAAGCACTGATCAGTTCTCGCTCACCTCAAGCTGGAAGAATCGCCGTGCGGCTTCCAGTGGTGCGTCGAGGGAAACAGGGTCGCCGTTGACCGGCAGGCCTTGGTTTCCGGCGACGTCCCATGGGGTCCATGACTGGAGGTCGTCCGAGGTCATCACGCGGAACGAGCGGTTTTCCGGCAGGGTGAAATCGAGCGTGAGATCCTCCCCGACCGTGAGGGCGAGCTGCGGGCGGTTGCCGGGATCCAAGGGCGAGGTGCCGGCGAGGAATTCATCCAGGTTGTCCGCGCCATCCGCGTCCGGATCCTGATCGGCGGCACCTTCCGGGCTGGTGCCTGAGCCGAAGAGGGAACTACGCCAGGCATCGTAGTCCTGCCGGCCGGGTAGCGAGGTGGTGATCCATTCGGTGAGCAGATCGATCGCGCTTTGGTCGAGTTCGTTGGTCGCGATGGGTGGCATGCGGGTGAAGCCGTTGCTGGCGCTCACGCGGCTGAGCAGCACGGAATGGGTGGTATCCCCGGGCACGACCAGTTTGTTGTCCGTGTTGCCACCGTTGTTGTTCGGCTCGCCGAGCAGCAACCCGGTTTCTGCCAGGGTCAGCTGCGGTCGGCCGTCCCAGGTGGTGGGGGCGGTGCCGTCTTCCATATGGCAATAGCCGCAGTTCACCGCCAGGTAGGAGCGCACGCGGGCCTCCAGGGAGTAGTCGCTTTCGCCGGCCCGCAGGTGGCGGGGCAGGAGGTTCGGGGAGGGTGGCGGGTTCGAAAAGAATCCTTGGCCGGAAAGGGTCGTGAGCTGGTTTCCGGTAAAGCCGAGGATGTCGTGCTCCCGATTGAGTTGGCGGGTGTTGAAGGACAGCGCGTGGCCCGCCTGCGGGGTGTGGCAGGTGAGGCATTCGGCCCGGCTGGGGATGCGCCAAGTCTGGGTGGTGGGAGAGCCATCGACTTCGATGGAGAGGTCGAACTCGTCGCCCACGTCGGGAACGAGAAAGGCCTCCGTTTCCTCCTCGTTCCAGCGGTAGCTCACGCCGTAGGCCCCATCGGCATTCTTGACGAGCAACCGCGTCTCGATCCTCTGCTTCGTCTCCGGATTGCCGCGTTCGGTTTCGAGGTCGAAGTGCTTCACCCAGATCGTTCCCGGCGGCAGGCCCCATTGCCCCTCCTCCGCCCAGGTGAAGGTGGAGGTGCCGTCCGGGACGATCAGCCAGCGGCGTTTCAGGGCGTGGTCGCTCCAGAACGGCAGGTTGACGTCGTAGGGCAGCAAGCCGGGGGCGGGTGAGAGGGTGGCCACGTCGGCGAAGAGGCCGGTGGCTGAAAGTGTGGTGGGAAAAGTGTCCTCCAGAGTCGTCGAAGTGATCCGTCTGACGATGCCGCTATCGAGGTCGGCCATCAGGATGTCGTCGTTCGAAGGATCGGAGCCGAATCCCGCGATGCCACCCTCGCCGAGCAGGAATTCCACGTTCTGGCCGTCGAGGTCCATCGACCAGATATTGCCGCTGATGTAGTCGCCGAAAACGTATTTCCCTTGGAGCGCGGCGAGTCGGCCGCCGCGATAGACGAGGCCTCCGGTCACCGAGTTTCCCCGGAATTCGGCTGGCATGTCGCCGTTGTTGGTACGGACGTACTCGTAGACCGGTTCCTCATGATAGAGCGTATCGAAACTCGCCGGCATGGTGGGGTTGGTGGTGCGGGGACCGGTCAGCGTGCCTTCGCGGAAGACCCAGCCGTAGTTCCCGCCGCGGGTGATGATGTCGATTTCCTCACGCGCGCCTTGGCCGACATCGCCGCACCACAGCGTGCCGGTGCTGGGGTCGAAGGACATCCGCCAGGGGTTGCGCAGGCCGGTGGCCCAGAACTCGCGGCGCACGGTGCCGGTGACCGTCGAGCCATTGTAGGTGCCGTCCCAGTCGCCGCCCTCGGCCGGGGGGACGAAAGGGTTGTCGGCGGGGATGGAAAAGCGAGCCACGCCGGAGTCGGTCGGAATTGCCGCATGGGGGGTGGGCTCGGGATTGCCGGTGGTTTTATCCACATCGATGCGCAGGATCCCGGAGAAGAGGTCCTTGTTGATGCGCTGGCTGTTGATGTGGGTGTCGTCGGCCGCGCCCTCGTCGCCGACGGAGATGTAGAGATAGCCGTCGGGGCCGAAATGGAGATCGCCGCCGTTGTGGTTGCCGGACTCGTCGCGCTGCTCGATGAGGATCAATTCGCTGCCGGTGTCCGCCGCGGCGGGGTTTCCTGCCTGGGTGGTGAAGCGCGAGATCCGCTGGTAGCGCAAGCCGCTCTTGTCGACCGAGTAGAAGATGTAGAAATGGCGATTGGTCGCGTAATCCGGGTGGAAGGCGAGCCCGAGCAGTCCGGACTCCGAGTCGGTGTTGATGCTTTCGCCGCGCGAGCCGAGCAGGGTGGGGAGGTCGAGGAAGGTCGTGGCGGTGGGGGTGTTCGCGGTCACATCCGGAACCATCCGCAGCAGTCCTTCCTTTTCGCAGACGAAGAGCCGCTGCGTGTCGCCGGGCGGGGAGACGAGGCAGAGCGGCTGGGAAAAGGTGAGGGTGCCGAAGGCATTCGGCGCGTCATAGGAGGTGGCGGGCGG
The DNA here is from genome assembly GCA_965652295.1 of uncultured Haloferula sp. GTDB lineage: Bacteria > Verrucomicrobiota > Verrucomicrobiia > Verrucomicrobiales > Akkermansiaceae > Haloferula. Next base: position 172,224 of record CBFGTS010000009.1, on the reverse strand, counting down.
TTGGGCAGGGACGTTCAGGTTCGGGTTGGCGAAACGCAGGTCGCTCTCAAAGGTGATCGAAACGGTGGCGGTGGCCGTCTGTCCCGAGCTGTTGGTGGCGGTGAGGGTGAACCCGTCCGTTTCCGGCGCACCGTTGATCTGCGTGTAAAGCACCGTGCCATCCGCCTGCACCTCGGCCGTGCCGGAGGCGGGCGGGGTGCCGATGGCCAGCGAGGTGGGGACAACCTCGCCGGTGGCTTCCGCCAGCGGCGCGATCCGCACCTGCCTGCCGAGATTCATGGTGAGCGCGAAGGAAGGCAGGGTCGCCGGAATATCGGCATCCGGGCCGGCGTCGCGGCTGGCGGTGATCGCGGCGGGGGAAAGGATGCCATTGTAAATACGGCATTCATCGTAGGCGATGTTCGAGTTGCTGTCCCCGTTCCACTGGGAGCGGCCGAGCCAGTTGTTGACGTCCTCGATGTCGGTGGGCGTGTGCGCCAGGTCCACCGACGTGACCTGCGTTCCATTCAGAAACCACCGGATGCGACCGCCGCCGCTGTCGGCGAAGCTGCCCACGCCGGATTCGAAGGTGGCGACGAAATGATAGCGCGTGCCGAAGTTGATCGTCGCCGAGGTGTCCCGGGCCGGGTCATCGGTTTCGCTGCCATTCAGTCCTCCGACGAAGCGCTGGGTGTTCGCCGTGGAGCCGCGTTGCACCGCGAGCATGAAGGCATCGCTCGCTTCCGTGCCGCCGGGAGCCGAGCTGCCGCTGCCGGTGATCTCCCCGGGCGCGCCGTCGCCCTCGATGTTCACCCGACCGAAATCGAACAAGCGCTGCCAGCTCCTGGAGCTGATGACCGTGGCCCAGATTTCGACCGTTGCGTTTTGCTTTGACGAGAGGATGCCGTTGGGGAGGTCGACGTAGGCGGCGATGTTCTGCGGTGCCTGGTTGCCGTTGGTGGTGCCCGGCAGGGTGACCGCGCTGCCGTTCAGCGACGCATTGTTTCCCCGGATGATGGCCGGTGCGGCGCCGATGCGATCGGGCAGGGAACGTCCGGACGCGGCGGAGCCCGTCTCGTTGAAGGACCAGCGATGTGTCAGCAACTGCGCCGGTGCGGCAGTGGAGACGACGAGAAAACAGGCGAGGCAGCGGACGGGAACCATGAAGTGCCATCCATAGCGCGGATTGGCAACCTCGCCACTTCAAACGCATTTCACGCGTCCGTCCGGTTGCGCCGGCCTCGTCGTGGAGCTTACTTTGACGGATGAATCCCGCCGAAGCCGCGCCACTGGTGCGCCGCCATTTCCGCCGCACAAGCCTCCAGACCGGAGCGTATGAGTTCATTCCGCTGCCCTTCATCGACGACTGGCTGATCGGCCGCGAGCGTCGCCGGATGGTTCGCATCATCCTTGAGGGCCGGGGCTATCGGCTCGACGCACGGGTTGCGGGGGTAATCGCGAGCGGTGGCAGGCCGTGGATCGCGCGACTGATGTCGAGGCTCAAAGGGGTGGTTCTCAAACCCTTGAGGAAGCTCCTCCGCACCGTGTTTTTCTGGCTTTCCGCCCGCCGCGCCGCACGGACGGTGGTGGAAACCTACCTGCTCGGCCGATTCCTTCATCACCCCGATCTCCGGCCGCTTGAACCGGGGCACGTCACCCGGGAAGACGCCAGGGTCTGGGCTCATGCGTTTCGCCGAGCCGCACACCGCATGGATCTGCGGGCGGCGGGTGATGCGGTGGCCAGGGTGAAACGGCTGCTCCGGGGCCCGGGCGATCATAAAGTCCGCGCCGGAGAGGTCGAGGGGACCATCGAAGCGGCTGCTCCCGATTTCGTCGCCGCATTCGACGCCCGGGTGACCGAGGAACTTCGGCGGCCGTGAGTCCCCGGCTCCGTTGTCCGCGCAACCCTGTCCCGGGCCTGCCCGCCTTGGGCCACCTCCCGCTTTCTTTTTCCGTGCTTTCGGGCTAATCCGTGGTTCTCATCCGCCGCGCCCCGTCTCCCGGAGCGCCCGCTGATCCGCCATGGCCACCGAACTGACACGCAATTTCTCGATCATCGCCCACATCGATCACGGCAAGACCACCTTGTCGGACCGCCTGCTGGAGTTCACCCAGACGATCACCGAGCGGCAAAAGCAGGACCAGCTTCTGGATGCGATGGATCTCGAGCGCGAGAAGGGCATCACGATCAAGAGCCACCCGGTGGCCATGAACTACAAGGCGAAGGATGGCAAAACCTACCGCCTGAACCTGCTCGACACACCGGGCCACGTCGATTTCTCCTACGAGGTCGCTCGTTCGCTGGCCGCCTGCGAGGGGGCCATCCTGATGATCGATGCGGCCCAGGGCGTGGAGGCCCAGACCATGGCGAATCTGCACCTGGCACTGGAGCAGAAGCTGGTGATCATCCCGGTGCTCAACAAGATCGACCTCCCGGCGGCCGACGTGGAGAAGTGCAAGCACCAGCTTGAGGACATCCTCGCCATCCCGGCGGAGGACGCCATCCCGGCCTCGGCGAAAAACGGCATCGGCATTGAGGAAATCCTCGAAGCGGTCGTCGCCCGCATCCCGGCCCCGGTTGAGAACGAAGACAAGCTGCTGCGCGCCTCGGTGTTCGACTCGATCTATGATGCCTACCGCGGCGTCATTTCCTACGTCCGCGTTTTTTCCGGCAGCATCCGCAAGCGGCAGAAGATCAAGCTCTTCGCCACCGGCAAGGTGTACGAAGTCAAGGAGATCGGCGTTTTTACCCCGAAGATGGTGGCCCGCGACGAATTGGTTGCGGGCGACGTGGGCTACGTGATCGCCAACATGAAATCGGCCGACGAGGCGAAGATCGGCGACACCTTGACCGACTCCACCCACCCCTGTCCGGAAGCCTTGCCGGGCTACACGGAGATCCAGCCGATGGTGTTTTCCGGCATCTACCCGGTCGACAGCTCGGACTATGAAGGTCTCAAAGCGGCGATGGGGAAGCTCCAGATCAACGACGCGGCGTTCACCTTCATGTCGGAAAGCTCGACGGCGCTGGGCTTCGGTTTCCGCTGCGGATTCCTCGGCCTGCTGCACATGGAGATCATCCAGGAGCGGCTGCGGCGGGAGTTCAACATGGACGTCATCTCGACGTACCCCTCGGTGATCTACCAGGTGACGAAGACCGATGGCACGGAGATCATCGTGGACAACCCTTCCTTCCTGCCCGAGCCGCAGGAGATTCAGGAAATCCGTGAGCCGATGGTGCAGGTGTACATCATGATTCCGGGCGAATACATCGGCGACATCATGGCGCTGGTGATGGAGAAGCGCGGCGAGGTGACCCATACGGAAACGATCGACGAAACCCGCGTGATGCTGACCTGCGAGGTCCCGCTTTCGGAGATCCTGGTGGATTTCAACGACCGGATGAAATCGATGACCCGCGGCTATGGCTCGATGGATTACGAGCACCACGGCTACCGTCCGGCGAAGATGGTGAAGATGGACATGCTCATCGCCAGCGAGCCGGTGGAGGCGTTCTCGACCATCGTCCACCGGGACAAGGCCGAGAGTTACGGCCGGGCTCTGGCGTTGAAGCTGAAGGAGGTGATCCCGCAACAGCTCTTCGTCGTCGCCATCCAGGCCTGCATCGGCGGCAAGATCATCGCCTCAGAGCGAATCTCCGCGATGCGGAAAAACGTGACCGCCAAGTGCTACGGCGGCGACATCACCCGGAAGCGCAAGCTGCTGGAAAAGCAGAAGAAGGGTAAGGAGAAGATGAAGCAGTTCGGCAAGGTGAGCATCCCGCAGGAGGCGTTCATCAAGGTTTTGAAATCGGGGGATTGAGAACGCGTGGCGGCGGATTGCATCCGCCAAGCCGAGCCCGTGGAGCTTTTCGGCGTGGCGGATGAAATCCGCCGCCACCGTGAAGAAGATGCCGAATTGGAGGGATGAAGGGGACCCTCGACCGCCCTACATCGGCTCCCGGATCGCTGCGCAGATAGAGGGGAGGGCTTCCACTCCGGTGGAGAAGATCCGATCCGCAACTTGATACGAATCGCTACCCCTGCGGATCTGATGAAGAGCGGTAAGGCCCAGTGTTTCGACGAACCACGCGTCCGACTCCTTCGGACGGCTGTTCTCGGAACTCTTGATTTCGAAGCCGAATTTCCCTTCCGGCCGATCCAGAAGCAGATCGAGTTCCGGTCCGCTTTGGAGGGAGAAGGTGAAGCAGTGCTCCGCGCGTGTGCTGGTGAGCCGAATGATTTGATCGATGCAGAAGCTCTCCCAGCTGTGACCTGAAATGGGGTGGAGAAGCAGGCGATCCATCGTCTGAATGTTCAGCAGCGAGTGGGTGATTCCGCTGTCGCGAAGATGGATCGCAGGAGCTTTCCTCAGGCGTTTCCTTACGTTTGCTTCATAGGGCGGCAACAAACGAACCAAATAGGCGGCCTCCAAGAGATCCACATAGCGTTGAACGGTTTTGACGTCGATCTGAAGAATCTTGGCAGCGGCGCTGTGATTCCAGGCTCGGCCGGTGCAATCGGAGATGAGGGTGAGAAGCTTGCGGGTCTGGGCGGGTTCAAGCGAAAGATTGGACCAGATGCGGAGATCACGCCCGATGAGGCGCTCCAGATAGTTCGCCCGCCATTCGAGTGAATCCGCATCAGTCGCAGCGAGAAAAGATGGAGGATGACTCCCGCGCAACCAAAGCTTGAGGCTTTGATCCGGGCCGGCTTCGTCCAGATCGAATCCCCCCATTTCCACCGTGGCGACTCGCCCAGCCAGGCTTTCGCTGATTCCGTGGATGATGCGTGGCGAAACGCTGCCGGAGACGACGAAGCGTGCCACCGTCGGTTGTCGGTCTGCCAGAACTCGCAATACCGGAAAGACGGACGGCAGCTCCTGGATTTCATCAATCACGACGGTTCCCTGAAGGCTGCCAAGAATGGTCAATGGGTTATCGGTGAGAGCGCGAAGCTGGATACTGTTCTCCAAGTCAAACTGGTGGGCCGGGCTGCTCGCGAATTGGCGCGCCAGCGAGGTCTTGCCGACCTGCCGCGCGCCGAGAACCGCGACGACGGGATACGACTCCAGCCGGGTCGCGACGAAGCGCTTCAGGCGATCTCGGGGCAGGGTTTCCGTGAGCATGGTGCAAATATGGCGAGATGATCCAAAATTACAAGACCCGAGTCGAGCGTGTAGGAGATCGAGCCTCCCGTCGTGGCCTTACTCGAAATACCCGTCGCCGATGTAGTGCTCCGCCGGGTAGTCCGGTAGCGGGCCGGCATCGGGCGGCAGCGGGATGGTGCCGTAAAGTTCGTCCTCCGGCTGATGGAAGGCGATGTTCACCGGCGTGCCCACTTGTACGAGGTCGAAGAACTTCGGGGCCACGGTTTCGTGCATGCGGATGAAGCCGTCCGTGCAGGGGGTGTGCTTGATCCAGCCGGTGTGGAAACCGAAGCCGTCCCCGAAGCCGCACCAGTAGGGCAGGGGGCGGCCGACGAAGCGCCAGCCAGCCGGGACGTTCCTGCGGGTGACCTTTTTGATGTCTCCCCCGGAGATGGCATAACCTTCGGTGGTGCTGCGACGGCGGGCGTCCTTGAGGGTGATCCGGAAATCACCGGCGGGGGTCGGGGTGGCGGGAGTTCCGACGGACACGGGCATTACCAGCAGGGGCTCGCCGTCTTCCATGACGTAGGCGCGCTGGCGGGAGGTGGAGACTTTCACCACCACGGCGGAGGGATCCGCGGCGGTTTTCGCCGGGCGGTCGTAGGCCTGGTAAGCGTCGAGCCCCGAACCCGCCGGCAGCGAGGCACAGGAGGTCATCGCAACGGTCGAGGCGGTGAGGAGAAGGGTGGCGCAGGCTCTCATGGGCAGGCTGCGGCGACTATGTCGTGCGGTCGGCGGAGATCAAGTTCCCCGCCGTGACGAGAGCGTGGTTCAGCGGACGCGCTCCCATTTGCTCACGCGATCACCGCGGAACCACACCGTGGCGGCACGGGTGGGGACGTAGGTGATCTCGGGGCCGATGTCGAAGGCGTAGCTGCGGTAGCCGTAGCGGCCGATACCATAGGCACCGTAGTAATTCGTGGTGTAGACCGGCTTGCTGCGGTCGTATTCCCACACCCGGGTCGCGCGGTCGCCATCGGAGCCTTCGTATTCCCGCGAGGGATTTCCCCAGGCGAGCCGGACGGCCTCGGGGCGCATGCCCGTTTCAATCCTTCCCTGGCGGACGAGGGCCTGGTGCTGGGAGCTGAGCGATTCGAAAGCGGCGGGGGCGGCGGCGATCCGGGCCTCCGGCGTGGAGGGGACGCAGGCGGCCATGAAGAGGCAGAGCGGGAGAAGGAGGAGGGCACGTTTCATGGTCGGAAACTAGGCTCGCGGCGCACGGCATGCAACCCGTGGGCAAATGAGCGGGAATGTCGCTTGCCAAGCCGCGGATACGTGATTCGTGTGTGGACCACTGCCATGACCGACCTGCTGGAAACCGAAGAACTGGAAGATGCCCTCAAGCGCCTGCCCGAGTGGGATCTGGAGGGAAAGTCGATCGTCCGCATCGTGGAATTCGAGGATTTCAGCGAGGCGATCGATTTCGTGAACGACCTCGCCGACATGGCGGAGGAAGCGCAGCACCACCCGGACATCCTGATCCAATACTCGAAGGTGACCCTCACCCTGACGACGCATGATGCGGGCGGTCTTACCGCCTCGGACATTGAGATGGCGCACCGGGTCAACAACCGGGTCGATTGATCCGCCTGCAGTTCATTCCACGGAAAGCCGCAGGAACAACTGGTCGCCGTCCGGCACGTCGAGGGTCGCCTGCCTTTCGCCGGTGGCGGGATCCGAGGTGTAGGACACGCCGGCATCACTCCACCCGAGGAGGTTGGTGGAGTGTTCCACACGGCCGGTGATCCCGGTGGCGAAGGGGTTGTAGGGGAAGGTGACTTCGCGGAAATCGGCGGAGGTCGTCAGCCAGACCGGAGCCGGGCCGGGGGTCGTGGGATCGAGGCCGAGGAAATACTCGACGGCGTTTGTCAGACCGTTGCGGTTCAGATCATCCCCGAAGGCCGCGCCGGGGTGGCCGTGGCCGGCCATGTAGAAGTGGAACCCGAGGTCGTCGCTGCCGAAGATTTCCGTGACGAAGGTTCCCGGGGCGAGGCGGACGTCGGAGATGGCCACGGCGTCGATCACACCGAAGAAGCGATCCGCGTGGCCGCCCGCCCACATGCCGCGGGCGATGGCCCAGGTGCCGTAGCCGGGAGCGAGCGCGGTGTCCGTGCCGGTCGTGGTGAGGTCGAGCGAACCGATCTGGATGCCATTCAAATAAAGGCGCAGTGTGCTGCCATCGCTGGTGGCCGCGGCGCGATACCAAACGCCCTGCTGGAGTCCTGCGGCTACTTGCAGGTTGTGGAGTGCGCCTTCCACGTCGGTGTATTGGATGGCGAGGTCGGTTCCGCGGGTGGAGAAATAAAGGGCGGCGGCGCTGCTGGTGACGCCTCCGACATCGCGGCCGTCCCGCCCGACCAAGGTGCGGTTGCCGGACAGGTCGGTGGATTTGAAAAGGACCTCGATCGTCCAGCTCGTCGGGATGATGGCCTCGACGTCCACGCCGCTAAGACCGGGGTTGTAGGTCGAGTCGGTGTTGGCGGCGGGAAAGGAATTGTCGGCGGTCATGCCGAAGTCGCCCTGTTGGCTGTCGGAGGTCCATTTCATCCAGCTGGAGGTCCAGGCCGTGAGATGGTTGCCGTTTCCGGAAAGGTCGGTGGCCCCGATGCGGAAGTCGTCGGCGTCCATCGCGCCGTCGCCGTCCAGATCGGCGCGATCGCCATTTCCCGGCACGAACGCGCCGTCGGCCGCGCCGACTTCATTGAAGTCCCAGTAGGCGATCGGTCCGTTGGAGGGCGGGGCGATGACGTGGATCCGCAGTTCGGCATCGGAGGTCGCACCGGAGGGGTCGGTCACGCGGACGAGAAAGAGGTTCTCGCCGGAGTCCTGGAATGAGGGCACGCCCGAGAGGGTGCCGTCGGCCGCGACCGTCAGCCATGCCGGCCCCGTGAGCTTGGCGAAGGTGAGGGTTTCGAAATTGGCATCGGTGGCGAAGTCGGCAAGCGAGACACCGGTGTAGGCGAGGGAGGCCACGGCGTCCGGCGGCTCGACGGGGTCGCTGGTGAAGGTGGGCGCGGCGTTCGCGCTGTCTCCTCCGAGGTCCCAGATTTCCGCACCACCGAGGGCGTGGTTGTAGATCCGGAAATCATCGACGCGGCCGTTGAAGAGCGGGTCGGGATACTGGCTCTTGCCGATGTAGTTCTGAGTGGGGAGGAAATCGATGGGGTTGATCGTGGTGTTGAAATTCGACCCTACGGGCCGACCGTTGACGTAAAGGGTGGCGATGTCGCCTTTCAGAACCGCGGCCACGTGGACCCACTGGCCGGTGGGCAGCGCGGCGGTGTCGATCCGCGTTTCGGCGTCCGTGCCATTGACGGCGTCCTTCAGCACCAGCCGCATCGTGCCGCCACCGGATCGGGGAGTGAGGAAGATGTGTTGGAACGTTCCGGTGCCGAAATCGAAGATGCGCTGCCAGTTGTTTCCTCCATCCCAGCGGACCCAGGTGGCGATGGTGAGGTCCTTGGCCCTCAGCGCGGCGGAAGGCAGCGAGACGTAGTCGTCGATGCCATCGAGATCGATCGCCTGGCCGATTTTTCCGGCGGTGTAGGCAGGGTTCCCAATGGCGGTGCCATGGTTCGTTTTCGCGCTGTCGGTGACGGTCCCGTTCATGTCCCACTGACCGAGAGCTTCGGCGGGATCGACCCACAGGTTCCGTGCGCGGCTGTTGAGCGTTTCGCCCGCGCCGGTGGCGGCGCAATGGTAGCTGCCCTCGTCCGTTGGATCGGCGTTGGCGATCTCCAGGCTCGGACTGGTCGCGCCGGAAATGTCGCCTCCGTTGGTCAGCGCGACGCCGTTGCGGAACCATTGGTAGCTGGAGGCGAGCGGTGATTTGACGGCGAACCTGGCGGTGTCGGAAGGGTGGACGAGTTCATTCCTCGCCTCGCGGTTGTAGGCCATGATCCCCATGTCGCAGCGCATCGCGGCCATGATGCGGACGTGTTTCACCCGCTCGAGCACCCCGTCCTCGTTTTCGAAATTCATGCCCCATGGCCAGATGGCATGGCCGTCTCCGCGGAGGCCGTCGGCGTACGGGCTGGCCATTTCGAGCGCTGTTTCGCGGGCATGGATGCCTTTCCACACCCCTCCGGAAATCAGGTTGGCGTAGGCGGCGGTGGTGCCCATTCCCATCGTGTGGCCGCCTTCGTGCAGCGCCACCCGGATCGTCCGTTGGCCGCCGTACCCCATGTAGCCGTTGTAGTTCGCCTCGGCGGTGGGAATCCCGGAATTGTAGTAGACGTTCCAGTGTTTGTTGAACGAGCCGTGCCGGTTGTAGAGTTCCGCGGCGGCGGCCACGGAGGCGCGCACCTGGTTCTCCTCGGCGGAAGTCCCGCTGAACTGGAAGGTGTAGGTGACGTCGCCAGCGGCAGACAGCGCCAGCACGGCGAGGTGACAGGCGCACAGCAGCGGCCCGAGGGGGTTTGGACGCAAAGAGTTGATGAGAATGGTTTCCTATAAAAGGACATCCGATCTCCCGTGACGGCAACCCGGAATTACGCGGAGGCGTCGCGTGGGGAGGAACTCAGCGAGGAAGCAGCAGCTCCTCGTCCTTGAGGCCGGTGATTTCCCGGAGCCCCTTCAGCAGCTGCCGGAGGGTGAAAAAGAGAAACACCAGCAGCGGAACCCCGATCACCGCGAAGCCCCAGCCGGTGAGCCGGCCGATGATGGCATTGTATTTTTCCAAGGCGTCGGCGGCGGTGCGGTCAAACCCTCGGAAGAACCACAGGGCGAGCAGCAGGTTCAGCACGCAACTGATGAAGAATGACAGGGCGAAAAGCAGGGTCGCCTGTTTTTTCACCTTCCGGTAGTCATCGTCGGCACCGCGGTCGGCGATGGTTCTCTCGATTTTCGGGATATCGAAGAGCGAGTCGTTGTAGAGAAAGACATTCAGCAGCGGTGTTGCCGAGCGTTGCGAGAGCATCACGCCGATTCCGAGTGCGAGCGGGATGGCGGCTTCCTTGATCCCGAAGAGCAGGCCGGCGTGTTCCTTGACCGTGCCGTCCTGGTTCCAGAGGTAAAGTGTGAGCCCACCGGTGAGCAGCACCGAGACGAGCCCGAGGCCGGAAAAGAAGTTGAGTTTCCGCGTCTTCGCGAAATGCCAGATGCCGTATCCGAGCGGCAGGGCGAGAGCCACGATGATCGCCTTCAGGGGGCCGATGTGCCAGGGCTTCACTTCCTTCCCCAGCTGCTCCTGCACCACGGGATCCTTGCTGAGGTAGCTGAGCACCATCACCGGGATCAGGACGTTGACGAAAATGTTGGCGAGCGGGTGCTCCTGGTGGGTTTTGGGATCGGCCATGGTGGGGTCGTATTACGGAAGCCGCACCCGGTGCGGGCGGCGGTGCCTTTCTTTCAGCTGGTATGGATTGTGCAAGGCCCGAGGTGTGATTCGCAGGATTTCAGGCACTGGAGTGAGCGTAGCGGTGCTTCTTGCACCCATCGCCGCTTCCGCGCAGGCATTCGGCATGGCCGAGGTCGAGGCCATGGCCCGCGAGCTGGCGGACGAGCCCTATCAGGCACCGAGCGGGAGCGCCGCCCTCCCGCAGCCCTTGCTGGATCTCAGCTACGATCAGTATCGGGCGATCCGGATGCTTCCGGAGGGTCGGCTGTGGCCCGGCGAGGAGCTGCCCTTCCGCGTGGAGCTGTTTCACCCGGGCTACCTCTTCAAGCGTCCGGTCGCGATCCACGTGATTTCCGGCGGGGGCTCGGAGATCGAGCGGGTTCCCTTCGATCCCTCGCGCTACGACTATGGCTCCCTGGTGCTGGAGGATGAGGTGGAGTGGTCGACGCTGGCGGGCTATGCCGGGTTTCGCATCCAGTATCCCATCAATGGCGGACCGGAGCAGTGGGATGAGATCGGTGCGTTTGTCGGTGCCAGCTATTTCCGCATTCTCGGTCAGGATCAACGCTACGGCATTTCGGCGCGGGCGCTGGCGCTCAACGTGGCGCACCCCGAGGCGCTCGAAGAGTTCCCGGATTTCATCGCCCACTGGTTGGTCAAGCCGGAGCCCGGGGATCGCGAGTTGCGGATTTTCTCGCTGCTGGACAGCCCCAGCCTCACGGGCGCGTTCTCGTTCCGCATCGTGCCCGGCGTCAGCACGGAAACGGACGTTTCGGCCTCGCTGTTCTTTCGCCAGGAGGTGAAATCCCTTGGCCTGGCACCGGTGACCTCGATGTTTCTCTTCGGCGAAAACTCCGCCGAACGTTGCTTTCAGGACTGGCGACCGGAGGTTCATGATTCCGATGGTCTGCTGGTCGCCGCCTCGACCGGTGAAATGATCTGGCGGCCTTTGGTGAACCAGAAACTCATCCGCTACTCGGCCTTTGCCGTCGATCGGCCCCGCGGCTTCGGCGTGCTCCAGCGCGACCGCGATTTCACCAACTATCAGGACCTCGACAACCCCTATCACCTGACCCCGAGCTACTGGGTGGAGGCGCGCGAGGGCTGGGGCCCGGGTGCGGTGCGGCTGGTCGAGCTGCCGACCAGCTATGAGACCTTCGACAATGTCGTCGCCTTCTACGAACCGGCGGAACAGCCCGGGCCGGGATCCGGAGAACCACTACGGTACTCGTACGTGCTGAAATCCAAGATGCACCTGGAGGATAGCCTTTCGCCGGAGAGAGCGGTCGCGACCCGGGTGGGCGTCGATCCGACCTTCCGCGACACCCGGAGGTTCATCGTCGATTTCGATGGGCCGACGCTCCAGGGGCTGGACCGCCACAGCAAGGTCTTCGCCGAAATCACCTCCAGCGCCAACGGCTTCGTCACCGAGAACCGCTGCTTCAAGAACGAGCACACCGGCTCGTGGCGGGTGGCCTTCAAGCTGGATACCGACGATCACAACACGGAGCCGGTCGAACTGCGATGCTTTCTCGAACTGCAGCCCGATGGCCGCACCCTTACCGAAACATGGAGTTATCTATGGCACCCCGAAACATGAATCCTGAAGCGAACATCGTGATCTATCGCCGGCTGACCGCCACCGATGGCGACTCCATGGAGGAGGCGGCACGCGGCCTGCGTCACACGCTTGCGGAACGCGTGGCACCGCCCGGTCGATCGGCGGCCATGGAGGCGCGCGCCTTCGAGTTTGGCTGGAGCCGTCGGCATTACATCCGGCCCGTCTGGCAGCGGGCCACCATGCCTCTGCTGGCTTCTTCCTTGGTCGGAACCATTGCCCTGATGGCGGCCATGGGCTTGTGAGGACGATGAGATGAAAAGCAATCCGGCCAAGGCGGTCGCTTTCTTCGGTCTCGTGCTAGCACTCTTTCTGAGCGGCGCGGGGCTGTTCGCGGAAGTGCTTGCGCGAGATGGGTGGTCCCTTGGCGAAGGGGCGCTTTTTTGTATCTTTGCGGCGCTGTTTCTTTATCTGGCCTTCGGCTTCAGTCATGCCGCGATCGGTGTCTGGGTCCGGTGGTCCGGCGCGCGGTCGGGCACCATGCCTGGCGAGGAGCTGGGTCCGGGAAATGGCCGCGTGGCCATCCTGATGCCGGTTTACAACGAGCCGGTTGCGCGCGTTTTCCGCGGACTGCGCGCCATCATGGAATCGGTCACGGCCGGTGAAGAGGGTGAGCATTTCGACCTCCACATCCTGAGCGATTCGAATCGCTCCGATGCCTGGCTCGCCGAGGAACGCGCGTGGTTGGAATGGATTCTCGGCGAGGCTTGGGAGGGCCGCGTTTTCTATCGGCACCGCATGCGGAATCACGGGAAGAAGGCCGGAAACGTCGCCGATTTCTGCCGCGAACGGGGAGGCGACTACGAATTCATCGTGGTGCTCGACGCCGACAGCGTCATGACCGGACCGACCTTGTGGGAGTTGCGCAGGCGGATGCTGATGGAGCCGAATGTGGCGCTGTTCCAGACCATGCCGCGGGTGGTCGGGGCGGAGAGCCTTTACGGCCGGCTCCAGCAGTTCGCCAACCGTCTTTACGGTCCGGTCTTCATGGACGGGCTCGGCTTTTGGCAGCAAGGCGGCGGAAACTTCTGGGGGCACAACGCCATCATCCGGCTGGAGCCCTTCATGCGGGAATGCGCGTTGCCGGAGCTTCCGGGGCGGCAGCCCTTCGGTGGACCGATCCTCTCGCACGATTTTGTCGAGGCGGGGCTGCTGGTTTCCGCCGGCTGGGAAGTACGATTGGTACCGGAGTTGGATGGAAGCTACGAGGAAGGTCCGCAGTCGCTGATCGATGCTGCCGTGCGCGACCGCCGCTGGTGCCAGGGCAATCTCCAGCATTCGATCCTGCTGGGTGTGCGTGGGTTCCACTGGCGGACCAAGCTGCATTTCCTGAATGGCATCCTCGGCTACGTCTCTTCACCGCTCTGGCTGATGCTCGTGCTGCTGGGCATCCCGGTGATGGCGCAAAACGGGATCAGCGATGCCTCCGCGGCATGGAAGCTCCTCGGCTTCACCGCGTTGCTGCTGTTCCTCCCGAAGATGCTCTGCGTGCTCGACCTCGCGCGCCATCGCGAGAGTCGTCGCTGCTTCGGCGGCCTCGCGAAGGTGGTGGCCGGCACGACCTTGGAAACGATTTTCTCCGCCCTGATCGCGCCGATCAACATGGCCTTCCACACCCGCTTCGTTGTGTGGAACCTGTTGGGGAAAACCGTCGGATGGGACACCCAGCATCGCGGTGCCGAAGGCACGCCATGGCGGATCGCCTGGATCGCCCACGGCTGGCAGGTGGTGCTGGGCGCGGTCCTGGCGCTGCTCGCATGGAGGATCGGTGGCGTGGCGGCGATGGTGCTCGCCTCGCCGGTCATCCTCGGCTTGCTCGCCAGTCCCGCGATCTCTGTGGTCAGCAGCCGCGCGTGGCCCTCCCTGCGCGGGCTTTTCCGCACGCCGGAGGAAATCCAGCCTCCCCCGGAGGTCGCCATCGCCCTGGGCGCGGACGGAGAATCCGACACGCCCCCGGATGATCTCGAAATGCTTCTCGCCGACCCGGTTTGGAACGCCGCCCACCTCGCTCTGCTGGGAGAAACTTCCGTTACGGCAACGGTGGACATCGATCCCTATGTGCTTGGTGCTGGCACCGCCGGTCTCAACGAATCCGATCGCATGGCCTTGATTTCCGATCCTCACGCCGTGGGCCGGCTGCATATGGAGCTATGGAAACGCTGGCCGGATGGCCTCACCAGGCCCTGGCTGGAAATCATGGACCCGCTCGCGCGCAAGGCGGGGTGATCCAAAGGAACGGCGGAACGTGTCTGCCGAAGCGTATATAGGGCCAATGAGCGGAGGCCCCGGCGATCGCGTATCGGCTCTTCCTTGAGATCGCTGCGACCTCGACAAAAGAGATGAGCGAACGTAGGACGGTATCGACCGTGATCGACCTGAACTCCGTCTCCTCCGTCTCATCCATGAATGGGTCAGCCGTCAGCCTACTTTTTGTGGTGCCACTACTTTTGGGCACTGGCTTGATCATTGCAGCGCTCCGGTACCGGCAGAAGTGGGTGCGGTGGTTCGCGGGTACCGGGGGTGTCGCCTTTGTGGTGGTGTTCCTTGTTACGGTTTCGGGGAGCGCTCCTTATTTGTGGGCGCTGCACTTGGAATCGAAATGGTCCCCGGCGAAGCCTCGCTCGGAAGTCGAACTGGAATCGTATTTGTCGCTCTATTCGAAGAAGGAGATTCAACCATCCGAGTCGGCGTGGGGCTGCGAGCACCGCCTTCAAGCGGGAGAGCGGATGATCCAGTACCTGCTGCTGTGGTCGGCTCCGCTCGATGTGGTTTACTCTAGTGATGGCGAGCTGGTGGCAATTTACACATCGTATGAGTAGGATGCCTCAGGCGGGAGGGTCCAAACGCATTCTGGTGACTGGCAACGCGGGCTCGGGGAAATCCACCGTGGCGAGGCGCATCGCCGCCGAGTTGTCTCTTCCTTTGCATGGTTTGGACTGCGTGATATGGCAGCCGGGGTGGAAGAAGCGGGGAGCCGACGAGAGATCGGAAATGATCGGCGAATTCGTGAAGCGGGATGCATGGGTGATCGACGGAGTCTCGTTTGAGGTGCAGGCGCGAGCCGACACGGTCGTGTTTCTCGACGTCCCGAGGAGAATCTCGTTTCTGCGTGTGATGAAGCGAAACTGGCGGTTCCTCTTTCGGTCGCGGCCGGGTTTGCCGGAGAGGTGTCCGGAGATCCTGATCATTCCGACGCTGTTCCGGCTGATTTGGAGGTTCCCCTTGAGGGTCCGGCCGGAGATTCTCGATGAAGGGTCCATGTCCCCACGGTTCTTTCACGTGAGGACTTCCGCCGACTTGGCGGCTTGCCTCAGTGCGCTGGGTGCATGTGGGGGCCAGCACGAGAGCTGACGTGAAGTTCGTGGCGTCTTGGTGGGTGGAAACCTCTCCACTCTGGATTGTGTCATGGGCTCGCCCATGGGGGGCGGCTTGAAGAGCCCGCTCCATCGGGGTGGACACGAAAAAGCCCGGCGGGGTGCGCCGGGCTTGGGAGAGGGGGCTTGAGGCCTGTGGGTATGAAGAGGAGCGACTTGCGTAAGGCCGCTCTCCGTAGTCACACCTTGCCGAAGATGGTCTGTCCGGTGGAGCGGTGGAACGCGTCCTCTTCCTTCGCTAGGCGAGGGAAAGTATTCCTTGGGACGATCCGGCCTGTGGGCCATTCTTGGATTCGAGGCCGAGGAGGTAGGCTTTCGCTTCCAGGCCGCCGGCGAAGCCCGTGAGTTTGCCATTCGAGCCGATCACCCGGTGGCAGGGTGCGATGATCGAAATGGGGTTTTTGCCATTGGCGGCACCGACCGCACGGACGGCGGTGGGACTTCCGATCTGCTCCGCGATCTGTGCATAGCTCCGGGTTTCGCCAAAGGGGATGGTGGTCAGGGCTCGCCAGACCCGCTTCTGGAAATCGGTTCCGGTCGCGAAATCGAGATTCACCGTGAACTTCTCCAACCTTCCCTCGAAGTAGTCCTTCAACTGCCGCTCCGTTTCGAGGAGCACAGGATGGTCGTGGCTTTCCATCATCTCCCCGAGTTTCACGCGATCCAGGGCATCGTTCTCCCACAGGATCGCGGCGAGGCCCTTGTCGCTTGCCACGAGGGTCAGCTCGCCGACCGGTGAGGGCATAGTCTTGAAATGGCAGGTCGTCTTCGTCGCTTTCATTCTGCTGGAGTATGACCCGGTTTTGAAGAACTACTGGCCGTTTTCGGACATGAGAGTAAAAACAATCGCATGTCCGAAAACGGCCAGCGGAGGTGCTGCGGATGCCCTAGCTTCGTGCAGCAACGGCATCTGAGAGCACCATGATTGATGATCGAGCCGCCTACCAGGCCATGACTTCGCGGGACCCGCGGTTCGATGGCGTGTTCTTTGTCGGCGTCACCTCCACCGGCATCTACTGCCGGCCGGTGTGTACGGTGAAGGCACCAAAGCCGGAGAACTGTCTCTTTTTTGAAAGTGCGGAGGCGGCCGAGAAGGCCTCCTTCCGACCCTGCCTCCGCTGTCGCCCGGAATTGGCACCGGGCAATGCACCGGTAGACAAGGCGCATCGCATGGCCCATCTGATCGTGCAGCGGATCCACGAAGGACTGGCCGATGAGGGTGCCGGACTTGAGGAGATCGCGGCGGAGTTCGGGGTCGGCTCCCGCCAGTTGCGCCGGATTGTGCAGAAGGAGCTGGGGGTTTCGCCGATCGAGTTGCTGCAGACCCGCCGTCTGCTGCTCGCCAAGCAACTGCTGACCGAGACCAAGCTGCCGGTCATTGAGGTCGCCTTCGCCAGTGGCTTCTCCAGTCTTCGCCGCTTCAACCACGCTTTCAGCACCCGCTACCGGATGCCTCCCACGCGCATGCGGAAAGAGGTGGCGGGGGATGCTGCTGCCATCGGTGCCGCGGAGACCTCCACCCTGCAGCTGGGATACCGGCCGCCGTATGACTGGCAGGGCACCTTGGATTTCCTGGGCGGTCGCTGCATCCGTGGTGTGGAGTTCGTGACCCGGGACGGTTACTCGCGCGTGGTCCGCCTCGGGAAACACAGGGGTTGGGTGCGCGTCACGCATGCGCCGCAGAAGCATTCGCTGCTGGTGGAGTTCACGCACTCGCTCACGCCGGCGCTGCCGGCGTTGCTGGGGAGGCTCCGCAATCTCTTCGATCTGGCGGCGAGGCCGGATCTCATCGCCGGGCATTTGCAGAAGGATCCGCTGCTGGAGAAGAGCGTCGCAGCCCATCCGGGACTGCGGGTGCCAGGGGCCTTCGACGGCTTCGAGATGGCGATCCGGGCGATCCTCGGGCAGCAGATCAGCGTGAAGGCGGCGACGACCATGGCCGGCCGCTTTGCCGAGGCCTTCGGAGAGGAGGTCAGCACACCGTTTCCGGAATTGTCGCGGCTTTCGCCCGTGGCTTCAAAGGTGGCTGCAGCGAAGATCGATGAGGTGGCGAAGCTCGGCATTGTCAGCACGCGCGCCGCCAGCATCATCGCGATGGCGAAGGCGTATCACACGGGAGCATTGACGCTTGATGCCGGATCGGATCCGGATGCGGCCATCGCACGCTTGGTCGAACTGCCGGGAATCGGGCGATGGACAGCGCACTACATCGCGATGCGGGCATTGCGCTGGCCGGATGCTTTTCCGAAGGAGGACATCGCGGTGCGCAACAAGCTGGGTGGCGTCAGTGCGAAGCGGGCGGAAGCGATGTCCCAGGTGTGGAGGCCTTGGCGGAGCTATGCGGTGCTGCATATCTGGCGGAGTTTGTAGCGTCCTCGAGGAAGTGGGAGGGTGATTCTCAACACGGGTTCCTGCTGGCATGGGGCCGCCCCCCAAAAAAAGAAGGCGGACCCGTCACCGGATCCGCCCTCCTTTGCAAAAGGATCAAATCACACCTTACCGAAGATGGTCTGGCCGGTGGAGCGGAGGTCGTCGGCGGCTTCCTTGAGGCGGTTGCAGAGGGAGATCTCGGCCTTCTTGAGGTAGCTACGGGGATCGTAGTGCTTCTTGTTGCCGACTTCGCCATCGATCTTGAGCACGCCCTCGATGTTCTCGCAGAGGTGAGTGACGATCGGGCGGGTGAAGGCGTACTGGGTGTCGGTGTCGATGTTCATCTTAACGACGCCGTAGTCGAGGGTCTCACGGATGTCGGCGAGATCGGAGCCGGAGCCGCCGTGGAAGACGAGGTCCATTTCGGCGTCCGGACCGTATTTGTCGGTCACGGCCTTCTGGCCATCGCGCAGGATGGTCGGCTTGAGCTTTACGGCGCCGGGCTTGTAGGCACCGTGGACGTTGCCGAAGGTGGCGGCGAAAAGGAAGCGGCCGATGGGGTTCAGCGCCTCATAGACGTCCACCATGTCGCCGGGGGTGGTGTAGAGTTTGTCAATGGGCAGGCCGGAGGTGTCGTGGCCGTCTTCTTCACCGCCCACGCAGCCAGCTTCGACTTCGAGGATGATGTCGAGCTCGGCGCATTCCTTGAGCAGAGCCTTGGAGATCTCGAGGTTTTCCTCCAGGGAGACCACGGAGCCATCGAACATGTGGCTTTGGAACAGCGGGCCCTTGCCGGCGGCGATGCGTTCGCGGGAGGCCTGGAGGAGGGGCTTGAGGAAGGACTCGACCTTTTCCGGGTGGCAATGGTCGGTGTGGAGGGCGACGAGGATGTCGTACTTTTCCGCGAGGCGGTGGGTGGCCTCGGCAAGGACGATCGCGCCGAAGGCGGCGTCGGCCACGCTGGTGCCGGAGGCGAACTGGCCGCCGCCGGTGGAAACCTGGATGATGCCGTCCGATTTGGTCTCGGCGAAGGCGCGCAACGCGCCGTTGATGGTCGGCAGCGAGGTGACGTTGATGGCCGGGTAGGCGTATCCACCCTTCTGGGCGGCATCGAGCATGGCGCGGTATTGCGCGGGAGTTGCAACTGGCATGACCCGGGCGGGGTAGCGGCCGGGGTGCCAATTGTCGAATGCTGAATGCAGAATGCGGATTCTCGCTCAGGGAACGCGTAGGGTCCGGTTCTGCAAGCGAGGCGGCGAATAGCAGCTTTCGAGGTGGGAGCTTGACGCAGGGCGCGAATTTTGTGGCTGGAGGGCGGCGGGGGCCTGTGATTCCTTGCGGCTGTGATTTGCGGCATTGAAATGGGAGGCACCAAGACGGTGGTGGCCATCGGCAACGGGGCCGGGGAGGTGCTCGAGGAGCATCGCTATGAGACGACGGACGGGCCGGAGACTTTCGAAAGGGCCATCGCCTGGTTCAAGGAACGGGGACAGCCGTCGGCGATCGGCGTGGCCGCGTTCGGACCGGTGGATGTGAATCCCACGAGCGTGGAATACGGCAGCATGCTATCGACGCCGAAGCCGGGGTGGAAGGGATTCTCGATCCGCGGGGCGCTGTCCGATGCGTTTCCCGGGGCTTCGTTCGCGCTGGATACGGATGTGAACGCGGCGGCGCTGGCGGAGGCGGGGGGGCTTCCGGATCTGGTCTACATCACCATCGGGACCGGGATCGGCGGCGGGATTTTGTCGGACGGACGGCTGGTGCACGGAGCATTGCATCCGGAATTCGGTCACTGGCGGCCGGTGCGCGCGGAGGGCGACGATTTCGAAGGAGTCTGCCCGTTCCACAAGGACTGTCTTGAGGGGATGGCGAGCGGCCCATCGATCGCGAAGCGCTGGGGAAAGGAAGCGAAGGATCTGCCGGACGATCACCGGGCGTGGGAGTTCGAGGCCCACTATCTGGCGGAGGCCGTGATGACCCTGCTGGCGACTGTTTCGCCGCGGCGGATCGTGATCGGCGGCGGGGTGTCGCAGGCGGAGGGATTTCATGCGCGGGTTGAAAAGCTGGTCCGCGAGCGGGCGGCCGGGTATTTCCCGGTGGCGGAGGGTGAGGAGACGTTCATCGTCCCGCCCCGTCACGGGCAGCAGGCCGGCATCCGCGGCGCGCTGCTGCTGGCGATCCGGTCGATGAGAGAAGATTGAATTCATTGTGAGCAAGCCATCAGGAAAAACCGTCCGTCCGCGATACGAAGGCGCTTGCCCGTGCAAGAGCGGCCGGTCGTATGAAACCTGCTGCATGCCGTTCCATCACTCGAAGGCGAAGCCGGCGACGGCGGAGCAGTTGATGCGGTCGCGCTACAGCGCCTACTATTTCCGTCTTACCGGGTATCTGGTGGAGACAACCCATCCGGACACCCGCGAGCCGGGCTTGCGGAAGGAGATCGAGAAGATGATCCATCAGGTGAACTGGGCCGGGCTGGAGATCCTCGGGAAGGCGAAGGGCGAGCGGGACGACAAGGTCGGCAAGGTCGAGTTCGTGGCGACGTATTTTGTGCAGGGCGAACCGCAGGAGCTTCATGAGGTGTCGCGCTTCCGCCGCCATCGGGGGGAGTGGAAATACCTCGATGGGAAGGAGTGAGGTCGGAGAAGCTCACAGAGGAGCCAGTCTAAAGTAGAGGGCTCAGTCGGACTTTTCCTGCTCGGCACGAGGATCGGCAGCCAAGGGGGTGATGCGCCGGAGGAGCAACGACCCAATCACAGCGCAGACGGTCGCGCCCAGTGCCACGGTCTGCGGGGTACCGAGATGTTTCGCCAGAAACCCGGTCAGCAGGCTGCCGACCGAGCTGAGCCCGAGGAAGGCGAGCGAATAGAAACCCATGATCCGGCCGCGCAGGGCGTCGGGCGAACGCAGCTGGGTGGAGGTGTTCGCGGTCGCCAGGAAGATGATCATGAAGAACCCGGAGAAAAGCAGCAGCAGGCAGGAGAGCCACTCGATACGGGACAGCGCGAAAACGACGTTCAGCGCGCTGCATCCGAAGAGGCCGGCATAGAGACGGGTCCGGCGGCGGAACCGTTTGCCGAAGGTGGCCAGCGTCAGGGCACCGGCCAGCGCACCGCCGCCATTGCAGGCCATGAGCGTGCCGAAGGTGGCCGCGTCGCCACCGAGGATGTCTTTGGCGAAGACCGGCATCAGCACGATGAAGCTGATCCCGAAAATGCTGAAGGTCGAAACGAGCATCATGATCCTCCGCAGCGGCCCGTTGCCGAGGATGTAGGCACCGGCCTCGCGGATCGCGCTGCCGAAGGTGGGATGATCCCGCCGTTTCTCGAAATGGGGCAATCGCAGCATCAGGTAGCCGGCGATGACCGCGAGGTAGGAAAGGCCGTTGAGCAGGAAACAGCCCGCCATTCCCACCAAACCGATCAGCAGCCCGGCCACCGCGGGACCGATGACCCGGGCGAGGTTGAACATGGACGAATTCAGCGCGATGCCGTTGTCGAGGTTGTCGCGGCCCACCAGTTCGACCACGAAGGACTGCCGTGCGGGCACATCGAAGGCGTTGACCGTGCCGAGCAGGAAGCCGATGGCGGCGACGTGCCAGACTTCGATGACGTCCTGCCAGACGAGCAGGGCCAGCAGCAGCGCCAGCATCATCGATGCGGTCTGGGTGCAGAGGAGGATCGAGCGTTTCGGGTGCCGGTCGGCCGCGATCCCGCCCCATAGCGCCAGCAGCGCGAAGGGCAGCATGTGGGCGAAGCGGATGAAGCCGAGCGCGACCGAGGAGCCGCTGAGCTGATAAACCAGCCAACCTTCCGCGGTGGATTGCAGCCAGGTTCCGATCAGCGAGACAGCCTGTCCGGTGAAGAAGATCCGGTAGTTCCGGTGGCTGAAGGCCGACAGAGCCTCCGGCAGCCGCCACCTTCCCGCCGGTAGCCGCCGCACGTCACCCGTGGTCGTATCGGGGATCTGAGGGCGGGGTTTCTCCGGCATGGCGCGGCCCCAATTTCGGGCAATGCCCCGCAAGGTCCATCGGGAATTCAGGATTCATGCGCGGGGAAATCAGAATCCGCGGGACATTGCGCAAGCCATGGGATTCGTCCCCGTCCGGCATCGTGCTAGCTTCACGTCGTTCCGCCAAACGCCATGAGCCATCATTCCATCACCCTCGAAGAACTTCAGATCCCGAACCTCGGCGAAAAGCGATTCCCGTCACCCGGCTGGCAGCGCAATTTCTCGGCCGACGGCACCGGCTGGCACACCGATGGCGACCGCATCGTGCTCTGCGACCACATCCGGAAAATCGAGGAGGCGCTGGAACGGGGCGAGGCCCTGCCGACGATCGAACTGGCGGGACCGCGGAAGGAAATCTATTTCAACCCCTCCCAGACCTGTGTCGCCATCGTCACCTGCGGCGGCCTTTGCCCGGGCCTCAATGACGTCATCCGCACGATCGTGATGCAGTCCTACTACGCCTACGGCGTGCGTCGTATTTTGGGCATCCAGTATGGATACGAAGGGCTCGATCCCGCCCACGGGCACCGCCCGCTGGAGCTGACTCCGGAGATGGTGATGAATCTTCCGTATTTCGGCGGGACGTTTCTCGGCTCCTCGAGGGGACGGAAGGACACCAAGGTCATGGTCAACCGGCTGGAAGCGCTGGGCGTGGATATCCTGTTCGTGATCGGGGGCGATGGCTCGCAGCGCGGTGCCACCGATCTTTACGAGGAATGCCAGAGCCGCGGCAACGGGATCTCGATCATCGGTGTGCCGAAGACGATCGACAACGACCTGATGTTCATGGACCGAAGCTTCGGCTACCAAACGGCCTTCGCAGCCGCCTGCCACGCGGTGACCGGCGCGCATGCCGAGGCCCGGGGCGCGCGGAACGGGATCGGGCTGGTGAAGCTGATGGGTCGCGACTCCGGCTTCATCGCCTGCTCGGCGGCGCTCGCCACCGGTGAGGTGAATTTCGTTCTGATCCCCGAGGTGAGCTTCGATCTGGAGGGCGAGCACGGCCTGCTGGCGGCACTGGGGCGGCGGCTCGAACAGCGCGGCCATGCGGTGATCGTGGTGGCGGAGGGCGCGGGACAGGACCTGATCCCGGCTTCGGATGCGCGGCTCGATGCCTCGGGCAACAAGCTGCACGAGGACATCGGAATTTTCCTGCGCGACCGGATCAACCGCCATTTCAAGGAGCAGGGAAAGGACGTGACTCTGAAATACATCGATCCGAGTTATACCATCCGCAGTGTCCCCGCCGCGCCGGAGGACCGGGTGTTTTGCCTCAACCTCGCCCGCCACGCCGTCCACGCCGGGATGGCGGGCAAGACGGGCATGGTGGTCGCGCGCTGGCACCAGCGTTTCGTCCATCTGCCGATGAAGGTCGTGACCCGCGGGCGGCGGAAGGTCGATCCGCACGGCGATTTCTGGCGCTCGGTGGTCGAGGCGACCGGCCAGCCGTCGGTGATGAAGGGTTGAATTTCGCTGGGAGTGGCTTGCGCGCCGGTTTCGACGCAAGCAGGTAGTAAACGGCCCGCTTCCCGAAAACGGGAGGCGGGCCGGAACTTGCGGAAAGTCTTTTCCCGGAATCAGGGCTGCTTGAGCACCTCGGGGTGGTTCTTCCACGTGTAGACGACCGCCTCGCCGAAAAGCGAGTTGGACCACGCGAACCACGGACGGGTGTAGTTGTCGCCGTCGTCCTTGTGGAAGCCCTCGTGCATGAAACCGGTGCCGCCGGTGTTCTGGACGAGCATTTCCAGGCACTTGTCGATTTCCTGCGGATCGTCGCTGGTCAGCACGCGGGAGGAGATGCCCATCGGCCAGATGAGTCCGTCGCCGGCGCGGGCGAGGTGCGGACTGCCGGTGCCTTCCGCGGCCTTGCCTTTGTAGAAATACGGGTTGTCCTCGCTCAGCGCGAAACTACGGGAGTTCTGGTAGACCTCGTCATCGATCGAGCCGTAGCCGAGGTAGGGGATGGCGACGATGCTCGGCAGGCCGGCGTCGTCGATCATGAGGACGTTGCCGAAGCCGTCGACTTCGTAGGCGTACATGCGGCCGTGTTTCGGATGATCGACGATGCCATGCTGCTTGACGGCGTTCTCGACCTCGTCGGCCAGCTCGCGGGCGGTCTTGGCCAGTTCGGGCTTTTTCTCCAAGGCATCGAGCATTTCGGCCAGGCGGCGGAGGTTGACGACGGCCATTAGGTTCTCGGGAATGTTGAAGAGATAGGTGGCGGCGTCGTCGGAGTTGCGGAAGGTCGAGCAGATCATGCCGGTGGGCTTGATCGGATTGCCGAAGCCCGCGCCGGGCACGGTGTCCGTCTGCCACTCGGTCTTGCGCATGAAACTGTAGGGACCTTTGCCATTCTTGCGCTGTTGGACGATCATGGTGTCCACGGCGAGCTGCATCGCGTCCAGCCAGGTCTCGTCGAAGGGCGCGGTGTCGCCGGTGGCCTTCCAGTATTTCCACGCGAGGCGGATGCAGTAGGTCAGTGAGTCGAGTTCCCACTTCCGTTCGTGCACGCCGGGCTGCATCTCGGTCATGTCGCTCTGCCATTCGCCGACCTTGTCAGGCTCGGGGTAGAAGGCATTGGCGTAGGGATCGATGAGGATGTAGCGCGTCTGGCGGCGGATCAGACCTTCGATCAGATTGGCGAGTTTCTCGTCGTCCTTGGCGAGCGGAATGTAGTGGTTCACCTGCGCGGATGAGTCGCGCAGCCACATGGCATCGATGTCGCCGGTGATGATGTAGGTGTCCGGCACGCCGTTTTCCTCCGTGTAGTAAACGGTGGTATCAAGGGTGTTCGGGAAGCAGTTCTCGAAGGTGCGGGCGGTTTCGCCATCGGCGATGTCGGCCTTGACCTTGTCGATGAACGTTTCGACGGCCTCGCTGTGGAAGTGCCGTTCGTCGACCGGTGGGCGGGCGGTCGGAGGATCGGCGGCGAGCAGCGGCGCGGCGACCGCGGCGGCGAGGAGGAAACGAAGGGCTTGGGTCGATTTCATGAGATGTCTGAGATGTCAGCCAAGTTGTTGCAGGGCGTAGGCGTAGGCCCCGAGGGAGATCGCCTCGCTGGTGCCGAGGCGGCTCATGCCGACGCCGGTGCGCTGCATGGGATCGTAGAGCACGGTGCGGTCGGAGCCGGGAATGGCGACCTCGCGCGATTCGCCTTTGAGGAAGGTTTCAAGCTGTGCGGGGTCTTCGAGGTTGAAGGCCCGGGCGGGCATACGGCGGAAGCGGCTGCCGTCGGGCGAAATGAAGTCGCTGTTCATTTCCTCGATCAAGGCCGGCAGGAACGCGGACCATGCGCCGGAGACGCCGCCGCCGATGACGCCGATGCCATCGAGCAGCGTGAGCGCCGTGGCCATGACGTCGCCGGCCACTTCGCCGAGGCGGCGGAAGGCCTCGCGGGCGGCGTCGACATTGCCGGGCTCGATGCCTTGGGCGATGTCGTGGATCACCTTCGGCTCCGGCGTTTCCTCGAAAGGCGTGCCGGTCCGCTCGCCATAGACGCGACGTACGGCACGGATGCAGGCTCCTTCTTCGGCGTTCATCTGGGGGTCGAGCTTGTTGCGCACGGTCCAGACTTCGGCGGCCACCGAGTTGTCGCCGATGAAAAGGTGGCCGTCGCGGACGATGCCGCCGCCGAGGCCGGTGCCAAGGGTGATGCCGAAGAGGTTCTTGTAGCGCTTCGGGCTGCCGACGCGTTCGAGCAGCGCATTGACGTGGGGCA
Organism: uncultured Haloferula sp.; assembly: GCA_965652295.1. GTDB lineage: Bacteria > Verrucomicrobiota > Verrucomicrobiia > Verrucomicrobiales > Akkermansiaceae > Haloferula. The sequence continues at coordinate 146,668 of CBFGTS010000009.1, read as the reverse complement.
GCAAACCGGCGATCGCCTCGCCATAGACGAAGAGGTCGCCATCGTTGTTGATGAACACGGGGATGCCGAATTTTTCCTGAAGCATCGGACCCAACGGCACGCCGCCGCGGAAGGCGGGGAGGTTCGGCAGATCTCCGATGATGCCCGCGGGGTAGTCGCACGGTCCCGGAAACGCGAAGCTGATGGCGACCGGGGACTCCGGGCAGCGCGAGCGGGCGGTCTCAAAGCCCTCGATGAGATTCTTCAGGCAGAGCTCCAGGTTGTCGGCATTCGACGGCAGGAGCACGGTCTCGATGAGCGGTTTGCCGCCGCGCATGGCACCGAAGCGGAAGTTCGTGCCGCCGGCGTCGAGCGTTAGGACGATGCGGGAGTCGGATTCGAGTTGCATGAGTCGGTCAGGACTGGGTTCAGGCGGCGGTGACGGCCGGAGTGGATTTGCCGCTCTTCAGGGAAAGCAGAAGGAGATAGACGAAGCACACGGCGGGGACGCCGAAGGCGAGCGTCTTGGCCATGCCGGTGTCCACCAATTTGCCCATCACCAGCGGCACCAGGGCTCCGCCGGAAATCGCCATGCACATGAGGCCGGAAAGCTCGCTGGAGGCTTCCGGTTTCTCCTCGACGGTGATCGAAAACAGCATCGGCCAGATGTTGGCGAAGCCGAGCCCGCCGAGCACCACGCCGACCAGGGCGAGCTGCTGGATGCCGGACATCACGCAGCCGACGCCGATGAGGCCGAGCAGGGCGGAAGCGCGGAAGAAGGTATGGGGGTTGATCTTGATGACGCCGGCGACCAACCGGCCGACGGTGACGAAGGCGAAGAACATCGTGGGACCGAAACCGGCGGCCTTTTCCTCGGACATGCCCAAATCCGCGAGGACGGGCTTGAGGAAGGTGCCCATGCAGACTTCCGCGCCGACGTAGAGGAAGATGCCCAGCACGGCCAGGGCGAAGGTCGGAATGCTGAGCAGCGCCAGAGAGCTGCCGATGCTGGGTGGGACTTCGGCCTTGGCTTCATCGATCTTCATCATGGCGACGAGCACGAAGGCGATCGCCATCAGCGCGAAGAAGATGGGAAACGCACCGCGCCAGCCCATGGCGGCGAGGATGGCGACGCCGCCGATGACATAAGGCAGCAAGGCGGAAGCGGAGCTGCCAATGCCCTTGAATCCCTGGGCCAGGGCGAGGTTGCGGCTGTAGTCGCCGGGAGGGCTGACATCGCGCATGATGGGATTCCCCGCGACCTGCAGGAAGGTGGTGCCGACGCCCAACAGAAAGATGCAGGCCAGCAGCAATGCGTAGGGTGGGTTCATGAAAGCGGGCACCGCCACCGCGATGGTATTGAGCCCGAGACCCAGGAGCAGGACCTTCTTCTTTCCGATCCGCGCGGCGAGAACCCCGCCGGGCACGCTGAAGATGGCGAAGGCGATGAACACGAAGAAGGGCATCAGCGTCGCCATCACCGTGGAGAGCTGGAACTGCTTCTTCACGGCGTCGGACAGCGGCCCCATGGCATCGGCCACCCCCATGAGGAGGAAGGCCAACAGGATCGGCATGGTATGGAGTTTCATATGGGCTTTATGGTTTCTTGGAGATGAAGGGTTCTAGCAGAATGCCGCGAGCGCCGGGATCGTGGTGCAGGCGGGCGGAACGGGGCGCGTCAATCCCGGGCGGACTGCGAGGAGGGGCGGGCGTCCGGTCCGGCGGCCCAGTCTTCCTTTTTGAAGGAATCCATGCGGAACCGCACTTCGCCTCCGCCGGCGATCTCGCCGTGACGCAGGAAGCAGCGGTTCAGCGGCTCGCCGTTGAGGCTGGCTTCCTGAATGTAGGGGCGCATCGGACCGTTGGTGTCGGCCGTGACGACGAAGGTCTTGCCGTTGTCGAGATGCAGCGTCGCCTTGTCGAAGAGCGGGCTGCCGATCACGTATTCATCGCTCGCGGGATTCACCGGGTACATCCCGAGCGCGCTGAAGACATACCAGGCGGAAGTCTGCCCGTTGTCTTCATCGCCGCAGAGGCCGTCGGGCGTGGGGAAATAGAGCCGGTTCATGACTTCACGGACCCGTGCCTGGGTTTTCCACGGCTGGCCGGCGTATCCGTAGAGATAGATCATGTGCTGGATCGGCTGATTGCCGTGCGCGTATTGCCCCATGTTGGCGGCGACCATTTCAGCCATTTCGTGGATCATGCCGCCGTAGGCGCCGGTGTTGACGCGCGGGTCGGCCTGGAAGACGGAGTCGAGTTTTTCGGTGAAAGCCTGGTCACCGCCCATCAGGTCGATGAGCCCCTGCATGTCGTGGAAAACGCTCCAGGTGTAGTGCCACGAGCAACCTTCGGTGAACGGGCTTCCCCAGCGGGCGGGATCGAAGTCCGGCATCCATTCGCCGTCGGAAAGCCGTCCGCGCATGAACTTCACCTCGGGGTCCCAGAGCTTTTTGTAGTTCTGGGTCCGCTCGCGGAACGTTTCCGCGGCCTGCTTGTTGCCGACACCCTCGGCGACGAGCATCGCGCAGTAGTCGTTGTATGCGTATTCGAGCGTCTTGGCGGCGGACTCGTGGGTCTTGTCGTGGGATGCGTATCCGCGTTCCAGATAGGACGGAGCACCGTCGCGCCCGATCGAATGCATCGGTCCTTCATTTTCCGAATCGTGGAGCATCGCCTTGACCGCCTTCTTGGCATCGAAGTCGCGATTGCCCTTGGCCCAGGCGTCGGCGAAGAGCGAGAAGGCGTGGTTGCCGATCATGCACGGGCGGTGACCGGGGCTCGCCCAGGCGGGCAGCCAGCCGCTCTGGTCGTAGGCGGCGAGGACGCCGGTGAGGATCTCCTCGTTCAGCTCGGGGAACAGGATGTTGAAGAGCGGATGGACGCAGCGGAAGGTGTCCCAGAAGCCGCTGTCGGTGAACATCACCCCGTTGTGAACCTTGCCATCATAGGGGCTGTAGTAGCGGTCTTTGCCGTTCTTGTCGGGTTCGTTGAGACGGTGGGGAAACAAGGTCGAGCGGTAGAGCGCGGTGTAAAAGGTGCGCCGTTGATCGGGCAAGCCGCCCTCAATCTCGATCTTGCCGAGGATCTCGTTCCAGCGCTTGAAAGCCTTGTCCTTCACCTCATCGAAAGAGAGGTCGCCGATCTCGCGCTCAAGCGTCACCTCGGCTTGGTCGAGGTCGATGAACGACGACGCGACCCGGAAAGTCACGGGTCCCTTGGCGGGGTCAACTTTCACCCACGCACCGACGTGTTCGTCCTCGGCCTTGAGGTCCTTCGTGGGTTCGGAGCCGGGCTTCCAAGTGCCCTGATCGAGGAACGGCTGGTCGAACTGGACGACGAAATAATTGGCGAAATTCTCCGGCACACCGCCGTTGTTGTTCTTCACCCAGCCGATGATTCGGTTCTCGTCCGGCTGGACCTCGACCGAGGAACCTTTCGGAAACGCATCGAGGACCACGAAAGCGTCTTTGTCATCGGGATAAGTGAAGCGGAACGAAGCGCAGCGCTCGGTGGGAGTCAGCTCGGCGACGACATCCCAGGTGTCCATCTTCACCTTGTAGTGGTAGGGCTTCGCGATCTCCCGCTGATGGCTGAACTCGGACGCGCGGCCTTCTTCGTCGCAGACCAGCTCGCCGCTGACCGGCATCACGGCGAAGGCGGCGTAATCGGCGATCCATGGGCTCGGCTGGTGGGTCTGGCGCAAGCCGCGGAGCTTGGTCTGCCGGTATTGGTAGAAGAACGAATCCTTCACCGGCTGGGTGAAGGGCGACCAGGCATTCATCGCGAAGGGCAGAGCGACCGCTGGATAGGTATTGCCGTGCGAGAAACTGTGGGTGGAGTCGGACCCCTGGAGGGTCACGACCAGATCGGCCGGTGAATCCTCCGCATGAAGCGGGGCGACGAGGGCAAGAGATAGAGCTGCGACGGCAAAAGGCCGTCGCACACGAAGTGCGGGCTGGGTTGACATGATCTTGGGTTGGACGGGTGAACTACTGGACACCGCGAAACGCTCTTGCAGTGGATCGCTGCGCGAAATGTGTCAGTAGCTCGATCTTGGGTAACCGAGTAGGAAAGCCTCCCCACGTCGGCTGGCCAGCCAGAAATTACCGGGAAACCATTCTTGTTGACGCGCTGAAGGGGTTGGGCGCTGCAACGTGAATGGCTTGAATCAACGACGGGCACCGCCCGGAGAGGTCACCGCAGCCGGATCGGCGAGGTCGATACCTGGGCCGCTCCATCGTGGAGGTGGCGGTCGAGAAAGACCTTGATACGGCGATTCAGGTCGCTGCTGGTGAAGCCGTGGCCGCCGCCCTCCACCGTGATGAAGTGGCTCTCGACTCCGGCTGCTGTGAGTTCACCGTGCAGCTCTTCGGATTGGGCGAAGGGCACCACCTGATCGCGGGTGCCATGGACGATGAGGAAAGGAGGGTCGTTCTCCGAAATCCAATGCGCGGGCGAGGCCAGCCGCGCGTTTCGCCGGATGACTTCATCGCTCAGGCCAAGCAAACGGATCGCGGCGTTCGTCCGGCTCATTTCGACGATGTCGCTGCCCTTTCCGAAGAAGGTTTCGAAATTGGCAGGCCCGAAGATGTCGATCACCGCGCTCACCTTGCTGGAGGTATTGCGAAAGGCTCCGAGCGTTCCTTCGACCTGCTCCTCGCCGATGGTGGTGCCGAGCAGCGCCGCGAGGTGACCGCCGGCGGAGATGCCCATCACGGCGATGCGCTCGGGCTCGATTCCGTATCTCCCCGCATTCGCCCGCAGGAAGCGGATGGCGGCCTTGCAGTCGTGGATCTGCGCTGGCCACAGCGCGTCCTGAATGAGGCGGTAGTTGATCGATGCCACGGCGTATTCGCCGGTGGCGGTCAGGGCGTCGGCGACCGGGCGGCCTTCCTGTTTCGTCCCGGACATCCAGCCGCCGCCGTGGATGTAAACAACCAGCGGCAGCGCCGCCGCGGACGTCTTTTCGGGAAAATAGAGGTCGAGGGTCTGTCGCGGGTGGCCGGCTCCGACGTAGTCGACGTTGCGAGTCTCCGAGGCTTCCGCAGCTTCCTGCGGGACCATCGTGCGGAGGGTGGCGGCGACGCGTTCGAACTCGCTTTTGGAAAGCGAGCCATCGCCATCGGTGTCCACCAGTCCGAGGAAAGGAGCGGCTTCCTTCGGAAGCTCGGAGGGGCCGATCCGCCCGTTGCCATCGGCATCGAGGGTGGAAAAGAAATCATCCCCCACCGCCAGTGCGGGGATCAGGAAGAGAGATAGGGCGGAGCGGACCATCGCGATAGAGATAACCGGGATTTTGCGGGAGGAAACCGGGAAGTTTCCTGCCGCATGATTCCGCGATGTTTTCCACGTCCCGCTCCTGTGTCCTCACGTGCCGACGGGATGCCAGACGGTTTTCGCCTCGGTGAAATCGCGGATGGAGTAGGGTGAATCGTGGGTGGCGGAGGTCCAGTCGGTCTCCGGGTCGTGAAGGACGACGCGTTTCACGGACTCGGCGGCGCCTTGTTGGAGAAGGGTCGCCTCGTCCCGGGTGGCGGTCGCTGCGAGGGCACGGAGGTGTTCGTGGGTGGCGAAGGTGGGGAGCAGCTCGGAGCGGTCGCCGGTGAGAAGGTTGATGACGCCGCCGGGCAGATCGGAGACGGCGAGCATTTCGCCGAGCAGGATGCTGGCGTAGGGCTGCGACTTCGAGGCGAGGGCGACGACCGTGTTGCCCGAGACGATGGCCGGGAGGACGAGGGTCATCAGTGCGAGCAGCGGTGTATCCTCGGGCGCGAGGATGCCGACGATGCCCATGGGCTCGGTGAGGGTGAAATTGAAGTGCGACGACGCGACGGGGTTCACGCTGCCGAGGACCTGCTCGTATTTGTCGGCCCAGCCGGCGAAGTGGACGATGCGGTCGATGGTGGCGCGGACTTCGGCTGCGGCCGACGGACGGCCCGCGGGACGCCGGCGCTCCCCGAGGGCTTCCGCCATCTCGTCAGCGCGGGATTCGAGCATCTCGGCGAGGCGGTAGAGGATCTGGGCGCGGTTGTAGGGCGAGCGTTTGGACCAGCCGGGGCCGCTCTTGGCGGCGGCTTCGACAGCGTTGCGGAGGTCCTTGCGCGAGCAGAGCGGGATGTTCGCGAGGAACCCGCCGGAGATACTATGGATCTCGTAGACGCGGCCGGATTCGGAGCGGATGAAGGCGCCACCGACGTAGCATTTCGGGGTTTTGGTGATTTGCAAAGACATAGGTCGTATGGGTCCTATAGGACCTATTTCAGTTGAGAGTAATCGAGAAGGCCGTGCTTGCCGCCTTCGCGGCCGAAGCCGGATTGCTTGTAGCCGCCGAAGGGACTGGAGGGGTCGAACTTGTTGTAGGTGTTGGCCCAGACGACGCCGGCTTTGAGGGCGGCGGCCATCTTGAGGATCTTGCTGCCTTTGTCGGTCCAGACGCCGGCGCTGAGGCCGTAGCAGGTGTTGTTGGCCTTTTCGATGGCTTCCTCGGGCGTGCGGAAGGTGAGGATGGAAAGGACGGGACCGAAGATCTCCTCCTGTGCGATGCGGTGGCTCTGGGCGACACCGGTGAAGAGAGTCGGCGGGAAATAGAAGCCGCTGTCCGGGAGCTTGCAGGCGGGTTGGTGGATTTGTGCGCCTTCGTCGATGCCGCTTTGAACGAGCCCGCGGATGCGGTCGAGCTGCTCCTTGGAATGGATGGCACCGATGTCGGTGTTCTTGTCCATGGGATCGCCGACGCGGAGGGTGGCGAGACGGCGTTTGAGGCGGGCGATGAGTTCGCGCTCGATGCCTTCCTGGACGAGCAGGCGGGAGCCGGCGCAGCAGACGTGGCCTTGGTTGAAGAAGATGCCGTTGACGATGCCCTCGACGGCCTGGTCGAGCGGGGCGTCGTCGAAGACGATGTTGGCGGCCTTGCCACCGAGTTCGAGGGTGAGCTTTTTCCCGCTGCCGGCGAGAGCGCACTGGATGATCTTTCCGACCTCAGTCGAGCCGGTGAAAGCGATCTTGGCGGCGTCGGGGTGGTTGACGACTGCGGCCCCGGTTTCGCCCGCCCCGGTCACGATGTTGACGACCCCGGGCGGCAGACCGGCCTGCTCTAACAATGTCGCGAACTTGAGCGCGGTGATGGAGGTGGTTTCGGCGGGTTTGATGACCACTGTGTTTCCCGTAGCAAGCGCGGGGGCGATTTTCCACGCGAGCATGAGGAGCGGGAAATTCCACGGGATGACCTGGCCGACGACACCGAGCGGCGCGAGCGTGCGGCCGGGGGCGACATAGTCGAGTTTATCGGCCCAGCCGGCGTGGTAGAAGAAGTGGGCGGCGGCCATCGGCAGGTCGAAGTCGCGCGATTCCTTGATGGGCTTTCCGCCATCGAGGGTTTCGGCGACGGCGAACTCGCGCGAACGGTCCTGGAGCAGGCGGGCGATGCGGAAGAGGTATTTGCCGCGCTCGGCACCGGGGAGTTTGGACCATGGGCCGAAGGCTTTCTTCGCGGCGGCGTAGGCGGCATCGACGTCGACGGCGTTGGCGTGGGGGATCTCGGCGAGCTTTTTGCCATCGCGCGGGGAAATGGAATCGAAGTGCCTTTTGGATTTCGGCGTGACGTGTTTGCCGCCGATGAAGAGCTGGTAGCGATCATCGATGAACGCGGGTGCGGACTCGGGCGCGGGATCGAATTCCCAGAGGTCGCCGAACATCAGCTCGCGGACCTTGGTGCGGGATTTCGGGGCGGTGCTTTTCTTGGCGGGCATGGGATTGGTGCCGAGTGGAAAGTAAAAAGTGGAAAGTGGAGTCAGTATCCGCCGGCGTCTTCGGTGAAGGTCCAGGGGGCCTGGTAGGCGCCGGTGCGCTGGGTTTCGAGTTGGCGGAGGAGGTCGTTGAGGAGGGAGGAGGCGCCGAATCGGTAGCGGGTGTTGTTGAGCCAGGCGTCGCCGAGGGTTTCCTTGACGGAGATGAGGAACTGGAGGGCCTGTTTGGCGGTCTTGATGCCGCCGGCGGGCTTCATCGCGATTTCGATGCCGGTCTCGAGGTAATGGTCGCGGATGGCATCGAGCATCACCTGGTTGTTGCCGAGGGTGGCGTTGGCGGAGGTCTTGCCGGTGCTGGTCTTGATGAAGTCGCCGGGGCGCAGGACGCGCATGGCGAGGAAGCTGGCGGCGCGGATGTTGTCGTAGGTTTCCAGCTCGGAGGTTTCGAGGATGACCTTGAGGGTGGCGTCGCCGCGGGCTTCGGAGACGGCGGCGATCTCGTCCTGCATTTCGGCGAAGCCGCCGCTGAGGAACGCGCCCCGGTTGATGACCATATCGATCTCATCGGCTCCGTCGGCGACGGCCTGCCGGACTTCCGCGAGCCGGGTTTTCAAAGGTGCCTGGCCGGAGGGGAAGGCGGTGGCGACGCTGGCAATGCGGACGCCGGAGTCTTTGACGTGCCTGGCGGCGTGTTTGACCATCGAGGGGTAAACGCAGACGGCGGCGACCCGCGGGACATCTCCCTGGGGGTGCGGACGGAGCGCTTTCTGGCAGAGCGAGGCGACCTTGCCGGGCGTGTCCTTGCCTTCAAGGGTGGTGAGATCGACCATGCTCACGGCGAGTTTGAGGCCGAAGACCTTCGACTGCTTCTTGATCGAGCGGGTGGCGTATTTCGCGACGCGTTCCTCGACGCCGGTGGCGTCGACAGTGCCGATCTCGTCGAGCAGGCGGCGGAGGGCGGGAGCTGGCATGTGGGCGAACTATGAGCGGTTCCGTATTCGGCGGACAAGGCGGATCATGGGCCGGGCGAGGCCAGACGGCGCTTGCGGGAACGGGATCCGTCGGGATGTTGGGCTCATGGCAGAGATGACTCCCCGCAAGGTGTTGGTGATCGGCGGCGGCTTCGGTGGCCTGACGTGCGCGCGCGAGCTGGCAAATGACGAGCGCTTTCAGGTGACGCTGGTCGATCGTGCCAACCACCACCTTTTCCAGCCGCTGCTCTATCAGGTGGCCACCGCCTCGCTGGCGGCACCGGACATTGCGCGGTCGATCCGCCAGGTGCTGGAGAAAGCGCGCAATGTCCAGGTGCTGATGGACGAGATCGACACGCTCGACATGCCCGGGCGACGGGCGATCGGACGTTCGGGAAAGGAGTATGGCTGGGACACGCTGGTGCTGGCGGTGGGGGCGCGGACCTCGTTTTTCGGCAACGCGGATTGGGAGAAGCACATGCTCGGCCTGAAAACGCTGGAGGACGCGCAGGGCGTAAGGCGTCGGGTGCTGTCGAATCTGGAGCGCGCGGAACGGACCGACGACGTGGCGGAGAGGCGGATCCTGATGACGGTGGCGATCGTCGGTGGCGGGCCGACGGGGGTCGAGCTGGCCGGCGCCTTCGCCGACTTGATCCATCGCTCGATGAAGGACGAATTCCGCCACATCGACACCTCGAAGCTGCGGGTTCTGTTGATCGAAAACTCCGAGCGTATTCTTGAGGCCTACGACCCGGATCAGAGCGAGTACGCTCGGCAGCGTCTGGAATCGCTGGGTGTGGAGGTGTTGACCGGTACCCGCGTGGCGGAGGTGGCGGCGGGTCGGCTGGGTTTCAGCGATGGCGGCAGCTTGGAAGCAGGGGCGGTCATCTGGGCGGCGGGAGTCGAGGCTCATCCGCTGACCCGGCAGCTCGGCGTGGAGTTGGCCGATCGCGCCGGCCGGGTGACCCCCGAACCGGATCTCTCCCTGCCGGGAAATCCGGACGTGTTCGTGATCGGTGACCTCGTGCGGATGACCGACACCGAGGGGAAGCCGGTCCCCGGCGTGGCCCCCGCCGCCGTCCAGATGGGCGAGCATGTGGCCAAGGTGCTGCGCGATGACTTGAAGTCCCGCGACGACAAGTTCGACGAAGCCCGCTACGACCTGCGTCCGAAGTTCCGTTATCGCGACAAGGGCCTGATGGCCATCATCGGCAAGAACGCCGCGGTGGTGAAGTCCGGCAAGCTCCGCCTGAAGGGCTTCCCCGCGTGGATGGCATGGCTGTTGGTGCACATCCTTTTTCTCATCGGTTTCCGCAACAAACTGGTGGTGCTGCTGGGTTGGTCGTTCGCCTACATGCGCAATCAGCCGGGAGCGCGGATCATCGTCCATCCGCCTACGGAAGCCTCCCGAGCGGGGTGAAAACCGGCTGTTTTTCCCGGGCAAAACCCCTCTTTACATCGCCCACGGGCTCTGACAGGTTCCCGCCCCCATGATCCTCGCTGCCGACTGGCTCTCCATCAGCATCAACCTCCTGTTGGTTGTTTTCGTGATCGTCTGCCTTCTGCTGGCCCTGGTTGTTTTGATGCAACGGCCGAAGCAGGAAGGACTTGGCGCGGCCTTCGGCTCCGGCATGACCGACCAGATGTTCGGCGCGCGCACGACCAACGTGCTGCAGAAGGCGACCGTCTATCTTGCCACGCTGTTCTTCGTCCTCACCCTGACGCTGGCGATCCTCTACTCGCGCCGCACGGCCCGCGAGATCTCGCTGGTGGCCGAGCCGGCACCCCCTGCCGAAGAGCAGGTGGACACGCCCGCGGCGGAGGAAACCGTGCCGCCTCTCGAGGAATCGATCCCGGTGGAAACGCCGGCCGCTGAGGAAGCACCCGCAGCCGAGGAAACTCCGGCGGTTGAGGAAACTCCCGCAGCCGAAGAAACTCCCGCTGCTGAGGAGGCGACCGAAACCTCGGCACCGGTGGAAGAAGCTCCCGCGGAAGAGCCGGCTCCTGCCGAAGAGGGCGACGCGGCCGAGCCTGAGCAGCCGTAATTTCACCGCCGCCGACAAGTTTACGCGGACATCGCCGCTTACGGCGCTTTCACTGGCGTCATGTCCGATCTCGATCTCCCTGCCTGGAAACGCCCGGACGCTTTTCCGCCCGCGGAACCCGGCTGGGGCTGGGTCGATCGCAAAGGCCGGCACCACGCCTGCGCTGGAGCCGATGAACTCGCCGCGGCGATCGTCGATGACGCCGGCGCGAGCGTCGATATGGTCTGGACGCCGGATCATGGGCATCTGGTGTTGCCCGAGGAGATCCCCCCGCTGCTGCCCGCACTCAAGGAAGCGCGGGTCCGGTGGGCGCAGTGGGAGATTCGGGAAGGGGTGAGCCAGATGAGGATCTTCGGCCTCTTCATGGCCGGTTTCGCACTTTTCGCCTTCCTCACGGGGGGGGCGGCATCGGCGATAAGCACGCTGGGTCTCGCGCTGATCCTGTTCCTGATGCTCGGTTTTTTTCCGTGGTATCGGGGCAAAAAACGGCTCCGGCGGGCGATCGCGTGGCGGGCGGAAGAAGGCTTGCCGGATCTCGAGGGCCTTCGTTTCGAAACCTGGCTGCTGGCCCAGAAAGCACCCGTAACGAAGGCGATGATGGGCGTGATCGGTGGCATCGCCCTGCTCCAGTGGCTGGGGCCGCTCAACCTCGCGCAGCAGGTCCAGGTGGCGGGGCTTACCAAAATGAACGGTCGCCCCGAAGACTGGTGGCGGCTGGCGACGGCTCCCTTCCTGCACGGCCACCCGCTGCACCTTCTTTTCAATGGGTCGGCGTTGCTTTACCTCGGACGGCGAATGGAGGTGCTGGCGCGCTGGCCGCACGTGCTTCTGGTTTTCGTCCTCTCGGCCTGGGTCGGGGGTGAATGCTCGGCTCGGTGGGTCGGTGCGCCCTCGCTCGGCGCCTCGGGCGGGTTGATGGGGATGCTCGGCTTCCTGTTGGTGTTCGAGTGGTTGCACCGCCGGCTGGTGCCGGAGAGTTCGCGGCGACGGCTCATCGCGGGTTTGGTCCTGACGGCCGTGATCGGAATCATCGGCTTCCGTTTCATCGACAACGCCGCCCACGGGGGTGGATTGGTGCTGGGCATGGCCTACGCGTTCGGCGTGTTTCCCTCGTCGGCCTCGGCCAGCCGGCCGCAGACGACCTTGCCCGACCGGATCGGCGGGCTGCTGGCGGCGGCGGTCTTTATGGGCGGTGCCTTGTTGACGGCGGCCAAAATCGCCGGGTGAGCGCCGCCGCGCCGGGAGCCCACGGCGGTCGCGATCAGGAAGCTTTAGAAACGGCCTGCGGAAGACGTGTTTGGATGGCGGGAAGGATGTCGTCGAATTGGTTCGCGACGACGAATTCGCCGGGCTTGCACACGCCGTCGAGGAGGTCGATGAGCGGATCCCAGAAGCCGATGCCGCCGTGGTTCTGGCGGTTGTAGATGACGACGGGTTTGTCTTTCATCAGCTCGTTTCCCTGCTGGCGGAAAATCATCAGGGCGAGCAGCTCCTGGAAGGTTCCCGCGCCGCCGGGCATGATGACGAAGGCGTCGGAGTGCTGGATCATGACCTCCATCCGGGTGTAGATGTCCGGTCGGAGCCAGAACGAGGCAAGCCCTTCCGGCAAGCCTTCCAGCTCGATGATGTGCGGAACATTCGAGCCGCCGGTCCAGCCGCCCGCCTCGACCGCCCCCTTGACCACCGCGCCCATGATGCCGGACTTGCCGGCCCCGGAAACGCAGCCGAAGCCGCTTTCCGCGATGGTTCGCCCGAGGCGTTCGCCATCATTCAAATACGAAGCTTCCTCAAGGGTGGCGGAGCAGAAGACGCAAACGTTTCCAAGGAGGTGGGACGGTGGCGGCGCATCGATGACGTCGGGCATCACCGCCTCGCCGATTTTCTCGCGACCGGCGTCGGGCACGCCCGTCTGCCAGGCACCGGCGAGGGTCGAAAGCACGCTTTCCGGAGTGTCGGCGGAAAGCAGGAACTCGCGGAACTCCTGCTTGATGGTGCCGAGCTTGTGAAGATGGGAGAGCACGCCGTAGAAGGGGTCCCAGGAGCGGTCGCTGTTGAGGATGACGGTGGGCTTTCCGGCGAGGTGCTTGTCGATCGTCTGATAGCCGACGAAGACGGAGACCGCTTTGAACATGTCCTCAAGGCTGGCGCCCGGGGTGAAAACAAACCCGTCGGCTTCCGCAATCTTGCGCTCGATGTTGGCGAGGGTGATGCGTTGATCGCCGTTGGAGTTGTAGATGTCCCAGCCGGCGTCGTAGAGCAGGTAGAGAAGTTTGGCGCGTATCGAGCGATGAGGATCGTCGGCACCGGTGACCGTGCCTGAGAGGCGGACTTTTGCCATGGGTTTCGTTCTTGGATTCACTGGGCCAGCAGGGGAATCGGCTGGCGCGTTGCTTCATTATAGCGACACTCCCGGTGAAATGCATCGATTTCTTGAAGAGGCGATCCGGGAAGCCCGTCTGGGCCTCGAAGAAGGCGGCATCCCGATCGGCAGCGTGCTGGTCCACCGAGGGAAAATCATCGGCCGCGGGCACAACCGCCGCGTCCAGGGTGGAAGCGTCGTTTTACACGGAGAAATGGATGCTTTGGAGAACGCCGGCAGGCTCCCGGCTTCCGTCTATCAGGAGTGCGAAATCTACACCACCCTGTCGCCGTGCAGCATGTGCAGCGGGGCGATCCTGCTCTACGGGATTCCCCGGGTGATCGTGGGCGAGAACCGGACCTTCATGGGTGAGGAAGAGTGGCTCCGTTCGCGGGGCGTGGACGTCGAGGTGGTGGATGACGCCGGGTGCGTGGAAATGATGACCCGCTTCATCGAGGCGAAGCCGACCCTGTGGAACGAGGACATCGGAGAGTGAAAGCGGCTCGGAGCCGGGTGGGCACACCGGATTGCCGCTTGTGAGGCGGCGCCCGGGAGTTAGGTTCTTTTCATGTCCCAAGCCATTGTCGATCCGGAGGAGCTGCGCCGGTTTGCCGTCGAGCTGAAGCGCTTCAACGAGGAACTGCGCGACCGTTCGTCCTCGCTGATGGCACGCTTCACCTCGCTGGGGGAAACCTGGCAGGACCAGGAGCAGGAGAAGTTCGCCGCGGAGTTCGTGCAGACGATGAAGGGCATCAAGCGCTTTACCGAGGTCGCGGAGCGACACGGGCCGTATCTGCTGCGCAAGGCGGAACGGATCCAACAGTATCTCGACCAACGTTGAGCGGAGGCACGAAGATGGCGGAACAGGCGAAAGTGGCATCGATCGAGGCGTTGGAGGATTTCCGCGCCTCGTTGGTGCGCTACAGCCAGCGGACGAAGACCGCACTCGATGACGTTTCCTCGGAAATGAAGCGGCTCCGCGACTGGCTGGCTTACGAGCGACGGACCGCGTGGGAAGGCGAGGTGAGGCGCTGCACGAGGCGCCTTGAACAGGCGAAAGCCGAGTTGATGACCGCCGAGATGTCCGGTCTTCAGGATGACGTGCTGGCACAGAAGATGGCGGTGAAGAAAGCCATCCGGACGCTTGAGGAAGCGGAGACGAAATTGGCGGCGACCAAGAAATGGGCGCGGAATTTCGACAGCGTCGTGGCCCCGGCGCAGAAGCCGCTCGACAGCCTTCGCGACCGCGTGGCGGGGGATTTGCCGAAGGCGATCGGGACGCTTGACGGGCTGATCCGCGCGCTGGATGCCTATGCCGAGCGCGAGATGAAACCGCGGTCGACGCCGGAAAGCGGGGAAGGAGGCCCGCCATGAGCGCGGCGGGTGCGGCGGCCTCGACCATCCGCGAGGCGACCCGGGACCTGATCACGAGCTGGCACCGCGTGCGCGAATCGTGGCGCGATGCGAAGGCGGATCAATTCGCCGCCGCCCATCTGGACGGGCTGGCCGATGAAGCCGCACGGGCGACCAAAGTGATCGCCGATATCGAACGACTGATTTCAAAAATCCATGCCGACTGCGAATGACCCCCTCCACCCCGGCCATGTGCTGGGTACGCTGAGCCAGGTGAGAAAGGCGATCGAGGAGGTCGCCACCAACGAGGACCGTGCGAAGGAGGCGCTGGATGAGGATATCATCGCGACCCGCCGCGCAGCGCGCCTGGAGCAGGAGAAATCCGAGGCGGAAATGGCGGAAAAGCGGGCTGCCTTGGAACGCGAACTGGCTGCGGAAGGGGAAGCGGTGATCCTGTTGCACGAGCGGCGGAAGGAGTGGATTCAGGAGCGCTATCATGGTGCCAGGCAGGGGCTCACGAACGAAATCAACGCCGAGCGGGACCAAGTGGTGGGTCAGGCGCAGGGGACGATGATGAAGCGCCAGGAGGAGCTTCAGGAAACCTACGAGCGGGCGAAAAAGGAACTGCACGCGCTGCATGCCAAGGCGACGGAAGACCGCGCGGAAGCCGACCGGATGGCGGACGAGGGCCTCAGGCATCTCTGGGGCTTCAAGCCGTTTTTCGCGAAGAAGTACGGCGGCAAGGGTAGTTCGATCCCGGCGGGAGATGCCGGCGATCTGAAGGCGGAAGCCGTGGCTGCCTTGGAGAAGGTACGGGCTTTGCCGCTGGCGAAGGTCTTCCGTTTCTTACCGTTTCCCGTGCTGCTGGTGGTGGCGGTGGGAATCGCGGCGTGGTCCTCAGGAATGCCGGCGCAGGTGGAAGCGTGGCTGCCCGCGGCGGGGATCGCGGTTGGAGTGCTGGTCGTGGTGTATGGAGTGGCGCTTGGTTTCATCTGGGGTGCGGCCGTCCGGTTGGCGGATGCCATCCAGCGGATCCGTTTGTCGGGATCGATGGCGGTGGCCTCGATGAACGAGCGCGTGGCGGGTTTGAAGGCGCAGATTCAAGAGGAGGATTCGGCCATGCGCGCGGGTTTCAGCGAAACCCTCCGGGAGTCCGGCGAGGAAACGGAAGAGCGCATCCGCCGCGGCAGGAGGAAGCTGGAGAAGCAGTTGACGAGGTTGATGGAGAAGGAGAAGGCCTTGCATGCGGCGCGCCTCGCACGCAGGGAGAAGTCGGCCGCCACGCGGCGGGCCGCGCTCGAGGCGGAGATACTGGAGTTCTCGGAGAAGATCGAGGCGATGAAGAAGGATGCCGACGTCGGTACGCACGAGAGGCATGAGGCGGTGCTCGCGGAGATCGGCTCGAACTGGGAGCGCGATGTCACACGTCCGCTCGATGCCTTGGGCGATCTCACTTCGAGCCAGGTCGCGCGTTTTCCGGCGTGGTCGGACGCCATGGCGGAGTCATGGCGACCACCGGGCGAGGGCGAGGAGATCATTCCCTTTGCCACGCTCCGCCTGGGTCGGACCGACCTGGCGGAGCGGCTGCCGGCGCACACCGCCTACGATCTGCCGAAGTCTCTCGAAACTCCCCTGAACCTCGGCTTCCCCGGACATGGCTCGGTGCTTTTCGAGGGGGAGATGTCGGCGGCGACCGAGGCGATGAATGCGGTGGCGTTGAGGCTGTTGGCCACCCGACCGGCGGGTCAGGCCGCGTTCACGTTCATCGACCCGGTCGGCCTCGGCCGGGATTTCGCGGGCCTGATGCATCTTGCCGATTACGAGGACACGCTAATTCATGGTCGGATCTGGACGCAGAGCCAGCAGATCGAGGAACGGCTCGCGGAGTTGAACGAACATGTGGAGAAAGTCATCCAGATGTATCTCCGCAACGAGTTTGAGACGATCTCGGAATACAACCGTCAGGCCGGGGAGATCGCGGAGAAATACCAGTTCGTTTTCATCGCGGGGTTCCCCTCGAATTTCAGCGAAACGGCGATGCAGCGCTTGCGCAGCCTCGCGGCGAGCGGCGCGCGCTGCGGGGTTTTCCTGATGATCCACATGGACAGGCCCGGCGGCGATGCGGCGCTTGATGCGGAGTTGAGAAAAGCATGTCTCTGCCTCAAGCAGGACGGCGGAGTTTGGAAGCTCGATGGTCAGCCGGGCGAGGTGGTGCTGGAACGCGCGCCGGAGCCGGCCTTGCTCACCTCACTGGTGCACCGCTTTGGGAAAGCGAGCGTCGATTCGAACCGGGTGGAGGTGCCGTTTTCCAGCATCGCGCCGCAGGGCGAGTGGTGGACGGAGGAAACGGGCGACGAGTTGCGGGTTCCGATCGGCCGCACGGGCGCCAAGAAGCTGCAATATCTCTCGATCGGCAAGGGCACCCGCCAGCACGCGCTGATCGCGGGCAAGACGGGCTCGGGGAAATCGACGCTGTTTCACGTGATGATCACCAATCTCGCGCTGTATTGCAGCCCGGAGGAGGTGGAGTTTTATCTGGTCGATTTCAAGAAGGGCGTGGAGTTCAAGTGTTATGGCTCCAAGAAGCTGCCGCACGCGCGGGTGGTGGCGGTGGAAAGCGATCGCGAGTTCGGCCTGAGCGTGCTGCGGCGGGTGGATGAGGAACTCCGCCAGCGCGGCGAACGTTTCCGCGAAGCGGGTGCGCAGGATGTGGCGGGCTATCGCAAGGCGACCGGGAAACCGCTGCCGCGGACGCTGCTGCTGATCGACGAGTTCCAGGAATTTTTCACCGAGGACGATGGCATCGCACAGGAAGCCTCGCTGTTGCTGGATCGGATCGTGCGGCAGGGTCGCGCGTTTGGGATTCACGCAATCCTCGGCTCCCAGACGCTCGGCGGTGCTTACACGCTGGCGCGCGCGACGCTGGGGCAGATGGTCATCCGCATCGCGCTCCAGTGCAACGAGGCCGACGCCTACCTCATCATGGACGACGACAATCCCGCGCCGCGCCTGCTGACGCGTCCGGGTGAGGGAATCTACAACGACAACGCCGGCGCGCTGGCGGCGAACAGCCCGTTTCAGACCGTATGGCTGTCCGAGGAGGATAGGAACGCCCGGCTCGATGAGGTGGCGGCGATGGCAAAGGAGCACGGTCTTTCCAGGAAAGCGCCGGTGGTGTTCGAAGGCAACGCCCCGGCCGATTTGCGCGACAACGAAGAGCTGACCGCGGCGCTCGCCAACCCGCCCGCCCGCCGACCGGAGAAGGCCTCGGCCTGGCTCGGTGCGCCGAACTCGATCAAGGGGCCGACCGCGGCGGTGTTCCGTCGCGAAAGCGGCTCGCACCTGCTCGCCGTCGGCCAGGGCGAGGAGCGGATGAAGTCGTTGATGGAGGCGGCGATGCAGTCGCTTTCCGCTCAGTACCCGACCGATGGCGCGCGCTTCATCGTGCTCGACAGCGAAGGTGCGGAAGGTGAGTTGGCGCGTTTCGCCGCGCGGTTGCCGCAGCCATCGGAATGTCATCTTCCCGGCGATCTCGGCGGCATCATGACCGACCTCGCCGGGCGCGTGGAGAGCACGGATGAAACGGAAGTCTTCGTGTTCGTGCGCGATCTGCACCGCTTCAAGGCGTTGCGGGAGGAGGACGAGTTCAAGTTCTCCTTCGATGACGACGCCTCGTCCGGCACGAGCCCGGCGAAGGCTTTTCAAACGCTCATCAGCGAAGGGCCCGCGGCGGGCGTGCATCTGATCGTGAGCGTCGATACCTGGAACAACCTCGGCCGCTGGATCCCGCGCAAGTCGCTGGCCGACTTCCGGATGCGGGTGCTTTTCCAAATGAGCGCCAACGATTCCTCCGCGCTCATCGACAGCCCCGCCGCCGGCAACCTGGGCCTGCACCGGGCCCTGCTTCACGATGAAGCCATGGGCACCCTCGAGACCTTCCGGCCGTATGGGCGGGTGGGGTGAGATGGAAGCGGGTGTGGAACGAGGTCTGAGGGATGAGAAGGGTGGACCGAGCCTTTCTCTTCACATGACCGGGACGGTCATGCCACTGGTAGGCGGTACGGGGATCGTTGGGTGGGTTTCTGACTCTGGAGGGTGAAACATGGACAGCTGGGCGGAGAGAGGCGAGGGTGGCGGGTGATGGAAGAGGTGGTCTCGCGTTTCGAGTTCAGGGTCTTCGCGCCGTCGCTGGAGCGGGTGGAGGGGCGGCTGCGTGGGGTGGCGGAGGTCGAGGAGGTGGTGGAGAGCAGCGAGACCTACTTGGTCAGCCGGGAGCGGAACGCCTGGAGCCGGAACGTGAAGATCCGAGGCAGCGCGCTGGAGATGAAGCTTTTGATCGAGCGGAGGGATGGCTTGGAGCGCTGGAAACCGGTGGCGAAGAAGCCACTGCCCTTGTCGCGGGAGTTCGTTGGCGGGCCTCTGGGGCCGGATCTGGGGGTGGACCCGCTGGACGCCCGGCGGACGTCGTTCTCCCTGATGGAGCTGGTGCGGGAGGTCATCGGCACCCACTCGCGGGTGGCGGCGGCGTGGGTGGAGAAGAAGAGGTGGAAGTTCCGGATCGATGGCTGCCGGGTGGAATTCGATGAGGTGAAGGTCAATGGAGCGGTGTTGCAAACGGTGGCGGCGGAATCGGAAGATGCCGGCCATTTGCTGAGGGTCATCGACCGGCTGGAGCTGGAGAATTCCGAGAACGTCAGCTACCCGCGCGCTGTCCGGCGGGTGATGGGCATCGAGGCCGCGCCCGGGCAGCCGTGGTTCGAGCCGTGACGATCTGGCTTCTCCGTCGAGTCGCAAGAATCGCCAGAGCTTCTTCGCATTCCGCTCGATCGGGGTTGCATCGTGCGGTGCCGGAAGCCCGAGGCTCCTCCGAGGAATTGCTTTCTAACAGAACCACGTATTTTCTCAAGGTGCGTGAGGCTTGAAAGGCCGTGGACTCACGGAGGTGGAGGTGGCGCCCGGGTGGGGTCGGTACAGCCATTGCGAGTTCAAATCCGTGGATGTCCACGATCGGCCGCCTCCCGGGCTGGCCGCCGCGGGTGCGGAAAATCGGCACCCTTGAGGTGGGCGAACGCTCGCCGGCTGTGGACGTCGGAAACAGCAACCCCAACCGCAGAAAACCATGAAGAAGACACAAGACATAATGTACTTGAGCCGCCGTTCACTCAGGAGACTGGCGCTCGGCACGGCCCTTGCCGTCGGGCTTGGCTCCGGCGCGGCATTTGCCGACACCGAGATCGAATATGACGCCGAGAAGGGCTACCACGAGGAAGAGTGGTATGATCCGGGCGATTGGTTCAACGATGACAACCAGATCTCGTATGAGTCGGACACCGACTGGTCCGACACTTATTGGGATGACACTTACGACACCTACGGCCTCTATGACCCCGTCGGGTACGTCTACTACTACTGGGATCCTGTCGAAACCGACTGGACCGAGGACACCTCGAATCAGCAGCAGGCCTCGAACCGGAACAACCGCTCCTCCGACCGTCAGACCGCGCGCCTTCAAGGGACCATCGATGGTTTCCGCCAGGTCGACCTGACCGACCAGAAGGGCGTGAAAGAATCGCATTCGTTCGTGAAGGTGAATCTGCAGGACGGCAAGAGCCGGGTGATCAGCCTCGGCAGCGACAAGAGCGTCGGCGAACTCGACCTTGAAAAAGGCGACCGCATTTCGGTCTCCGGACCGGTGGCGAAGGTGGACGGGCGCAAGGTGATCCTGGCGAACCGTATCCGCACCGGCGGAGAGACGTTCCGCGTGCAGGATCGCAACCAGCCGGACCTGTCACAGAACTCCCAGCAAAATCGTTCGAACCAGAACCCAATCACACGCCGCGGCACGCTGGAGGACGTCACGAAGGTCGACCTCGATAACCAGCAGCGTGAGGACAACCTTGTGGTGCGTCTTGAAATGAAGGACGGCCGCAGCTGCGTCGCCGACCTTGGTGCCGGCACCGAGCTGAGCGATCTGAACCTGGACAAGGGCGACACCGTCTGGATTCAGGGCGACCGCAAGAAGGTCGACGGCAAGACGCTGATCGTCGCGAAGAAGATTCGTGTTGAGGGCGACCAGACGCGGCTCCGCGGCTCCGGCTCGCAGCAGGGCTCCAGCGCCCGGAACAGCCAGAGTCAGGACGAACGGAGTCAAGCCTCCGCACGGAACGATTGAGGACGTTCAGCCTACGTGAAGAGGCTCCCGGGACTCCCCGGGGGCCTTTTTCCGTTTGGGAAGCTCGGAAGAAAAGGATCTGGACCGGCATTCTTTCGATCACGATGGGACCGCGGAACCGAGGCCACGGAAAAAGGACGAGGCCGCCGGAGTCCCACGTCCGGCGGCCTCAAGTTGGTCAAAATTCCCACACCCATGGGAAAAATCGACTGTGCTGTTACCCTTACTTTGAACCCGCTTGTCACGGTGTTCAGTGGGATAGACCGTCCACCTAACGAGACGTTCAAAGTTTCTGAGAATTTTTTTTCAAAAAGCTCAGGAGCCCGGCGGTGGATGGTGGAAGGAGCCGTCCATTGTGTCCGCTCGTCCTGCGATCAATTCCCCGGAAGGCCGCCGTCCTTGTCCCGATTCGCGGTTGTAAGTCCGCCTCAGGTCTGCTTTCTCCGGGGCCGCATGTCCGAACGGAAGACCCTCGAAGAACGTGAGCAGATGTCCGATCTGGAGCGCCTCCGGCACTCCTGCGCCCACGTGATGGCTACCGCGATCCTCCGCATCTGGCCCGACGCCCAGTTCGCCTATGGTCCGCCGGTGGAGAACGGTTTTTATTACGATTTCGAAATGAAGCACCGGATCACCCCGGACGACTTCGAGCGGATCGAGACGGAAATGCGCAAGATCGCGAAGGAGAATCAGCGCTTCGAAAAGAAGGTCGTCTCGCGCGAAGAAGCGCGAGCGATGGCGGAGAGCGGTCGCCTCGGCGGGCTTTCGGAGCGCCCGGGCAATGCCAGTCGTTTCAAGCTCGACCTGATCGAGAAGATTCCCGAAGGCGAGGAGATCTCCTGTTTCCAAAACGGCGAGTTCATCGACCTCTGCGCCGGTCCGCACGTCGGCTCGACGGCGAAAACCAAGCACGTGAAGCTGATGAACGTCTCCTCCTCTTTCTACATGGGCGACGAGTCGAAAGGGCAGCTCCAGCGCCTCTACGGCACGGCTTTCCCGACGAAGGACGAGCTGGACCAGCACCTCCAGCGCCTTGAGGAGGCGAAGAAGCGCGACCACCGAAAGCTGGGCCGCGAGTTGCAGCTTTTCCACATCGATGAAGCCGTCGGCCAGGGATTGATCCTATGGAAACCGAAAGGCGGGCTGGTGCGCCGCGCGCTGCAGGATTTCATCACCGCGGAGCTCGACAAGCAGGGCTACTCGCAGGTCTTCACGCCGCACATCGGCAAGCTCGATCTCTACCGCACGTCCGGCCACTTCCCGTATTACCAGGAAAGCCAGTATCCACCGATCGCCGAGCGGGACACGCTGGAGAAGCTGGCCGATGAAAAAGCGAGCTGCGATCAGCTCATCAACGGTCTCGAGCAGGGCGAATACGAAGGCTACCTGCTCAAGCCAATGAACTGCCCGCACCATATCAAGATCTACGCCAGCGAGCACCGCTCGTACCGCGATCTGCCGGTGCGCCTGGCCGAGTTCGGTACCGTTTACCGCTGGGAGCAGAGCGGCGAGCTGGGTGGCATGACGCGGGTCCGCGGTTTCACCCAGGACGATGCCCACCTGTTCTGCACGCCGGAGCAGGTCTCCGGAGAGATCCAAGGCTGTCTGGGGCTCGTGAAAACGGTGCTCAACACGCTCGGCATGACCGACTACCGGGTCCGGCTTTCGCTGCGCGATCCGGACAGCGACAAATACGTCGGCTCGCCGGAAAACTGGGACAAGGCCGAGGCCGCGCTGCGCGAGGCGGTGCAGGCGTTGGGCGTCGATTACATCGAGGCCGAGGGCGAGGCCGCCTTTTACGGGCCGAAGATCGACTTCATCGTCAAGGACGTGATCGGCCGCGACTGGCAGCTCGGCACCGTGCAGGTGGACTACAACCTGCCTGAGCGCTTCGGCCTCGAATATGTGGGTGCCGACAACAAAACGCACCGCCCGGTGATGATCCACCGCGCGCCGTTCGGTTCGCTCGAACGCTTTACCGGCCTGCTGATCGAGCACTTCGAAGGCAAGTTCCCGACCTGGCTCTCGCCCGAGCAGGTGCGCGTGCTGCCGATTTCCGACAAGTTTCTGGAAGCCGCCGAGGGTGTGACGAAGAAGCTCGCCGACGCCGGCGTGCGCGTTTCGCTCGACCGCACCTCGGACAAAGTCGGTGCCAAGATTCGTCTTGCCCGCATGGAAAGGGTGCCTTATATGCTCGTTCTAGGCGCCCGCGAGGTGGAGGAAGGCACGGTCAGTGTCCGCCACCGCGAGCGGGAGGACCTCGGCTCCATGCCTCTCGATGATTTCATTGGAACGATATGCGAGGAAATCACCCACCGGTCCCTTTGATGACCGGCGCCACCTCCCGTGACTCCGCATGATCGAAGCTCACGTCCATCGTTCCGAACCAACCTTCGCGGTCCCGATGTCTTTCATGACATCCATTTCCGCGTCGCACTGAACCCGCACCGACCAAGACCATAGCCAAGCCAAAGAAACGCTTCAGAAGGGAACCGCGCGACATGACGCGGGTCAACGAACGGATTCGCGCCCCGCGCGTGCGCGTCGTCCTGCCGGACGGCCAACAGCTCGGGATCATGAGCGCCCAGGAGGCCCTCGCGAAGGCGAAGCTGGTCGGGCTCGACCTCGTCGAGATCGCCGCCAAGGCGGACCCGCCGGTGTGTCGGATCATTGACTACGGCAAGTTCAAGTACGAGCAGGCCAAGTTGAAAAAGACTCAGAAGAAGTCGCAGAGCGCCACCAAAATGAAGGAGGTGAAGTTCCGCGTCCGGACCGAGCAGCACGACTACAACATCAAGCTGAACCGCCTGGAGACTTTCCTCGACGAAGGTCACAAGGTTCGAGTGGTGCTCCAGTTCCGCGGCCGCGAGAATGCGCACCGCGAGCTGGGCTTCGAGAAGATGCAGCGGATCATCGGCGACCTCAAAACGATGGCCAATGTGGATCAGGAGCCGCGCCTTCAGGGCCGGATGGTCGGCATGACCCTCTCGCCACTGCCACCACATCACCGCAAGCGCCGGTTCCAGCTCTTCCACGGTGAGTTGATCGACGAAGACGACTTCGATGACGACGAGGAAGAGGACGACGATGTCGTCGTGACTTCCGAGGACGATGACGAGGCGGATGACATCGAGGAAGCGGAGGAAGCTGAAGCGGAAGAGAGCGGGAAGTCCGCCTGATGCCGCGCGTCTCGCTGTGGTTGTTCGATATTGACGGCACCCTGGTCGATACCGGCGGTGCCGGCCTCACCGCGCTCGGCGATGCCGCCGAGCGGGTGTTTGGCGATCGCGGTCCCAAGTTGAATCTCTGCG
The DNA here is from genome assembly GCA_965652295.1 of uncultured Haloferula sp. Lineage (GTDB taxonomy): Bacteria > Verrucomicrobiota > Verrucomicrobiia > Verrucomicrobiales > Akkermansiaceae > Haloferula. Next base: position 122,730 of record CBFGTS010000009.1, on the reverse strand, counting down.
GCGCGACCGATAGCGGCATCCTCGCCGGCATGTTCCGCCACTTCGCGCGGGCGGTTTGTCCGGATGCCTCCAACAGGTTTTACGAGGCTTATCTGGAGCGGCTGGAGTTTCATTTATCCAGCGGCGATTACCCCGGCCGGGTGCTGCCCGGAGTGGAGGAAATGCTCGGGCGTCTTGCCCGCGAGCCCGATGCGGTGGTGGGACTCCTCACGGGGAACATCAAGGAAGGCGCGTGGGTGAAGATGCGCCATTTCGGGCTCGACCGGTTTTTCACTTTTGGTGCCTACGGCTGCGATCATGCCGACCGCGACCGCCTCGGACCTGTCGCCCTCGAACGCGCCGCGGCGCATGCGGGTCGGGTTTTCGATGCCGATGAGATCGTGATCGTCGGCGACACGCCGAAAGACATCGCCTGCGCCCGAGCGATCGATGCCCGCTGCCTGGCGGTGGCCACCGGTCATATTCCCGCGTCCGAGTTGGCTGGGGCCTGGAGGGTGTTGGATGATTTGACGGACCCGGCAGGGTGGGAAGATTTGCTGGCTGCTACGAACGTAGGGTAGGTCCGGTTCGGAGTGTTCCGAGCAGATCGGAACTTTCATGGCCGACATGCCGGCTCCGGCCCGGCTCGCCAGGCGACTTTCGGCTCTACCTTCAAAGCTCCGTCATGCCGGAGCACTCCAAAGTGAAGCGGCGGGATTGACCGGGTGGCGGGCGAGCGATAAGAAGCGCACGGGATGGCGGAGCAGAAAGACGAATGGTGGGTTTCCCGGGAGGGGCACCAGTTTGGACCGGTGACGTTTGCCGAGGTGGTCGAGGCCGCCAAGGCGGGACGCCTGGAACCGAGGACGGACATGCTCTTCAGTGCCGACCTGGCTGATTGGGTGCCTGCCGGCGATGTGGATGGTGTCTTCGAGCGGAACTCGCCGTCCCCGCTCGCGGAGGAGACCGGCGAGCCGCGCATTCCAGGCGAGGACAAGCTTTCCGACAGCGGTGACTTCGATTTCAGCCAGCGCGGCGCGGAAAAACTCCGTCTGCCGGGTGCCACGCGCCTAGGATGGTTCCTCGGCACCACCGTGCTGCCGGCGGCCTTGTTCGCGGGCATCGCCCTCGCCGTCCCTCAGGTTTCCCCGCTGCTTGGCAAGGGGAACGAGTCTTTCGCCGCCCTACTGATGCTGATCCCGGTGATCGTGATTCTGGTGGTCACGGTGAAACGCTTTCAAAACCTCGGCATGTCGGGCTGGTGGCTGCTCGGATTTCTCTTCGTGCCATTTCTGAATATCTGGCTCCAGTACCGTCTCTTCGCCTGTCCGCCGGGCTACATTTACACAAAACGGCTTGATACCGTGGGCAAGGTGCTGGCGGTGCTCTACTGGCTGCTTTTCCTGGGGGCGCTGGCGATCGGCGTGCTCGGGTTGATGACCGGCGGCATGGCGGCCTTCAAAGAGGCCTCGGAGAACGGCGAACTGAGGAAACTCCGCAACCAGTGGGAGGAAATCAAGGACGCCGCCGAGAAGAAGCAGGCACCGCCAACGACGGCGCCCACGCAGTAAGATGAGCGACGTCAGGATTGAAACGGTCGACGTGGTCCTGCCGCTCGCCGCATCCGAGGATGCCGCGGCATGGCATCAGGCGGCGGCGAAAAAACTGGGCCTGCCTGGGGTTTCGGAGGTGCGGCTGCTGAAGCATTCTATCGATGCCCGCCAGCGTGAGGTGAAGGTCCAGCTCCGGTTGGAGGTGGGCGTGGACGGGCCACTGCCTGAGGAAATCGCACCGAGGTGGGAATGCCCGCCGCTGCCGGCGAATCCGCGGGCGGTGGCGATCGTCGGCTGCGGCCCGGCCGGCATGTTCGCCGCACTACGCTGCTTGGAACTCGGGCTGAAGCCGATCGTTCTCGAGCGCGGCAAGGACGCCTCCGCGCGCCGTTTCGACCTCGCGCCGATTCTGCGGGAGGGCCGGGTGATCGAGGACTCGAACTACTGCTTCGGCGAGGGCGGGGCGGGAACGTTTTCCGATGGCAAGCTCTACACCCGCGCCACCAAGCGTGGCCCGGTCCGGCGGGTCTACGAGATCCTCGTCGCCCACGGTGCACCGGAGCGGATCCTGATCGATGCCCATCCGCACATCGGCTCGAATCTTTTGCCGAAGGTGGTCATGGCGATGCGCGAGTCGATCCGCGCGGCGGGTGGCGAGGTGCGTTTCGGGGCCAAGGTCGCGGGCCTGCTGCGGAGCGAAGGAAAGATCCGTGGCGTGAGCCTTGCCGATGGCGGGGAGGTCGTCGCGGATCGAGTGATCCTGGCCACCGGCCACAGCGCGCGCGACATCTACCGGCTGCTGGCTGAGGAAAAAATCCTGCTGGAGCCGAAGCCTTTTGCGGTCGGCGTGCGGATCGAGCACCCCCAGCCGTTCATCGACCGCTGCCAGTATCACCTCGGCAAGGACGGCGAGCGGCCCCGCCTGTTGCCTGCCGCCCGCTACTCGCTGGCGACCAAGATCCGCGGCCGTGGCGTCCATTCTTTCTGCATGTGTCCCGGCGGGTTCATCGTTCCCGCCGCCACGGAAAACGACGAAGTGGTGGTCAATGGTATGAGTCTCGCCCGCCGCGACTCCCCCTTCGCGAACTCCGGGTTCGTCGTCACCGTCGAGCCTGAGGATGTCGCCCGCTTTGAAAAGGAGCACGGCGTGCTGGCGGGGATCGCCTACCAGAAGGAGCTGGAGCGGGTCGCCAAGAATGCCGGAGGGGGCGGGCAGGTCGCGCCGGGTCAGCGCGTCTCCGATTTCCTCGCCGGGAAGCTGTCCGCCGATCTCCCGGAGATGAGCTACTTCCCGGGAGCGAGGAGCGTTCCGCTGCACGATCTCCTGCCAAGCGGCATTGTCAGCCGCATGCGCGATGGCTTGAATCTCTTCGACCGGCGCATCCGCGGATTCGCCGGGGGGCAGGGCCTGCTGCTCGGCTTTGAAACCCGGACCAGCTCGCCGGTGCGTATTCCGCGCGATTCTTCGACGCTCCAGCATCCCGATCTCGCCGGTCTTTTTCCCTGCGGAGAAGGCGCGGGTTACGCCGGGGGCATCGTCAGCGCCGCCCTCGACGGTATGCGCGTCGCCGACGCCGTGGCGGGGTAGTCCGGCCGTGAGTGAAGGTGGGCCCTACTGGGAATCGTCACAGCTGTGCCAGACATGGGCGCTTGTAGCTTTCCGTCACATCCGGGGGGGTGGAATGTCAGAGTCCGGGATTGCGCTCGGCGTGGGATCGGCTCACACCGCCGCCGTTGCTGCGAATGCGTCTCAGTCGTTCGCGCGAAATCTTCGAGAACTATGAAAATGACCAACCGAAGAATTGAGCTGCTGGTCTGCGCCGGACTGATGGCCCTGGCCGGGTCGGCTGTGGGGCAGGATGCGGTGGAGCCGCTGGACACGTTGGCACCGTTGACGGTGGTGGGCAGCGTTGAAAACGTGTGGAACCTGGCAGGTTCCGCGGCCTACGTGGACGCTGAGGAATTCCGCGAGCGGGGCTACACGGACATCGCCAGCGTGCTGGCGAAGGTGCCGGGTGTGTATGTCCGCCAGGAGGATGGATACGGCAATTTCCCGAATATCTCGATGCGCGGTGCGGATGGCACGCGGACGGAGAAGGTCACGGTGATGGAGGACGGCATCCTGACCGCTCCAGCCCCGTACTCGGCACCGGCGGCTTACTATTTTCCGAAGGTGGCGCGGATGTCGGCAGTGGAGGTGCTCAAGGGCTCGAGCCAGGTGCGTTACGGTCCTCAGACCACCGGTGGGGTGCTGAATTTCTTGTCCACCGAGGTACCGGTGGACTCGAACTTCTACTCACGGACGACCGGAGGGAGTGATTCGACCTTCTCCAATCACACCTGGTACGGAGACACCGTGGAGGTCGAGGGCGGCCGCTTCGGCTATGTGCTGGAGTTCCACGGCCAGCAGACCGATGGCTACCGGAAATACCTGGGCGGCTTGGATCGCGACAGCGGATTCCAGTTGTGGGAGCCCATGTTCAAGGCGTTCTGGGAACTCGACGGGCCGGTGCGGCAGCGTTTCGAGTTCAAGATCGGCCATACGGATTTCGAGTCCGACGAAGGTTATCTGGGGCTGTCCGAAGCGGACGCGCGGTTCAACCCGGACGCCCGCTATGTGGCATCGGCCTTCGACCACATGGACACGGAGCAGACGCGATCATATTTCAAATACTTGGTCGAGCCCAGCGACTCTTTCAGCTTGGAGTCGGCGCTTTATTGGAATCAATTCGAGCGCAACTGGTACAAGCTCGACCATGTGTCCACGACGCTGAATCCGGGGATCGACGGACGCGGACGGATCTCGGGAGGTTCGGGCCGTACCAGTCTGAATGCGGCGCTGCTCAACCCCGGTCTGCTGGCGGTGTTGCAGGGCTCGGCACCCGGATCGATCGGGGTCAAGGCCAACGCGCGGTACTACGATGCCTACGGCTGGCAGAATCAGGCTACCTGGCTTTTCGATACCGGAGCGGTGCAGCATGAGCTGACGGCGGGGTTGCGGCTTCACTACGACCGGGTATTCCGCGAACAGTGGGTGGATGTCTTCAACGCCAACGGTGACGGCACGTTCACCTCGATCAGCCGCGGTACTCCGGGCGACGAGAGCAACGCGCTTGAGGAAGCCTTCGCCACCTCACTCTTCGTCGAGGATGTGGTCAAGATCGGCCAACTCACGCTGCGTCCGGGCGTGCGCTATGAGCACGTGGAGCTGGCCGCTACCAACTTCAACGGCGGTGGCCTGAAGATGTCCGATGATCTCGACGTGTGGGCTGGCGGGATCGGTGCCAACTACGAGTTCAATGACTGTCACTCGATGTATGGTGGCATCTACCGCGGAGTCTCTCTGCCGGGCCCGAGCTCGTTCATGGGCGGTGTCGATATCGAGGAAAGCCTCGGCTATGAGCTGGGCTGGCGGTACCGCAACGGCGGGCTGACACTCGACACCGCGGCCTTCTTCACCGACTTCGAGAACCTGATCGGCGTCGATGCGGGCCTCGCGGGCGGGGTGAATCAGAACGCGGGCAAGGCCGAAACATGGGGCGTGGAAAGCCTGATCGCCTACGATCCGGCGGTGGACCGCGGCTGGGCTTATGGCTTACCGATGTATGTCAGCGCCACCTGGACGAGCGCGGAGTTGAAGCAGGCGCTGACGACCGGTGGCGCGGATGATATCTACGCTGGCGGTCAACCGGGGGCGGACATTCCCTACGTGCCGGAATGGAAGCTGGCGGCGGGGATCGGCTTTGAGGCCGAGCGCTGGGGAGTGAACCTCGACGCCCTGTTCCTCAGCCACACCTATGGCACGGCGTTGAATTCTCCGGTGCCGGTGACCACGGCACGCCAGGGCAAGATCGATGCCGTGCTGACGGTGGACTTGACCGGGGACTACAAGATCAACGACCACGTCAAGCTGGTGGGTGGCCTGCACAATCTGTTCGACGAACGGGCGGTGGTGACCCGTCTGCCGGAAGGCCCGCGGACGAACTTGCCGCGGACCTGGTTCGCGGGGGTGGAGGCGACCTTCTAAGCGGCTTTCGACACGTATCTGAAGGGCCGGAGTTCCTCTGCGGGGCTCCGGCTCTTTCGTGGTTGGCGGGCAGGAGGCGATCCGGGCCGCGGTCCGCTGCCTTGCCTCTGTCCTTGCCCACGGGGTGAATCCGGGAATGGTCGCGGGAGTGAAGCCGTACATCCAACTCGCCGAGGCCCGGCTGGCCGATGGCACCGTGTTTTCCCTGCACCAGCACGACGGGAAGTTCTACCTCAAGAACGACGGTCGTGAGCTGATGAGCACGCGGATGACCTATTCGGAGGAGTTGCTTGCCGAACTTGGTTGCGCGGCGATCGCGGCCGGCAAGCCGGGCCGTCCGGCGCATCCGCGGGTGTTGATCGGCGGGCTCGGGATGGGATTCACCCTGAAGCGCGCGCTGGAAGTGGTGGGAAGCCCGGCGACCGCCGAGGTGGCGGAGTTGATGCCGGAGATCATCGAATGGAACCGCACGTTTCTTTCCGAACACAACGGACCGATCCTCGACGACGAACGAACCCGCGTGCATCAGGGCGATCTTTTCGAATGCCTGGCGAAGTACGGGAAAAGTAGTATCGATGCTCTGCTGGTCGACATCGACGACGGCCCCGACATGCTGATCACCGAGGGCAACTCGCGGCTCTACACGCCGTCGTTCTTCGCCAAGGTCCGTGAGGCTCTCAAGCCGGACGGCTGTGCGGCCTATTGGATGGCCCATCCGACGCCGGAGTTTGAGAAAAAGCTTTTGCGTGCGGGTTTCCGGGTCGAAGCGGTGCCCGCCAAGCCTCACGAAAAATCCAAGAAGCCGCGGCACTGCATCTACCTTGCGCGCAGAAAGTGACCGCGGGACCTGGGGAGGCAGGCTGCCGGGGGATAGGTCCTATAGGACCTATGGGAAAAGAGCTCTCCACAGCGGGCGGAAGAGCCGGGTCAGCTGAAGGAGAGAGCGTCCATATCAAAGACGACCGTCACGTCCTCCGGGAGGGTGGTTCTGGCGAGGACCTGCTGCACGTGCTTTGTCAGCGGACGGGCCTTCGGCCCGCGCAGGATGAGTTGGAAGCGGTATTGACCGTGTGCCTTCACCAGCGGGCTGGGGAGGGGCTCGCCGAGCTCGATGCCCTGGGGGAGGTCCTCCTTTAACCGCCGGTGAAGCGTCTGAAGGGTGAACTCGGCGCGGCGCTCGTGGGTGGAGCGGCTGGTAAGGACGGCGCAGCGGGTGAAGGGCGGGTAGCCGAACTGGCGGCGCATTTCGAGCTCCTGCTCGGCGAAGCCATCGAAATCGTGGTGTCGGGCGAACTGGATGCTCGGCGAGTGGGGGGTGAAGGTCTGGACAATCACCTCCCCCTCCAACGCGCCACGGCCGGCACGACCGGCGACCTGGGTGAGGAGCTGGAAGACGCGCTCGCCGGCGCGGAAATCGGGGACGTGGAGGCCGATGTCGGCATTCAGGATGCCTACCAGGGTGACGTTGGGGAAATGGAGGCCTTTGGCGATCATCTGGGTACCGATGAGCAAGTCGATCTTACGGGCGCGGAAGGCGTTGAGCAGGTCGCGCAGGGCGTTCTTTTTCCGCAGGGCGTCGGCATCGATGCGGGCGATGCGGGCGGTGGGGAAGACTTTGCGGAAAACGTCTTCGACCTTCTGGGTGCCGAAGCCCTGGAGGATGATGGCAGGGTCCTTGCACTCGGGGCATTTCCGCGGAACCACGGCCTGATGGCCGCAGATATGGCAGATCAGGCGGTCGTCGGTGCGATGGTAGGTGAGGGCGAGGGCGCAGTGGGGGCACTGGCAGACGTGGCCGCAGGCGGGGCACTGGAGCGAGCGGGCGAAGCCGCGGCGGTTGAGGAAGAGAATGGTCTGCTCGTTCTTTTCGAGGCGGTTCTGGATGGCGTTGCGGAGGCGGTCGGAAAGGAAGGTGTCCTTGGACTTTTGCTTTTTCGACTCCAGCCGCATGTCGACGACGCGGATGAGGGGGAGCGACTGGCTGTCGACGCGGTGGGTTAGACGGAGGAGCTGGTATTTGCCGTCGAGGGCGTTTTGCCAGGATTCGAGCGAAGGGGTGGCGGTGCCGAGCACGACGGTGGCCCCTTCGAGGTGGCCGCGGAGCACGGCGACATCGCGGCCGTGGTAGCGGGGGATCTGGTCCTGCTTGTAGGTGTTCTCGTGTTCCTCATCGATGAGGATGAGCCCGAGGTCGGGTAGCGGTGCAAAGACGGCGGAGCGGGCACCGATGACGATGCGGGCCTTGCCCTTGCGGATGCGGTGCCACTCGTCGAAGCGCTCGCCTTGACTCAGGTTCGAATGAAGCACGGCCACCTGCTCCTGGACGTCGGCGAAGCGGGCGCGGAAACGACGGACGGTCTGGGGGGTGAGAGAGATTTCGGGGACGAGGACGAGGACGGTTTTCCCGGCCTGGAGGGTGGCGCGGGCGGCCTGGAGGTAGACTTCGGTTTTACCGGAGCCGGTGACGCCGTGGAGCAGAAGCGGTGAGCGCGGAGTGCGGAGCGTGGAGCCGGGATCCTGTTCCGCGTTCCGCACCGTGCACTCCACGTTGGCGAGAATGGCGTCGAGGGCGGCTTGTTGTTCTTCAGAAAGCGGGAGATCGATGGTGGGAAGGATTTCCTCGATGCCGTCGGCTTCGGGGTCACGGCGGATTTCCTGGTCGATCAGACGGACGAGGCCTTTTGTCGCAAGGGCTTTGACGCTGGCCGCGGCGGTGGCACCGAGGTCGGTCAGCAGGAGGTGGTTCCCCGGGGTGTGAACCAGCAGGGAGAGAATGGTGTGTTGCTTGGGCGCGCGCTTGGCGAGCTGGGCGAGGGTTTCCTCGTCGGGCGACTGGGCGAGGACGACGGCCTTGCGGGTCTTGGCGGAGTTGTCCTCGGTGCGGACGGCTTCGGGAAGGAGGACGCGGACGACGCTCTCGATACTGCATGCGTAGTAGTCGGCGATCCAGCGGGCGAGTTCGAGGAGCTTCGGCGTGAGGAGCGGTTCGGGATCGGTGAGGGAATGGAGCGGCCGCAAAGCGAAGCCAAGGTCGGCGGGATCGGTATCGGAGACGGCGAGGACGGTGCCGGTGGAGGTCTTGTTGCGCAGGGGAACACGGACGCGGCAGCCGGCCCGGACGGGAAGTCCGTCAGGAATGGCGTAGTCGAAGACGAGCTCGGAGGGGCCGTCGATCAGGACGCGGGCGGCGGGCATCGGGAGGAGTGAATCGACAACTCGCCAAGGACGCCAAGGAATTTGGCCGGGATGGCGGTTTGCGTGGCAGTGGCCGGTTCCGTGAGGAATCGGCAGGGCCTGCTCCTACGGTTTGTGCTCGTTGGGCCTCTTTGGCGCTTACGATGAGGGCGTGGGCGACGGGAATCGAGAGCAGTGAATCGGTCGCCAAGGACGCCGATTCCTGCGGCAAACAAAACGGGCGACGCCGTCGCGGCATCGCCCGTTTGGAAATCAGATGTCTAAATCACCGGAAGCGGCTCAGAACGAGCGCCGGCGGCGAAGCAGACCGAGGATACCCACACCGCCCAGCAGGGCGACCGAGGGCTCGGGAACGACATCGATCGAGACGTCGTCGAAATTCAGGAACCCGCTGGACGCCGAATTCTCGATGCTGATCCCGAGCGTTCCCCCGATCGAAGCCGGAGTGGCCGCAATCGGTGTCGACGAATAGAGGGTCCAAGTATTATCGACCCCGATGGTGTAAGTTCCGATCACGTTCGCGGGATCATCATAGAACACCGTAGCGGTGAGTTCGGAGGTGGCGTCCCAGGTTTTGGCGGCGGCTCCGACGGTGAACTCGTCGCCATCCTGAATGGTATAGCCGCTCAGGAGATAGGCGCCGTTTCCGACCGCCAAAAAGGCGGAATGACCGTCAAACGTACCCCACCACGCACCGGCAGCTTCAACTCCTGCGTCAGTGATTGTGAGGTCCATCCATCCCGGAATATCCGGATCAGCATCAAATCCATCGGGGAAATTCCCCACTCCTGCCTCGAAGTCGGCATTGGTGAGGGAGACGAGAGCAGCCTGACTTCCCGACACCGTGATCAGTGCCGCAGCGGTGAGACCTAAATACTTCTTCATCGTTTCGTAGGGTTTTTGAGGTTTTCGTTGTTTGGGGAACACGATCCGCTGATAAGAAGCGGTTCATGTGGTTTCCGTGTCGCCCGAAATGCCTGCCGGCGCAAGGAAATTGTGTTCTTTTTGCACGCGTCGGGTGGTTGGCCACGAAGGCAAAGAAAAAGGCGGACCCGGTGGGGTCCGCCTTTTTGAGAGGAGAATAGAGGGGGTCGGGCTCAGCGGCGACGGCGCAGAAGGCCGAGGACGCCGAACGCGCCAAGCAGGGCGATCGAGGGCTCGGGAACGACCACCGAGAGCGTGCCGGTTGCTTCAGCAAACAGGTAGTTGCCGGAGGACCAGGTGTCGTCTCCATTGTCGGTGAAGCCCGTCAAGCTGAAGCTCGAGCCGTAGGTTTCGGCCAAGGTCGCGTTGTTGACCAGGAGCCAGGAATCACCGAGGGTGGAGCTGGCTCCGCTGAGATCGAGGGCGAAGTCGCCGTTGAGGGTGAGGTTGCCGGTTCCAAGAATCTGGTTGTTCACTCCGCTCGCACCGATGACGAAGTTGAAAACCGCGTCATCCGCGAGTGTGGCGAAACTCTGGACGTTGTTGAGATTCAGGTTGCCGGTGAAGGTGCTGGAGCTGCTGGAGAAGGTGACCATGCGGGCCGCCGATCCGTTGCCATTGCCCATCACGACGATCTGGGAACTGCCGGAGATCGGAGCGGAAATATTGAAACCGCCTTGGGCGGCAACGCCCATGCCGCTGGCACCGACGGTGATGGCTCCCGCCAAAGTGAAGGAGTCGGCGTCGCCTTGCCCGTGACGCAGCTGGCCGCCGTTGACGATCAGATTCGGCACGGTGATGGTAGAGGTGGTCCCGGAACCCTTCCACATGAGGGCTTCGTTGTTGGCGGCGCCGAAGCTCGCGGAGCCGGACACGGTGAGCGAATCCCCGGCGAAGGTGTGGCTGCCGGTGTCGGCGGGCGTGCGGAGCAGCAGGCCGTTGGTGAAGTAGTCGTTCCCGGCGCTGGGAGCGGCGGCGTTGCTCCAATTTCCGGCGGCGTTGAAGGACGACGCGCCGAAGCCATCGCTGGCATTGAGGGTGACGTTGGCGGCGACGACCGATGCCGAGGGCAGCAGGGTCAGGCCGAGAACAGGAAGGAGGAGGTTGCGGTTCATGGGGTTTTTCGGGGTTTAGTGAGGTACTGGGTGCTGCAGTGCCGTCTTCAATGCGACAGCTCCTGAGCAGCGTTTTGGCCTCACTTAGCCGACAGCATAACCGCCCCCGGGATTGTGGCTCCAGTGGATTTCTCCCCTCCAAAGGGGGGGCGCAGAGGGGCGGTGCTTACCGCTCCTCCGAAGCGGGCGACTGCGGGATGGGCGGCTACGGATCAACCGCCGCAGGCGGGTGGCACCACGGTCACAGATGCCGGGCGATCTTCTCCAGCGCGTGTTCGACCGTGAGGCCGTGTTTTTCGCGCAGGATGTCGATCTTTCCGTGCTCGATCCAGGCGTCGGGCCAGCCGATGCGCTCGACCGGGGTGCGGATGCCGGCGTCGTGGAGATGCTCGATGACGCCGGTGCCGAAGCCGTTCATGAGAACGTGGTCCTCGAAGGTGCAGACGACCTTGGCGTTACGGGCGACTTTTTCGAGCAGAGCGCCATCGAGGGGCTTGATGAAACGCGGGTTGACGAGCGAGACGGACAGACCTTGCGCCTCAAGCCGTGCCTTCGTTTCCAAGGCCATCGAGAACATGGTGCCGAGACCGATCAGGGCGACGTCGGAGCCTTCGGAGACGAGTTCGCCCTTGCCGGCTTCGATGGGGGCGCAGGGGCCGTCCACGGGGGTGCCGGCGATGGAGCCGCGCGGGTAGCGGATGGCGCTGGGGCCGTCATCGTAGGCGGCCATCCATTGGAGCATGGCGACGAATTCGGCTTCGTCCTTGGGTGCCATGTGGATGAGGCCGGGGACGATCCGGAGGTAGCCGATGTCGAAAAGACCGTGGTGGGTGGGGCCGTCATCCCCGGACAGGCCGCCGCGGTCCATGCAGAGGCGGACGGGCAGGTTCTGCAGCGCGATGTCGTGCAGGATCATGTCGTAGGCCCGCTGCATGAAGGTCGAGTAGATCGCCAGGAACGGGCGAATGCCTTTGGTGGCGAGGCCGCAGGCGAAGAGGGCGGCGTGTTCCTCGGCGATGCCGACGTCGAAGTAGCGTTCGGGCAGCTCGTTCTTGAAGATCTCGAGCTTGGTGCCGCCGGGCATGGCACCGGTGATGGCGACGATCTTCGGGTCTTGTTTGGCGAGATCGGTGACGGTGCGGCCGAAGATGTCCGAGGCGGTGGGCGTGGCGGAGGTGTCGGTGGAGCCATCCTCGACCTTGTAGGTGCCGAGGCCGTGGAACTTGCCGGGGTTGTCGATGGCGGGCTGGTAGCCGCGACCCTTTTCGGTGATGACGTGGAGGACGACCGGCTCGTTGAGGGTCTTGAGGTAGTCGAAGGTTTTGACCAGCAGGGGAAGGTCGTGGCCGTCGATGGGGCCGAAGTAGCGGATGCCGAACTTCTCGAAGAGGACGTTCGGGAAAAGCAGGTTTTTGGCGCTCTGCTCGACCTTGTGAGCGAGGTTCCGGGTGGCCTTGCCGGCGATTTTTTCGACGAACTCGGCGGCGGCGCTCCGGACCGACGAATAGGTCGAGTGGGTCTGGAGGGCGTTGAAGTAGCGGGCGATGGCGCCGACGTTCTTGTCGATCGACCACTCGTTGTCGTTGAGGACGACGATGAATTTCTTGGTGGTCTCGGCGATGTTGTTGAGCGCCTCAAGGGTGGGGCCGCAGGTGAAGGCGGCATCGCCGGCGAGGGCGACGACATGGCTGCCGTCCTGATTGAGATCGCGGCCGGCGGCCATGCCGAGGGCGGCGGAGAGGGCGGTGCCGGCGTGACCCGCGCCGTAGCAATCGTGCTCCGACTCGCTGCGGAGGAGGAAACCGTTGAGGCCCTGGTAGGTGCGGATGGTGTGGATCTTGTCGGCGCGGCCGGTGAGCATCTTGTGGACGTATCCCTGGTGGGCGACGTCGAACACGAAGTGGTCCTTGGGAGTGGAGAAGACGCGGTGGAGGGCGATGGTGAGTTCGACCACGCCGAGGTTGGGGCCGAGGTGGCCGCCGGTGCGGGAGAGGTTGGTGATGAGGGCCTCGCGGATTTCCACGGCCAGCTTCAACAGGTCCGCCTCGGGGAGCGCCTTGAGGTCCTGGGGTGAGTGGAGCTGGGAAAGGATCGGCCCCAGGTGGGGAGGCTCAGAAGAGGCGGATGTCGTCATCGGAATCGTCGTCGGGCGTGTCGGTGGTCTCCGATTCGTCCGGGGTCAAGGTGTTTGAGGCGGTCGCGCTGATGGTTTGCAGCCGCTCGCGGGCGCTGTTGAGGACGGTCTGGCAGCGACCGAGCAGTTTCATCCCTTTTTCGTAGCGGGAGACGAGGTCTTCAAGGGGAAGCTGTTCTTCCTCCATCGCGTGGACGATCGATTCCAGCTCCGCCAGCGCCTCCTCGAAGGTGGCTTCCCCGGTGTCTCCGGGTGTGGATTTTTTCCGGGCGGGCATCAATTGCGGAGGTTTTCGTCGGAGATCCGCTTTTCGCTGTAGTAGACCATCTGCTCGCCAAGAAGCGGATAGCGAATGGGGAAGCGCTTGGCGAAGGACTCAATGGTGGGGGCCCTGTTGTAAATCGCGAAGCCGGACTGACGCTGGCTGTTGCCGGTGATGGAGGCCACGGTGCCGTCGAGGACCAGGGGGGCGAAATCGCCGTTTTCCTTGATTACGCTGGAAACCGAGCCGTCATCGCGCGAGGAGGGGGTGATCAGGACGCCGGCGAAGCGGTTGCCCTGATCGATGGCCTTGGCGTCGAGGTTGTTGAAATCCACCAGGGACTTCGGCAGCCAGAGCGAGTGGGCGTCGGCGTACCAGGCCACGGCCCAGGGCTGGTCGGAGATGATGATTTCCGCGGATTCCGGGTTTTTATCCACCCAGGAGGAAAGACCGCGGTTGAGGATGAGCGGGTAGTAGGGCGGCCACTGCGGCCAGCCTCCCTTGTCGGCGAAAAGGAGGAAGGTGCGGACGTCGCGCGGGAGGGAAAGGATGAGTGGGGCGGCGGAAACGACGACCACGGCGATGTAGTGGGCGTAGCGCAGGGCGGGGACCTGGCTGACGATCGGCAGACGGCTCCAGAGGATGGAAAGGAAAGCCAGCCCGTAGGCCGCCATGATGGGCGCGAACAGCAGATGGATCTGGTTCGGATGCAGGGTGGACGAGCTGTTGATGCCGAAGATCGCCATCCCCACGGCGGCAAAGAGCCACATCAGGGCGATCATCCAGCGGAAGCGTGCGATCGAGGGGCGCTTGAAAGGGTGCAGCAGGGCGATGAAGAAAATGGGCGCGGCGATGATGCCACCAAAGAACGGAATCAGGTTGGTGGCCTGGACCAGGGTGGTGCCGAGGATTTTCATCAGCAGCCCGTCCATCACCAGCGGGGTGGAGCTGAGGTCGAGCGTGCGCATGACGGCCGACTCGGATCCTGCGGAGAGGCCGTTGTAGAACACGAAGCGCGCCACGCCGAAGGGCTGGCCGGTGATCGAGGCCATCCGGTACAGCGGGAAGGCGATGAAGGCCAGCAGGACGACCAGCGAGGAGAGGGCGATGATGCCGCGGGGTCGGAAGGCGATGGCGGCGTAGAGGAGGAAACCGAAGAACACCCAGGCGGCGAGCCAGTGGGCGAGGACCATCAGCGAGAAGAACACGGCCGCGAGGAGTGGCTGCACGAAGGAGTTCTTTCCTTCCTCTTGGTCTTCAATGGTGCGGTAGGCGAAGTAGAGGCCGCAGGTGAAAAGCAGCAGCAGCAGCATTTGAGGAAGGCCGCTCTGGGAGAAGCGCCAGTACATGTCGCAGAACATCATCAGCACGGCGGTGAAGCCGGCGATTTTTCCGTCGAATATCCGGCTGACCAGAAGGTAGGTGACGCCGATGGCCATCAGGAAAAAGAGCGTCGAGACGAGGGCGACGACCCGGTCGAGATCATACACCAATTTGTCGGTCGGCATCGTCCATTTGTCCGGTTGGTCGGCACCGACGAGCTTGAAAACGGCACCGAGGACGAGCGGATTGAGCGGGGACTGGTAGGTATCCCGCAGGCCGATGAACGGAACGGCGCTTTCCTGGTGGGATTCGGCCAGGTGGAGTTCCAGCGGGCGGATCACCTTGGTGGCGAAACCTTCGCCGCGGGCGATTTCGCGTCCGAGCTGGGCCTGGTCCATGGCCTCCGGGGTGCCGAGGCCGCGGAAAACGACGCCTAAGTGGATGGCGGTCAGGCCGAGCAGACAGAGGATAAACACGATGCGGCGGACCAAAGTCGCGGCGTCGGGGAGGGCGGGAGATGTGCTCATGGGTTCGGAAAATCGGGGAGATCGGACGAGCCGCCTTCCTCCTTCAGCTTGCGCTGGAGGGTTCGGCGGCTGATGCCAAGAAGCTCGGCGGCCCGGGTGCGATTGCCATCGGCCTCGGCCAATGCCGCCCGGATCGTTTGAGCTTCGAGCGCATGCAAGTTGAATTCGAGTGGAGCGGCAAGGGGGATTTTCCCCGCGTCCCGTGGCTCGCGGGCCTCAGCAGAAGGCGGTGGCGAGAGCGCGGGTCGGAGCAGGTCGCCCGGCAGGTGGCGGAGGTCGATGACCGGATCGTTCGACATCACCACGCCGTGTTCGATGGCGGTGCGCAGTTCGCGGACGTTCCCGGGCCACGGGTGGCGGCGCAAGGCTTCCATGGCGGCGTCCGACAGCGGCTTGACGGGCCGCCCGTTCTCGTCGGCGAATTCTTTGAGGAATTTTCCCGCCAGCAACACCACATCCTCGGCGCGGGTGCGGAGCGGCGGCATCTCGATGCGCACGACGTTGAGCCGGAAATAGAGGTCTTCGCGGAAATCACCGGCTTCGACGAGGGATGCGAGGTTCTTGTTGGTGGCGGCGACGACGCGGACATCGACCTTGATCGGGCTGTTGGAACCGACGCGCTCGATGGTTCGTTCGGAGAGGACGCGCAGCAGCTTGACTTGGGTGGAGGCGTCGATTTCCCCGATTTCGTCGAGGAAAAGCGTGCCGCCATCGGCCTGCTCAAAGCGGCCGATCCGGCGCTGGGCGGCACCGGTGAAGGCGCCCTTTTCGTGTCCGAAAAGCTCGGACTCAAGGAGTTGCGGTGAGAGGGCGGCGCAGTGGACGATCACGAGCTTCTCGGCCGGGCGGCCGGAGAGGCTGTGGAGGGCGTGGGCGACGACTTCCTTGCCGGTGCCGCTCTCGCCCTCGATCAGGACGCTGGCGCGGGTGGGGGCCACCTGTTTGACGGTTTCGGCGACACGGCGGATGGCGGCCGAGGTGCCGACGAGGCGGCCGAGGCCGGCGGGGTCGGGGACCTGCTGGCGGAGCTGCTGGTTTTCGACCTCGAGCTTCTGGCTGCGCAGGGCGCGCTTGAGGAGCATTTCGACTTCGTCGAGGTTCAGCGGCTTGGTGACGAAGTGCCAGGCACCGCGGCGCATCGCCTCGACGGCGGTATCGACCGAGCCGTAGGCGGTCATCATGATCGCGGTCGGCGGCTTGGGGAGCGCGAGGGCGTCGTCGAGGATCTCCATGCCGGAATCGCCACCGAGCCGCAGGTCGGTGAGCAGGAGGTCGGGTGTGTCGCCCTTGAGGATGGCGCGGGCCTCCTCGCGGTTGGAGGCCAGGAAGACATCGAAGTCATCCTCCAAAGCCGCGCGCAACCCGTCGCGGGTGGCTTTTTCGTCGTCGACGATGAGTAGGGTGGGAGTCATGGGCGTGAGGCGGGCTGCCGGGGAATAGGTCCTACGAGACCTATTTTCAGTCGATATCGATGACGTCCGCCTTGTCTTCGAGGAGGCGGACGGGGCGTTGGGCGCGGGGGAGGTGGATGGAGATGGTGGTGCCGACCTCGGGCTCGGATTCGATCTCGATTTCTCCGCCGTGGCTGCGGACGACGCGGCGGACGATCAGCAGACCGAGGCCGGTGCCGGATTGCTTGGTGGTTTTGTAGGGTTCGAAGAGGGAACCCATCTGCTCGGGCGAGATGCCGCTGCCGTTGTCGGAGATGGAAATACGGGACTCGTAGTCGTTGGCGAAGGTGGCGATGCGGATGAGCCCGTCGTTTCCGCGGATGGCTTGATAGGCATTGCGGAGGAGGTTGTAGAAGACCTGCTGGAACTGGGAGGGATCGACCTCGGCGGGCGGGAAATCGTGGGCCAGATCGAGTTCGACAGCGATCTCCCGCGAGGCGAGTTCGGGCTCCAAGAGACGCAGGGTTTCATCGAGCAGGGCGTGGAGGTCGGTGCGTTCGCGGTTGGGGGTGGTGGGGCGGACGGCCTCGAGAAACTGGCGCAGGATG
This sequence comes from uncultured Haloferula sp., assembly GCA_965652295.1. Classification (GTDB taxonomy): domain Bacteria; phylum Verrucomicrobiota; class Verrucomicrobiia; order Verrucomicrobiales; family Akkermansiaceae; genus Haloferula. The sequence continues at coordinate 105,692 of CBFGTS010000009.1, read as the reverse complement.
GTATCGAGACGCTGGATTTCGCGGCGGGCGGTGTCGAGGTGTTCTTCGAGCGGCGCGCGGTCGCCGGGCGGGAGTTTGCGCAGCTTGCGGGCGAGGAGCTGGAGGTGGATGTCGAGCGAGTTGAGCGGGTTGCCGATTTCGTGAGCGACGCCGGCGGCGAGCAGGGTCAGGGCGTTGAGGCGCTCGCTTTCCAGTGTGTCCTCGGCTTCGCGGCGGGTGGCGGTTTGGTCGCGGACGAGCATGACCCAGCCGAAGGTACCGTTGTTCTTCGGCGCAGCGATCGGGGAGAGGTAGAAATTGAGGTAGCGGTTCTCGGGGTAGAAAACCTCGAGATCGCGGGAGACGGTCTTGCCTGGTTTGGCGAGCGCGGCGAAGTCGAGACCGGGGACGCGGCGCTGGAGGGGCTCGCCGAGGACCTCGTCGCCGAGGCCGAAGAATTTCTGTGCGGCACCGTTGATGAAGGTGATGACGCCGTCTTCTTCGAGAACGATGACGCCCTCGTGCAGGGCTTCGAAGACCTGCTCAAGGAAGCCTTTCTCCCGGATCAGACGGGAAAGGAGCTGCTGGGCCTCGACGGGATCGATACGGTCGAGGCGGGCCAGGAGTTTTTCGAGGAAGCCGGATTTCAATTCCAGAGTTTGCTAGTTTTCAGATTTCAGTGTTCAGGAAAGAAATGGAAACGGACGTGCTGGTGGTGCTATGCACCTTCCCTGACGAGTTGGCGGCGCGACAGATTGGCGCAGTCCTGGTGGAAAAGCAAGTGGCGGCCTGTGTGAACGTGGTGCCGGGCCTGCGCTCGATTTACCGCTGGGAGGGAAAGGTTTGCGACGAGGCGGAGGTGCTGACGGTGATCAAGACGACCCGTGGCCGGTATGCGGAGCTGGAGTCGGCGCTCGGGGAGCTGCATCCCTACGATACGCCGGAAATCCTCGCCCTGCCCGTGGAGCGCGGAGCGGAGGCGTATTTGAAGTGGGTGGGGGGGGAGGTCAGGTAGAAGATTGGAACGCGAGCTTCAGGTCGACCGGGTTCTTGAGCGAGCTGAAGCTCGCGTTCCAATCCGTCCTCAGCCCGTGATGGTGAAACCTTTCACGCCCTCCAGCGGCGTGATGTTCTTCACGTGCATGCCCTTGATGTTGTGGGCCATGGGGCTTTCCTCGGCGATTTCCTGGATGAAGTCCTCGACCTCGGAGGCTTCGCCCATGACCTCGAGTTCGACGGTGCCCTCGGGCAGGTTGCGGACGGTGCCGACGACCTCGAAGCCTTTGGCGAGGTCCTTGCAGGTGTAGCGGAAGCCGACGCCTTGGACGCGGCCCTCGAAGGTGACTCGGCGGGCGATCATGGATGGAAGGTGGTTTGGTATTGGGTGAGGCCGTTGAGGAACATCTGGACGGCGATGAGAATGAGCAGCAGGCCCATCAGGCGTTCCGTGGCGCGGGTGCCCTTCTTTCCGAGGAAGTGCATGAGGGCAGGCGAAAGGAGAAGAATGATGGCGGAGGCGAGCCACGCAAGCCCGAGGGCGGTCGCGATGGACGGCAGTTGGTCCGGATGCTTCGAGGTGGTGAGAAGCAGCAAGGCGATGGCCGAGGGTCCGGCGAACATGGGGACCGCCATCGGGACAATGAAAGGTTCCTCTTCCTCCGCCTCGTGGAACAGACTCCGGGTGGGAAACAGCATGCCGAGTGCGATGAGGAAAAGGATGATGCCGCCGGAGATGCTGAGGGTGGCGGGATGAATGGCGAGGAAACCGAGGAGAAAGCGTCCGCACAGCAGGAAGACGAGCATCACGCCGAGGGCGATGAGCATTTCCCGGACGAGGACGGTTCGGCGGCGGTGCTCGGGGAGGCGTGAAAGCAGGCCGTGGAAGACTGCAACGTTCCCGAAGGGATCGAAGACGAGGAAGAAGGTGGCGGCCAACGCGAACAGGTTCATTCCGGGGAAAGATGGATGAAGCGGACGTGGGTCGGGTCGGGGGTCTCGACGGTGATCCGGTGGCCGTCGGGCGCGGTGATCCACTCGCCCAGTGTGGCATCCGTCTTGGAATCGGCAAGCGCGCTGGCAAAGGCCAGAGCGGCCTCGCGGATGCGGTCGGCGGCTTCGGGCGTGGTGAGCTCGATGTCCCAGTAGAGGTCGAGCTGGGTGTCGCTGCGGGCGCGGAGCTGGTAGCGATCGCCCCGCCAGGAGGCGGCGGGAGCGGTCCACTCCAGATCGAGGGTGGCGAGCCAGAGTTCAAGCCCCAGACGGCCGGCGCTTTCCTCGAGGACGAGAGTGCCGGGAGCCTCGGCGATTTCCGGGGCGGTGGGCGGAAAGGGAGGGTCGCCATAGAGGGCGGCGGTCGTCTGTGGGGGAGAGTGGAGGTCGGTGAGGAGGGCGTCCTTTTCCATCAATCGCTCGGCGCGGGGCAGGCCGATGCGCGCCGGAAAGGTGGCGAGGCCGGTGATGTAAGCGGGCAGACTGGCGAGGAGGTCGGCGGCATCGGTGTTGCCGTTCTGAGTGCCGGTGAAGCCGATGCCGAGGGCTTGCCGGGCGAGGAAGCGGTTCTCGATGGCCATGGCGGTGCCGTGGTGGAGGGCTTCGCGGGCGCGGTCGGGCTCATCGCCCGCGTACCCGGGGCCAGGCGGGTAGTGCTGGTGGAGCAGGATGCGGACGAGGGCGCGGAGCAGCGCGGCTTGATCGGGAATGCTGGTGGGCTCGAACTGGTCGGTCACCCAGGCTTCGCCGGTCTGGTCATCGAACCACGAGCGCGCGCCGAGGCTGCGGGTGGCGGCAAGCTGGGGGGCGAAAAGGTCGTCGGGAGCGAGCAGGCCCATCATCCGCCAGGCCTGCTGGCGGTGGTCGAGCGAGTTCGGCGGAAAGCGCGACTCGATGGAGGCGATGACCCGGCCGCGAAGTTCCTCGAAGGCGATCCGGTGGACCACTGGCGAGCTGCGGAATTCGAGCCCGAGGGCATCTTCAATGAAGCGCTCGAGTTCGGGTGGCACTTCGATTTCTCCGCCGCCTTGGGCGAGCGAGCGCAGGCTGTCGTTTTCCGAACGCAGCATCTCGAGCTCCGCCTCCAGCTCGCGGATGCGGGCCAGGCTTTCCTCATTGGCCCCGGCATCGGCGAGATTTTTCCACTGGAGTCCCTGAAGGATCCCGGCGGCTCCGATCGCGCCGCCGACGAGGACGGCGAGCAGGGTTTGGGGCTGCATGGGGGCGGATCAGCGGCCGACCGGGCGGGCGTTCGGGTTGGCCGGTTTGACCTCTTCGAGCTCCTTGAGGTCGGGCAGCGCCTGGGGGCTGACGCCGCGGCCGAAGACTTCCTCGGCGGTCTTGCCCTTGATCAGGGTCATGCCGATGGGCAGCTCGGGGCTGCCATCCGGCTTGTATTTGTAAACGAACATGTGCACCGGCATTTCCTTATCCGTGCCGGGGAAAAAGCGCTTCACCCGGGTATCGTAGAGGAGTTCCTGGGCCAGCTTGCCGAAGGTCGGACCGGGGCGCTTGGAGTAGCCGAAGGCGGTCTTGTAGAGCCGGTTGCCGAGGCCGTCGTAGATGTCGCACTTGAGCGGGTTGCCTTGTTTATCGAGGCGATAGACGGTCTTCAGGGTCAGGTTTCCGCCCGCGGTGAAGGTCTGCTTGGTGATCGTGCGCTCGTCCTGGCCGCGTTCGAAAACGGTTTTGGAGCCATCGTCGTTGCGCTTCACGCGGACGAAGGGGCCGTCGATCCCGATGCCGGGCAGGCCCTGCGCGAAAACGTTCGCCGCGAGGATCAGGCCAAGGATGGCGCAGAGGGTCGGTCGGTTCATGGGGGCGGAGATTAGTGCTTGGCCATGGGTGGGGCAAGACGGCATTCCGGGGGGGAGATGTGGTGGAAATTCCGCGGGAAAGCCCTCGACCTCAGCCACCGCGCGGCGGTGATGGGGATCCTGAACGTGACGCCGGATTCGTTTTCCGACGGCGGGCGGCACGATGCCCCGGCGGCGGCCTTGCGGCGGGCGGAGGAGATGATTGCGGAGGGCGCGGACTTGATCGATATCGGCGGCGAATCGACGCGGCCGGGGGCGGATCCGGTGGAGGTGGCGGCGGAGATCGACCGGGTACTGCCGGTGATCGAGGGCCTGAGGGCGGGGTGGGACGGGTTGATTTCGATCGATACCATGAAGCCGGAAGTCGCCCGCGCGGCGGTCGCGGCCGGGGCCGACATCGTAAACGACGTCAGCGGCCTGCGTGATCCGCGGATGGTCGGGGTGTGCCGGGAGACCGGCTGTGGCGTGGTGGTGATGCACATGAAAGGCGAGCCACGGACGATGCAGAAGGCTCCGGAATACCGGGACGTGGTGGCCGAGGTTCGGGATTTTCTGGCGCGGCGGCACGCCGAGCTGGTCGCGGCGGGGATCGCCGCTGAGGCTCTCGTTTACGATCCGGGCATCGGTTTCGGGAAAACCCTGGAACACAATCTCGCGTTGCTTCGGGCGACTGCTTCGCTGGCTCCGGCCGGTCGGCCCCTGTTGGTGGGGCTTTCACGGAAACGGTTCATCGGGTGGCTGCTGGACAGCGAGGAAATGACGGATCGTGACTGGCCGACGGTGGCGCTCACGGCCTGGACGCGCGAGGAGGGGGCGATGCTCCACCGGGTGCACGAGGTGCGGAAAAACCGCGAGGCATTAAGGATGGTGGAGGCTCTTCGGGACGGTGCCGTGCGGCTTTAGACCGCGGCGATTCATCACCACTCCAGAGCTTCGATGAGCCGGGCGACTTCGGCGAAGGTGGGAGTTTCCGCGATGGGCGGGCTGTTCAGGGTGAGTAGCGGGACCTGCTCGCGGGTGTGGTCGGTGCCGGGGTGATAGGGATCGTTGCCGTGGTCGGCGGTGATGATGAGGGCATCCGGCGGGGCGATTTTTTCCAAAAACGGGCCGAGCCAGGCATCGAACTCGCGAAGGCAGGCGGCGTAGCCATCCGGATTGCGGCGGTGACCGTAAAGGGTGTCGAAATCGACGAGATTCGCGAAGAGCAGGCCGGAGGTGTGCTCGTCCCAGAGTCGCTCGATGACGGCCATGCCGTCGGCGTTGGAGCGGGTCGGATGGCTGTGGGAAATGCCGGAGGCGGCGAAGATGTCGCTGATCTTGCCGATGGCGTGGACCTCGATGCCGGCGGAGGTGAGGCGGTTGAGGACGGTCTCCGGCGGGGTGAGCGAGTAATCGTGGCGGTTGGAGGTGCGCTGGAAGTCGGCCGGCGTGGCTCCGGTGAAGGGCCGGGAGATGACCCGGCCGACGCGGATTCCTCGGCGGTCGAGAATGGCCCGGGCGTCGCGGCAGAGCTGCTGGAGGCGGTGGTTGGCGAAAACCGCAGGATCCTCGTGGGCGGCGATCTGCAGGACCGAATCGGCGCTGGTGTAGAGGATGGGGCTTCCCGTGACGAGGTGCTCCGCGCCGAGGCGGGCGATGATTTCGGTGCCGGACGCGGCCTCGTTTCCGAGGAACGGAGCCCGCGCGGCTTGCTCCAGTTCCGCGACGAGGTCCTCGGGAAAGCGCTCGAAGGTGGCGAAGGGTTCTTTGATCACCGCGCCCATCAGCTCCCAGTGGCCGGTGGTGGTGTCCTTGCCGGCGGAGCGTTCGGTGAGGCGGGCGTGGCGGCTGCCCGGGTGGAGGGTGGTGTCGGGAAGGGAGAGCTGCGGATCTTTGGCGTGCAGCACCTCGTGGAGGCCGAGCGAGGCGAGATGGGGCAGGTGGAGGCCGGGGATGCGCTCGAAGAGGTGACCCAGGGTGTTCGCCCCGGCATCGCCGAAATCGGAAGCGTCGGGGGCGTGGCCGCAGCCGACGGAATCGAGGACGATGCAGAGCGCTCGCATGAAGCGGAGCATCGGATATCCGTCGGGGACGGATCAATTTCGAAGGTAAAGCGCGGGAGTTTTTGGGAAATCCCCGATTTTGGCTTGCAATAGGGCTGTGAGCGGATATCCACCGCGCCCCGAATTATGGCTAAGAAAAGCTGGATTGCCCGCAACGACCGTAAGAAACGCACTGTCGCGAAGTACGCCGACCTGCGTCACAAGCTGAAGGACGAGAAGGACTACGTCGGTCTCTCGATGCTTCCGCGTGATGCAAGCCCGACCCGCGTTGTGAACCGTTGCGAATACTCCGGTCGCCGCCGCGCGTTCCTCCGCCGCTTCCGCCTCTCCCGGATCAGCTTCCGTGAGCTGGCTTCGCACGGGATGCTTCCCGGCGTGACGAAGTCGAGCTGGTGACTTGGCGCGGAATGCGCTAGTTTCTTCGCGGGAGGCGGAAACAGCCCGTCCTCCCGCATCCTCATGCCCATTTACGAATACGTTTCCGAACATCCGGACGATCCCGAGCGATCGTGTCGCATTTGTCGCAAAGGATTCGAGCTTCGACGCCCGGTTGACCGGGCGCCCTTGGAGAAGTGCCTTGCCTGCCGGAATCCGATCCGCAAGGTCATTTCCCGTATCAATACCCCCAAGGTGGCCAAGCCGCTCTCGGTGAGCGACGCCAAGGCCGCGGGTTTCACGATTCTTGAGAAGCGTGACCAGGGTGTTTACGAAAAGCTGTGATCTCCGATGAACGTGTTGTTTGATCCGGCTGTTCTCGCCGCGGCCGCCCACGAGGTTTCGACGGACTATCCGTCTCCTCTGAAAACCCTCGTGTACATTGCGGGGATCATTTTCTTCCTGCTGCTCAACGCCTTCTTCGTGGCGTCCGAGTTCGCCATCGTGAAGGTGCGGCCCAGCCAGCTGGAGACCGTGGAAGAGGAGCATCCGGGCAAGGCCACGCGGGCGATCTCCGTGGTTTCCAAGCTCGATGGTTACCTTTCCGCCAACCAGCTGGGCATCACGATCGCCTCGCTGATGCTCGGTTTCCTCGGTGAGCCCTTCATCAGCGCGCTGGTCTCGCCGACGCTCTACAAGCTCGGGGTGCCGCCGCTGATGTCGATCGGCGGTGTGAGCGTGGAGCTGATCAAGTGGATCTCGCTCGGGTTAGCGATCGTTTCCTTCACCTTCCTGCACGTCGTCATCGGCGAGCTGCTGCCGAAGTCGATCGCGATCCGCAAGTCGCTGGCCACGACGCTGGCGCTGGCCAGCCCGTTGCACGTGTTCTACCGGTCATTCCACTGGGCGATCCGGCTTCTCAACGGCACGGCGAACTTCCTGCTGAAGAAGTTTTTCCAGATCGATCCTGTAAGCGAAGGCGAACACGTCCACTCCGCCGAGGAACTGGTGTTGTTGGTCTCCCAAAGCGGTGAGGCGCTGGAGGTGACCGAGACCGAGCAGGAGATCGCCATCAACGCGCTGGAGCTGAACGAACTCTGGGTGCGCGATGTGATGACGCCGCGCCAGGATGTGATCGTGCTGGATGCCGACGAGCCTTTCGAAAAGGCATTGGCGATCGCCCGGCGGACCCGTCACACGCGGTTCCCGCTGGTGAAGGGGGGGCACCTCGACCACCACATTGGCCAGATCCACATCAAGGACGTGCTGGACCTTGTGGGCGATTCCGATCCGGATCTCATGCGGATCAAGCGCGAGCTGAAGATGGTGCCCGACACCATGCCGCTCGACACCTTGCTGAAATTCTTCCTCAAGGAGCGCCAGCACCTCGCCCTGGCGGTGGACGAGTTCGGTACCCCGGTGGGCATCGTGTTCCTCGACAACGTGATCGAGGAAATCGTCGGCGACATTCAGGACGAGTTCGACAACGAGCGTCCGGATTTCGTGCGCGTGGGGGAGGACGAATTCGTGGTGGATGGAACGGTGACCCTGAACGATCTCACCGACATCACCGAGGAGCTCGAACTCGAGAGCGGCGAGGTGACGACCATCGGCGGCTACGTGACCCAGCAGCTCGGGCGTTTTCCCGAGGTGGGCGAGACGATGGAGATCGAGGGCTGGGAGGCGAAGGTCACCAGCACTGACGGCCGCCGGGTCGGGCAGATCCATTTCCGCAAGCTCGTGCCGGTCGGTAGCGAAACGTCGGAGGACAGACAGGAGTAACCGGAGCGGGTTTCGACCTGCGCCTCGCCCGATTCCCGCTTGCCGGCCGGAGATGGGACGCCTAAACGAAGCGGCGATGAAACTTTTCTGCCTGCTTGCGGCTGTAGCCGCGTTTACCGCCGTTTCGTGTGAAAGCCACGACTGGGAGGAAACCAAGGTCCTGCATGAGACTCACGACGATCATGGACATGGTGGGGACGGTGGAGATCACGCCGGCCACGACCACGCCGAAGGCGAGGAACACGCGCACTGAGGTGCCGGCATTTTTTGAAGGCCGCTTCCTGTCAGGAAGCGGCTCTTTTATGTTCGGAGGCCCGCGTCCCGGATGAGCGCATGCCGCGAGCACTGGTGAAGACCGCCGCGTCATTTGCCGCTTGCGCGGAAACGGGTGGCAGGGCAAACATCCGCGCACCTCAAGGGCGGCTTGGCGGAATTGGTAGACGCGCTCGACTCAAAATCGAGTTCTTCGGAGTGTGGGTTCGAGTCCCACAGCCGCTATTTTCCTTCTTGTGACGACCGGCATGGCGGACCAGCGAACGATCGGAATCATCGCCGGCAACGGGGCCTACCCGATGATCTTCATTGAGGCCGCGCGGCGGAGCTCGCCCGGCATCCGTTTGGTGATGTCCGCCTTCCACAACGAAACCCGCGAGGAAGCGACGAAGACCGTGGATGCGGTGGAGTGGATGCGTGTCGGTCAGCTCGGGAAGTTGATCAAATTTTTCAAGAATCAGGGCGCGACGGAGGCGATCATGGTCGGCCAGATCGCGCCGAAGAACCTCTTCGACCTGCGTCCGGATCTGCGGACGTTGATGATGCTGGCCAAGGTGCCGGAGCGGAATGCGGAGTCGCTTTTCGGGGCGATCGGCGACGAGCTGGCGAAGGACGGCATCACGTTGTTGCCGGCGACGACTTTCCTCGAGGACCTGCTGCCAACGCCGGGCCATGTTTTCGGGCCGCCGTTCAAGGAGCGGCAGATCAAGGACGCGGAATTCGGATTCCGGATCGCGAAGGAAACCAGCCGGCTCGACATCGGGCAGACGATCGTCGTCCGCCACGGCACGGTGCTGGCGGTGGAGGCTTTCGAGGGCACCAACGCCTGCATCCGCCGCGGCGGAGAGCTGGGCCGGGGGAAAAACGTGATGTTGGTGAAGGTGTCGAAGCCGAATCAGGATTTCCGTTTCGATGTCCCGGTGGTGGGGCCTCAGACGATCGAGACCTGCGCGGAGTCGGGCGTGGGGGCGATCGCGATCGAGGCGGGCCGAACGCTTTTATTGGAGCGCGACCGGGTGAACGCGCTGTGTGAGGAAAAGGGCATCGGCTTGTATGCCGTGGGGCTGACGCCGGTGGGAGACGAGGCGAGGGGGTGAGCTGGCGTTATCTGCCAGTGGCATGACCGTCCCGGTCATGAAAGGTTGGGCGCTTTCCACTTCAAGGTAACGATAGCTCTCAGAGCGATTTCAGCACCGTCGTTGATGACCGGGACGGTCATGCCTCTGACAGGCGGAATCGGACGGCTTGCGATGCCGCCGGCCCGCGCGTAGGAAAGCAGCCGGATGGCATTCCAGTTGGTCAGTGACTACCAGGCGCAGGGCGATCAGGCGCAGGCGATCGAGAAGCTCGTGAAGTCGATCGATGCCGGCAACCGCCATCAGACGCTTCTCGGCGTGACCGGCTCGGGGAAAACCTTCACCATGGCCAACGTGATCCAGCGCATCGGCAAGCCGGCGCTGATCATGAGCCACAACAAGACGCTCGCCGCGCAGCTTTACTCGGAGTTCAAGAATTTCTTCCCGCACAACGCGGTGGAATACTTCGTCAGCTACTTCGACTACTACCAGCCGGAAGCCTACATTCCGCGGACGGATACCTACATCGAGAAAGATTCGAGCATCAACGACGAGATCGAGCGCCTGCGGCTCTCTTCGATGGGCTCGCTGCTGACCCGGGAGGACGTGATCGTCGTTGCCTCGGTGAGCTGCATCTACGGTTTGGGATCGCCGGAGGACTACGAAGGCATGATGATCCCGATCTGGGTCGGGCAGCAGATCGGTCGCGATGATTTGCTGGAAAGCCTCGTCGGCTTGCTTTTCGAGCGGAACGATATCGCCTTTGGACGAGGCAAGTTCCGCGTGCGCGGCGACGTGGTGGAGGTCCACCCCGCTTACCTCGATGAAACCGCGATCCGCATCGAGTTCTTCGGCGATGAGATCGACCGCATTTCCTCGATCGACACGTTGACCGGTGCGGTGATCGACCGTCTCGACAAGTACACGGTTTTCCCCGCCAAGCAGTTCGTTACGCCCGGCGACAAGATGAAGAAGGCCATGGTCGAGATCCGCAAGGAGGCCGACGCGCGGGTGGCGGAATTCGAGAGCCAGGGGAAACTGATCGAAGCGCAGCGGCTGCGGATGCGCACCGACTACGACATGGAAATGATGCGCGAGATGGGCTTTTGCCAGGGCATCGAGAACTACTCGCGCCACCTCACCGGCCGTCCGCCGGGCGCGCGGCCCTACACCTTGCTCGATTTCTTCCCCGAGGGCTTCCTCACTCTGATCGACGAGAGCCACGTCTCCATCCCGCAGATCGGGGGGATGTACGAGGGAGATCGTAGTCGGAAAACGGTGCTGGTGGAGCATGGCTTCCGGCTTCCGAGCGCGCTCGACAACCGCCCGCTGCGTTTCGATGAGTTCATGCAAATGACCAACCAGCGGCTCTACGTTTCGGCAACGCCGGGGCCCTTCGAGGTGGTTAACTCGCGCCCCGACAACCCGCGTTACATTCCGGTGAAGGGAAGAGCCGACGATCGGACGTTCATCCCCATCGATGCCAAGAAGCTCAAAATCGAGCCCAGCCCGAGCGACGAGCCGATCGAGGACTTCGATGTATCGAAGCCCGGGCGGCCGTTGATCGTCGAGCAGATCATCCGGCCGACCGGCTTGCTGGATCCGGTGGTGAAAATGCGTCCGCTCAAGGGTCAGATCGATGAAACGATCGAGCTCTGCCGCCAGCGCGTGGAGACGGGCGAGCGGGTGTTGGTGACGACGCTCACCAAGAAGACGGCCGAGGATTTGACGGAATACCTGCAAGGGACCGGCCTCAAGGTCCGCTACATCCACGCCGACGTGGATGCGGTCGAGCGGGTGGAAATCCTGCGCCAGCTGCGGGCGGCGGAATTCGATATCCTGGTCGGCATCAACCTGCTGCGGGAAGGACTCGATCTGCCCGAGGTGTCGCTGGTGTGCATTCTGGATGCCGACAAGGAGGGCTTCCTGCGTAATGAAACGAGCCTGATCCAGACGGCGGGCCGGGCCGCGCGTCACGTGAATGGCGAGTGCGTGCTGTTCTGCGACGTGGTCACGGACTCGATCCAGAAGTTGCTGGATGTCACCGACTACCGGCGTGAAAGGCAGCTCGACCACAACGAAACGCACGGCATCACGCCGCAGAGTGTGAAGCGGGCGGTGCAGGAGAGTTTGCAGCTCTACTCGAACCAGCGGGCGAAAGCCGACCAGATGTCGCGCTCTCTCATTTCCGACGACGAGGAGGAATACAACAAGGTGCGGGTGATCGCCGAGCTGGAGGCTGAAATGCGGGACGCGGCGGCGAAGCTGGAGTTCGAGCGCGCGGCGCATCTGCGCGACCAGATCGCCAAGCTGAAGGGCGGCGGAACCCCGGCTCCGGCGGCGAAAAAAAAGGTCAGCTATCGGCGGGGGAAGTAGTTTCCGAGGTGCGACAGGATGGCACGCCCTGCGGGTTTTGCCGATTGCATTGGCCGAGGGTCTGGGATACATCGTCCGCCGTTGGGGGGCGTGGCGATCACGCCCCTCCGGTGTCTCCGGGCGCCGCGTAACCTGAAGAGAATCATCCGTGGGATTTTTCGATGCTTTCAAACGCTGGCGGCTGGCTCAGAAGGGCATGTCGTCGGGAAAAAAACGACGGACGCAGAATGACGCTGCCGTCAGCGCTTCGCTCGACCGCTCGCCGTGGGTCCGGATGGGGACCTACTTCGCTTTCTGTATCGGGGCCGCATTGTTGGTGATGCAGGTCACCCCGGGAGGCACCAGCGACCGCCCGTTTGAGAGTGCGTTGTACGCCTTTTTCCTGGCGATCAGCGCGATGACGGTGGTCGAGCTGAACCACGGTCGCGTGACCGAACGCAACAGCCGGGTGCTGCTGATCGCGTTGAGCATTCTCGGGCAGGTCGCGCTGATGCGGTTTGTCGTCTGGATCGGAGCGACCAACGTGCTGCCGTATCCGATTGTCTTCCTGATGACTCCCTTCCTGGTGGCACCGATGGTCAACTCGGTGCTGCTCGGGGGCCCGGCGGGGGTATTTTCCGCGGTGTATGTCTCGCTGTTCGGGTCGCTGCTTTTCGGTGACGAGAACAAAGCTCTCTTCCTGTGCGTCAGCTTGATGAGCGGATTGGTGGCGGCGTTGACGCTGCGCAAGGTCCGGCGGCGCGTCCAACTTCTGCGGGCGGGGGTCTATTCGGGCGTCACGGCGTTCCTGCTGGCATTGGTCTTCGGGGTGATCGATCTCAGGCTGCTGGGGACGGGCGCCACGGCGGCGGACTGGCAGACTTTCGGGCTTTCCGCGGCCAGCGCCCTGGGCGTCGCGCTGGGCACGGCGCTGTTGATTTCCGGATTTCTTCCGGTGCTGGAAGGCATGTTCCGGCTCACCACCGACATCAGCTGGCTGGAGCAGGGCGATCTGAATCACAAACTGCTGCGCCGCATGCAGCTCGAAGCACCCGGGACTTTCCATCACAGCCTGATCGTCGCATCGCTGGCTGAGGCGGCGGCCGAAGCCGTGGGGGCGAACGCCGCGATGTGCCGGGTGTGCGCCTATTTCCACGACATCGGGAAACTCAACAAGCCGGAGTATTTCATCGAGAACCAGCAGGACGGCCAGGAGAACCCGCACGACGCGCTGACGCCGACGATGAGTTCCCTGATCATCATCGCGCACGTGAAGGACGGCGTGGACCTGGCCCTCAAGCACCGGCTGAACCCGCGGGTCATCGACATCATCCGTGAGCACCATGGGGACTCGTTGGTGACGTATTTCTACCGCCGCGCACAGGAACTGAAGCGCGAGGAAATGGCGAAGATCGAAAAGAAGCTGGAGAACCCCGAGGACCTTCCGAAGGTGGATCAGAAGAATTTCCGCTATCCCGGGCCACGGCCGAAATCGCGCGAGAGTGGAATCATCAGTCTGGCCGACGCGGTGGAAAGCGCGTCGCGTTCGTTGAAAAAGCCCACACCGGGGAAGATCCGGGCACTGGTGGAGGACCTGGTGGAGGCCCGCGTTTGTGATGGCCAGCTCGACCAGTGCGAACTCACGATCCGCGACCTGACGGTGGTGAAAGAGGTGTTTTCCAAGACGCTGAGGAGCATGATGCACAGCCGCATCGACTATCCCAAAGAGACCAGGGACGAGCGGAAGTCCGACCTCGAATCCAAGGTCGCCAGGCCTTCGGCGACGAAACCTCTTGAGAAGCCGGCAGGGGAGAAGAGCAGCAGTCCTCCCCCGGCGATTCCACGATCATGAAACGCGAAGTACTGGTCTGCGATCACCAGAGCACGGTGCCAGTGCCGCCTGCTTGGTTGGTCGCGCTTGAGGAAGCCGGTGTGAAGGCGGCCGGATGCATCGAGAAACGGCATTTTCGCGGCGGGCATCCGCCGTTGGCCGAGCTGGAGACGGTGGAAGTGGCCTTGGTGAACGACGAGGAAAGCGACCGCGTCCACCGGGATTTCATGGGCATCGAAGGCGCGACGGACGTGATCACCTTCGAGCACGGGGAGATCGTCATCGGAGTGGAAGTCGCGAAACGGCAGGCTGCGGAATATGGTGAGCCGGAGCTGCGGGAGCTGTGCCGCTACCTCGTCCACGGCCTGCTGCATCTGGGTGGGCACGAGGATGAATCCGACGAGGACCGTGCCGCGATGGAAGCCGTTCAGGAGGAGCTGGTCACGGAGTTGTGGCCGGAAGTTGAGCGGCGTGCCGGTGCTTGAGAGGGCGGTGGCTCCTTGTTCCTTCCGGGTGCGCCGGATTCAGGCTTTGCTGGGATCGTAGAAAATCCGGATGTCCGCCTTCTCGCCTCCGAGGAGCTGCTGGGCGCGTTTCAGCGCATCGCGGGTCGAGAGGTTCGGATTGCTCGGACGGTAGAGGAAGATGTTGCTTTCGCCCGCCTCGCGATCGGTTCCCTCTTGAATGAGATCGAGCGTGCCGGAGTTCTTCAGCACCTTGTAAACCTCGCGCGGCGCGCCGGAAATCAGCACGTGGCGGTCGTCGGCACGCATGAACTTGATCAGCTCCGCGAGCGCCATGACCGAGGTGGCGTCAAGATGGCGGGCGTTTTTCAGACGCAGGATCAGGATCCGCAGCGAGGGATCGGAGGCCGTGCGTTGGACCTGATTGCGGAACAGTTCGGCGGCACCGAAAAACAGGTCGCCCTCGACGTGGACGATGGAAATCGCGGGGTTCGGGCGCTTCCGTTTTTCGCCCATTTCGCGCAGCTCGCCCTGGTCGCTGAATTCGTATTCGACCAGATGGGGGCGGCTCGCGCGTCGGAGGAAGAGGGAGATCGAGACGCCGACGCCGACGAAGATCGCCACGTGGAGCGGGGCCAGCAGAGTGGCGGCGAAAGTGGTCACGATCACCACCGCGTCGTCGTGGGTCGAGCGCAGGCAGACGCGGATGTTCTTCGGGTTGATGAGGCCGATGGCGATGACCACCACCAGCGCCGCAAGCGAGGCCTTCGGGACGTAGTCGATGATGGGAAACCCGATTTCGGGCGAAAGGGCGATCAGGATCGCGCTCCCCAGTGTGATGAGCCCCGCGAAGATCGAGGCGAAACGGGTCATAGCACCGGATTCGTAGTTGAGCACCGAGCGGGTGAGTGAGCCGGAGGCGGGCATCCCGCCGGTGAAGGCGCAGGCGAGGTTGGCGGTGCCGACGGCGAACATGTCCTGATTGACCTCGACGCGGTCTCCGGAGCGGGAGGCGATGGTCTTGGCCATCATGGTGTTTTCGAGACAGGCGAGGAAGGCCACGGCGAAGGCGACGCCAACGACGCGATTGATGTCATCAAAGATCTGCGCGTCGGTGAAATCCGGCATATGCGGCACCAGATCGGAGAGCAGGAAATTCCGGAACGTCGGTTGGTTGGCAAAAGGCGTGTCGTGGTGAATCAGCACTCCGAAAAGCGCCGAGCCGAAGATCAGGGCGAGGGAAAAGCAGGGCCAGCGGGGTTTCCATCGACGGAGGCCGTAGTAGATGCCGGCCGTGCCGAGCCCGATCGTGAGAGGTTGCCAAGCGGCGTGGATCAGGGATTTGACCAAGGCGATGCAAAGCGCCGCGAAGTTTCCGGGTGCCAGGGCTTCCACCGGGTTCTCGATGCCGAGGAGATGCTTGAGCTGGTTGGCGATGATCAGGACGGCCGCGCCCGTCATGTAGCCCACCAGCACCGAGCGGGAAATGTATTGCAACAGGTCGGCGATCTTCAGGACGGCCCCGACCATGCAGAAAATGCCGATCAGCATCACGAGCAGCGGGACGAGCTGTTCTTCCCGGGCCCCGAGGGCTTTCTCCGCGGCGAAGAAGCTGAACAGCATGAACGCCGTGGCGTTCGTCGGCCCGAGGATGGTATGGCGTGAGCCTGCGAAGAGGGGGGCGACGATCGAAGCGATCGCGGAGCAGACGATGCCATAGGAGATCGGCAGTTCGGCGATCGCCGCGAAGGCCATGCCCTGAGGCACCGCGAGCAGCGCGACGTTCGGCGCGGCTCCGATGTCGGCGCGGAATTTCCTGAGGTTGTAGCGGCGGATCGGGCCGACCACCGCCGCGAAGTTCACGTTTCCTTCCCGGAAGAAATCGCGGACCCGGCGACGGAGCCGGACGATGGCTTTGGACGACGACATGGAAGCTCAGCGGAAGCGGGCTCGCCGGAACAGGAACACTCCAAGGACGATACAGGCGAGGTTGGGGATCCACAAAAGATAGCCGGAGCCTTCGGCCGGTTCGATCATGGAGCCGGCCAGAAAATACAGCGCGCCGATGCCGAGGCTGAGGATCAGACCCGAGGAGGTATCACGCCGCCGCGCCTTGATGCCCAGGGGTACGCCGATCAGCGCGAAGGCGAGGCAGGCGAAGGACGAGGTGTAGCGGCGGGTTTTTTCCGCGAGATAGCGGGAGCGGATCGCTTGGCGGGAGTCCCGGACTTTCAGTTCAAGAGCGGTCGGATTGGCGGACTCAGGGAGTGGCTTGAACTGGTCTGCGATGGCATCGAGCTCGGGATTGGTGAGGCTGCGCGGCTTGACTTTGGCGCTGCGTGCATCGGGGCTGTAGTCGATCACCATCCACTGCAGCTCGCCGGACATCAGGGTGAAATCCTTTTCCTCCCCCTCGCCATTGGTTCTCTGCGTGTAGGAGCCGTCCGAGTAGGCGTTGGTGAACTTGAGGCGGATCTCCTGCTTTGCCTCATCGTTCACCGTCGTGGCGCTGTCGGCGTGGATGTAGGAACCGCCAGGACCCTGCTCCGCGGTGCCCATGCGGAAGATGTGGAAATTCTTGAAGACCTCGCCGTCATCCTGCTCGGAATAGATCCGCACATCCTGAAAGCGGCTCTGGTCCACTCCGGCGCGGAGCAGCGTCCGCGGGTCCTTGATCAAGGTGTTGCGGACGATGTCCTCGACGCCTTTGGTTGCTTTCGGAGCGACCTGGAGGTTCAGCCACAGGCAGATCAGCGAAAGGGCGATTCCGAGGGTGATGACCGGCGCGGCGAGCCGCGTCAGACTGACCCCGGCCGCCCGGAAGGCGTTCAGCTCGTTGTCCGAGGACAGGCGCCCGAAGACGAGCAGCACCGCGGAAAGAAACCCCCAGGGAATGGTGAAAATCAGCGAAACCGGCAGGACGCTGAGGGTGAAATCCACCAGCACCCAGGGCGGCGCGCCGAACTCCACCAGCAGTGGGCGGATCTCCTTGAAAACATTCCCGAGCACCAGAAGGAGGCTCAGCAGAACAATGGCGAAAAGGGTGCCGGTAAGAATGTGGCGCCCGATGTACCGGTCCGATATCCGCATAGATCGTGGCGGAATCCTGAGGAGGCCGCCGGGGCGTGTCGAGAAACGATAGCTCGGATCCGCGAATCGTGTCCGCCCACGCAGAGCAGGGCCAAGCCATTGGTATCGATCATGTTAGGAACTTTTGTCTTGTCCGGGGTGCGGCTTGTCCGCTTCCCTGCGCGTGACATTTCCCCGGGACCCGCATTCCGCGGTATCCACGACGGGCAGGCATGCGGCCTGCTTTTCCGGGACCTTCCCGACCTGCGCATGATTTCGACCGACCGACCCACCGCTCATCCGTTCACCCGCCGCCGGGCGCTGTCCACCATGGCCGTCGCGACGGCCGCGACCCTCGGCGGGGGCTCCACGGCCTCGGCATGGTCGCTCTTCAAGCGTCACGACCGGGCGGAGGAAAGGGTCGATCTTTCGGGGCTTTCGAACGAATGGATCCGTCGCCAAGGATCGGACCTCCAGGCCTACTCTCAGTTCCTTTCGAAGGCTGGATTCCGCCATCTTTCGGTGCGGCAGGTGATCGAGGCCCATGCCAAGCGCCGCGGTTCGGTCTGGAACTCTCTGCCGCCGCGCTCGATGTGGAAGAACATCGTTCCGACGCTCCGGGTCATCGACCGAGTGGGAGCGGAGCTGGGCCAGCCGGTGAAGGAGATCATCTCCGTTTACCGCAGCGGTGCCTACAACGCGCGCTGCGCCGGAGCGAGCAGCGGCTCGTGGCATCAGGCGAATTTCGCGGCCGATGTTTCGTTCGATACACCGGCTTCGGTTGTCGCCTCCACCGCCCGGCGGCTTCGCGGCCAGGGACTTTTCGCAGGGGGCGTCGGTCGTTATCCGGCCTTCACGCACATCGATACCCGCGGGCAGAGCGTCGATTGGTGACGGCGTGAAGGCGGATTTTCCGCTGGTTCGGTCGGCTCTCTTCCGGTTTGCTGCTCGCGCCGGGGCGGGATCGCCCCGAGCGATTCTGGGATGAATATCATCATCGTCGGTGCCGGAGAAATCGGTCGTCACCTCGCGACGTCCTTGTCCAAGGAAGCCCACAGCATTTCCGTGATCGAGAACGATCCGGACCTGGCGGCGGACCTTGAGCAAACGATCGACGCCAAGGTCATCTGCTCGGATGGCACGAGTGTGAACGCCCTCGTCGAGGCCAACGTCGGGGACTGTGAACTGTTCCTCGCGCTGACCAGTTCGAACACGGCGAACCTCGTCGCCTCGTCGATTGCCAAGAAGATGGACGTGGAGCAGGTCGTTTGCCGCGTCCATCCCAGCCTCCAGCGCGAGGAGTGGTTGTTCGACTTCAAAGGCACCTTTGGCGTCGACCACCTGTTCTCCTCGGAAAGGCTGGCCGCGATCGAACTCGCCAAATTCATCCGCAACCCGGACTCACTCACCGTTGAGGAAATCGCCCGCGGCCGGATCGAACTCCAGCAGGTGCTTGTGAGCGCGAAGTCGGACTTCGCCGGCAAGACGTTGCGTGACGTGAAAATGCCGGACCACACCCGGGTGGCGATGATTTCACGAGGGGCGGACCATTTCGTGCCCTCGGCGGAAACGGTGCTGGAAGCGGAGGACGTCGTGACGATTTTCGGCGAGCCGCGGAAGCTGCGGGGAATGATCGAGCGGCTGCGCCATCAACGGGGCGACGGCGAATCGCTGCGGGTCGTGATTTTCGGCGGCGGCGAATACGGTTTCACGCTCGCGCAGATGCTCGAGAGCTGGGACTGCCGCGTGCGTATCTTCGAACAGGACGAGGCACTGTGCAAAAAGCTCGTCGACCGGCTTTCCAACACGACGGTGATCAATGCCGACGCCACCGTGGTCGCCGAACTCCAGGAGGAGCAGATCGACGGGGTGGATTTCTTCGTCGCCACCAGCGACAGCGATGAGGATAACGTGATGACCTGCCTCCAGGCGCACACTCTCGGCGCCCGCACCTGTCTGACGCTGATTCACCGCGCCGACTACGCCGCTGCCATCAGCTCGTCGGGAAAACATTTCGGCATCGCCGCCGCCGTCAGCCCGCGCGATGCGACCCGCCGCGAGGTCGAGCGCTTCATCACCTCCGAGCGCTTTCACCTCGTCAAGAAGCTGGGCGGAGCGGAGGTGCTTGAAATGCGGGTTCGCAAGGGTTCGATCGCGGCCGGACACATGGTCAAGGAAGTCGATTGGCCGGAGGGCGTGGTCATCGTCGGCCACCTGCGGGGAACGCATGCCGAGGTGCCGGGCCCCGATGACTATCTTCAGGCCGACGATCACGTTTACGTCGTCGTCGCCCCGAAGGCTCGCAAGGCTTTGGTCAAGCTGCTGTCCTGAGGCCTCCTCCTCGACATGAATTACCGCATCCTCGCCAAGGTCCTCGGCTACCTGCTGTTGCTGCTCGCCCTTGCCATGGCCGGTTGCGGCGTATTCGCGCTGCTCGATGTCATCGCGGGGGACCACGAGGCGATGACCGCGCTGTTCACCTCGGCCGGCGCCACCGCCTTGGCGGCCTTGATCCTGATCGTGTCCGGGCTGGGGAAAATCGACCGCATCCCCCGTCGCGAGGGCGTCGGGATCGTCGGGATCGCCTGGATTCTCTCCGCCATCTTCGGGGCGCTGCCCTTCATCCTTTGCCCGCCGTACATGGGCTTCAGCGCGGCGGTCTTCGAATCCGCCTCGGGTTTCACCACCACCGGCTCCACGGCCATGGCGGACATCGAGTCGTGGCCGCGGGGGCTGCTGCTCTGGCGGTCCGTCACCCAGTGGCTCGGCGGCATCGGGATCCTGGTGCTGTTCGTTGCGGTGCTTTCCTACCTCGGCCTCGGCGCGAAATCGCTTTTCCGCAACGAGTCCTCGTTCCAGAGCGGCGAAGCTACCACCGCCCGGATCCAGGATACCTCTCTGAACCTGCTGCGGATCTACGTCGGACTCACCGTTGCCTGCATTCTCGGACTGAAGGCCATGGGGCTCACCTGGTACAACGCGCTGTCGCATGCATTCACCGCGGTTTCGACCGGTGGATTCAGCCCGCACGCCGCGAGCATCGCCCACTATTCGGAGTGGGGGAACGGCTGGCTCATCGAGCTGTGGCTCAGCCTGTTCATGCTCCTGTGCAGCTTGAATTTCCTGATTTACGTCGTGGTCATCCACAAGAAATGGCGGCGCTTGCGCGATGAGGATGACGCCCGCTGGTTCGTGGGCATTTGCCTGGGCATCGCGATCGCGATCGCCATCGGTTTGCGGGTCGATCCCCGCTATTCCACGAATTTCTGGGAGGCATTGCGCGATTCGTGGTTCATCGTGATTTCCATCGCCTCGACCACCGGTTTCGGCACGGCCGACTACGAACTGTGGCCGGCCTGGTGCAAGGCGCTGCTCGCCATCCTGATGCTCATCGGCGGCTGCTCCGGCTCCACTGCCGGCGGCCTGAAGGTGGGGCGGCTCATCGTATTCCTGAAATCCTCCGCCCACGAGATCATCCGCGCCTTTCGCCCGAACCAGATCTTCCGTCTCGTCGTCAACGGCAACCCCGTCGATGACGCCGGCCGCGCCCGCACGACTTCGTTTGTGGCGCTCTACCTGTTCATTGTCGCCGGCTCCGCGGTGGTCGTCGGCATGTTGGAAGCCGGCCAAGGGGTCGATCTTGAGACCTGCCTCGGTGCCGTTCTCGCCACCATGTCGAACATCGGTCCGGGCTACGGTGATCTCGGCCCCACCGAGCATTTCGGGGAAATGCGCGACGTCACCCAGCTCTTCCTCGCCGGTCTGATGATCCTCGGACGCCTCGAGCTTTTCGCCATCCTCGTCCTCTTCGTCCCCGCCGCCTGGCGGCGGTTCTAGGAGGTGGGCCATCTACCTCGCTTTTAATCGAACTCTGCTGAGGGCGTGACTGGCCGGTGGACGCCGAGGGTCCCATGCTGCCCCGAAATCTTCGGAAGCGCGCTGAATGCCGGGACTTGCCGGCCCCCGGATGCCCGCTATCTTCGCCGCCATGAGCGATTCCCAACCGAAGATCACCGCCTACCTGAAAACCTTCTGCGGCTGGAGCGAGGGCGTCCGCGCCATCATGCGGAAATACGAGCTCCCGTTCGAGGAGAAGGACATCATCAAGAACCCCGCCTTCCGCTGGGAGATGGAGCAGAAGAGCGGTCAGCCGCTTTCCCCGTGTGTCGAAATCGATGGCACCATGCTGGCCGACATTTCCGGCGAGGAAGTCGAAGCCTGGATGATCGAGCACGGCTACCTCCAGAAGAGCGACGCCGACGCCGATGCCCCCACCAATTCCGCCTGCACCGACGAGCAGCACGAAGCCATGGCCCGCGGTGAAGTGCCCGGCGCGAAGATCCGTTTCGTCGAATAGGCTACCGGTCCCGCAATGCGATCGGAATCGGGTCCACCGAGATCAGCAAGCGCAGGGTGGGTTATGAAGTGATTGAGTCTGCTTCCCACTTTCGCCCGCTCGGACTCGTGGATCGCACGCTGGTCCAGAGGCGAGATCGACGTGCTGAATCTAAAGTTCAGCCCGGTTGCGAAGGTGATCCGACACCAACCCGTGTTCGTTCAACTGAGCCAGCGCCTCGACGACACCGAAGATCAGCCCTGCCCACAGCACGGAGATTCCCAGGAGTTTGCCTTGATCCGGCAAGCCGATACAGAGAGCGAGGAAAAGGAGAATGGGACCGATGAAGGCCCTGACCACCTTCGAGCGCAGTCGATGGAAGAAGCTGTGGAGCAAGAGCGCGGTGATGGAGCCTCCAGCGGCTGCGCAGACGTTCAGGGTGACTCCGGAAAAGAAATCCCGGAGAAGGTAGCCGGTCCCAGAGGCAACCAGCAAACCCGCAGTGGCGATGAGGAAAAATAATCGCGCCTTCATGGTTCCACTTACGCTGTCCGATTTTCCAAACCAAAGCAATTCAGTACAAAGGGATGAACCCCAGCGGGGGCTGCTATTGCTGAAAGGTGGAGATTCACAGGACTTTGTATCCGGTGAGGTCGACCTGGAAACGGCTGTCCGGGACCTTTGGGTTGATCCGTGTGTTGCGGAAAACCGTGCGGATGCGGGATTTGTCGTCGAGGCGGATTTCCAAGGCGCGGAGCTGGTTCGTGGAGGGGTCGATATCGAAGAACACGTAGCCGATCTGGTCGCGCATGCGGCGGTCCTTTGGACGGGTGGTGAGCTGATAGATCCCGTTGGTGACCCGGGATTCGACCAGCTCGAAGGCCTGGGTGAATCCCTCAAGCCCTCCGTTCAGGGCATCGTCGCCGAGCAGGGAAAACGAGCGGGCGCGTGAGGAATCGGCATCGAGTCGGCGGGCGCGCTTCTTTTCGACATCGACGAGGGTCATCGTCTCGCCATCGGAGACGGCGATGGTTTTGGGTGGGTTGCCGAGATCCCAGCGCAGCTTGCCGGGTTTCGCGAGGGTGAGACGGCCGGGCGTGGAAACGGGCTTTTTCAGGGCAGCCAGCGTGCGTTCCTGAGTGAACTCGGCGTCGAGGGTCTTCACGGATTTCTGTCCCTCCAGCCAGGCTTTCAAAGGCCCGGTGTCGACCTCGGCGCGGGCGGTGACGGCGAGCAGGAGGAGGAAAAGCAAGCGCATGCAAAGAATGGGAAGGTGGCCCGGCCGGAATGCAATGGAGAAATGAGCGGAAGGCGCGGAGCCTGCCGTCCCGATGTCCTTTGGATTTCGGGCTTGGAATGGGAGCGGGCAGCGGGCGGGATGCGCGCATGCGAGGAGCATGGAAATGGGTTCTGCTGGTGGTGGCGGTCGTCGTGGCGGCATCGGGCATGCTGCGGATCAGGATCGATACCGACGTGCTTTCCGTGCTGCCCGCGGATTTGCCGGAGGCGAAGGGGCTGCGGGCCTTCCAGGAGGTATTCTCCCGCGACGAAGAGCTGGTGGTCTTGCTGCAAAGTGAGGCGGGGGACGAGGATCTGGAGAAGCTCGCGAGGGAGCTTTCGGCCCGCGTGATGGAGGCGGGGCTGGCGAAGGGGGTGAGGTGGAGGCCCCGCTGGCAGGACGATCCGGATGGGCTGGGCGAGTTGTTTGCGTGGTTGTGGCTGAACGGTGACCCGCAGGAGGTGGAGCGGCTGGTGGGAGCGCTGTCCGAAGGTCAGGTGAACGCGACGCTCGATGAAGCGCTGGAGGAAATCGCCACGGCGCTGGATGGCGGCGAGCTGATGCTCTCCGCGCACGATCCGTTCGGGTTTCTCGATCACCCGGCGATGCGCGGCTTCTTCGAGGCCTCCGAGCACGGCGGGGAGGGGTTCGCGAGTGGTGACGGACGTTCGCAGCTGGTCTTCATCGACGCCCCGCAGCCGGTCAGCGGCTACAAGGAGGCGGGCGCGTGGCTGGCGGATCTGAGCGAGGTCATCGATCCATGGGCGGCGGAGCACGGAGTGACCGTCGGCTTCACCGGGGATCCGGCTTTCGAGGCGGAGATCGGCGGAGCCATGGAAAAGGATATGAGCGGCACGGCGACCATGACCTCGATCCTGATCGGGGTGCTGTTTCTCGTGATGCAGCGCCGCCACGGGCTGCTGCTGGGCCTGGGTGGAGTGCTGGCGGTGGTGTTCGCGGTGACGGCGGGGATGGCGGGTTGGATCTACGGAGATCTTAGTATCATGGCCGCGGGTTTTGCGGCGATCCTGCTCGGGTTGGTGGTCGACTACGGGGTGCTGATCTGCCAGGAGGCGAAGCTTTGCGGGCACGATTCGCAGGCGATCCGCAGGGCCACGATGAAGTCGATTTTGTGGGCGGCGGCGACCACGGCTTCGGTGTTTTTCGCGCTGAATCTTAGCGGGATGCCGGGCATTTCCCAGCTGGGCACGGTGGTGGCCTGCGGGGTGATCGCGGGCGCGGTGTTGATGGTTCTGCTCTTCGTGCCCTGGGTGGCGCGGGCCGGGGCAGGGCGGCCGTCGATCGAGGGAAAGCGGTCGTGGATTCCCCCGCGTCGCGGGGCCTGGATCGGGACCGCCGTGCTGGTGCTGGCGGCCACGGGTGTGTTGATTTTAAAGGGAGTGCCGGGAGTGGCGTTCGATCGATCCCTGCTACGTCCGCGGGACAGCACGGCGATGGAGACCTTCGAGCGGATCCAGGTGGCGTTTCCGGAATGGGGTGCACCGGCGTTGAAGCTGGTGGTGGAGGGGGGAAGCGACGCGGAGGTGCGGGAGCATCTGGCGGCCGCCGAGCGGGATTACGCCGAGCTGGCGCGGGAGTGGCCGGAGCAGGTGCGGCGGGTCGATGTGCCATCGGGATGGTGGCCGGATCCAGCGCACATCGAGCGCAACCGCGAGGCGCTGGCGGCGCTCGGCGAAGACCGAGAACGCCTGCTGGCGGTGGCGGATGAGGCGGGCTTTTCCGAAGAGGGCCTGGGACTGGGCAAAATGGTGCTCGAAGCCATCCCCGAGGTGACCGCCTGGCCTGCCGGGCGGATGCCGGCGGGCGGCGCGGTGGAGGAAATTCTTCGCGGCACCGTGGCGCGTGCGGAATCCGGCGGTGGCAGGGTCTTGGGAACTGTGGAGCTTTTCGCGCCGGATGAATTGGATGCGGCGGACCTCGATCGCCTGCGGGCGGCGGGCGGCGAGGGGGTGATGCTGGCCGGCTGGGCCCTGCTCCGCCCGGCGGTGCTGCCCTTGGTGAAGAAGGATGTGATGGAAGTCTTTCTGCCGATGGCGGGGCTGATGCTGGTGATGCTGGCTTTCGTTTTTCGGAATGTCCGTGATGTGGTCGCTTCTGTTTCCGCGATGGCTATCAGTGGCTTGGTGCTGCTGGCGGTGATGCGGCTGGTGGGACTGGAGTGGAATTTCATGAACATCGCCGCCACGCCGCTGCTGCTGGGCACCGGGCTGGACTATGGCATTCACATCCTGCTGGCGCTCCGCCGCAGTGGGGCGGACCGGCGGAACGTGTGGAACGGCACCGGAAAAGCCGTGCTCTTCTGTGGGGCCTCCACGGCGATCGGTTTCGGCTCGCTGGCGTTCGCCTCCATCGATGCCCTGGCGAGTCTGGGAAAAGTCGCGCTGCTGGGGATTCTGATTTCGATGGCTGTCTCGGTGTTCCTCCTTCCGGGCGTCCGAAGCGGGCGGGACGCGAAATGAGGAGACGGGCTACTCTGGAGTCAGGCCGATGTGCCAAGAAAAAGCCGGCACCTTCGAAAAGGAGCCGGCTTTGAAAAGAAGGTCGGGAGGCTGAAATTCAGCGGCCGAAGTCGGAGCGGGTCGACGGCGGCGGATTGATCACCGGCGGGATCGGCGGGATGGAGATGATCGGAATATCCAAGGGATCGGGCATGCTGGCGGCGGGCTTCACCTCGATCTCCTTCGCGCTCTTGGCGCTTTTCGCACTCTTGGCGGCTTCACCGGCGCCGGGGTCAAGACGGGCCAGCACTTCCTGAACGCGATCGAGCGAGCCCGGCGCGGTGGCGATCGCACACTGGGCGATCAGGCGCATCTGGTCCGGCGCGGAGTGGATGGCGGTTTCCACCACGTAGCCGACGATCGCGTCGTCGCAATCGGTGCCGAGGATGGCGGCTTTGACGATCTCACACGAGCAACCCGGGTAGGCCGTCACTTCGATGTCAACGAGCTTCAGCAGCTCGATCGGATCGGCCTTCGAACGGGCGGCGGTCGAAGCGATGCGCTCGATCACAGGTTGGCAGTCATCGGCCATCGCTGGAGCAGCGGACAGCAGGGCGGCGCTGCAAGCGGCGAAGATCAGCTTTTTCATAGGGGTGGGGGTGGAACAGGTGATGGAAACAGGGTCAGATTGGGGCGAAGCTCCCTGAATTTGAGGGATTGAAGCTCGAATCCGTTGAAATGAAAAGAAAGTTCTTGTGAGGGTTTTCTAACAATCAGGGAAGCTGAAGTATTTAGGGGGAGAAGGGCGGTGCTTGGCGTGAAAAGCCCCGCGGCCGGGCAGGCACGCGGGGCGGGAGGGTGAGAAGTCGGCGAAGAATGGGAGCGGCTCGGGAAGGCAGCCGTCCTTACTTCGGCTGGCGGGCGTTGGCCTTGAGGCGCAGCGCGTTGAGGGCGATGAAGCCGGTGGCGTCGTCCTGGTTGTAGGCGGCTTCCTGGCCACCTTCCATGGTGGCGATGGCTTCGGAATACATGCTGTAGGGGCTGCGACGGCCGGCTTGCATGACGTTGCCCTTGTAAAGCTTCACGCGGACTTCCCCGGAAACCGTCTTCTGGCTTTCGGTGACGAGTGCCTGGATGGCCTCGCGCTCGGGTGCGAACCAGAAGCCGTTGTAAACGAGCTGCGCGTACTTCGGGATGAGCGTGTCGCGGGTGAGTTGGAGCTCGCGGTCCATCACCAGGGTTTCGAGGTCGCGGTGGGCGGCCATGAGGATGGCACCGCCGGGAGTTTCGTAAATGCCGCGGGACTTCATGCCGACGAAGCGGTTCTCGACGACGTCGATCCGGCCGATCCCGTGCTTGCCGCCGAGGGCGTTGAGCACGCGCATCACGCCGTAGGGGCTGAGCAGCGTGTAGCCGTCCTTTTCGCCGCTCGGCTGAAAATCACCCAGGTCGGCGATGATTTCGGAGAGGCCCTCGGTTTGGAGGCCGATGACGTTCCCCTTCTCGAAAAGCAGCTGGAGGTGCTGGGGTTGATCCGGGGCGTCTTCCGGGGAAACGGAGAGCACATACATGTCCTTGTCGGCTTCGCCGGTGGCATCGTGCCAGACGTCCTCAAGCGCTCCGGCCTCGAAGGAGATGTGCAGGAGGTTGCGGTCCATGGAGTAGGGCTTCTTCATGGAAGCCTTGACCGGGATGTTGTGGGCCTCGGCGTAGGCGATCATTTCGGCGCGGCCGGGGAACTGCTTGCGGAATTCGGCGTCGCGCCAGGGGGCGATGACCTTGATGTCGGGCGCCAGCGCGGCGGCGGAGAGCTCGAAGCGGACCTGATCGTTGCCCTTGCCGGTGGCTCCGTGGGCGATGGCGTCGGCGCCTTCCTTGAGGGCGACTTCGATCATGCCCTTGGTGATGCACGGGCGGGCGATCGAGGTGCCGAGGAAATAGCGGCCCTCATAGAGCGCGTTGGCCTGGAACATCGGGAAGATGAAGTCGCGTGCGAATTCCTCCTTCTGGTCGTCGATGTAGCACTTCGAGGCGCCGGTGCTGAGCGCCTTGGCTTCGAGGCCGTCGAGTTCCTCGCCCTGCCCGCAATCGGAGCAGTAGGCGATGATCTCGGCGTTGTATTTTTCCTTGAGCCAGAGGAGGAGGACGGAGGTGTCGAGCCCTCCTGAGTATGCGACGACGATCTTCATGTCGGGGCGAGGGGTAGGCGGGAAACGGTGGCTTTCAAACTTCAAAATGCAGCCGCAGGTGGATTGCCCGGCACGCTCTGCTCGCGGCCATCCTACTCTGAATGCTCGGAGACGGCGGAACCGATCCACCGGAAGTGGTTTCCGGGAGCCGCCTCTTTTGGCGGTTCACGGCGAACGTGTTTCGCCGCTCCCAGCAAGCTGGCTACGGGCTGGCTGCGGAACTCGCTGCGGCGGCTCCGAAGATGAGCACGATGACTCCGATGACGGCCGCGACGATGTAGATCCCGATGACGATGCTGATCATGATGCCGACGAATTTCCAGAAGGCCCGCTGCGCGTCCAGGGCGGCGATGAGATCGACTTCGGCGCGGCTGGACATCAGCTCCACGATCCGGCTCCCGTAGGCCCAGAGTTTGACGGACGGATAGATGTAGAGAAAGGCGAGGATGAGGTAAACAAACCCCATCAGGGCCAGGGGGGCGAAGCCCAGCGGCGAGGACTCGGAGATCTGGGACAGCCCCACGGCGCCTCCCAGGATCATGAAGATCCCGCCGAGGACCATGAATCCGCTGCCGATGAAGCCGATCACCGAGCAAAGGCGGACCCATGGTTTGGTGCCGGCCAATGCTTGGATCGCCTGCTGGGAAATTCCGGGATCGGAGCTGCCGGGAGCTGGATTGTTCCCCGCGGGCGAGGAGGCGTAAGGATTCTCCATGAAGCGCACGGTGGGGGAATCGGGGTGAGCGGGCAAGCTCCGGGTCTGTCTTGCGGGACGGCGGCCCTGCGCCTAACAACGGTCCGTGATTTCCGGATGGGAAAATTGGGTGCTGGCGGGGGTGGCGGCGTTCTGCATCGGCTTTGCCAAGTCGGGCTTCAGCGGGACTTCGCTGATCGCGGTGGCGATCTTCACCCAGATGTTCGGGGCGAAGGCGCAGGCGGGCTTCGCGTTGCCGCTGTTGCTCATTGCCGACCTCTGCGTGTATCCCGCTTTTCGCAAGCACGGCAGCTGGCAGGATGTGTGGAAACTCCTGCCCGCCACGGTTGTCGGTCTGGCGCTGGGTTGGTGGTTGCTGGGGAACGTGGAGGAAATGTTCGCCCGCCGGCTGATCGGGGTGCTGATTCTGCTGATGCTCGCACTCCAGGGGCTGAGGTTCGCCCGGCCGGGGGTTCTGGAGAAAATCGCCGGTCATCGAGCTTTCGGGACCGGTGCGGGCGTGGCGGCCGGCGTGACCACCATGCTGGCCAACGCCGCCGGGCCTGTTTTCCAGCTCTACCTGCTGTCGCGGAGCATCCCGAAGATGGAGCTGATCGGAATCGGCGCGCGCTTCTTCCTGCTGGTGAACCTGATCAAGGTGCCCTTGAACCGCAATCTCGGCACGATCCACCTCGATTCCCTCACCGCCGACCTGATGCTCGCCCCGGCGATCGTCGCGGGCATCCTGGTCGGGAAAAGCCTGCTTCACCGCGTGCCGCAGCGGGGATTCGAGTGGATGATCCTCGCCTTCGCCGCGATCGCCGCGGTGCGGATGTTTGTCTGAAGCTTTGTCAGCGCTTCAGGTATTGCACAGCCTGCCAGTTCTGGTGGGCCATCAGCAGCATGAAGATCGGGAAAATGAAGCTGTTGAGATAATACATGGACCCGACCCCGGCTGCGATGGCGGTCACGATGCTGATCTTGTGGGCGAGCAATTGCTTACCCGGCCCGAGCATGGCGGCGACCAGGCGGCCGCCATCAAGCGGGATGACCGGAACCAGATTGAGCACTGCCCAAAAGATGCTGATGACCGCCACGAATTCCACAAACGCCTGGGCGGGTGGCGTGGGCAGCGGCACGAACAAAAGAACGCCGAGGAAAATAAGCCCGAGCAGGATCTGGACGGCAGGTCCGGCGGCGGTGATCAGGAGATCCTTGCCGCGGGTGATCCCGCGACCGTCGTAGGTTGCGTAGCCGCCGAAGGCTTGGAGCACGATGTTCGGCCAGGCACCAAAGGACTTTGCGGTGAGGGCGTGGCCGAGTTCGTGGACCAAAATCGAGAGGAAGCCGGCGAGGATGAACAGAACGACCCGCAGAATGGATTCGGGGTCACGTGCGCTGATCGCACCACCGAAGAGGGCGAGCGTGGCCCAGAACCACGGCTGGACGACGATGGGAATGCCGAAGAGGGAAAAGCGGAGCATGATTTCGGTTGCGGGAGCTTTAGCCGAGGAAACGGACGAGTCCAACGGGGAAACGGAAATCGGAAGTGGGAGCTTGGCCCAAGTGTGCGAATTTCCGGTTTGAGCGGTGACGGATTGGCAGTAAGAAACGCGGCATGAGCGACGCGTTCGACGTGGGGATTTTGGGGGCCGGGCCGGCGGGGAGCACGCTGGGAGCGCTGTTGGTGAAGCGGGGTTTCAAGGTCATCTGTTTCGATGACGAACGTCGTCCCGAGCTGCTGGTGGGCGAATCGTTGCTGCCGACCGTGGTCGATCTCATGCGCCGCCTCGGGATCGAGGATCGGGTGAAGCAGTTCTCGCAGTTCAAGCCTGGCGTTGCCTTCGTGCATCGCGATGGCCAGCGGCTTGATTTCCTTTTCCCTGCCGGGGTGCTCGGGAAAACGCCGAACTACTCCTACAACATCCCGCGTCCGGAGTTCGACAACCTGCTGCGCGACCGCGCGGAGGAACTGGGCGTGGTGTTCGTGAACCACCGGGCGTCGGTGGAGAAAGGCGATGATGAGCGCGAAGTGCGGCTCTCCCCGGAAACGCTTTCGGTCGTGCCGGAGCTTGGGGGAGCGCATCCGAAGTTGCTCGTCGATGCCACCGGCCGCACGCGTGCCTTTGCGAAGGTGCTGGGCCTGACGGCGAAAAAGGGCACGCGGAATGACGTGGCCTACTTCGCCCACTATGAAGATTTCGAAGCGACCAGCATGACCGAGGGACAGGTGGTGATTTCCATTCTGGACCACGGCTGGAGCTGGCGGATTCCGCTGCCCGGCCGGCTGTCGGTGGGCGTGGTGATCGACAAGGAGATCGCCAAACAGCACGGCGACACCGCGGAGGAACGGATGGAGTCGATCATCGACTCGCAGCCGATCCTTGCCGGGCCGGGAAAGAACCGGAAACGTGTCACCGAGGTGAAAACCTATACCAACTACCAGCTCATCTCCGATCGTGCGCATGGACCGGGCTGGATCTCGGCGGGGGACTCGTTCGGCTTTGTCGATCCGATGCTTTCGCCGGGGCTTTTCATGGCGATGCACATGGCGGAGCTGCTCGACGAGAAGGTTTTCGCCAGCGGGCCGAAGGTGCTCGACCAGCCGCAGAAGATGGCGAAGCGGCTGGAGAAGGTGAAGGAGGAGATGCTCGATTGGCACGCCGCGTGGGGCGAGATCATCGAATATTTCTACGACGGACGGATGTTCTCGATGTACGAGGCCGGCACGAAGCTGCGCGAGGCCTACGGGAAATGGCAGCTTCCGTCTTTGATGGAAAAGCACCTGACCGGCCATATCACGCGGATGGTCTCGGGGGTGACGACCCGCAGCCGGTATGGCCGCGGGTTGGTGGGATGGTCGACGAAGCACCTCGTCTGGGATACGCAGCCGCCCGAGCACTATGCGGTTCGTACTTCGAAGACGCAGGCTGAGATGGCGACGGTTTGAGATGCCTGTCAGTGGCATGACCGTCCTCGGTCATGAACGCAGAAGCGGAAACCGCTCCATGACATGGCCATCTCCCGGGATGGGTTCGGGCTCAACCTTTCATGACCGGGACGGTCATGCCACTGGTGGGCAGCTCAGCTGCACCAGATCAGCCGCAGGCTGTCGAGGCGCAGGCGGGGGTGGTCGAGATGGGCGAGGGTCTCGTCGCGGAGCTTTTCGAGCTGCGCGATTTCGTCCTCGCTGACGTGCGGATTGCGGGTGGCAAGGTCGCGCAGGCGGTCGATTTCCCGGGTGAACTCCTCCGTGGCCGCAAGGCGGGCGGCCGCGGCGGGATCGGTGGTGCGAGATTCGGCCAGCTCGCGGGTTTTATCGATAAGCGTGGGGAAGACCTTGTCGCGGAAGGCGGGCTGTTGGACGAGCTTGCGGGCGTTTCCTGAGACCAGAGGCGTGGGAACGGGCTTGTCGGAAAGATCGCTGCCCTGATGGTTGGTCATCACGCGGATGGCCGTCGGCGGCAGGAAGCGGTCGAGATGGAGGCGGGCAGGCGCGGGTGTTTCGAGCACGTAGCAGGCTTCCAGCAGGATGCCCTTTCCGCGTCCGCCTTCCCAACGGGCGAAGGTGGCGTTGCCGGACTCGGAGGTGAGGAAATGGTCGATCGATCCGCGGACCAGCGGGTGGTCGGCGGTGAGCAGGGCGACGTCTTCGCGGGCAAGGGCTGTCTCGCGATCGAAGGTGGCGGAAAGTCCTTCCTCGGGTAGATCGGCGAAGGTTTCGCTGAGACGCTGGCCGCGGGCGAAATGATAGGCGCGGGCGAAGAGGTCCGAGACGTCGAGGCCGAGCCGGTCGAAGAGTCGGATGACGAAGCGCTCGAAGCCGGCGTCCTCGTCGTGGCTCTGAACCTGGGCGATCAGTTCCTCCGCATCCGTGGCGGGCGGCGCGCTGAGCTCGAGCAGGCGGTCGTGCCCGGAGTCGAGCTGCCCGGCGATTTCCGTGGCGCGTGCGGTGCTGCGCTGGATGAGGTCGCGGAGCGCGGCGGGGTCATCGCCGAGGGCCTCGAGCTGGGGCAGGAATTCGGCGGCCAGCGTCGAGGCACCGCGCAGGGGGTGGGAAAAGGCATCGAGTCCCTCGTGCAGCCAGCGGGCGTGGCGCTCCGAGCTACTGTTTTCCCCGTAGGGAACGTGGATGTGGATGTCGGCGGTCTGGCCGATGCGGTCGAGGCGACCGATCCGCTGCTCGAGCAGCTCGGGATCGCGCGGCAGCCCGAAGAGGACGAGGTGATGGGCGAACTGGAAGTTGCGGCCCTCGCTGCCGATCTCCGAGCAGATCAGGATGCGTGCGCCTTCGGGATCGGCGAACCAGGCCGCGTTGCGATCGCGCTGGAGCAGGGTGAGGTCCTCGGTGAAGACGGTCAGCTCGACGTGGATCTCCTCCAGTAGCTTCTCGCGGATCTTCTCCGCGGCCTCGGGGCTGCCGGTGATGAGCAGGACTTTTTCGTTTTCCGGAAGGGAACGCAGCAGCTCGGCAAGCCAGGTGTAGGGGGATTGATCGGCGGCGAGGGGGTGGAGCTGCGGCAGGCGCAGGGGAAAGCCTTCGAGCCGGCGACGGGTGTTGCGGAAAAGCACGCGGCCGGTGCCGAAGCGGTCGATCAGTTCGCGCGCCTCGCCGGAGCCGGCGGGAAGGGACTCGATCCGCTGGACGAGGCCGCCATAGTTCTCCGCTTCGTCGAGGAAAGTACGGAGGTCGCCGTAGCGGGCGGGGTCGAGCAGGCGCAGACGGGCGAAGTGGCCTTCGGCTCCGAGCTGCTGCGGAGTGGCGGTGAGCAGCAGCAGTGAGGGAATGCCGGCGGCGAGGGTTTCGACCGCGGCGTAGGCGGGGGATTTCTCTGTTGGCGACCATTCGAGGTGATGGGCTTCATCGACGACCAGCAGGTCGAAGCCGGAGTCGGCGGCGAGCCGGGTGAGTTCGTCATTTCCAGCAAGGAGGCCGACGGGTGCGAGCACGAGTTGGGAATCGGCGAAGGGGTTCGCCTCCGGGTCGTGGGCGCGGATCGACTCGCAGCGGGCTTCGTCGAAGAGAGCGAAGAGCAGGTTGAAGCGGCGCAGGAGCTCGACGAACCACTGGTGGATGAGTGGCTCGGGGACGAGGATCAGCACGCGGTCGGCGCGGCCGGTGAGGTGCAGGTGGTGGAGGATCAGGCAGGCTTCGATGGTTTTGCCGAGGCCGACTTCATCGGCCAGCAGCAGGCGCGGGTGCGGGCGGCGACAGGCCTCGGCGACGATCGCGAACTGGTGCGGGATGAGATCGATGCGCGCGCCGAGAAAGCCACGGGCGGGCGAGCGGCGGAGCTGGGTGGACATGTCGAGCACACGGCGCCGGAGGTCGAAGTCGCCGGGATCGTCGCACATGCCGGCGAGCAGTCGTTCCTCAGGCGAGGTGAAGCTGAGGGTGTCGAGCAGGGCGGCCTCGGGGATCTCGGTTTTGCCATCGAGGTAGGTCAGGCGGCCGCTTTCCTCGCGGATGCCGGTGATGCGGAACTCGCGGCCGGTGTGGTCGGCCACGGCGTCGCCTTCCTTGAAACGGACGCGGACGACCGGGGCGGTATCGAGGGCGTAGAGCCGGGTTTCCTCGGCGGCGGGGAAGTGCAGTTCGACGCGGCCCTCGCTGGTGGAGAGCACGATGCCGAGGCCGAGGGCGGGTTCGGAGGTGGAGACCCAACGTTGTCCGGGGCGGGGTGGCTGCATGGGGTGCGGGGTCTAGACCGGCTCGCGGGTTTGGGGAAGGGAAACCGGGGAGAAGTGGCGGAGTCCGGTTTTTATCCTGCCCATCCTTTCGAGCCGTTTCATCCTGCTTTCAAATTCCGGGAAGCCGTCTTGTGTCCTGGGGCGGGGGCTGGCAGAGAAACGCGCATGTCACGACTCGCCCACCGCACTTCGGTCATCGATGCCTCCGGAATCCGCAAGGTCTTCGACCTGGCGCGCCAGATGAAGGACCCGATCAACCTGTCGATCGGTCAGCCGGACTTCGATGTGCCGGATGAAATCAAGCAGGCGGCGCACGCGGCGATTGATGCCGGGCGCAACACCTACACGCCGACCCAAGGGCTCGCGGAGCTGCGGGACATGCTGCGGGCGGACGAGAAGGCTTTCACCGGGCGCGAGTGGTCGGAGGCGGAAACGCTGGTCACTTCCGGCGTGAGTGGCGGGCTGTTCCTGGCGCTGTTGGCGCTGATCAATGAAGGCGACGAGGTGATCGTGCCGGACCCGTATTTCGTGATGTACAAGCACCTCGTGCGGCTGTTCGGCGGGGTGCCGGTGTATTTGGATACCTACGATGCGGCGTTCGGGATCGATCCGGAGCGGCTGGAAAGCCTGATCACTCCGAAAACCAAGCTGCTGCTCCTGAATTCCCCCGCCAATCCCACCGGGCGCATTCTTTCGCGCAGCGAGCTGGAGGGCGTGGCGGAGGTTTGCCGGAAGCACGGCGTGCTGGTGATCAGTGATGAGATCTACCGCCATTTCGCCTACACCGAGATGGTTTCGATGGCCGAGATTTACGAGGACACCCTGGTGCTGGCGGGGCATTCGAAGGCCTACGGCATGACCGGCTGGCGGCTTGGCTATGCCTGCGGGCCGGCAGACGTGATCGGGGCGATGACCAAGGTGCAGCAATACAGCTTCGTCTGCGCGCCCTCGGTCACGCAGTTCGCCGCGTTGGCGGCTCCGGAGGTGGTGCTGGAGCCCTACATCGACCGCTACCGGGCGAAGCGCGATTTGATGGTCGGGCTACTCGGCGACAGCTTCGAGATCGGCCCGCCGGACGGCGCGTTTTACCTGTGGGCGAAAGCGCCGGAGGGTTTCACCGGGACAAGTTTCGTCGAGAAGGCGATCGCCCACAACGTGCTGGTCATCCCGGGCGGGGTGTTCAGTGAAAAGGACAGCCATTTCCGGATGTGCTACACCGTCCCGGACGACAAGCTCCGGGCCGGTGCGCAAGTGCTGTGCGGGCTAGCGGCGGATCACCAGTGATGGTGGCGGGGCACCCAGTAACGACGGCCACCGTGGTAGTAGGCCGGGCGGCCGTGGTAGTAGTAGACGTCACGCCCGCGGTATTTGCGACCGGCGGCCACGCCAAGGGCGGCGGCCCCGACGGCGATGGCCGTGGCGGCACCCGGATCGACGCTTTGGACCGGGCGGCCGTAGGCGTCGTAGGTGGTCATGCATGAGACGGCCAGCACCGGAAGCAGGGCGAGGGCGGCGAAATGGAGGATATGGTTTTTCATGGTCCGCTTTTGGATGGGATTCGACCGTGGAATATTCACCCGGGATGGAAGGAATGCGAGCTGGAAAGGTCGCGGGTCCGCTCAGGCAGGTCAATCGGGCCAGTGCGGATCATGGGTAGCAGCCATTCCGCTTCCTCCGCAGCTGAACACGGGGTCCAGACATCCAGGTCCCAAACTGCCTTTTCCATCACCGATGGGACGGAGATATACGGAGATCACGGAGAAAGGCAGGATGAAAGGTTTTCCGGCTCAGTGACCTCCGTCTTCCTCAGCTTCTCCGTGCCTGGAAGATTGCCGGTCCAACCGGGAACCACCTCGAAGCCTTCCAGACGACCGGTGATTGGAACCCCATCGGCGTTCATCCCCTGCATCTCCGGTTCTTTCCGTCCCGAGCTTGGGGCCCGTTGCGTTTTGATGCTGGAAGGATGCGGAACCGACCGCGTATCAAGGGGATCATGAAACGAATGATGATGAGCGCGTGGATGGCGGGGAGTCTGGCGGGTGCGGCAATGGCCGCGGAGAAGGAGATCGTTTTCATTGCGGGCGATCGCAGCCATGCCTCGGGCGAGCACGAATTCCGTGCGGGGTGCCTGCTGCTGGCGAGGGCGCTGAACGAGGAGAGCGGTCTCGACGTGCGGGCGACGGTGGTGGGTTCCGATTGGCCGGTGAAGGCCCGCGGGACTTTGGAACAGGCGGACGCGATCGTGATCTACTGCGACGCCTCCTCGGGCATCGCGGGCGAGTGGGAATTCCTCGACGGACTCGCGAAGCAGGGCAAGGGCCTGATGTTCATGCACTACGCCGTCCACCCGAGCAAAGAGAACGCCGACGCCTGGCAACGCAGCTGGGTGGGCGCGACGATGGAGGATGATTTCTCCGTGAACCCGCACTGGGTCGCGAAGCTGGAGGTGAACCATGATCACCCGATCGCGCGCGGGCTGCCGGAGGATTTCGAGGCTTTCGACGAATTCTACTACAACATGCGTTTCCAGGAGGACCGCGAGGCGGTGCTGGACCTCGTGACCGCGGTGCCGACCCGTGACCGGATGCGCCGCTACATCAACATGTGGAGCTGGCGCGGAGCCGAGGGGATGGGAAAGGAGCAGACGCTGATGTGGGGTGTGCGGCGGGATGATGGCGGCCGCGGCGTCGGGTTCGTGGGCGGGCATTACCATAAAAACTGGGCGCTCGACCGCTTCCGCACCGTGGTGCTGAACGCGATCGTCTGGACGGCCGGGATGGAGGTGCCGGAGGGTGGGGTGAAATCCTCGCCCGTCACCGAGGACGAGCTGAACGAGAACCTCGACATTTATCCCGGGCAGGAGAACCCTCGCCTTTCCCTGCCGGACGTGGAGGCGGTGCTGAAGGAAGCGCCGGCGCCGATCCCCGCCGAGCGGGAGAAGAAGCCCGAATGAAAACCACC
Source organism: uncultured Haloferula sp. (assembly GCA_965652295.1). GTDB lineage: Bacteria > Verrucomicrobiota > Verrucomicrobiia > Verrucomicrobiales > Akkermansiaceae > Haloferula. The sequence continues at coordinate 69,031 of CBFGTS010000009.1, read as the reverse complement.
ACCGTTCTCGCCCGGACCACCACGCCCGATGGATTCCCGATGCTGCTCCAGGAGCACGACGGGGAGTATTTCCTGAAGGTCGATGGGGTGACGCTGATGAGCACGACGGCGACGGCGTCCGAGGTGATGCTGGCGGAACTCGGCTGCGAGCGCGGCGCGGGGCGGGTGCTGATCGGCGGGCTGGGCTTCGGTTTCACCCTGAAACGCGTGCTCGAACTGGTGCCGCCGAACGGCGAGGTGGTGGTCGCGGAGCTGCTGCCGGAAGTCGTCGAGTGGAACCGTGACCACCTCGGTGAGGTCAACGGAAGCTGTCTCGATGATCCCCGCGTCACGCTGCACGCCGGCGATGTGGCGGAGTGCATCGGCAAGGCCTCGGGCGGTGGGTTCGATGCGATCCTGCTGGACGTGGACAACGGCGTCGATGCGCTGGTCAGCGGAGGAAACAACCGGCTCTACGGCCGTGGCGGACTGCGCCGGATCAAGTCGGCCCTGTCCCCGCGCGGACGGGTCGTGTTCTGGTCGGCGAACCGCGACAAGCCATTCGCCGCGTTGCTGGAGAAGGAGTTCCGGCTGGTGGACTCGGTCGGCGCGAAAGCCTACCCGCAGGCGAAGAAATTCTCGCACACGCTTTTTGTGGCGGACCGCTGAAGCTTACTCGGGCAGAGGTAGCTCACTGTCGGGAGGCTCGGGCAAAGCAGGCTCGGGCAGGGGCGGAGCGATTTCGTCCGCGCCCGCGTCGGCTCTCTCGGCGGCTTTCTCCTTGGCCTCCTGTTTCCGGCGTTCGGCTTCCTTGCGTTGCTTGCGCTTTTCCATCGCCTTGCCGGGGGCATTGACCGCGGCGCGGGTGGCATGGGCGGTTCCTTCCACCACGCCGCCGACGACCTTGATCGGCATGCGGATGAGTCCGCAGGACGGAAGGGCGAGGAGTGGGACGACGAGCAGCAGGCGAAGGGACATCGCCGGAAGGATTTCCCCCGAAACCCGGCAGGTCAATGTCGGCATGAAGCTTGAAGAGTGACGCCGGCTCGCTCAGTTTGCGCCGCCGTGACGATGCCTTCCGCCCCGCAGATCGACGCCCTTGACGGTTTGGAGCTGAACCAGCTGCGTGAGCGGTTGACGGCGGACGGCGTGAATGCGGTCCACGCGTCCACCTTGTTCCGGTGGCTTCACACCGGGAAGCGGGAGCGCTTTCTCGGCCCGCTGGAACGCTGGCTCGACGCGCGGGAATCCGACGTTTTGACCCGGCTGGAAACGGTTTCCGAAACGATCAGCGGGGACGGGTGGACGACGAAGTTTCTCTTCAAATTGGCCGATGGCGCACAGATCGAGTCGGTGCTGATGGGCTTTCCCGGCCGTTTCACCGCGTGCCTGAGCACTCAGGTCGGCTGCGCGATGGGCTGTGTGTTTTGCGCCACGGGGCAGATGGGTTTTTCCCGGCACCTGACGCCGGGGGAAATCGCTGCGCAGGCCCGCGAGGTCGCCCGGGTGGTGGCGGCGCGCCATGGCGAGCGCATCCGGAATCTGGTCATGATGGGCATGGGCGAGCCGCTGCACAACTACGACGCCACCATGCAGGCGCTTGCCGTGGTGACCGATACACATGGTCTGGGAATCGGCCCGTCGCGGGTATCCATCAGCACCGTGGGCCACGTGCCCGGGATCCTGAAACTCGCGGATCATCCCGCATCCTACTCGTTGGCGGTCAGTCTGCATGGTGCGGACGACGAGGAGCGCGGGAAACTGATCCCGGTGAACCGCCGCTGGCCGCTCGCCGAGCTGACGGCGGCGATGCGTGAGTATTCGGCGAAAAAGGGCCGCATCTTCGTGGCGTGGACCCTGATCGGTGGCGTCAATGACAGCCCCGAACACGCGCGGAAGATCGTCGGGTTGCTGCGCGGCATGGACACTCACGTGAATCTCATCCCGCTGAATCCCACGGATGACTTTGCCGGTGAGGCTCCGGAGTGGCGGCGGGTCGTCGATTTCCAGCAGATCCTGAAAGACGCCGGGCTGCCCTCGACGGTGCGGCAGCGGCGCGGAATCGACGTGGCGGCGGGCTGCGGCCAGCTTGCTTCAAGGAAAGGCTGACCGCCCGCCCGACCGCGAAGCCCCGCGTTGCGGCGGATTCCATCCGCCATGCCAATTCACCCGTGCCAGAGGCCTCGGTTTGGAGCCTTACGCAGCTTGGTTCATATCCGGCTCGAAACCTCCGTGTCTCGATTCTGGCCGGGCTCATGCGCTCCCGCAGGCGGTGAATTCTGTAGAGCAAGCTCTTCTTCGAGGACGCATCCCAAAGGAGTTCGACAAAGCCCAAGCGCGCCGCGATCGAGATAAGAGCACTGGAAGGCCCAAGGCCCACCCTGATGCCGCATGTGACCCCCGTCGCGAGCGACCCGAGGAACCACGCTGTCTGCCACATCAGGAAAGCAGCCGCAGTGATGGAAAGCAGCACCCACCGTCGGAGGCTCTGGATTCATCTGCTGGCCTGAATCGTGATCGTTTGTTCATTAATCGAACCCACCAGAGCCAATCGGAATGGACTCAGGGGTTTCATAACCTGTCCTGCTGGGGGGTTGAAAAAAGCCCCAAAAGAGCATCCGATGACGGAATATTTCTCGTCTGGCTTCAGGGGAGGGTCAGCGGATTGCTGTTTGATCCATGTTCCTCTGCGCCGGGTTCGTCTCCAGCCCTCCCAGCCGATATGGCGCAGGAACCCAATCTTCGAGGCAGCAGCGCGAGAGCTTGGTCGAGAACAATTTTCTTGCGCTCGCGGAGGGTCACATTAACTTTCAAGTTCAATCTGAAATAGAACGATTAATTACGAACAGCTTCATTGATCTCCACGAGTAGGCAGCAGCCTGCAATGACGAAACCCACAGGCCTTTCGGTGCGACGCTGGCTCAAGCACTCGCTAGGGCGAGCGTTGCCTCGGAAAGCAAGGCATGCCGCCTCCCCGAGGCGTCCATGCTTTCAACCATCCATCCCATGAAAACCCAGTTAAAAACCTTACCCGCCCTGTCTATCCTCCTTGGAGCGAGTTCCATCGCCAACGCCCAGTTCGTGGTCCCGGTCGCCGCGGACGACTTCGACGGCTATGTCGATCCGACCTTCGTCGTCGCTTCTGACGGAACGAATGCCTTGGTGGACGACGGGAGCGGCGGAAACGCTTTGACGTACACCACCACGACCCCGGCGGGAGGCGGCTTTTTCGCGTCCGGGTTCGATTGGGTTCCGATCGTCCAGCCGGGACCGGATGGCGACAACACGAGCACCGACCGGGCCGCCTATCAGGTCTCTTTCGACATCACGGTCACGAGTTCTTACGTTCCCGCCAACGGGATCGAAATTTGGCTGAAGGATCAAGTCGGTCAGGGCGACCCGGAAATGGACCCATCGGCGACTCTCTACTCGGTCGGCGGATTCTCCACAGGCGTGCCGCGGACGGTGACTTTTGTTCTCGATACCCCGACCACGGATGCTCCGTTCGGCTACACCGCAGGTTCCGGTTTTAATCCGACCGTCGATGCGATCCAGGTTCGCATCAACGGGCTCGATTTCGGTTCCCCGCCGGCCAGCGGGTTCTCGTTCACGATCGACAATTTCGCCCTGAAAACGGTGCTGGAGGGGGATAGCGATTTGGATGGGCTGCCGGACTCCTGGGAGGTCGAGTTTTTCGGGGATATCGATCTCTATGATGGGGACGACAACCCGGACGGCGACGCCTTTACGAACTCCGGGGAGTATGCCGCCGGTGCCGGACTTAATGGAGGCTCCGATCCGACCAACATGGCTTCGGTTCCGGGCGATTACGATGGCGACGGATTTGACGACAGCTACGAGGACGAGTTTTTCGGAAACAACAGCGGCACCGTCGAGCTGACCGACCTCGGTGAAACCCCCGCCAGCGACTTCGATGGCGACCTCGTCTCGAACATCGACGAACAGACGGCGGGCACGGTTCCCGACGATGTGACGGATTGGCCCGATATCGATAGCGACGACATGAACGATGCCTGGGAGGTTCTGGTTGGGCTCGATCCCGGCGTCGATGACTCGGGTGACGACGAGGATAGCGATGGCGCGGACAATCTTTCCGAACACGATGCGGGCTCCGATCCGTTCGACGGCAGCTGGACGCCGACCCACGCGTTGCTCAAGCATCGCTGGAGTTTCAATGGCGATCTGAACGATTCGGTCGGCGGCTCCAACGCACAGATCGCCGATCCGGATGCCAACGCCGGAACAGGCGGAGACGCCACCCTCGGGGCTACCAGCGTCAAGATCGATGGGGGCGCCCGCGCGTCGAGCAAGTATGTCTCTTTGGGAGCCAACCTCCTGACGTCGCTCCAATCTCCGGTGCCCGCCCCGGTGACGATCGAGCTTTGGGCCAGCCAGGATGCCGTGGTCAACTGGAGCCGGATCTTCGCCTTCGGCAGCGACAACGGGGCTCCGGGTGTCAACCAGGCGCTCTCCATGTCATGGTCCCGCGGTATGGACCAGAACAGCGACCGCGTGCTTTGGAACGGTCAGGCAATCGTGGACGACAGTAATGCACCCTACCAGGTGGGGATTCCGCATCACATCGTGATGACGATCGTGCCGGCCTACTATTCCGATGTGCCGAGCAGCCGCGGCGTGGTGGTCACCTGGTGGACCGCACCCGAAGCCACCTCGCAGCCCGCCGGACATCCGCTTTTGGTCTTCCAGGGAGAGATGTATGTCACCAATGCCGATCTTTCCGATTTGGCCGACGCCGTTGGCTACCTCGGGCGATCCATGTTCCCCGGCGACAGCACCGCCTCCGCGACCTACGACGAGGTCCGGATCTGGGCGGGGGCGCTCACAGAGACCGAGCGGGAGTTGTTCCAGCTCCTCGGACCCGACAACATCGATCGCACCGACTCGGAGCCCGATGGATTTCCCGATCAATGGGAAATGGCTTACTTCGGAGACTTGAACACCGCCACCGCGGGATCCGATTTCGACAGTGACTTCGACGACGATGACATCGAGCTGGAGGAGGAAAGCGATCCCAACAATCCCAACTCGAACATGTTCGATCGGGACGCCGACGGGCTGGACGACGAATTCTTCGAGCTGCCCTTCTTCGGCAATCTGCTTCGCGACGGCGCCGGTGACTTCGACAACGACGGAGTATCGGACGCCGACGAAGAAGATTACTTCACCAATCCGGCCGATCCCAACAGCAGCCCGGACCTCGACAACGACGATCTCCCCGATGGCTGGGAGTTCCTGAACTTCGGAGACTTTGACGAAACCGGTGCGACCAATCCGGATGGCGACCTCGACACCAATTTGATCGAATTCAACAACCTGACCGACCCGAACGACCCGTTCTCTGGCTCCGACTCCGAGCCTGATGGTCTGCCTGACTTTTGGGAAATCACCTTCTTCGGCGACTCCGCGCTTTGGGGTGCGGAGGATGATCCGGATTCAGACAGCTTCTCGAATCTAGAGGAGTTCGAAGCAGGTTCGAATCCGTCCGTCACGGCCTCGATTCCGGGAGACATCAACGGCAACGGAATCCCGGATTCTCTGGAGGTGTTCCCGGTCGTTTTTGTGGCCGATGGCTTCGAGAATTACCTGGATGCCAGCTTCGTCGCCGCGTCCGATGGTGCGAACCAACTGGTCGATGACGGCCATGGCGGTAACGCCTTGGAGTACACGGTGACGACGCCGGACGGTGGCGGCTTCTTCGCTTCGGGATTCGATTGGGTGCCCGAGATCCAGCCGGGCCCCGCCGGTGGCAACACCAGCCCCAACCTCACCGACTACGTGATGGTTTTCGACCTCACCGTAACCAGCAGCTATGTGCCCGCCGGTGGCATTGAGGTATGGGTGAAGAATCAGGCGGAAGATCCGCTCCCCTTCGCTGAACGCTCGGCCAACCTTTATGTCGTCACCCCTTCGGCCTCTGGCGAGACGGTGACCGTGACCGTGCCTCTGGAAAATCCGGGTACCACGGCCCCCTATGGATACGAGGCGGCGATATTTTCGCCCACCATCGACGAGTGGCGGATCCGCATCAACGGTCTCGACTTCGCGTCGCCTTCGCTCACCGAGTTTACCTTCGTGGTCGACAACTTCAGCATCAGAACGATCGAGATCGACGGAGAGTACAACAACTGGAAGGAAGACAACGGTCTGACCGCGGGTGTCAACGACGGGGTGCCCCAGAATCCTGACTTGGATGACTATCCGAACGTGCTCGAGTATCAACTGGGTGGAGATCCGCTGGCTTTCGAGAACGATCTCTACACTTTCGATCAGGATTCGGAGTCAAGCAATCTGGTCGTGACATTCGAGCGCTATGATCCTTCCGAAGAGGACAGCACTCTGAGCTTCGCTTGGAGCACCGACCTCCGGAACTGGAATGGGGTTCCGATCGGAACGGACAGCTCCGAACCCGATGCCGATGGGGTAACGGTCACCGTCACCGAGGATGGTGGATCCACCACGGATTACGACCTGATCATCGTGGAGCTGCCGATATCGAACGCAGAGGATGGGCGTTTGTTTGTCCAGCTCCGTGGAACTCGGCCCTGACCCTGGAGGGCGAACGGTAAACGGGGCCCGGACGAAAGTCCGGGCCCTTTCTCTTTGCCGGGTCCGGCGGGCGCGGGTTCATCGGAGCCGCCTACTCTCGTTCCTTTCCCACGGGGTCGGTCACGAATCATCGCCCTGTGAAGGTTCGAATCGGATCCTTGGGAGGGAAACCGGCAGCGGCGACGGGGGGCTGAGAATTGAGAATGGGATAAAATGATTAATTCTAGCTTGCAAAGCGGTTTATTCCCCGCTTGGATAGCCGGGTTGAATGCAAAATGCCGGGCTACCCCCCCATCGAGCGCGGCCGGGTGCATTCGAGCGCCAACCACCAATCCGAACCCCCAACACCATGATGAAGACCCAGATCCTATTGAAGTCCGCTTGTATTTTAGGAGCCACGGCTCTCTCAGCACACTCGGCGACCGTGGTCGCCGACAATTTCGACTCCAGGACCGAGCCTTACACGGTCGCCAGTGACGGAACCAATACGCTCGTTGCGGATGGTGGCGGCGGTCTCGCTGCCACCTACACCACGACGACCAGTGCCGGCGGCGGCTTCTTTGCCTCCGGCTGGGATTTCATCCCGACCATCCAGCCCGGCCCGAACAATAGCGCGAACAAAGGGGACTACACGGTCACCTTCGACCTCACGATCAACAGCGCCTACGTCGTGGGCAACGGCATTGAAGTCTGGCTCAAGGATCAGACGGGGCAGGGCGATGCGGAAGGCGATCCCTCCGCCAGTCTCTACTCGATCCCTTCGGGCGGATTCTCCGTCGGTGTGCCCCAGACGGTGTCATTTACCCTCGACCAATCGATCAACGATGCGCCTTTCGGCTACACGAACGGGTCCGGATTCAATCCTGAACAAGTGGATCAATGGCAGATTCGATTCAATGGCCTCGACTTCGGGTCGCCGGCGAGCACCGAGTTCTCCTTCACGGTGGACAATTTCAATGTGGACGTTGTTCCCGAGCCTTCGAGCAGCTTGATGTTGCTTGGCGGGATAAGCCTGCTTGTCTTGCGCCGTCTTCGTTGATCGGAGGGCCCGGGCCCCTTTCCATCGCCCGTCTTTCCATGGGGGAAAGGCGGGTCGCTTTCGCTTTCGGCCGGCTGACAAGCCCGGATCGAGCTATTCGTTGTCTGGGCACGGGAGGTTCGAGACATCGGTTATCCGGAAAAGGAGAGGACCGAGTGCCTGCGAGACGCTCCTCCGAGCGATGAACGCCATGATGAGCCATCCTTTGCGAGTCCGTCGCGTCCATTGCTTTGTCGCTTGGGTCTCTTGGATGTTGGCGGTCGCGACACTGCGGGCCGACTATCCGATCATGTCCCAACACTACGCGGCGGATCCGACCGCGGTGGAACATGACGGACGCCTCTATGTCTATTGCTCGAATGACGAGGAGAACGGCGAGGACACGGGGTATATCATGGATTCGATCGTCTGTTTCTCCACGGACGATCTCAAGAACTGGACGAATCACGGCGTGGTCTTCGATGCCGACGATCTGCCTTGGTACACCGGCACCGCTTGGGCTCCGGCCGTCGTCAGGAACAACGGCCAGTTCTATCTGTATTTCGGTGACGCCGGGCTGGGAGTCGGAGTGGTCACCAGCGCTTCGCCCACCGGTCCGTTTGCCGATCCGAAGGGCGATCTCGTCGTGCGGCGGGGCGTCACGCCGGGGGGGGACAGCGCGTGGTTGTTCGACCCGTGCGCCTTCGTCGATGACGATGGGCAGGCCTACCTCTACTTCGGCGGCGAAAGCAAGAACCAGGCGCGCGTGATCCTGTTGGAGCCGAACATGTACGACACCGTCGGTTCCGCGATGCCGATCAACTTCCCCGACTTCTTCGAGGCGCTGCTGATGCACAAGCGCGAGGGGGTCTATTACTTGTCCTACGCGGACAACTACAACGACGACTATACGGACCCGCCGCCGACTCCCTCCTCGCAGATCGGCTACATGAGGGGAACGAGCCCGCTCGGTCCCTTCGAGTATCAGGGGGTGGCCTTGCCCCAGCCGCCGGATAATTTCGGCAACAACAATCACCACACCTTCTTCACGTTCCAAGGGGAGTGGTATGCGGTCTATCACAATCGCTACCAGGCCACGCAGGACGGAGTCTCGAACACCGAGCACCGTAACATCTGTCTCGATCGTCTTTTTTACAATCCCGACGGGACCATCCAACCGGTGGTGCCGACGCCCGACGGCCTGCCGCAGCTGAAGAACTTCGACCCTTACGTCCGGGTCGAGGCGGAGACGCTGAACGCGCAGTTCGGAGTCGACAACGAGGTCTGCTCCGAGGGCGGCTTGAACCTTGGCTTCATCCAGAATGGCGACTGGGTTTGCCTGCGAGGGGTGGATTTCGGTGCCGGTGCCGAGCAGTTCACGGCCCGCGTTGCCAGCGCCGGAGTCGGCGGAAACCTCGAGCTGCGCCTTGGTGCGATCGACGGTCCGCTGGTCGGCAGCTGCGAGATCACGCCCAACGGTGGATGGCAGGAATGGACGACGGTGTCCTGTCCGGTCAGCGGTGCGGCTGGAATTCACGATCTCTATCTCGTATTCACGGGTGAATCGGGATATCTCTTCAATATCAACTGGTGGCAGTTCGAGGCCGGCAGTAGTCCCACCCCCTTGGTCTCTTTCGAGGCGGAGTCGGGCAACCTCGGAAGCGATTGGTCGGCGTCGGCCAGCGGAGGTGCTCCGGGCATCACGATCGGAACCACGTCCACCGGTACCCAGCCCGACTCGGCCAACCGAACCGCCAGCTATAGTGTGACTTTTCCCGCTGCCGGCGACTACGAACTCTACGCCCGAGTCCGGGTCGGCGAGCCCGATGCCTACTCGAACGACAGCTTCTTTTACGGCAGCGGCTTCGGGATGAAATCGCCCACGCTCGGCGACGCGTGGATCACGGTCAACGGGCTGGCGAACGCCACTGGATTCACCGCTCCCGGCGACGTGGTCGGCAGCGGCGGCCCGGCGGCGGGCGGGGTTTTGAAATGGGTCAATCTATCCCGCTACAATGACCCCGAATCCGGCGTGACTTTCGGCGTCCCTGCGGATGCGTTGACACAGGTGTTCGAAATCGGAGCGCGCGAGGATGGCCTGGAGATCGACAAGTTCGCCTTCGGACAAGCCGGGGTGTCGTTCTCCGTGGAGCAACTCGACGGCTACGGCCCGGATACGCCGCGCCCCGTGGCCGCGACCATCGATGCAGGGACGACGTTCCAAACGATCGAGGGCATCGGCGGGGCGGTGTGCTTCTACAACGGCTGGTTTCCGGCCCACCCGGCGTGGGAGGAGATCGCGGATCACGCATTCTCGGGCTTGAACATTTCGATGCTCCGGCTCGGCAACTGGTGGCGTGGCACGGATGGTCAGGACACGGAGACCTACGAGATTGTGTCCGAGGCCCACGAGCGTCTGGGCAACTCCCTGCCGATTCTCATGAGTTCGTGGTCGCCGCCGGCCTATCTGAAGAGCAATGGCGAGGTCGGCAACGGCGGAACCCTCGTTCAGGTCAGCGGGAACTACGATTATCAGGGCTTCGCTGACTATTGGCGCGACTCGCTGGAGGACTACGCCAGCCACGGCATCGTGCCGACATGGGTCAGCATTCAGAACGAACCGGACTGGACGGCGGACTACGATTCCTGTCGTTTCAATCCGACGGAAGCACCTTGGAACGGGGCGAGTTTCGCCAGCTACGCCTTGGCCCTGGAGGCTGTCCACACCGAGCTTGAGGCCAGCATGTCCTCGCCACCGAAACTTCTCGGCCCGGGATGCGTCGGACTTTACGGGAACGCCGGGGCCTACCGCGACTACATCGCCTCCATGAACCCCGCCCATTACGATGGGACGGCCCATCACCTCTACGGCGGCAGCACCGACGGCTCGGCCGACGGCTACAAGCCTGTTTTCCAGACGATCGCCGGGGTGGTGCCAGAGAAACCGAGGTTCATGACCGAGTTCGGCGACATCAAGGGCCTGATCGAATGCGCCAATCTGATCCACAACCTGATGGCGGTCGAGGGCGTGAGCGGCTACAACCACTGGAGCCTGATCTGGCCGGGGGAAATCGGACTGGTCGAAATCGAAAACCCCTTCAACCCCGGAAATTGGACGACCGAGGACGGCTACTGGTTGAACCCGGCCTACTGGTCGGTGAAACACTTCTCCTATCACATCCGCCCCGGATTCCAGAGGGTCGCCAGCCAGTCGACCGATCCGAACGTCCTGCCTTCGGCCTACCGCTCCCCCGACGGCAAGCGACTCGTCGCGGTTTTCATCAATCGCAGCGAGACCTCGTCGGCTGAGGTCGCGATGGACATCGAGGGATTCGACCCCGCCTTTTCCGCCGTCCACCAATCGACCGAGGCCGATGCCTACGTGTCGGTGGGCGAGCTGACCGGCGGCTCGCTGACCCTGCCGGTTTCCTCGGTGACGACGGTGGTGTTCGACCGCGAAGCGCGCCCGGAACTGCATCTCAAGTTCGACGACGGCGGTGGCACCTCGGCCATGGATGCGTCGGGCAACGGGTGGGACGCGGCCCTTGCCGGCGGTGCCTCCTGGAGCGATGGAAAATATGGCGGAGCGGTCGAGCTCGACGGCGCGGCCGCCCACGTCGAACTTCCGAACGGCGTCCTCGCCGACTTGGATGAATGCACGATTTCGGCCTGGGTCGAGTTGGAGGCGGTGCCGAGCTGGTCGCGTGTGTTCGACTTTGGCAGCGGCATTTCCAACTATATGTTCCTGACCCCGCGGAACTCGGCTACCAATGCCGTCCGTTTCGCCATCACAACCGGCGCTGGTGAACAGGTGATCGACGGCCCCGGACCGCTTCCCTCCGGCGAGTGGACGCACGTGGCCGTAACCTTGGCTGACTCGATCGGGATCCTTTACGTGAACGGCGTGGCCGTCGGTAGTGGCGGCATCGCGCTCAAGCCCTCTGACTTGGGCAGCACGAATCAGAACTGGATTGGACGCTCCCAATATGTCGCTGATGCCAATCTGGACGGCCGGGTGGACGACTTCCGAATCTATCCTGCTGCCCTCGGCGATGAGGCGGTGAACCAGCTCTTTCTGCTAGGGCCGCTGGCGGCACCGTCCGGTTTGTTCGCCACGCCGGTCTCGGCCTCCAGAATCGACCTCGCCTGGGAGGCAAGCCCGAATGCGGCGAGCTACCGCGTGGAGCGTTCGCTCACCACCGGAGGGCCCTACCTGCCGCTCGCCACCGGGCTGCTTTCCCCGAACTTCATCGACACGTCCGGCCTGAACGCGGGCACGGCGTATTTTTACATCGTTCGCGCCGGAAATCCCCTCGAGCGAAGCGACGCATCGAACGAAGCCCGCGCGGTGCCGTCGGATCCGATTTCTCCGGATGAGCTTCAGCTCGATGTTTCGGTCGCCGAAGGCGAATCCTTTCGAATGCTCGTGCCAAACACGGTCCTTGGGCATGAGTATTGTGTGCTTGGCTCGGAAACCCTTAACGAATCCGACTGGGAAGTCGTTGAGGAGGGTGGGCCCATTCCGGGGGATGGCACGCCGATCGAGTTCATCTTCCCGTTCGATGGTCGCCCGAAGTATTTCTACATGATGGAGGTGCGCCGCCGTTAGGTGGTTGCTTGATCCATGGCGCCGGGGGCGATTCATCCCGGGCGCAGCTTTGGGAGTGCGGGGATTTATCATCGCTTTGCGTAGGCGATGAATCGACGGCGTCCGGGAAAGGGACTGAGATCCCGGGGGGAAAGCTGCGATGAATCGCAGCAGTCTAAGGGGGCACGGTGAGTGGCCGACAAAGCCGCTCTCCGTGAGGAGATCACTGGCCCCAGAGGGCGGGGTTGCGGCCGGAGTTGATTTCAACGATGTCCGACTGGCCGTCGCGGTCGCTGTCTTGACCGTAGAGTTTTTTCACCTCAAGTCCCGTCAAAGCCCGGGAGTAGAAACGCATGCGGTCAAAACTGCCGAGGAAGGTGGAGGTCTGGGGGATGGCCACAGGGACGGCCTTGCCGATGCTGAAGTAGCCGTTGGCGGTCGACGTGTAGTGGTTGGGGACGCTGCCGGTCGCCGCGAGATTTCCATCAATGTAGACCGCTGCGGTGGTTCCGGATTTCACGAGGGAGAAATGATGGAACCGGCCGTCGTCCAATCGAAGCCCGGCGATCATTTCGCCCGTCCACATGATCGATGCACCACCGGACTGGGCAGGATATCCCGCGGCGATGATCGTCTGGGGCGCGACCGAAGAAGGTGCCCGCTGGACCATGATCATCAGCGGAGGATAGCTGGAGAACTGGGTATTGAGTGCCACCAGGTTCACCAGCGCACCACGGTTCTGGATGGTGTTCGATTCGCACTGGAACCACATGGAGAAGGAGAACGACACGCGGTTGCTGAAGAGGGATCCCGGTGCGCCCAGGGAATCGTCCCAGTCATTGAACCTCACGCCCTTCGAGATCATGCCGGTGGTGTCGATCGTCAGGGTGTCCTCATCCGAGACCGCGTTGTGGACCACGCCATCCGGTGCGGAATCGCCCACGCCTTTGCCGGTGGGATAGGTGTTGATGGATTCGCAGTCCCAGCGCCCGATCAAGCCGGTATCGAGGCTGGCGTCGAGGCCTTGTCCATCGGGGTCGGCGAGGACATTGTTGGCGAGAGGGAAGTTGTCCTCGTGGTCCTTGAGGCCATCGAGATCCGTATCGGCGAGGTCGGGGCGGGTGCCCAGCGCGGCTTCTTCGGCGTCGGTCAGCGTGTCGTTGTCGCCGTCCTGATCCTGAATGATGACGCGCAGGAACATCGGCATCTGCCGGCCCTGTCCATCGAGCGCCGGGGCGATTTCACTGAAACAGGTGTTTCCGGAGATCTGAATGGTTTCGCTGCAAAGGGTCCACTGGTCGGAGGCAGAGGTCCACTTTTCGACCTGATAATGTTTGCCGGTCACGCGGGGCCAGGAGATCCGGGGCCAGTTGCCCGGGCTGAAGGTGATGGCCGGCCGGACAATGCCGTAGGGCGGTTTGATGTTCTTCGGATTGGTTCCGGCCTCGGCTTCCTGGGCGTTGGTCCAGCCGTCGCCATCGGTATCATCTCCCGCTTGGAAGGATGCGGGAAAGAGCGAGCCCCAGTTGAATTGCTTTTCCCAAAGGTCGCTGAGGCCGTTGTTGTTGGTATCGACGATGCCGAATGCCGGAGCGACACCGAAAGCGAGTGAGACGAGAAAAGGGCGAAGCGGGCCGGGGGAAGATGAGCGATGAAAAGCCATAGGCGGGAAGAGCGCCCCTTTGGAATCCGCGGATATGCAGGGGGTGTCAATCGCCTTCGCGTGAAGAATCCAAAGCCTTGGCGGCGGCGTTCTGGAAATCGCGGCGGAGGTTCGAACCATCGGAGTTCGGGAAATTGGCCCGCTGGACCATCAGGAGATAGATGCGTTTCTTCACTGGATCGATCCATGCCTGGGTGCCGTAGGCACCGCCATGGCCATAGGAACCGGGCGAAAGGGCGGCGGTGATGCCTTGGGGCTGCTTCACCACGCAGCAACCGATTCCCCAGCCGTTGCCGGGGGTGAAGCCGGTTTCGAGGTCATCCGTCTGTATCGATGACATCATTGCAACGCTCTCCGGCTTGAGATAGCGTTGGCCTTCGAACTCGCCGTTTCCAAGGAGCATGAGGCAGAAGCGGTGGTAGTCGCGGGCGGTCGAAAACAGCCCGCCATTGGCCAGCGGATAGCGGTTCCGCGAGGTCACAGGTTGTCCGTAGAGGAAGCGCAGGACGGCGGGCTTGAGTTCTCCGTTTTCTTGTTTGGCATAGGAGGTGGCGAGCCGTTCCGCCTGCTTCTCGGTGGGGTAAAACGAAGTGTCGTCCATCCCGAGCGGCTTGAAGAAATGCTCGTGCAGGTAGCCGGGGAACGTCTGCCCTGCGACGACTTCGACGACTCGTGCGGCGGTGTTGATGCTCGACTGGCAGTATTGCCATTTCGAGCCGGGGGTGAAATTGAGCGGCTTGGAAACCACCAGCGGGATGAGTTCCTTCAAGGTGCGGAGGTCCGCGCCTTCTCCCGGCTCCAGGTCGGCCAGTCCGCTGGTGTGGGTGAGGCATTGCTTGAGCGTCACGCTCGCGGGTTTGCCGTCGGGCCCCTTGAGTTCCTTGAATGCGGGGAGGTAGTCGGAGACCGGGGCGTCGAGATCGATCTTCCCGGCCTCGACCTGCTGCATCACGGCGGCGGCGGTCACCGGTTTGGTCATGGAGGCGATCCAGAACAGCGTGTCCTCGGCGACCGGTTTCTCGTTTTCAATATCCGCATAGCCCTGCGCGGCGAGGTGGCGGATTTCGCCGTTTTCGGAAACGAGCGTCACAGCACCCGCGACTTCCCAGGTTTCAAGTGCCTCGGCGACCGTCCGGGTAACGGAGTCCAGAGTGGGGCTGGCGGAGGCGAGCGAGGTGGCGAACATCAAGGCGGGCAGGGTTTTCATGATGGCCACGCTAACCGGGAGAGCCCGTCTGCAAAACGAAAAGAGCCGGTCCGAGATGGACCGGCTCTGGGAGGTTCGGAAATCGCGAAGCCCAATTACTTCAGCCAGAAGCTGAAGTAGAGATACATGCCTCCGACGAGGAGCAGGATCAGGCCGACGAGCACCTTGTTGCCAAGATTCCAACTGCCTTTGATTTCGTCCTCGGCCAGGTGGTGGATCGAGCCGTAGGTGAGGCCGCGGGTTTGATCTTCGGTCGGTGGCGGGGTCATGAGCGAAACGACGATCATGACGACCACGCTGATCAGCATCAGCACGCCGGTGGCGTAGAGGAAGTTGAAGTCACCGATGGCCGCGAGGAAGGCGGGGTCGCTCATCTTACCTTCTGCCGCGCCGAAGAACGACTGGAGCGTCAGCTTGATCATGCCGAGCAAGAAGCCGACCACCAGCGCGGCGACGGCACCGGCGGCGTTGGTGCGTTTCCAGAACAGGCCGAGCAGGAACACGGCGGTGATCGGCGGAGCAAGGTAGCCTTGCACGCTCTGGAGATACTGGTAGAGGCCGCCGTCGGAGACCTTGGCCATGACCGGAATCCAGATCATGCCGACGCCCACGACCACCACGGTGGCGACGCGGCCGACGGTCAGCAGGTGCTTCTGTGATTTGCCCGGACGGAGCTTCTCGTAGATGTCCACGGTGAAGAGCGCGGCGCTGGAGTTGAAAAGCGAGGCGAGCGAACTCATCAGCGCGGCCAGAAGACAGGCGACGATCAGGCCACGGACACCGGTCGGCAGCAGCGAGGTCACGAGCGTCGGGAAAACCTGGTCGCCCTGGATGGTGAAGGCCTTGACCGTTTCGCCATCGATCTTGGTGTCCCGGAGTTCGCGCTGGATGAAGAAGCCCTTCTCTCCGTTGTCGTTCACCGTGTCGTTCAGTTCGCGGAGGCGGGAGTTCAGGGCGAGTTCCGCCATGGTTTCCTCTTCCTTCGAAAGGTCGGTGGGGAAGGTTTGCTGGGCCATCGGGTCGGCGGCACCGCGGTTGAAGTTCTTGTCGAGCGTCCAACCGATCATGCCGGGAATCAGGAAAATCAGCACGGGCCAGACCTTGAGCAGACCGCCGAAGAGGGCACCGCGGCGGGCGGTTGCGAGGTCTTTGGCGGTAAGGGTCCGCTGGACGATGTATTGGTCGGTACACCAGTACCAGATGCCGATGATCGGAGAGGCGATGAGCACGCCGAGCCACGGGAAGTCCGGGTCGGAGAGCGGGCGCCAGAGAGCGAAGTTGTCGGCGTTGCCCTTGGCGGCGGTGACCATTTCCGTCCAGCCGGCACCGATGCCCTCGCCACCGCCGAGGCGGGCGAGGCCGATGGAGGTGATGACGGCGGAGCCGAAGAGGATCACGATCGCCTGAGGTGTGGAGGTGGCCATGATGGCGCGCATGCCGCCGAAGACCGTGTAGAGGCCGGTGATGATCACCGTGGTGAAGGCACCGATCCAGAAGGCGTCGAGGAAGATGCCGCCGATGGTCAGGTTCACCTCGGGGAGGAGGGCCTTGAAGACGATCGCGCCGGCGTAGACGGTGACGCTGACCTTGGTGAAGATGTAGGCGACGAGCGAAACGACCGAAAGCACCCAGCGGGCGCGGGCATTGAAGCGTTTCTCAAGGAACTGCGGAATCGTTTCGACCCCCGACTTGTAGTAGAACGGGACGAATAGTCCGGCGAGCATGATGAGCACCCAGGCGTGGAGTTCCCAGTGCGCCATGGCCATGCCGGTGGCGGCACCCTGACCCGCGAGGCCGACGATGTGCTCCGAGCCGATGTTCGAGGTGAAGATCGAGGCGCCGATCGTGATCCAGCCGGCGTTCCGGCCGGCGAGGAAGAAGTCGGTGGTGTCCTTCTGTTGGCGGCCGTACCACCAGGCGATGTATCCGATGAGGCCGAAGTAGGCGGCGATGACAATCCAATCGAGGGTCTCCATGGTTGGTTGAGTTTTAGGTTTGCGAAACGAGCCGGAGGTCCGGGTCGAAGGCGGATGTAAGGAGATTCCCGCGCGGCCCGCAAGCGTTCTGCGGGACATTAAAGAATGGGTTCTTATCAGCAGGTAGGAGCGGGGAAAGGAGGTGCTTGAGCGCCAGCGGGTTTCGGAAGAGCCTTCCGGCGTGGAAAGCGTGCGTCTCGACAAGTGGATGTGGGCCGTCCGGCTGTTCAAAACCCGGGGAATCGCCGCTCGGGCATGTCAGAGCGGGCGGGTGAAATGCGAGGGCAGGGAAATGAAAGCCTCAAGCATGCTGCGAGGCGGTGAAACGATCGAACTTCCGTTTCCCGAAGGGCCGGGGACCCGCGTGGTGAAGGTGCTGGCGCTGATTGATCGCCGCGTGGCTGCCCCTCAGGCCCGCGACGCCTGCGAGGAGCTGACGCCGCCGGACGTGGAGGAAAGCCGCCGGTTGTGGCGGGAGGCCCGCTCGACCCGCAAGGAGGGCGACCAAGGGAGGCCCACGAAGCGCAACCGCCGCGAGCTGGAAAAGGGGCACGGGTTCTTTGAGTGAACGCCGTCAGCCGCCGCAGACTTCACGGGCGATTTCCTGCCACTCTTCATCAAGCGGCGCGTCCTCTGCCGACGCCGGTTTTCCGGCACGGGCATACCAGTAGCAGGCGTTGGCGTAGTCGCCCTCCTGCCGATGCAGCCAGGCGTGGATCCAGGCACCCTCCGCGCCCGCGATTTCCTGGCAGAGATCGTGAGCTGAGTCCCAGCTCCCGTTTCGCGCCAGCCACAGCGCCCGGGCAGCGGAGGAGATGCCAGAAGGGAGTGCGGCGGCTCGCGCCAGCTTGTCGGCAGTCATGCGGCGAGTGTGGCAAAGTCGCCACGCCCGTCCAAGGCATAGCTTCGACTCAGGGCTGGCCACGGCATGCCATCTGCACTTGATTGGCCGGAATGAAGATCGCGGTGTTTTCGCTACTCCTCGCCAGTCTGGCCCACGCCGACATGCTTCCGCAGCTCGATGACAAGCCTTGGACCGGGTGGTTCGCCGGGTACGAGACGAGGAAATTCCGCTTCGGCGTCAATCGCGAGGGTGAGGCCTATCTCATGCCGATGAAGAATCGCGACGAGACGATCTATAACAAGAACTGGATCCGACTCACCCCCGTGATCGAGGTCGTGCGCGAAGGCCGCGGCCCCATTACCAAAAAGATCGAGATGAACGGCTGGGCGGCGCAAACCGAGGCCAGCGACGAGGCGGAAAAGATCTCCTACCGAGGGACCGTCACCGGTGGCGCGGTCTTCGAGGTCGCCATCGAAATCGATGGCGCCACCATCCGCATGGGCGGGCGGTTGGTGGAGGAGGGGACGCTCGCGGGTGAAAAGCTCAGGTTCGGCGTCAGGGCGAAGATGCCCAACCTGCACTACCGCGAGAAGGACGAGGACAAGCTAGAGGATAAAACCGGCGACGATCGCTACGATTTCATCCGCGTCGGCGGCGAAAAGGAGAAGCTCGATGGTTGGGACATGGTCGATGGCGATGAGTTCACGCAGGACGGCTTCTCGGCGGTTCGGATCGACATGGAGTCCTACGAGGGACGCCTCGACATGATCGCCGGCCCCGGCGGGCATTTCGAGATCTGGACCGGCGGCGAAAAGCGCGCATACCAGAGCATGAGCGTGAACTGGATCCACCAACCTGAGAAGGACCCCAACGGCGAAGCCCGCTTTGAGCTTACTTTCAAATAAGGGAAGGCCGGCAATTCGGCGTCTCTGTTTTTCCTTTCTCCTTTTTCCCCCGACCTGCGCGCAGCCTCCGCGTTTCAGTCCACTCTCCTCACCTCGGTTTCCACCTCTGGTTCCCCGCGGGCGAAAGCATCGAGATTTCCCAGCGTCACCCGCGTGATGTTCTCAAGCGCCTCCGTGGTGAAGAACGCCTGATGCGAGGTCACGAGCACGTTCGGGAAAGTCATCAGGCGCATCAGCACGTCGTCATCGATCACCTCGTCGCTCAGGTTCTCGAAAAAGATTCCCGACTCCTCCTCATACACATCCAGTGCCAGTCCTCCGATTTTGCGCGATTTCAGATGCCGGATCACCGCCTCCGTGTCCACCAAACCGCCGCGCGAGGTGTTCACCAAGAGCACTCCGTCCCGGCACTGCGCGAGCGCGGTGTCATCGATCAGGTGATGCGTCTCGGGCGTCAGCGGGCAGTGCAGCGTGATCACGTGCGATTCCACCAGCAGCCGGTCCAGCTCCACATACTCCGCCCCGGCGTCGATCGCGTCTTTCTGCGGGTAGGGATCGCAGGCCAGGATCCGGCAGCCGAAGCCACTGAGCAGTTGGCAGAAAATCCGCCCGATCCTCCCCGTGCCGACCACTCCCACCGTCTTGCCGTGGAGGTCGAAGCCCAGCAGTCCCTTCAACTCGAAGTTCCCCTCCCGGACGCGGCTGTAGGCTTTGTGGATGTGTCGGTTCGCCGCCAGCAGCAGGCCCAGGCAATACTCCGCCACCGCATGCGGTGAGTATTCCGGCACCCGCATCACCCGGATGCCGAGCTTCTCCGCCGCCGCCAGATCCACGTTGTTGAATCCCGCGCAGCGCAGTGCCACCAGCTTCACCCCGCACGCCGCCAGCCCGGCCAACGCCGGCTCATCCAGTTCGTCGTTCACGAACGCACACACCGCCTCGCAACCTTCCGCCAGGCCCGCCGTTTCGCTCCGCAGACGGTTCTCGTAAAACACGAACTCATGACCCGCATCCGCCTCCGTGAACGACTTCCGGTCGTGGGGTTTGGTTGAAAAGACGGCGACTTTCATGAGTCCCAGCAGGCCAGCTCAAGCCGCGCCAGGCAAGTGAGGAGCGCAGGCGGACGTTGGCAAAACTGTGGCTTTTGGAAAATCACGGTCGCTGCATGTCCGCTCCCGGCTGGTTTTTTTCGCCCGGCTCGGAAACACCGTCGAAAGGTCCTTCGGCAGCCATCCCGACTTGCACGTGATCGACTCCCCGATCTCCGTTCTCTCGACCCAATCTCCCTCCACGCGCAGGGCTCCATGGACGAGGGCTCCATGGACGCCCTCGGATCGCGTGCCCTTCGCCAGATACCACACCCGCAGCTCGTCGGAATCCACTTTGTGGGTGATATCCGGCACCTTTGGCTGGATCACATGCTCCTTATTGGCTGGATCGGCCTTCGGCAGGCCCGACGGCTGTGCCCCATAAGCACCGACGGCGGCGAAGACGCAGCAGAGGAGCACGGAGGAAATGACGGTCATGGTTTCCCCGCCACGCCGGCTCCAGATTTCCCTTTCGCCGGAGGGTGGGGGCCGGTAGGGGTGCGCGTGCAGTTGAGACTGGAATTTGAGGATGCCCGCATCGCGGGCCTGGTGCTGGCGAAGGTGGGGAATCCGTCGCGGGACGAGCCCTTGCAGACGTCGAAGCAGGTGTTCGAGGTGGATGCCGACGATCAGGGGCTGCTCTCGGGGATTTTCACGCGGCCGTTCCGGTCGCTGCAAGGCCAGCGCTTCCAGCACCACAGTGCGCTGGAAAAACACGAGATGAACCAGGTGGCGAAGACGGTTTTCGCGGAACCGGGCTCGTTGCTGGAAAACGGACAGGCGATCGCGACGCGGCTCTACTCGAAGTCGAACCACCCGAACATCAAGTCGGGCGACCTGTGCGTGGCGATGATCGAGGGAATCAAGTGGGACGGGGTGACGAAGCGCGCGTTGTGCATTCTGAAGTCGGAAAGCGTGACGCCCTTTTTGAGCATCGCGACGAAGGACGGCGATCTGGAGCTGCACACCGAGCAGGGGATCCACCCGGAGAAAATCGACAAGGGCTGCCTGATCCTGGAGCACTTCGAGGAGAAGGGATTCTACGTGTTGACCTTCGACCGGGCGGGCAACGAGTCGCGGTTCTGGGTGCGCGATTTCCTGGGCGTGGTGCCGATCGCCGACGACAACCTGTTTTCCAAGCGGGTGGCGGAAATGGCGGTGGCGGCGGTGGCCACGGAGCCGAGGAGCGAGGCGGAGGGGGGCGACGATTCGCCGCCGTGGGAGTCGAACAAAGCGGCGAACGAGGCGCTTTCGTACTTCGACGGAAAGAAGAAATTCTCGCTCCAGGAATTCGAGGAGCAGGCCCTGCGCACGCCGGAGGCGAAGGCGAAATTCGCCGAACAGCGGCGGAAGCTGGAGGAGGACGAGGGGGTGAAGCTCGATGAGGAGTTCTCCATTTCCAAACGCGAGGTGAGCAAGGCGCGAAAGCTGATGAAATCGGTGATGAAGCTGGATACCGGCGTGGAGGTGCGGCTGAAGCCAAAGGTGGCGGCCGAGCCGGACGGGGTGATCGAGCACGGTCACGACAGCGAGCGCGACATGCGGTTCGTGAAGATCTACTATCGGAAGGATTACGTGAAGTGAGCGGGAATCCATGAGCGAAGAGACGTCAACGAGTGCGGCGGACACGAAGCCGGGACTGCGGAAGGACCTGATGGTCCTGATGAAGGTCCGGTTGAACGTGTTCGTGCTGATCACGACGTTCTTCGGCTTCCTGCTGGCTTCGAAGGGGGCACCGATCGACTGGCTGCTGCTGGCCAACACGCTGATCGGCACCGGGCTGGCGGCTTTCGGGTCGGCGGCCTTCAACCAGCTCATGGAGGTGGACCTGGATGCGCGGATGCGTCGCACGGCGGACCGGCCGCTGCCATCGCGACGGATGGATCCGCTGTTCGCGTTCGGAGTCGGCTGGATGCTGGCGGCGATGGGGATCATCCATCTTTCCGCGAAGGTGAACCCGCTGACGGCGATCCTGACGGCGGTGACGGTGGCGACCTATGTTTTCATCTACACGCCGCTGAAGCGCTGGAGCAGCACGAACACGCTGGTGGGTGCGATTCCGGGGGCGATCCCCCCGATGATCGGCTGGGCGGCGGTGCCGGGCCACGGGCTCGACTGGGGCGCGTGGTTTTTGTTTTCGCTGCTGTTCCTGTGGCAGTTGCCGCACTTCGTGGCGATCTCGTGGCTGTGCCGGGAGGAGTACGAAACGGCGGGCTACAAGATGTGGAGCAACGGCGATGTGAGTGGCAAAAAGTGCGCCTTGCTGAGCGCGGTGTTTTCGCTGGTGCTGGCGGCGTTGCCGCTGTGGCCGTGGCTGGCGGGCTGGACTCCGGGCGTGCCGGGGCTGGTGGCGCTGGGCGCGGGCGTGCTGATGGGGCTGATGCTGGCGGCGCTTTCCGGGCGGTTCATGCGGGATGGCGAGCGGGGTTCGTTTCGAAAACTGTTCCTGTCCACGCTGTTGTACCTGCCCATCGAGCTGGGATGTCTTGCGTTCGCGTGGGGGTAGTCTAGTTTCCGCGGCCCGATGAAGAGCCCTGTCGCCCACCTCGAGCCCGCGGAGAGGGATCCGAAAAAACTCCGTCGCACCGGCCTGATCCTGCTGGTGCTGATGACCGTGAGTGGCCTGATGGTGCTCTTCGCCTACAATCGCCATGCCGCGGAGGCGGCGAAGGACGACCGGCCGGCCCTGATCGCGCGGCTCGACAGGAACTTCAAGGTCTGGCGTCAGGACGAGAGCGAGGCCGGCTTGCTCGATCTGGCAGGGGACGTGTGGGTGATTTCACCGGTGAGCTTTTCCCAGCCGGACGGCTGGAAGACGACGCGGAAGGTGTTGGCGGATCTGGCGGAACGGTATGCGGGCCGGGAGGATTTCCACATCGTGAACCTGACGGTGGATCCGGAAAACGAGCCACCCGCGGAGCTGGAGAAATATGCGGACGAGCTTGGTGCCACGCTGCCGCAATGGTGGCTGGCGGGGGCCAAGGAGGAGAGCCTGCACAAGTTCCTGAAGAACCGGTTGAAGGCGGGATTCTACCCGGCGAAGAAGGAGGGTGTGTGGGAGTATGACCCCTCGATCGTGGTGATCGACCGCGACCGGCACATCCGCAAGGCGACGGTGCGGGCGCGCCAGCCCTCGGGCAAGGAGCTGAATTACCGGAACCAGGTGGATTTCGATTTCGAGCAGGCCGCGCGATGGGATGCGGAGGGGAGATCGGAGGGGCTCGGAACGTCGAACGTGGAGGCGCTGGAAGAATTGCTTTTCGAAACGATCGACGGCTTGCTCAAGGAGCCTGCCAAGGAGAAGGAAGGGGAATCATGAAGGGCAAAATCGCAGCCATCTACGGAATCGTCGCCCTCGCCTCGGTGGCGATGGTGGTGTTTTTCATCACGATCGCCAATCGGGTGCCGGAGACCGAGCTTCCGCTGGTGAAGGACGTCGGGACCGAGCAGGTGGAAACGTTTTTCCCGATCGATGGGGATCTAGAGATGACCCGGCAGGACGGGGAGAAGGTGAAGCTGGCCGACCTGGAGGGGCAGGTGACGGTGTTGGCCCAGTTTTTCGCGGTGTGCCCGCATTGCGCGGTGCGCAACGGGGCCGAGCTGAAGGCTTTGTACGATCGCTACCGTAGCAACCCTCATTTCCGCATGGTGTGTATCTCGGTGGATCCGGAAACCGACGGTCTGGCCGAGCTGAAGGCGTATGGTGAAGCGCTTGGCGCGGAGCCGGAGAGCTGGTGGTTCGCGCGGGCGGAGGATGCGGAGGAGACGCACCGGTTTCTCGAAGAGAAGCTGGGATTTTTCGAGATCCGGGAGCGCAAGGACCCGTTGGATATCCAGTCGAACGGACGCTATGCGCACGACCTCGGACTGCTGCTGATCGATCGCGATCTGAACGTGGTGGGCAAGTGGCCGCTGGCGGATGCTCGCAGTGACGAAGGCCGGCAGCGGGACCCGGAGCTTTACGAGCGGCTCAAGGCGGAGCTGCACGAACGGATCGAAAAGGAGTTGGCGGAATGAACGAACGGAGCGAGTGGCTGGCGCGGCCGGCGAACGAGGCGTTGGCCTCGAAACTGAAGGTGGTGGCGTGGATCGTCTCCGCGCTGGTGCTGACGCTGGTGGCGGTGATGCAGCGGGTGCGGCTGGATTTGCCGGAGGGCTGGAGCACGTCGTTTTTGCCTCCGTTTCATGCCGCGGTGAACGCACTGGCGGCGCTCGTGCTGGTGATGGCTCTGATTTTCATCAAGCAGGGCAAGGTGGCCGCGCATCGGGCGGCCATGCTGGGTGCCGTCGGCTTGTCCGTGCTGTTCCTGCTTTCTTATGTGGCCTATCACCTGACCAACGACCCGACGCGGTATGCGGGCGAGGGCGGGATGCGGGCCGTCTATTTTTTCCTGCTGATCACGCACATCGTGGCGGCCGCGGTGAGTTTTCCGCCGATCCTGTTCACGCTGATCGCGGCGCTGACCCATCGTTTCGAAGTGCACCGCAGGTTGGCACGCTGGGTGTTCCCGCTGTGGCTCTACGTAGCGGTGACGGGGCCGGTCTGCTACCTGATGCTGCGGCCGTATTACTGAGTGTAATCGGACTCGTCCAGGGGCGGCAGGACGCCGATGTCGTTGCGCATGTCGTCGAGAACGTCCGGTGAAGTGACGGGTGAGGCCACGGGATAATCGGTGCCGTATTCGAGATTGAGCGGGCGGAACTGCTCGGAGTGGGAATCGACGCGGAACTCGAGCGCCATCACGTCGCGGTTGGTCTCCGCGAGCTTGGTCTGGAGTTCGCGGTTCTGGGCGATGATTTCCGAAAGCAGGCGTTGGAGGTCGCGCGGGGAGGCATCGGCGGTGGTGAGCAGCGGCGCGGTCTCGGCGTCGGCATGCGGCGTTCCCTGGGACGCCGACCGGATGTTCGCACGCAGAAGGTGATTCTGCTCCTGGAGGTGGGCGATGAGGTCGAGAAGTTCGCCTGATTCCGCTGGCTCGGAAGAGGGGGATGAAAGGGGTGCGAGGGGTGAGGCCTCCAGTTGGGCGAGATCGACCATCTGCCGCACGGTGGCGAAGTGGGAAGCGGCGGCACCGACCATGATGGCCATGGCCGCACTGCATGCGATGGGAATGAGGTCCGCTTTCATGGGGATTCGGCAGGTGAAGGGGTGGGAGGCGCGGCGGGGAGGGAGTCGAGAAGTTCGGTCAGCCGGCGGGATGCGGCCGCGAGTCGGTCCACATCGCTATCGAGATGGTGGATGGAATCGGCGAGGATGGCACCGACCGTGCCTGTTTGGGCGTAGCCCCGAGAGCCCTCGAAGCCCGGCTCCATGAGCGCGAACGAGCGGTCACCATCGGCGTCCGGCACGAGCAGGTAGGGGCGGATGGAAAGAGGGACCTTGGAGCCATTCGCAAGGGTCACTTCCTCTTCGACGGGTGGAACCGAATCGGCCTCGCTGAGTCTCCAGCCGACGGGAGGGTGACCGAGAACCTTGGGTTGGAAGGGGGCTTTGAGAGCAATCCGCTCGCCGCTGATCGGAGCATCCGAGGTGCCGCCTTGGACGGTGATACGCGGGCCCTTCGGGGTGGATTCCGGCGCGGATTCGGGAGGTGGTTCCGGGATGGTCGGCTTGCTTTCGGAGGAAGGGGCTTCCGCGGTTTCGGCGGGAGGTGCCTCCTCCGCTTCCACGAGGTGGGCCTCGGGTGGCGGGCTTCCGGTGACCAGCAGGGCGTCGTCTTTGGCGGTCAGGGTGGCGGGCTCGTCCTCGGCTTCCTTGAGGAGGAGGTTGCTGAGAATCGGATCGCGCTCCGAGTCCTTCGGCGCGATGTCCTGCGCGATGGCGGGCAGGATCAGGAATAGGGAAAGGAGGGATCTCATCGCTCGTTGATTTCGATGGTTTCCGTGGATTTGAAACCGGCTTGGTCGGCGGTTCCGGCCCCCTGGTTTTCGGGCAGGGTCGGGCTGTCGGCGCGCAGGGCGCTTTCGGGAATCGAACGAATCATCAGATCGTCCCATTCGGTGATGAGCGAGACGGCCTCCTCGCGGAGTGCGAGGGTCTTGGCGCGGTGTTGATCGATGCGTGAAAGGAGCGACCGGGCGAGCGCCACGTCGTCGCGGCTCCAGCGGATCGTGCCGCTTTCGTAGGCGACGGGGACTTCGATGGTCAGGCGGCCCAGGTCCTCGTTCTGCGGGCCGGTCGCGAGGACGACGTGCTGCATCCTGAGAACGGTTTCCTCGAAGGGGGAGGCATCCGGATTGGAGAGGGTGGCGGGGGCGACCGCTTCGGGTTTGGCCGGAGCCGGCGGGGACGTTGCCGCCTCCGCCTCCTCGACGCCAGGCGACGATGGGGGAGCCGTCGCTTGAGGTGCGGCAATGACGGGCTTGGTCAGGTAGAGATAGCAGAACGCTCCGGCGAGCGAGGTGGCGGCGATCAGCAGCCAAGGATACGCGCTGCGGGAGCCCGCCCCGGACCGGCGGTGGTTGCTGGCAATGGCGGAGGAGCCCAGCTCCAGAGCGTGGCGGGAGGCCTTGGAGTGGGATTCAGGAAGGGATTCCGGGCTGGTCGGGAGAGGGCGCATCAGGGTTGGTGGAGACCGACGGGGGCTTCGTCTTGAGAAATGGGCGTGGCCCGCGGAGGAGCGGTGGCCACGGCGTGGATGATGATCGTTTGATTGGAAATACCGGGGAAGCTGGTGATCGTCAGCGTTTCCTCGGTGAGCCGCAACTGCCGCAACACGCCGCCCATCTGGCAGGTCGCCTGCACGCCGGGCAGGACTTCGAGAGCGCCTTGCTCGCCGCGCTGGCGGCCGATGCCATCGGAACGGTAGATGGTGTATTCGCTGGCGGATTCCGGTGCCCCTGCGGTGGCGAGGCGCACGCTCATGCCGTCGGTGAACGCGCTGAGCACCAGCGGTTCCACCGGCATCCGGATGACCTTTCCCTCGGCGACCTTGATCCGGGATTGGATCGTGAAATCACCGATGTGGCGGAAATCCTCGGCCTTGGCGATGGCCAGACACGACATGAAGGACCATGCCACCAGAACTCCCGGAAAACTCATTCTCCCACGTCCCATAGCGCGTCGTTCGATTTTCCGGACGGATCGTAGGTGGATCCATCGCCGTTGACGATGACGGGGGGAGAGACACTGACCTTGATGTCCCGGGCTTGATGATCCAATCCCTCGATCTGGGGGAAGGTCGCGGGGCGGTTCGGGTAGTAGGGCAGAATCGCAGTACGGGTCAGCGAGCTGACCGCGGTGGTCGGATGGTCGGCAAGATACATCCGCTGGGCGACGTAGGCGCCGCGAAGCACCTCCGAGGCCTCCTTGCCGGCCCGCCACTTTTCAATGGCCGTGGAAAAGAACATGCCCGTGCTCATCAGGGCGATCAGGATGGCGATCACCAGAGACAGCTCGACGAGCGTGAAACCCCGGGGCGCAAGATGGGAAGCAGAATGCCTCATGACTTGGCGCAAGTTAGGCTGTCCTAGTATTTAAGGAAAGCAAGAAATCCGCCGCGATCACCTACCCTTTCAAGGTTTCCAAGGCTCCTTCGAGGTTCTTCTGGAAGTCCGGATTCCTCCAAAGGGCGAGGAGTGCGGTGCCTACGGTCGAAGCCAGAATGAGGGAAAGGACCGCCCAGACGACCCACCAGGTGGCGGATTTACCCTTCGGGGCAATGAGAGGCACGTACCACGCGTGGCGGTCCACGATGCGGGTGGTGTAGATCTGGTTGTGCTCGGTGAAGATCTGGATGAGGGCCTCGACCGCCTTTTCCGAGTTCGTGATGAACTTGTAGTGGTACTGCCGCCCCGGGACTTCGGGCAGCTCCTCCACGCGCACCCTGGCGGGGATCACGTCCGGGCGACGCAACGCGTAGAGGTGGGTCTGGTAGACGAATTTCTTCCTGAGCCAGCGATCGAATCGGGTGAGTTGCATGGGTCGGTGCCTTGGGATCGGGTCGGGATCACATCCCTGCGTTCATCATCTTCGGACCCATGAGGAAGATCGGGAGGAAGGTGCCGATGAAGACGGCGGCGATGAGGCCGACGGCGATGAGCAGGACGATGAAGTTCACCATCGCGGTGAAAGCGCTCATGTGGTTCTCGGCGTCTTCCTCATACATCGTGGAGAGCATCTCGAGCTGGTTGTCGAGGGAGGCGGATTTTTCGCCGATCGACAGCATGTGGACGACCTGGGTGTCCACCGAGGTGTATTTCGAGAATGCGGTCGAGAGCGGCACGCCGGATTTCTCGTACTTCTCCGCGGCGTCGCGGAGCTCGTTGTAGAGGGGGGTTCCCCTGACGCTGTTGGCGGACACGCGGATCGCCTTGGCGAGGTTGATGCCGTTCGCGTGGAGCAGCCTGAGGGTGGAGAGAAAGGTCATCTGCCGCAGGCTCATGATGAGCAGGCGCAGCAGGCGCCACTTCGACATCAGCAGGCCGAGGATGAAATTCCGCAGCTGGTTCGAGCGCCAGATGGCGACGATGGTGCCGACGATGATCGCGACCACGATGGGCCAGACATTCTGGGTGGTGTGGGCGATGGCGAAAGAGATCGCGGTGAGGCCCTCCGGCTCCTGCCGGACCGAGGCGAGCATTTCTTCGACCTGGGGCACGATTTTCACCTGCGAGACGATGAAGGCTCCCGAGAGGATGCCGATCACCACTGCGGGCATCGTGGTCGCCTTGCGGATGGCCTTGGAGAAGTAGAGTTCCGAGGTGAAACGCGCAGCCAGCGAGGAGAAGGCCTGGCCGAGCTGGCCGGCGTCAGTGCCGGCCTGGATGAGGCCGATGACCATGTCGCTGAAACGTCCCGTGCGGCGGAAAGCTTCATGGACGCTCACGCCGGCGGTGATGTCTTCCCGGACCTGGGTCAGCGCATCGACCATGACTTTGTTCGGCAGCCCCTGGCTGTAGTACTTCAGGGCGTCGGCGGTGTTGATCTGGGCCCGGAGCATCGAGCTGAGGCCGCGGAAAACGCCGACGAGCTCCTTCTTGTTGAAGGGCTTCACCTTGCCGGCTCCGCCGATCTGGATGTCGAGGATGGACTTCTTTCCTTCCTTCTTGGCAGCGGTGGCGGCGCTTTGGGCGGTGGTGGTGGAACTAGTCATCGGAGTAGGTCATGTCGATGACCTTCGACACGGCGGCGAGGTCGGTTTTTCCCTCCCGAAGGAGGCGGAGGCCGCTACGGCGAAGGTTGGGGAGGATTCCCTCTTCCTGGATCCTCACTTCCAGTTCGTAAGGGGAGATTTCCCCCTTCGAGAGCTGATCGGAGATCTTCGGGGTGATGGGGATGATCTCAAGAATGGCGGTCCGCCCGCTGTAGCCGGTTTGCCGGCATTCGGAGCAGCCGCCGGATTTGGCGGTGTTCACGGGGGTCGACGCCCAGCTTTCATCGAGGCAGAAGACCCGTCGATTCGTGGCATCGACACCGGGCTGGGGTTCCTTGCAATAGGGGCAGAGGACTTTCACCAGGCGCTGGGCACAGGCGGCCTTGAGGGTCTGGGCAATTTTCCAGCGCTCGATCCCGAGCTGCTCGAAACGTTCGATGATTTGCGACGCGCGCGGGGTGTGGATGGTGGTGAGTACCTTGTGGCCGGTGACGGCGGCCTCGATGGCGAGCTCGGCGGACTCGATATCCCGCACCTCGCCCATGAGAATGATGTCGGGGTCGCTCCGCATGAAGGAGCTGATCATCGGTTTGAACTCCTTGGCGCTTTTGAGGTCGCAGTGGGTGATGCCCGGCACCTCGTCCTCGACCGGGTTTTCCAGCGTGAGGATGTTGACCTCCGGTCGGTTCAGTTCCCGCAGGATGGCATTGAGGGTGGTGGACTTGCCGGAGCCCGTGGGGCCGGACATGACGATGATCCCGGCGGGGATCTTCATCACCTTGTAGAGCTCGAACATCGTCTCCTCGTCAAAGGCGAGCGTGCCTTTTCCGAGGGTCACGTTGAGGTGGCCCTTGTCGAGCAGACGCATGGTGGCGTGATAGCCGCGGTAAGTACGGTGACGCTCGTAGCGGATGTCGATGGGACGGTGGAAATAGGAGATCGTGAAACGGCCGGAGATGCCCGGAGCCGTGTTGCGGATCTCGGTGGGCAGCTTCATGAGGTTCAGCAGGAACGCGTCGAGGCGATCCTTGAGTTTCATCGGAATCTCGACCTTCGGCTGCAAGTCTCCGTCGATCCGGAAGGTGTAGTAGAAGACCTCCTTCTCGACCTTGAAGTGAATGTCCGACGCCCGTTGTTTCACGGCATCCGCCATGATGGTGGCCACAAGCTGGGCCATCGGCTCGGTGTAGTCGGTGGTGACGTCGAAGTCGTGGATGTCGTCGTCCTGGTCCTCGACATCGATCGCCTCGAGTTCCGAGCGGCTGGGTCCGGAGCTGGAAGCGACGGATTCAATCGCACGGCTGATCTCGGACGCGAGGGTGACGATCTTGACGATCTCCAGGTCCGGGAAGCGGGGCGCGAGGTATTCCTCGGGAAGCGGGCTCCAGGGGTTGGCGAGGGCGACGATGAGTTTGTCGCCATTGATGCAGATGGGGCTGAAGAATCCGCGGGTGAGGACGGTGGGATCGCAGTAGGCGTGCAGGGATGGCTCGCAGAACTCCGCGACCTTGGGAAAGAAGGGCAGGCCGTTGATGCGGGCGAGCGCGGCCATGAAGCAGTTCCGCGTCACGCGGTTCGGCACCTGGTCCTGCGGCAGTTCGGTGAACTGCGCATCATGGTGGGCCAGCGCCCTCATGATGTGGCTGCTGATCAGCTCATTGAAAGAGATGCCGTCGAACTCGATCACAGGCCGAAGTGTTTGCGGGTGAGGAAGACCCAGCTGTCGTAGTCGAGCCGGGCGGTGGTGACGAACGGTCGGATCGCGAAGCGTTTGTTCACTGTGGCGATGATGGCTTCGGAAAGGAGCAGCGCAGCGACCGGGTTCAGGGAGGCCACCCCGATCGCGTCGGTGTCTTCGGCGAAGATCACGGGGCTCCGCAAGGCGCGGGCAGTCTCGTGGATCAGGGTGAAGGACTCGTAGAAGGCCGAGGGTGCCATCAGTTTCCCGGCAAAGGGAATGAGCGGCGGGCACGAGGGGATCACCGGGGAAAGGAGATGGGCCAGGCGCGCCACCTCGGTTCCGAGGTGCTCCTCTTCCGTTCCCTGCATTCGTGCGAGCAGAATCAAGATGTCCTCCGGATCTCGATCGATCGGGACCAGCAGGAACCGCTCTTCAAGCTTGCGTATCTCGGGCTCGCCCGCCAGGCCTGCGCGTTGGAGGGCGATGATGCTTTGCTCGAAGCACTGCTCACGGAGCTTTTCGATCTCGGCGGTGTGGGCCGGATCGTGATGGGTGAACATGGAGGAAGCGCTCATGGGGGCGGGGCCGGCATCGCTCACCGGCGCGCGCGGCTGAAGCGTGGACGGCTCTCACCGGCGGAAACCGCTTCGCGGTGAATCCTTGCCTGCTCGACTTCTTCGGGCGTCGGGTAGTAGGGAGCCTCTTCAGGCTGGAGCCCGCGGATGGCCCGGCGGAGGTTCGGTTCGTGGGCCGGGCCGGGGTTCAAGGGGTCGACCCATTCGTGATCGCGGGTGAGGTTCAGGGAGTGATGCACGCGGTTCGAATGGCGGCCGGTCGCTGCGCGATCGGTGGGATCGTAGGAGGTCGGGGTGACGATGAACACCAGGCTCGTCTGTTCCTTCACCGTTTCCTTGCTCTTGAAGAAGAAGTTGAGGACGGGGATGTCTCCGAGCACGGGGACCTTGTTGCGATCCTTCGACTCGACTTCGCCGTAGAAGCCTCCGACGACGAGCGAGAAGCCGTCCGGCACACGTGCGGTGGAATCGATCATCGATTCGGTGACACGGGGGTAGACGTTCTCGGTCTGAGCACTCCGAATCTGATCGGTGATTTGGGCGGAGCGTGGACGGAGGTTCATCCGGATGGTACCATCGGGAAGCAGAGTCGGGGTAGCCACCATGGAAATGCCGATCTCGCGGTGCTTTTCCGGGTCCTCCGTGATGGTCGGATCACTCTCGTCGATCTTGTAGCGGACTTCCTCGCTGACGCTGGAGCCGCCCAGACTGCCACCGGTGTTGGTGGTAGTGGTGATGATCGGGACGCGATCGATGATCGAGATGGTTCCCTGCTCGTTGTCCTCCGTGATGAGCGTGGGGTTGGAAACCTGGGTGGCGATGCCTCCTTCGGCCAGAGCGCGAAGAACGCCTCGGATTTGAACCGGACTGAGCACGAGGTTTTCCGTCGCGCCGTAGAGTTCACCAACTCCTGTCGAGGTGACGATCGACTCTTCATCCCACGCCGAGCTGATGCCGAAGATGGAATTCAGGCTCCGCGCGGCTTCGATGGTGGTTCCGGTTTCTCCGAGGGATGCCGCCCAGCTGACGCCGGTTCGCTTCGCTGCCGTGCTGTTGATCCGGAGGATCTTCGTTTCGACGATGATCTGGCCCTTTGGTTGGTCGATTTTGCGCAGCAGTGCTTTGGCCTGGTCGATGCGACGGGCGGTGTCGATGAGGATCAGGGTGTTGGTCTTGGGCTCGAACTTGACGATGCCGGTGCCGGGGCTGAGCACGTCCTTGACGAGGGCGGTGATCTGTTCGGCGTCGCTCGGACGCAGGTAGTTGAGCTTGTAGGTGGCCTCGGTGCTGGGGAGCTGGGTGAGCTGCGTCTGGGTGAGGGCGTAGACGGTGTTTCCCTTGGTGTAGAGTTCCAGCCCGTACATGAAGGCGAGCTCTTCCATTTGTTGGAGAGGATCGCCGTCGTTGAGGTGACCGGTGACGCGGTAGTCCGGGGTCGAGATCTTGACGTTGTGGAAATACTGCCGGCCGGCCTGTTTGGCGAGGAACTGGAAGATGTCGTTGAGCGGCGCGTCCTTGATGAGGTAGCCCTCGTCGGATTGCAGAATGGCGTCCTCTTCCTGCTGCACATCCGCGACAGGCGTTTCGTCGGGAGGCGTGACCGGTTCCACGGAGGGAAGCTGTTCTTCGTCGGGAGACAGTGAAGTGGTGGGAGGTGGGGAAGAGAGAGGGGGAGCGCTGTCAGACGGGCCGTCCGCGATCAAATCGCCAAGCTGCCCGGCACCTGCGGGTTGGGTCTCCGCGGGAGGAGGCGGAAGGTCCGGCAGGGAGCTTTGTTCGGCGGGATTGGGGGAAAGGTCAGGCTCGAGCTGTGTCTGTGCGTGGACTGCGAGCGCCGAAACAAGGGTAAGGGTGGCAATGCGTTTCATGGCGTGGGTGCGGCAGGGTGTTTACCGTTGGGACAAAGGATCCTCGTCGGTGAGGTCGATGGTGTGATCGTCGGACTTCGGAACGAGGCCGGGTGGGTGGATGTCTTCTCCGCCACGGCTCATGCCGTCCGGGAGAATGGTGAGATCCTTTGCGGCGGTCTCACCGGTGGCGAGATCCTCGAAGGTGACGCTGTCGGTGCGGATGGAGAGCACTTTCACGCGAAGGGGCTCGGCCGCGCTGGTTTTGAGCTTCAATACGTCGCCGACGCGGTAGGTGCTGGCCGCGATGAGAAACTCGCCGCCGGCGGGATTGACCATCGAAATGGGGAGCAGCCGGATGTGATCGGACAGCGGGATTTTCACGGCCCGTGCTCTTGTCGCATGACGGGTCAGCTGAGGTGCTTGAATGGGCTTGTAAGCGGGGTCCTGATAGCGACCGAAGGGGTCGAGTTTGCGGTTCCGCATGTCCAGCGAGCTGAGGACGCTGTTGACATACGCCTCCACATCCAGCCCGACGTTGCGGGAAGGCGTGTTGATCAGCTCGGGGTCAGCGGTCGCCGGGGCGACGACCGCCGGATCCTCCACCGGGATCGGAAGATCCGCGTCCGAGGGCGTCAAAGTTTGAGCTGCCGACGCGAGGATCAGCAGGCTGTAGAGAGCGAGGGTGGTCTTCATGGGGTCCACGCGGTGAAGGCGACGTCAAAGCTGAGGTTGCTGGTTTGACCCGGGGAAATACGGAGCTCCTGGAGCTGCAAGTGGGGCATCCGCGTTTCGAGTTCGAGGAAGGCCTTCTGCATCGAGCGGAAGGTGCCGCGGAAGCCGAGTTTCACCTGGATCGAATTCTGTGCGGAGGCGGAGCCGAAGCCGGCCTTGGCAGGAGGAGTGGACTGGCTGGTGACCTGGAATTCCTTGGAAGGGAGCTTTTCGCTGATCTGGCGGAGATTCGAGGTGACTGAACTGGCGGTGCCGCGGCTCAGGAGTTCTTCCCAGTGCGAGGCGAGCTCGCGCTTTTCGGCCAGTTGTCTCTCCAGGTTCAAGACATGCACCCGGTTCTGCTTGTAGCCGGTGAACTTGCTCATTTTCTCGTCGAACGAGGCCTGGACCTTTCCTTTGGCCACAAAGGCCGCCGCGACCACCACGACGGTGATGACGGTGGGAAGAGCGAAGCCGAAGACGGCGATGGAGTTCCGGTAAAGGGACATTTCAGAAAGAGTTCAGGGTTTCGCCGGCGGTTTCGGGGCGGCGGCGACTGCGAGAGCGAGCGGATCGTCCGCCTCGAAACGTTGGGTGATGACCAGCTCGAAGAGATAGGGATAGGTGGACTCGTCGGTGTCCTCCATTTCCTCCGGCGGTTTGTCCTTCCACGAGGCGTTCTCCATGGTGCGGATGTTGACTACGATGTTGCGGGTGGGGAGGTCGGAGCGGAATGCCTGGATGCCGGTGACACGGGCGATTTCGGAGAAAGCCGCTGCCATCCCCTGGCTGGTGCTGAAATCGGCGAGGTGCTTTTCGAGCGCTTCGTCGCGGGCGAGGCCCGAGATGTTCCATTGCTTGGTGAAGCCGGCCTTGCCGCCGCCGGGCTGGACCTGGGGGTTCACGGTATGCGAGAACGAGCGAACGAGCATTCCGGACTTTTCAGGGAAGAAACGGGCAAGCATCTCCATGGTCGCCCATGCTTTGGAGCGGTCCTCGAGGAGATTGTCCCAGGCCACCAGGCGGGCCTGTTCGGCGTTGTAGGCCCGGAGCTTCGCGGCGACCACTCCGGCTTCGCCCGGTTGGAAGTTCCACTCGGGCTTGCGCATCATGTCGATGATGCCGAGGCCGACCCAACCGAGTCCGACCACCGTGGCCACGACCAAGCCGTAGCGGGTGAAGCGGGCGGCGCGGAGGAGCTTCATTTCCTGCCTCGCCGGGTAAATGGCCGCGCTTTCCGGAGGAACCGGAAGGAAGTCCTGCGTAGTCCAGCCCTCGGCACGGAGAGTGGAGAAAGTGTGCGAGGACTTCAGAGGAAGCTCGCCCTCCGGCTCGGGCCGGACCGACGCCACCATCTCGGGCGACACGCCGGGGAGGGCGGGAATGTGGTAAGGGGTCCGGGACCAGTTCGTGACGTGGATCAGGGAATCCGGAAATACCATCCGCAGATCGGCTTCGAGCTGGGGATCGGGACTTTCACTCATCGGCAGGACGAAGATCTCCGGGGCCGACATTTCGAGCGCGGTGGCGGTGGTCGCGGCGGCATGCCGGAGATTGGAGGGCCTGCGCTGACCCCGGTGCTGGAGGGTGCGGAGAAGCTGGAGGTCGCCGTGGCCGTTGAAGCAGGCCAGGACGGTGAAGCGCGCATAGGGCATCACCACGAGGAAGGGCTGCTCGGTCTCGCTCGTCTTCAGGTCGACCAGCGTGAGGAGCGCGATCAGGGGCGCGCTGGTGGCGATCGTAGTGATCGGGAAATTCTGGCGGTTGCCGAAGTCCCGGAGGTGGGAAAGGAAGGCCTCGTGACGGCGTGAAAGCGTGACGGCCGTGGCGATGGTTTCCGCGCCCGCGGCGGGGTAGGGGACGAGACGCCAGGAGTGGCCGTCAATGGGAAGGGAGGTGTCGTGAAGGACGGACTTGGGGTCGACGACCACCGTTTCCTTCAGCTCGGGGAGGGCGCCGGGGTTGTCGAGTTCGGGATTGATCTCGGCCGTGGCGAACTCTTCGGCGATGTGCAGGATTACCCCGATGGAAGTGGCCCCGGCGGCTTTCGCCAAGGTCACCAGTTCTTTCCCTAACAGCGGAGCTTGCTCGGGGCTGGAGATCCGTTCTTCATCGATGACGGGACCCTGGGTCCAGGTGTCCGTCGGGCGGTGATAGCAGCGGGAATGGAAAGCGTCGCCGTCGTAGCGGACGTGGAGCTGGAAGTCCTGCTCCAGAGGAGACCGGTACCAACCGTCATTCGTGGCGCGGCTCGTTCCACGAAGGAACGAGGCGACCTGACGGTACTGCTGAAACAGGTTCAGCTCGGAAGGGTGGTGGTGGGTAACCAAGGGTGTAAGGAAAACGGTTTTGCACGAACCGGGGGGAGAGTGGGGTGGGGGATGTGGGAAAGCCGCCCCCTGCCAAGCGATGGCAGGGGGCGGTGGGAAGTCAGGCGGTCAGGCCAGGAGACCCGGCCGCCGGGAAATCATTCACCAGCCGGCGGTGCTGTCGGGAGCGTGCTGGAGGGTGGTGGAATTGCTGCAGGTGTAGGCAGCGGAACCGATGGCCGGATAGGTGCTGGCCAAGGTGTAGGTGCCACCCGACGGGCAGGAAGGAGTGGTTTCGATGTAGCCGTTGGAACCGATGATCTCGGTCGTCACGATGTTGTCCGCGGTGGTCTTGTTCGACATGTTCTGATGACCCCGAACGGCTTGTTGCACGTTGCGGATGTTCATGATGCAGCCGGCGCGGTCGGAACCCTTCTTCCAGGCGCGGGCGCCGACGAAGAGGATCGAGATGAGCGAGAGGAGGACCAGGATGACCACGGTCAGTTCCAGGAGGGTCATGCCCTTCGCACGCTTGTTCAGTTTTTGCAGTTTCATGTGTTGGTGTGTGTTTGTCTTTGGTTTCCTGAGAGCGGTTCTTTCCGGCGGTTCGCTTCGGTCGGTTCCGGCATCTCGAGAGGGTGTTTCTGAGGTCAGAGAATTTCCTGGGAGTCGTCCCGGTTCATGCGGGCGTTGACGTAGGTGTGGGCGTCGATAAGCCCTTGGTTGAGAAGCCTCTTGAGGTTGCTATCCCACTCGATATTGCCCGCTCTGCGTATTACGTCTTCGAGTGATCCTGCGTTTCCGTCGTAGTTCGCGATCGCGGAGGAAACGGCGTCGTCGTTGTTTTGCAGGAATTCGTAGGTCAGGACGCGGCGGTTGATGCCGTTGAGCAGGCCTTGGGAATGGATGAAGACGAGGATCTCGGAAAGTCGGCTCAGCACCGCGGGGTGGTTTTCCCGCGGATACATCTCCAGGATCCGGCCGATGGTTTTCACCGCCCCGGTGGTGTGGAGGGTGGAGAGCACGAGGTGACCGGTCTGGGCCGCTTCCATGCAGGTCTCCATGGCTTCGCGATCCCGAATTTCTCCGAGGAGGATGACGTGGGGTGCCTTCCGCAGGACGTCCTTGAGGCCCTGGCGGTAGGAGTGCAGGTCGCGGCCGACCTCCTGCTGGGTGACGATGGAGGGCGAAGCGGTGCGGCGGCCCCGGAACTCGGGGTCCTCCATGTCGTCGGGATATTGGTACTCGATGGGGTCCTCGACGGTGACGATGTGCTTCCGGTGGTTCCGGCGCAGCCAGTCGATGAGAGCGGCCAGGGTGGTCGATTTACCCGAACCCGTGGGCCCGGTGACAAGGCAGAGGCCGGCGCGCTTTTGAACCCCTTGGCGGAGGACGTGAATGGTGTCCGGATCGATCCCCAGGGATTCGAGTTCCGGGATGAAATCGTTGAGGATCCGGCAGGTGACGCCGAGGCCGGAGGAGCTGAGGTGGGCTTGGATCCGCAGACGGCCGGAGCGCTCGCCGCCTTCGCTCATCGGAATCCCGTCGCAGGAGAAGTCGGCCACGCGGCGCTCGGAGAAATCGGTCATCGCCGCCGCGATCTTGTCCTCGACGCGGGTTTCGAGGGAATCGCCCTCACCGAAGCCGTGGCTCCCGCTCTCGCGGTTGCGGATGAGTTCCTTGAGGATCTCATCCATGTGGGCGGAGGTCAGGACGCCGAGGCGTTCGAGCTTTTCGACCCCTTTGTTGGCGTGGATGTAGACGGGCCGGTTGGCGCGCATCTGGATGTCGGACACCCGCATTTCCTTGCACACCCGGAAAATGATGCCGAGGAGCTGGTTGCCGCTCATCCCCGGCAGGAAATACAGCGGGGCGGCGGGGGCCGGAGCGGCTCCCTCCAAGGGCGGTGGAGTGCTGGCGAAGACGCTCATAATCCGGCGGAAGGGCTGGTGTATCCGGGGTGGCGCCGGGCGAGGGTGGCGATCACCGTTTCGCGTAGCTTGAGGGTGAATTTCCCCCGCTGCTGGATCTCCTGCTGCCGGGCGGGCGAGAGGAGGTCCCAGCGACCGCTCTCAATGGAGTGGCCGAGGAGGTCGAAGTGACGTTTCAGGCAGTGATCGAACTCGGCGATGCGTCGGTCGAAATCCTGGATCGAGTAAACACCCGGCTCCGCCTCGAGCATGATCTCAAGGATGTTGTAGGCGGCCGCCGAGCCGGTGAGAGCGGGGCGGGGGTCGCTGTGGTTCTGCTGAAGGCAGTAGCGCATCGTCTTTTCCGCCAAGTCGATCATCAGACGGGTCTTTTCCCCCTTCGCGTGTCGGTAGGTGCCCAGGCTCTCTTCTTTCAGGAAAAGGTGGTAGCAGGCGTAGTTGGCGTAGTGCGAGGGATCGAGTTCGTAGGCGAAACGGAGTTTGTCCTCGATTTCGCGACGAAGGTAAAACTTGTGGGCCTCTGTGGGGGCGCGGGGATTGGTCCGCATCGTCACCGCGCTTTCCAGGCGATCGAGCAGGTGGGACTCGGATGCCGGGGCATCGGCGTGGTCATGACCGCAATCGCAGACTTCGGCGTCGGAATGGTCGTGGCCGTGATCGTGGTGGTCGGGATCCTCGCAGGCTTCGTGGTTCGAGTGGTCGTGGGCCGAATGGTCGTGATCGCAGTGCGCGTCTTCGCATTCGTGATCGTGCGGTCCGTCGTGAATTTCGATGCCGCCGTGCCAGTCTTTGTCCACCGGGGCTTGGAAAGCCATGGCGATGACCTGGCCGTAGGGGCTGCGTTTGATCCCGAGCGGGTTCGGCTGGAACTCGAACTTCCCGTCATGGGCCAGCCGGGCACCCGCGTACGACCAGACGCCTGCGCCGACGAGGGCGAGGGAGGCGGTGACGATGGCGGAACGGGTGATCATGGCAGGATGATGCAGGGAATCAGAGAGTCATGCAGTAGCGCGAACGCGGAAGATAAGACGCGAAATTGCGAGGTAGAGCAGGGCGATACCTGCGAAGTAGGCGACGAGGAGCGGGAACTGGCTCCACTCGATGGCTCCGAGCTTGTAGCGCAGGCGCTCGGTGGGATCGGCGAAGTGGTAGTGCGGGGAGATGCTCCACAGCCAGTTGAGCAGGGGCTTTTCCTCCACCGAAATGAGCTGCTTCACGTAGCCGACGCCGTAGAGGCCGTAGAAGCTGAGGCCGGAGGAGATGACGAAGCCCGAGATGGCCCCGAAACGTGAGGCGCAGGCAAGGGCGAGGGCGATCAGCGGCGAAACGACGGCGGCGAAGAGGAAGGCGTATTGGAGGTTGGTGGCGATCCACATCGTGCGCTCCTCTGGGTCCGCCGGGCTTGCGCCGAGGATGCTGACCAGTCCAGCGGCCAATCCAAGCGGGGCCACGAAGGTGGAGATCGCCAGCCAGGATTCGAAGAGCTGCCGCGTGGCGGAGGTTCCGGAGGTCTGGAAATACTCGCCAAGCCCGCTGCGGGAGAGTTTCTCCCCGGTTTGGGAGGCGGCGAAATAGCCCCAGAAGGCCGCTGAAAGCCAGGCCATGATCCAAGCGGCCTGAGCCAGCGCGGGCTTGATCAGGGCGGGGTTCTCCGAACCGCTGGAGATCTGGGGCAGGATGAACGGAACCACCAGCACCAGAAAGGCGCAAATCACCCATGTCTTCCGGCGGAACAGCGTGGAAAGCGTGAGTTTGTAAAGGCGCATGACGGAAATCGAGATCAGTTCAGGCGGGTTTTGAGAGCCTGCCAGGTCTGGTCGGCGTTGGCGGTATGGGAAAGGTGACCGTTCTCGATCAGGATCGCGCTGGGCATCGGCATCGAGTCATAGTCCGGGTGGCAGCTGACGAGTCGCAGGACGTTGGTGCCGGCGTGTCGCCAGATGTTCTCGAATTGCTCGCGTGCGTAGGCGTCGAGGCCGCTGAAGGGCTCGTCGAGCAGCAGGATGGCCGGTCGATCCGGATCGACGGAGAATTCCGCGACGATGAGCGAGGTTTTGCGGCGATTCCCGGTGGAGAGCTTGTGGTAGACCTTGTCGACGTCGAGCTCGATGGCGTCGGCCAGTTCGAGGGCCTGGGCGACGCGGGATTTCGGGATAAGTGCCTTGAAAATGGCTCCGGCGCTGAGTTCGTCATCGAAGGTCAGGTTCTCCGGCAGGTACTGCATCGCGCCGTGGCAGCCGACTTTTCCGGCGAGGGGGCGGATGCTTCTGGCCACGGTTCTCAGCAGGGTGGTCTTGCCGCGGCCGTTGCGGGCGAGGAGGAAATGGGTGCCCTGTCCGAGCTCGATCGCGGCCTGGGCCCGGGCAAGCGGCGAGCGGTAGCCGATGGTCAGGCCTTGGCTTAGCGACAGCTTGGGTGGGGAGGGGGCCATTGGGCGGGGAAATGGGTGATGGCTAAGGCTTTTAGTTAAGACCTCCGAATAATCAAGCATTTTTGAAATGGCTGGCCGGTGGCTCCTTGGAACTTCGCAGGTCCTTGGAAAACAAGAGCATGGAGGTGCAAAAACCGGAGGTCTTTCGGTGCCTTGGCTGGTAATGTTTTTAAATTTTCGTGAAATCTTGGGAAGGCGAACCGATTTTCCGAAGATTTTTTCAAGCTGTCGGAAGGTGATCCCCATGGTTCCTGCGCCGGAGACTGCGGGTTTGGTCGTCCTTTCAAATGACGGGTCTTTTCTTCGTGACGGGTCGGAAGTGCCTGTTACAACCCCGCCACCAGCAGCAGCGCATGGCCGGAAAACTGACCTACCAGCAAGCGGGGGTGGACACGCGGAGGGCAGCAGCCCTCGTCGGGGACATCCGGAGTCACGTGGCGAGGACCCAACGGGAGCGAAAGCTGATGGGTGCCTTCGGCCTCTTTGCGGCCGCGTATGATCTGAGCGCTTACCGCGAGCCGGTGATCGTGACCGGCTGCGATGGTGTCGGGACGAAGCTGGAGCTCCTGCTCGAGCACGACCTGCTGGAGATCGCCGGGAAAGATCTCGTGGCCATGAGCGTCAACGACATCCTCACCACGGGCGGCGATCCCTTGCTCTTTCTCGACTACATCGGCATCGCGGCCCTTGATGAGGTGCGGATCACCCGGCTGATCGGAGGGATGGCGGACTATCTGGAATCCTGCCAATGCATCCTGGCGGGCGGGGAAACCGCGGAAATGCCGGGAATCGTGCCGGAAGGGGTGATCGAGCTTTCCGGCTTTTGCATCGGATGCGTGGAGAAGAGCGGCATGATCGATCCTTCGACCATCGCCGTGGGTGACGTGCTGGTGGGCTACGCCTCGGACAGCATTCACGCCAATGGCTGGAGCCTGGTGCGCCGGGTCTTGCGCGAGTTCCCCGGCGAGGTCGCCGACGAGGAACTGCACGCGTGGCTTCAGCCGACGCGTCTCTACCACGATGTCGTGGCGGACCTGCGGAAAGCGGAAGTGAAGCCCAGGGCGATGGCCCACATCACCGGCGGCGGCCTGCCCGAAAACCTGGAGCGTCTTTTCCAGGGCTGTGGGGCTGACCTTGAGATCCCTGCCTGGGGATTGCCGGGGATCGAAAAGCTATACCGTCACGTGGATGGAAACGACCGCTTCCACACCTTCAACATGGGAATCGGCTGGGTGGCCATCGTTTCGCCGGAGGATGCCGATGCCGCAGTGAAGGCGGGGTCCGGCGGGGTGGTGATCGGAAACATCGTCGAAAGCGAAGGTGTCCGCGTCCACGTGACCGGCGAGTGATCTGGCGATGAGCGATTTTCTCAAACACGAATGCGGAATCGCCGCCGTGCGTCTCCGCAAGCCGCTGGCATATTACAAGGACCGCTACGGCACGGCCTTGTGGGGTTTCAACAAGCTGTTCCTGCTCATGGAGAAGCAGCACAACCGCGGCCAGGACGGGATCGGCATCGGTTGCAGCAAGATCGGCATGCCTTTGGGCGAGCCGTATGTGTTCCGGCGCCGCAGCAGTGAAAAGGACGCCTTGGCCAACGTCTTCCGCAAGGAGATGAAGGGTTACCACAAGATGGTGCGGA
The DNA here is from genome assembly GCA_965652295.1 of uncultured Haloferula sp. Taxonomy (GTDB): domain Bacteria; phylum Verrucomicrobiota; class Verrucomicrobiia; order Verrucomicrobiales; family Akkermansiaceae; genus Haloferula. The sequence goes on along the minus strand of CBFGTS010000009.1, from coordinate 26,950 downwards.
AGGGCCGGCTCAATCCGGACGACCCCGCCGATGTGAAGCGCGGTTTTGATTTCGGCGGGGAGATCCTCATCGGCCACCTGCGCTACGGCACCTCCGGGGACTTCGAGGAAGGCTCGTGCCACCCGTATCTGCGGCGCAGCAACTGGCCGACGCGGACCCTCATGGTCATGGGGAACTTCAACATGACCAACACCGGCCAGCTCAACCGCGCGTTGATCGACCGCGGCCAGCACCCGGTGTTCGGCACGGACACCCAGACGGTTCTGGAGGAAATCGGCTTCCATCTCGATGAGGAACACACCGACCTTTACCGCGAGCTGCGGGATGGTGGCGTCGATGGAGCTGAGATTCCGGAGCGGATTTCCGAGCGGCTCGACATCGTCGATCTGGTGCGGCGTTCCGCGGCTCCCTGGGACGGTGGCTACGCCATCTGCGGAGTGGTGGGAAACGGGGACATGTTCGTGATGCGCGACCCGAGCGGCATCCGGCCGTGCCACATGCTGATCACCGAGGACGTCATCGCCTTCGCCTCCGAGCGGGTGCCGTTGATGACGGTGTTCGAGGCCGCGGAGGACGAGGTCGTTTCGGTCAAACCGGGCTCCGTGGTCACCATCAAGTCGGATGGCTCGCTGGCGGACGCTGCGTTTTCCGAACCCAGGCCCTATCTCCCGTGCTCCTTCGAGCGGATTTATTTTTCCCGCGGCAACGACCCGGAGATCTACAAAGAGCGGAAGGCGATGGGTGCCGCGCTGGTGCCCCAGGTGGTCGAGGCGATCGGCGGGGCGGTGGACAAGGCCGTGTTTTCCTTCATCCCGAACACCGCGGAGACCGCTTGGTATGGCCTCATGGACGGGCTGCGCCTGCATCGCCGGCGCGAGGTGCGGGACGCGATCCTGAAAGCGATGGCCGATGGAAGACTCGACGAGGATCTGCTCGACGACGTGATCATGCGTAACTGGCCGCGGGGTGAAAAAATCGCCCACAAGGACATCAAGATGCGCACCTTCATCGCGCAGGAAAAGGGGCGCGACCAGTTGGTTTCCCACGTCTACGACATCACCTACGGCATGGTCGAGCCCGGCGACGCCCTGGTCGCCCTGGACGACTCGATCGTGCGCGGGACCACCCTCAAGAAGTCGATCCTCAAGATCCTCTCCCGCACCCATCCACGGAAGATCGTGGTGTGCTCCACCGCTCCCCAGATCCGCTACCCGGATTGTTACGGGATCGACATGTCGGAGCTGGGCAAATTCATCGCCTTCCAGGCCGCCGTCGCGCTTCACCGGAAGGCCGGCAGGCAGTCGCTCCTCGACGAAATCTACGACGACTGCCGTAGGGAGCTCGCCAGGCCGCCCGCCGTCATGGAAAACGCGGTGAAGCGGGTCTACGAGGCGTTCAGTGACGAGGAAGTCTCCGAGGAGATCAGCCGGATGGTCACGCCGGAGGACTGCGATTGGAAAGGCGAGGTGCAGGTGGTGTTCCAAACCATCGACAACCTCCGTCAGGCCATCGGTGGTCCCTGCGGTGATTGGTATTTCACTGGGAACTATCCGACATCCGGCGGCTACGCGACGGTCAATGCGGCCTATCTCCGCTGGTTCGACGGGGTGGGTGGGCGCAGCTACGACCTACCTCTCTAACGGGGGGCATCGGACGGGTGAACGGGCGCGAAGCTCTACCTACGTAAATTGGTAGAGAAACTAACTTTCCATCCCGAGATATTTTAGCTAGATGAAAGGACATGCCCGCCCCTGATTCCTTCTCTGATCCGTCGGAACGCATGAAGGCTCTTTTCGATGCCGCGATCCGTAGCCCCGACATCTCGGTCACCGAGAAAACCCTGGACACCCCATCCAGCTTCGTTCCGACGCCTGCGGTTGCTTCCGCACCGGTGGCGGCGGTGCCTGCGGCGGAGCCCGCGGTGGAGCCTGCTCCGGAACCTCTGCCCGAGGCTGCGCCGGCAGCTCACATCGAGCAGGACGCCGAGCTTTCGGCGATGCTTGAGGAGCGCGACCAGAAGCTGAAGACGCGTCGTGGCCGGGCGAAGATGGCGGCCAATATCGCCTTGCTGACGGTGATCGTGGCACCCTCGGTGGCGGTGATGGTCAACCCGACGCTGCGTGCGAAGTTCGATTGGTTCGTCGCCAACCTCGGCAAGGGAGTGGACGACGTGAAATCGATGGCAAACACCAAGGGTTCCTACGACGAGGCGCTCGACAAGGTGGCGCTGCGTGGAAACCAGATCGACGACGCGACACGGGCCATGGGAGTCGATCCGACGACGGTGGTGCCGGGCGAGGATCCGGAGATGCGGGAGGAGATGCGCCAGCTGATGGGTGACGATGTCGAAGGCTTCGATGACCGCCGCATGAGCCTTGAAAAAATGGGCGTTGTGGCGAAAGCGGTGACCGGTATGGACGATAAGGACGCGCCTGCCGAGGAAGCCGCCACGGAGTGACCGCGGGTTTTTCACTGACGAGCCGCATGCCGTGGCGCTAAGGACCCGGCATGCGGAATCGTTTTTACACGGCCTTCGATCTGGAGCGGCATTCGGGCCGGAGCGACGGAGGCGATTACCGGACTCCGTTCCAGGTGGACCGCGACCGCGTGCTGCACACGCCGGCTTTCCGCCGCTTGCAGAACAAAACGCAGGTTTTCTGGAGCGGGGAGTACGACTTTTACCGTACCCGGCTGACGCATTCGCTGGAGGTAGCGCAGATCGGCCGGTCGATCTGTCACTGGCTGCGCCACGCCAGCGAGCGGTTGGATGAGGATTATTTCATCGATCCGGACCTGGTGGAGGCCGCCTGTCTCTCGCACGACCTTGGTCACCCGCCCTTCGGGCATGCGGGCGAGCGGACGCTGAATCATCTGATGGCGGAGTGGGGCGGCTTCGAGGGCAATGCCCAGACGCTGCGGTTGCTGACCGAGCGCATCTTTTCCACGAAACGTGCGGGGATGGACCCGACGCGGGCCTTTGCCGATTCGGTGCTGAAATACAAATCGCTGTGGAGCGAGCTGCGGCGGCTGGAGCAGGGAGCACCGGAGAACCACTTCCTCTACGACCCGCAGAACCGCTGGCTGGACTGGGTGATGGGGGACCATGATTTCCCGGCGGAGTTTCCGCCCGGCCCGGCGCGGGATGGAGGAAAATCGATCGAGTGTCAGATCATGGACTGGGCGGATGACACGGCCTACTCGCTCAATGACCTTGCTGACAGCGTCCGCGCCGGATTCCTGACGCGGGAAAGGATCGAGCGTTGGGCCGAGACGCGGGGGATCGAGTGCGGAGCGGGTTCTCCGCTGGGCGATCTGATCGAGGCGATGCACCGCCAGAAGGTGGATCCTTTCGTCGGCAGGCGGATCGGCCGCTACGTCAAGGCAGCGAGCCTGCGGGACGAGGCCGGGTTCATGAGCCAGGCCAGCCACCGCTATCGCTATGCGCTGGAGGTGGATGAGGACGTGCGGACGGAATGTGGCGTTTTCAAGAAACTGGCGTTCGAGGTGGTGTTTCTCTCGCCGCAGCTCAAGCAGCTCGAGCACAAGGGCAGCCGGCTTTTGCGCGGGCTATGGGAAGTCCTGGAAACCCGCTACGTGCGGCGGGAAACGATCGATGGTCAGGATTTCCAACTGTTGCCGGAGGACATCGCCTCCGAGTTGGAAACCCAGGAGGACTCTGGGGGGCGGGCGCGGCTGGTCTGCGATTATCTGGCGGCGATGACCGACGGCGAGGCCGTGCGGACCTACAAGCGGCTGTTTACGCCGGACTTCGGCTCGATCGGCGATTTGGTGGGTCAGTGATCGGCTGAGACGCGGTCGAGGATGTAACGGGCGGCGGAGAGTGCGCCGGCATTCCGCCCGTGGAGGCTGAGGGCGTGCTTCATGGCCCGCCAGCCGCTGGCTCGGTCGGCCAGCAGGTCGTGGAGGTGGCGACCGATCGCCTCGGGACCCGGAGCGTAGGCTCCGCCGCCGATGAGCCGGAGCAATTCCAGATTTCCTTCCTCTTGGCCGGGAACGAGGTGGTGGACCAGCATCGGGCAGCACGCGGCGATGGCTTCGTGGACGGTCGCGCCACCGGCCTTGCCGATGACGAGGTGGTGGGAGGTGAGCAACTGGGGCACCCGGCGGGTCCAGCCTTTGATGGTCACGCGGCCGGGGTAGGCATCCTTGATCTCCCGGGCCTTGCGGTAGAGGAGACGGACGTTTTTCCCGAGGATAAGGGTCACGCGGGTGTGGGGCGCGGCGTGTAGGATGGCCTTCGCGATGCGCCGGACGTGGGGGACCTTGGAGGTGGTGAAATAGATGACGTCGAAAAACTCTCCGGGATCGTCCCCCGGCAGCGGCGTGAGGCGGGAGAACGACGGGTTCACCGGGAAGCCGGTCTCGATCACCTTGGCGGGGTCGAGGCCGGCGGCGATCATTGCGTCGCGGGTCTCCGGGTCGGTCACCAGCCAGGCGTCGGTAGGACCTTGGACCCAGGCCGGATTGATCTCGATCGAGTCGGTGACGACCGTGAATGACGGAATGGGCTTCCGGGTTTTCCTGAAGATCCGCTCGAGAAAATAGGGGTAGAGCGGGTAGGTGCTGACGATGGCGTCCGGGGCGAATTCGTCGATCAGGCGTTCGACCTCGTATTCCGGCCGCCGCATCAGGGGCATGCGTTGCTTGGAGAAATCGACGTCGCCGGTGTGTTTGTAGAGCAGCTCCCAGAACTTCGGGGAATAGGTGGTCACCAGGCGGTAGCCTTTCGAGAGCGCGCGGGTGGTGACGGGGGCACCGAGCAGGCAGGGATCCTCGACCCGGGCTTCAGCACCGAGCTCGCCCAAAGCGAGGGCGAGGTTCTTGGCCGCGCTGTTATGGCCTTCGCCGAAGGCGGCGGTGAGGATCAGAATTCGGGCGGACATGCGGTTCGTGGCGGATTTACCGGGTACCGGGGTATTGCGTCGAATCGCAAATGTGGGTTTGTTTGCGCCGGATGCCAGACCGGAAAACGAACAAGGAGATCGAACTGAAGGTGGTCGACGAGGATGCCGGCGCGTCCGAAGACATCGTCCGTCTCGATGGCACGGATGCGATTCCCGTGGCACGTGTGCCGGTGGCACCGCGGGACGACGTCCCGGCGCGGCTGGAAGCGCAGCCCGCGAATGCACCTCGGCGGGAAAACCAGCCCACCCTCGACGCCCTTCTTGAAGAGAACCGCGTCGATTTGGATCCGGAGCATGACTGGAAGGAGCAGGAAGAGGCGAAACCGGTGCCGCACGGATGGTTCGTGGTGATTTTCCTACTGATGGCTGCGGTGATCGTCATCTCGGTGTTTTCCCTCACACGGCCGGAGGAGGAGCAGGTGACGGAAATCGCCCGGACCGCCGCTCTTGAGAGCCTGGAATCCAACGCGGTGATGGAAGCCGAGGCGACCGATCTGGTGGGCAACATCCGCCGCACGGTGGAGTCCTTTGCCGCCGCGGAAACGGTGGAGGAGCTGCTGCCAGTCGTCCGTCAGCCGGACCGGGTCGAACCGCTGATTCGCGATTGGCAAAAACGGCACTCGCTTTCCCGGCCTCCCCTCACCTTCTTCGGGGGCGTGTCACCGATGCTCAAAAGGGATGACCTCGAAATCTGGCGGGCCGAGTACATCGACGACCAGGAGAAGAAGCGCGCCCTGCTGGTGGAGGTGACCCCGGAGCACGAGGTGCGGGTCGATTGGGAAACTTTCGTCTGCTACCAGCCGATGGACTGGGACGACTTCGTCGACCAGCGGCCGGAGGGGAAGCCCATGCAGTTCCGCGTGTATCTCGAGCCGGACGCGGGGAATCTCTACGCCTTTGAGTTCCGGGATGAGGAACGGTGGCAGGGTTACCAGCTCACCGCGCGCGAGTCACAGGAGTTTCTCATCGGCTATGTCGAGAGGGGCGGCGAGATCGACATGCAGATCCGACAAATGCTCTATCTCAACCGCGGCGGGAAGGTCGCCCTCATTCTCACGCTCAGCGTTCCGGAAAACGTGCAGTCGCTGCGCGGCGTGAAGATCGACGAACTCGTAAGCGACAGCTGGCTGATTTTCGGCGACTCATGAGGAGGAAACCGGAAGTGGCGGTGGGTGCGGCGACCGCCTTGGGAATCGCGGCGTTTCTGGTCACGGAGTACGGGATTTCGCTGTACCGGCTCAGCGCCAGCTCGGGCGGCATGGACAGCAAGTTCAGCGAACTCGCCGTTTCCCAATACCTCGGCTTTCTCATCGTGCAGAATCTATGGGTGCTCGCCGCCTATTTCCTGCTCGGCCTGGCGGCGTGGCTGTTGCTTTTTCCACTGGCCCGGCGATTCGCCCGCGGTCGCCGGCCCCTGGCAAAGGTGGCTCTCGCGGCCTTGCTCGGTGCCTGGCTGATGCACGGCTACTTCATGTTCCGCTTGGTCTGGTCGCGGCCGTATTTCATCGGGGATGCGGCCTTCGGCGGGTGGTACGAATATATTCTCGATCTGCCGCCAGCCGCGGCGCGACCGTGGATCGATGGTTTCGTTTTCGTCGCCCTGCCGTGGATCGGAGTCGCTCTGGCGGCGGTATGGTGGTGGCGCCGGGGCCTGCAAGCCAAGCTGGTTGTCGGGACCGCGGCCTTGCTGGCCCTCACGGCGGCATCGGTGGCTGCGTGGAAACCCGGTGGCTCCATACGTCCGCCCGATGGGGCCGGGCGACCGCCGAACATCGTCATCATCGGGTCCGACTCCCTGCGTGGCGACAAGCTCGGCTACATGGGTTATCGGCCCTCGCGGCAGGTTGGCGCGGCCGAGGCCGGGGTATCTCCGAACATCGATCAGTGGGCTGAAAACGCGGTGATCTTCGAGCAGTGCCGGACGCCGCTGGGTTCGACCCTGGAGTCGAACATCAGCATGATGACCTCGACCTATCCGCATACCCACGGCATCCGCCAGATGTTCCCGCCGCAGGAAGAGGTGGAGGCGATGGAAGATCGGACGGTTCCGCTGGCGGAGGTGTTGGAGGAGAAAGGCTACGACACCCTCGCGATCGGCGATTGGTGTGCCGGGTTCTTCGAGGTCGCGCCGCTGGGCTTCGACGAGATCAATGTTTCCAGCTTCGACAATTTCCGGATCTACATGAGCCAGGCCGTCATGATGGCCCACTTCGTCGTGCCGCTCTACTTTGACAACTCCCTGGGTTACCGGCTTTTCCCGCAGATCGAATCCTTCGCCCAGTTCGTCACGCCGGAGGTGGTCACCGCCCGCGTCGAGCGCCTCCTGGCGGACCGCGCCAAGGAGGACAAGCCGTTCCTGCTGAACGTCTTCTATTCCTGCAACCACTTGCCTTACCGCTCCGCGGAGCCCTACTGCCGGATGTTTGCGGATCCGGAGTACGAGGGTCCGAACGAGACCGGTGTGGATTTCGACATCGATGAATTCATCGGCGGCACCGACCTTGAGGAGAAGTGGAAGGCGCTGCCGGAGAAAGAGGCGGTCCAGATCCGCGCACTCTACGATGGCTGCACGCGGCAGTTCGACGAGTGCTTCCGCCGTATCCTCGCTGCGCTCGAACGGCACGGCTTGGCTGAAAACACCATCATCGTCCTGTCCGCCGACCACGGGGACGACCTCTACGAGCCGAACGTCACGCTCGGCCACGGCCTCAGCTTTTCAGGGGCCGACCACGGCTTCCATATCCCGCTGGCCATCAGCCTGCCCGGGGGAGAGGGACGTCGTTTCGACGAGCAGGTCCGGACGCTCGACCTCGCCCCGACATTGGCGGAGCTGGCGGGTGCGGAGACTCCGGATCGATGGGAAGGACACAATCTCGTGCCATGGATCGAGGGGACCGAAGAACCACGGCATCTGCCGTACTTCGGCGAAACGCAGTTTCCTTTCATCCAGTTCCACGTCCCGGGAATCGAGCGACCGCACCTGCCTCCGATGGACGAGTTGACGGGCATCGATCCTTCCTTCAACCACCAGTTCGTGATGAAGGCGGAATACCGCCAACCGGTGATCGATGCCAAACAGCGCTGCCTGCGCAGCGGCAACTGGAAGCTTGTGATGACCCCGACGCGGGAGGGCGGAAGGCACTATCAGCTCTTCCACACCGCGAGCGATCCGAACTGTCTCGACGACCTCGCCGGGACCCGTCCGGAAGTGCTCGATCCGATGCAGAGGGCGCTCGACCGCTGGATCGACGAAAAGCACGAGACTCCGGTGGAGGAGATTTTTCCAGCCGGCGAGCCCGGCTGAGTGGAGGAATCCGGAGGGATCGGATTTCCAGGCGGGCGGGCTCGGCTCGCAAGCAGTGCCGGTGCGACCTGACCCGATCGGTAAGAAAAGCGCGACAGACGATCGCCGCCTCCCCCTCAAGGGGGAACTACGTGCAGCCGAACGCGGGCCCGGAGGGTGGATCCACCATCTGCGATCTCCGGATCAATGCGCGGCGAGCCAGTGGGGGCCGGTGCCGTGCTCGACGAGGATGGGGACGCCGCCGGGGAGCGGCAGGGCGGTTTCCATGAGGCCGATGATCTCGGGGACGAGCGTGGACTCCTCGTCGGGAGCGAGGTCGAAGATGAGTTCGTCGTGGATCTGGAGAAGCATGCGGCTCTGGTACTGCTTTTTTCGTAGATGGGCGTCGATGCGGATCATGGCCAGTTTGATCATGTCCGCGGAGGTGCCCTGGATGGGGGTATTGATGGCGGCGCGCTCGGCATTGCCACGGATGGTGGCGTTGGAGGAGCGGAGGTCGGGGAACTGTCGGCGGCGGCCGGTGAGGGTTTCGGCGTAACCTTTTTCCCGCGCTTCCTCGATGGTGCGTTCCATGAACCCGCGGATGGCGGGGTACTGCTTGAAGTAGTTGTCGATGATCTCAGCGGCCTCGCCGCGGGGAATGCCGAGGCGCTGGGAGAGTCCGAAGGCGGAGATTCCGTAGATGATGCCGAAGTTGACCATCTTGGCTCCGCGGCGCTGGTCGGAGGTGACGTCCTTTTCCGTGACGCCCCAGACGCGGGCGGCGGTGGCGGTGTGAATGTCCTTCTGGGCGCGGAAGTCGGTGGTCATCCGGTCTTCGCCGGCGAGGGCGGCCATGACGCGGAGCTCGATCTGGGAGTAATCGCAGGACAGCAGCGTGAAGCCCTGGCGCGGGACGAAGGCGCGGCGGATCTCACGACCGGCGGCGGTGCGCACGGGGATGTTCTGGAGGTTCGGCTCGGTGGAGGCGAGGCGGCCGGTGGCGGCGACGAGCTGGTGGAAGTGGGTGTGGACGCGGCCGGTGGAGGGCTGGAGGTGCTGCGGCAGGGCGTCGACGTAGGTGGACTTGAGCTTGGTGATTTCGCGGTATTCCAGAATGGCGTCGATCAGCGGATGGCTGCCGGATAGGGAAGAGAGCGTCTGCTCGTCGGTCTTGTACTGGCCGGTGCGCGTCTTCTTGGGTTTCTCGACGAGCTTGAGGTCGTCGAAGAGGACTTCTCCGAGTTGCTTCGGCGAGTTGAGGTTGAAGGGACGCCCGGCGAGCTCGGTGATTTGCCGGCCGATGGTCTCGATGCGTTCGCCGAGCTTGCGACCGATATCGACGAGGGCGTCGGGATCCATGCGGATGCCTTCCATCTCCATGCGAACGAGAACCGGGAGGAGCGGGGTTTCGATCTCGTCGAAGACGCGGTCCTGAGCGGTTTCGGTCAGAAGCGGGCGGAGCTTTCCTGCGAGCTGGAAGGTGACGTCGGCGTCCTCGGCGGCATATTCGGCGAGGACTTCCAGTGGGATGGCGGCAATGTCGAGGTGCTTGGATTTGGTCTTGGTGGCGGCCAGGGAAAAGAGGTCGTCCTCGGCGGGCGGGGCCTCGGCGGGTGCGGCGATGTCGGCGAGCTTGACGGGGGAGTATCCGAGCAGGGTTTCCGCGAGGTAGTCCATGGTGTGGCGTCTTTCGGGGGCGACGAGTGCGTCGGCCAGCATGGAGTCGAAAAACGGGCCCTCGGGTTTGATGCCGTGGCGGTGGAGGACGCAGAGGTCGTATTTGAGATTGTGGCCGATTTTTTCGGCAGGGCCGCTGAAGATCGAGCGGAGGTCGGGGAGCTGGGATTCGAGATCGGTGATCGGGAGATACCAGGCCTCATGGGCTTGCCAGGAGAAGGCGATGCCGAGGAGGCGGGCCTGGAAGCGGTCGAGTGAGGTCGATTCGATGTCGAAACAGAAGCGCTTCTGTTCGCCGAGGAGCGCGAGGAGTCGGGCCTGCTTTTCGGCGGTGTCGGCGAGGTGGTAGGTGTGGGCGACGTCGGCGAGGCGCTGGAAGGTTTCCTGGAAGACGGGGGTGGACGAGGTGGGATCCGAAGGGCGGGCCGGATGCGTCGATGCGGCGTCGCCGAAGAGGCGCTTGGTGAGGGTGCGGAACTCGAATTCGTTGAAAAGTTCCTTCACGGCGTTGTCATCGCGCGGGGAGAGCACGAGGTCGTCCCAGGTGGTGTCGATGGGCGCGTCGGTGATGATGGTGGCGAGGTCCTTCGACAGGCGGGCCATGTCGGCGTTTTCCTCCACCTTTTCCTTCTGCTTGCCCTTCAGCTTGGCGGAGTTCTGCAGGACGCCTTCGAGCGAACCGAAGTCGGCGATCAATTTTTGCGCGGTTTTCGGCCCGATGCCGGGGATGCCGGGGATGTTGTCGACCGCATCGCCCATGAGTCCGAGGAGGTCGATGATCTGCTCCGGGGTGCCCACCCCCCAGACGTCCGGAAGCTGGGCGAGGCCGATGATTTCGCGGTCGGCCCCTTGTTTGCCAGGGCGCCACATGAAGGTGCTCTGGTCGAGGAGCTGGGCGAAGTCCTTGTCGGGGGTGACCATGTAGGTCTCGAAACCGTCGATCTCCGCCCGGCGGGCGAGGGTGCCGATCAGGTCGTCCGCCTCGTATCCGTCGATCTCAAGCACGGGGATGTGGAAGGCGCGGCAGAGGCGTTTGACGTTGGGAATGGCTGCGGCAAGTTCCTCGGGCATGTCTTCGCGCTGGGCCTTGTAGGCGGGGAATTTCGCGTGACGCGGGGTGGGTGCCGAGGTGTCGAATGCGACGCCGATGTGGGACGGCTTTTCGTTTTCGAGGATGGTGAGCAGGGTGTTGGTGAAGCCGTAGAGGGCGGAGGTGTTGATGCCGCGCGAGTTGCGGATGGGAGTGCGGATCAAGGCGAAATGGGCCCGATAAACGAGCGCCATGCCATCGAGGAGGAACAGGCGGGGCATGGCCGGAGATTCCCGGTTGCGGCGGGCGATTTCAAAGGAAATCCCGGATTCCGGGGGCGACGGGAAAATCTCTGGCAAAGAATCGGTACGCGCCCTACGTATCGGGCTAACATGAATTGGGTGTCTGGACTGGTGGGTGTCGCGGCAATCGGTGCCGCGGGCTATTTTTTGGAACCGGCGGTGGAGCCGATGCTTTTCTCGATCGCCAGCGGTGAGGAGGAGGAAGCGGCCCCGCAGCCTGCTGTGGCGGAAGAAGCCGAAGCCGCTACCGAAGAAGTGGCCCCGCCTGTGGAGGAGCCCGCGTCGGAAGAAGTGGCTCCCGTTTGGCCGGAGGCACCGGAATGGGTTGCCATGCTGACGCCGGAGCAGATGCCGGAGAAGGTGACCTTGAAGGATGATCTGCCGATCACGGTCCCGGGTGCCAAACAACCGATGGTGATTTCCAAAGGGGTACAGGTGACCCCCCTGCGGGTCGAGGGCGCGGATCTGGTCGTCAGTCCGCTGGCCGGACCGCTTGAGGGCAAGCTGCCGGTGATGGCCACCGATCTGGTGGATGTTCTGGGCGGAGCTCCGCCGGAGCCGGAGCCCGAAGTCGAGCAGCCGGCGGTGGCGGAGAACGAATCACCCGCCGCGACTGTGGAGGATCCGTTGATGATCGAGACCATCCAACCTCCGGCAGCCGAGTCCTCAGAGGAGGAAATGGCTCAGGAAGAACCGGCGGAGGAAGAACCCGAGGCTCCCGCTGATCCGCCCGCGGGTGGGGGCGGCGACGTCGTTGCGGCGATGCAGGAAAGCATCAAGGCCGGTGACGTGAAGGAGTTCACCTTCGACCAGGTGGTGTCGTGGAAGGAAGGCGAGCAGGTCGAGCGCGATGGTGTGAGCTACCAGTCCGGCATGGCAGCCTATAAGGCGGAAACGATTTTCGGTGTGAAGACCATCCAGGCGCAGGCGCTGCTGCAGAATGGCAAGGTCGTGAAATGGATATGGCCGAACAGCGGGATGGAAATCCAGTGACGGGCCGGCTCAGCCGGTGTAGCGCGCCCGGAGGTGTTCCAGGTGGGCTGCTGCGGAGGGAGCTTGTCCAGTGGCTTGGCGGATGAGTTCGGCGGGTGCGAGCGTGGCTCCGTGGTCGTGGACGTTTTTCCGCAGCCAACCGAGCAGAGGTGCATAGTCGGCGCTTTCCACGGCGGTGAGGATGGATGCATCGCGGCAGGCGGCGTTGAAAAGCTGGGCCGCCCCGAGGTTGCCAAGGGTGTAGGTGGGGAAATAGCCGATCCCGCCCATCGACCAATGGATGTCCTGAAGGCAGCCCTCGCGATCCGAGCGCGGGCGCATGCCGAAGGAGGCATCGAAGGCGTCGTTCCACGCAGCGGGGACGTCGGCCACCGCCAGCTCGCCGGCGAGGAGGCGCCGCTCAAGATCGAAGCGGAGGAGGATGTGGAGGTCGTAGGTGGCCTCGTCCGCCTCGACCCGGATCGGGGTGAACGCGGAGCGTTGGACGAAGGCGAGGAAATCGTCGAGTGCGATGCCCTTGAGTTGCGGGAAATGCGCGGCGGCGACCGGGAGCCACTTTTCCCAGAATGCGCGGGAGCGGCCGACGTGGTTTTCCCACAGCCGCGACTGCGATTCGTGGATGCCGTAGGAGCAGGCGCTGCCGGCGGGGGTGCCGAAATCGGAGGCGCGCAATCCTTGCTCGTAGAGGCCGTGGCCGGCCTCGTGCAGCACCCCGAAAAGCGAAGAGGTGAAGTCGGCTTCGTCGTAGCGGGTGGTGAGACGCACGTCGGCGGGCCCGAGGGTGGTGCAGAAAGGATGGGTGGTGGTATCGACCCGGCCGGCGGAGAAATCGAAGCCGATGGCTTCGGCGATCTCAAGGTTGAGGGAGGTCTGGCGGGCGACGGGATAGGGGCCGGGCGGAAGGGTGGGTTGACGGCGGCGGGCGCGTTCGACGGCCGCGGCGGCGATCTCGCGAAGGTCCGGGCCGAGATTCGCGAAAAGCCCGGCAATGCGCCGGGCGGTCCAGCCTCGCTCGTAGGGGTCCAGCAGGGCGTCGTAAGGCTCGTGTTCGTAGCCCCACATGTCGGCTTTCTCACGCAGCAGCGCGATGAGTTGCTCCAGATGGGGGGCGAAGCGGCTGAAGTCGTTGCGGGCCCGGGCGTCGGCCCACGCATGCTTGGCGAGCGAGGTCAGCTCGGTTTCCCGCTCGACGAACCGGGTCGTCAGGCGGGTGGCGCGCGCGAAGTCGCGGCGCATCTCTTCGAGGCTGGCGGCGTCGCGGGCGTTGTCGGTTTCCGCGGTTTCAAGGGCGGTGCGCCAGCGGTCGGAGGTGCGGTGCTCGTGTTCCCGGCCAGCCAACCAGGCGAGCTGACGCGAGCGCCATTCGGCGGCTCGTTCCGGCAGGAAGGTTTCCTGATCCCAGCCGAGGGCCGAAGCGGCAGAGGAGATGACGGCGGCTTCGGCGGCAAGCTCGCGGAGGTTCTGGAAGCTGGACATGCGGCAGGAAGCTACGAGGTCCCCGCGAGCAGGGCAACCGCGGTCAGGCGGGTTGCTGCTGGGTCAGGCAGTGGAGGGTCCCGCCTTCCTCGACCAGGTCGAGACAGTCGATGCCGACCACCTCGCGGTCGCTGAAAACTTCGCGCAGCACGCCGAGCGCGCGGTCGTCGTTTTTCGCCTGACGGAAAGTCGGGACGAGCACGCCGCCGTTGACGATGAGGAAATTGACGTACGATGCCGGTAGTACCGGGAGCCGCCAGCCGGGAACCTCGCAGGCGGCGGGCATGGGCATGTCCACAATGTCGAAAGGCCGTCCGGCAGGGGTTCGGAACTCCGCGAGTCGCGCGCGGTTGGCGGCGAGCACCGGGTGATTCGGCGAGCTGCGGTCGGGTTCCGTGCAGGCGAGGATGAGGTCATCCGCGGCGAAGCGGGCGAGGTCGTCGATGTGACCATCGGTGTCATCACCCTCGATGCCCTTTTCCAGCCACAGGATCTCGTTGACTCCGAGAGTCCGGCGCAGCTTGTTCTCGACCTCAGCGCGATCGAGGTGGGGATTACGGTTGGGGTTGAGAAGTACGGCTTCCGTCGTAAGAAGCTGCCCGGTGCCGTTGATTTCAATGGCCCCGCCCTCGAGGATCATGCCGCCTTGGAATCGCTGGAGTGCGAGACGGTCGGCGATCTGGCGCGGGATCGAGTCGTCGTCATCCCATGGCGCGAACTTGCCGCCCCAGGCATTGAACCCCCAGTCACTGATGGCCACCTCGCCGGTCGCCCGGTGTTTCAGGAAGATCGGGCCGTGATCGCGGCACCAGACGTCGTTGTGCAGATGGGGGAAGATCTCAAGCCGTTCGGGGACCGCCCTAGCGCGGAGGCAGCGATCGCGGACGGCGTCTTCGGTGCCCGGCTGGGCGTTGATGCGCACCGTTTCAAAAAGGGAAATCGAAGCGGCGAGGATGGCGAAGCGGTCGTGGATCAGCTCGCATTTCGCGCCGCCCCAATGACGGGGGTCGTCGACCGGCCAGGAAAGCCACACGGCTTCCTGGAACGACCACTCCGGTGGCATGGCGAAGCCTTGATCGCGTGCGGATGGATCGGGGGTGCTCATGCGCGCCAGCGCTGGGTGAGGCTGCTGTAGGCATCAATGCGGCGGTCGCGGAAGAACGGCCAGATGCGACGGAAGTCTTCGACCTCCTTCAGCTCCACGTCGTGGTAGAGAATCTCTTCCCGGTCGGTGGACGCCTTGGCGACGAGCTGGCCGTAGGGATTGGCGACAAACGAGCGCCCCCAGAACTCGCTTTCCCCCTCGGTGCCGACGCGGTTGACGGCGGCGAGGAAGCAGCCGTTGGCGACGGCATGACCCCGCTGAACGGTTTCCCACGCGCAGTGCTGGGCCTCGCCGAGGGCTTCCTTTTCCTCCGGAAGCCAGCCGATGGCGGTGGGGTAGATCAGGATTTCGGCCCCGCCGAGCGCCATCAGGCGGGCCGCCTCCGGATACCACTGGTCCCAGCAGACGAGCACGCCGAGGCGGCCGAAACAGGTATGCCAGACGGGCCAGCCGGTGTCGCCGGGGGTGAAATAGAATTTCTCCTCGAAGGCGGGGTCCTGCGGGATATGGGCTTTGCGGTAGATGCCGAGCATGGAGCCGTCGGCATCGTGGACGACCGCGGTGTTGTGATAGAGCCCGGGGCCGCGGTGCTCGAACAGCGAGGAAACGATGACCACGCCCAGTTCCGCAGCGAGGGTACCGAGGCGATCGGTGGTTTCGCACGGGATTGGATCGGCGAGATCGAAGCGGTCGGTGTCTTCCACCGTGCAGAAATAAGGGGTGAGAAACAGCTCCTGGGTGATGATGATCTGCGCCCCATGGTCGGCGGCTTCGCGGATCAGGGCTTCGTGGCGGACGAGGGCCTCCTCCTTGGTGGGGAAAGCCCGGGACTGGAGCAGCGCGAGGCGTGGCATGGCGCAAAGAAAAACGCGGGCCGGGGCCCGCGTCCAATCTTTCCCGAAATCGGGGACTTGAGGATTTTTGGAATCAAAGATGGGTGACGGCTTCGGCGATCGCCCGGGTGAGGTCGGCACCGGTGGGAAGGGTTGCCTCATGCACGGTGTGGCCGTCGGCATCCACCGAGCGGATGATGCTGGAGGCGAAATCGACCACGACTTTGGGACCGGTCACGTTCTCCACCTCGGAGAGTTGGGAGAGGGTTTTCAAGGAAGTCGCCTCCAGATCGCCGGCGAGTGCAAGTTGATCGGCGATGCCTGCGGGGCCATGGACCAGTAGGACCGGGATGGACTGGAACTCAACGGAAGCGGAGCCACGGAAGCTTTCGGCGTTGCGGTCCATGGTCAAGGGTGCCACCACGGCGAGAATCATGATCGCGGCGGCGGCAATGGCGAAGCCGGGAGTGGAAAGGGCCGAAGTAAGGCGGGCGAACCAGGAGGCACGGGTCGCGGAAGTTGCGGGAGCGGCCACGGGGCGGGCGAAACGGGCCTCAAGATCCGCACGGAGGTCGGCGGGCAGGGCCGGAGCCGGATCGTCGCTTCGCGTTCGAAGGCTGGACCCCAGCATGCGGATGGTGGAGTCGAGGTGGGAAGAGGTTTCAAATTCCATGGCTGTTAGCTCCTATCGCGAGGCGTTGATGGGATTTTCAGGAAAAGAAGGCATTTCTGATTTTTGTCAGGGCTTCTTCCGCTTTCGCCTGGAGTTCGCGGCGTTTGGTCGAAGCGGAGGCATGGGGCCGGATCCCGTGCCGGCGGCAGAAATCCGGATCGGCGATGAGGTCCTGGACGGGTGCGGACTGGGCGACATAGAGGGAGAAAATAAGGTCCCACTCGGCGTCGTTCAGGGCCTCCCGACACTCCGCGAAGATTCGCTCGAAGGTGGTGTGGTCGGGATCGGACGACTTGTCTTCAAACTGCGCGGGCCGGTCGGGGTCGTCCGTCAGCGCGTCGAAGCTGTCACCGGTATTGGGGCGGTTTTTCTGAGCCGTCCGTTTCCGCACGGCATCGATGGCGCGGAAACCGACGATGCGTGTGTGAAGCGGGATCAACTCCTCGAAAACGTCCGGATCGAGAATGGGTGACCCGCCGTTGGAGCGTTCCTTCGCCAGCTCGACCAAGGAGTCGTTGAAGACTTCCTCCGCATCCGGTCCGTGGATGCCTTTCCGGGAAAGGGTATGCAGGGCGAGCGGACGGAGGACCGGCGGCAGGTGGTTCCATTCGCGGTCACTGAAGGCACCGTGGGAATCGCGCTTCTTGAGTCGATCGAGATCGAGATTCCGGGCGTAGCGGCGGTCGTCCGGGTCGTGGTGGAGCTGCGGATCGCCTGCCGAGCGCCGCGCCGCGGCCACCGCTTCGCGGGCCGCCTTGGCGGTCTCTTCCAAGGCCTTCGCCGTGAACTCGGCTTGGGGGGGGAATTCGTCGTAATCGAGCGCGACATTGCGAATCGCACGGTCTGCGATCCGGGCGGCTTCTTCCTCGGGTACACACACCCCCTCGACGGGTCGGCGGGCACGAGCCCAGCACGCTTCCCAGCACTGCTGGAGCAGATCTGCGGGTGCACCCGGTTGTGGGTTCGGATCCCTCATTGAACAAACTTGAGCATCAGGTAAAATTTACTAAGGAAACAAAAATCTAATACAGGACTATGGTTTCTGAAGCCTTCGGCGCTTTCGCACAAGCCAGAAACCCAACGAAATCGTGGCCAGTGCTACGAAAATCCAGAGGGGGGCGCGAGGTGGACCGGAGGCCGGTAGAGGGATCGGCGGGCCGATCTGGAGCGGGCCGGATTGGCTGATGATGAAGGGTGCATAACGCAAGACCGCGGCTTCGAATCCCGGATCATCGCCGCGCGGGATGAGGGTCCGCTGGGTTTCCCACAGGGCTTGGGCAGGGCGGCCGGAGGCGACGGCGCGGAGGTAGAAGTCGCGCATGAAAGCCGGTGTCGAACGGTCGGAGACCGGCCAGAGGGCCACCGCCACCTCCCGCGCTCCAGCCAGGTGGAAGGCCCGCCGCAGCCCGAGCAGGCCTTCGCCGGAAACCGGAGTGCCGTTTCCTGAGTCACAGGAAGAGAGGGTGACCAGGCGCGTGTCCGACAAGGGAAGGTGGGCGATCTCCGAAGGGAACAGGATGTCGTCGTCCGGAAGCACGGGCGGGCCTGAGAAGGGTCGGATAGCACCCTGATAAAGGACGAGTCCGCCGGCAAACAGGAGGTCGGAGTGGTCGTCGAAATCGATCGGAGGCCCGGCGGAGGCGCGGGCGTCCGCCAGGAAGAATGCGTGGCAGCCGAGATGGAGGACGGCGGGTGAGCTGGAAATCCGCGAGAGCATGGTTTCACGCGCCTCTTCGTCTTGGAAAAAGACCGAATCCTCGGGCGCGATGTCTTTCAGGTAGGCGGACTCGCGCCGGGTGCCGGGCATGTCTTCCAGCGAGGCGAGGAGACGGAGCAGGGGCGAGGACTGTTCGGAGGCGGGCGGTGGCTTGGGGAAATCCGAGACGGTGACCACGGTCCACGGGGCCTCGTCCAACCGACGGGAGGGAGGCTCGTCGAGCAATTCGCGGGCGTGACCGACGGTGGTGACCTGGGAGTACCGATGGCAGAGGGGAGCGTCATGGGCATCAAGCAACGCCGCGAGAGGAAGGAAATGGAGGACGCCATCGGGCGACCAGGCGATGTGCCGCACGTCATCCGGAAGGTGCTCTTCGAGGGGGAGCCAGAAGTCGTGGTGGAGAGAGCGGAGGATGGCGTTTGCTTTGAGCGTGGGCGGTGGGAGATCTTGTCCCGCGAGTTTTGCTCCCTGCCACTGGAGTCTCTCCCGCAGGGCTCCGATCCACCGCAGGGCGAGGGGTTCGCCGCCCAAGGGAATCCAGCGTGGGGGGGTGTCTGGGGTGTAGAGCACCGCTCCGTAGCGCGCCTCCGAGAGGTCCGCATTGGGGAAATACCGGCAGATATCGATGAAAGCGGAGTGCGGTGGCAGCGCCGAGCGGACATCCGCGGTGGTGGGAAGCTGGAGCTGGTGCTGGCCGAGGAGGGCGTCGAGAAGCCTCCCTTTGCTTGCGATCAGGGTGGAGGCGATCTTGTCCACATCCCCGGTCGCACAAGGGAGGGAAATCAGGTCGAAGCGTGAGAGGAAATTGAGTCGTTCGCTTTCGGTGCCGTTTTCGACCAGTTCCTCGAGAAGCTTCAGCCCGGCTTCGGTGGTGCGATCGACCATTTCCCCCGCTTCGGGATGATCCAGAGCGAGGTAGGCGAAGGCGAGGTTGCGGCGGGTTTCGGTGACTCGCAGGTGAATCGGGTCGAGGTAACGCTCCTGCAACGAGAGGCAGCGTTGCAGGACCTGTTCGGCTTCCTCCGCCCGGTGTTGTTTCAAAAGAGCGACCCCGAGGTTGTTGAGTGGGGTGATCAGACCCGGGTGATCCGGGCCCGCGACCTCTTCCAGAAGGCGAACGGCCTCACCGAACACATCGGCGGCGTCAGCGGCATTTCCGAGGTGGAGGGCAAGGCTGCCCAGATTGTTGATGTAGGGCACGGCGGAGAGAGGTCGATCCTCGAACAGTTCGAGGGCATCCGCCGTGATGCTGCGGAATTCTTCCACCGCCTCTTCATCCTTCCCGAGCCGCAATAGTCCCAGCGCGAGTTGGGAGCGGAGGGAAAGCCGAAGCTCCGGATCCACAAAGTCGAGATCCAAGGCTTCGCGCAGTGTGGCAATGGAGCGCGCATGGCTGCCGAGCGTGTGATGGTAGCGGCTGATGTGACCGAGCAGCTGGGCTTTGTCCGCACCGCGATCCGGCGGCACCAGGGCCAAGGCTTCGTTCAGCAGAGCGAGCACCTCGGTGTAGTGGCCGGTCACCAGCAGGTTCATCGCGAGGTGGTCCAGCGAGTGGGCCAGAGCGACGGGGGCGGATTCCGATCGACGGAAATCCACAACCTCCCACAGCAGGGCGGCGGCCTCATCCATCCGCCCGGCGTCCTGATACGTGAGCGCCAAGGCCTCTTTTACGTCGGCCTGGCGTACCGCCGAACCATGCTTCAGATAGCGCCCCGCCTCGGTGAGGCTTTCAATGGCCTCTTTCGTCTTTCCCAGCTGCCGTTGAACGACCCCGAGGGCTTGGAGGGTGTCGCCCAAGCTTTCGGCCGAGCTTGGTCCAGGGTTCTGCTCCACCTCACCCCGCCATTCCTCCACCAGCGCGATCAGTCCGGCTTCCGCACTATGGGGGTCGGTCAGGTCGATCCCTTTCGTCTCCTCGGCCGCCAAAGCCCCCCCTGCCACGGCGAGGCAGAGCGAGAGGAGTTGACTGCGGAAAACGAAGTTCATGTTTCAGGTAGCTGAGGGGATCGACCGCCGACGGGAAATAAGAACAAACACGCAGGCAGTCCGGAGTTTCGCGCAACGACGAAAATCAAGTCTTCCCAATCTAGCAGAACGGGGGGTGGAGACCTAGGAGCTTGTCACACATTCCCTGAATATTTTTCCCGTTTCCGGATGTCGAACCTGAACCGGTAATTAGGAAACCTTAGACGATTCGCAGATTGCCTGAATCAGGGGCAGAGCCGCCCTTGGGTGGGACGCGGCGGATCCGCGGAGTTCATCCCCGCCGCAGCGAGCGCCAGTGGCGGTGTATCGCGCACCTCCAGGGGACTGTTGGAAACGGAAAGGCGCGCCCGGCGGAAGCCGGACGCGCCCTTTTCGGAGGAGTTCGATCGTTGGAATGCGGGGGGGATCCGCGGCTCCTCCGGGGGGATTTTCCACTTCTCAGTTGGTGAACTCGATTTCGAGGCAGTAGGAAGCGAAAGAGGCTTCATCGAAGAGGGAGACCTGAACGGGCACCTTGCCATTGGAGGAGGCTCCCACGCTGATTTCGCCGACCGTTGCCGGTGCCCAGCTGTCGTCCGCCTGCCTTTTCATCGGCCGCCAGAAACCGCCGGCGGCAAGCTTGGAGGAATCGGTGGACGAAAGCATGCCCACGGGGACGCTGAACGAAAGGGTCGAGGTCGTGCCGCTGCGGGTCAGCTTGAGAGCTGGAGGAAGGCTGGCCGCGGACGACCAATCGCTGCCGAAGAAGGCTTCGACCACGTTGGGGGACCCGTCGTTGTCGATATCCTCCGGAACCGGAATCTGGAGGATGGAAACAGCCCCGCTGGCTACCCGGGAACGGAGAAGACTCTCAAGCTCGGCGGGCGTCAAGGTGGGATTGGCGGAGAGTTCCATGATGGCGGCTCCGGCGGTGATCGCCGTAGCGGGGCTGGTGCCATTCATCAGCGCGGTCTGGCCGGCCGAAATGTTGGCCGGGTTCAGCACGCGGACATTCTGGCCCGGGCAGAAGAAGTCGACAGGAGTCCCGTAGTTCGAGGAAGTGAGCCGGGTGTTGGAAGTGGTGCTGGCACCCACGCAGATGGCCCCTGCTTTCGTGCCGTTGGACGAAGGCGAGTAATTGGAGGCGGAGGAACCCTTGTTGCCGGCGGAGAAGATCACGGTGATCCCCGAATTGATGGCCGAGTCGATGGCACCATTGACGAGGTAGCTTTGTCCAACCACCTCCGAGCCTTGGGCACAGCAGATCACCGCGGGCATCCCCGGGTGATTCGATTGATAATTGACCGCGTTGTAAATCGCGCTCCCGAGGTCGCTCAGGTTGGGAGTGGCTCCGCCATTGGAGATGTTGTAGTTCACCACCTCGATCGGGGTTCCCGGTGCGATCCCTGCCTGGTGTCCGGCGATGACGGACAACATTTTGGTGGCGTGATCGTACGAAGGGCTTGTGGAGGGATAGGTGGCGAAGTAGGCGGCGAAGGTAAGGTTGGGATTTCCCGCGAACCAACCGGAAGAAGTATGCACCGCCGAATCGATCAGGAAGAGACGCACCGGCGTCTTCGGCTCCGGATAGGCGTAGCCCACCGTGGTCGAGGAATACGTGATGTCGTTCATCCGGGCCGGAGCCCAGCCTGCGTTAGGGTTCCAGCCGTGCTCGCTGACCGGGAGCAGGCTTGGGAGCGCGCCGGGAAGCAAGGAGGGGAACCCGTGGGCGGCCGACGAGAAGCCAGCCACAAGGAGCGGAAGGAGGTAACGTTGCATGGTGATGTGTGTGTTAGCCCCTGCCTCATATGGCATTCGTGATTTTTCGTCTATATAAAAACCATAACTTAAAGTTGTCTTATACCTATGTTTTCGGGATAAATCGTGTTGCTGGATAGTAGGGATAGGGTTGAAGTAACGGATGATCTGAGTGATCACCAATGTTGATGCTTGGGATCAGCTGAATATCGCGTTCTCCGGAAATGGAACCCGACGAGCCGCCCCGGCACGGAAAGACCCGGAGGCATTTCGCCTTCGGGTCCGGGAGGCCAGGGCGCTTTCGCCAGGTCAACGGAGGGGCACGCGCAGACCGAGGACGATCGTGACGGCACCGATGGCGAAGGGCAGCAGGCTCAGCGGGTCGTTGGCCAGGTTGCAGGCGAAATGATAATAGGCGCGATGGGCCGCCGTTGGGAACAGGATCCCCGGGAGGGTAAGAGCGACCAGCCCCAGCAGCGCAGGCAGGGTTGAACAGATGAGAATCAGGGCCTGCGGCCAGCCGTAGCGGCCTTCCAGGACTGCTTTCGGTCCCTCCAGAAATCGGCAAAGCGCCGGGCTCTGAGGGCGGTGGCGGGCGAGATTCGGCCGGGGCCGTCCGCCGGAGCACAAATGGTGGGTGGAGAATTCGGCCAGCATGCTCCTTCAATCGGCCCGCCGGAAGGGGGATTCCAAGGGAAACCTTGGTTTGGTGAAATTTCCAAAAACGCGGATTTTCAATAAAGAAGCTACGGCGCCTCCGGGGAAATCGCCCAGATTTCCACGATCTGGTTCCTCTCGGGGGTGCGGGAAGAGAATCGATCCGTTTGGCCGAGGTAAGCGGCCTGCACCTTTTGGGAGGGGTGGAGGACCTGGGCCAGAGCCCCGGCAACATGGGTGGCACGGTCGGAGGAGAGGGTGCGGTTGGCCTCGGCGTCTCCCGTTTCCGACGCGTAGCCGACGACAAAAAGGGTGGCTCCTTCGGGAGCTTCCCGGGCGATGGCCGGCAGCTCCTGCTGGAACACGGCGGTGATTTCTGCGGAATCGGCGTCGAAGGTGCAGGTGTGGAGGACATTGGCCCCGAGCTTTGCTCCGAAGCGGGAGTAGGCATTGGAGATTTCCGAGTCGGTCTTGCCCTCAAGGTCGTGCAGGGCTTCGTAGAGAGCGAGGGCCTCGGGGCGGATCTGCTCGTCGGAGGAGGCGAAAAGGGGAGCGCTGTCGATTTGCTGCTCCAGCTGGCCGATCCGGTCGTGGAGGCGGGCGTTCTCCGCTTCGGCCGCGGAGAGCTGCTGTCGGAGGCTAGCCGGAGCGGTGCGGGATTCGGCGAGTTCTTTCTCAAGGGAGGCGATCCGGGCCTGAGTCGCTTCGAGGTCGGATCTCAGAGTGGTGGCCAAGGAGGCGTCCAGCAGTGCGCGGTCGAGATCGCGCCGGGTGGTGTCGAGCAGTTCCTGGAGACGCTTCTGGGCCTGAAGGGCGGTCACGCTCTCGGCGCGGAGACCGTCGATTTCCGCTTCTTTTTCGCGGATCAACGACTCGAAGCTGGCTGCCAGGGCGGAGAGGGTGTCGGCGTCCTGTTTGAGCCGGGACGCCACCTCTGAGGCGGATTCGACCGATCCGCTGGTGGCGATCGGTTCGAGGCCGAGGGAGACGCGGGTGCGGTTCAGCTCCGCGCGGCGCGTCTCAAGGTCCGCTTTGAGCGACGCCAGCCGGGGGCTCTCGTGGGCCTTGGACCCGCGGTCGTTTCCGGGGAGGACATTCTGGAAAATGACGACACCGAGCAGGGTGAGGATCACGAAGCCGACGGCGGCCACGGCCGGAGAGAGGGCGGTGGCTCCGGGAGTGGCGTGGGGCTCCTCCTCAGACGTTGGGACGACGGGAGGGGCTCCCGTGGTCGGAGCTGTTTCCGTGGGCTCGGGAGACGAAGGGTTTTCTGACATCGGTGTTCAGGAGTGAAGCTTGAGGAGGTCGTGGGGCCGGGTGATCAAATGGGTGGGCTTTTCCAGCAGCAGCGCCTCGGGTGAGTTGAAGCCCCAGGTGACGGCGGCCACGGGGATGCCGGCCTTGTGGGAGGCTTTGACGTCGCGGATTTCGTCGCCGACGTAGAGCATTTCGCCGGATTCGAGCGAGAAGGTTTTTTGAATCGCCCGCAGATGCTTGGCTTTCCCGGTCAGCTTCGAAGTCGAGGAAATGAAGTCGAACAGCTCGCGCAAGCCATGGGAGCGGAGGAAGAGATCGACATTGGTGGGGGCGTTGGAGGTGAGGACGCCAAAGGAATGGCAGCGTGCGCGCAGCGTGGGGAGAATGGCGGCGATGCCCTCGATGAGGGGCAGGCTCATGATGTTTCCGCGCATCAAGGTGGTTCCGCGGGTGATCAGGCCGGGTACCCGCCGCTTGGGGATGTTGAGGTGTTTGAGCAGTTCCTTGAGGGAGAAATGGCGTAACCCCGGCAGCTCCTCGGCGGTGACCTGGCGCAGATCGAGATCAGTCGCCAGCTGGTTGTAAATCCTCCGGCTCTCTTCGAGCGTGTCCGCCAAGGTGCCGTCGAAGTCGAAGATGATCGTGCGGTAGGCCATCTGGCATCAAAGGAAACGCTGGTCGGAGGACCGCCAAGGAAAATCAAGCCGTGGCCAGAGGCAGGTTGGGATCGATCGGAGCGGTCAGCGGCGAGCGTTGGCCGGCGGCATGACGCAGCAGCGCCGCAAAGCCGATCATGGCGGCATTGTCCGTGCAAAGCCCGGCTTCCGCGATGTGGAGGGAGAGCCCGCCCTTTTCGCACGCAGTCTGAAAATTCTGGCGCAAGGTGCGGTTCAGCGAGACACCGCCCGAGAGGGCGACAGCGGTGCGCCCGGTGTGGCTTGCGGCTTTGAGCGTTTTCTTCACGAGTACATCGGTCACCGCCTGCTGGAAGCTTGCACAGAGGTCCGGAAGATCTTCCGCAGCCGGCACGCCGCTTTCGGGATGGCGATCGCTCAGCGTGTAAAGCACTGCGGTTTTCAGCCCGGAAAAGGAAAAGTCGAAGCCCGGCTCCTTCATCATCGAGCGCGGGAAATCGAAGGCGGCGGGGTTTCCGGTGGCGGCTGTTTTTTCGATCTCCGGGCCGCCGGGATAGGGCAGGCCGAGCATTTTGGCGACCTTGTCGAAGGCCTCCCCCGCGGCATCGTCGCGGGTGGTGCCGAGCTTGTGATAGACGCCGGGCTTCTCGACATCGAGCAGCAGCGTGTGGCCGCCGGAAACGATCAGTGCGATGTGGGGAGGAACGTCGCCCAGCCCCACGAAGGGCGAGAGCAGATGGCCTTCAAGGTGGTTGATGGCGAGAAACGGCTTTCCCGAGGCTGCGGCGAGGGCTTTGGCTGCCGTGGTGCCGATCAGCAACGAGGAGGCGAGACCGGGGCCGGAGGTGGCGGCGAAAACGTCGATGTCCGCAAGCGCCAGGCCCGCGCGATCAAGCGCCTGCTCCACCAAGGGCCGCAGGTGCAGCGAATGATTTCGCGAGGCCAGTTCCGGCACGACGCCGCCGTAGACGCGGTGCAGCTCGATCTGGCTGGCGATTTCCGAGGCGAGAATGGCGGCGGGTTCGCCCGGCGTGCCGCGCAGAATGGCGACCGCGGTTTCATCACAGGAGCTTTCGATGGCGAGGACGATCGGCACGGTCCGGGATTGTCGGTGTCCGCGGGGGCACTGGCAAGGCGGGGTTGGCCGTTTGGCAGGGGGCGAGGCCGCGGTCTTGTCGCGGGCTCAGGACGAAGGTGCTTCCTCCGTCTCCGGAACTTCGTCACCGGGCTCGGGCTTTTCCGCATCGGCTGTGTTCAGGAGGGTGGAGATGTCCGTCATCCAGTCCGTCACCTTGGGATGGGCGAGATATTTTTCGAGGTGCTGGAACATGCGCAAGGCGGCACCGCGCTGGTCGCCGGCCTTGTAGAGATCCACTTCCATCTGCCACAGCAGGTCCGGATAGGTCTCGGCGAGAAATTTTTCGAACTCCGGAGCCCGCAACGCCTCCTTGGTGCCGATCCGCCTGTCTTCGCCCCGCTCTTCGCGCCTTCGGGCCGTCCACTGCTCCTGGGCTTCGGTTTCCAGCTTGATCCTTCTCTGCCAAGCCGCCCGGAGGTCGTCCGTCCGCGAGGGCATCCGGAGGGGCGGCATGACGATCTTGTCGTAAACCTCGCCGACATTCGCGGGAGTCATCGGCCAGTTCTCCACCTTCACGTCGGTGAGCTTGTAGGCTTGGGCAAAAATGGTGCCCATGACCGACTGCTGCAGCGTGCGTTCCTGGCCCTCCATCTGCGGAAGATCGGCGAAAAGGTCGTCGACATACTGCGCCGCTTGCCCGGCGAAATTCGTGTCCGCTGCTGAGGGGGAGGCGGCCTGCAGGGTCAGGATCAGCCAGCGGAGCTGGTGGCGCAACGCGAGCTTGAAGCCTTGGCTTTTGAGGCGGTCGGCTTCCTTGCGTTTCCATTCGCGGAACTCCTGGCTCTTCCGGTATTCGTCGTCGAACTCGATCTTTTCGATGCACTTCAAGTAGAGCTCGATCGCGGCGGTTTCGCTTGCCGCCGCCGTGCGGAATGCGCGGACGGCCACCTTGAAGCGCTCGGCCACCTTGGCGTCCGAAGCATCCTGGAGCCGCTCAAGTTTGGTCAGGAGCGCCTCCCGGTCCGATTGTGTGAGCGGCTCGGCGGAGAGGCCCGGAGCCAGCAGGATGGAAAGCAAGGTGATGGAAAGGAAACGCATGGATGTGAAGAACCTAGGGGGTTCTGCCTCAACGCGCCAGTGGCAGGAAAGCTTTCATTTCCCTGAGTAACTCGACATTTCACGTCGCGGGTGGCACCGATGTAGTGGCGACTCGTGGTTCCGCGGAGAATGTAGACCCAGGCCATGGGGCGGCGGGAAAATGGTAGCAGGGGCGGGAATTGAACCCGCGACCAACCCCGACGAAGTCGGGGCTGCTCTACTTCTCGCTGAGACACGCAATGGTTTTGGCGGGACTTTTCCAGCCTTTGAGCATCCGCTCATGCTTCATCGCGGTGTGGATGTCGGGAAACTCAGCGGACGCCATCAGATGAAGAGGATGGCCGAGGCGTTTGGTGGTGTGGACCCCGCCGCGGTGGTGCTCGGCGAGACGGGCGTCGAGGTCGCGGGTGGCACCAATGTAGTGGCGACCCGTGGTTCCGCGGAGAATGTAGACCCAGGCCATGGGGCGGCGGGAAAATGGTAGC
>CBFGTS010000008.1:0-215331 GCA_965652295.1 uncultured Haloferula sp. | reverse complement strand
CTCTCCGCTCTCCGCTCTCCGCTCTCCGCTCTCCGCTCTCCGCTCTCCGCTCTCCCTGAAATCTGAAATCTGAAATCTGAAATCTGAAATCTGAAAACTAGCAAACTTATCTCGCTCTTCCGAACAGCATGACACACATCTTCGTATTTACCCTAGGTTTCATCTGGTCACGCGTCGATTCACATCCCTAACTCCAATGCTCGCTCGATGAATCCTCCCGCATCAGCATTCCCGATTTCCTACGGTGGCTGCGGCATCCTGCCGCAGGCCGTCCCAGCGGCTTCCAGCCGCTCATCCACAAGGCTTCTTCACGACTCGCTCAAAATTCCCTCTCCCGTCCTCAGCACCACTTGAACCCTGACCCGCCGCCGGACTTGCCCCAAAAGCCAGGAGGCCTTCAACAGCCAGAACTCACACCCATTGTGGAAACCTCTCCCCCATACGCCCACACCGCCCCGCCGGGGCAGCCATGGGAACCACTTTTCAGCGAAGATTGCCCCGCCCTCCGCGGAGGACATTGCGAGGCCTGTGAAGCCCTCGATCCCTACCATGGCCACCTCAACAAAGTCGCTTGGTGGACCGCTAAATTCGCCGCGGACATGTTTCCGACCGGACCGGACCGCGACGCCGCTCGCCAATGGGGCTATCTCGCCGGGCTTTGGCATGATCTCGGAAAGTTCGCTCCCAAGTGGCAAGCCTACCTCACATCTAAGGCCGATCCGCACCAAGCCGAAGTCACCGGCAAGCTGGATCACTCCACCGCCGGAGCGCAACATGCCGCCTCCAAACACCTTCTCGGACACCTGCTTGCATACCCTATCGCCGGTCACCACTCCGGACTCCTTGATGGCGAATCAAACCATACCTGCCAGCGCCATCGACTCACCAAACCCGACCTCCCCGACTGGTCCTGCGCTCCTCCCGATGTCCTCGATGTGCCCGTCCCGCCTCTCCCGCCATTTCTGAGAACACCCAACGACTTCTCCCTCGGCTTCTTCAGCCGTCTCATCTTCTCCCGCCTCGTTGATGCCGACTTCCTCGCCACCGAGGCCTTCATGGATCCCCACCAGGCCTCGACCCGAAACTCGATCCCCAACAACACACTCCAACAAATTGCCGATCTCGTCAGCACCCACATCGATTCGTTCGGCACCCCGGCTCGTCACGACATCGTCAACATCCAGCGCAAAGCGGTCGTCGATGACTGCCGCGCCGCCTCCGGGGAAAAGCCCGGCCTCTTCACTCTCACCGTCCCTACCGGCGGAGGCAAGACCCTGTCGTCTCTTCTGTTCGCACTCCTCCACGCCATCGCAAATGGCAAGACGCGCGTCATATTCGTCGTCCCCTTCACCTCGATCATCGAGCAAAACGCCGAAGTCATCCGAGAAATCGTCGCCTCTCTCCAGACGGACACCTTCACCCCGCTCATCGAGCACCATTCCGCCCTGTCCCCGGAGAACGAAACCGAACGATCACGCCTCGCCGCCGAGAACTGGGACGCCCCAATCATCATCACCACCGCCGTCCAGTTCTACGAATCCCTCTTCGCCTCGAAAACCTCACGCAGCCGGAAGCTTCACCACATCGCCAACTCCGTCGTCATCCTCGACGAAGCCCAGACGCTCCCCGTCGATTATCTCTCACCCTGCCTTCGCGTCCTCCGTGAGCTCACCGACCACTACCACACCACCGCCGTCCTCTGCACCGCCACCCAGCCCGCGATCCATCATCACCCTGATGAATTTCCCATTGGCTTGAAAAACTGTCGGGAAATCATCCGTGACCCGGGCGCACTCTTCGCCGCCCTCAAGCGGGTTGACGTTCACTTCCTCGGCAAACTCCCAGACGCCAACCTCGTCCAGCGATTGCTCGATCAGCCGCAGGCTCTCTGCATCGTCAACCGCCGCAAGCATGCTCGCGAAATCTTCCGTCTCCTCGGCCAGGGCGAGGGAAATTACCACCTCTCCGCCCTCATGTGTCCGGAACACCGCTCCCGCATCCTCGCCGAGGTCCGCGAGCGTCTGCAAAAAAAGCTCCCCGTTCGCCTCATCTCCACCCAGCTCATCGAAGCCGGAGTCGATGTCGATTTCCCCGTCGTCTATCGCTCCCTCGCCGGACTCGACTCGATCGCCCAAGCTGCCGGGCGCTGCAACCGCAACGGCAAACTCTCCCAGCCCGGCCAAACCCATGTCTTCATCCCCGAAGACCAGAAAGGTGAAGCCTATTTCCGGGAAACCGCCCAGGTCGCGAGCGGCCTCATCGAGCTCCATCCCGACCTCCTCGAGCAGCAGGCCATCCACCACTACTTCGACCTCTACTACTACCAGCAGAAAAGTCGCTGGGACTCCAAACGCATCGTCTCGACCGAGAGCTTCCGTAGGGAAAACGACCGCGCTTTTCCCTTCCATTTTCAATTCGCCACCGTTGCTGAAAAGTTCCGCCTCATCGACGACTGGCAAGTTCCCGTCCTCATCCCCTACGACGACAAAGCGCGCAAGCTGATCGAGCAACTTCGTATTCCAAGCATTCCCCTCAACCGCAACCTGCTCCGCGGTCTCCAGCGCTACATCGTCCAGATTTCTCCGAAACATCGGGACGAAAACCTCCGCTCCTTCGAGGTCCTCCGGGACGGAGAATTCCACGCCCTGATTTCCACCGAGATCAACTATTCACCTGACTTAGGCATCACCTTCGAGGAACAGGATACCGGAACCACCACCTTGGTATGCAGTTGATGAACCCTTCTCCCGCCACATGGAAAACCGGCGGGGCATCCCGAAGGACGCCCCGCCTCGCCACTGACCTTGTTAGCGATAGACTCAGTGTTTCAATCCGCGGAACCCGTTGCATGCAGGGTGCCGACTCTAGCCGGGAGACGCTCGACCAAGCGAATCCATGTGGGTCACAAGGTCGGGGCATTTCCTCCAAAGTTTCCCATCCCGGGAATAAAAGGGGAGCCCCCGCTCCCGCGCCAGCCACACGTAGCTCGCATCGTAAAACGACAGCCCCCGTTCGTTGGCCATTTCTCCAACGGCCACGACGTCCAATTCCACCACACTATCGACCACCAAACCTTCCCCCGCTCGCAGGTAGCGCGACATCAACTCCGCGGACAGCCGTCCTCCACGGACCTGAGTGCGCAGAACGTTCCCGAATTCATAGCGCCACAACATCGGCGAAATCCAGTCCGCATCTTTTTCCAATAGCCGTTGAGCAGCCCGTTGGTCTCCAGCTTCCGCGATGAAAAAATCCGCGATGACAGTGCAATCCACGACAATCACGTCCGCATCCTGCCTTTTCGGATTGCAAAGTCAACCCCATCCTTTTTAGCATAGATTCAGTGAAGGCAAAAATCACCTTCGACCCTGCTCAATCCCTGCTCGGATCTGTTCAGCAGACAGGGGGGCACCAAGCTCTCTCCTCAGATCTTCTGCGAGGGCTGTCATTTTCCGCACCCTCTCTTTTTTCGCCTCTTCATCCGCCAATCCTACTCTCATCGCAAGTTCCGCAATCACCTCTTGGTTCAGGCTGCGGCGATTCCGCTTCGCCTGCTCCCTGAGCCATCGGTGCAATTCATCCGGCACATTTCGTATCGTCAACGTCGCCACGACTGCAAACTGACATCAGATTGCCATCAAATCAAGCCCCATCCAGCCCATGAACTACGGCATCCACCTCAAAGTCTCCGGCGACTATGCCCTCTTCAGCCGTCCCGAAATGAAGGTCGAGCGTGTCTCCTACGACGTGATTACCCCTTCCGCCGCCCGCGGCATTCTCGAAGCCATCTACTGGAAGCCCCAGATCCGCTGGATCATCGACGAAATCCACGTCCTCAACCCCATCCGCTTCACCAACATCCGCCGCAATGAGGTTTCCTCCAAGATCCCGGTCAAAGGCGGCACGGGTGTCAACGCGGCCATGCGCGATCCTGACATTCGCCCCACCATGGATGTCGCCGAAAACCGCCAGCAACGCGCCTCCCTCCTGCTCAAGGACGTTGCCTACCTCATCAGGGCCCACGTCCATATCCTCGATTCCCGCCCGGAGAAGGACGACTCGCCGTCACCGGAGAGCGAGGCCATCGGCAAGCACCTCGACATGTTCAAACGCCGCGCACGCAAGGGTCAGGCCTTCCACCAGCCCTACTTCGGGTGCCGAGAGTTCCCTGTCCGTTTCGAGCTCATCGAGAATGAGTCCGACCTCCCCTCACCCCACGAGTCGTTCGGAGGCGAAAAGGACCTCGGCTTCATGCTCCATGACATCGAGTTCGATCAGGACCGGGCCACCAAGAACGTCCGCTCCACCACCCCACACTTCTTCCGCGCCTCCATGACCGACGGCATCATCTCGGTCCCCGAACTCCCTTTCCCCGTCCGCGCATGATCCTCCAAGCCCTTAACGACCTCTACGCCCGCCTCGCCGACGATCCCACCTACGAGATCGCCCCGCCCGGCTTCTCCCCGCAAAAGATCAGCTTCCGCATTCGCATCCGGCCCGACGGCTCCCTCGTCCAAATCGAGGACGCGCGAATCAAAAGCGACCGAGGTAGAGCCATTCCGGATCGGCAAGAGGTCCCTGCGCACGAGAAGCGAACGAGCGGAGTGAAATCACAGTTTCTCTGCGACAAGCCGGAATACATGCTCGGCTGGACGTCAGTCCCTGAAAAGCAAAACGCGGCAAAGGAATGTTTCGAAGCGTTCAAAACCACTCATCTGGCGAAAGAGGCGGAGATCATGGACCTCGGCTACTCTTCGGTTTGCCGATTCCTTGAGAAATGGCAAACCGAACAACAATCACCCGAGGTCGCCAATGAATTGGCGAAGCTATCAGAAATTGGCACCAATTTCGGCATCTGGGTCCTTCAGGAAGAGAAAGTAGGCATCCATGAACACCCGCCAGTGAGAAGCTGGTGGATCTCGCACCAGAACAGCAAAGACCCTTCGGAAGCGTCCCAGTGCTTGGTAACCGGTGCAGTCAGCTCGATTTGCAGGATTCATCCCGACATTAAGGGATTCAAAAGCTCTGTCGCCCTTGTCGGCATCCAGGAGAACTCTTCTTACGAGTCCTACGGTTTGAGCAAAACCGAGAACTGCCCTGTCAGCGAATCGGCTGCCTTCCGTTATGCAACCGCCCTCAACGCGTTGACCGACGGCCCGATGCGAAATCGACATCGAACTCGAATCGCGGACACAACGGTCGTCCACTGGACCAAGGAGAAAACCATTTTTGAGAGCGTCTTTGCGGAAGTCTTTGAGGAACCATCGTCGTCGCGAACGGAATCGCAGGACCAGAACCGCTTGGACCAAATCTCCAGACTTCTGGCGGCGATCAAAAGCGGTGGTAAATACCAGGAATTCGGTGACCCTGAGACACCCTTTTTCATTCTCGGACTTGAACAGCCTAACCCAGGTCGATTCTCCATCCGCTTCTTTCACCGCTCCACCATCTCGGATCTGATCGGCAAGCTCCACGATCACCATCGGTGTCTTGAGATCGTGCGGCAGTTCAACGATCAGACAGGAAAAGGCTTTCCCGATCCCGAGTTTCCCGCCATCTGGCGAATCCTTGATCAGACTCCACCGCCGAAAGGCGGCAAACCTGATCGCGATAAGATCCCACCACTACTTGGCGGAGCCTATGCCAGAGCGATCATCGAAGGCGGCCTCTACCCCGAAGGTCTATTCGCCGCCATCATCCGCCGGATCCATGCCGATCACACCATCAATTATCTCCGCGCCGCCGCCATCAAAGCCGTGCTTGTCAGAAATCACAACCAAACCATCACCGTCATGCTAGACCCGACCAACCCAGATTCCGCCTACCGCCACGGTCGACTCTTCGCCGTTCTGGAAAAAATCCAAGAGGAAGGCCACTACGCCCAGACCCAACGCAAACTCGAACACACCATAAAGGAAAAGTATTTCTCAAGCGCCTGCGCGACCCCGGCAGCGGTGTTCCCTCGTTTGGAAACATTGTCGGTTCACCACCAACGCCATCTGAACCCTGGCCGTCGCATCCAGTTCGAGCAGATGGTCGGAGACATCAAATGGGATCTCTCCGGAACCAAGAAGACCCACACGCTCATTGAGCAAGGCCGGTTCATCTTAGGCTACTACCACCAGCGCAGATCCCTGTTCACGTCCAACAGCACCACCGAACAGCTTGAACCCGAGACCACCACTGTTTGAACCTTCTTCTAAAACCTCCACCTGAACCACCGAACATGAACCATCGTTACGACTTCCTCTTCCTCTTCGACGCCCAGGACGCCAACCCCAATGGCGATCCCGATGCCGGCAACCTTCCCCGCATCGACGTCGAGTCCGGCCAAGGTCTCGTCACCGACGTCTGCCTCAAACGCAAGATTCGCAATTTCGTCGCCATGACTGGCGAGGGGAAAGACGGCAAGCGCATCTACTTCACCGAA
This sequence comes from uncultured Haloferula sp., assembly GCA_965652295.1. Classification (GTDB taxonomy): domain Bacteria; phylum Verrucomicrobiota; class Verrucomicrobiia; order Verrucomicrobiales; family Akkermansiaceae; genus Haloferula. The sequence continues at coordinate 208,904 of CBFGTS010000008.1, read as the reverse complement.
GGAGCCGTTCATAATCTCCAGCACAAGAAAGCCTACGAGGCTATCGGTGAGAAGCCCGACAAGAAGGTCAAACCGGAGATCAAGGACAGAGCCACCGCCTGGATGTGCCAAAACTACTACGATATCCGAACCTTCGGAGCCGTCATGTCGACCGAGGTGAACTGCGGTCAGGTCCGAGGCCCTGTCCAGATCTCCTTCGCTCGCTCCATCGATCCCATCGTCTCTAGCGAGCACGCCATCACCCGCACCTCGGTGACCAATGAGAAGGACATCGAGAAAGAGCGCACCATGGGCCGCAAGTTCACCATCCCCTACGGCCTCTACAAGGCCCAGGGCTTCGTGAACCCCTTCCTGGCAACGCAAACCGGCTTTGACGACGAGGACCTCGAACTCCTCTTCACCGCGCTCGAAAACGCATTCCAGTTCGATCAGTCCGCCGCCCGTCCCGCCGGAAGCATGAATCCCCGTGGCTTGATCGTCTTCAAGCACAGCAGCGCCCTTGGGGCCGCACCGAGCCACAAGCTCTTCGACGCCGTCAAAATCACGCGCAAGCCTGAGGTCGAAGTCGCTCGTTCCATTTCAGACTACATCGTGGAGATCGACCGCTCCGTCATCCCCGACGGCGTCGAAATTATCGAACGCCTCTGACTCATGTCCTCCATCCCGCCAGGCCCCACCCGCGCCGAGCTTGCGCAGGAGGTTCTCCTTCGCCGCATGCGCCAATATTCGGAGGACTTTCACTGTGCCGACTGGCTCAGCGGACTTGAGTATGTCCTGTGGGACGTCCCCGACGATGACAACAGCCCGTCGGGGCAAGTCCGGCGTGAGATTTCACAAGATCTCCGCATACTCGCCGAGATCGCCGGGGACTGGTGGGCTTGGGACCCTGAAATAGCGGGCGACGAGAATCCTGTCTTCATACCCATGGAGCGCTGGAAGCAAATCGTTTCCGACCAAGCAAGCGACTAAGCAAGCGACCAAGTAGAATCCCCCCATGCCCTCCGACCACGCCCACCTCGAAGCCGCCCTTCCATGATCGCCGAGGCCGACCTGCTTCCCCTTTCCGCGCTTCAGCATTTCCTCTACTGCCCGAGGCAGTGCGCGCTGATCCATTTGGAGCAGGTCTGGGCGGAGAACAAGTTCACCGTGGAGGGCAACCAGATGCACGCCCGCGCTCACGACGGCCCGGACGAATCGCGACCCGGGGTCCGCATCACCCGGGGGCTGCCGGTCGCCTCTCGAAAGCTCGGCCTCTCCGGCCAGTGCGACGTGGTCGAGTTCCACGCCGACGGCGCCGTACTACCGATCGAATACAAACGCGGCAAACCCAAGGCCCATCGCGCCGACGAAGTGCAGGTCTGCGCCCAGGCCATGGCGCTTGAGGAAATGCTCGGCATCGAGATCCCCCTCGGGCTCCTCTTCTATGGCAAAACCCGGCGCCGCAAGGACGTCGTTCTCGATCAGACGCTCCGCTCCCTCACCAACGGCCTCGCCGCTTCTCTGCATGAAATGATGGAGACCCGACTGACGCCCATCGCCGAATACGACGCCAAACGCTGCGACGCCTGCTCGCTGCTCGACCTCTGCAAACCCAAGTCCCTGCGCTTCAAACGCGGAGCCGCCGCATGGTTCTCGAGTCGAATCAACTCCCAGCTCCCGTCTTCGTAATTCCAACCCCCATCGTCGCCCATGAAGCGCCACCTCAACACGCTCTTCGTCACTCTTGAAGGAGCCTATCTCCGCAAGGACGGCGCAGCAGTCGAGATCCGCCACGAGGGCGAAACCCGGCTGCGTGTACCGTTTCACAATCTCGACGGCATCGTCACCCTCGCCTGGGATACCACCCTCTCCGCCTCCCTCATGGCCGCATGTGCCGACGCCGGAGTCTCCCTCAGCCTGCACAATCCCCACGGGAAATTTCTCGCCTGCACCAACGGCTTCACCTCGGGAAACATCCTGCTACGGCGTGAACAGTACCGCCGCGCCGACCACGAGCCGGCATCCGTGGCGATCGCAGCGAACGTCATTTCCGCCAAGATCGCCAACAGCCGCAGCGTCCTCCAACGCGCCGCCCGCGATCACGGCACCAAGAACCCCGAAGGCGCCGCCATCCTCATTGCCGCCGCCGACAAACTCGCCAATCGCCTCCGGATGGTTCCCCGTGCCACGAGCCTCGACTCCCTACGCGGGATCGAAGGCGACTGCGCCTCCTTCTACTTCGCCGCCTTCCCCCATCTTTTCACCAACCACGATCCATCCATCCGCATGAGCGGGCGCAGCCGCCGACCGCCGCTCGATCCCGTCAACGCCCTGCTTTCCTTTCTCTACAGCCTGCTGACCCACGACTGCCGCAGTGCGCTGGAGAGCTGCGGGCTCGATCCCCAATGCGGATTTCTCCACCGCGACCGCCCCGGCCGTCCGTCCCTCGCACTCGACCTCATGGAAGAATTCCGCGCCTATTTCGCGGACCGGCTCGCACTGTCCCTCTTCAACCGGAAACAGCTTCAGAGCGGTGATTTCGAAACGAAGGAAAATGGAGCGGTGCTGCTCAAGGAAGGGTCTCGAAAGCTCGTGCTCCAAGCTTGGCAAGAGCGGAAACAGGACGAGATCCTTCACCCCTTCCTCGACGAAAAAACCACCCTCGGTCTCCTTCCCCACCTGCAAGCCCGTCTCCTCGCCCGCCACCTCCGCGGCGACCTCGATGCCTATCCGGCATTCCTCAGCCGCTGATCTCTCGTCGCTTTCAGCGCTTCAAACTTTCCCATGTACGTCCTTGTCACCTACGATGTCTCCACGACCACCCCAAAGGGCAGGACGAGGCTCCGGCGGGTGGCGAAGATCTGCCTCGACTACGGTCAGCGGGTGCAGAACTCCGTTTTCGAGTGCAAGGTCGATCCCGGTCAGCTCGCCGCCTTGAAGGGGCGACTGCTTGATCTCATCGACCCGGAAACCGATTCCCTGCGTTTCTATCATCTTGGCTCGAACTGGCATCACAAAGTCGAGCACCATGGAGCCAGGGACGGCTACGACGTCGATGGCCCGCTGATTCTCTAACGACTTCCGCGAACCCGAATCGATCACGAAAACCCCGGTCGGTTCGCGATCTTCTCAAGTCGTTGGTTTTGAGATCTTTGACATGATCAAACAGGAAGTCGCAGGCGGCTGATCCCGCCGGATCGCGACCTTCGCGGAACCACGACTGCTTGTCATTGATGGCAAGCGGGTTCAGAGTTCCGCCGTCGCCCCTCACAAGGGGGCGTGGATTGAAACTCCCTCACCAGCTGCATCGCACGCTCCTCACTCAGTCGCCCCTCACAAGGGGGCGTGGATTGAAACTTCATCACATTCGGCAAGTATTTCGTTATTATGTCGCCCCTCACAAGGGGGCGTGGATTGAAACAGTTCCAGTCGGCCAACGGCTGGCGCGGGCCTCGTCGCCCCTCACAAGGGGGCGTGGATTGAAACCGAGACTCGGTTGTTACTCCCCCGGAAGTTTCTAAGTCGCCCCTCACAAGGGGGCGTGGATTGAAACCGTTCGCTGATTCAATTGTTGCCTGATAGGATTAGGGTCGCCCCTCACAAGGGGGCGTGGATTGAAACGACGCCCCGGCAGTGCAGGAAGCTCTGCGCATGCGGTCGCCCCTCACAAGGGGGCGTGGATTGAAACAAGACGCTGGATCGCACCGCCATCCCTGCAACGTCGCCCCTCACAAGGGGGCCTGGATTGAAACAGCGCGGGCAGAACCGCAGAGAAATCTCCGGTAGTCGCCCCTCACAAGGGGGCGTGGATTGAAACACTACCATGGCCACCAAACCGAAACGCAAGACCAGTCGCCCCTCACAAGGGGGCGTGGATTGAAACTTCAAGGCGGGCGAGGCGTGGCGGCTGGATCTGGTCGCCCCTCACAAGGGGGCGTGGATTGAAACAGGATGGTCCGCGATGGCAGTCAGCGTCCTCTCGGTCGCCCCTCACAAGGGGGCGTGGATTGAAACATGTCCCACACCAGCCCCAGCCGGCGGGCACTCGGTCGCCCCTCACAAGGGGGCGTGGATTGAAACTTTCGCGTCCTGCTTGGCGGCCCACTTGGCTGCGGTCGCCCCTCACAAGGGGGCGTGGATTGAAACCTCGAATCCCGGCTGCGTGCCGAACCGAACACCAGTCGCCCCTCACACGAGGGGCGCGGATTGAAACCCGCTCTACGCGGTGGGGACGCGGGATTTCCGCAGTCGCCCCTCGCAAGGGGGCGTGGATTGAAACCTCTACCGCTTCCCCATGGGGCTCCACGACTTGGGTCGCCCCTCGCAAGGGGGCGTGGATTGAAGCTACCCGGCGGTCAACGTCATCAACTGGCACGAAGAGTCGCCCCTCACGCGAGGGGCGCGGATTGAAACATGGCAACGGGTCTGAGCATCTTCGACAGCGGGGGTGCCCCTCACACGAGGGGCGAGGATTGAAACTCGACCCAGGACTTCGATCCGTTCGCGGATCCGGGTCGCCCCTCACAAGGGGGTGTGGATTGAACCTCCCGCTCTCCCCCCCACGCCCTCGATCCACGCGCGTGCCTTGGAGATCCATCGGCAGACCCCATACCGTCTCTACGACTCGCTCATCGTCGCCGCCGCGATCGAATCCGGCGTCGCCACCCTCTACTCGGAGGACCTTCAGCACGGACGCCGGATTGCCGACCTGACCATCCTCAACCCCTTCCTCGAATAACTCTGCAGAACTTCAGCCAAGACTGCTCCTCCGCCCGCCCCCGTCCGCGAGCCCCACTTTCTACTTTCCCCTTTTCGCTTTTCACTTTCCACACCTCCCCATGCCCATCTTCGAACGCCCGCCGCTCCTCGGCATCGCCCGTTCACGGGCGCGGTCTCGTTGATGCTATGATGCGGGCGACCTAAAGGTCGCGTTCCAAAAGGAGGCCTTCCTCTTCTGAACGGGCGCTGTCCCGTTGCGGCTTCCCCTTCACGGCTCCGCTCCCTTCCTAGAAACTGAACACTGAAAACCAGCAAACTTCCCCGCATCCTACCCCACAAACCGCTGGACGATGGGCATGCGGCGGCCGATGCCGAAGGCTTTCGAGGTCACGCGGATGCCGGGGGCGGCTTGCTGGCGCTTCCATTCGTTCAGGTCCACCCGGCGCTGGATCCAACGCACCAGGGTCTCCTCGTGGCCGGCGGCGACGATGTCATCGACCGACCACTGCCGCTCGACATACATCTCGAGAATCGCATCGAGCACCTCATACTCCGGCAAGGTGTCCTGGTCCTTCTGGTCCGGCCGCAGCTCGGCGCTGGGGGGCTTGTCGATGGTGTTCCAGGGAATCACCTCGCGCTCGCGGTTCAACCAACGGCAAACCTCGTAGACCTTCGTCTTCGGCAGGTCGGAAATCACCGCCAGGCCACCGGACATGTCGCCGTAGATGGTGCAGTAGCCGACGGCGAGTTCGCTCTTGTTGCCGGTGGTCAGCAGCAGGTGACCGAACTTGTTGGAGAGCGCCATCAGCAGCACCGCGCGGATGCGGGCCTGCATGTTTTCCTCGGTGACGTCTTCCGGACGACCCTCGAAAAGCGGAGCCATGGTGGCTTTCACCTCCTTGAAAATCGCGGAGATCTCGACCCGGTCGCAGCGGATCCCGAGGTTCGCGGCGAGGGCCATGGAGTCATCGACGCTGCCGCCGGACGAATACGGGCTGGGTAGGGTGAGGCCGTGGACGTTGTCCGCACCGAGCGCCTCGGCGGCGACGGCGGCGGTCAGGGCGGAATCGATCCCGCCGCTCAGTCCAAGGCAGACGCTGCTGAAGCCGGTCTTCCCCGCGTAGTCGCGCAAGCCGAGCACGAGGGCTTTCCACAGGTGCTCCGCCTCGCAGGCGGGTCGATCCACGAAGGATGCCGTACTTCCCAGATCGATCGTGACCGTCGCCTCCTCGAAGCCGGGACCCTCGAACACGATGCCCTGCCCGGGGACGGCGACCAGCGAATGGCCGTCGAAGACGAGCTGGTCGTTCGCGCCGATGCTGTTGCAATACACCAGCGGCACCCGGGCGGCCTCGGCCACCTCGGCGATCATGCTCCGCCGGATGGCGGGCTTGCCGGCGTGGAAGGGCGAGGCGGAGAGGTTGAGCAGAAGATCCACGCCGGCGGCAACCAGCTCCTTCACCGGGTCGCGATCGTAGAGCGGCCGCTGGAGGTAGGCATCGGTCCAGATGTCCTCGCACACCGTCACGCCGAGGCGCAGACCGTTCCATTCGATCGGCTCGCTGGCCTCGGAAGGCTCGAAGTAGCGCCATTCGTCGAACACGTCGTAGGTGGGCAGCAGGGTTTTCCAGCGTCGCGCGCGCACCGAGCCGCGATGGAGGAATGCCGCCGCGTTGCGAAACGGCTGGCCGCGGTCGTCCGGGTCGTTGTGATCGATGTAGCCGACCAGGAAAGGCACCTCGCCGATTTCTCCGGCGAGGTAGTCGAGCGCTTGCAGGCATTTCGGCACGAAGGCGCTCTTCAGCACGAGATCGCGCGGCGGGTAGCCGACGAGGCTCATCTCCGGGCTGATCACCAGCTCCGCGCCCTGATCGAGGCACGCGCGGTAGGCCGCGAGCAGCCGCTTGGCGTTGCCGGGGAAATCGCCGACCACGGCGTTGATTTGCGCGATACCGATTTTCATGCGAGACGCGGCATCCCACACGCCCCGGCCGCTCTTGAACAATCTTAAAACCCGCGTCGGGAAATCCGCTCCGTAGTTTTCGGGGTGACCCCTTTTCCTCCGTCCCATTCATCCTGCTATCAAACCCTTGAACGTCTTCTTTTTGGGGCTCCGTCCGTTTTGCATGCACCTGCGGCCTGAAGGGCTTTCTTCAAACACGGAGGCACAGAGGAAAAGGCAGGAGATCACAGAGGTTCTTTGAGGTGGGTGAAATCCGGCATTCTCCGAAAATCGCTCACGATCCATCTCCCTCTGTGACCTCGTGCCTTTCTCTCTGTGCCTCTGTGATCCAAAGGCCGGAAGCACCCGGCAACCGTCGCAGAACGGGCGGAGAGTCTTCTTTTTCACGGATGGTCGTGGACCTTCGGGGCTCCGCAAAACGAGCCGCCGGGAAAATGTCCACGGGCACCGGAAGGGGATACTTCCGACGCCCGTGGGCCCCTGGGGGGCTGTGCATTTCCCTTACGCCGGAGAGACTCTCACAGTCGTTAGATGGTCTCCATCACGTGATCACGGTGCCTTCCGGCGGACTCAGGAAAAGGCTCCGTCCGTTTTGCGACGGTTGCCGGGTGCTTCCGGCCTTTGTGCTTCCGCGGGAACCCCACCACGCCGCCTCCCTTCGCCGAAGCCTCTCGGACCGGGGGGGTAAAAAACCGCGGGCGCCGAGGGGGGAGAATCCCGGCGCCCGTGGTGGCTGGAGCATGGCTGCCCCACACCGCGGAGAATGTCAGGAATTTCCGCCCCGGCCATTACGCCAACGCGTTCCCCTCCCCGCCGGTCCGGTCTACCGGTCTGCTAGAGCCGTCCCGCCGCCTTGAGGTCGAGATAGCGGTTCGCCAGCGCGGTGGGCAGCTCCCTGGCGGGGACATCGAGAGTGACGACGCCGTGGCCGCGCAGCATCGCGAGCGTCTGCGCCCGCTCGCGATCGTAGTGCTCGGCGGCGGCGAACTTCAGCGCGTCGGAGAACGACGAGACCGGCCGTGCCCGCGCTTCCTGCAGCGAGTTCTCCCGCAGGCTGGCCAGCACCACCAGGTGGCGGCGGGTCAGCGTGGCCAGCGCCGGCACCAGCTCGGAGGCGTCCTCGCCGCGCAGGTTGGTCAGCAGCACGACCATCGCGCGGCGACTCTGGCGCAGTTGGAGCTTTTCCGCGGCGGCGGTGAAATCACTCGGTGCCGGAGTGGTGCGGTAGTCGTAGAGATGGTCGAGCACCGTGGGCATCGCGTGCCTTCCTTTCACCGGCGGCAGCCACAGATCGCTGCCGCCGAACGACTGCACCCCCACCCGGTCGCCCTGGCCGAGCGCGATGTAGGACACCAGCAGCATCGCATTGAGACAGTGGTCGAATTGCTGGAGATCGCCATCCATCGCGCGCATCCGCCGACCGGTGTCGGCGAGGAATACGATCGTCTGGTTCCGCTGTTCCTGAAACTCGCGGCTGATGAGCTGCATGCGCCGCGAGGTCGCCTTCCAATCGAGCTGTGAAAGCGGGTCGCCCTCGCGGTATTCGCGGAGCTGGTGGAAATCGCGGCTCGAGCCGGCGCTCGCTTTCCGCACGATCCCCATCTGGTCCTGCCGCGCCTCCATCCCCAGCAGCGCGAACCGGACCACCGGCTCGTAGTCCGGGAAAACCTTGGCCTCTTCCTCGCCGCCGATCGTTTTCCGCCGCCACCACAGCCCGAGCGGCGAGCGCGAGCGCAGATGCATCGGCCGGAAGCGGACCAGCCCGCGTTCGAGCATCCGCACCGGGTGATCGATCCGTGCCTTTTCTCCCGCCGCCAGTCTCCCGACCCAAGGCATCGCCGGGGCTTCCGCCCCCTCCGGGATGCCGTCGAAAATCTCGATCCACCGGCCGCGACGCGAGCCGTTGACCAGACGCAGCCGCACCTCGCCGGACTCGCCCACCGCGAACCGTCCCGGCAGTTCCCGGGTCAGCGCCAGGCCCTTGAGGGAAAAGCCCGCCAGGGCATCGAGCCCCAGCAGCACGACCGTCCCCGCACCGAGTACGAGCCACGGCATCACCAGCGACCGCTCGGCCGAGGCCGCCAGCCCGGCGAGCAGCCACGCCACGGCCAGCCAGACCGCTCTGGAAGTCGGAATCACGTGCGGGGTGCCGGCACCGATTCGACGAGGGATTTCAAAATCCCGTCCACCTCCTGGCCGCTGATCGCCACCTCCGGAGCGAGCTGCACGCGGTGGCGCAGAACCGGCAGCGAGGCGGCCTTGATGTCATCCGGCGTGACGAAATCGCGGCCGTGGAGCAGGGCGATCGCCTTGGCGATGCGGACCAGCGCGATCGCTCCCCGGGTGCCTGCGCCCAGCGCGACGGCGCGCGATTCCCGCGTCGCCTGCACCAGCGCCACGGCGTAATCGACCACCTCCGGCACCACCCTCACGGCCGCCGTTTCCGCCTGCGCACGCACCACATCCTCCGGCGTGGCCACCGGCTGCACCGCCGCCACAGGCGATCCGCCGGGCACCTCCGCCGCCGCCCTCGCGACGATCTGGTGCTCCGCGGCGTGCTCCGGGTAGTCGAGGATGACCTTCATCAGGAAACGGTCGAGCTGCGCCTCGGGCAGCGGATAGGTGCCCTCGTGCTCGATCGGGTTCTGCGTCGCCAGCGTCATGAAGGGCGGGCTCAGCGGCATCGTTTCGCCATCGATCGTCACCTGCCGTTCCTGCATCACCTCCAGCAGGGCCGACTGGGTTTTGGCAGGCGCGCGGTTGATTTCATCCGCCAGCAGCAGGTGGGTGAAGATCGGGCCCTGGCGGAGTTGGAACGTCTGGCTCTTCATGTCGAAGAGGCGGAACCCGGTCACGTCCGAGGGCATCAGGTCCGGCGTGAACTGGATGCGCCCGAACCTGCCGGCGAAGCTGCGCGCCATCGCCAGCACCAGCTGGGTTTTCCCGAGGCCCGGCTTTCCCTCCAGCAGCACGTGGCCGCCCGCCAGCAGACCGGCGAGTACCTGATGGATCACCTCCCGCTGGCCGAGCACCACGGACTCGATCTGTTCGCGCATGCGCTGGGCCACGCCCGGCGAGGACGGTTCGGGATGGGGCGGTGAGGGATCGGCTGGCAGGTCGTTCATGGCAGGGAGTGATGGATCTGTTGAAGGTCGGCGGTGAGGCGGGTGAAGCTGGCGCTGTCGCGGGTGACCTCCACGGTCATCGCCCGTTCGGCACGCTCGCGCGGGAGCCCGGTGCGTTCGGCGATGAGCTGGAAAACATCGTCATCCTGCCTGCCGGCCGCGAGCGCGAAACGGTGGGCCCGCTCCATCAGCGATTCGCGCAGCGGAGCCAGCAGCGCACGGCCGTGATCGAGCCCCCAGTGGAAACCGCCGAGAGCCTCCAGGTGGTGGTCGCTCGCCAGCAGCGCCTTGGTCGTTTCCGCGCTGTCCACCGGACCGAAACGCGGCAGGTTCCGCCACAGCCACACGCCCGTCAGCGCCAGCAGGGCCACCAGGAAAGGCCACGCCTTTTCCCAAATCAGCGCCCAGAACGACTCGGTGGCGAAGCGCAGGAAAGTCACCCGTCCGGCAAACCCGCCGACCTCGGCCAACGCCAGCAGCAGCTCGGCGTGATCGTGCTCGCCGATGTGACGGTTGCGGAACGGCCTCGCGCTCGTCAGCACCGTGATCCGACCATCGCCCCAGCGTTTCGAAGCGAAGTGGCGTCCCGACGAGATCCGGGCGTCCGACTCCAGGAAAACCTCATAGCGCTCGCCATCGAAGCGCACCCTTTCGACGGACTCCTTCTCGTCGTAATCCACCTCCATCCCCGCATCCTCCAGCCAATCGGCGTATCGCCGCATCCCGCCTTCCTCCACCGGCGGGAGCCACCGCGGCGGGTCCCAGTCATCGAAACCCGGCTCGCCGTAACGCAGCAGCACCACCAGGTGTCCGCCCCGGGCCACCCAGCTTTTCACCGCGCCCTCGCGTCCTGCTGCTTCCAGCACCGGCAAAGGAGCCACCACCAGCACGTCCTCGGAATCGAACGCCGGCCAGCGCACGCCCTCACCACGATAAAAGCCGTAGTTCGCCAGGAAACGCTCCGCCGCCAGATACGGGTTCGCTTTCGCCCGGCCCTTGTGGCCGATCTCCCGCGTCTCCTCGCGGAACTGGCAGCCCGCCAGCAGCAGCACCAGCAGCAGCGCCCCCATGCCAAGCCAGCCGTGTCTCATGCCCCGCCTCCTTTCCCGAAGGGCCAGCGCGCGCAGAGCGATTCCACCACCTCATCGCCCGGCTCCACCCGCGCATAGGCCAGTCGGCTCCAGACCTGCGTGAGCTGCTCGAAATACCCCGCCTCCACCAACGACGCCCCATGCACCCGCCGCAGGCAGTCCATCTCCGTGTCGGATTCGGCGATCTCGACCCGCGGCACCCGGATCATCCATGAGATCGCCCCGCGGTACAGCAGCGCCAGCGCCTCGTGACGCCGCCCCGCATGCCATGCCGCCAGCGCCACCGCGGCGACGTCCTCCGGCAGGCTGCCATGGGTCACCTCCATCCCCATCACCACCCGCGCCTGCGGAGCAGCCCCGGGGATGCGGCTCCCCTCCCGGGGTTTCACCACGTGGAGGAAACGCACCAACAGCCACACGAGCGCCGCGAGCGCCAGCACGATGGTGCATACCAGTAACACCCAACCGATCGAGCTGATGACCCCGGCCCCAGCGCCCGACCCTCCCGAGCCGAAGCCGTCCCACAGCCTCTCCCACCAATCCCAGGGCACCGGTTCCTTCGTCGTTTTCTCGTGAACCTCGAAGTCGGGATGCGAAAGCACCTGCCCGATCACGTCCTCCGGCTCCTGCGCCAGCCCGCGGTCGATCCCGGAAAACGCCAGCACCACCGCCACGGCCACCTTCGCCAGCCGCGCCGAGATCCGGCGGAAGGCCAGCTCCACGTCCCAGCCCTCGATCCAAGTCCTATGGTTCACGTAGATCGCGAAGCCCGCTCCGGTCGCGAAGAGATCCGTCAGGCACATCGCCACCAGCGCCGCCATCAACCACACGAACGCGAACCCCGCAGGCACCGGATAACTCGTCTCCCCGAACCACGCCTCGATCGCCTCGCCCCACTCCGCCTGCGCGGTTTGGGAAAGAAACACCGCCACCGTGCTCACCAGCGCCACCATCAACCACGCCAGCAGGCCCAGCCGCCAGAAGAACAGCAGGACGAGGCTCGAATCCCCCCGCCGCATCAGCGTCCGGCAGCGCAGCCGGTAGTTCGACCCGCGCAGACCTTCCAAATCCTCAACCGCCATCGTCAACGGCCGCCATGGCGACATCCGCGCCCACAGCATGCGGTAGGCAAAGCGACGCGTCATCGCACGCGGCAGCTCGCGCAGCAGATCCCGCCAGCCCGGGCGATCGCCGAAAAGCGTGCGGCTGAGCCGAAACAGCACCAGCCGCGAGCCCACCGGCACCCACCACCAGAAAAACAACACCGCCCACAGCGGATGCAGCCACCACAGCGCCGCGCCCGCCGCCACCGCCGGCATCATCCCCAGCCACCACGCCCCCAGCAGCCGGCGGAAGTCGCGACGCACCAGCGCCAGCCCCAGATCGACCGCCTCCCACTCGCTGCGCGGCCGCAGCTCCGCCGTCACCGCCTCAATCCTCACTTCCGCCTCCTTCCCAACAACCCGAAGTACGCCCCATGCAGTAACCAGACCACGCCTCCGAAGCCGTATTTCACCTCCGCGGGAATCGCCTGAGCCGACCAGAATCCCTCGATCATTGCCGCGAGAAAAGTCATCCCTCCCGCACCGTAGATCAGCGGCAGCGCGCTCTTCGCCGCCGCGGCCAGCGATTTCCCGCGCGTCATCCGCCCCGGCCGCAGGATGCCCACGCCCAGCTTCATGCCCGCCATCCCGGCCACGATCATCCCGATCAGCTCCGGCGCCGAATGCCCTGAGACGAAGGTCCAGAACGCCTCTGGATCGCAGGCATAGGTCGCGTAGCCCGCGGAGGCACCGATGTTGAGCCCGTTGAAAACCAGATAAAACAAGGTCCCCAGCCCCGCCACGATCCCACCGGCGAAGATCCGGAAATCGATGCTGATGTTGTTCCAGATATAGAATCCGAACATCGCGAAGTTCGACCCGAACTCCTTGCGCATCGACGCGATCTGGTCGGTCCCGTTGCCATACATCGATTCCATCGCCTGCGTCTGCTGCGGCCCCAGCATCGCGCGGGTCCAGTCGAGATCGTTCGAGGCGATCGCCAACATGGCGAAGAACGGCACCCAGAACATCAGGCTGCACAGCCAGAACAACTTCCAGTCCGCGCGCACCGCCGCCGGGAAATCGTGGGCCACGAAACGCACGAATTTCTCCGTCCCTCCGCGCCGCTGCCGGTAGAGCAGCTTGTAGCCGCGGATGACGAGCGCGTTGAGCCGGTCGAGCGTGGTGCTGCGGTACATCCGGTGGCTCGCCAGCGCGAGGTCAGCGCAGACCTCGCGGAAACGTTTCGGTAGCTCGTGCGAGCCCGGCCGCCGCTGGTTCTTCTCCAGCCCGTTCACCAGGCCTTCGAACTCCTGCCAGGCCTTCTCCCGCCGCGCTTCGAAATCCGCTTCCTTCACGAGCTCAGTCCCTTTCCTGCAACCACTTTGCCATCGCCAGCAGGCGCGAAACTCCTGCCGACCCGGTCGTTCCACTGAGTTCCCGCGCGTGGTCGGCGATCTCCGCCTGCCGCCCCGGCGACCAGCTGGCAAGCCGGTCCCGGAAACTCGCCACCGCCCTCACCTCCTCCGGCCGCAGCGCCACCGAAGGTGCCCGCGTTTCCCCCACATCCGCCACCGGCATGCCGGCCGAGGGAGTGCGCCGATCGTAAACCACCACCGTCCCCGCCGCCAGATCCCCCAGCCGCTGGAAACGCCGCGTCGCCAGCATCGAAACCAGCGCGAAGGTATAAGTCGGGATCCCGGCGATGCCCCCGATCATGTAAGGCATGCCATCGGCGTAGCGCAGGAAGTTCCTCAGCACCGCCTGCCCGAAGGTGATCGGCGAGCCGGACTGCTGCACCACCCGCAGGCCGCAGATCATCTTGCCCGGCGTGGCACCCCGTTTGCCCGCCTCGAACAGCACCGGGTACCACCAGGTGATCCCGAACCAGGCGATCAGGGTGACGCCCTGCATCGTGAAATCCCCGATCGCCAGCGACATCAAACCGCCGACGAATGCGATCCCCGTCAGCAAGACGAGCTGGAACATCAGATCCAGCAGCAGAGCTCCGCCCCGCGGCAGCGGCCCGGCGATCCTCAGACGGATTTCCACGCCCTCGGCGAGCTCCATCGCCTGCAGCGTATCCAGTCTTCGCTCCGCTTCGCCTGTTGTCATCCCTTCCTGTGTGGAACGTAGAGAACTTGCCCCGGCGGTAAACCTCGAAGTCGGAGCGCCGCCCAAAAGGGGAGCGCCGGCATCCTGCCGGCTGGGTTTCGCATCCTGCGGAACCCGCTCTCCGGAGGTGCCCGGCGGGACGCCGGGCACAGCCGGCAGGATGCCGGCGCTCCCCGTGGGGTTGAAAACGTCCCACCTCCTAAAGATCGACTCGACACGGTTCGGCGGTCACCCTCCGGCATCATGCCGCGCCGGAGTGCCCAGATCGCCAGCGAACTCGAACACGAGATTCTCGCCGGGAAGATGCCCGCAGGTTCACGCCTGCCTTCGGAGGAGAAGCTCAGCGAACGCTTCACCGCCAGCCGCACCGTCATCCGCGAAGCGATCCAGCAGCTCCGCGGGCGCGGTCTGCTCATCTCCCGCAAGGGCTCCGGCACCTACATCGCCCTGCCCTCGCTCGACAACCTCGGCACCGCCTTCGAGGCCTACTCGGTCCTCGCCGACACGCCGGATTTCCTCGAACTCATCGATTTCCGCATCCTGATCGAAACCGAATGCGCCCGCCTCGCCGCCACCGAAGCCGGGCAGCGCCACATCCGCCGGCTGCGCGACGCCATCGAGCGGATGAAAGCCACCGCCGGTCAGCAGGCGAAGTTCAGCCGCTCCGACATCGCCTTTCACGTGGCCCTGGCCGAAGCCTCCGGCAACCGGCTCTACACCGCCATGCTCGGCGCGCTGGAAAAGCCCTGCATCGAGTTCGCCCAGGCCAACCGCACCGAGACCGACTGGTATGATGCGGTGATCGAGCAGCACGCCGCCATCCTCGAAGCCATCGAAGCCGGGCACGCCGCGCAATCCGCCGAGGCGATGCGCCGCCATCTGCTTTCCTCACGCCGCCACTTCATCGATCTCACCGCGCCACCACAGGAAGGCCCCGCCCGCTAGGGATCGGCGAGGGAAGCCCTATCCCCCCGAACACCCGTAGGACCCATCCAAGCCACCCGAGTTCAGCGGATTTCTATCAGGCGTTCCCCTCTCTGAATCATTGTTTCAATCTGCGGGAGAAGCGGCTCGATCCATTCAAGCAAAGCCCTGCGACTGGTATTTCCGATCCGCAGCCAGAGGACGACCGGCGACGGGCCGCCCTGCCGATGGCGGTGTGGGAAGTCCTCATCCTTGGTGATCAGTATGGCATCCGTTTCGACGGCGTAGCTCCAGATTGAAGAGTCTTCCGCATCTCTCAGGCCAACATCGGCCACATGCTCGGAATGATGACCGTAAGAACTCAGCAGCCGCGCGAGCGCAGGAGGAAGCTGAGCATCGACCACAAAACGCATGGCGTTTACCGCGCGACGAGCACGGGATGGTCCGCCTCAGCGGCAGCGTATTCCAAGCAGGCCCGAATATCTTCGGCTTCCAAATACGGAAAGTCTTCCAGGATCTCCCCCTCCCTCACTCCGGCGGCAAGCAGATCGAGCACATCCTTCACCCGCACGCGCATGCCGCGGATGCACGGGCGCCCGCCGCACTGGTTGGGATTGAAGGTGATTCGTTCCATGACGCTGCCCATGCTAACCTCCGACAGACCCGACGTAAAGGATGCGAAATCTTGTCCTTTACCGCTACTCCCCCGCCAACCAGCCGCGGATGACGTAGCCATTCAGCATCCGCGCGACGGAGCCGAGGCCATCGGCGACCAGTTGGGCGTAGCTGCGACCGTCACGGGTGTCCACGCCGTGCCGTGGATCGAGCTTTCGGAGCGCTTCCAGGGCCGGATCCTCGTGATGGAAGACCTCCACGAAAACCTGCCTCAGCCCGCCCGTTTGCGCCGCGGCCGCCAGCAGGGCAGCCGTCCATCCGTCGTCGGTGGACAGACAGCCGCGCGTGGTCTTGGCCGAGGCATGCATGATCCCGAGTCCGCCGCCCGCGGCGATCTCGGCGATCAGCGCCTCGTGCGCCGGAATGTCCAGAGCGGAATCACCACAGTGCGAGGCATCGATGAGGCACCGGAAAAACGGCCGACCCAGCTCGTCGTTGGCAGCTTTCACGAAAGCCCAGAGGCGTCCGAGGTCGGTGAAGGTGACGAACTCGCCGGGCCGCAGGAACTCGACGTGCCAGGCCTCGACGCAGGAGCCCTCCAATCCGGCCTCACGGTAGGTCCGCAGGTGCATTTTCACCAACTGCGCAACCGCGGCCTCGAACTCCGCGCCCTCCTTGCGCCGGGCACCTTCCTGCATCCACAGCTCCACGGAGGTCGCCGAAACGTGACGGATGCCGTTCCGCTTCGCTGCCTCCAAGGGCGCGCGGAGCTGCGCGACCGTCGCGTCCTCATCCGCCGGGTCCATCGGATCCACGCCGCCGATCATGATCACCAGATGCACCGTCAGTCCCAGCTCGCGCAGGTCGGAAATCATCGCGTCCCACTCCCCCTCCGCGGTGCCGGCAAAGACCGGGATCTGCACGGCCGGGACGGCGACGCGGCTGTACTCCAGCACCGCCTCGACCGCCTCCACGACCTTGGATTTTCCGTTGTCCGTCCGCGGCAGCCGGCCGTCAGCTTCGGGAACCAGGGCGCCAACGAATTTGGCATGGGTCGGCACGAAGCCGAGTTCGACAGGGGCTTGAAGAACGATGTCGTGGGTCATGAACGCGACGAACCTACCCGCCTTGCCAGTGGGGTCTATCAGTTTCGCTCCAGCGAACCTCATCGGTGCTTCCGCTTGGCGTGGAGATCGCTATGCAAAGGGCATGCCGCACGTTTCAGAACACCCGCTGATCCACACCGAGCTGACGCGGCTCCGCAACCGCGCCTGCCCCGGCCCCGAGTTCCGCCAGCGGGTGCGCCGCATCGCCTCGCTGATGGTGCCCACCGTCACCGCCCACCTCCCCACCCGTGCGGTTTCCTGCGAAACCCCGCTGGAGGTGACTTCCGGCGTCGCGCTGCAGCGGGCGATCGTCCTCGCCCCGATCCTGCGGGCCGGCATCGGCTTCCTCGACGGCTTTCTCGACCTGCTTCCCGATGCCCGCGTCGCCCACATCGGTCTGGCGCGGAATGAGAGCACCTTGTTGCCCGAACCCTACTACTTCAAAGCGCCGGCCGATCTGGAAAACTCGGATGTGATCGTGTTGGACCCGATGCTCGCCACCGGCGGTTCGGCCATCCAAGCCATCCGCACCCTCCGTGAGGCCGGAGCCCGGCATGTTTCGCTGGCCGTGCTCGTCGCCTCCCCCGAAGGCGTGAAGGCCATGGAAGACGCTCTTCCGGATGTCCCCGTCTTCGCCGCCGCGCTCGATCGCTGCCTGAACGAAAAAGGCTACATCCTCCCCGGCCTCGGCGACGCCGGCGACCGGCTCTTCGGGACCTGAACTATTCTTTGTCTTTCAGGAACTGCGTCACTTCCGTCTTGGCATGGCCCGGCAGCGAGCTGACCCACAGCTTCGCCGAGTCCGGATCGTAGAGGGCCCAGTTCCGCGCGAGGTTCTTCTGGGCCCAGAGCTTCGCATCGCCGGCAGGCAGTGAGTTGACCCATTGGCTAGCCGCTCCAGGGTCCGACTTCATCCACTCCACGGCGAGGGCGGACGCACGCTCCTCCGGATTCCTACCGCGGAAGGGGTCGTCTGAGGGATTTCCACTCTCGTCCGACGCCGATGTCAGTTGATGCCTCACCGCCTCACCCCGCAGCGCGGGATCCACGGAGTTGCCATAGTCGAGCAGCGAGGCCGCCAGCTTGTCCTTGGTCTCCGCCGGCAGGTCATGGAACCCCGCCGTGATTTCAGCGATCTTCTCCGAGTTCCAATTCCTCAGCTGACTGACCAGAGGATAAACCGATGCCTCATCCATTCCGCTCAGCGTTTCCATCCACTCCTTCGGAGTCGTGGGGGCGGTGACTTGGTCCACCGTTTCATGTCGCATCCTCGCCTCCAGCATGCCCGCCGCTTTCGCCCTCTCTTGGTCGGAGGGGAGGCTGTCCAGTAGCGCCCTCGTTTGCTCGACAGAGTTCGCTCCGAAGATCCTTTGAATCAGATTGTTCCGGTCATTCTCCGAGATCTCCCACTTGTCCATCTGGCGGAGCGTCTCCTGAGGGTCTTCGCTCGCAAGATACATAAGAGAGCGGGAAACGATATCCTTGGCCTGTTTGTCGGTGAAACCAGCCCCCTTGAAATCCACGCCCAGCCACTGGGCGGCGTTCTCGCCGTCGATGACCGAATGAGGCTGCTGGGCGATCATGTTTTTCCAGGCGGCAGGCAGATCGTGGATCTCCGCCAGCAGTTTCCCGCCCTTTCCTTCCAAATCCGCCCCGCTGAAGAGGCTCCAGCCATCCGCCCGGCCCCAGAGATCCCGCATCGTTTCTGAGAACGAATCCTGCAGTCCCTTGGACACGATCCCCCGTTCGATTTCGCGCGCGAAGAACGTCGGCACGGATTCCAACAAACCCTCCACCAAGGCAGGATCCTTGGCAGCGATGGTTCGGAGCGTGTAGCCCAATTGGTGCCGCACCGAGTCCCCCAGCCCCACGCCGGATTCGATCAATTCGCGGGCGCGAGCCAAAGCGAGGTCCGGGTGGTCGTTGGCGACCCGTTGGAGCAAGCTTAGCTCCATCGACGCATCCGGATGCTCCCTGAAATACGCAAACAATCGCTCCGGGTCCTCCCGTGCAAGGCGATCCATGGCCTCATACGCCGACCCCCCGCCCTGCCGGATCTGGTAAGCGAGGTAGCCGTCCGGATCCTCGGTCTGCCAACGCTTCTCCGCGATCTTGTTGAAGAGCGTGAGGTTGAAGTCCCCTCCGTGATCGAACCAACGGCCTTCGATCCACTCCGCCAGCTCCTCAAGCGTCAGGGAGTTCACCAAGGCGATCGTCGCCCGCATCTGCTCGCCGCGGGAGGAAAGCGCACGGATCGCCGCAACACGGCTCACCGCGTGGTCCGGAGTACGATACTTGCCGTCGGGCCGCGCCGCGCGATCCGTCAGCCTGGCATCCGCGCGGGAGAGCACCTCCTCATGGGCGGCCTCCTCCCTTTTTCCGCCCAGAGTCCAGCCGAGCAACAGCATCGCCCCCGCCCCGGCGAAGACCGCGGAACGGAGAGTGGGTGAAAGTTCCTTCATCATTTGAGTTGTTGTTCGATGGAGATCCGCTCCGCCGGGTTCAGATCCGCCTGTTCGACCCAGGCACGGGCTCCGTCGGGATCGGCTTGGGCCCACCTCTGCACCCGCCACGGCAAGGAACTTCGCAAGGTCTCCTCGGTCGCACACCACTGCACGGCTTCGAGGTGGAGACTCTCGTTGGAAAGGTGGTTGACGAGCGAGTTGATGGCCACGGTCCGCTGCGGAGAAGTCTCAAGCTCCGCCGCCCACTCCGAAAACCCATAGAGATCCTGTTGCAGCCAGCTGTCGGCGACGAGTTCCACCGTCTCGTGATGACCACTTTCCGCCCCACCGGCATTCATGGCCAGGTCCATGGTCCGCCGGGCGTCCTCCGCAACCAGCAGGGAGAGGAATCCGTCGTTTCCCCCGTTTCCACCGTGGCTCGATGTGCCCGATGAATACTCCACCCGGGTCCTGCCAAGGACGGCATCCTGCGGCAGATCGAACAAGCGCTCCGCCATCTCGAACGCCCGATCGGGATCGCTCTCAAGCAGGCTCTTTCCCACCTTGCTGAGCTGATTCGCAGCGGCAAGCGGCGCCTTCTGGGCCAATGCCAGCTCGACGGCCGCCTCGGGGTCCTTGTCGAGCAGGCTGTCGAAAGCGGACGCTTCCATTTTCCGCTTCAACTCACCGGGCGGCGTCAGTTGCGACATCCTTTCCAGCAGATCCGGGTGGGCACTGGCCATCGTGGAGATGAGAACATCCATGGAGTTGTCGCCCGTCCATGGCTCCGAAACCCGTCCGCCTCCTCCGATGACCCGGTCGTAGGCCGCCCACGGGTCCTTGCGCACCAACGCCCGGAACATCCGCCCGTCGGTCCCGCGGCCATGCTCACTCAGGAAATCGAGGATCGCTCCCGGGTCCGCGGTGTCGTCCCATTTCACCATCCCGCGGAAGATATTGTCCCTCGCTTCCTCGGGAATCTCATCGAAGTGCTTCATCGCCCACTCCGCGTGGAATTCCCCAATGCCCCAGGTGACGTTGTTCAACCGCTCCGGATCCCGCACCACCACCTCCGCCAAGGCTTTGCCGGGATCATGGCAGGCCCATGCCCACCAGGCATAGTGCTCGTCATCCGTCCCGGATGAAGCCGTCACCGCCGCCTCGGGATCGGCCCGGGTCCAGTTGATGAAAATCAGGTCGTTGACCTCGTTGCTGCGGTTTTCGCGCTGCCGGTAGGCGTCCCAGTAGCTTCCGATTTCCTCCCCGCTGGCATCCACCATCCACAACGCCAGCCTGCCATACTCCGCCACGGGATCGATCTCCAGAATCGTCTCCAGCGTATCCCGCGAGCGCGTCCCGTCCGCCCGTGCCATCAACTCGCGGACCTGGCTTTCCACGTCCACTCCCCCCGGGGAAGACGGGCTGCCATGCTTCGCTTCCGGCACCGCTCGTTCCTCGCCCATGTCCGGATCACGGTCCGATGCCCCGGGACCGGGATTTTGCATGGCTCTCCGGACTCCGAAACCGGCCCCGAGCGCCACCGTCCAGGCGGCACCCACCAGGATAAGGTTCCGCGCATTCATGACTTGAGAAAAACTCTTCCACGCATGTCGCATCCTCATCCATCCCCCCTCTCCTCCTGTCAACGCCATTCCCTCCGAGCCCCTATTCCCCCTGATCTGAAACCCGATCGATTCCCCCGCCCCGGACCTTCGGCAAAAAATCTCCCGCGTCTTTCGCCTTGCCATGGCCGGGGTCTGCTCCTAGTTTCCGCGCCCCGCGTCAGGCAAACCGCGATTTTTTCCCATGTCCAAGCACAACAGTCTCAAGCTCAAGGGCGGCGCCGAAGGCAAGCGCTCTGTGATGAAGCGTTTCGAGCGCATCAAGGTTCTCAAGTCCCGTGGCCAGTGGCAGGAAGGCCGCAGCCCCATCGGTCTCCCGAAGACCAAGGGCGAGGCCTGATTCCCGGCCGCTTCCTGTTCCTTACAGAAGCGCGCGGTCCTTGCCGGGGCCGCGCCTTTTGTGTTTCCGGCTCTCTCCCGTTTCCACTCCGATGAACGACTCCGACGGCATCCGCCTCAACAAATACCTCGCCTCCTGCGGCGTCGGATCCCGCCGCGCCTGCGATGCCATGGTCCAGGACGGCCATGTGGAAATCAACGGCCAGCCCTGCCTCAATCCGGCTGAGCGGGTCTCCCCGGGCGACTTCGTGCGGGTCGATGGCAAACGCGTCCAACCGAAACGCACCACCACCATCGCCTTCAACAAGCCGAAGGGCTTGGTGTGCTCCAAGGATGACGAACTTGGACGGCAAACGATCTTCGAGGCCCTGCCGGTGACCCTTTCCCACCTCAACCACGTCGGCCGGCTCGACCGCGACTCCGAGGGCCTGCTTGTCCTCACCAACGACGGCAACCTCGCCCAAAGCATGCTCCACCCGTCCAAAGACGTGGAAAAGGAGTACTTCGTCACCGCCAACCAGCCGGTGAGCGACGAACACCTCGATCAGTTCCTCCGCGGAATCTTCGTCGAGGAAGGCAAGATCAAGCTCCGGGCCAAGGAAATCGAACGTCTCTCGCCACGCCGCCTGCGGATTGTCCTCACCACCGGCTACAAGCGCCAGATCCGGGTGATGCTCGAAGCCATGGGCTACGGCGTCCAGCGACTCGTCCGCGTGAGGATCGGCTCGCTCTTTCTCAACGACCTCCCCATCGGCGGCTACCGTCAGCTCGAAGCGGCGGAGATCGAAGCCCTCACCACCAATCCCAACACCCGCCAGCGCGCCAAAGCGAAGCGCGAGGTTCCCGCCGACCGCCGGAGGGCCAAGCCCGCGAAGAAGAAGCTGGCATCCTTCGCCAAGAAACGCCCGGCCACGAAGAAGCCGAAGCGGTAGGAGGTTGGCCTTTCCCTAACCCAAAAAAGTCATCTCCCGCGGTCAACTTTTGATTGGCCCGCCGGGCGGGATTTCTAAGGTGCGGCCTTACAAAACTCCGCACTCATGAGCAAAAGCACCGCGCCCGACGTCTACAAGCCCACCAAGGAATTCTCCAAAGCCGCCCGCGTCTCCTCGCTCGCCCAGTACAAGCGGATGTGGAAGGAGTCGGTCGACCAACCGGAGAAGTTCTGGGCCGCGGAGGCCAAGGAGCTCGCCTGGCGCCAGCCGTGGAAAAAGGTGCTCGAGTGGAAGGCCCCGGATGCCAAGTGGTTCGTCGGCGGCAAGCTCAACATCACCGAGTCCTGCCTCGATCGCCACGCCACCGGCCCGCGCAAGAACAAGGCCGCCATCATCTTCGAAGGCGAACCGGGTGACCGCCGCACGATCACCTACGCCCAACTCCACAAGGAGGTCTGCCAATTCGCCAACGTCCTCGCCGCTCAAGGCGTGAAAGCCAGGGACCGGGTGTTGATTTACATGCCGATGATCCCGGAGGCCGCGGTCGCCATGCTCGCCTGCGCCCGTCTCGGCGCGGTCCACTCGGTGGTCTTCGGCGGGTTCTCCGCGGAGTCGATCTCCGACCGCCTCGCCGACAGCGGCGCGGAGCACATCATCACCGCCGATGGCGGCTGGCGGCGCGGCAAGATCGTCCCGCTCAAGGACAACGTCGATGAAGCCATCAAACGCAACAAGGCCGTCAAGAGCGTGATCGTCCATCAACGCACCGGTCAGAAAGTCGCCATGAAAAAAGGGCGCGACCACTGGTGGCACGAACTGGCCGAAACCGCTTCAGTGAAGCACGAAGCCAAGGCCTTCGACAGCGAGCACCCGCTCTTCATCCTCTATACCTCCGGTTCCACCGGGAAGCCCAAGGGCATCCTCCACACCGCCGGCGGCTACCTCACCGGCACCTACACGACCTGCAAGTATATCTTCGATATGCAGGACGATGATATCTATTGGTGCACCGCCGACGTCGGCTGGATCACCGGCCACTCCTACATCGTCTACGGCCCGCTGGCCATGGGCGCGACCCAGGTCATCTACGAGGGTGCCCCGAACTTCCCGGACTTCGGCCGTTTCTGGAAAATGATCGAGGACCACGGCGTCACGATCTTCTACACCGCGCCAACCGCCATCCGCGCATTCATCAAGGCGGGCGATCATTTCCCCGAGAAGCACGACCTCTCCTCCCTGCGCCTGCTCGGCTCGGTGGGAGAGCCGATCAACCCCGAAGCCTGGCGCTGGTATCACGAGAAGATCGGCGGCGGTCGTTGCCCGATCGTCGACACCTGGTGGCAGACCGAAACGGGCGCCATCATGATCAGCCCGCTGCCCGGAGCCACCCCGACGCCTCCCGGCACCGCCACCCTCCCCTTCTTCGGCATCGACGCCGCGGTGCTCGACGACGCCGGAAATGAAGTCAAAGCGAACGAGCAGGGCCGGCTCGTAATCCGCAAACCGTGGCCCTCCATGGCCCGCACGATCTACGGCGACAAGGCGCGCTTCAAGAAGACCTACTGGTCCGACTACGACGGTCTCTACACCGCCGGGGACAGCGCGCGGCGCGACAAGAACGGCAATTTCTGGATCATCGGTCGCCTCGACGACGTCCTCAACGTCTCCGGCCACCGCCTCGGCACCGCCGAGGTCGAAAGCGCGCTGGTGGCTCACAAGGCCGTGGCCGAAGCTGCCGTCGTCGGCCGCCCGGACGACCTCAAGGGCCAGGCCGTGGTCGCTTTTGTCACCCTCAAGACCGGCTTCGAGGAGTCCGCCGAGCTGCAGAAAGAGCTCCGGAACCACGTCGGCAAGGTCATCGGCGCGATCGCCAAGCCGGACGATCTCCATTTTGCACCCGCGCTGCCGAAGACCCGTTCCGGAAAAATCATTCGTCGGCTCTTGAAAGAGCTGGTCACCACCGGCAGCGTCTCCGGGAGCCTGACGACTCTGGAGGACTTCTCGGTGATCGAGAGCCTTCAACAACGTCTGGCCAAGCCCTGATTTCCTTCCCATGACCTCCGGCCGTTATTTCCTCGCCCGTCTCGCCCTCGCCTTCGGAATCAGCCGTCGCCAGAAGCGCATGGCCGACGCCGCCGCGGAGGCCCACCTGCTCCGCGAGGCGGAACAGCATCTTGGCGCTCAGGTGTGGATGGAGGTCGAGAACGTCGAAGAGCTGGGCATCGAATACTGGAATCTCCGTCGTCTCCAAAAGAAGCGCGACGAGCTGACCTCCACCCTCGCGGAAGCCGAGGCCAAGCTTCGCGATGCTCATGACGAACGCTCGCAGTTGCTGAGCGCCGCGTCCGAGAAAAACGAGTCGATCATCAAGGAGCGCGCACAACTCGTGCAAAAGCTCGAATCCCTCGCCCGCGAGCGCGATGCGGTGGTCGTCAAGGCCCGCGAAGTGCGCCGCGTCTACGACGGCATGAAGGCCAAGCTCGAAGTCCTGAAGCAGGAGGAAAGCACCGACGAAGAAAGTGCCGCCAAGTCACGTCAACGCATGACCGAGCTCCGGGAGCAGTTCGATGGCTTCAAGACCGAACGCGACCGGATCGCCGCCGAGGTGAAGAATATCGACGCCGAGGTGACCGAGCTGGACAAGCGACTCGAAGCCGACCGCAAGGTCCAACGCGAGGACACCTCCGGCACCTTCCATGTGATCGGCGACATGAACCGCGAGATTTCCCGCTGCAAGGCCGAGCTTGGAGTCGTCGAGACCGAGATGTATCAACTCTACGCCGAGATCGGCCGCCACGTCAGCCTCCACGCCCGCCGCGATGAAGCCTGCCGCAAGGCCACGGCGAAGTTCCGTCCGATGGTCGAAGTCATCGCGGCGCTGCGACGCTCGATCTCGCTCAACCACCGCCTCTCGAACGCCTCCTGAGAGGCGCTGGGTCTCAGCGTTGTTCCAGGCGCTCCAGCAAGCGCTTGTGGATGCCACCGAAGCCGCCGTTGCTCAGGACCGCGACCGTGTCGCCCTCCGTCGCCTCGCGGCCGACGGCATCGACGATGTCATCCACCGTCGGCAGATAGCGCCCCACCCCGCCCGGCACCGAGGCGGCCACCTTTTCCGGGTCGAGCCGGTCCTCCAGCGGGACCTTTTCCGGATCCGGCATGGCGGCGATGATCGCGACATCCGCGCCCTCGAAGCACTCCGCCAGCTCGGTTTGAAAAACCTTCCGCTTGGTCGTGTTCGAGCGCGGCTCGAAAACCACCCATAGCCGTCCTGTCGGATACTGCTGCCGCAGCGCCCGGATGGCCTGGCGGATGGCGGTCGGATGGTGGGCAAAGTCATCGACCACCCGCACCCCTCCCGCCGTTCCCCGCAGTTCCTGGCGGCGGGCGATCCCCTGAAAGCTCAGCAACCCCGCACGCACCTCGTCGACCGTCAGCCCACCGAGCCGCGCCGCCGTCACCGCCATCGCCGCGTTGCGGACGTTGAATTCTCCCGGCATCGCGACCTGATAGCGTTCGCCACCGATCGTGAACGCGCTGTGCCCCGGCTGGAAATCGATGTCCGTGATCCGCAAATCGCAGCCCTCGCCCAGCCCCACCTTCATCACCTGGCACGGTGCCTTTTCCGCCACGTCGAGGCAGTTCGGGTCGTCGCCATTGATCACGGCGTGACCGTTCCGCGGCACCACCAGCAGCAGGCGCCGGAAGGCCAGCTTGATCTCGTCGAGCGAGTTGTAGATGTCCGCGTGGTCGAACTCGATGTTGTTGACCACCGCGACCTCCGGCAGGTAGTGGAGGAACTTCGAGCGTTTGTCGAAGAAGGCGGTGTCGTACTCGTCGCCCTCCAGCACGTTGAACTCCGACTCGCCGAACTCCGCTCCGCGACCGAGATTCCGCGGCAGGCCGCCGATCATCCAGCCCGGGTTCCGCCCGGCCGACTGGAACAGCCACGCAAGCATGGACGAGGTGGTGGTTTTCCCGTGCGTCCCACTGACCACGAAGTTCCGTTTTCCCCGCAGCAGATACTCCTTCATCACCTCCGGCAGCGAGCAATAGAGCAGCCGCCGCTCAAGCGCCGCCTCCGCCTCCTCGTTGCCGCGGCTGATCGCATTGCCGATCACGATCACCTCCGCGCCGTCCGGGATGTTCGACGCCCGGTAGCCCTCGGAAAGCTCGATGCCCTCGGCGCGCAGGAAATCGGACATCGGCGGATACACGTTGGCATCCGAACCCGTCACCGTGAACCCCTTGCGCTTCATGGCCACGGCCACCGACCCCATGGCCGTGCCGCACACCCCGACGAAATGAAAATGCTTGTTGGTAACCCCGGCCATGTTCGAGGCGCGAAGCTAGGGAGACGGATCGCCCCTGCCAATGCGGAATCCGCCCGGGAACTGTCTGCCTCGAAAAACGCGCGGAGGCCGGGCAACGCTCTTCGTCGCTGCCCGCTGCTCCACTCGCGAACCCTCGCACCGCTCGAATCCGGACTCCACCACCGCTCGGCATTCCTCAAGCTGGATCATCACTCCTTTGGGTCGCGGAGGTCAGATCAGGTCCGTGACAGTCCCCAGCCAAATCGCAAAGTCCTGTGGGCTGCCAAGCCTGCCGAGCGCCCCTCCGATGGCACCATTGCCGCATTCCCCTTCATCGCAGTGTGTAGCGGCTGACGCGTTCGACCATCGTGACGAGCACCGGTCCTCCGGGCCGACCGATGACCGTGTCCATCTCCCGGTCTCCGATGCGCGAACGCTCGTCGATCATCACCTGGTTCTTGAGTCGTCCTCGCTTCTCCCGCTCCGAGCCGCGCTTGCTGCCGGACTTGCAGCGGTGGCGCAGGTTTTCGTGGAAGGTTGAGGTAATTAATTCAGGCATTAGGAGGGATGATCTGTGAGGTTGGGATGGACCACGGCAAGACTCCCTTGTCCTCGTAATCTCGATAGGCGCGATCAGCGCCGCTCTGGAGCGCCTTTAATCGCCGTCGCATGTCCCATGAGAAATACGCTTTGGCAAATGGAGTGAGCCATCGGAGGCCTATTTTGAGGGTGAAGCTGTAGGAAAAGGAGGCTCTTGTCTCCTTTGGTTCGACTGGCTCGAATCTCCAACCACCTCCAAAGGACGCTAGTGCCCAAGGACCTCTCAGCATCTTGATGGCAATGCAATCTGGTCTCCGAAATTGGATGTAGCGACAGGTCATAACCATCCGATTCCAAGTCTTAACGGTTACTTCGGTGCCCGCAGCCGGAAGGTCGGTGTCATCATGCAGATGCACCTCAGCCACGAATGGACCCCAGTCCATTCGGCAAGAATTCCGTTGGGAATAATCGAACAGAAAATCGGCGGGAACCTTAACAATACGCGTATGCTTGATCGTGTTCATATTCTCGAACGAATGTAAAACGCGTTCAGCACTACCAACGGCAGCGCACGCTGAGTTCAGGGTTGGTGGTGTAGTTACGGTAGATCATGAGAAAAGAAAGGTTGGTAGCGGTTACCACGGCGCGGCTCGGTTCGGCTTCTGGTTAGTTCGCCTGTCATTCGTGCGGTTCTGCTTCTGGCGCTGGATAGACGACGATCTCGTATCGCTCCTTCAACGCCGCGAGGACCCATTCGACATGCTTTCCCCTTCATCCGGCCGAACCACGGCGGTCGTGTTTCTGCATGATCTGCCAAATCAGAAAGGCCAGCGCGAGGACGGCTCCCAGCAACCAGAAGATGCGAAGATTTCCACGCTCCTCTTCATCCGTTTGCACGACCGTTTCCGGTTCCTCCGGTTCCGCTTCTTGCTGGCCCTTGAGCGAGCGGAAATACTCCTCCTGGGGAATTCCGCCGTTGCCATCCCCGACGTCCACGCCCTTCGAGCGCAAAAGTCCCACCATGCTGTCCGGCCCGATGTTCTCAGGCGCGGTCATGTCCACATCTTCGTAGCCGGGCGGGGGCTCAATCGGATCGGGACGGTAGGTGCCACGATTTTTCTGAGGACGGTTCGATGACCAAGTCGCTTTGAAATGGATACGTAAGGGATGAGTCACGCTGGTCGTTTTTCTAAACCAAGCCACCACTTGAGGTCCACCGCCCTTTGTTTTCCATCCCGGCTCCTTCCAATACACCGAGCAGCCATGGGAAATACCGCGATAAGGATCATCAAAATCCAAATAATCCGCTCTTACCGCATCTAAATAGATCTCGATATCGTTTTTCGTCCTATCATTTTCGGCATAGGGAAGCCACTTAAGCATTTCCGCACGCGCCTGATCAAGAGTGAGTTTGGGCGTAAATCCCTCGATGGTGGCGATCTCTCCATCCCTGAAAGGTTTGATTCGCATGACCTCAGCCTGGATCAAGGGAAGCT
Source organism: uncultured Haloferula sp. (assembly GCA_965652295.1). GTDB lineage: Bacteria > Verrucomicrobiota > Verrucomicrobiia > Verrucomicrobiales > Akkermansiaceae > Haloferula. Next base: position 180,541 of record CBFGTS010000008.1, on the reverse strand, counting down.
TGTTCCCCGAACCCAGACTGACCATGAGATTCAGATGCTTTACTTCCAGCGTTGTGTTTTCAAGCCCTGGGAATCGGTACGGCCGAAGACCCGAATCAAAGACATTCTTCAACGTCGCTGCCTGCGACAGCTTCAGTGTCGCCTTCGGCCACTTCGCCGGGTCGTATTCGTCATTCAGCCTGGGCACCGGATTCGCCACCTCCGCGTATGCGGAAAAGACAAGCAGGATGAAACACATGACACATTTCAACTTCATTCAACGGGTAATTCTCCTGTGTCATTCGAGTAGTCAGAGGCAGCCGAATACATCGTTTTGTTGTTCTCCGCCATGCGCGTGGGGGCATCGAAATGGGGAGCGACCGAAGAACTTGCATCCCCCGTCCAGATCTGTAGCATTCCGTTGACCGCATTGTTCGTCCAGGCCCATCGGTCGTTGACGAAATCAATCCGACCGTCCGGAACCACCGCATGAAACCCCGGACCACCCGGCATGGGGTTCTTGTTGGAATTCGCCGAAAGCCACACACCGACGTTGACCAAGCCGTCGGCATCTTCCTCCACATGGACGGCGGCACCCCAATCTATCCACGCAGGGGATTGTCTCATCCGAACATTGGTAGCGTGGTCGAAATAATACTGTTGGACCACTTCGAACTGTTCTCGTTCGAGAAGGTCCTGGTTTGCCTGATTGATCGTGGGCTGACTCTCATATAAAATTCCTGTATTCAAGTCATCCCATGCGTCAAAATCCGTCGCGTTCGCATTGCCATTGTCCTTAACCCAATTCAACGCCCCTATTCCACTCGCCATGTAGGCCCGATGCGCCCATCCCTTGTCGGCGCAGATCGCCTTCTGGCCACTCAAAAGCAGTCCCTCGATGAGTTCTTTGGTACCAGCACCGTCATCCCCTCCAGGCAGAGCCCATTGGAGTTGCCACCAGGTCGTGAGGTCGCTCATGGCGGCGTAGATCGGTGCGGCCGCGGTCTTGGCCATCCCCGCCCACATGAACTTCTCCGGCATCTGCTGGAAGAGCTGTTGGTAATAGTAATAGATGGCCCGCACCCGTAGTACGTTGTCGTTCTCCGGCGGGCTCGGAAAAAGCGTGTTGCGGAAGCCGTTGGCCGGATCATAAAGCGCAATATCCACCTCGCTGCCTGTCTTCGCCTTGGTCTGCAACCGGATCTGATAACGGACCTCCTCCCGCCAGTCCTCCACGGACTGTCGGGTCTCCACCAGGAAGGTCTGTTCATAGATAAGATCCACCGATTCTTTGGTCAAACGCCACTGCAGCGTGATCTTGCCGGGGCGGACGCCTTCCATCCAGAAGGTGGCTTCTTCGGGAATCGTCGATGTGGAGCCGTAAACTCCTTCGCCCGACCTTTTGTTCACCCCGCTGACGACCAAGTCTTTAGGTTGGAACCCTCCAAGGTTGTAAGGGGTGATTCCATAATAGGACCCGAACCTCGTATCCCCCCACTTGGAGTAGAAACGGACCTGACCGCTCTCCGTCTGTCCCGTTGCGGGGTCGATCTTGTCGAGCTTCCGGATGGTGACGGTCGTGCCATCCCAAAACTCATCCTCCAGGTCGTGGGGATTCACTCCGAACCACCCCTTGTGCAGGTCATCCGTAATGTGCTCCCCGTTCGCATACAGTCCGTCGAGGTGCGCCCGCTGGGTGCCGATCACCATCTCATCATTGCCCGCCCCCGTGTCGCGGTTCACGCCGGGAACATCGTCGCAATCGGGAATGGCGTAGCCGGTATCCGGATCAATCCGGCCTTCGTCGAAGTCCGAGTTCACCGCCAGCACCGCGGGGGCCGGCTCGATCGCCCGAAGCCTGACCTGGGTATGAACGTCCTTCCCCAGCACCGAGATGCTGTCGCACTTCATGTCGATGTAGAAGGAGTCCGTCTGATTGGCCGGAACGGAAAAGGTGACGACTTCCCCCTCAAGCAGGGTGCTCGGGTCCGGGTCGTTGCGGGACGTGAGCTTGGCGAAGTGGAAGGTCTGCTGCTCGTTTTTCGGAGGCACCCGGACCCAGACGCGGGTCACGGTGTGATTTCCGGTCTTGTTCTCATAATAACTGGTCGAAGCGTAAAAATGGCCGTGGGCGTAGGCTTCATACTCCCCCATCTGGATGTGGTCGGGCTCAGCCATGGCTTCGGCCAGCGTTCCGGGCAAAGGCAGGCCTTCGGCGCGGGATTTCAGATCCTCCGGCGTGAGATGACCCTCGCTATCCTCGGGTTCACCGTACGTTGCTTCGTTCCAGTTCCGCTCGCGGATGTGCTTTTCGGCCTGGAGCTGCGCCGAAGAGCTCCCGCTGACCATGGCGGTCACCGACCACACTTGCGGTGGAAAGTCCGCCGCGTTTCCCGGATCGGTGTCATGGTCCTGTTCGTCCCGGTTGTTGGTGCCATCGCCGTCGGGATCCCCACCGCCGCCGTTGTTGCCGGAGGGATCGAGCGGATCGAGGGCGTTCTGCACTTCCCATCCGTCGGAGAGCCCGTCGCCATCGGTATCCGGGAGCAAGGGGTTGGTGTGATAAGTCGCGATCTCCTGCCAGTTGGTAAGCCCGTCGGCATCGATGTCCCAGTCCTCAAGGGAAACGCCGACCGGAGAAGGGTCGTCGGTGTAGTGGAGCCGGAAGAATCCTTTCCCGGCACTACTCCCGACCTCGTAGCTGATCTCCTCGTCGTTCCCGAGCTCGATCACGGGGGCCCAGAACCACGATTCGAGGTGGGCGGCGGGGTCGGAGGTTTGGATGAAATACGTCCGACCGGCATGGCCGTGCCAACGCAGAAACTTGTCGCCGGGCGGGACGACGATGACCTCCGAATTCTGATCCTGGGCACGGACGAAGCCGTTGTTCAGGAACAAAAGAAGAAGGAAGACCACACGAAGCAAAGACGCGGCATTCATCGCGACTCCTCCTTTCCGCCCGCAGCCTGCGTGATGGTGCCGGCAGCTTCCCGCAAATAACGGCTCCCGCGGTGGGGCCGGAGCCAGACGGTGTGATTCTGCGCCGTGGGCGGATTCGCTTTCTTCCACGCCACCGCCTCCTCGCGGCACCTTTGCCGCGCGGCCAGCACCTCATGCAGCCGGGTGCGATGCTCCGCGTGGAAAGACTGCATCGCGGCGATCAGAGCCTCCCCGCATGGGGACTCCGGGTTTCCCTGCGTCAACCGGAACTCTCCCTCCGGTAGATCGAACGCGGCCGAGCGTTGCTCATGCAACGGACTGAAAAACAGACCATAGGAAACTCCTTCTCCCTCGACCTGCTGGATGGGCGAGAGCAGTTCCCAATCCCAGCCGCACCATGCTTCATGGCGTTCGCCGGTCTCCGGATCGGACCATTTCACCTGGCTGATGCGGTGATCGTACACCGTCACCGACATGCCGATGAAAAATGATTTCACCGCGGGCCCGGAGAAGTCGACGGGCTCCGCAGAGCGGGCTGCCACTGGAGGCACGGGGATATCGGGCAGAGCCGATGGCTCTCCGCGCACGACCGTGATCCGGTGACCCGCCACTTGCCGGACCACCGCGGAATCGACCCTCATCGCCGGCACCGGCTGGGGCGGAGGAGGAGGAGTGAAAAGAATCTCAGCCGGGTCCGGAATGCCCGGCGTGACCTCAAGGCGGACGGGGTTCCGGGGCGACTCGGCCAAGGCACCACCCGCAGCAGCGCAAAAGAGAAGCCCCGGGAACAGAAGGGGGATACGGGAACGGGATAACATGATCAGGAAGGGGGATGATTTACCTTCCGGTGGACGGGGAGTTCAAAAGCCGCACTACGTCGGCCGCAACGGCCTTTAGCCGACATCCCGTGGGACAGCGGCCTGGACATACGCCGCCGCCTCCCCGGCCTTTTTGTCGGTTTGGCGACATCGTTCACGGCCGATGCCGACCGCGTAGTGCGAGGTTTTGAAGTCCTCATCCGCCGGAGCGGACGCGACAAGAGATGATAAATCATCGGACCATGGCAAGAATTTTTGCCACATTGATGATGGGGGTGTTCCTTTGACGGGAATTGAGGCTGGGTGCAACGCACCCAGCATTGGCACTATCTATTCGCCTTGCGGCTCATCCGAAAGCCGGGTGAATCGTCCACCAAGTCACCTCAGAACGTCGGCGCGGCAATCGTTCCGCGCGCCTTTTCCTCGGCGCGGTTGCGCAGGATGCGGTCGGCGATTTCCCGGACCATCTCGGTCATCAGGAGCCACAAGTGGCTGCCCTGGCGGTAGTCGGCCGGGGCGATGTGCTTCACCCGGTTGGCGTGGGCACAGAGCTGGAAGCATTTGCGGAAGCTGCGGCCGGTCGGGTCCTCCGGGTTGTAGACCGCGATGCCGTGCCCACCGTTTCTCGCAATCACGGTGAAGCACGGTACGTCGGTCGGACCGTCCCCGACATAGATCATGTTCTCGAACGGAATCGGCCGGATCTCCGGCGGCATGTGGTCGTTCACGTCCTGCGAATAATCCAGCATGCCCTTGTTGATGCGAAAAAGGAACTGGGTCTTGGTGGTGTGCGAGATCGCCCGTTTCGGGAACGAAATCTGGCCGGCTGCGTTTTCTCCGAACTCGCAGCCGAAGATCCGTTCGACCCGCTTGGCGAGGGGCGAGCCGTCAAGCAAGGCCTTGAGGCCGGAGGAGATGATGTAGAACTCGACGGTGATCCCGGCCGCCTCGTGGTCGGGGGAAAGCACCGACTTCGAAAGCTCGTCGAAGACTTCCGGCACGCCGGGAAAATACCGCAGTCCCGCACCCAGCTCCTTGAGCCGTGCGTTCGTCACGCGGTCCATTTCCAGGTAATCGAGGAGGCACTTCAGGTAGGCAAGTTCGCCATCCCATTGCTGGTCCTTCACCAGATCATTGCACTTTTTCCAGAACTGCACCGGGTCGATCCCGAATTCGGGAAACAACACGTCGTCCTGCATGTAACGCGGGCTGAGGGTCTGGTCGTAGTCGAAGACCAGCGCGATGCGGTTCTGGGGTGCGGCCATGGAGCGGCTTCCAGCCAAGCAGCCGCCCGGCCATCCGCAAGAGCAAAGGAAGAGCCCGGGGGACACTAGCTCCCACTCCGGATCATGAGCAGTCGCAGGCCGTTCAGGCACACCAGCACCGTGCTGCCCTCGTGGCCCACCACACCCACCGGCAGCGGCAGGGAAAATCCGAGGGCGGCAAGCACCAGGATCGCGATCACCGAGGCCGCGAAAACCAGGTTCTGCAACAGTACCCGCCGTGCCCGACGGGCGTGACGCAGCAGGATCGGCAGATTTTCCACCCGATCGCCCATCAACACGACATCGGCCGTTTCCATCGCCACATCGGTCCCGGCCGCGCCCATCGCCACCCCTAGATCCGACGCCGCCAGCGCCGGCGCGTCATTGACGCCGTCCCCCGCCATCAGCACCCGACCCTCCTCCTTGAGCGCTCGGATGACCTTCAGTTTGTCCTCCGGCAGCAGTCCGGCGCGCACCTCATCGACGCCGGTCTCACGGCCGATCGCCTCGGCCACCCGCTGCTGATCGCCGGTCAGCATGACCACCCGCCGCACACCCAACGCCTTCAGCTCCGCGACCAACCTTGCCGAACCCGGCCGCACCGTGTCGGCCATGGCGATCACCGCCCGGACCACCACACCCTCCCCGTCCCGCTCGGCGAACCAGGCGCAGGTCTTGCCCTGATCCTGCAACCGACTCACCGCCTCGGAAACCTCCGGCACCGCTGTGGCACCCAGTTCTTCCATGAAGCGCGCGCTGCCGACCACGAAGCTCCGGCCTTCGACGCGGGCCTCCGCGCCCTTTCCCGTCACCGCCTGGAAATCCAACGCCTCCGGAAGCCCGCCGCCGCTCGCTGCCACGATCGCCTGCGCCAACGGATGCTCGGACCGGGCCTCGAGCGCGGAGCACAGCCTCAGCCATTCGCGCGCCTGCCCGCTGAGAGACGAAGCCTGCTCGATCCGCCCGCCCGTCACGATCTCGGTCACGGACGGTCGACCGAGGGTCAAGGTGCCGGTTTTGTCGATCGCCACGATGTCGATCGTCGCCGCCCGATCGAGATGCGACCCGCCCTTGATCAGGATCCCCTTCCGCGCCGCTCCACCAATCGCGGAAAGTACGGTGGCCGGCGTACTGATGATCAGGGCACAGGGGGAGGCGACCACCATCACGGTCATCGCCCGGTAGAAGGCCTGGGAGAAAACCTCGCCATGCAACAACCACGGCACCGACAGGACCGCGATCGTCAGGAGGATGACTCCCAGCGCATACCAGCGCTCCGCCCTTTCGAGGAACCGCTGGGTCCCTGATTTTTCCGCCTGTGCTTCCGCCACCAGCTTGACCATCCGCGCCAGCGTCGAGTCCTCGGCGCGCTTGGTGACCTTCAGGGAAATGCCACCCGTCTGGTTGATCGTTCCCGCGAACACGAGGGAACCCTCGCCCTTGGAGACGGGCATTGATTCCCCGGTCAGCGAGGATTCGTCGACGCTGGTCCGCCCCTCGATCAGCTCGCCGTCGACAGGAATCTGCTCGCCCGGCTTGACCACCACGATCTCGCCGACGTGCAGCTCCTCGACTGCTACCATCTCCAAGCCGCCGTTCCGCTTCACCGAGGCCTCGCTCGGCCGCAAGGTCAGCAGCGATTCGATCGCACGCGAGGTGCGGTCCATCGCGTGGCGCTGCAGCACGTTTGAAAAGCTGAACAGGAACAGCAGCAACGCGCCCTCGAATGGCTGACCGATCGCCGCCGCACCCAAGGCCGCGAGCACCATCAGGACATCGACATCGAGTTCCCGCTCCCTCAGCGAAGCCCACGCCGACCGGAGCCCCGCTTGGCCTGCGAAAAGGTAGGCCCCTCCGTAGAGCAGATGAGTCGACAGCCCGATCCCGGCGGTTTTCTCCACGAGGATGGCAGCGATCAGACAGAGTAGCCCCAGACCGCAGGAAATTTCCTCGTTCAATGCGCCGCTCCGGAGCCTTTCGGCAAGACCGGCAGGCTGGGGACGGCGCTCGCCCAGCGGCGCGATCCTGGCCCCGGCGGCGCGCAGCCGGCGCTCCATGCCTTCCTCGCTTTCCACCGCCGGATCGAAGGTGATGGAAAGCACCTTCCCGAGGTAGGTGGCCAACGCCCGCCGGACTCCCGGCAAACCCGCCACCCGCCGCTCCAACTTCGCCGCACAGGCCTCGCAGGCGTGGCTTTCGAGGCGGTAAACGGATTTTCGCATCTCCGGCAGCGACCGCCCCACATGCTCGCGGATCAGTTCCCTCACTTCGCCATCGCTCAGCACCGAGGGGTCGAACGCCACATCGACCACCGTGTGGTCCGGCCGCTCCTCGACCTTGAGCACACCCGGGTGCCTTTCCAGTGCGAGATCCTCCTGCCTTTTCATCGCCGGGCCCATTTCAGCCGAACCGGAAACGAAACTCAATGCGAGGCAGCGCCCGCTTCAGTCATCGTCCACCAAATCCTCCAGCGCAGCCCGGAGCGTGGGGAAGCGGAACGTATATCCCGAAGCCTCCAGAGCCCTCGGCACGACACGCTGACTGGCCAGGATGGCGGTGGCGAACTCTCCCAGCCCGATACGCAAGGCCCATCCCGGAACATGCATGAAAGCCGGTCGGCGCAGGACCTTTGCAAGTTCCGTGGTCATCTCGGAGTTCCGCACCGGCGAAGGCGCGGTTCCATTCACCGGACCCGAAAGACCACGCTCCAGCGCGTGAAGCATCCCGCCGACGAGGTCGTCGATGTGCACCCATGGCATCCACTGGTGCCCGCCACCGAGCCGGCCGCCGAGGCCCAGCGAAAAGGCCAGCCGCATCTTTTTCCACGCCGCGCCGCCCGCGCCCAGCACCACGCCGGTCCGCCAGGTGATCACCCGCTTCTGGGTCGCAGCGAAGGCCGCGGCCTCCCAATCCCGACAAAGATCCGCCAGGAAACCATGGCCGGGTTCCGAGTCTTCCGTCAGCCGCTCATCACCCCGGTTGCCGTAAAAACCCACGGCGGAGCCGTTCAGCAGCACCCGTGGTCCGTCGTCCGTCCTCGCCAGCGCGTCGACCAAAGTCCGCGTCGTGCCCACCCGGCTCTCGCGGAAGCGCCGCTTCCGCTCGTCCGTCCAGCGCTTATCGATCGCCTCGCCCGCCAGATTCACGATGGCACCCAGGCCGCTCAGATCCGGTGACGCGCCCCATTCCCGCCACTCCGCCACCGACCCCTCCGCCAGCCCCGGGTGCCGACTGAAACCGATCACCCGCCAACCACTGGAGGACGCGAGGCGACCCAGCGCCCCGCCGATGAATCCGCTGGCACCCACGATTCCTAGACTTCCTCCATCCATGCTCTCCAACATCCTCCGGCTGCGGTGCCACGCAATCGCTTTCCACCTTTACTTGCAGCCCGGCCCGCCCTGCAATCCGACGGCAATGAGGTTCGCCGCCGCCCTGCTTTTCCCGCTCCTTCCCCTCGCCGCCCAGGACGTGCTGCCGGAGGTCAACGAATCCGCGCCGGAGATCGGTCCGATCACCCCGGTGCCGCTGCCGACGGATTCCGACCTGATGCTCGCGGAGGACATCCAACCGGCCATGCCGGAATCGGTCACGATCGACTTCGACGGCGGCTTCGATGCGGAACAATCGACGAACTCCGTGATTTCAAAGGGAGCCATCGTGGCGACCGCCGACACCGGAATGACCCTCCGCGCCAACAAGGCGGTCTACCGCGGCAACGACAAGAAACTCGTCGTCACCGGCGACGTGAAACTGCGCACCGAGACCGGCGTCGAGGTTTTCGCCGACCGAGGCGAACTCGATGACACATCGAAAACCGTCACACTCACGGGCGACGTCTCCATTTACCAAGGCCAGAGCGTCCAGCGGGGTCGCCAGGTCGTTTACTTCATGGAAACCGGCAAGCTCGACGCTTCCGGCCTGCGCACCGGAGTCGATCCGCTGCTGCTGGAGGCCGATGGCTTCGTGCTTGAGCAGGGAAATGCCGGGCAGGTCTTCGTTGGCCAGCACGCCGGCATCACCACCGACGATGTGGAAAACCCCCGCTTCTGGGTGCGGGCGGACGAGACCCGCGTCTACCCGGACGACCGCGTGACCTTCAAGAACATGAAGGTCTTCGCCGGCGACACGCCGATCTTCTGGCTGCCCTACTTCGCGCAGCCACTGGACGCCGATCTCGGCTACCATTTCATCCCCGGGGCCCGCAGCAACTGGGGTGCCTACCTCCTCAACAGCTATGGCGTCCTGCTCGGCGACGACGAGGATCCCTGGCTGCTCTCCCGCTGGAATCTCGACCTCCGGTCGCGGCGGGGCGTGGGCATGGGCGTCGACCTGGTGGACCGCCGCCAGAAGGACAACAAGAACCTCGAAGGTTTCTCGCTCTACTACGCCAACGACCTCGACCCAACCGTGTCGCGCACCGGTCTTCCCCGCGGGCGGGTGAACGAAGACCGCTGGCAGGCGTCGCTCCAGTATCGCGTTCCGCTGGGTCTGGAGGGCGGCGACAAATGGCGCGCCGATTACAACCTGAACGTTCTGAGCGACAAATACTTCCTTGAGGACTTCGACCCGCGCGCCTTCCGCGTCGATCCCGCACCGGACAACACCATCGGGATCTTCCGCCACGACGACAGCTCGCTGTTCAGCCTCTTCACCCGCCTCCAGCCGAACGATTTCTACCGCTCCGACACGCGGCTGCCGGAAATCGCCTTCGACCAATCGCGACGTCCGATCTTCGGCACCCGGATCCTGCATGAGGGGAACACCTCCTTCGCCGTGATCGACGAGCGGATCGGAGCCGCCGCGGACAACGACGCCCGGACGTTGCTTTCCCTGGCACCGGGCAACCCGCTCGTCGCCACCCTTTACGACCGCCTCCCGATCTATGAGCAGCAGCTCGTCCAGACGCTCCGCTCCCTCCCTGCCGGCAGTCCGCTGATCCCCGCCCTGACCACCCAGTTGCTCAATCCCGGCTACAACCGCTTCCACACCTACCAGGAGTTCTCGCTGCCTACCAAGTTGGGCGGTTGGCTCAACTTCACGCCCGAGGTCGGTTTCGGCTATTCCCGTTACGATTCGGTCAACGGACCGGCCGGCTCTTTCGACCGGGCCCTGTTCTATACCGGGGCGGAAACCTCGGTGAAATTCTCGCGCGACTACGCCGATTATCAGGACCGCTTCTGGGGCCTCGAAGGCCTGCTGCACATCCTCCAGCCTTACGCCCGCTTCTCCCACCTCAGCACTGACGACGTCAATCCCCTCTTCCCCACCATCGACCGGGAAACCTACAGCACCCGGCCGCGGACCATCTCGCCGAACCGTTTCACCGCCATCGACTCGCTCCGCGGTTGGTCGATCATCCGTCTCGGTGCCCGCAACCATCTCATCACCCGGCGCGACGGCCAGAGCTTTGAGTGGCTTTATCTCGATAGCTACATGGATGGGTTTTTCGAGGATCCCGAAGGTCTCAACCGCCGGTTTTCCAATCTCTACAACGACCTCACCTGGCATCCGTTGCCATGGCTGGACCTGAGACTGGAAACGCAGTTCCCCATCGTCGACGATGGCTCCGGCTATTCGGAAGTGGCCGCCCGGCTGCGCTTCATGCCCACTGAAAACTTCGAGTTCACCGTGGGTAACCGGGTCCTCAACAACCACCCGATCCTGGTCGATTCCACCCGCCTCGATGCGCAGGCATTCCTGCGCCTGAACGACAAGTGGGGCCTCGGTGCCACGCAAGTATGGGAAATGGATGACGGCACCCTCGAACTCCAACAGTACACCATTCACCGCGACTTCGATTTCTGGGTCGGTTCGATCGGCATCACTGCAAGGGACAACCGGATCGACAACGAATACGGCGTCGTCTTCGCTTTCACTCTCAAGGATTTCCCGTCGGCCACCGTGCCCTTCGATCTCGACGCCCAATGACCCGCTTCATGTCTCCCAACGATCTTCTTTCCGCCCTCCAGCGCCGCTACGCCACCAAGCATTTCGACCCCGCCCGGCCGGTCCCTCAGGAGACCATGGAGGCCTTGCTCGAGGGCTTGGTGCTCACTCCCTCGTCATTCGGATTGCAGCCGTGGAAATTCCTCATCGTCCGCGACCCGGAACTGCGGCTGAAGCTCAAGGCCGCCTCGTGGAACCAGCCCCAGCTCACCGAAGCCGCCGAGTTGGTCGTCCTCACCGCCCGCACCGATGTGACCCAGGACGACATCGAGCGCTGGATTGATTGTCTTTCCGAAACCCAAGGCCAGCCCAAGGACGCGCTCGACCCCATGAAGGGAATGATCGAAGGCTTCGCCGGCCGCATGTCGCGCGCTGAACGCCACGCTTGGAACACCCGCCAGTGCTACATCGCGCTCGGCCAGCTGATGACATCCGCCGCCGTGCTGGGGCTGGATTCCTGCCCCTTGGAGGGTATCGATCCCGCCGCATACGACGTCGCGCTCGGCCTCGGCGGCACCGGCTACGCCACCTGCGTGGCCTGCGCCATCGGCCACCGCGCGGAGAGCGATCACACCGCCGCCCGCCCCAAGGCGAGATTTCCCCGCGAACAGGTGGTCGAGATCGTCTGAACGTCCGTCACCCGGCGATCACGAACTTCGGATCGTAGAACGTGAGAGCTTTGATGTTGCCTTCGGCGTCGTTGTAGAACACCGCCACATAGTTGCCCGGCGCGGCGAGCGACATGCCGCAAAGGGTTTCCTGCCGTCCGCGCAACTTGATCTGCACGTCTCCGCGTCCGTTCCCCAGGTCCATCGTCCGGGTATCAAAACGCTTCACCGCCGTCTTCTCGAACACCCGCCGGGCCGCGGTGGCGACGTTGAAGGCCACTTCCTCCTCCGTGCACACACTGATCACGGTGAGCCGATAGCCCCGCTCGGGGTCGGATTGCTTCAGCCGTAAGATCCGAGCCCGGTACGTGACCTCCTCCTCGGGATCCTTCGGCTCCACCCTTTCCGCAAACGCGATCAGGGTCGTGGTCGCCCCCGCAGCCACGCCCAGCGAGGTCGAGCCCTCCTCGACGCCTTGCTTGCGGATCGTGATCCGGCGGCTGCCCGCCGGCAGGCCGATGCCGCCCGTCTTCTGACCCAACTTGTAGCCTTTCGGGTAGAGTGTCTCTCCGTCCACCAGCACCTCGGTGTTTCCCTCGCCGGCGGCCACGGCATTGACCATGCGGATGAAGCCGATGTTCGGTGGAGGGTCCTGAGCAAAAAGAGGACCCGCAACCACGAGGGCGGCGAGCAGTTTAGAAACCGTTTTCATGGATGACACGCGGGCGGTAGTTGGAGGAATCGATGTCGCCGGAGTCCGTGCGGTCGCCCGGGTCGGCAAAGATGGTGAAGACCTTGCGTGACTCGGCCATCACCACCGGAGCGGAGGTCGAGTCCGCCTCTTTCGGCGCGAGTGACTGGCCTACGACCCACACCCGGAAGTTCCGCGAGCGCAGCGTGGAGGCATTGTAAACCCGCTCGAAAACCTCCTCGGCGGCCGAATCGTTCCACTCCAGATCCTCGCCCAGTTGATGGAATTCCGGGTTTCCGAAAACCGGTTCATCCTCCGCGGTCTTCACCGCAGCCAGCTCAGCCGCGCAGGTGATCGGGCGGCGCAGAATGATGGCATCCGCCAGCACATCGCCCGCGATCTCCAGCCGCGGCGCCCCCTCTTCCGCGCTCCGCGTCGGAGGTGCCATCAGATGGGTCGGCTGATGCGACCGGCTGAGCTGTTCCGCCAGGACGGGATCCTGTTTCAGGTAGCCCACAGCCAGCGCCCTCAGCACCTCGCGCGAGGCGGTATTGAGGTTCACCTTGCCATCAATCCTCACCCGATCCCCGGTGATATCATCTTCATCGCCCTCCATGCCTGCGTGGAAGAGATCCAACAGGTGCGCGGCGTGCAGTCCCGGCACATCGAACTTCGGATGCTCCGGCCGCCCGATGCGCAAACTATTACCCCCACCGTAGTCGCCGGAAGGCGGTGCCGCCTCCACCACCAACGGCCAGGATGCCCGGGAGCCGGGCATGAGACCACGACGGATCTGGTTCGTCTCCGAAGTGTTGTCATAGGTCGGCAGCCACATGACGGGATCGTAGACACGACCGAGTTCGGATTCGGAAACGAAGCGACCCAGGTTCGAGATCCGCATGGGCGCCTTGTAAGGCTCGGTTTCCGGGATGTTTTGAAAGAACTGGGCGTGGTCCGGATCAATCCGCTGGTCTCCGTCCTGGCCTCCCCGTCCTGCCGATACGGCGGACGGTATCGATCCGAAGCCCGTATTGTGTCCGCCGTCCGGCCATTCCGAAGGCATCACGCGGCCATATACCTTGGCCTTCGTCGATCCGTCTCCCTGATAGATATTCCCCCAGCGGACGGTGCGACGGTTGGGGCTGTAGTTGTCCGGATAATCATTCGGATCTTGAGGCAGGCCGATGTAGAAAGCCATGCGCGGGTCCCCCATGTTGTTGGCATGCTGGAACGGGGCGGTGGAATAGCTGTGCCCCGGGATCGTCCCCCACACATTCTGGCGCGGCTGTTTTTGCGTGTCCGCGGGATAGTTGAGCGACATGTCCGGGTGGACCACATAACCGCGGGACTGGTCCACCATCTTCCCGTTCCAGCGCATCCGGTAGCCGACGTTGGTTCCGGCGGAGGTCCAGAGATCCTCACCGGTCATGTAGATCGGGCTGGGGACGAACACGCTCGAAGGCCCTGCATCGATGACATACTTGAGTTCCGGGAAAACCATGAGGCGATACTCATTCGGCTCCATCGCCACGTTCTGGGCGGGAAACCAGTAGTAGCCGTTGGATTTCTCCAACTGCGGCGAGAACACGTCGGGATCCTCGATGAACTCGGGTGCCCCGAGGTTCAGATCCGGCACCGGGCCGAGGGGAAACTGGTAGTTCGTCTCGTAGCTGAGCTGCATTTCCCCGCCGACCGCTTGATCGGTCATGTTCCAAAGCTCCGCGACCACCTTCACCGTGATCTCCACATACTTCCGGCCGTCACGGGTGGAAACCTTGTCCCATCGGTAACGCACGAGATGTTCGCTTACCAAAGGATAGCCATCCAGGCCTCGATAAACGCCTTCCCGAAGCGTCGGCTCGTTGTCGGCATCGGCGTAGTCGAGGGCATTGGCCGCCATGGTACGGAGGTAGTCGTCGGGGAATCCCCCACCGCGTTCGGCGAACTCCGGCAACGCTTCATCCACCCAGTCGGCGAACGAGTTCACGGCAGCCTCCGTGCTTTGATCGAGCAGCATCTCGTTGAGGTTCCGTTTCGGTTGTCCCGCGGCTTCGTCGGAAATGCCCGCCGTGAACGGCACCACCGGCCGCTCCTCATACGGCTGCAAGCCCACCGCCACATGACGTTCCAGAACACCCGCGAGCTCATCCTCAAGCGCCCCTTGTTCATCCCGCTCCAGCGGCGGACGTATCCCCGCCGCAGCCAACACGGCACCCGGCGAGACGAGCAGCTCCCGCCCTTCCTCCAATCGGTCGTCGAGGGTGCTGTCGTCTTCGTCGCCCTCGCTCTCCGGATCCAGCGCGTAAAACGCCAGCTCCACTCCCTCGCGGGCTCCATCGTCGGGATCGAGCGCCACTCCCGGGGCCGTCAGCGGATGCTCCACCCTGGCGAGGTCGGAGGCCGCCTTGCTGGCGTCCAATTTCCCCTGCAAGTCTTCGACCCAATAAGCATAGCGCCCCACCACCCGGTTCGCATCGTCCTTCACCTCGATCCAATCGACCTGCACCTCATCGGCCCACGGCAGGGTTTCGAAGGCCGTCGGTTCCATCCCGCGGAAATCGCCCACGTCCCCGGTTTCTTCAAGATCCCCCACTTCCTCGGTCCCAAACTCGGCGCTGAAAAGCGGCGTCACCTCGAAGGTCAGGCCGTCCCCGCCACCGCTGCCGCGGGCCAGAAAAAGATAATCCGCCGGTTCGCGGAGCGGGTCCACCTCCTCATCAGCCTTGCTGAAAACCAGATAGTGGTCGTTGGCCGTCAGCTCCTTCAGGCGGACCCGGAAGTCTTCCATGCCCGACTCCGCCATCCACTCCGCCCGCCGGGCATCGACGTACGAGCGCGCTGTTTTGCGCTCGATGCCCACCAGCGCCAGCGCCCCGACGGCGAGGAGCAGGATCGCCGCCATCACCACCAGCACCGCAGCCAGCGTGAAGCCACGGTTAGGAGGGGTGGGCGAATGCTTGGACGATCTCATAGGTTTCCACTTGGTTCGATTCCCCGACCCTGTCGTGGGCGGGCAGCCGCGGGCTGGCCGTCCAGTCCTCGGCGCGGACTAATTTCGCCGCGAGTTCACGCCGGGCCACCACCAGCCGGATTCTCACCGCGTCAGGTTCAGGCACGCGCGGAGACGCCTCAACGATATCCTCCTGCCACTCCTCCCAGCCTCCGTTCGCGTTTCGCCGCAACGGTGAGACATCGAACGACAGCACCCCGAACGAAACCGGCTCGTCCGCCTCCTCCTCGGCGAAGAGCGAGGGCACGTCGTGGTCCCGCAACGCGTCGAAAGTCGCCTCGCTGTTCCGGAAGCCCCTCATCAGGCAGCGCATCGACCGCCCGCTGGTCTCGATGTCCTTGATGTAATACACCGTCGCGCACAGATCGCCGATCCGCTTGCCTTCCGTCTGGGCGTCGGCCGGTTGGAGCATCAGAAAACCCAGGCGATCCGTCGGTCGATCCCCGCCCTTGTTCTCGAGCACCGTGTCCTCGTGCCACACCGCGGAGGAAAGATCCCCGGCGATCTGCGTGAGCACCGCCCGGGCCTCGCGCTCGGCGGCGATGCCATCGGTGTTCCGCCCGTACCCGGTGCTCGCCGAGTCGAGACTCGTCACCGCCAGCAGCAGGACCACCATGCCGATGCCCATCGCCACCATCAGCTCGATCAAAGTGAATCCACGGTCCTTTCTCACGGCAGCAAGGTGTGGAAGGCGACTTCTTCCCGATCCTCGGCCTTGCGGGCGGCCGGGTGGCAGACGTGGACCGTGACGAGGGTCCCCCGCTCCTCTTCGCGCGTCGTGGCGAGGGCCACGAAAAAGATCTCGTCCCGGCCGGATCTACGTTCGACGCCGTCGCGATACTCCTCCGCCTCCAGTTTCGCGACGAACGCACCATCCCGCCCGAATCCCAGCACCGGAGCCGTCCCCTCCGTTAAAAGCTGGCCTTCCTCGAGCTTGCCGAAAATCTCCGAACGGTCCCGCCGCGCCATTTCCAGCTCCAGCTTCACGAATTCCGCGATCGAGGGCGAGCGGGTCTCCGCACGCGCCTTGCCCGAGACTCCCGCCGCCTTGGTCATCGCCGCCAGCGAAAGCGGAACCGCGACCGCCAGCACCGAGATCGCAACCACCACCTCCACCAGTGAAACGCCCCGCTGACGCCGGACTCCCGCCGTTTTCATACGTCCAGAATCCATGGCCTCGCCACCACCCTCCCGATTCGGATCACACGTCGTCCCCCGCCATTTCTCGGGATGAACCGCCCGTCCTGATGCACTCCGGAGGAAAGAATCACCACCACCGGCTTCGACCCGGCCGGCGACATCAAACCGCCGCGAGCCGAAAAGACCAATAAGGGGACTTCGGCCTCCTCGTCCCCGTTCTTCCAGCTCAGGGACGGACGCGAGACGTCCATCACGTTCTCCAGCGTCTCGTATTCTCCTGCCACAAACCCCACCCCGCCGGGCAGAGATCGCCATCGCTGGATCAGCCTCCCCTCGACCTTCTCGCCGCTCTTCCAATCCTCCAGCTCGAAGACGCCGATCCGGCACAGCTCGTCCCCCTGGCTCAGGTCGCCAGGCGAAATCAAGGCCAGCGCCACCGGTTTGCGGCGGGTGATCGCCGAAGTCCGGGCCTGCTCTACCAGCGCAGCGAACTTCTCCGTGCCGGTCTTCACCGCTTCCGAACCCGTCCGCTGGAAAAGCCCGGCACCCGCCGCCAGCAGCGCCGAAATGATCAGCGCCACCGCCAGCATTTCCACCAGCGAAAAGCCCGCGCCGCGACTGACCCGAAGATGACGTGAAACAGGGGGGATATAACGACCTCTCATATCCATGAGTTATCGAAGAAGATCATGCTTTTCATCGGTCGCCAAGCCTCGGGATGCGAACTGCTGGAAGTGACGATCCTGACAGATTCACCTTCTTTGCAAGCGGGGCTTCCATAGCCGAGATAGGCAGATTCCATGCCGCCCCGCCTGCTACTCATCGACGCCATCGGACCCTTCTTCCGCGGGCATGAGAAATCCCGCATCAACTGGTCGAAGATCCCCTTCACCCACCTCGCCACCGAGGGACCTCGTCGTACCGCCCAATGGCACAGAGTCCGTGAAGACATCCAGCATTTCTGTTTGGAGGTCAAAGACTTGGGATACAACGCCGTCACCCTCGACGACCTCGGGCACCTCGCTCCCCACCCTGAGCATGAACCGGAAATCGCCGAACGGATCGCCGTCTTCCGCGAAGAATTTGCAGCCATCTTCGAGATCATCCGCGCCGCGGAACTCGGCATTTACCTCACCTCCGACATCCTGCCGCTCACACCGCGGCTGGCGGAAATCCTCGGCACCGACCGCCAGGCGCTCGATACCTACTACGCGGGACTTGTACGTGACATTTTTGTCGATTTCCCCGCGCTCGACGGGTTGATCCTGCGGCTGGGCGAGAGCGATGGCATCGACGTTCAGGACCCCATCCGCACGCGCCTCCACCTCACCACCACCGCCCATACCAACCGCACGTTGAAAGCGCTGGTTCCCATCGCCGAGGCCGCCGGGAAAAACCTGATTCTCCGCACCTGGACCGTGGGCGCGTATCGCGTGGGCGACCTCATCTGGCACCGCCGCACCCTCGCCAAAACCCTTGAGGGCATCGATTCGTCCCGCTTCATCGTCTCGATGAAATACGGCGAGAGCGACTTCTTCCGCTACCTGCCGCTGAACCGGGCGTTCTTCCGGATTCCGCACCCGAAGATCATCGAGTTCCAAGCCCGCCGCGAATACGAGGGCGCGGGCGAGTATCCCGCCCCCGTCGGCACCGACTGCGAACGTTTCGCCCGCGAGCTGCGGCAGGCGCAGAACCTCGTCGGCATCTCCACCTGGTGCCAAACCGGCGGCTGGCACCGCTTCCGGCGGCTCGCGTTTCTCCCGGAGGCTGGCGACGATACCTGGATCCGCATCAACGCCCGTCTTATCCCCGCCATCCTTGCGGAGGAAAAGACCACCGATGAGGCCATGCGCGAGATGTTCGGTCCGGAACGCGCGCCGGCAGTCGTCGAGCTGCTCCGCAACGCCGAAACGGTCGTCAACGAGCTGCTCTATATCCGCGATTTCGCCGAACAGAAGCTGTTCTTCCGCCGCGTCCGCATCCCCCCGCTGCTTCATCTCTACTGGGACTGCCTGTTCATCAACCACCCGGTTCGCAAGATTCTGCGGAGCTTCGTCCGCGATCCCGAACGTGCCCTCCGCGAGGGCGAGGCAGCGCTGGACCTTTTCCCGCGGATGATCCGCCTGGCTCAGGAAGCCGGCCTACCGGTCCGCGACATCGAACACTGGCGCGATTTCTGCCGGATCGTCTGCCTCGCCCGCCGCTACTATTTCCTTCCCTACGACGAGAAAATCGTCACCGCCCTCAAGTCCGCCAAGGCCGCCTACAAGCGCCAGTGGCCGAAGACCGCACGCCAGCGCTACCGCATCAAACTCTCCTTCACGCCCTTTCAGGTCAAACGCCGGACGCTCGGCTGGTTGGCCGGCCTGCTGCTCCGGAAAAAGCGCGGCTACCGGCTCATCGACCACCTCTTCACACTCCACCTGCTCGGCTTCGCCTACCGCGCCTTCAAGCCCCGCCGGAAACAGGACATGCCCAAGTTCCTCCGCAAGTCCGCCATGGGCATCGACTCGCTGTTCAAATGAAAAATCCCCGCAGGTCGCAAACCTGCGGGGATCGGAAATGCTTCAGGCAGCCTTCGTTCAGGGCTGCTTGTTGAAAGTGGTCACGTCGTCCGAGGTACCCTCTTCGCCGTCAGCGCCGGGCGAGTAGATCGCCACGTTCTTGCCACGCAGGCGGAACTGCTTGCCGCCCATGGAGAAGCGAAGTTCGTCTTCGTAATCCAGATTCAGCACCACGGTGAAGGGATTGCCGAACGGGTCGTAGAGGGCCTCGGGCGATTGCTGGCCGCTCTTGCTGCGGATCAAGCCGCCGCGATTGCTTTTGCCTTCCTTCACTTCCAGATAACGCACCTTGCGGCTGTTATCGAGGTCCCGCTGACCGGCTTCTTCCGCGAGCAGGATCCGGAGAAGGTCCTCACCCTGCGCGGTGTTGGTTTTGATCTCATCCTGAGTGAAATCCGGCAGGCGGTTGTAGTCGCTGTAAAAGGAGTTGATCGCCGTCTCCAGACCGGTGGCGATCGTCTGCGCTTCGACGGTGCGCTGTCTTTTGATCGCCACGCTCACCCCCGCAAAGCTCATCGCCGCCAGCACCGCCACGATGGTGATCACGACGAGCAATTCAATCAGGGTGAAGCCACGACGCCGGGCCGGGTATTTCAGGTTGTTCTTCATCACAGGTTTTTGGGAATTCATCCCGCCGCGCCACTCCGGGCGACGGATCGGATAGGCGCAAGCTACCCGTGCTTCCATGGCACCGCAAGCATTCAGGCCGTCCGAGTTTCATTCCCATTTCGGCATTTCCCTCACCGCCGCCCTCACCCAAGCTCCGGCCATGCGACCACCCTCGCTCCAGATTCTCTCCGTCGAAGAAGCCTTCGGGCGCAACAGCTGGCACTGCGAACCCGTGGAAGGAAAAGACGTCCTGCGGGCCGTCTTTTCCGGCCACCACACCCGCATCGAGCTCATCGCCCAGGCCTACCCGCCCATGAACGCGCTCGCGATCATCGGCGAAACCGCCCTGCCGGTCGACGAGGACCACCAACACGCCGTACTCGAACTCCTCGCCCGCGCCAACAAAAACCTCAACCTCGGCGGCTTCGAGTTCGATCTCGACCGCAGTCGCCTCGTCTTCCGCATCACCAACCTCTTCGATCGCGAGAAGTACGACGGCGACATCATCACCTCGATGGTCCACTGCGCCGTGGCCGAACTCGACCGCCTCACGCCCTACGCCGTCACCATCGTCCGCACCCCTGCCGACCTCCTCGACGATCTCGACATCGAGCGCCTGCTGCTGCGAGAAGACCTCATCCCCCCTGTTCCCGGAGACGAAGACGACACGCCATGAAAGGATTTTTTGATTTCAGATTACCGATTTCCCCATGAAACCGCTCCTGCTGCTCCTTGCCGGCTCCGCCACCGCCCTCGCCGACCACCCCTCCGAGTCGTGGGAGTTCACCCTCGAGTCCGGCTACCTCTGGAACGTCGGCTCGAACACGCCGATCGACTACGAAATCGTTCCCACCCAGTTCACCTTCCGCACCCCCGCCCAGCTCCACTGGTGGGAGGGGGAAAACGGTGCCCGCCTTGTCGTCCGCGGTCGCTACTCGCTGATGATGGAGCTTTTCACCGTGGGTCCGGAAACCGCCTACCTCGGCGTCTCCGGCGCGCCCTCGATCGAGTATTGGTTCGCCGACGAGGCGACGTCCGCGTTCTTCTCCATCGGCGGCGGCATCGGCCTCACCGACTCCACCCGCGTTCCCGGCGGCCAGGGCCAGGATTTCACCCTGAACTGGTTCGCCAACCTCGGCCTGCGCCGTGAGTTGTGTGAAAACGTCTCGCTACTAGGCGGCGCGTACTTTGTCCATCACTCCAACGGCGGCCAGACCTCCCCGAACCCCGGCATCGACGCCCTCGGCGTCACCGTCGGCCTCGGTTGGAGGTTCTGACAAGCAGCGCCGGTTCCTTCATCGGCGGTCCAGCCACTCGCGCAGCAGCGGCACCATCGGCTCGTCCGTCGTCGCGCCCGTCCAGCGGATGCCGCGGGCGTGGGCCTCGGACCTCAAGCCCGCGCGCCAACCGGCGACCACCTCCCTGTGCTCGGTCCGCAGCGCCTCGGCGCTCGTCTTGAGCCGCGAGCCGGATTCAAGGTCGAGGAATTCGAAGTCGCCCTTCTCCGGCAGCTCGACCTCCGCCGGGTCGAGGATCTGCAGCGCCATCACATCGTGACCCCGCGCCTTCAGTCCCGCGAGTTCCGCCAGCCAGCGGTTTTCGTTTTCGAAAAAATCCGACAGCACCACCACGAATCCCGGCTGCTTGCAAAAGACCGGGATCTGTTCCGCGACCACCGTTAGATCACCCGTACCTTCGGGCTCCGCGGATGCCAGGGCGGCGCAGATGCCGGCGAAGTGACGCTGCCCGCTGCCGGGCTCGACCACGCCCTCCAGGCCCTCCCGGACCAACGCCAGGGCAACCGGATCGCCCTGGCCCTCCGCCAACCAACTCAACCCCGCCGCGATCCGCACGGCGTAATGAAGCTTCGTCCACCGCCCGTGCGCCGTGGCCATGGAGCCGGTCGCATCGACCATCACATGCAGCGGCCGCCGCGATTCGAGCCGGCTTTCCTTCGTGTAGAGCCGCCGGTGCCGGGCATAGAGCGCCCAGTTCACCCGCCGCAGATCGTCACCCGCCAGATAGCCGCGGTGACGGTGAAACTCGGTCCCCGAGCCACTCCGTCGTGATCCATGACGGCCGTGCCAGACCGATTCCGCCAAGCCACGGCCGACGAGTTCAAGATCGTCCACCGCGAGGAATACCTCGGGATCCATGACGGAAGTCGCGGTCATGAAATCAATCCGGCTTCACCTGTTCCAGCAGCCGCGACACCAGCTCGTCGGCATCGATCCTCTCCGCCCTCGCCCGGAAGTTCAGCACCAGCCGGTGACGCAGGATGGCGGGTGCCAGCACACGGATGTCGTCAAAATCGACATGCACCCGCCCGTGCAGCAGCGCCCGCGCCTGGCCAGCCAAGACCAGCGCCTGCGACGCCCGCGGGCTGGCCCCGCACTCGATGAATTCCGCCACGCCATCCGGCGACTGCCCCACCCGGGAGGAAACGACCAGTTTCACCGCATATCGTGCCACGTCATCGGCCACCGGCACGCCGCGCACCGCACGCTGGTAAGCCAGCAGGTCATCCGGCCCCAGCACCGCCTGCACCTTGGACAGCGCCCCGGCCGGCCCCGTCGTGGCGATGGCCACCTCCTCGTCGAGCGTCGGGTAGCCGACCTTGATGCAGCACAGGAAGCGGTCGAGCTGCGCCTCCGGCAGCGGGTAGGTGCCCTCCATCTCGATCGGATTCTGCGTGGCCAGTACCAGAAACGGCGGTTTCAGCTTGTGGGTTTCCCGCCCGATCGTCACCTCGCCCTCCTGCATCGCCTGCAGAAGCGCCGCCTGCGTCTTCGGCGGTGTGCGGTTGATTTCATCCGCCAGCAGCACGTTGGCGAAAATCGGCCCCGGCATCACCACCCGGCGGTAGCGCCCGCTCGCGGGATCTTCCTCCAGCACCTCGCTCCCCGTGATGTCCGCCGGCATCAGGTCGGGTGTGAACTGCACGCGGTGGAATTCCAGATGCAGCGCCCGCGCCAGCGTCGCACTCATCAGGGTCTTGCCCACACCCGGCACCCCCAGCAGCAGCGCATGGCCGCCACAGAGCATGGTGAGCAGGAGCATCTCCGCAGTCTCCTCCTGCCCGATGATGCATTTCGAAAACTCGGCGCGCAGGGCTTCGCGCGCGGCGGACAGGGCTTGGGCTGGGTGGTCGGACATGGGGTCTGTTTGCAGGAAAAAAGGAGATCAATCGAAGTCCGGTGGAGCACCGTCGGCGGCACCGCCGCCGATGCGCAGACCGATCCGTGACGCAGGTTCGGCATCGGCCAGTGCCGGCCGGCGGCTGCCCCGGCCGTCGCCATTGCCATCCATCTGGGCATGCTCGCGGATCATGTAACCTTTGCTGGTGGCCATGGCCTCGATGCGGGCATGGCAGGCGCGGAACAGCTCGGTGACGGAGAGTATGCCATCACCATCCAGATCACTTTCCCGCTCCTCGAGCGCCGCGGTGAAGGCCAGTGGAAAGTCGTTCTCGTTCTCCGGGTCGCCCTTGGAGTTCGCCGTCACCACCACCCGCCCCGGCACCGCCAGGGGCCGCAGGTAGTTTTCACTCCCCGCCATGGTGACAAAGACCACCATCGGCGTGTCCGGCGAGGCCGTCTCCAACGCTTCGGAAATCTCGCGCGCTGAGGCATCGGGACCGGGCAGATTGAAAAGCGCGCCACCTGGGATCGTGTTCCCATGACCTTGGAAGATCAGCCATACCTCATGCCCATCCCGCGTCGCAGCGGCCGCTTCCTTCAACTCCGCCAGCAGCGTTTCCTTGGTGCAAACTCCATGATATCCGGCGTCGAGCGGGCCGTAGAACACCTTCATGTCCGCCGCAGACACCCCATAAGTCCGTTGAAATATCCGCCGCCACTCGGTCAGTTGCTTCTCGAAGCGCTGATGGTGTTCCTGATCGCCCGGATCGCCGGTGAACATCCAGATTTTCGGCGCGGCGAGGGCCATCGGAGCCAGCACCAGCGCAGCTGCCACTCCGCACCGCATGAGGCGGTGACGGCGCGATCGCTGCGCAAGGGCGTGGCTTTCCGGCATGCTGGCGCACGCTAACAAGATGGCCGGGGGTGGCAACTCTTCCTTTGCCTCGCCCGGCAATGTTGATAGCTCATGCAAGCTGCCGATGTCCTTGCTCCACCCCGCCTTTCTTTTCGCCCTGGCCACCGCCGTGATTCCGGTGGTCATCCACCTGAGCCAGCGACGGAAATTCAAGGAGTTCGCCATCGGCACGCTGCGCTTTCTCCACCTCGCGGAAAAGAAACGTACCCGTCGGCTGCGCATCGAGGAACGCCTGCTCCTGCTGCTGCGAGTCACCGCGGTCGCGCTTCTCGCGCTGATCTTCGCCCGGCCGTTCTTCCCGAGCGCGACCGAAACGAACTCCGCCGGAGGGAAAACCATCGTCCTTCTCGACGCCTCCGGCAGCATGACCCGCGAGATGGCGGAAGAAGCGGCCAAAGCAGCCCGCAAGGCGCTCGATCCCGACGAAACCGTAACCTTCGCCCGTTTCACCGATGGCGTCGAAGTGCTCGATCGCCTCGAAGACTACCGCTCCATTCCCGGGGCGGCGGGTGATGTCGGACAAGCGCTCGACTGGGCACTCGAGCACTTGAGAAACGAAGGCCTGGAATCCGGTCGCGTGATCATCGCCGGACACTTCGCGACCGCCGCCCTTCCCAGCTCGCCACCGCGCGTCTGGCCGCCGCGGGTGCCGGTGGAGGCGATCGCCATCGAGGCGCCCTCCGACAACAATGACGCCGTCCTGTCCGCCGAGCTGATCACGCCCTTCGTCACCGAGGAAATGCAGATCGAGGCCCGCGTCACGCCCGCCGATCATCCACGCGAGATCACCCTTTCGGCCGAAGGACTCAACCTGAAGCAAGCCGTCCCTGCGGGTCTGGCGCGGGCGCTGTTTTCCTTCCGTCCGCCACGCGAGGTCGTCCGCGGCACGGTGTCCTTGGCAGGAAACGACGCTTGGCCTGCCGACGACCAACGGCCCTTCGCCATACGCTGGATGGAACCGGAACCGGTGCTCATCCTCGACGGCTCGCCGGGCAGCACCCCGTTCGAGGGCCAAGGCTACTTCCTCGACAAGGCCCTCGCCGCGTCCGGAGCCGCCCACGGACTCTCGCCCTTCCGCCCGGAGATCCGCTACGGTATCGCCGGACGGGAGCCCACCGGGGACGACACCAGTGCCGCGCCGCTCGGGGCGATCGATCTCGACGCGTTTTCCGCCATCGCCCTCTGCGGTCCCACGCAGATTTCCTTCAGCGATGCCCGCGAGATCGCCGCCCGCGTCGCCGCCGGAGCCGGGCTTTTCATCGCCATCGACGCCCGCTGGACGCCGGAAGCCACCGCCCTGCTCGCCGATCTCGGGCTTTTCCCGTCCTCCGTCGATCTCCGGGGCGGCATGCTGGAGCGCCACCTCGCCTCGTGGGACCGGGAGCACCCCGCCCTATCGCCTTTCCATGAGCCTGATGGCGGTGACCTGCGACTGCTGACCTGGCGCGATGCGTTCCTGATCCATCATGGCGAGGGCTGGAAACCGCTCGCCACGCTTGAAGGCGGGCATCCGGTGCTGCTGGAAAAAGTCGCCACCGACCCCGCCGCCGGGCCGGTCATCGTGCTCGCGCACGGCCTGACCCGCGAGTGGACCGATCTTCCCCGCGAGCCGTTGTTCGTGCCTTTGGTGAAAAGCCTCTTCGCTCACCTCACCCGCTATCAACCGCAGCAACACAGCGCGGTCGTTCGCCATCCGGGCCTCCGTGAGAACCGGGAAATCGGCAGCTACTCCCTGCCCGACGGCGCGGCCGAAGTGGTCGCGGCGGACCCCGGCGAGGCCTCGGTCGCCGCCGTCGATGCCGCCACCTTCCGCAAAGCCTACGGGCTGCCCGATGCCACCGCACCTGCGCCTTCCGTCCAAACGGAGCCCGACCAAGCCGCCGGGACGAAGACCGGCGAGTGGTGGCCTTGGCTGGTCCTCTTCTGTTTCCTCCTGCTCGTGGCCGAAGGTATCGTCGCCACCCGCCGTCCTCCACCCCTTCAACCCAGCCCCGGCGCATGAAGCCGCCACCACCCGTCCTCGCACCCCTCGCCACCCTGGCCCAGGCCCGCCGCCGTCACGCGCGGCGGATCGCCCTGGCCACGGCGCTGGCCATCCTCACTGGGGCCGTCGCGGCCGTCGCCGGCCTCGACACCTGGCTGGAATGGCAGCCCCCGGTGCGTCTCCTGCTGGTCGGGATCACCCTCGCCGGATTCACCTTCCTCTACCTCCGTTGGCTGCGCCGCACCCGCCGTCACGACCTCCACGAGGCCGCCCTCGTGGTCGAGGCCGCCCATCCCGATCTGGGCCAGAAAATCCGCACCGCGCTCGATGTATCAACCCGGCCGCCAGCGCCATCCGCCGAGTCAGCCGCCTTCGCGGAGCGCCTGATGCGTGAGACCGGCAAGACGCTGCACCTGACGCCGATGGCACCGTTGCTGCCCACACGGCGGCTTCGCACGCGGCAGGCGTTCGCCCTTGCTACGATCCTTGCCGTAGCAGCGACCGCGGTGTTCCAGGCCGATTTCCGCCATGCCCTGCACCGGCTCGCCCAGCCTCACCGCGACCTCACCTATACGACCATCGCGTGGAACTCGCTGCCGCGCCATTTCGACGAGACCCACCCGCCGCGGGTCGAGATCACCGTCCACGGCCGTGCCGCCCAGCCGGAGCTTCAGGTCGCGGTGGGCGATGGCGATTGGCAACCGCTCGATCTGACCCGCCGCGAGGATGGCCGCACCTGGGACGCCGTTTTCACCGGAAAGACCGCCGACATCCGCCTTCGGATCCTCGCCGGCGATGCGCGGGTGGAGGAGAAAACGATCGCCTACCGACCCATCCCGAAGCTGGTCAAGGCCGAGGCCGAGCTTCGTTTCCCCGACTACACCGGGCTGCCCTCCGAAACCGTGGCCGGCGGCGATGTCCGCGCGGTCGAGGGCAGCACGGCGACCTGGAATTTCGCCTTCGATGCGCTCCCCGCCCGCGTCACCTGGAGCCTCGGCGGTGCCCCGCCGGTCGAGCTGTCCCCGCAGGAGGGCGCGGTGTTCTCCACCTCCACCGCGATCGTGCCCGGAACAACCCGGGCGGAGCTGGTGATTC
The DNA here is from genome assembly GCA_965652295.1 of uncultured Haloferula sp. Classification (GTDB taxonomy): domain Bacteria; phylum Verrucomicrobiota; class Verrucomicrobiia; order Verrucomicrobiales; family Akkermansiaceae; genus Haloferula. The sequence continues at coordinate 153,833 of CBFGTS010000008.1, read as the reverse complement.
ATCACGCTGATGGCGAGCGGCTCGACGCCTGGCGGTTCGAGGTCGAGGGCGTCGTGGACAAGCTGCCGGTGGTCGAGATCATCGAGCCCGGCAAGGACCTCGAACTCATCGCCACCGCGGAAATGCCGGTCCGCATCCGTGCCACGGACGACTTCGGGGTTTCGGAGATCGGTCTCATCCTCGATGCCGGCGGCGAACGCCGCTGGCTGCTCGAGCGAGTGGTCGATCCAAAGAACCAGCGCGAGATCAACGAAATCGCCCGCCTGATGCTCGATCAGGTCCCGCTCGCGATCACCGACAACGTCCGCTTCCATGCCTATGCGCTCGACCACAAGCCCCGCGGCGGCCCGCGGTCGGTGAGCCCGCTGCGGGCGGTCGATATCCGCCAGTTCCAGATGCGCTGGTATTTCGCCGTCGGCGGTGGGGGCGACGAGGAAGAAGACGAAGCCGACCCCGAGGCCGTCAGCGATGCCATCATGAAGCTCGACGAGATCATCGGCAGCCAGCGCGGCATCGTCTCCGATGTTTTCCGAACCAAGGAGTCCCACCGCAACCGTCTCACCCCCGAAGCACTGGAGAAGGTGGGCGAGCAGTCGATGCGCGAGGCGGCACTCTACAACGAAACCCTCAACACGGCCGCCGAGTGGAATGCCGAGGGCGGGATTCCGCTGGACGACGTCATGCTTCTCGAAACCGCCGGCACCCAGATGGGAGAGGCCGCGGAAATCCTCGCCCGGCCCGACCTGGCCAAGGGGTTCGACTCGGCCGACCGCGCGCTCTCCACCCTGCTCCGCCTGCGCAAGGAACTCATCACTATCGTCGGCCGCGGAAAAAGCCCGCACCCCCCGAAGGATCCGCCTCCGCCCTCGATGATGGACCTGGCCAAGGAAGCCCGCCGGATCGCCGCCGAGGAACAGAACGTCGCCAGCCAGATCACGCCGGAGAACATGGCAGGCAACAACATCCAGGCGACCCGCCGGCAACAGGAGGTCGCACTGGCGGACAGCGGCGAACTCTACGCGATTCTGGTCGATCATCCCGAGCGCAGCGAGGGCGCGCTACGGCTGATCGACGAGGCGGAGAAAGCCGCAGCCCGTGCCGACAAGGGCCTGCGCTCCGAGCCGCCGACCGCCGCCGCACCCGATCTCGCTGCGGCGGAACGGAACCTCCTCGACCTCGCCCTTTTCCTCGAATCACTCGACCTCCAACGGCTCTCGGAAACGCTCCGCGAGCTGGCCGACCGTGCCGAACAAGGTGCCCGCGAGCAGCAACCAAGCGAGTCGCAGCAACCCGCGCCCGGAAGCTCCGGCGGAGCCTCCGAAGCGGCCGGCCAGGCCGCCGCGGAAGCAGCCCGGGAAACCGAACTGGCCGCCGAGATTCTCGAGGAACTCGCGAAGAAGGCGGAGTCCGGCCGCGCCGATCCAGACGGACCGCCCTCCGCGACCGAGTCCACTCTGGAAGCACTCACCGAGCGCGCGGGCCTCGCCGAGCTGGCCCAGGAGCTGGAGGCACTGGCCGGACAGCAGCAACAGGGGGAAGCCGGCGAGGCGGCCCGCGAGGGTGCCGCCGCCCGGCTCGGGGCCTTGGCCGGACGTTTCCGCGAGGCGGCCGACCAGCTCGACGCCAGTCGCCTGACCGAACTCACCGAAGCCCGTGAACAGGCCGCCGCTTTGAAGGAAGCCCTGGCCAGCCAAGACAGCGGCGAAGGCAACAAGCCCGGCAAGGGAGGCGAGGGCGAAACACCCGGTGGGCAGGGTGAGGGCGAAATGGCATCCCAGGAAAACCAGGCCGAAAGCAGCGGGTCCTCGGAATCGCCCGGAGCTCAAGGCGGCGGCGATGCGCCCGGCATCACCGGCGGTCCCACCCTCCACCGTTTCGCCGACACGCTGGAGTTGCTCGAGGACCGTGGCGAGGACGGCGTCGGCCGCTTGGCCATCCCGCTGCGTGCCGCCCCCTTCGACCGAAGTACGATACCCCTCGTGGATGCCGCCGACCGCCGCCTGCGGGCATTGATCGAACGCCTTCCGACCGACCCGAACATCGCCTCCGCCCGCGGCAAGCTGCCCGAGGAGAGCCGCCGTGAAATCGAAGATTACTTCCGCGACCTCTCCGATGACTTCGGCGGTGAGGTCTGGGAAAACCAACGCTGAATCCGTGCTCCATCCGACCCTCCTGATCCTTCCCGCCCTCGTCCTCGCCGCCGCGGCCGAAGACGGCCCGCGCCTGCTCGCCCACCAGGCGGCGGCACTCTGTCAGCTCGACGATTCCCCCGCCGCTCCGGTCTCCGTTCCCCGGGCGGGTTCGTTCGCCCCCCTGCTGGAAACGGTGACTCCCTCGGTGGTTTCGGTTTTCCCCGCGATGATCCTCGGCAAGGACGCGGAAGCCGGACCGCTGGAGCGCTTCTTCGGTCAGGATCGAAGCGAGGAGGAGGACGGCGACGAGTCCGATGGCCCGCAGGAACGCGTCACCGGCATGGGCTCCGGCGTGATCGTCTCCGCCGACGGCTGGATCGTCACCAACAGCCACGTCGTCCACATGCCCAACGGCCGCATCGCCGACACCTTTTTCGTCGAACTGCACGACCATCGCCGCTTCCACGCCACCATCGCCGGTTCCGATCCCGCCACCGATCTCGCACTGCTCAAGATCGATGCCACGAACCTCACCCCGCTGATCTTCGCGAACAGCGAGCAGGTCCGGCCCGGCGACCTCGTCTTCGCCGTTGGAAACCCCTTTCAGGTCGGCATGACCTGCACCATGGGCATGGTCTCCGCCACCCGGCGGTCGAACCTCGGTATTGGCGGATCGAGCGCCTACGAAAGCTACATCCAGACCGATGCCGCCATCAATCCGGGCAACTCGGGCGGTGCACTGATCGATGCCTCGGGCCGGCTGATCGGCATCAACACCGCGATCTGGGGCGGCATCGGCGGCAACGTCGGCATCGGCTTCGCGATTCCCTCGAACCTCGTCCGCGAGATCACCGCAAAGCTCGCCGAACACGGACGAGTGAAGCGCGGGTTCTTCGGCATCAGCAGCGGCGATGTCGATGACGACGTGGCGGAGGCAGCTCGTTTGCCCAAGGTCGCGGGTGCCGCCGTGAAAGCCGTGATGGAAAACAGCCCGGCTGGGCGCGCGGGACTGCAAGCGGACGATGTGATCGTGCGCGCTGCCGCCAAACCGGTCATCACCCGCGGCGATCTGCGCTTCGAGCTGGCCCGGCTGGAACCGGGGGAATCGATCGAGCTGGTCTACTGGCGCGACGAGGCCGAGCACGACGTGACCCTGACCGCCGCGGAGGAACCGGAAGCCGACGAGCAACTCAATGACATTCGCGTGGAGAAGTTGCCCGGAGTGACCTTCCGCCAAGCCGACGGCGCGATCTCGGTGGCCGCCATCGACTCGGCCGAAGCTCGCCGCGCCGGACTGGAGCCGGGCATGGAGATTCTCAGCGTGAACGGCCGGGAAGTAACCGATCTCGCCACGCTCCAGGACGCGCTGCGGACCGGCATCAACAAGGTGAAGACCCGGCTGAACCGCATCGAACACACCCTCGCTCTCCGCGCCGAATGACCCTTCCGGATTTCGACCCCGCCTTCCCCCTCCCGATCATCGCCGCCCTCGCGGGTCTCTCGGTGATTTTCCTGATCTTGCGGGCCTTCCGCGGCCGCCGGATGCAGCCGGGCTGGCTCCAGGTGCCTGTGGTGGTGCTGCGGCTGGGCACGATCGCACTGCTCGCCCTGATCCTGCTGAACCCGGTCCGCCGCGTCACCCGCACCACCCCGGAAAGCCACTCGCTCATCCTCGTGGACCGTTCCGCAAGCATGAGGCTGGCCACTGATGAAGATTCGACCCGCTGGACCGATGCCACGGACTGGACCGTTCAGACCCTCGCTGCCGCCGGGCTTCCCGCGCCGTCGCTCGCGGTGTTTTCAGATGAAATCCAGAACGTCACGGATTTCACCGACCTTCACCCTCAGGGCGATGAAACCCGCCTTGCTGACGCACTCGGCGAGCTACTTTGGCGGGGCAAGGAGGCACCACGGGACATCGTGATCGTTTCCGACGGCCGGGCGCACGACCGCGATCAGCTCGCCCTTGCCCTGACCGCGGCCCGCGACCTCGGGTCGAGGATTTCCACCAAGCTCGTCGGCACGGACACGCCGCCGCGCAATTCATGGATTGCCGCCGTGCAGGCGCCACGCAGCGTCCGGCCGAAGGCACAGGTGGCCCTCCACATCGAACTCGCCGCCACCGGCCTTTCCTCCCATGAACCGCTGGCACTGGTGCTGCGGGAAGAAGACGGCCCCGAGGTGGCCCGCAGCGATTTCCACCCGTCGGCGGATGGAGGCTCGGTGGAAAAGACGCTGACCTTCGGCATCGGCCTGCGCACCACCCGCTACACGCTGGAGTTGGTGCCAGCGGCCGATGAGGTCGCCACCGATGACAACCGCTTCGGCTTCACCGTCGAGGTCTCCTCGAACAAACTGCGCGTGCTCTTCGTCGAGGGCACCCACGTGAAGCGCACGGTCGGCCTCGAGGGACACTGGTGGAATGACATGGAACTGATGACCCGCGCGTGGGACGCCAGCGGTGACATCGAATACGAGTGCCTGACGCCGATGAGCGAATACAACGACTCGCCGAACCTGGTAGGCGTGACTTTCCACAACGGCGAAATGCTGCCGGACCCCTCGAAATCGTTCCCCGCCACCCGCGAGGAATTATACCGATACGATGTCATGCTGATCAGCGATGTGCCGGTGGGGAATTTCTCCGACGAGCAGATGCAGTGGGTGGTCGATTGGGTCAACGAGCGTGGCGGCGGCTTTCTGATGGGCGGCGGCTACACCACCTTCGACGTCGGCCACTACGACCAGACTCCATGGGAGCGGATCACCCCGGTGGACATGCTCGCCTACGGGGCGGGGGCGATGGAAAAGACCTTCCCGATCCGCATCCCGGACGCGGTGCGGCATCACCCCTTGTGGCGATTCTGTGAGAATCCGGAGGAAAACGAGCGTGCGCTCGACGCCCATCCGGTCTTCACCGGCATGAACCGGGTCAAACGTGCCAAGCCGGGCGCGATCGTGCTGGCGGTGCGGGCCGATGCCGAGGGCGATGAGCCGGTGATGGCCGCGCAGACCTATGGTCGCGGCCGCTCGATCGCTTGGCTGCCCGATCCGAATGGCGGCTGGGCTCGGGATTACATTACCTGGGGGCCACGCGGCGGGCCGCCACAGGGTCGCCACACCGAGCTCGGCCATGGGTATGAGTTCCAGTTCAATGCCGATGCCGCGCGCTCGCCCGAGGCTCCCGAGCCACCGCATCCGGCTCCGTGGTATGGGAACTACTGGGTCAACCTCGTGAAGTGGCTCGGCGAGAACAGCGTGCGCTGGCACCAGGACCAGCTCGCTGGCCGCGCCAAAGCATCCGCCGCCAAGCCCGGCGAGCTGCTCCCCGTGGCGGCGGAGGTCCTCTCGGTGACCAAACTCGACGAACTGCTCGCGCTCGATGTGGGAGCACGTCTCGATCTCCCCGGCAGCCCGCGGGTCCGCTTGGAATACGACCGCGACGAGCGGGAATTCATCGGCAGCCTGCCCGTGCCCGCCGACGCCCGCGGCGATCAGTTGACGATCTACTTCGACGCCACCACCGAACAGGCCGCCCACACCGACACCGTGGCGGTGGGTCTGCGGCACTCGCAGCTCGAATTCACCGAGACCAAACCCGATGCCGCCTTCATGGAGGAACTCGCCGCCGCAGGGGCCGGCCGCGTGCTGGAGTCACCGACCGATGCCGTCGGCTGGCTCGCCGAGGTCGCCGACGAGCGCCGCAGGCAGGCTGCGGTTTCGTGGAACCAGCCGTTGTGGCCCCGCTGGCCGTTGCTCGCCCTGCTGCTCGGATTGCTCTTTCTGGAATGGGCGCTCCGCCGCCGCTCGATGATCTCCGTGACCGCCCTGCTGGCCTGCCTTTTCACCGCCCCGCCATCTCGCGCACAGGACCAGGCTGAAATCGCAGCGCTGCTGGAGCAGCTGGCCGCGCCGCGGGTGCGCCTGCGCGACGAGGCCGAGGAAAAACTGGCAGCCATGCCCGAGGCACTGCCTGCCATCAAGGAGCTGGCCCGCTCCTCTCCCTCCGCCGAGGCCCGGCTGCGGGCGGAGAATCTGCTCGGCAATTTCACCCGGACCCGCTGGACCCTCGACGCCACCCTCGCCGGTCATTCGGACCCGGCCTGGCGACTGTGGGCCATGGTTCTCGATGCTCCCGGCAACAAACTCTACACCCGCGCCGAGGACGGCGTGCGCCAGTGGGATCTCGAAACACTGGAACCCGGCCCCCTCTTGGGGAAGAGCCTTTCCACCGGCGACTACTGGACCCAGGAGGCACCCCTGACCTCGCTGGCCCTCACCCCGGACGGCGGCATGCTCATCTCCACGAACAATCAGGGCAATCTCATCATCGACGACCCGGCATCAGGAGAAGTCAGCACGCTTTCCACCTCACCCCTCAAGCCGGAGTCCCGCACCCTTCCGGACGGCACCACCGAGACCTACTTCACGCTTCGTAGCATCCCGGTCGTTCACCTCGGCTTCACGCCGGACGGGACGCTGATGACCAGCAACCTCGACGGCCATGTGCAGTTCTGGAGCCTTCCGGACTTCAAGAAGCTGACGGACCGGGCGTTCGACCTTCCCCACATCGGTCACACCTTCGCCTTCACGCCGGACGGCCGCCATCTGATCATCTCCCTCGACCGTAGTGGCGAGCCCGATCACATCCAGGTGCGCGATTGGGAAAACAACAACGTGACCTGCGAGCTGTCCCTGCCCGAGCGGGTCAACAGCCTGCGCATCAGCCGCGACGGCGGCCACCTGCTGGCAGCACTGCGCAATGGCTGGACCTACATTTGGCAGTTGGAAAACGGCTTGCTTTCCCACGGGCAGGTCATCGCCCGCGCCGCGGGATCCTCCTCTTGCTCGATCTTTTCCGCCGACGAGAAATCGGTCTTCGTGGCGAACAGCGACCCCGATGCGTGCGTGGGTGAATTCGAGCTGGAAACAGGCAATCCACTATGGGTCCATCCGCCCGCCGGATTCGGCGTCCACACCCTCGTGTTGCTGCCCGATGGACGCTTGGCCGGGACCTGTTCCGATCTGAAATTGAGGATCTGGTCGCGGAGTGATCCTTGACGAGCCCGGCTCTCATCTTGCTCATTTCCGACCCAGTTCCATGACCGCCCGCGACCCCGCCGACCTTGCCGGATTTCTCGAAATCCTGCGCCACCTGATTCGCGAGCCTTCGGTCGTCGGCGCGGAAGATTCGTTCTATCGCGTGATCCGCCGCGAGCTGGAGGAACTCGACATCCGGATCGAGCGCCACCTCGGGCTGCTGATCGCCCAAGGCACGGAACCCGAGAGCCTGGTCCTCTCCGCCCACGTCGATCGCCACGGCCTGCTCTGCACCGGACCGAACGAATTCCAATACGCCGCCTTCATCGCCGGCAACCGCGGCGAGCTTTCCGGTGACTCGGTCTCCGAGCAGATGATCGCGTCCATCGCCGACCGCTTCGCCGGCGAGCGCGTGCAGGCGCACATGCCCTACACCGGCCTCTATCTCGGCCAGGGCGTCATCTCCAACAGCTACCATTGCCCCAAGCGCAACAACCTGATCTTTGAGATCGATGGCCTGGAGTTCCTCCAGCCCGGCTCGCCCGTTTCCTTCCTCGACCGGCTTCAGGTCGGGGAAAAGCACGTCTGGGGTCAGCTCGACAACGTCATCAGCGTGGCCCTCATCATCCATCTGTTCCGTCGCGGTTTCCAAGGCACCGCCCTCTTCACCTCCCAGGAGGAGGCCGGCCGCAGCTGGCGCTACGCCCTCGCTTGGTTCCAGCGGGAGTCCATTTCCACCCGGCGGCTGCTGGTGCTCGATACCAGCCCATACCCCACCACCGAAACGGCCGACGAGCAGGAACTCGTCCTCCGCCGAAAGGACGCCACCGCCACCTTCGATCCCGGCTTCACCGCGGAAATCGCCCGAATCTGCCAGCGCCTCGACATCCGCTACTCCTACAAGGACGAGTGGATCGAAAAGGAAAACCCGTCGCGCCCGAAACCGCTGTCACTCGGCCGCACCGAGCTGGGCAGGCTCGCCGCCGCCACCGGCGGCGACATCACCGGCACCACCCTCCAGATCCCCACCACCGGCTATCACACCACCCACGAGACCGCCTCCTTCGCCTCGATCCGCGCGGCGATCCGGTTGCTTTCGACCTATGTCGGCTCCAGCTCAGGGCAAACCTGACGCCAGTTCTCCGTTCCGATTTCGCTCGCTCCCGCACCGCCCCTACGGTTTGGATGGCGATGGTGATTGCCCACAAGGTCTATGAATTGGTTGTTACCGCAACCCTGCTGGTGCTGCTCGTGGCGATCCTTCGCCATCGCAAGTTCCGGCTCCCCCGACTGATGATCGTCGGAGTCTTCATCGCCTGTGGGGCACGAATCTTCCCGCTGGCAGAAGCTTTCTTCGGGAGCGAGACGCTCGACCAGATGCTGACCGGAGGCGTGCCGGAGGAAGGATCCACTCCCGCGATTTTCATAGGCAACGTCCAATTGTCAGCCTCCTTCGTCATGCTCTCCCGTATCTTCACCTTTCTCTGCAACATCGGCGTGTTGCTCGTCGCCCTCGGCTTTCTACGCCATGTCCGCGATCTGATCCGTGAACACCGCTTCTCCCTGACCCCCTGATGGACGTTTGGTTTCAGTCTCTTTCTGCTGCGATCGGGCTTGCCTGGCTTGTCATCCTGATCGTGCTCCCGCTGGCTTTTTGGCAACTACGCCACGTCGCCCGCTCTCCCGCAACTCTCGCAGGCTTCGTCGCCAGCGTCATTCAGCTCCTGATCTGGCTTTTTCACCACGCCGTCTGGCTTCTCACCCTCGTTCCGCTCGGAGGATTCAATCCCTCCAGCATCTTCTACATCCCGGTTGTGAACGAGATCCTGTCGATTGCCTCAACGGCAAGCTATTCGGTGACCTTCCTCGCGCTGGCTTGGTTGCTCCACCGGGGGATTCCGACGAAACCGTCATCGCCCTGAACATCACCGCGCTCACTCCTTCACCACCGGCCAACCATCCTCCCACTCCAGTGGCACGAGGCGCAGCTTGGATTTCCCGTGATCCTCGCCGTCGTAGTAGTGATGGACCAGCCACTGCCTACGACCCTTCTCGTAGATGGAGGCGTGACCCGGCCCGATGAACCGGTCCCGACTTGCCAAGACCTGCGTCCCTCCGCCCTGAACCATCGGTGTGCCCTCACGGTCCTCGTAGGGCCCCTCGATCGATTTGCTCCGGCCCACGCGGATTTCATAGGTGCTCTCCACCCCGCGGCAGCATTTGCCCCAGTTGACGAAGAGATAATACCAGCCGTCCTGCTTGTGGATGAAGGGTGCCTCGATCTCCGGGTAGCTCGCGAGCTTCACGGGGGGGGCATCCGGGTCCTTCCGCAGCCCGGTCTTGGCATCCAGCTCCACCAGCATGATGCCGTCCCAAAAACTCCCGAAGCTCATCCACAGCCTCCGCCCGTCGGCGATCAGCGCCGGATCGATCGCGTTGAAACGGTCGCCGGGGCCGGAGGTGATGATCACTCCCAGGTCCTCCCACGGCTCGTCCTCTGTGCCGGGACCGAGCGTCTTCCGGCTCGCCATGCCGATTGCCGAGGTGTTTTTGCCAAAGGTCGAGACGGAGTAATAGACACACCAGCGGTCGCCGATCTCGATCACGTCCGGAGCCCATAGATGCCCGCGGTTTCCGGGTATCTTCTCCTCGTGCCAATCCGGCTGCGAGCCGCGGGGAAATACCGGCCCCACATGCCGCCATTCGTTTCCGTCCTGCTTCAGCACCCCGATGCCGGGCCCCGTGGAGAAACACCAGGCGTCGCCACGTTCACGGACCACCGTGGACGGATCATGCAACCGCGGCTCGCGCGGGATCTGCGCCACCACGCCCGCCGTAAAAATCAGGAAAATCAACAAGCTCCGCACGGAAGCAGAAACGCCGGGGACATAGGAAAGGTTTCACGAAATCGATCCCGCCAAGACGAACGCTCGCCATCCCGCTCCAGAGCATCGATGGTCCGCCCGCACCCATGTCGCTCCTTTCCGCCAAAGACCTCCGCCTCGCCTACGGCCACCAGACCTTGCTCGATGACGTCACCCTCGCGGTGGAGGCAGGAGAGAAAGTCGGCCTCGTCGGCCGCAATGGCTGCGGCAAGACCTCGCTTCTCAAAATCCTGGCCGGCCACAACGCGCCCGACTCCGGCGACATCGCCCGCCAGCGCCAGCTCCGTGTCGGCTACCTGCCGCAGGAGTTCGAACTCGATCCCGAAAAATCCGTTCACGAGAACATCGCCAGCGGCGCGCAGGACGTGGTCGATGCCATCCGCCGCTACGAGAATGGCGACGGCTCCGAGGCCGAACTCGCCGACCTGCTTCATCTCATCGACCACGCCGATGGCTGGAACCTCGACTCCCGCATCCAGGCCCTCTGCAACGCGCTCGGCACCCCACCGCTCGAAGTCCAGACCGGCCCGCTGTCCGGTGGGGAAAAACGCCGCGTCGCCCTCTGCCGCGCGCTCGCCTCGCAGCCCGACCTGCTGCTGCTCGACGAACCGACGAACCACCTCGACGCCGACTCGATCCGCTGGCTCGAGGATTTCCTCAAGACCTACACCGGCGCGGTCATCTTCGTTACCCACGACCGCTATTTCCTCGATGTCATCGCCACCCGCATCATCGAGATCGATCAGGGAAAGGCCTACTCGCACCCCGGCAACTACACCGCTTTCCTCGAATCGAAGGCAATCCGCCAGCAGATCGCCGAGCAGACCGAGCGACGCCGCCAGCGCTTTCTCCGCGAGGAACTCGAGTGGGTCCGCGCCGGCGTCAAGGCGCGCACCACCAAGTCACGCCACCGGCTCGACAAGTTCTATGAAATCGAGGGCATGGAAGCCCCGCCCGAGGAGCGGGAAATGGACCTGCTCATCCCGCCGCCGCCGGGTCTGGGCGACAAGGTCGTGGAGCTTGAGGGAGCCGGCATCAACGTCGGATCCGGCGCTTCCCCGCGCTGGCTCTTCCGCCACCTCGATCTCTCGATCCGCCCCGGCGAGTGCACCGGTATCGTCGGCCGCAACGGCGTCGGCAAGACCACCCTGCTCAAGCTCTGCCTCGGCAAGATCGAGCCCAGCGAAGGTAAGGCCGAGGTCGGGAAACGGGTGAAGGTCAACTACATCGACCAGACGCGCATGGTACTCGATGGCTCGGGCTCGCTGCTCGACGAGGTCGCCGAGGGGAACGAGAAGGTCCACTTCGGCGACCAGATCATCGGTGCCCGAGGCTACCTGCGGCGCTTCCTCTTCACCGACGATCGGATCAACGAGCGCGTCGATCTCCTCTCCGGCGGCGAGCGTGCGCGGCTGATGCTCGCCAAGGTCCTCAAGACCGGCGGCAACCTGCTGGTGCTCGACGAGCCGACCAACGACCTCGACCTGCCCTCGCTGCGCATGCTGGAGGAAGCGATCGCCGACTTCGAAGGAGCGGTCCTCGTCGTCTCGCACGACCGCTATTTCCTCGACCGCATCTGCGATCGGATCATCGCGTTCGAGGACGACGGCGTCCACATCACGCCCGGCAACTACTCCTACTATCTGGAGAAACGCCAGCAGCGCGAAGCCATCCAGCGCGCCCAGGCCGCCGCTCGCGAGGCCGATGCCCGCCGCAGGACCGCGGGCAAATCCGCGGACAAACCGCGTAAGCTGACCCTGGCGGAAAAGAAGGAACTCGAGGGAATCGAGGACCGCATCAGCGCCGCCGAGCACGAAGTCGAAGCGATGGAACTGAAGCTCAACGACCCGATCTTCCAGACCGAGCGTTTCAACGAAGTCCCCCAGCTGGTCTCCGATCTCGACCGGGCACGCGACGAAGTCTCTCGTCTTTATGCCCGCTGGGAGGAGCTGGAGGCGCTTCTCTCCTGAGAATTTCGGGTTTCTCAGCCCGCTCCTGACGAGGAGGGTGGTGGCTGGTTTTCCTCGCGATCCAGATACTCGTCGCGCACGATTTCATACAGCCGCGCCGCGCCTAGAATCCCTAAAACATAGGGCACGAGATGCATGGTTCCCCGCAACGTGTAACCCGCGGTGCGGAAAACCGGGAGGCTCCGCGCCAAATAGCCCGCACCGAATGCAATCGCCAGCGCCTGGGTCGGATTGTCGCGTGTCGAAGCTTTGATCTCATCACAGCAGCTCCGTGCCTTTTCGGCCTGCTCGCTGGCTTTCCGTTCCAGCCACTGCTCCGGATGTTTCTTGGGATCGATGTCGCTCATGATTCAGGAGGCACGGAGTTTCGAGATCCCTTCCTGCACCAGATTCACCGGTCGGCTATGGCGGATCGAATCCGCCGCGTTGTGGAGACCGCGGCATGCCCACGGACGCAGCGAGTCGTCAACGATGTCATGCAGGGATGGATGCCGTCGCGGCGATGCAACCAACCAACCGACTGCGAAGCCGGCAAGCGCCGCGACGGCAATCTCCGGCCAGGTAAGTTTATGAAATCGATCCCGCGCCGTATCGGCAACCTTCTGCAGCTTTCCTTGCTCCTCGGGCATGCCGCCGGGGAGAACCATGGAAGGCTCGCTACGGGGATGGTCCGGCTGGGTGCCGCCCGGATACTGGGGTGATTGGAAATCGGTCATAGCGGCTGCCTCATCGCAACCGGCGGGCCAAGTTCCGACACCTGCCCAAACGCCTGAGACTGCGCCATTCCTTGGCCGTTTCCCCTGCCGCATCCGCTCCCATTTCAGAGCAAAATGCCCGGACCTGCTCCGCAAATTGCAATCCGCAACCCAGACGGTTCTGCTTCCCTGAAATTCTGCCTAGGAAACCCTGCCCGGCCTCCCTAGAAAACGGCTGGCTTACCACCATGCCCGAGTTTCTCAAACTCCTCTTCGACACCTCGGACTTCCCGGCGCGCTGGAACTGTGGCGATTGGTCACCGGCCCACGGCTGGACCCACATCATTTCCGACATTGCGATCGCCGCGGCCTATTCGGTCATTCCTTTCGCCCTCGCGGCGTTCTGGTGGGTGAAACGCTCCGAACTCGCCTTTCCCCGGCTCTTCTGGCTCTTCGCTGCTTTCATTTTCAGCTGCGGCACCACGCATCTCGTGGAGGCAATCATCTTTTACCACCCGATCTACCGCTTTTCGGGACTGATGAAGGCCGTCACCGCCACCGTTTCCTGGATCACCGTCATTGCCATCATCCGCGCGGCACCGAAGGCCCTGGAGCTTCCCGGCCTGCGGCGGGTCAACGAACGACTCGAAGTCCAACTGGCGAAGACACGGGAAATGGAGGAGATGCTCCGTCGCACGAATCACGATCTCGAAGCCTTCTCCAGCGTCCTCACCCACGACCTGAAAAATCCCATGAGCGGCTCGCTCTTCGCCGCCGAGATGCTGCGTGAATCCGTGGACAAAGGCGACCTAGGACATGCCAAGGAGCAGGTGGGGTTCCTGCTTGATTCCCTCGGCCACATGGACCGGATGATCCGGGAGCTTCACGCCGAAGCCCTGACCCAGAACCACCTCGACCGGCTCGAACCTGTCGATCTTGAAGCGGTCCTCGAAACCACGCTGGCCGGCCTCCAGAGCCGGCTCCGCCAAGCCGGTGCCCAGGTCGAGATCGAGCGCCCCCTCCCCGTCGTCAACGGCCGCCACATCCAGTTGGTCCAGCTCTTCGGGAACATCATCGAGAACGCCGTCAAATACGCGGCGGACTCTCCGCCTCGGATCCGGATCCACTCGTCCCGCGACTCCGGGTCCGTGCTGGTTAGGATTTCCGACAACGGACGCGGCATTCCCGCCGCCGACATCGACCGCCTCTTCGAACCCCGCCAGCGCGGGGACAACGCCACCGACGCCGACGGCAGCGGCCTCGGCCTCAGCATCTGCCGCCAGATCATGGACCGCCATGGCGGTTCCATCACCGCCACTTCCCCCGCCACCGGCGGCACCGAGATCGAGCTGCGGTTTCCGGCGGCCTGAAGGAGCTGCCCGGAAAACATCGCCTCACACCGATTCGTCGCTAGTGTGACGGAGACGTGCCGATGACCGATCCCTCGTTCCAAGCCCCCGATCCCGGTTTTCTGAGTCAGCTTCTACCGGCCTACGAAGTCCGGGATTTCATCGCCCAAGGCGGCATGGGAGTCGTCTACCTCGCCCACCAGCGCACCCTCGACCGGCCGACCGCCATCAAGATCCTGCCGCCTGAACTCGGGGCCGACGAAGTCTTCCGCCGCTCCTTCGAAACCGAGGCCCGGGCAATGGCGCGACTCAACCACCCGAACCTCATCGCCGTGTACGACTTCGGCGAGGTGGACGGCCTGCTCTACATCGCCATGGAGTACGTGCCGGGAAAATCTCTGCATCACTCCGCTCACGGACTCGCCGTCGCACCGGACCAGTCGGCCGAAATGATCGCCTCCATCTGCCGCGGACTCGCCCACGCGCACGAGAACGGCATCGTCCATCGCGACGTCAAACCCGCCAATGTCCTCCTCACACCCCGCCGCGAGCCCAAGCTCGGCGATTTCGGCCTCGCAGTGCCCCACGATGCCGAACACGCCGGCCTCGTGATGGGCACGCCCGACTACCTCGCCCCCGAGGTGCTCCAAGGTCTGACCCAGGGCGACGCCCGCTCCGACATTTTCGCCGTCGGCGTGATGCTCCACGAGCTGCTCACCGGAAAGCTCCCCGCGCCCGAGGACCCGCCCCCGTCCGCCGTCTCCGGCTGCGATCCCGCCCTCGACGCCATCTGCGAAAAAGCCACCCGACCCGACCCCGCCGACCGTTTTGAAAGCATCAGCGAAATGGCCGACGCCCTCGACGCCTGGCTTCACGCTCCCACCCCCGAAATCTCCGCCGAGCCCACCCGCTCCGTCGCACCACGCCGCCGGAACCTCTCGCCCGCGCCACTCATCCGGAACCTCGTCATCATCGCCATCCTCCTGATCGCGATCGCCTTCACCTGGAAAGCCTACCAAACGAAGCAACACGAGCTGACTTCCCCGCCGCCGCCCCCGAAACCCGCCGCCACCGCCGGCATTTCCCCTCCCGCCGCGAGCAGGCCTCCACCTCCCTCCACGCCGGAGGCACCCGTCGCTCCCACCCCGGAGAAAGCGCCCGCCGCCCCCGCGGAAACGCCCGCCCAATCGCTGCGCCGCCTCCGCGAATCGCTCACCGCCGGGGATTTCGATGAGCTGCCCACCGGCACCCTCACCTCCGATACCTCGCACTACTTCCCCGTCACCAGCGCGATGACCTGGGACCAGGCACGTCGGTTTGCCGCCGACTATGGCGGCCACCTGCCGCTCATTGATGACCCCGCCGAAATCGGATGGATTGCCGAACGCTCCGACTCACCGCAATGGCTCGGCTCCTCCCGCCGCCCGGACGGCACCTGGCAAGCGATCAATGGCTCGGCGTGGCCGGCCGCGACCGAGATCCAAGGCGACGGCACGGCCGCATCCCTGACCACCGATGGCCGTCTCGCCGCCGTTGCCGCCGACCAGCCGCTCCCCTTTCTCATCGAATGGGCTCGCGATGGCTCCGATCCCACCGACCTCCGCCACATCCTCGCCCGCACCGCCGCATCGATCGAGGGCGGCCAGTCCTGGTTTCCCGCTGGCACCGAAGCCCATGGCGATAACCACCGCCTCGTCGTCCTCGATCCCATGACCCACGCCGATGCCCGAGCCCTGGCTGTCGCCGGCAACGCCCGGCTGATGGCACCGACCACCCCTGAAGCAGCCGACTGGCTCGCGAGTGCCACCGCGGAGCTGCCCCCGGGCTCCCGTCTCTGGCTGGGCGGCGAACGCGACGGTTTGGAATGGAAGTGGCCCGGCGACCAGCCCTGGACCTTCGCCCGCTGGGCCGACGGCCATCCTTCGGGCGACTTCGGCGCGCTCACGATCGAAGCCGGCAACGGCTGGGCCGATTCGGACCCCTCCGAGCCGGTCGCCGGCTGCGTGCTGGAATGGGGTCCTGTTCCCACCCCCGATCCCCCGCCGGATTCCGGCCTGCTTCCGCCGTCCGAGATCCGGGAAAAGACGGAGGAACTCCTCGTGGCGCTCGACGCCAAACGTCAGACCGCTCTGGAGAAAAACGAGCAGGTCCTGCGATGGGACATCGGCGTCTGGCTGCGCGGCCTCACCAAGGGCGACGCCGAACGGTGGCAAGTCGATGTGGACCGCATCCTCCAGCGCATCCACGACCACCGCATCCCTACGGGCATTCCCAGAAAAGGCAGCGACCACTTTCACGAAGGCATCACCCGCATCGGCACTGCCGCGCTCGACCAGCAGGCGAAGATCGACCGGGCCTTCGAGAAACAAGCCTCCGTCATCCACGACGCCTTCCTCCAACGCCTCGATGCCTACGCCGACGCCATGCGCAAGACGGGCCAGATGGAAATCGCCCACCAGCTCCGCGAGGAGCTGGACGAAATGAAGGACCTCACCGTCTGGCTCGGCACCTTCGAGCGGATCGCCTCCGCGGAAAACCCCCGCCTCAGCCCCATACGGATCCTCCGCGCCATTTACGGCACCGGAGGCAAGGATGCCGACGTCACCCAGCGCGTCCGCACCATCGTCGAGGGCGAGGGGCGCGATTTCTGGGTCAACCCGCGGGAACTCGGAGCCGATCCCAACCCCGGTTGGAACAAGGGCCTGCGCATCCACTTCGAAATCAACGGCCGCGACAAATGGATCGAGAAAGGCGAGAACTCGAAAGTACCCCTCTCGGACTTCCGCTGAACGGACAACGTTCCGTCATCCCTACCCTTGCGGAGCCCGGTCGGATGGCCTAAAGCCACCCCCGCCATGTCCGAAGACACCGCTCCTCAAAGCCAATCGACCGAAGCCGAACTGATCGCCGTCCGCCGCGAAAAGCTCGCCAAGCTTCGCGAACTCGGAGTGGACCCCTTCGGCTCGGCCTTCGAAACCACCCACACCCCCGCCGAACTCCGCGCGGATTTCTCCGAAGGCGTCCAGGTCAAGGTCGCCGGCCGCATCTCGGGCCTGCGCAACATGGGTCGTTCGTGCTTTTTCCATCTCGGTGACGTGCTCGGGCAAATCCAGGGATTCCTCGCCATCAAGGAACTCTCCGAGGAGCAGAAGGCCGTCTTCGACTGCCTCGACCGCGGCGATTGGATCGGCATCGAGGGCGAAACCTTCATCACCCGCACCGGCGAGCCGACCATCAAGGTCTCCGGCTTCACCGTGCTTTCCAAGTCGCTCCGCCCGATGCCCGACAAGTGGCATGGCGTCGCCGATCGCGAGATCAAGTACCGCAAGCGCCACCTCGACCTGATGTCGAACGAGGAAAGCGCCGCCACTTTCGTGACCCGCAGCCGCATGGTCGCGGAAATCCGGAACTTCTTCCACGCGCGCGGCTACCTCGAAGTCGAAACGCCGATGCTCCAAAGCGTCGCCGGCGGTGCCGCCGCACGTCCGTTTGAGACCTTCCACAACGCCCTCGGCATGCCGCTCACCATGCGCATCGCCCCCGAGCTTTTCCTCAAGCGCCTGCTCGTCGGCGGCTTCACCAAGGTCTTCGAACTCAACCGCAACTTCCGCAACGAAGGCATCTCCCGCCGCCACAACCCCGAGTTCACCATGCTGGAGGCCTATCAGGCCTTCGCCGATTTCGAGATCATGGCCGAGCTGGTGGAAAGCCTCGTCTGCCACCTCGCCGAGACCTTCTGCGGCGGCCTCCAGATCGAGCACAAGGACGAGAACGGCGAGGTGCTCCGCACCATCGATCTCTCCCGCCCGTGGAAGCGCGCGAACTACCACGACCTCATCAAGGAGGTCGCCGGCGACGACTTCTTCGACATCACCCCGGAGGCCCGTCGCGCTAAGTGCGACGAACTCGGCGTGCAGCTCTCCGATGAGATGGAGGACTACGAGGTGATCCAGCAAGTCTTCGAGAAGAAGGTCGAGGAGCACACCTTCGACCCCTGCTTCGTCACCCGCGTCGCCAGCGAGCTGGTGCCGCTGGCCAAAGTCACGCCCGGCGGCCGAACGGTCGAAGTTTACGAACTCATCATCAACGGCCAGGAAATCAGCCCCGGCTACAGCGAACTCAACGATCCCGACGTCCAACGCCAGCGCCTCGAGCACCAGGCTGGCGGCGAGGAAGAGCAGTTGGTTGACTACGACTTCATCGAAACCCTCGAGCACGGCATGCCCCCCGCCGGCGGCATCGGCATCGGCATCGACCGCCTCATCATGATGCTCACCGGCGCCCCGACCATCCGCGACGTGGTGCTGTTCCCGCTGCTGAAGAAGAAGGAGTAGGGAGAGCGGACGATCCCGTCCGCTTTAATCGCGACTCGCGAGCGCTTCGTAAGGATACGCCTTCAATCGCTTGCTCACGGGGTCTCGGCCGATCCACATCAGGAATTCGCCCGCCCCGTCGGACATCGCTGTCGGCTCCAGTTTGCCGGGCCTTGTTGCCGCCCAATTCCGTTGCGAAAGCACCTTGAGTTCCTCCGCCAGCTCGAAGTTCTCCGCGTCCCAGACCTTCACGGTCTGGTCAGACGATCCGCTCAGGTAAATACGACTGCATCCCGGAAGGAACGCTTCGCAGGCGATCCTCTTGAGAGAGCCCCAGTTTCTGCCTCTCCAAAAAAAACCGCCATCCCTCGCGGGATGGCGGCTTGGAGATGTTTCTCGGCGGAGGCCGATCAGGCTTCGGCAGGCTGTTCGGCTTGCTCGGCCTTTTGGTCGCGGAGATAGGCGCGGCGGCTCATCTTCACGCGGCCTTTTTCGTCCACGCCGATGCACTTGGCGGTGACGATGTCGCCCTTCTTGACGACGTCCTCGACCTGCTCGGTGCGGCCTTCCTGGAGTTCGGAAACGTGGATCAGACCGTCCTTGCCGGGCAGCACTTCCATGAACGCACCGAAGTTGGTCACCGAAACGACCGGACCGGTGTAAACCGCACCCACTTCGATTTCCGCGAAGATGCGGTCGATGAGTTCCTTGGCGCGCTGGAGGCCTTCCTCCTTCGAGGCGTAGATGTGCACGGTGCCGTCATCCTCAATGTTGATGTCGGCGCCGGACTCGGCCTGGATGCCTTTGATGTTCTTGCCGCCAGGCCCGATGAGTTCGCCGATGCGGTCGGCCGGGATCTTGACGGAAACGATGCGCGGGGCGTGCGGACTGAGGTCCTGTGGGCCGGCCACGGCTTCGTTCATCTTGGCGATGATCGTGCCGCGGGCGTCCTTGGCCATGCGGATGCCTTCTTCAAGGATCGAGAGCGGCAGCCCCTGGAGCTTCAGGTCGAGCTGGAAGCCAGTCACTCCGGCCTCGGTGCCGCAGAGCTTGAAGTCCATGTCACCGTAGAAGTCTTCGGAGCCAATGATGTCGAGCAGCGCCTTGTGCGCCTTCATCGTGCCGTCCTCATTCCACTCGGTGACCAGGCCGACGGAGATCCCGCCGACCGGAGCCTTGAGCGGCACACCGGCGCAGAGCAGGGACATGGTGCCGGCGCAGACCGTCGCCATCGAGGTCGATCCGTTGGACTCCATGACTTCCGACGAAACGCGCATTGCGTAAGGGAAATCCTCCACGTCCGGGATGACCGGAGCGATCGAACGCTCGGCGAGCGCACCGTGGCCGATCTCGCGGCGGTTGATGCCACCCATGCGGCCGGTTTCACCCACCGAGAACGGAGGGAAGTTGTAGTGGAGGATGAAACGCTTGCTGTCCTCGCCACCGGCGTAGTTGTCGTAGAACTGCTTCTCGTCGGCAGGTGCCAGCGTGCAGATGCCGAGCGCCTGGGTTTCCCCACGGGCGAAAATCGCGGAGCCATGAACCCGCGGCAGCGAGTTGGCTTCGGCGAACAGCGGGCGGAGCTCGCCGATCTGGCGGCCGTCGGCGCGGATGCCCTTCTCCATGATCGCCACCCGGAACGCCTTCTTCTGGATGTATTCGAACACCTGCTCGATCTCGAACTCGGTGGTTTCCGGATACTTTTCCATGATCGCCTTTTCCACTTCATCGCGGAGGGCACCGACCTTCTTGCCGCGCTCGACTTTCGACGGCGCGTAGATCGCGTCTTCGATGCGGTCGCCGGCGATCTCGTAGCCGACTTCCAGGAGTTCGTCCTTGGCGACGGTCACGGTGTATTCGCGCTTCGGCTTGCCGGCCAGGCGGACCAGCTCTTCCTGGGCCTCGACCAACTTCTGCACCGCCTCTTGGGCGAAGTGCAGGGCCTTGATGAAATCATCTTCCGGGAGCTGATCGGCAGCACCTTCGATCATGATGACGTCGGTCTTGTTGCCGACGTACACCAGGTCGAGGTCACTTTCATCGCGCTCGTCGAAGGTCGGGTTGATGACGAACTCGCCATCCACGCGGCCGACCCGCACCGCGCCGATCGGACCGGCGAAGGGGATGTCGGAGATCGCGAGAGCGGCGGAAGCGCCGTTCATCGACAGAATGTCGGAGTCGTTGATCTGGTCGGCCGCCAGCAGCAGCGCGATGATCTGGGTGTCGTAGAGGTAGCCCTTCGGGAACAGTGGCCGCAGCGGACGGTCGGTCATCCGGCAGGTCAGGATTTCCTTTTCGGTAGGACGGCCTTCGCGCTTGAAGTAACCACCGGGGAACTGGCCGGCAGCGGAGGCTTTTTCCTTGTACTCGACGGAAAGCGGGAACCAGGTCTGGCCGGCACGCACTTTGGTTTGGGAAACGGCGGTCACCAGGACCACGGTCTCGCCGCAGGTGACGACGACGGCGCCGTCGGCCAGCTTGGCAAGCTTGCCCGTTTCAAATGTGATGGGATTCGAGCCGACCTGGCTCGTAACTTGATGGATATTCATTCTATGTGTTCTAACTGACTTCAGTATCCCGTCCACTCGGACGGGGGCATGGATTCGAGGCGTTCCCGGTTTTTCAATTTGGTTGGCGGAAATGCCCCGCGCCGGATGGCCAATCATGCCGCCCGGCGCTAAATGAAACGGCCACGGGAAATCCGTGGCCGTTTCAGAGAAGGTCGGGTTTAGCGGCGGAGGCCGAGTCCCTTGATCAATTTTTGGTAGCGATCCTCGTCATGCGCCTTGATGTAGTCGAGCAGCTTGCGGCGCTGGGCGACGAGCTTGAGCAGGCCACGGCGGGACGATGCGTCCTTCTTGTGGGTGCCGAGATGCTCGGTGAGGTGCTTGATGCGGACGGTCAGGTTGGCGACTTGGAAGTCGGCGCTGCCGGTGTCGGTGTCATGGACCTTGTAGTCCGCGGGATTGATGGTGCTTTCGCTCATTTGCTTGTTTGGTTCAGTCCAGCCACCTTGGCCGGTCCGCCCTTGGTCGGGACGGCGGAGGAAAGCGGAAAACGCCCGGATTGCAAGGATAGAATGGCTTGAAATCGGACAAGCTGAATCACTCCGGCACGGGCAGCAGGGCGGTCAGGCGCTCTTCCAGCAGAGCCGTCAGGGCGGCGGCTCCTCCCCGGGGCGGCAGCGCGCCGCTGGCCAGCAGGTCGCTGACCGCGATGGGCTCGGCAGCGGTGACCGAGGCGTCCCGCAGGCACGGGTATTCGGGAAACCCGAAGAGATCCTCCTCCAGCTTCATGATCGTCTCCGCACGGCGGTCGAGGCTGGGATGGGAGAGCAGGTAGTCGCCGATGTAGCTGTGCGATTGCAACGCCGTGAACACGGCGTCGAGGTCATCCAGCAAAGCCACTCGCTCCGCGGGCGACGCCGGGTTTTCGGAATCGAGCAAGCGCCGGCGGATGCGGTAGCGCAGCGAACGGACCCGCTCCGGGGCGGTGCCAGCGCGCGGGTCGCGGCCGTGCTTTTCCTCGGCGGCGGAAAGCAGGCGTTCGCAGAGCTGTTCGAGGCGCGACTGGATACCTCCCTGCCCCGCCTCTCCGAGGAATTCGGTTTCCTTCAACGCCAGCACGCCGGTGCCTAGCCGAATGATGCGGTCGTCGATCGCCATCGCGGGCCGTGGTGTCCAGCCGATCCGATCCTCCAGTCGCGAAAGCCGCTCCCCGAAAGTAGCCTCGATCTCCGGCCGGTGTTTGAAATGAATTCCCACCGGCACCAGCCAGGCGCGCCTCCCGTCCTTCATGCGTCCGGCGGCCTTGAGGAGGATCGAGGCCACGCCCTCCATCAGCGGATCAAGCCGCTCGTGGTGGTGGTAGATCTCGCCTTCCGGGTAAATGACCAGGGGCGTGCCGGAATCCAGCAGACCGATGGCGGTTTTGATCGCGGAGAGATCCGGACCATCGCGATCGACCGAAAACACGCCCATCGCCTGCAGCGCCCAAGCGGCGGCGGGCGAGGATTCGAACACCTCCCGCGCGGCCATGAAATGCAGCGGCAGTTCGTGGCGGCTGCCCATTTCGATCATCAGGTGCGGATCGGAGTGATCGGCGTGGTTGGGCGCGAGAAGCACCGCGTCACCCTTTCCGACCAAGGATTTCACCCGATCGAGCCCGGCGTCTGAAATCCCGGCGAGCCGGTATTTCCGCCGCAGGTAGATTTCCCGGTTCGCCCAGAGGCCGAGCGGACGGAACCACCCGCGGAATTGCGGCGGACGAAACGAGTAGGGCAGATCGGTCCGGAGCCGGCGCATGGCGGAGTCTCAGACTTCAGCTGTCGGGGTCAAGCCGCACCTACTGCCGGTTGAAGCGCGCGACCTCGCGTTGCGCTTCGCGGAGTTCCACCTGCTTTTTCAGGTCGTGGCGCTGGTCGGAGTGGGTCTTGCCCTTGCCGACGCCCAGCTCGACCTTCACCCGGCCGTTTTTCCAGTACATCTTCAGGCAGGGCAACGTCGAGCCCTTGACCTCGAGCGCGTGCTCGAGCTTGCGGATCTCCTGCTTGTGGAGCAGCAGGCGGCGCGGCCGGCGGGAATCGTGCTGGAACCACTTGCCGGCGGTTTCCCACGGCTGGATGTGGCAGCCGAAAAGGAACATCTGGCCGCGTTCGACGCGGGCGAAGGCGTCGGCGATGTTCACCTTGCCTTCGCGGATCGACTTCACCTCGGTCCCCTTCAGCTCGACGCCGGCCTCGTAGGTTTCCGAGATGTGGAAGTCGCGGCGCGCCTTGCGATTGCTGGCGATTTCCGCGCTCATGGGCGAAAGGATGGCCCGGGACGGGAGAACGGCAAGGGCCGTCTCAGCCGTTGATTGCTTCGCCGGACAGGCGGATCTTGCCCTCGATGATTTCCGTAAGCGCGATGTCGGCGGCACCCATGCTCGGAACGGTCGGGATCAGCGGCGAGCGGCCGCTGTTCAATTGGCGAACGCGCTTGGACACCATATTGATGAGAACCAAGGGATCGTTCACGACTTCGGACGCCTTCTCGACAAGATCGCTTTTCATGGGTGTGCCTGCAAACCGGGAATGGGGCTTTGGCTGCTCGAAGGGGATGATGTTTTCTTCAGACATGCCATGCCGGCCGGCCCTCCTCGGCCGGGAGGCGGACAGAATCGGCTTTCCGTCCCCTTGACAAGGGGAAACTGGACATCGAGGGATATTTTCCCCTGCCCGGGGCGGAAACTATTTCCGTGCCATCAGGTCCACTCCGACCTGCCGCAACCCCACCACCATCAGCCAGAAACACCCGGCGGTCAGGAGGCAGTTGATCCCCAGCGCCGGCCAGAAACCCCAGCCGTGGCGCAACATCCACGGCAGAATCAAAAACATCGGCAGGGTCGGCAGTGCGAACCAGAAGGTGGACTCGGCATGCCCCGCGATCCGCCCGGGCGGCTGTTTTTCCGCGTGCATCCAGATCATCGCGATCAACGAAGCCAGCGGGAGGGCGATCAACAGGGCGGAGAGCCGCTCGCTGAACACCTGCACCTTGGTCACCACCACGATCACCACGGCGGTGAGCAGGACCTTGACGATGTCCTTCGCCTCGAACTTGAGCACCTCGTGCCAGGGGATCCGGTTCATCATGACTCTCCTTGCGGGGCCGCACCTTCAGGTTTTAGCCTCCGGCATGCAACCATCCCGTGCCGCAGCCTTCGTTCTGCTCCTCGTCGCCGCTTGCGGCCCGGTATCCACCACCCCCGCTGCGGGAAACCCCTCCGGTCTCTCCGCCGGTCAGAAGTCCGCGATCGGACGGCAAATCTGGCAGAACGAATGCGGGGGCACCGTCGATGGCCTGACCACGTGGAATGCGGGGGAAAACTTCCCGTCGCTCGGCATCGGCCATTTCATCTGGTACCCCGCCGGGGTTTCGGGGCGTTTCGAGGAAAGCTGGCCGAAGTTCACCGCCTACGCCCGCCAGCGCGGCGCGGAGGTTCCTCCGATCGGCCTCCGTCCTGCCGCCCCGTGGCCCAGCAAGGCAGCCTTCCAAGCCTCGTTCCGTGGTGCGGAAATGTCCCAACTCCGCCAGTGGCTCGCCGTCCAGGTGACCCTCCAGACCGATTTCATCATCGCCCGCTCCCGCGCCGCGCTACCGAAGATCCTCGCCGCGGCCCCGGCCGGAGACCGCGCCCGGATCGAGGCGAACTACCACAAGGTCGCCGCCACCGCCCACGGGCAGTATGCGCTGATCGATTACGTCAACTTCAAGGGCGAGGGCACCAACCCGGCCGAGCGCTACCAGGGCCGCGGCTGGGGGCTGCTCCAGGTCCTCGCCGGCATGCGCGACGTGCCGGCCGGGCAACCCGCCGCCGCTGAATTCGCCGCCTCCGCAAAACGGGTCCTCGGTCGGCGGATCGACAACGCGCCCGCCGAGCGTGGTGAAGGCCGCTGGCGCGCGGGCTGGTTCAACCGCTGCGACACCTACGCCCGCCCGCTCTGAGTTCCACGCCTCCACTTCCCCCGATGCATCGCCCTTCTCCGATTCTGATCCGCCTCCTCGCCCCGGCCGTCGTTTTTCTCGGCACGCTGGGCGCGCAGGAGCCGGTGGCGGATGCGGGAAAACCGAGCACCGTCCAGCGCAGCCTGTCCGCCATCGAGGCCCAGCTTCCGGTCATCGAGCAGGAGCAGCAGAAGCTCAACGCCCTGCGCGATGAGCTGCGCAACAAGGCCGGCTCCGAGGAGGAAAAAGCCGAAATCCGCCGCGAAATCAGCGAACGCCGCGCGCGCATCCAGAACATCGAAAGCAACATCCGTTCGATCGCCTCCGGCATCCCGGAAGATGCCTGGGTCCGTGAACCCGCCGCGCCCCGCACCCTCAACGAGGAAGTCCAGGACGTCCTCAGCCCGGTGCTCGACCAGCTCCGCAGCGCCACCTCCGGCCCGCGGGAGCTCTCCAAACTGCGCGACGACATCGATACCTGGAAGGATCGCCTCGCCATCGCCGAGCAAGCTCTCACGCGGCTCTCCGCTTACCCGCCCAGCGCGGAGATCGATCCGCAGGTGGCGGCTCAAATTGAAGGCGTGCGCCGCCTGTGGGAAGGCCGGAAAACCGAGGCCAGCGGCGAACTTGAGGCGCTGACGGCCCAGCTCGCCGAACGGGAGAGCCGCGAAAAGAGCTTCGTCGAATCCTTCTCCGAGGGCGTCTCCGGCTTCTGGCGTGGCAAGGGTGTGAACCTCCTGCTCGCCATCCTCGCGTTTCTCACCATCTTCCTCGTCGGCCGCCGTTTCCAGGACTGGCTGAGGCAGCACAACCCGCTTCACAAAAAGGAAGGAACATCGGTTTACGCGCGGCTTTTCGATCTCCTCGCCGGTCTGCTCATCGGCCTGTTGGCCACCTTCGCCGCACTGCTCGTGCTCTATTTCCGGGGCGATTGGCTGCTGCTTTCCATCGCCACCATCATTCTCATCGCGGTGGTCATCGCCTCGCGGAACTCGCTCGTCCCCTACGCCGATCAGATCCGCACCATCCTCAACCTCGGGCCGGTGCGCGAGGGGGAGCGAATCGTCATCGATGGTGTCCCATGGCGCGTCGACAGCCTCGGTTTCTACTGTGGATTTAGTAATCCAAAGCTCGGTGACGCCCGGCTGCGGCTGCCGATCCGCGAAGTCATCGGCCTGCGCTCCCGCACGCCGGGAAAAAAGGAACCGTGGTTCCCCTGCGACGAGGACGATTGGATCGTGCTCTCCGACGGCACCTTCGGCAAAGTCCTCACCCAAACCCCGGAGGCGGTCGTCATTCTCCAGCTCGGCGGCAGCCGCAGGCAGTATCCGGTCGGAGATTTCCTCACGCTTTCCCCGGAGAATCTCTCGAAGGGTTTCCGCGTCTCGGCCACCTTCGGTATCGACTACGCCCACCAGGCCATCTGCACCACCGAGGTTCCCGAGATTCTCACCGAGTCCATCCACCGCGCCCTGGTCGCCGCCGTGGAGCGGGAAAACGTGAAGAGCGTGAAGGTGGAGTTCAGCAACGCCGGGGCATCCTCGCTCGACTACGCGGTACTGGCGGATTTCACCGGCGAAGTGGCGCGCAGCCGCAATGTGTTGCACCGTGCGATCCAGCGTGCCTGTGTCGACACCTGCAACGAGCAGGGCTGGATCATCCCCTTCACCCAGATCACGCTGCACCAGGCTGCCATCGCAGACGGAGGGGAAACCCTCGACTCCGACGATTGATCCATGCTCCGCCACCATCCAGGACTGCCATGGCCCCGGCTCGACCGCCACGAGCGGGTCGCCTGCCATTTCTGCGATGCCATCCAGCCCGCTCCACGGCTGAACGAGGGAGAGATCGCCTTCTGCGGCCACTGCGGCGAAGTGCTCTATCAGAACCGTCCGCGCTCGCTTTCCCGCTGCGTCAGCTTCTCCCTCGGAGCCGTGGTCTTCATGATCCTCGCCCACGCCTTCCCCTTCCTCACCATGGAGGCGGCCGGCAGCCGCACGCGGCTCGGCCTTTGGGAATCCGCCGAAGCCCTGCATGCCGACGGAGCCACCCTGCTCGCCATCCTCACGGTGATCTTCACCATTGTCTCCCCCACCTTGCTCGCGCTTGGCCTCATCTATATCTGCCTGCCCCTGATGCGGGGCCGCACCCTCCCCGGCACTGTCACCCTCGCCCGCTGGATCCAGCTCTCCGAACCGTGGTCCATGCTTGAGGTCTTCCTGCTGGGCTTCATCGTTTCACTGTTGAAGCTGGGTCACCTCGCCGAGATTCATTTCGAAGTCGGCCTATGGGCGCTGGTGGCGGTCGTCATCTGCCTGGCGGGGGCCATGGCCGGCATCGACCGCCGCGAGCTGTGGGACCGCATCGAGATCGCCCGCCCCCTGCCACCGCACAACCACAACCCACCATGATCGAGGATGCCCCACCCGGTGATTTCGCCGCCGACCACGGCCTGGCTTCCTGCTCATGCTGCGGAAAGCTCAGCCCGCTCGACCTCGGCCACTGCCCCCGCTGCGGCCGCCGTCTTCACCTGCGCAAGCCGCACAGCCTTGCCCGCACGCTGGCCCTGCTGCTCGCTGCCATCGCCTTCTACGTGCCGGCCATGACCCTGCCCGTAATGAATGTCTACGGCGTCGGCACCTCCGCCAGCGGCGGCTCCACCGGCGGTTCCACGATCCTCGCCGGAGTGGTCACCTTTTGGAACTCCGGCTCCTATCCGGTGGCGATCATCATTTTCACCGCCTCGGTGCTGATCCCCATCCTCAAGATCGTCGCCCTCGGCTGGCTCTGCCTCGCCGCCATCGGCCGTGCCAACGGCTCCACCCATTCCCACGCCATGGCCTACCACATCACCGAGCTCGTCGGCCGCTGGTCGATGGTTGATGTTTTCGTCGTGGCGATCCTCGTCTGCCTCGTCCGCCTCGGGAACCTGATGACCATTGAACCCGGCCCGGCTGCCATTTCCTTTGCGACCGTCGTCATCCTGACCATGCTGTCCGCCATGAGTTTCGATCCCCGCCTGCTGTGGGACTACCAGCGCCGCCCCGCATGACTGAAGAAGACCCAAAAGACGACATCCGCGAACACCGGCCCACGATCCGTCCGCGCCGACGCATCAGCAGCGTGTGGGTGGTTCCGCTGGTCGCCCTGGTCCTCGCCGGATGGCTGCTGTGGAAAAACAACGTCGACCGCGGCCCGCTGGTCTCGGTTCAGTTCGAGACCGCCGAAGGCATCGCGGCCGGTAAAACCGAACTCCGCTGCCGCTCGGTTCCCGTTGGAATGGTCGAGGCCGTGCAGCTCACGAAAAACCTCAAGACGGTCGTCCAGATCCGTGTCAGCCCGGACTACACCGACCTGCTGCGCTCCGACAGCCGCTTCTGGGTCGTCCGTCCCCGCGTCTCCACCAGCTCGGTTTCCGGCCTCGGCACGCTGATCACCGGTGCCTACATCGAGCTGGATCCCGGCACCCGGGAGAAACACTCCACCGAGTTCAAAGGCTTGGAAGAACCTCCCGTGACCAGCCAGTCGGTCCCCGGCCTGCGGCTCACCCTGACGGCCAAAGAGGCTGGGTCCCTTTCTGCCGGCTCGCCAATCTATTACCTCGGGTTCGAGGTCGGAAAAGTCGAACAGCGCATCCTCTCGATCGCTGAAGAACAGGTCGAATTTCGCGTCCTGATCCGCGAACGATACGCTTCGCTCGTCCGCAAAGGCACCCGCTTTTGGAATACCAGCGGCTTCGACGTCACCGCCGGATCGGATGGCTTCAAGTTCCGCACCCCTTCGGTGCAGGCACTCGTCACCGGCGGAGCCACCTTTTCGACCCCCGCGGATCTCAAGGACACCCCACCGGCCGAGGACGGCGATGTCTTCACCCTGTTCAGCGACCAGTCCTCGGCCGAAGACGCCCACTACATCGCCGATACCCGGGCGCTCCTCATGTTCGATGAGTCCGTCCGCGGTCTTCAGCGCGGCGCGGCGGTGGAATTCCGAGGCGTTCCGATCGGTCGGGTCACCGAGATCTCCTTTAAGCTTTCGAACGGCGGAGATACCCGCATTCCCGTCCTCATCGAGCTGGAATCCGCCGTGCTCAAAAACGCCTTGGAACCGGAGGTCGAAGGGGAATTCGATCTCCGCGCCGCCATTCGCAAAGGCCTCCGCGCCAAGCTCGGCTCCGCCTCCCTGATCACGGGCGCCCTTTACGTCGCGCTGGATATCAACCCCGCCGAGGCTCCCTCCACGGTGGAGGTTGTCAACGACCTGCCCGTCATCCCCTCCAAACCCGGCGGTCTGGCCCAGATCGAGGCACGGCTCAATGACATCCTCGCCAAAATCGAGGCCCTGCCTCTTGAGGAGACGCTCACGAAGTTCGGAAACGCCGCCGATGAAACCTCCGTCACCGTCGCCGAAGCCCGCGAGGCCTTCGATTCGATCGAGGAAACCCTCGCCGAAGCCAGAGCCATCCTCGCCTCCGACTCGACCCAGGGCCTCACCGCGGAGATCAACAAAACGCTCGCCGAACTCCAGACCTCGGTGAATTCCCTCGGTCCCTCCGGCTCCCTCCAAGGCGACCTCCGCCGCACCCTCGATGAGATCCGCGCCGCCGCCCGATCGTTCGAGAACCTTTCCAACACCGTCGATGAAAAGCCGAACTCGCTGATTTTCGGACGCGAGTCTTCCGGCGATCCCATTCCGCGCGCCCGCCGATGAAATCCCGCACCTTTCTCCATTTCCTCACCCTCGGCCTCCTCGCCCTGCTTCTCTCCCACTGCGCGGAGCCGAAGAGCTACTACCTCCTCACCCCCGAAGGGCCCGCGCCCTCCGGCGGCGGAAAGGGCATCGGCGTCGGCCCCGTCACCGTGGCCGCCTACCTCGACCGCTCCAACCTCGTCTTCCAACAGGAGGGCAACCGCCTCGCCGTCGCCGAGTCCCACCGCTGGGCCGGCGAACTCGATGAAAACATCGCCCAGGTCCTCGCCGCCAACCTCGGCCGCCGGCTCGGCACCGGCGATGTCCGCACCTACCCTTGGAGCAGCGACATGGATCTGCGCTACCAGGTCAGCATCGACATCCGGCAGCTCCACGGCACCGACACCGGCGATGCCTTTCTCGAGGCCGCCTGGCGCGTCTATTCGCTGCCGGACCGCCGCATGATCGCCTCCCAAAGCTGGTCCGGCACCGAACCTTTGGAGACCGATGGCTACAATGCCCTCGCCGCCGCCGAGTCCCGCCTCTTCGCCCAACTGGCCGCCCGGATCGCCCGTTCCCTCTGATCTCCCCTTTCCTCGGCCTATCCTCTCATCCATCCTGAAAGGACTTGCCTGCCCCGCCCCCGCCGCCTAACTCCCCCATCATGGCTCTCGAGACGACCCTCATCCTCTTCAAGCCCGACGCCGTCGCCAAAAACCTCGTCGGAACCGTGCTTTCCCGCTTTGAACAGGAAGGCTTCAAAATCCGCGGCATCAAGATGATGGCGCTCAGCGACGAAATCCTTGCCGAGCACTACTCCCACATCGCCGACAAACCCTTCTTCCCCGACGTCCGCGGTTTCATGCAGGAAACCCCCGTGATCGCCCTCGCCCTCGAAGGCGATGACGTCATCGCCAAGATCCGCGACCTCCTCGGCCCCACCGATTCCAAGGCCGCCGCCCCCGGCACCATCCGCGGCGACTTCGGTGACAAGGAAGGCGACGCCAAGATGCGCAACGTCTGCCACGCCTCCGACGGCCCCGAAGCCGCTCAGGCCGAACTCAAGCGTTTCTTCAACGAAGGCGAAATCTTCTGACGGAGCGCCGGTCTTGTTCCCCCGACTCGTCGGCGGCAGACCGGCATCTTTCCGCTCTCCAAACGGCCGCTTCCTCATCGGGAAGCGGCCGTTGTCGTCTCCACCACTTTCTACTTTTTACTTTCCACCCGGCACTCCGCAGCAGGCGGCTTCCTTCGCCACCAGGCCGCCAGCACACTGCCGATGATGCTGTGATATACCGCCGAGATCGCCGCCGGCACCGGCGCCAGGGCGAACTCCGCGAAATGCTTCGTCGCCAGCGCCGCGCCCAGCCCGCTGTTCTGCATCCCCACCTCGATCGATACCGTCCGGCGCATCGCCACATCCCGACGGAAAAACCACATCACCCCGTATCCCACGCCGAAGCCCAGCGCGTGGAGCACGAACACCGCCACGAACAGCCCCGCCCCGGCCTGCACGATCAGCTCCTTTTTCAAACCCACCACGCAGCCGACGATCAGCACGATCACCGCCACGCTCACCACCGGTCCGATCGCATCCACCCCCTGTCTTACCCGCTCCGGCCGCCGAAGTTTCCCCAACCCTGAACTCACCGCGATGCCCGCCACCAGCGGCAACAGCACCACCATCAGCATCGATTGGAAAAGCGCCCACGCGTCCACCGGCAGCACCTTTCCGGCCAGCAACTTCGTCAGAACCGGCGTCAGCCCGATTGCGGCAAACGTCGATGTCATCGTCATCAGCACGCTCAGCGCCACATTCGCCCGCGCCAGATAGCAGATCACATTGCTCGCCGTCCCGCCCGGGCAGCAGGAAACCAGGATCAGCCCCAGCGCCAGCTCCGGCTCCAGCGCGAACGCCTTCGCCACCAGCCAGCCGCTCGCCGGCATGATAACGAACTGCGCCGCCACCCCCAGCCCCACCGTCCCCGGTTGACGCGCCACCGCGGCGAAATCCGCCACCCGCAGCGTCAGGCCCATCCCTAACATGATCAGTCCCAACCCCGGCTCGATCCATGGTGCGAACCACGTCCAGTCCCCCGGCCGCCACCAAGCCCACAAACAGCCCAGCACAATCCACAGCGGAAACGCCGCCGCAAAACCCGCACACACCCTTCGCATCCGCCCACTTCAGCCGGATCCCTAACAATCCGCAAGCAACCGTGGCGGCGGATTTCATCCGCCATGCCAATCATCAATCTGGCTTGGCGGATCCAATCCGCCGCCACGAATGCCCGCTCGACATGCCCCATCCGTCGCGAGCCCCAGCAACCGCACCATCGACAACTTCATCGCCAGCCCGAGGCAACGCATCGAGCCCGATCCTGCCAGCCACTCTACACGCTCACCACCACCAGAAACGGCGCGCCCTCTCTCGCCGCAGGAAACACCTTGCCGGCTTTCTTTTCCGCCCACTCCACCACCGCCGCAGCCTCCTCATCCCCGCCCGCGTGGCCGGGATAGCAGACGACGGTCACCACCCCTCCCGAACGCAGCAACGCGATCGCCGCCTCCAGTGCCTTCAGCGTTTCCTCCGTCTTCGTGATCACCGCGTGATCCGCACCGGGCAGGTAGCCGAGGTTGAACATCACCGCCGCCACGCCGGCAGGCACCCGCTCCACCATCCGCGCATGGCTTTCGCAGAAAAATTCCACCCGTTCTCCGAAACCCGCCGCCTCCACCCGCCCGCGGGCCGACTCGATCGCCGCCGCCTGCACGTCGAAGGCGAATACCCTTCCCGTCTCTCCCACCAGCCGCGCCAGGAACACCGTGTCGTGTCCATTCCCCGCCGTTGCATCCACCGCCGTCTCCCCCTCTCCCAGCACCCCGGCCACCACCTCATGCGCCAGCACCGTCGCCCGTTTCATCGTCACCGCGACACGATGCCTTGAAACTGAGAACTTGACACTTGAAACCTGCTCGATTTTCGCCAGCTTCCGCCCTCACTCACGAGGCAACCGCCTCATTTTCCGAACTACGACGACTACCATGGCCGCCAAGATCTACACCAACAAGGACGCCACCCTGACGCCCCTCAAGAAGAAGACGCTCGCCGTCATCGGCTTCGGCTCCCAGGGCCACGCGCACGCTCTCAATCTCAAGGACAGCGGCCTCAAGGTCGTCATCGGCCTCTACAAGAAGTCGAAGTCCCGCGAAGTCGCCCAGAAGCTCGGCTTCGAGGTCATGGACACCGCCGATGCCGTGAAGGCTGCCGACGTGATCTTCGTCGCCGTGCCCGACACCAAAATCGCCGGCGTCTACGAGAAGGACATCGCGCCGAACCTCACCAAGGGCAAGACCCTGCTCTTCTCCCACGGCTTCGCCGTTCACTTCAAGACCATCGACCCGCCCTCCGACATCAACGTCATCATGGTCGCCCCGAAGGGTCCGGGCCACACCGTCCGCTCGCAGTTTGTCGATGGCAAGGGCGTGCCCGGTCTGATCGCCGTCCACAACGATGCCGACGGCAAGGCCAAGCAGATCGCCCTCGCCTGGGCGCGCGGCGTTGGCTGCACCCGTGCCGGTGTGTTTGAAACCAACTTCAAGGAAGAGACCGTGACCGATCTCTTCGGGGAGCAGGTCGTCCTCTGCGGCGGCGCTTCCGCCCTGGTGAAGGCCGGTTTCGAAACCCTCGTGGAAGCCGGCTACCAGCCGGAAATGGCCTACTTCGAGTGCCTCCACGAGCTGAAGCTCATCGTCGATCTCATGAACGAATCCGGCATCGCCGGCATGCGCTTCTCCATCTCGGAAACTGCCGAGTGGGGCGACGTGTCCGTGGGTCCGAAGATCATCGATGCCTCCGTCAAGAAGCGGATGGTCAAACAGCTCAAGGAGATCGAGTCCGGCAAGTTCGCCAAGGAGTGGATCAAGGAGAACGAGAACGGCTGCAAGCGCTTCAACGAGATCCGCAAGGAGGAAGCCAAGCACCAGATCGAGAAGGTCGGTGAAAAGCTCCGTTCCACCATGAGCTGGATCAAGCAGAAGAAGCTCAAGAAGGGCGCCGCCCAAGCGAGCTACGTCTCTTCCTCGAAGTAAGGAGAGCGGCTTTTCAGGCCGCGTCCCTTCTTCAAGACACTTCCCATTTCCAAAGCCCGGGTTTCTTCGCGAAGCCCGGGCTTTTTCTGTTGGAAAACGACCGAATTTCCCTCCGGGGGCGACAGACCTCCCCCCTCGTCCACGTTTCGTCCCCGTCCGGTTCGCAGAAACTTGCCATCCTCACCGCGGCCCGATAGACACCCGAAACTCCAAACCGCATCCATGACCGCAGCCACCCTCGACGACCCAGGTATCGCCCCGAACGCCAAACGCCTCCTCTGGGCCGGATTCCTCGCCATCCTCGCCGCCGGCATCGGCTTCGGCGTCCGCGGAGGCATCCTCGCCAACTGGGGCGATGAATTCGGTTTCACCGGTGCCCAGCTCGGAAAAATTGGCGGTGCCGGTTTCACCGGATTCTGCTTCGGCATTATAATAGGCGGCGTCATTGTGGACAAAATCGGCTACGGCAAACTTGTCTTCGCCGCCTTCCTCTTTCATATCCTCTCCGCTTTTGTGACCTTCGCCGCCATAGATGGACAGCAGCAGGCCCTCGCCTTCAAGTTCCTCTACTGGGGCACCTTTATTTTCGCTCTCGCCAATGGCACCCTAGAGGCCGTGGCAAACCCACTGGTCTCCACCTTGTTCCCGAACAACCGAACCCACTACCTCAACATCCTCCATGCCTCCTGGCCTCTAGGCCTTGTTATCGGCGGTGTCATCGGATGGACGCTGGGAGGTGCCGGCGTAGATTGGAAAATCCAACTCGGCCTTTTTCTCATCCCCACCATCCTCTATGGCGTCGCCTTCATGGGTCAGAGCTTTCCGAAGTCAGAAGCAGCAGCCAGCGGTCTCTCAATTGGGGAGATGTTTCAGGAAATTGGCATCCTCGGAGGCATCGTTGCCGCCGCGCTACTCGGTTTGTTCTTCACCAGCACCTTGGGGCTTTCCAGTGCCGCGGCTTACACGCTCTTTGTCATCTTGCTGATCATCACCCACACGCATGGCCCCCGAGGAAATTCGATCGTCCCTATCGGTTCGTTCCTTCTTTTCATTCTCTTCATCACCCACGCCCTCATCGGTGCGGTCGAACTCGGCACCGATGGTTGGATCCAGAACATTACCGGCAATATTCTCAACCCGACTCAAGGGAAGATCCTCTTCGTCTTCACATCGTTGCTCATGTTCGGCCTGCGGTTCTGCGCCCACTTCATCGAAAACAAGCTCCGTATCTCACCCATCGGTCTGCTCCTGATCTGTTCGGTGCTCGCGGTGATCGGCCTTTTCTTGGTCAGCGGGATCACCTCCTTCGCTGGCGCGCTGCTTGCCCTCGGCGTCTATGCCCTCGGCAAGACCTTCTTCTGGCCGACCATGTTGGCCGTGGTTGGCGATCGTTTCCCGAAGACCGGGGCGATCGCCATGTCCATCATGGGCGGCATCGGCATGATGTCAGCCGGCCTTCTCGGCAATGAAGGCCTTGGTTATGCCAAGGACCGCTTCACCGTCGATCACCTCCGCGAAACCGCGCCTGAGGTCTATGAGGCCAATAAAGCGGACAGCAGCGCCAAGTTCCTGTTCTTTGACGAAGTGGCGGGCCTGGATGGCACGAAACTCGCCGAAGCCAAGGCCGTGGCTGAAGGCAGTCGCAGCGAAGCACAACAGACCATCGTCGAAGCCAGCATCATCGGCGATCGCAACACCCTGAAGGCCGACGCCATGATCCCGGTCACGATGGCCGTCATTTACATTCTCCTGATGATCTACTTCAAGACCATCGGTGGCTACAAACCTCTCACGATCTCACCTGAGCAAGCCGCTGGCGGCGTCGCCGTCCCCGGCGAAGGCTGATCATCGGCTCGAAGAGTTCCTCTTCCACAAAAGGCGCGTCTCCTCACGGGGACGCGCTTTTTCCATGTCCCGATCGGCAATCGCAAATCTTCAATTGCCCATCCCTCACCCTTCCCCCGGCGGATGGATCACCGCCACACGCTCGACGCCGTTCTTGGAAAACTCGTCCCAATAGCGTTTCTCCATGTCTTGGGTCCGCGTGCGCCTTTCCTCCTCGCTGAGCTTCTCCCACGCCGCCATCCCGATCTGGCGGATCAGGTCGCGGTCCGCCAAGCGGAGCACGAGGTCTTCCCAGAAGCTCTCGTTACGGAACTCCTCGTAGCACTCGCGGAAGAACGATTTGTCCTGCTCTTCCGGTTTCACCTGGAAGCGCTGCTTCTCCTCGTCCCATTCGATCACGTCGGCAAATCCGGCGTTGTGCGCCTTTTCCAGGATCTTGTTCTCCAGATCCTCGTAGGCGGCCACACCCTCGTCCGAAGTCGGCTTGCGGTTCCACGAGGCCACGTCCGCTGCCAGGCTGACCATTTCGATCAGCGTCGCCAGTTCCTGTTCCGTGAAACGCAGGTGCACGGGCGGAAACAATCACCCCACCCGCCGCCGGGCAAGAAAACCCGGTAGGGACAAGCGGCCCGCTTGTCCGACTTTCAAAATAGAGGCGGCGCGGCCGTCTCTACCAGTCGGCGCGGCGGGCCGCCACGCCCTACCGTCTCTACCAGCCGGCGCGGCGGCCGCCGCGCCCTACCGAATCACGCTTTCTCGAACACCATCCGCCCGTCGCGGACGTTGCCCTTGATCACGTCGCCTTCCACGAAGCGGCCGTCGAGGATCTCCAGCGACAGTTCATCGAGCAAATGCCGCTGGATCGCCCGCTTCAGTGGTCTCGCGCCATAGACCGGATCATAGCCCTGGTTGCCGAGGAACTCCTTCGCCTCCTCGCTCAGCGCCAACCCCAGGCCCTGCTTCGCCAGCCGCTTGCGGACGCGCTCGAGCTGCAAATCGACGATCGTGGTCAGCTCCTCGCGCTGCAAGCGATCGAAGATGATCGTCTCGTCGACCCGGTTCAGGAACTCCGGCCGGAAATGCCCGCGCAGCGCCTCCAGCACCTTCGCCTCGCGCTGCTCGGCGTTGTCCTCGTTGAGGATGAACTGCGAGCCGATGTTCGAAGTCATGATCAACACCGTGTTGCGGAAATCCACCGTGCGGCCCTGGCCGTCGGTGATGCGTCCGTCGTCGAGCACTTGCAGCAGCACGTTGAACACATCGGGATGCGCCTTCTCGATCTCATCGAACAGCACCACCGAATACGGCTTGCGCCGTACATGCTCGGAGAGCTGGCCGCCCTCGTCGTAGCCGACGTATCCGGGCGGGGCACCGATCAACCGGGCGACGCTGTGTTTCTCCATGTATTCCGACATGTCGATCCGCACCATCGCGCCCTCGTCATCGAAAAGGAACTCCGCCAGCGCCTTGCTCAACTCGGTTTTCCCGACACCCGTGGGCCCGAGGAAAAGGAACGAGCCGATGGGCCGGTTCTCGTCCTGCAAGCCGGCGCGGGCCCGCCGCACGGCGTTGGAAACGGCGCGGATCGCTGATTTCTGGCCGATCACCCGATCGCCCAATCGCTCCTCCATGTGGACGAGCTTCTCCTTCTCGCCCTCCTGCAAACGCGAGACCGGGATGCCGGTCCACGAGGACACCACGCCGGCGATGTCCTCCTCCGTGACTTCCTCGGTGAGGATCGCTCCGCCCTTCTGCATCTGCTCCAGCTCCCGCTGCGCCGCATCGAGTGCCCGCTGCGCCTCCGGCAGTGCACCGTAAGTGATCTCGGACGCGCGCGTCAGATCGCCCAGCCGCTGCGCCTGCTCGGCTTCGGTCTTCAGGGAATCGATCTTCGTCTGCTGCTCGCGCACGCGTTCGATCACTTCCTTCTCGTTGCGCCAGCGCGCCATCATGCCGGCCGATTGCTCGCGCAGGTTCGCCTGCTCTTCGATGACCTTCTCCAAGCGCGCTTCGGAGGCCTTGTCGGTCTCCTTCTCCAACGCCTTTTTCTCCATCTCCAGCTGCATGATCTGGCGCTCGAGCTGGTCGATCTCCGTCGGCATGGAATCCAGCTCGATCTTCAACCGCGAAGCAGCCTCATCCACCAAATCGACTGCCTTGTCCGGCAGGAAACGATCGGAAATGTAGCGGTCCGAGAGCATCGCCGCCGCCACCAGCGCGCCATCCTGAATGCGCACGCCGTGGTGGACCTCGTAGCGCTCCTTCAACCCCCGCAGGATGGCGACCGTGTCCTCGACCGAGGGCTCGCCCACCATCACCGGCTGGAAGCGCCGCTCCAGCGCCGCGTCCTTCTCGATGTGCTTGCGATACTCATCGAGTGTCGTCGCGCCCACCGTGCGCAGCTCACCCCGGGCGAGCTGGGGTTTCAGCAAATTCGAGGCGTCCACCGCGCCCTCGCTGGCCCCCGCCCCCACGATCGTGTGCAGCTCGTCGATGAAGAGGATGATCTCGCCTTCCGACGATGTGACCTCTTTCAAAAACGCCTTCAACCGGTCCTCGAACTCACCGCGGTACTTCGCACCGGCCAGCATCGCGCCGATATCCATGGCGATGATCCGCTTGTTCTTCATCGCGTCCGGCACGTCTCCGGAAACGATCCGCCGCGCCAGGCCTTCCACGATCGCCGTCTTCCCCACGCCCGGCTCGCCGATCAACACCGGGTTGTTCTTCGTGCGCCGCGAAAGCACTTGCAGCACCCGCCGGATCTCGGTGTCGCGACCGATCACAGGATCGATTTTTCCCTCCCGCGCGCGGGCGGTCAGGTCGGTGCCGTATTTCTCCAGTGTTTGGTATTTTCCCTCCGGATCCTCGTCGGTGACCTTCTGGGCACCGCGGATCCCCTCCAGAGCCTCACGCGCTTTCGGTTCATCCAGACCCGCCGCTTGCAACAGCTTGCCTGCCGCCGCGCCGGACTTCATCGCCCCGAGGATGAAATGTTCCACGGAAAGAAACTCATCCCCCATACCGCCGCGCACCTCGTCGGCCGCATCCAGCGTCTGGCGCAGCTCGTAGCTCAGCTGCGGCTGCGCGCTCGCGCCCTGGACTTTCGGTTCCTTGTCCAGTGCGGAGATGACCGATGCCTTGAGCTGCGTCACGTCCGCCCCGGCATTCTGGAGCAGAGGCACGACGATGCCGCCCTCCTGCTGCAGCAGAGCCAGCAGCACGTGGCCGCTCTTCAATTCCGGGTGCGCCGACTTCGAAGCCAGCCGCTGTGCCGCCTGAAGAGCCTCCTGGAGCTTGGTGGTGATTTTGTCGAGTCCCATAAAAAACAAGGGTTGTTGGGTGGTACTGAAACCCATTCCCGGGCATCCGTCATCCACCGGTTGCGTCTTGCCGAACGTTCGATTTCATAGCAGCAACTTTATTCAAAATTTTTGTGCATTTTACATGCTATGACCCCAACCCTCCGGCCGCTCCGGAAGCGGGATTCTGCCTGCCTGTTCTCCGATTATCGCCTTTCCAGTCCGGCCCGGCCGCGTTTTGATCCGCCGCAATGCTCAGGCAACGATCCTTTCGACTGATTCTCCCATTTCTCGCCTCGCTGGCTTTCAGCGCCTGCGGCGGCGGTGAACCTGCTCCCCCGCCCGCCCGCGGGCCCGTCGCTCCGGTGCCGGAGGAAGCCGCGGCCATCCCCAATGTGGCGCCGCCGAAGGTCTATGGCGAGAGCGCCATCGTCATCGACGCCCACACCGGCAAGGTGCTTTACGCCAAAAACGCCGACTCGGTCCGGCCTGTGGCATCGACCCAGAAAATCGTCACCGCCCTCGTCGCGCTCGATCAAGGCCCGCTGGACGACCCGGTCACCGTCACCCACGACGACACCTCCTGCGAGCCGACCAAGCTCTACCTCCGCCCCGGCGAAACCTACACCCGCGCCGCCCTGCTCAAGGCCCTGCTGGTCAAGAGCGGCAACGACGTCGCCCGCGCACTCGCCCGTGACATGGGCGGCTCCCAGGAAGGTTTCGCCGCCATGATGAACCGCAAGGCCCGGTCGATCGGGATGCGGAATTCGAACTTCGTCAACCCGAACGGCCTTCCCGCCCCCGGCCAGTATTCCACCGCCCGGGACATCGCCATTGCCGCCCGCCATGCCTACCGCAGCGCCGCGATCCGCTCGTGGGTGGGCACCCGGAGCTACCAGTTTCAATATGCCGGCGGCCGCACCAAGTTCCTGGAAAACACCAACAAGGTCCTCAAGCGGGTCTCCTACTGCAACGGCATGAAAACCGGCACCACCAACGCCGCCGGGCGCTGCCTCGTCTGCACCGGCGAATTGAACGGCCGCACCGCCATCGTCGTCGTACTGAAAAGCAACTCCTCGCACATCTGGGACGACTCCGAGCGACTCCTGCGCTGGGCTCTCGAATCGCCGCGCCTCTGATTCGTGGCGGCGGATTCCATCCGCCAAGCCTCTCACCCTTGCATGCACCCGGAGCAACACCTCGCCGACCTCGGACAGGCGGGCTTGCTCCGCACCCTCCGCCCGCTCGGAGGTCCCACCGGCGTCCGCGTTCTGCGCAACGGCCGGCAGCTCTGGAATTTCGCTTCCAACGACTACCTCGGCCTCGCCGAACACCCCGCGCTTCGCGCCGCGTTTCATGAAGGCCTCGACCGCTGGGGCCACGGCGCCGCCGCCTCGCGCCTGATCACCGGCACCCAGCCGCCTCACACCTTCTTGGAAGATTGCTTGGCGGCAGCGAAGGGCACCGGTGCGGCCCTCACCTTTTCCTCCGGCTTCGCCGCCGCCACCGGCGTGACCCCCGCGCTCGTCGGCAAGGGCGACCATGTCATCCTCGACAAGCTTGCCCACGCCTGCCTCATCGACGGTGCCCGGCTCTCCGAGGCCACCCTCCGCGTCTTTCCCCACAACGACCTCGCCAAGCTGGAGCGACTCCTTTCCTCGATCCGGGCGAAGGATGCTACGGGCAGCATCCTGATCGTCACCGAGTCCGTCTTCTCCATGGATGGCGATCTCTGCCCGCTGCGCGAAATCCTCGACCTCAAGGAACGATTCGGTGCCCGGCTGCTGCTCGACGAAGCCCATGGGCTCGGCGTCCTCGGGAAAACCGGCATGGGCCTCGCCGAGGAACTGGGCGTGCAGGATCGGGTGGATTTCCATCTCGGCACCCTCGGAAAAGCCGCCGGTCTCGCCGGTGCCTACCTCGCCTGTTCAGCGGCTTGGCGGGATCTTCTGGTCAACCGTACCCGCTCGTTCATCTACTCCACCGCCCCGCCCCCCGCGCTGGCCCACGCGGCGCAGGCATCGATCGAGCTGATCCGTTCCCAGGAAGGTCTCGAACTCCGGGGCCGTCTGCGCGAGAACATCCGCCTGCTCTCGCCGGGTGCCCGCACCCCGATCATCCCGCGGATCATCGGCGGGAACGAAGCCGCCCTTGCCGCCTCCGCGGCTCTTGAGGAAGCAGGCTTTATCGTCCCCCCGATCCGCTACCCCACCGTCCCACGGGAAACGGCGAGGTTGCGGATCTCCGTTTCCGCAGGGCACGGCAAGGACTCGATCCTCGGGCTGAAGGCGCAACTGACGTACGGCGGCTCTTGATACCCGGCCGATTCCGCCGTCCCTTGCCAAGCTGGCAGAACAGGCCGTTCTCCTTTCAATCGGCGCAGTCCGCCAGCTCCGGCGACACCGCTTCCCTCGGCACCCAACTCGGGACCGGGACGGTGAAGCGCATTTTCTCGCCGGTCAGCGGGTGCTTCAGGCGGATCCACCAGGCGTGGAGTTGCATCGGTGGATCGGACGGATCCAGCGTCTGCTTCCCACCGCGCCCTCCTTCGGGCAAATACACGGGATCACCGACGACTGCGTGACCTTTTTCCCAGAGGTGAATCCGGATTTGGTTGGTGCGGCCGGTGCGGGGCTCGATGAGTAACAGCGCGGTGCCATCGTCGAAGCGCTCCAGCACCTGGACATCCGTGCGGGCATGCAGACCGTCTTCATCGATCTCCCGCGCGCCCAGACCGCTGGCTTCGGCAGCAATCGGCGATTCGATCACGAACCGGTCCTCCGCCGGATGACCGTGAACCCGGGCCAGGTAGCGCTTTTCCACCTCTCCGCGGGCAAACTGCGGCTGCAGCAGCTTCGCAAAATGCCGCGTGCGTGCGCCGACCACGACACCACTGGTGTTGGCGTCGAGCCGGTGGGCCGGCCGTGGAACCTCCGGAGCCCATGCCTGGCGCATCAGATACTCCAGCGTGTTGCGGTTGAAGCGACCGCAGGGATGCATCGGCAGGGGCGCCGGCTTGTCCACCGCCCACAAGGCCTCATCCTCGTGGATGAGGGTGATCTTCGCGTTCACCGGCGGCTCGATGGTACCGGGCAGCGAGCGGATGTACTGCTCCCCATCCTTCACCACGCGGTCGGCGGCTGCCGGAGTTTCCTCCGGGGAAAGAATCCGCCCTGCCTCAATGAGACCGAGCCACTGCTCACGTCCGAAGTAAGGAAAGAGGCCGTCCAGCGCACCGAGCAAGGTTTTCCCCGCTTGGCTGGCGGGAATGCGGATCGGCTTGAGGTTGTTGTACGGGAGGCTTCCAGGAAGCGGGTCGGCGGCCGCATCGAGCGCTGTCTGACGGGCGACCATCGACGCCTGCCGCTTGGCTTCATCGCTGACGTAGCAATGCGGGCAGGACTCGCCCTCCAGGTAACGCGGATCCTCCATCTCCTCCGCAGTGAGGGGCGTCTGGCAGGCGAAACAAACGGCCGAGCCGGACTCGCGCAGGGCGGGATCGAGACCCACACGCTGGTCGAAAACGAAGCACTCGCCCTCGTAGTGATCGGCTCCGACCATTTCGAAGTACTTCAGGATCCCGCCCTCAAGCTGGTAAACCTCCTTGAAGCCCGCCTGCCGCATGTAGGGCGCGGCCTTTTCGCAGCGGATTCCGCCGGTGCAGAACGTCACCACGGGAGCGTCCTTCATTTCCTCCGGCAGGTTCCCCACGGCGTCGGGAAAATCCCGGAAGCGATCGATCCCGGCGGTGATGGCTCCCTTGAAGGTGCCGAGCTTGATCTCGTAGTTGTTGCGGGTGTCGTAGAGGACGACCGGCTTTCCGGCATCCAGCCACTCCTTGAGCTCCTCCGGCTTGATGCGCGGGGCCGGTTCGCGGACCGGGTCCACGCCGTCGACGCCGAAAGCGATGATCTCCTTTTTCAGCCGGACGAGCATCCGGTTGAACGGCTGTTCGTCGCTCTCGCTGTACTTCGGCAGGAGGTGCTCGAGGCTCGGGATCGTGCGGAGCTCGTACACCAGCTCCTCGATCGCCAGATGCCGACCCGCGACGAAAAGATTGATGCCCTCCGGAGCCAGCAGAATCGTGCCCTTGAGGTCGTGGTCGCGGCAGAAATCCAACAGGTGTTGACGCAGCTCCCGCAGGTCCCGCAGGGGGGCGAAATGGTAAGCGGAAATGTTCGTCACGCGACGCATCTCCATCAGTATTCCCGATTCTTCGTCATCTGCCAACTTACGGAAACACACGGGATGGATGCTGACAGTGTTCGTCGGGCGTGGAGGGCGACTTTCCTCCCCACACTCCGCGAGCGCGGAGTGGTGGAGCATAGCGGATTCGAACCGCTGACCCCCTGCATGCCATGCAGGTGCTCTACCAACTGAGCTAATGCCCCTTTTCCTCCTCAAAGATTCGGATCAGGCCCGCCGGAGCGGGGTGCGCGGTTGGTAGGAGAATCGCCGGACCCGCGCAAGAAGTTTTTCGACCCAAAGAAATCGGAAACCGCGCAGGGGGGCACCCCTGCTTGACGTGAGCCGCTACTTCCCCACGGTAGCCCTATCATGCCATACCTCATGAGATTCCTGCCGCCGCTGTTCGCCGCCTTTGCAGTCCTCGTCTGCCCGGCTTCCGCGCAGCAGGAAACGGCCGCCGCCGTGACGGTGGACGTCGCGGTCGATCCCGAGGTTCTGGCTCTTCGCCTGGATCCTCTCACCCAGGATGAAATCCGCACGGAAATCGATGGCTGGCAGGCACTCCTGAAGGCGAAGGCCACCGAAGTGGCGGACCAGAAGATCGCCCTGCGGACGGCTCCGGAAGCCGGTCGCGCGGAAATCCAGAGACGCCTGGACGAACTACAGGAGGAAAAAGACCAGCTCTCCGAACGCTTCGATGTGGTCCTCGACGCCTTCGAGGTCAAAGGCGGGGATTCGGGAAAAGAGCGGGCCTACGCCGCCGCGGTGGAAGGTATCCAATCCGACCCGAAGGATGTCCGGTCGTTTTTTAGCAACGTCCGGCAATGGCTGCTCGCCGAGGATGGAGGCCTCCACTGGGCCGTCGCCGTGCTCCAGTTCACGGGCATCATGGTGGTGTTCTGGGTCCTTGCGAAAATCGTGGCCAAGCTGACGGAGCGCGCCCTGGCGAAGGGTTCGCACGTTTCGGGACTGCTGCGGAAATTCATCCAGACGTGGACCCGCCGGGTGATCCTCATTCTCGGCCTCATCGTCGCAGTGGGGACCCTCGGCGTGAACGTCGGTGCCGCCCTCGCCTTGATCGGAGGCGGAGCCTTCATCCTCGGCTTTGCACTCCAGGACAGTCTCGGCAACCTCGCCAGCGGCATGATGCTGATGTTCAACCGCCCTTTCGATGTCGGCGACGCGGTCGAAATCGCCGGGGTGCTCGGCAAGGTGGACGGCGTCAGCTTGGTCAGCACCACGATCCTCACCTTCGACAACCGCAAGGTCATCGTACCCAACAAGGAGGTCTGGGGCCAGGTCATCACCAACATCACCGGCATGGACACCCGCCGCGTCGATATGACCTTCGGCATCGGCTACGACGACGACATGGACCTCGCCGAGGAAATCATCCGCCGCGTGGTGACCGAGCATCCGCTGGTACTCAAGGACCCGGAGCCGAACATCAAACTCCGCGAGCTGGCCGACTCGTCCGTGAACTTCATCTGCTGGCCGTGGTCGAAGACCAGCGACTACCTCACGGTCCTGTCCGATGTCACCAAGCGCGTGAAGGTCGAGTTCGACAAGGCCGGCATTTCCATCCCCTTCCCGCAGCGCGACGTGCACATCTATCAGCAAGGCCCCTCGTCCGGGGAGACGCCGGCCGGGACTTGAGCCATCACTCGATCCCGCGCAGCCGTTTCTGCTGGGCGATCCAGTCCTGATCCTTCTGAGAAAGCTGGCTCTCCTTGGTGCGGGCGCGGGTGCCATCCGGTTCGACCAGCAGCAGCGTGCCTTTCCGATACGCCACCAGCTTCGCGAAAATGCTGCGTCCCCGTGGATCGGACCACATCCGGTAGCCTTTCTTTTCCATCTTGGCCCGCCACTCGGCGTGCTTCTCCGTGGCCACGATCGCTCCCTGGCGGAGCTGGCCCCACTTGAACTGCGCCTCGCCCTTCTTGTAGCCGCGGTAGCGCCCGATCACCTCGC
Source organism: uncultured Haloferula sp. (assembly GCA_965652295.1). Taxonomy (GTDB): domain Bacteria; phylum Verrucomicrobiota; class Verrucomicrobiia; order Verrucomicrobiales; family Akkermansiaceae; genus Haloferula. The sequence goes on along the minus strand of CBFGTS010000008.1, from coordinate 108,880 downwards.
CGGAGGGCGTGAGCACAAGCATCGTCGGCTGGCCGAGCACCTTGTAGCGCTTCTTCAGGTCGCGGATAAAGCTCGTCTTGGAAGCCACGTCGTTGTCCAGTTTGCTACCTTGGATCCGCTGGTCCACCTGGAGCCGGACGAAGGTCTCCTGAGCCCATTCCTCGAACTCCGGCTTGGAGAACAGCTCGCGGCTCAGCATCTTGCAGTTCGGACTGTTCTGCGAGTCGGTGAACCAAATCAGCACCGGCTTTCCGGTTTGCCGGGCTTCCTTGAAGGTGTTCGTGTAGCTGTTGCGCCACGGCCCTTCCGTCGGGGCAGCTTCCAGCAGCTCGCGCAGCTCGGTGCCGATCTGGTCGGGGTCTTCCGCATCGGGATCGGTGAAAACGATTTCGTCCTGGTTCAGCACCACGCCCACATCGTCCTTGAGGCTCTGGGGAATGCCCGAGTCCGGCGAGATCGGCGTGCCGCTCCCCCGCAGCGATGGCGGGATGGAATCGATCGAAAACGGGTTCGGAGCCGCGCCCGATGCGGCCGTCTCCGCCGAATCCGTTCCGCAACCCGCGATCCCAAAAGCAAACACCGGGGTGAGCCACTGCCATTTCATGCCGCCTCCATAACCGGCCCTTGGGAAGTTGGCAATCCGCGGCCGGTTTGCCTTGCCCCCCGGGCGGGCCTCGGCAGACTTCCCGCGTCTTCCCGCTCCTACCCCGATGAAGCATCTGTTTTTCCTGATCCTGTCGCTGATCTCGGGCGCCTCCCCGGCCCTCGCCGCAGCCGGCCACCCCGCTGAACCACCCCCGTTCGTCGAGAAAATCGAGCAATTCCCGGCCCTCGAAGCGGCGGCCGGCAAAGCGGGAATCGCGGACCGGATCTCGTTCCGCGCCGCAGAGGAGCCATTCCTGGTCGTCGCCACCCTCATCTTCATCTGCGCCATCCTCCACACCTTCTTCGCCGTCCCCATCACCAAGCTCGCCCACAAGGTCCAGCACGACCACGACGCGCAGATCCGCCGGGAAAAAGAGGCCGCCGGGGAAAGCGCCTACGCCGAGGACATGGTCAGCTTCAAAGCCACGCTGCTCCATTTCCTCGGTGAAATCGAAGCCATCTTCGGCATCTGGGTCATCGTCCTGATGGCCGCGATGCTGTTTTACTACGATGTCGGCGCGGTCGAGTCCTACATGTCCTCGGTCAACTTCACCGAGCCGATGTTCGTCGTCGTTATCATGGCTCTGGCTTCGACCCGCCCGATCCTCCGCTTCGCGGAAACCTGCATGCGCGTCTTTGCCCGCCTCGGCAAGGAAACCCCCACCGCCTGGTGGCTTTCCATCCTGATCATCGGCCCCCTGCTCGGCTCGTTCATCACGGAACCTGGTGCCATGACCATCTCGGCGATGCTCCTTGCCAAGAAATTCTACAGCCTCCGCCCCTCGCCGAAGTTCGCCTACGGCACCCTCGGCCTGCTCTTCGTGAACATCTCCGTCGGCGGCGTGCTCACCAACTTCGCCGCTCCGCCTGTCCTCATGGTCGCCTCTCCCGAGAAATGGGATCTGACGACCATCGAGATGCTCACCCATTTCGGCGACAAGGCCGTGCTCGGCATCCTGCTATCCACCCTGCTCTATTTCTTCTTCTTCCGTAAGGAACTGGCCGAAATGGCCGCCAAGCTTCCGGACCACGATGGCGATGGCAAAGGCGACCTCGGAGGCAAGCACCGCGCGATCCCCCTGTGGGTCACCATCGTCCACCTGTTCTTCATGGCCACCACGGTCTACTTCGCCCACTATCCCTCGATCTTCGTCGGTGCCTTCCTCTTCTTCCTAGCCTTCCGCCTGGCCACCGCCCACTATCAGGACGAGGTGAATCTCCGCGGCCCCGTGCTGGTCGGCTTCTTCCTCGCCGGCCTCGTCATCCACGGCGGCCTTCAAGGCTGGTGGCTCGCTCCGATCCTCAGCAGCCTCGCCGAATGGCCGCTTTTCATCGGTTCCACCGTCCTCACCTCCTTCAACGACAACGCCGCCATCACCTTCCTTGCCAGCCAGGTGCCCGGCCTGGAGGCCCACATGAAATACGCCGTCCTCGCCGGCGCGGTCACCGGTGGCGGCCTCACGGTCATCGCCAACGCCCCGAACCCCGCTGGCCAGGCACTGCTCAGCCGCTTCTTCGGCGATGGCATTTCCCCTGCCAAACTGGCGGCAGCTGCGCTGGTTCCCACCCTCATCGTCGGTGCCTTCTTCATGCTCTTCCCGGATCCAGGCATCGATAAAATGTTCGAACTCACCGCGCCTGAGTCGCAGGTCGAGACCCCACAGCCCGACGTGGACGTCACCCACTGAGCCATGTTCACCGGGTTGGTCGAAAGCACCGGCCGTGTCCGCTCGATCGAGCCGCGCGGTGAACAGGCGCGCCTGATGATCGAAATCCCCTTCGCGTCCGAGCTCGCGGAGGGCGAGTCCGTCGCCGTCAACGGCGTCTGCCTCACCGCCGTCGCCCGCGATCACCAATCCGCCGCCTTCGATGTCCTGCGTCAAACGCTGGTCGTCACCTCGCTGGGCGATCTCACCCCCGGCTCCACCGTGAACCTTGAGCGCGCGCTACGGATGGGCGACCGCTTCGGCGGGCATTTCGTGCTCGGCCACGTCGATGGCACCGGGGAAATCACCGCGCTCGAACCCACGGGCCAGGACCACCGGTTGACCCTCCGTTTGCCACAGGACCTCGTGCCCTACTGCATCGACAAGGGCTCGCTCGCCATCGACGGCATTTCCCTCACCATCGCCTCGATCGAGGACGACCTCGCCACTTTCTGGATCATCCCCCACACCTTCGAGCGGACGAACCTTCATGCCCGACAGGTCGGAAACCGCGTCAATCTGGAAGCCGACGTTCTCGCCAAGCACGTGGCGAAACTACTCGGCAAGTGACGTCGGTGCCAGGTAGCTGAACGGCACCCACGGCAGGTTCCGCAGCACGCCGAAAGCAATCACCGCCACCGCCAGCGCGATCGCCCAACGGTGGTTCAGCCGGAGCCAGCGCTTCGGCGGCTCGTCCTTCACCCAGCCGATGATTTCCGGCAGCGCCATCGCCGCCAGCAGCGGCATCACGAGTATGCCCAGAGGATTGAAGCGGAATGCCTGCCACCAGTCCCCGTGGAGAAACGCCTCGGCCGCACGAGTCATCCCACAGCCCGGGCAGTGATAGCCCGTCCAGCGGTTCAACCCGCAGATCGCTGGTGAATCGGCCGCTCCCCACGTTGCCAGCCACCAAGCACCAAAGCCGGTCATCGCCAGCCCCGCCACCACGATCGCCAGTCGCTTCTTTTTCATCTCTCAGGTGCCTAGGCGCTCTCGCTCGCCAAGCCTCCCACAAAGGACAACAGGCCGATCGCCACGCCCGCGAGCACGGAGATGTTCACCCACAGCTTGGCTCGGTCCGACGCCTTCTTCGCGGCGATGTAGTCCCCCTGATACAGCAGGGAGCTCACTCGCGAGGCATAGACGATTGCCACGATGCCGAAGGGCAGGCAGCACACAAGGGTGACGACAATCGCCTGCCACAAATAGGTCGGAACCCTCTCCCCTCCCACAGGCATCACCTGCACCGGCTGCGGCGAACGCGACGGGGGAAGGTAAGGCGTTGCTCCCGCCGGACGAGGAGGAGGAACCGAAGAACCGGAGGGCACCGCCAGCAAAGCAACGGCCAAAGCCGGCACCTTGGAAACCGGTTCCCAGCCGCTCATGCCATCCTTCCACACCAGGTCCGCTCCACCCACTTCACCACTCCGGATCATTTCCAGAAGACGAGCTTCCGCCACCGGACCCTGCTGCTTTCCCTCACGGGCGAAATACCAATCGGCCATGGCGCAGAGCTAACCGTTCTCAGGGCATCGATCCAGCGGTATCCCTCGACACCACCACGGCGAACACGATCGCCGCTGCCACCACCAAGGCGATCGCCAGATAGCTCATGACCAGTCCCGCGATGGCCATCCCCCGGCCACCCATCGGCAGCGGGTGGTTGCGGATTTCGCGCAGCGCCAGATGTCCGAAAATCGCGCCCGGAACGGCCGCCAGAAACCCGATCCCGCAGGAAAACGTCAGCACCAGCGCACCGATCCCGCAACACAGGCTGGCGACCGCGTAGCCATGGTTCGGCACCACCCCCGGCGCGTGCATCTGCTGGCCCGCGGCCGAAACGATCTGCGTGCTCCACTCCGGCGTCTCCTCCAGCGCCCTCCACGTTTCCATCCCCTCGCGCCAGACCTGCGTGCGCCGATGAATCATCCCCGAAGCCAACATCGCCCGCAGTTCGTTGTCGTCCACCGGGCCGTTCGACTGCCCCTCCACCCCGTAAAACCAGTTCGCCATCGCGCCACGATCCTCGCGTCACCGCCACGCATTTCACAAGGCGCATTTCCTGCCACCCTCGCCCTGCCGATGTCCCACCCCCTCCCACATCCTTTCCGGGATGAAACTCCTCACCTCCTCCGCTCCGCTCCAAACCCTCGCCCACCGCATCGCTCCCATCCTCCCCGTCACTTCGGGCAGCGATCCAGTCGTCACCGCCATGCTCCGTGCCATCAAAAGCGGCGGTCGCCTCGCCCTCTACTATCAGGGCGGCAGCTCACGCGGAGCACTCCGGAAATTCGAGCCCATCCAGCTCTACCGACACCTGCCCGGCGGCTTCATCTACGCCCACGGCTTTTGCTCGTTGCGCGGCGAACGCCGGACGCTCCGGCTCGACAAGGTCCGCCTCGCCTGAGCCGCTCTTTCAAACCCGACTCGGCTCGACCTTTCCCCCCGCCACGCCGAACCTCGCCAGCCCGGCCAACTCCGGCGCGTCCTCCAGCCAATCGAGGTAGGTCGTCGTGATCCACTTCTGCGCCCCCTCCGGCAGCGCTCTCATCAGGGCATTGCGACGCACCACGTCCAGCTCGCCGAAGACATCATCGATCAGCCACACCGGCTCCTTGCCCGCCTGTTCCCGCAAAACCCCGCCCTGCGCCAGCTTCAGCGCCAGCGCCAGGGTCCGCTGCTGCCCTTCGCTGGCGAAATCCGCCGCGGCCAGACCATTCACCTTCAAAGCCACCTCGTCCCGGTGCGGGCCCACCAGACTGCGCCGTTGACGGAATTCCTTGTCCCGCGCCTGCTCAAGCGCCGTCGCCAGGTCCATCCCGCCACCGGGAATGAACTCCAGCTCCGCCACCTCATCGCTCCCGGCGATCAAACGCTGCTGCTCCGCCACCGCGCCGGCCAACCTCCCCGCCAGCCCGGCGCGAACCCGACGCAGCACTTCCGCCGCCGGAATCATGATCGTCTCATACGATTCGATTTCCTTCCTTCGGCGCTCGCCGTCCTTCAGCAGCAGGTTTTTCGCCTTCAGCGCCCGACGATACCTCGCCAGCGCCCGCCGGTAGTCCGGTGCCACCTGGCTGCCCATGAAATCCAGATACCTCCGCCGCGATTCCCCCCCGCCCCGAACCAATTCGAGGTCGTCGTTTCCCATCCAGACCAACAGTCCGCCATCCTCGACGTAGTGACCCTGCCCATCCCGCTCCTCGCCATCCACCACGTGTCGCGTCGGCTGCCGCGGTCGCCAATCGATCCGCCGCTCCATCCCCCACGCCTCGCCCGCGATCCCGAACCCGCCCCCGCCGCCGATCCGCGCCAGCGTCTGCATCCGCGCCGCCCGCGGCGAATGCAGCCTGACCAACACGCAGACCGCCTCCAGCACCGAGGTTTTCCCCTGCGCGTTCCGCCCCGTCAGCACGACCCCACCCTCCGGCACCTCGATTCCGAGGGACGGAAAACAGCGGAAATCCACAGCTCGCAGCGATCGCAACATTCGGCCCGCACCATGCCCGCATTTCCCCGCTAGCCAATCCCAAGATGGCGAGAAAGGTCGTCGTCCGGCTCGCACAGGATGACGTCGAAGGGCTGCAAGCCGCCCGCCTTGATGTAGCAATTGCGCGGTGCCGCATCGACGGCGATCACCCCACGGATCCAGTCGTGAAAAACCAGATGCCCAGTCGGTTCGCGAAGCCGCTCCCAACCAGCCCGCCGGAAATATTCCTCGATCTCCCGCAGCTCCGCTGGCCGACCGTGATACTGCGGCTGCGAGATGACCACCGAAACCTGACCATCCGCCCACTGCACGACCGAGCGAAGCCTTATATCATCACCGAAGACCTCGTTCGACGCCCGCCAGCGGGTGAGGTATTCCAAAGGAGTCGCACTGCGAAATTCCAAGGCTTTCCGCCAAGTCGTCGGCACCGCCGGATCCGCTGCGAGCACAGGGATGCGATTCACAAAAGGCACCAGCCCGAACCCCGGGGGACGGGTGATTTTGATGAACACGTCTCCATCCTGCTCGACCGAATGCTCGGTTCCCGAAAGAGGCAGGGAATCGGAAGCCGCCCAATAGGCTTTAAAACTCGCTGTAGAATCAGGAGCCCGGCTTTGCGAGCCTCAGCAACGAGGTGCAAGGTTTCCTTCTCGATGCATCGATCCCGCTGATCCCCAACATCCGCGCCGTCAGCTCGACAGCGGTCTCGTAATCGCTCGAGCAAGGCGTCAAGCGGATCGGACGCAGTGCCCTCCCCGTCCGGTATTCCACTACCGGCTCGTTGATGCGGTTCTGCTCCTGATCCAGGCAGGTCAGACTACGCTCCCGACCCACTCGAAGCAAGAGCAGCCTCGGCATCCTCTCCTTCCTGAAAATCCCATTCATCCCGCTCCCGAACTCCCCGGATTCCGCCCCGTGGCTCCCACACAATCCCGCCTTGAAAAGCCGCCCCCGCCGTGCATCCTCCCCGCCCCTTCAACGGCGACATCATGGCAGCCCTTCGTTTTCAAGCCCTTCCCGGCTTCCGCGACTTCACGCCGCGGGAGTGCGCCGTGCGCAATTACCTCTTCGAAACCTGGCGCTCGGTCGCCCGCAAATACGGCTTCGTCGAGTACGACACCCCCGTCCTCGAAGACACCGCGCTCTACCTGAAGAAATCCGGCGGCGAACTCTCCTCACAGCTCTTCCGTTTCGAGGACCAGGGCGGACGCGACGTCTGCCTGCGCCCCGAGATCACCGCCTCGCTCGCCCGCCTCGCCGCCCAGCACCAGCGCGATTTCCCGAAGCCGCTCAAGTGGTTCGAGATCGGCCAGTGCTTCCGCTATGAGAAGCCGCAGAAAGGCCGCGGACGCGAATTCTACCAATTCAACGTCGACATCCTCGGCGAGCCCGGCCCCGCGGCCGATGCCGAACTGATCGCCTTGGCCATCGACACCATGCGCGCCTTCGGTTTCGTCGCCGGCGAGTTCGTCGTCCGCGTTTCCGACCGCCAGGCGTGGCTCGATTTCGCCGCGGCGCGGAATGTCAGCGACGACCGGATTCCCGAGTTCCTCCAGATCATCGACAAGCTCGAACGCGAGAAGCCCGAGGTCACCGCAGAGAAGCTCGCCGCCTTCGGCATCGAAACCGAAGCCGTCACCGCGTTCATCGCCAACCCCGAGAACGCCTCCGCCGCCTACGACACCATCCGCGCCGAGCTCGAAGCCCGCGGCCTCGGCGATTTCATCCAGCTCGATCTCTCCATCGTCCGCGGCCTCGCCTACTACACCGGCGTCGTTTTCGAGGTCTTCGATTCGAAGAAATCCATGCGCGCCGTCGCCGGCGGCGGCCGCTACGACACCCTCGTCGCCACCATTTCCGAAGGCGGCGTCGACATGCCCGCCACCGGCTTCGCCATGGGCGACTACGTCATCCGCAACCTCATCGAGGAAACCACCGATCCGCGGATGCAGCTCGAAACCCACCTCCTGCGCCAAGGTGCCGCGTGTGAGGTTTACCTCGTCCTCGCCGACGAGTCGAAGCGTTCCGAAGCCCTCGGCGTCCTGTCCGACCTCCGCAACGCCGGCATTTCCTGCGACCTCCCGTTCGGCGGAGTCAAGGTCGGCAAGCAGTTCCAGAACGCCGAGAAAGCCGGTGCCCGTTTCGCCCTCGTCATCGGCAGCGAGCTTCCCGAGCTGACCCTCAAGGTGCTCTCCTCAAGGACCGAGGAAAAGTGCCACGTCCTCGGCCTCCCCGACTGGCTCACCGACCGCCTCCAACAACCCGACGGCCCCTTACTGGCATAACCCCGAAGCTTTTGGACCAGGATGGATAGGATTTCCTTGAATCACGAAACCGGCACCGTCATCGGAATCGCCTACGAGGTGATGAACGAGGTCGGATTCGGATTCCGGGAGAAAGCCTACGAGCGGGCAATGGTCCGCGAATTTCAACTTCGATCCATCGCCTACGACCAGCAGAAAGCCTTCCCCCTCATTTACAAGGACACCGTCATCGACGACCTCATTCCCGACCTCATCGTTTTCGACCAAATCATCGTCGATACCAAGACCGTCAAACAACTCACGGATCGCGAATTGGCCCAGATGCTCAGTTATCTTAAAGCAACGGGCTTACCACTCGGCCTCATCATCAACTTCGGCAATCCAAAGGTCGAAGTTCGCCGCATCTATCCGCTCCGCGAAAAGTAAATCATCCCATCCATCCTATCCATCCTGGTCCCCCATTCTTCAACGGCCATGCGCACGCACCACTGCAACGAACTCCGCTCCTCACACATCGGCGAAACCGTGACCCTCATCGGCTGGGTCAACTCCGCCCGTGACCACGGCGGCGTGATCTTCACCGACCTCCGCGACCGCGAAGGCTTCACCCAGTGCGTGTTCCGCCCGGAGGAAAACGCCGAGGCCGCCAAGCTCTCCCACCAGCTCCGCGAGGAAGACGTCGTCCGCGTGACCGGCAAGGTCTCCGCACGCCTCGAAGGCACCACCAACCCGAAGATCGCCACCGGCGAGATCGAGATCGTCGCCACCGAGCTGGAGATCGTCAACAAGGCCGATGTCCTCCCGTTCCAGCTCGACAAGGAACTCTCCAACGAGGACCTGCGGATGAAATACCGCTATCTCGACATCCGCCGTCCGCGGATGACCCACAACCTCCGCACCCGCCACCGCGTCACCAAGTCCACCCGCGACTTTCTCGACGAACAGGGCTTCTGCGAAATCGAGACGCCCATCCTTTCGAAGTCCACCCCGGAAGGCGCGCGCGACTTCCTCGTGCCCTCGCGCCTCCAGCCCGGCCACTTCTACGCCCTCCCGCAGGCTCCGCAGCAATACAAGCAGCTGCTCATGGTCGGCGGCATCGAGAAGTATTTCCAGATCGCCAAATGCTTCCGCGACGAGGACCTCCGGGCCGACCGCCAACCGGAATTCACCCAGATCGACCTCGAAGCCTCCTTCGTCGATCAGGACGACATCATCGGTCTCGTCGAAGGCCTGCTCGGCCGCATCTTCAAGGAAGCCCGTGGCGCCGAAATCCCCGCCTCCTTCGATCGCATCACCTGGAAGACCGCCATGGACACCTGGGGTTCCGACAAACCCGATCGCCGTTTCGGGATGGAGTTCGTCGATCTCTCCGAGGACCTCAAGGACTGCGAATTCCGCGTCTTCTCCGGAGCCATCGCTGCCGGGGGTGTGGTGAAAGCCATCAACGCCAAGGGTTTCGCCGACATCTCCACCGGCCAGATCGACAAGCTCACCAAGCTCGCCCAGGCCGCCGGCGCGAAAGGCCTCGCCTACATCCAGGCACGCGGCACCGAGCGCGACACCTGGCGCTCGCCCTTCGTCAAGCGCATGACCGATGCCGAGGTCGAGGCCCTGCGCACCAAGCTCAACATTGAACCGGGCGACCTCGTTCTCTTCGCCGCCGACGCTTGGGAACCCGCCTGCGACGTCCTCGGCCGCGTCCGTCTCGCCGTCGCGGAAATGCAGAACCTCCTCGAAGGCAACGACGAGCTGAACTTCCTCTGGGTCACCGAATTCCCGCTCCTGGCTTGGGACGAGGAAACCGGCCGCCACGTCGCCGTCCACCACCCCTTCACCCGCCCGGTCAAGGAAGACGAAGCCAAGCTCCTCGCCGGTGAGCTCACCACCGAACTCCGCGCGCAGGCCTACGACGTGGTCCTCAACGGCCACGAACTCGGCGGCGGCTCGATCCGGATCCACGAGGGCAAACTCCAGTCGGCCATGTTCAAGGCCCTCGGCATTTCCGAAGAGCAGGCGGCTGAAGAGTTCGGCCACATTCTGGACGCATTCCGCTTCGGTGCCCCGCCCCACGGTGGCCTCGCCCTCGGTCTCGACCGCCTCGTCATGCTCATCTGTGACGAGGACAGCATCCGTGAGGTGATCGCCTTCCCAAAAAACAACAAGGGCAACGACCTCATGTCGCAGAGCCCGGCCGAGGTCGATCTCAAGCAACTCCGCGACCTCCGCATCCAGACCGTCAAAAAGCCCGGCACCTCCTCCATCGCACCCGCCGGAGCCTGACCACCGGCGGCTTCCTCCTCGCCGCCTGATATCAAGGTAGGGCCGTGCGGCCCGCGCGGTCCACTTCATCGCCGAAGGCGAAAGAGTCGGCGCGGCGGGTCGCCACACCCTATCAGCGCAAGGAGGTCGGGCGATGCCGCTTGCATCCGGGCCACGGCTGTCATGGCATGGCCCGGATGAAATCCGTGGCCGCGGCCCTCCTCGTCACGCTCGCACCGCTCACCGCTGCGAGCCTGTTCGACGTCCAGACTTTCGATCAGCCGCACACCTGGCAGTCGGGAAACCCCGACCCGAACCCACCGGTCCTTCTCCCCGACGGCGGACCGCTCGGTCCGGGCGATACCGCGCTGCGGATTTCATCCAGCGGAGGCGTCGGTCCCGGTTCGCGGCTCGTCGCCTACACCACGTCCGACTTCACCGGCGATTTCACCTCCGCCGGCGTCACCGGCCTTGCCCTCGATCTCCGCAACGCCGGCTCGACGAATCTCAACATCCACATCGCCCTCAATGGTCCCGGCGGTTGGTTCGTCACACCCGGCCAGGCAGTGAACCGTTTCGCTCCGTGGAACGCCTATGAGTTCGCCCTCACCCGGGATGCCCTGAATTCCGGCGGTGGCACCGACGTCGATGCCACCCTGGCATCCGTCACCCAGGTACGCATCCTCCACAGCACCTCCGCCGACCAGTTTCGCGCCGATCCCATTTCCGCGCAGCTGCTCGTCGATAACATCCGCGCCGTGCCCGAGCCACACCTCCTCGGCCTGCTTTCGCTCGCCAGCCTCACGCGATCCCGCAGGAAACGATAAGTTGCCCTGAAGGTCAGCTTTTGCCAGTTTCCCCGCGACATGTCCCGGGCTCTGACCATCCTTCTCGGAGCCGCTTTCGCCGTCGCCGCCCCCAGCGCGCTGTTTGCGGTCGACCTCGAAACCGTCTGGCAACTCGGCCAGGACGATGCCGAAGCCCTGCCCTTCGAAACGGAAAGCTGGAATCCGAACACTGCCCCGGGCTCTCCGTCGGCGAAGGACGATGACTATTACTTCGCCGGCACCTATCCCGCGCCCATCGGCCCCGTGGCCGGCGATGAACCGGCCAACCAATTCGAACGCGCCATCACTCAGGGCGACCCACGCGTCCGGCTCCATTTCCCCCTTCCGGAAACCGCCTGCACCGCCGAATCACGCCTGACCCTCACCCTCGATTTCCACTCCGGCGGAGCCTGGGTCTCGCCCTCCTCGCTGCCTGGATTCCAGACGCACGACATCGTCGTCCGCTTCAACGGTCATCCGATCCTCACCCGCGCCGATATCCATTTCGCCACGACCTTCACCATCGCGGTGCCCGCGTCCTCGGTTTCCGCCGCGACCACGAACAACGTGATCGAAATCGAACGCACCGGCGGAGCCGCGGGAGGCTATCTCGTTTTCGACTATCTCCAACTCGAGGCCGAACCCTTCGCCCTGCGCGATGCCGACGAAGATGGCCTCCCACTCTGGTTCGAGACCGAGTGGGGCCTCGACGATGAAGACCCGGCGGATGCTGCGATCGACACCGATGGTGACGGCCTCGACGCGTTGGCTGAATTCGCGGCCGGAACCTATCCGTCCCATCCCGATACCGACAACGACGGCCTTGCCGATGGCGACGAAACCACGACCAACCCGCTCGTGGCCGACACCGATGGCGACGGCCTCGTCGATGGCGACGAAACGTCCTCCTCGCCCACCCTCGCGGATACCGACGCCGATGGTTTTTCCGACAACTTCGAGATCAAGCACGGCACCGACCCCGACTCTTCCGCCTCCCACCCCTTCCCCTTCGCCGGCGCGGTCGGATTCCACTTCATCTCCAGCCGGCCGGAAAACCTCCCCCTGAGTGCCTTCGAACCGGCCGGGGTCGTCCGTCTGCCCCACTGGAATGCAAGCGACTGGCTCCCGGTCTGGGGCGTGGGCAGCACGCCGACCAGCGGCTCGGCTGGCGGACTCGTCGATGCGCTCGGCCAAGCCAGCCCGGTCACCCTCGCCTGGACCCACCGCAACGCCACCGCCGGTTATCACAAGGGTGGCTCGGACGAACGTCTGGCCAATGGCTGCCTCGCCGCCGCCCGCGCCGGCTCGACGAACATTCCCGTCCTCCTCGAAATCGACGGCATCCCCTACGCCACTTACGACCTCATCCTCTACGTCGGCGACAACCACCCGAACCACCGCGGCCGTGTCCGGCTCGACGACGACCCCGCCACCGACCGCTTCTTCGTTTCCCACACCGCCCCCCCCTTTCCCGGCTGGATCGAAACCACCGCCACCACCGAGGCCGACATCGCCCAGACCAACGTCGTCCGCTACCGCGGCCTCACCGGCGCCAGCCACTCCGTCCAGCTCAGCCAGCTCGACAATGATCAGGTCTCGCTTCACGGACTCCAGATCGTCGACACCGGCACCGACTCCGACAGCGATGACCTCGCCGACAGTCTGGAAATCGAACATGGCTTCGATCCGGCCGTCCCTGACTCGCACCTCGATGCCGATGGCGACGGACTCGAAAACGCCGACGAACTCATCCGGGGCACCGACCCCCATCTCGCCGACACCGACCACGATGGCATCGTCGATGGCGACGAGGACAGCCACGGCACCGACCCGCTCCTCGGCGATACCGATGGCGACACCTTGCCCGACGGCACCGAACTCACCGCCCAGCCGTTCCCCTCCTCACCCGTGCTGACCGACACGGACAACGACACTTTCACGGACGACCTCGAAGTCGCATCCGGCAGCGACCCCGGCGACCCCTCCAGCATCCCTGCTCCCGCCCCGATTTGGGATTCCGCCATCCAGGGTTGGCGTTGGCGCATCGACAACCTGCGCATCCGCTGGGACCACCGGCAGTCGATGACCGGCGCGATCAACTCCAGCTCCACAAACCTCTTCGAAGCCATCGTCGAGTTCGACGACCAAAGCTGGACCCACGAGATGGCCATGGGGCTCGTTTACCGGAATGGCGTCATCGCCCATCGCTTCCGCTGCACCCAGAATCTCTTCCACTACCCCGGCCATCCCGAGTGGGGGATCTACGCCACCGGCTCGACCGATCCCGCCAACGACCTCTCCGCCGCGCTCGGCTTCAGCGATCACGGAGATGGCGATGAATCCCATCCGCTCCGCCTGGAAATGACCGCCGTTCGCCCCGATCCCGGCATCAATGCGTGGACCCTGACCTTCTCCATCCACCACCTCGCGGATCCCGGCTCGCCCACGCTCATCGCCTCCCGGCAGTGGACCGACCACGTCGCCGTCGATCCCCACCTTCTCGATGGCTCCGCCTCGTGGACCTCCGTCGATGGCATCCCCGGGTTCACCACCTTCGAAAGTGAGCCCGGCATCACTCCCTTCCTCGCCAGCCACGCGGTCGGAACCGCAGATTCCGACGATGACGGCATGCCCGACACCTGGGAAACCGCTCACACCTTCAACCCCGCCGATCCCGCGGACGCGACCCTCGATTCCGACGCCGACACACTCGACAACCTCACCGAGTTCCTGGCGGGCACCGATCCTCATGCGGCCGACACCGACGACGACGGCATTTCCGACGCCACCGAACTCGCGCTCGGCACCTCGCCTCTCATCGCTTCGTCCGCGCCCGCCTGGCATGGCTTTTCCGGGAATCTGGACGACCTCGACAACGACGGCCTCTCCGACGCCTGGTCCCTCTGGTCCGGAGGAAAAACCCGCGCCGCCCTCGACGACGACGATGGCGATGGCATGTCGAATCGCGCCGAGAGCGAAGCCGGCACCGATCCCGACGATCCGAACTCGCGCCTCCGCATGCGCAGCGAGACGGAAGGCGACGATCTCCACCTCGCCTGGACCCGCCTCGATCACAAGGCCCACTGGCTGGAGTCCTCTTCCGACCTCGCGCAGTGGGACCCGTTCGACCCGCCCGGTTTCGGCCTGACCCCGACGGAAATCACCGCGACCCTTCCCGATGCCCTTCTCGCAGAACCCTCGTACTTCCGGGCCGGCGTTGGTTCCGTCGATAGCGATGGCGACGGAGTGGAAGACTGGGTGGAAACCCACGTTCTGTTTTCGGATCCCGACTCGCCCGACTCACTCGCCGCCTCCACCACCGACCCTGCGGCGGGCCCTCTCGCCGGCGACGCCCGTGCCCTCCTCGACACCATCGCTTCCGGCACCACCGGCGGTGGCACGAGCCCGTCGACCTCAGCGCCCTCCCCGGTCCATGCCTCCCGGCTACTCATGCAGGCCACCTTCGGCCCGACCCTTGAAGAGATCGATCACGTCCGCACCACGGGAGTCGAAGCCTGGATCGACGAACAACTCTCTCTCCCGCCCTCGCTCCTCCGCCCCTACATCGTCCGCATCAAGGAAGACGCCGCCGGCCCGCACCTCGACCGGACCTACGACTACAACGAGGACAACTCCTTCGTCACCGGCTCGAACATCACCACCCCGTGGGCCCGCCACGCCATCTCCGCGCCCGATCAACTCCGCCAGCGCGTCGCCTTCGCGCTTTCCGAAATCCTCGTCATCTCCCGCCGCGACGCCCAGCTCGCGGAAATGCCCGAGGCCCTCGCCGACTACTACGATCACCTCATCAACGGTGCCTTCGGCTCCTACGCCGACCTTCTGACCGGCGTCGCCCTTCACCCGAACATGGGCTGGTATCTCAGCCACGTCGGGAATCAGAAGGCCGATCCCTCCATCCCCCGCTACCCGGACGAGAACTTCGCCCGGGAAATCATGCAACTTTTCACCATCGGCCTGTGGGAGCTCAATCCCGATGGCACCCGCAAGCTCGACGAAACCGGAGAACCGATCCCCACCTACGACAACGGCGACATCACCGAACTGGCCCGAGTTTTCACCGGTCTCTACTACGATGCCCCCTACGGCTGGGGCGGCGGAGGATGGAGCGAGAGCCATTTCCTCAAGCCCATGGTCATGTGGGCCGAACACCACGACTTCGGACGCAAGGAGCTGCCCGGCGGCGTCATTCTCCCCGCCCGCGATCCGTCCGACCAAGCCGGCATGCAGGAAGTCCGCGAAGCCGTCCAAGCCCTTGTTCGCCATCCGAACACCGCGCCTTTCCTCTCCAAGCACCTGATCCGCTTCCTCGTCACCGACAACCCCTCGCCGTCCTATGTCGGGCGCGTTTCCTCCGCCTTCTCCGCCAGCGGAGGAAATCTCGGCGAAACCGTCCGCGCCATCCTGCTCGACGACGAGGCGCGCCGCATGCCGCTCGATCCCACCTTCGGAAAAGTCCGCGAACCGGTCATCCGCACCATGCACCTCGCGCGCCTCGGCCGAGTGATGGATCTGCACCCCGACTTCGTCTGGTGGAATCCGGAACAACTCTACTACGGCTATAGTTTTCAAGAGCCGTTCTACTCGCCCAGCGTGTTCAATTTCTTCACCCCCGAATACCAAGCCCCTGGCGAAATCCGCGAGCTCGGCTTGGTAAGCCCGGGCTTCCAGATCATCGATTCCTATTCCGCCATCTCGTTCCCCAACCGCCTCTGGGACTACCTTCGCGATGGCTTCATTTCCTCCTGGTCCGGGCCGCGCTACCCGCTCGACTACGCCCGCTTCCTCCTCGACGCCGCCACCCCGGAGATCCTCGTCGACCGGCTCAACCTGCTCGTCTGCGCCGGTTCCATGACCGCCCGCACCCGCGGGCTGATCCTCGACGTCCTCGAAAACACCGACCTCACTCGCGAGCAACGCGTCGCCCTGGCGCTGTGGACCTCGCTCACCTGCCCCGAAGGCACCGTGCAACGGTAGAATGCCATGACCACCCGCAGACAATTCCTCGGCGAAGCCAGTTGCGCGGCGATCGGCTCGATCCCCGTCCTCTCCACCCTGCTCAACCTCACCCTCGCCAATCACGCTGCGGCGCAGGGTCTTACCGGCACCACCCGCAAAACGCTCGTCTGCGTCTTCCTCGGTGGGGGTTGCGATACCTTCAACTTCCTTATCCCCATCGATCAGCCCGGCGGATACGACGACTACGCGGCCGCCCGCTCGAACCTCGCGATCCCGCGCGATTCGCTGCTGCCGCTCGATTTCACCGACTCCCACGGTCGCCGCTATGGCATGCACCCCTCCTGCCCCCGCCTCGCGGAAAGATTCAACGGCACCGGCGCGGACCCGGCCACACTCTCGCTCCTCGCCAACGTCGGGACCCTCGTCGAGCCCATCCCCGACAAGCAGGCCTACCTCTCAGGCTCGGTCGCACTGCCCAAGGCCCTGTTTTCCCATCGCGACCAAGTCGAGCAGTGGCAGACCTCCGTTCCCCAGGGCCTGCCGGTCCTCACCGGATGGGCGGGCCGCGCCGCCGACTTCATCCACACCAGCCACAACACCGAGCAAACCGGCAGTTTCTACATGCCGATGAATTTCTCCCTCGCAGGAAACTCGACCTTCCAGATCGGCCAGAGCGAAGGCCAGTTCGTCATCACCTCGAACGGCGCGCTCGCGTTCACCGGCACCGGCTCAAGCGCCCCCACCCTGCAGGCCAAGGAAAACCTCATTCGCGAGACCGTTTCAGGCCCGATCGAGGAACATTACCGCAACCTGTTCCAGCGCACCCACGCCCGCATCACCTCCAACAGCATCGAACGCGGCATCGAATTCGGCACCCACTTCGACAACCCCGGCAATCTCAACGGCACCGACGTCAACGCCGCCATCGACGCCGCAGGTTTCCCCAACCACCCCTTCGCCAGCAACCTCGCCGCCGCCATCCGCACCATCGCCATCCGGCCGCAGCTCAAGCTTTCGCGGCAAACCCTGTTCCTCGAGTTCGGCGGCTGGGACCACCACTCGGAACTGCTCAACACCCAGGCCGGCATGCTGGCGGTCCTCGATCAGTCGCTTCACGCCTTCCAACAGACCCTCGATCTCCTCGGTCTCGGCGATGAGGTCGTCACCTTCACCTGCTCCGATTTCGGCCGCACCCTGCGCTCGAATGGCCAGGGAACCGACCACGCCTGGTCCGGAAACCAGATCGTCATGGGCGGCCCGGTCCTCGGAGGCCGCGTTTTCGGGGAATATCCGTCGCTCGCCATCGACGGTCCCGACGACATCGGCCGCGGCGGCCGCATTTTCCCGAAGCTCTCCGTGGACGAATACTTCTGCGAGCTTCTCCGGTGGTTCGGCGTCTCCGGCACCGACATGGAAGGCGTGCTGCCGAACATCTCCAACTTCTTCGATCCTTCCTCGGCCGAAGGACCCGTGGGTTTCATCGCCTGAGCCGTCATGCGGAAACTCCTCGCCGCCCTCTCCGGCCTCGTCATCGTCGCCCTCCTCGCCGGCGCGTGGCTGCTCCTCCGCCAGCCGGCCGCCGAGCCTCCCGCCCCCCCGGATGTTCGTTCGCAGCCAGCCCCGGCTCCAGAGCGCCAACCGCTGCCCGGCGACCGCCTCCTGGCGACCTGGGCCGATCCCGCCAGCCCACCGATCGAGGACCTCCGAAAAGTCCGCGCCGTCGTGCTCGGCTATTTCTCCGTGATCAAAGACGTCACCCGCCATCCCATCGGCGGCAACGCCGACCTCACCGCCTGCCTCCTCGGTGAAAACGCCAGCCGCCAGCCCTTCCTCCGCGCCGATCACCCCGCGGTGAGCTCCGACCGCCTTCTGATCGACCGCTGGAACACTCCGCTTTTCGTCCACCCCGAAGCCGCCCGCGAACTCACCCTCCGCTCCGCCGGCCCCGACAAAGCGCTCTTCACTGCTGACGATCTCATCCTCTCTCCGAACGGCCGGAAGGTGCCGACGCCCATCCCACAAACGGGCTATCCGTCCGACTAAAGGATCGCGGCTCTTCTGTTGTAGAGTCTTCCCAGCCCATGATCCCACGTCTGTTTCTTTATCTCTTTTTCGCCGCCCACGCCACAGCCTCGACGCCGGTCCTTCCACTCGCCGGCGAGTGGCGGTTTTCCATGGATCGGGAAGATGTCGGCATCGAGGAGAACTGGCAGAGCCGAACGCTCGAGAACCGCATCACCCTCCCCGGAATCCTTCAGTCGCAGGGTTATGGCGACGACATCTCGCCCGACACCCCGTGGGTGCTCGGACTTGGCGGGGAGTGGTGGAAACTCCAGTCACAGAAGCTGCGCGACCACTTCTCGCAGCCTGGCAAGGTCGAGGTGCCGTTCCTTTCCCAGCCAACCAAGCACTATCTCGGTGCCGCATGGTACCAGCGCGACATCGAAATCCCGGCCGATTGGACAAACCAACGGGTCGAGCTCTTTCTCGAACGTCCGCGTTGGAAATCGACCGTCTGGCTCGGCGACCGCGAGGTCGGCTCCGCCCGCAGCCTCGCCGCACCGCACCAGTTCGGTCTGGGCGTGCTCAAGCCGGGCCGACACACGCTGACCGTCCGGCTGGACAACCGGATGATCGTCCGCGACCCGAAGGGCAACGTGGGCCACATGCCCGACGCCCATGCGGTGTCCGACGCGCTCGGCCAGACGTGGAACGGCATCGCGGGCAAGATCGAGCTGCGCGCCACCCCGCAAGTCTGGCTGGAGGATGTGCAGGCGTTTCCGAACGTGGCGGAGAAAACGGCGAGGATCGAGATCACCCTGGGGAACCTCTCCGGAAAGCCCGTCACAGGCAAAGTCCTCGTGGGCCCGTCGGAGCGCGAATTCTCGATCGACGAAGCCGGCGGGAAGCTCTCCCTGGTGATTCCGCTGGGGAGGGATGCCAAGCTCTGGAGCGAGTTCGAGCCCGCGCTTCATGAGCTCGACGTCGCGCTCCACAGCGACTACGGCGTTCACCGTAGCAAGATCACCTTCGGCCTGCGCGAGATCTCATGGCAGGGCAAGGAGCTGCTGCTCAACGGCCGGCCGGCGAACCTCCGCACCACCCACTTCGGCCTCGATTTCCCGCTGACCGGCTACCCCGCGACCGATGTCGAATCTTGGAAAAAGATCATCCGCCGCTGCCAGGAATTCGGCCTGAACGGCATCCGCTTCCACTCCTGCTGCCCGCCCGACGCCGCCTTCACTGCGGCCGACGAACTCGGGTTCTACCTCCAGGCCGAGCCCGGCCTGTGGGCACCGTTCTATCCCGACGGAGTTTACACGGAGTATCTGGAGGAGGAAACGCCGCTGATGCTGAAGGCCTACGGTAATCACCCGAGTTTCGTCCTCTTCTCTCCCTCCAACGAACCGGCCGGACGCTACACCCAGGTCACTCCGCAATGGGCGAAACGGTGGTATGATAAGGATCCGCGGCGGCTCTATGCCGCCGGAACCGGCTGGAATCGACCGGAGCAGGTGTATGACGGAGCCCAGTTCGCCGGACTCGTGAGGTTTGGAAAAGGCGAGCTGCGCAACGTGACCGGCTGGTTCGGCAACGATTTCCGCGCGGCGCTGGAAGACGTCGATATCCCGGTGCTCGCCCACGAGATCGGCCAATGGTGCGCCTATCCGGACTTCGACATCATTGAGAAATTCACCGGCTATCTCCGGCCCTCGAACTATCGCATTTTCCGCCACATCGCGGAGCAGAACGGGCTCGCCGACATCAACGACGAACTCGCTTTCGCTTCCGGGAAATTCCAGCTCGCCTGTTATAAAGAGGAGCTGGAGGCCAACCTCCGTACGCCGGGATTGGCCGGACACCAGATGCTCGACATCCGCGACTACCTCGGCCAGGGCACCGCGCTGATCGGAGTGCTCGACGCCTTCTGGGACCCGAAGAGCTACGTCACCGGCGGGGAGTTCCGCCGCTTTCACTCGCAGACAGTGCCGCTCGCGAGGTTGAAACAGCGGACTTTCACCACGAACGAGACACTCCAAGCGGAGATCGAACTCTACCATTTCGGTGAAGCACCGATCGAGCAGGCCAAACCCTACTGGGAGCTCCGTACTTCCGACGGTGAACGGATCCGTCGGGATACCTGGGACGCACGGGACGTGCCCATCGGAAAGAACCTCCCGCTCGGCGAAGTCCGCGCCGACCTGACCGACCTTCCCGCGCCCGCAGCCTACAAATTGGTCGTCGGCCTCGACGGCACGGAGGTCGAGAACGACTGGAACTTCTGGCTCTACCCCGCCGACGGGCCGGCGAATGAAGGCGCAACGATCACACACGATTGGGCCGATGCCTCCAAGCGTCTCGCCGCTGGGGAAAAGTTACTATTCGTCCCGAAGCAGGACTTTCTCGACCCCACCATTTCGCCACCGATGAAGCGCGTGCCGATTTTCTGGAATATCCAGATGACCGTCCGTCCCCCGAAGAATCCGCTCCCGCGCTTCGACGCGATGCTCGGGCTGCTCATCAAAGACGACCACCCCGCCCTCGCCGCCTTTCCCACCGCCGCCCACTGCGATTTCCAATGGACGCCGATCATCGACGGGGTCCGCTCGGTGAACCTCACCAAGGCTCCCCGCGGTTTGGAGCCGGTCGTTTCCGCGATCGACGACTGGAACCGCAACTGGCAGCTCGGCGTCATCTTCGAGGCCCGCGTGGGTCCCGGCCACCTGCTGGTGTGCGCGATCCCGCTCAACCGCGACGACCCGGTCACGCGTCAGCTCCGCAAGTCCCTCACCGACTACTTGGCGGGCGACGCGTTCAAGCCCGGCTTCTCGCTATCTCCGGCCGATGCGGACGCGCTTTGGGCAGGAGGGGGAGCCGACGCGCCCGTTCCCGAGCGCGCCTTTGATCCGGATCTCGATGATGGGACAGGGCGCTGATCGCGCCCGGTCCATTCACCGACCCATCCAGCCGCCATCGACGACGAGGACCTCGCCGTTGACGTAGTCGGATGCCTTGGATGCGAGGAAGACCGTCGGGCCTTTGAAGTCCGCGGGATCTCCCCAGCGTCCGGCCGGAATCCGGGCGAGGATTTGTCCGGCACGCACCGGATCGTTGCGCAGCGCCTCGGTATTGTCGGTCGCGATGTAGCCGGGGGCGATCGCGTTGACGTTGACGCCCTTCGAGGCCCACTCGTTGGCGAGCGCCTTGGTGAGCTGGCCGATGGCTCCCTTCGAAGCCGCGTAGCCCGGCACCGTGATGCCTCCTTGGAACGTCAGCAACGAGGCGGTGAAGATGATCTTCCCCGAGCCGCGCTCGATCATCTTCGCTCCGATATCACGGCTGAGCAGGAACTGGGCGTTGAGGTTCACATCGATGACATTGAACCACATCTCATCCGGATGCTCCGCGGCGGGTGCGCGGGCGATCGTGCCGGCGTTGTTGACGAGGATGTCCGGCGTACCCTGCTCGGCGAGCACCTGGGCGGCGAAGGACTTCACGGCCTCACGGTCGGAGAAATCGCACTGGTAGGAGGTGAACTTGCGACCGAGAGCGGTAACGGCTTTCTCGATCTCGCTGCCCGGGGCGAGCGAGGCGCTGACGCCGATAATGTTAGCACCCGCCTCGGCGAGAGCCTCGGCCATGGCGAAGCCGATGCCGCGCTTGCAGCCGGTGACGACCGCCGCTTTTCCGCTGAGATCGAAGGAGGAGAGAATGCTCATGATCAGCGGAGGGCGGAAATTTCGAGTTTGTCCATATCGGTGAACGCCTGGTTTTCGCCGCCCATGGCCCAGCAGAAGCGGTAGGCCGCGGTGCCGGCACCGCAGTGGATCGACCATGCGGGGGAAAGCACCGCCTGCTTGTCATGGATCCAGAGCGGGCGCGTTTCATCCGGCTCGCCCATCATGTGAAGTACGGCGTGACCCGCAGGCACATCGAAATAGCAGTACACCTCGCTGCGGCGCAGGTGGGTGTGGGCCGGCATGGTGTTCCAGATGCTGCCGGGCTTGAACTCGGTGTAGCCCATCACGAGCTGGCAGCTCTTGATGCCGTTCTCGTGGATGTACTGGCAGATCGTGCGCTCGTTGCACTCCTCCGGGCTGCCAAGCTCGACGCGGGTCGCGTCGGCCGGGGTCGCCTTGGTCGTAGGGTGCGCGGCGTGGGCCGGATAGCTGACGAGGTAGAAGCCGGCCGGTTCACCGCCATCGGCGCTGGAAAACGAGATCTCCTTGCTGCCACGGCCGACGTAGAGGCACTCGCACTTGTCGAGTTCGTAGGCGGTGCCATCGACGGTGACGGTGCCTTTCGCTCCCATGTTGAGGATGCCCAGCTCGCGGCGTTCGCAGAAAAACTCGGCGCGGAGTTCGTCGCCAGCATCGAGTTTGAGGTCGGAGCCGGTCGGCACGGCGGAGCCGACAATGGCGCGGTCGAGGTCGGTGTACACCAGGGTCAGTTCGCCGGCTTGGAACAGCTCATCGAGCAGGAAGGATTCGCGGAGACCCACCGTGTCGAGCATGGCGGTTTCGGTCGGGGATGGCATGTGGATTACTTTCATGAGGATCGGATGAAGAAGCCGTCGTCACGTCCAGGGACGCGGAGGCGGTAAATCGGATGAGTGTTTGCGGAGAGAGTGGAGTCAGACGGAGAAATTCATTTCTGGCCGTAGTAGGCACCCGGGCCGTGCTTGCGGAAGAAGTGTTTGTCCAGGAGGTGCGGCGGAGCCGGCGGAGCGTCGCGACGGATCGCAAAAGTCTTGATCGCCATGTCGGCCACGATTTCCAGCGCCAGGGCGTTTTCCACCGCCTTTTTGCCGGACGCTCCCCAGGCAAACGGACCGTGATTGCGAACCAGCACCGCGGTCACCTCACGTGGATCGAGATCCGCGAAACGTTCGACGATGACCTTTCCGGTTTCCCACTCATATTCGCCACCGACTTCCTCCGGAGTCATGTCGCGCGTGACCGGGACGGAGCCATGGAAATAGTCGCAGTGGGTGGTTCCCAGGCAGGGCAGGTCGACGCCTGCCTGCGCGAATGCGACGGCGCTGCGCGAGTGGGTATGCACCACCGAGCGGATGCCTTCAAAGTGGAGGTAAAGACAGCGGTGCGTCGGCGTGTCGGACGAAGGACGGAGATCGCCTTCGAGCACGTTTCCCTCGAAGTCCAGGATGACCATGTCGGAGGCCTTCAGAGCCTTGTAATCCACACCGCTGGGCTTGATCGCGAATACGCGGGCGTCAGGGTCCGCCACGGAGACGTTTCCGAAGGTGAGATCGACCAGACCGGTGTCCGGCAGTTCGAGGTTGGCGGCGAGGCATTCTTGGCGGAGCGCGTCGTAGGACATGGTCGCAGAAGTGGAATAAATGAATGGGGAACCGTTTCCCGCGCCGAGTAAACCCCCACGTCGGAAGGGAATCAACGCCGGGAGGGTGTCAGTTTCCGATCACCATGGAAACCACCCCGGATGAAACCGCACTCACGAGCCGTTGAGAACGTAGTCAGTAGCGAGTTCCTTGAGCGACTCGGTCTCCAGCGAGGTGCCTTCGACGAGCAATTTCACCACCAGCTCGTCAGCCTGCGGCCGCTGGTATTCCTCAAGCGTCCGACGCACCGCCAGCATCGCGAGACGTAGCAGCTGCCGCGAGGTGATGTCGACATCTTCCGGGATCAAGAGTTCGGAAACGTCGAGCACGACGTGAAGACCATCGTCTTCGAGGGTGGCGGCGATCTTCACCCGGCAGAGAACCAGCAGGTTCACTTCCTCGACCGTGTACTGGGGGTCGTTGGTGTGGAATTTATGGGGCGTGGCAATGGCATCGACCAAGGTCTCCGGGAACGCGCCGCTGAGCGCCATCGGCCGCGACATCACCGTCGCCTGAAGCGCCTCGCCGGATTCGCTGAGCAGGTCGTCGACGTCCGTGGAGCGGAGGCTGAGCGGCTCGAAAACAGGCACCACCGAGAGCGTGGTCGCGTGGCAGATCGTCAATGCCGCTATCCACGGAAGCAGGAATTTCATGGCGGCAGCATGACACCCTGCTTCGGCGGGATCAACCGAGACGTTCGGGCGGAGAGCCCCGGAAACCACGCCACCAGTCGGCAGCCGGCATCCTTCGCGTGCCCTCTGCCTGAACTTCCTTCAAGAGAAGCGCACCCTCTCCGCACATGACGACGGGGCCGACGTAGGTTTCGCCGAGCCTCCCGGGATCCGCTGGATACTCGCTCTCGCATACCTCGGCAGCGATGATTTTAATCCGCTTGCCGTCAGGCATTTCAGCCCAACACCCCGGCCATGGATCATAGGCGCGGATCCGTCGCCCCAATCGGTCCGCAGACCAAGTCCAGTCGATCCGGCCATCGTCGCGCTCCAGCTTGGGCACATGACTCGCCGGACCCAGTTCCGCCTGCGAAACCCGTGGGGCGACACCTTCAAGCAGCCCGGGCAGGCCTTCCGCGAGCGCATCCCGCGCCACCAGAGAAAGACGATCGTGCAGACTCCCGCCGGTGTCGCTGTCCGAGATCGGGGTGCGCTTGGTGAGAATGACGTCGCCCGCATCGAGTTCCTTGACCACGTGCATGAGGGTCACCCCGGTTTCCACGTCGCCCGCATCGAGAGCAGCCTGGATGCAGGCAGCTCCGCGATACTTGGGCAGAAGTGAGGCATGGAGGTTGACGCAGCCCAGAGGAGGCATGTCGATGAGCCGGAGCGGGAGAATCTGGCCGTAGGCCATGACCACGATGAGGTCCGGCCGTAGCGCCTCAAGCTGATCGAGGAAATGAGGGTCGCGGACTTTTTCCGGCTGCATCACCGGAATCCCCGCGACGGAGGCGGCAAGCTTGAGGGCGGACGGCTTCAGTTCCCGGCGACGCCCGGCAGGCCGGTCCGGCTGCGTGACGAGGGCAATCGGCGCATGGCCCGACTCCATGAGCCAATGGAACGACGGGAGAGCGATCTCCCCCGTTCCCATGAAAACGATGCGCGCGGAGCTCATCAAATGCCGGAACGCGTGAATTGGGAGTAAACCGGCAGAGCAACGATCGTGGAAATGATCGCCGCGAGCACTTCGACCGGCTGGCGGGTGGCATCGATGTTCGTCACCAGATCCACTCCATAGTGATCCAGGATCGGCTTGGTTTCCGCCTCATAGGTGGTGATCCGATTCTGAATGACGGCCTCCGAAGCATCGTCCATCCGGTTCTCCTTGAGCGCCCGCTTGCGCATCCGGCGCGCCAGCTCGTGGCGGTCCGGGCAGGAGAGATGGAAGATCTGATGGACGTGCAGGAATTCATCGATCATCCGCGCCTGCTCGACGTTCCGGGGAATGCCGTCGAGGATCAGGAAATCGATGTCCGGCTTGTAAACGTGGCTTTCCGCCCAGTTGTCCACCTGCGCCTTCCAAAGCTGGATGGTGAGTTCGTCCGGTACCAGTTCGCCACGGCTTGAGTAGGCGACGAATTTCTGGCCGAGCTCGGTCCGGGTATCGAGCGAGCGGAAGATGTCGCCGCACGCGCAGTGGAAGAAGCGCGGGATGGACCCGAGGATTTTCCCCTGGGTGCCCTTGCCGGAGCCGGGGGCTCCAAGGATGAGGAACGCGGGACGCCTTTCGTCAAAATGCTCGATCATGGAAATGGCGACGCTAGGAACCCCACCAAGCTGCGGCAAGCGCTGATCACCCCCTCGACAGGATCAGGAAGAGCGGGAGCGGAACAATCATAGCGAGGTCGGCCAACCCACGCAGAGCCTCCAGCGAGAAGCGCTGGCGGTTGCGGTTCACCATCAACAGCAGCGCCGACGTGATGAGGATCGCGTAGAAGAACGGGCGCGCGCGGTAAGAACTGCCGTCGAGGCCGGAAAAGAACATGTTGGGATTGTCGAGGTAGGCGAAAACCAGCGCACTGCCGCCCACGAGGGTCAAGAGCACGGTTAGAATGCCTTCCATGGCGGCCTTCTCGTCCGGATCGTCCGACATCCTGGAGCGCTCCCACAGGTGGATCGCGGTGATGTTCGTGGCACAGAGCACCGAGAACCCGATCATTTCCCGGGAAACCAACAGCGGGTAGACGTCCTGCGACGGCACGTAGATGTGCGCCATCATGGCCGTGCCGTAGCCGAACGCGGCTCCCGCGATGAAATTCCGGAATAGCGGGATTTCCGTGCTCCCCGCCGAGCTCGTCACCAGATAGAAAAACACCGCGACCAGAAGCAACGCGGGGGCGAGGTAGTTGATCCCCCATCCCCCCATCGGCGTGAACGTGAAGATCGCCCCCGTCACTTCGTGGGCGAGCAGCCAGAGCTCCAGCAGGACGGCGACCACCAGCCCGATCTTGAAAAGCGTGCGGTGCCGCCGGTGGAACTCGTGCTGACGTCCGAGCAAGGGGTCGTCTTGCGCCCGCAGCCGACCGTCGATCAGCCGGTCCACCACATAGACGCTCCACACGGCGAGGCCGAGGGCGGCGTACGCCGGCCATGGCAGATAGGTCACCTGCCAGGCGCTGGCGAACATATACAGCCAGGCCAGCGCCACCATGGGCGCGTCGAGGCTCAAGAGGCTCGGCCACAACCACCAGGGGATCCGCTCTTTCGACATCAAGCGCCGCCACCTTCGCCCTTCCTTCCCGGATGGCAAGCCCGGGCTCGAGCTCTCACATGAGGATTGCTCCACCGCTCCCCGAACGCTTGCCTCGGGAAGTGGACCCGGGCCCCTTGTTGAAAGACGCAACCTTCGCCGCGATTGATTTCGAATCGGCGGGTGCGGCGCGTGGTCGCACCGACACGCCGGTGCAGCTCGGGATGGCCGTGTGGTCGCTGGCCGGCGGCCATCGCGACGCTTTCCACTCCTACCTCCACTCCGGGCAGAAGATCACCTGGTCGGCTCGCAAGGTCCACGGAATCCGCGACGATGACCTCGCCGGCGCCCCCCGACTGCAGGAGCTCTGGGGATCGGTGAAGCGGCAGCTTTCCGGTGCCGTCGTCGTGGCCCACGGCGTCGGCACGGAAAAGCGCTTCCTGCGTGCCTTTCCCGGGCACCGGTTCGGACCTTGGCTCGACACCTTGCTGGTCGCCCGCTGCGCCTACCCCAGCCTCGCCAGTCATTCGCTTTCCGAAATCTGCGAGGCCCTCGGTCTGGCCGGGCGGGTCTTCGCGATGCATCCCGACCGCAAGTGGCATGACGCCCTCTTCGATGCGACCGCCTCGCTCGTGGTGCTGGAGCACGTCATCGCCGACCACGACCTCGCGGACCGGGGGGTGGAAATCCTCCTCCGGCCCGACCTGTCCCACTGGAGCGCCCTGCGCCGAAAGTGATTTTCCCTCGCCTGCCGCTCCGCCCTTCTGCTGTTCTCCGCCCATGCCGACCGTCCATGTCTCCCTTCCCGGCCGCGAGTACGAGGTCGTCATCGCACCCGGCCTGCTCACGGAATCCGGAACCCGGATCCGCGATCTAAACCTAGGCCGGCGTTGCGCGGTGATCACGGACAGCAATGTCGACCGCCACCACGGAGCCGCACTCGTTTCCTCCTTGGAAAGCGCAGGCATCAGCGTCTCACGCCACGTCATCCCGGCGGGCGAGGCGTCCAAGTCGTTCTCGGTTTTTGAGACACTGAACGAGGAGCTGGCTGCCGCAGGCCACGATCGCTCGTCCTTCGTCGTCGCCTTGGGCGGCGGCGTGGTCGGCGATCTTGCAGGCTACGTGGCCGCGTCTTTCTACCGCGGCGTTCCTTTCGTTCAGATTCCCACGACGATCGTCGCTCAGGTCGATTCCTCGGTCGGAGGAAAAACAGGCATCAACCTGAAGCAGGGAAAGAACCTCGTGGGAGCTTTCCACCAGCCATGTCTGGTCCTCATCGATCCCGAGACCCTGCGCACCCTCCCCGGGCGGGAGTTTCGCGAAGGCTTCGCCGAGGTCATCAAGCATGCCGCCATCCGCGACGCGGCCATGCTCGGCGAACTCGCCACCGTGAATCCCTCCTCGCCGGACGTGCCCGTGGATCTCATCGCACGCAACGTCGCCATCAAGGCCGCGATCGTGATCGAGGACGAGCGCGAAACTTCCGGCACCCGGGCGCTCCTGAACTTCGGGCACACCATCGGCCACGGCATCGAGGCAGCCGTTTCCTACGGTGAGATGCTTCATGGCGAGGCGATTTCGCTCGGCATCCGCGCGGCTCTTTTCCTCAGTGAACGCCACGCCGGGCTTACGCCGGAAGCCTCGGCGCAGGTCTTGTCGCTGCTGAAACGCTTTCAGCTTCCCACCCGGCTGCCGGATGCCATCCACACCCATGAGGTGATGGCGAAACTGTCCAAGGACAAGAAGTTCGAAGCGGGAGACATCCGCTTCGTCCTCCTCGACTCACCCGGCTCGGCCTTCGTTTCAAAAGCCGTCGGCCCGGCCGATCTGGAGGAAGCCGTGGAGTTCCTCAGATCATGAAAAAGAAAGGCCCGCACCTCGGATACGGTGCGGGCAGGAAGTCGGTCACATCGAAGGAACCGTCACCAAGCGGGAGTAGTGGTACACGTTCCGCGCGTAGTCGTCGGGATTCAGCCCGCGGTTTCCTCCGGTCTTGAGCCGCACCATGGCCGCGTCCGAGAGCACCGAAATACTGATCTCGACCCCCGTCAGCCGACCGGTCTGGATCTGCTCGGTGCTATAGTTGGTGGATTGGAGCGTGGTCTCGATGCCGGTGCCATCGAGCCGGAATTCGGCCGTCGGCTGGTCGGTGGAAAGCGTAAGGCGCACGGTATCGTATCCGCCCTGGGCACCGGCCTGCGAGGCGCGGGGAACCTCGACGAGGAACGTCACGGTGAATTGGTGAACGTTTTCACACACGAAGTTCTGCTGATCGTCCACCTGTGATTCGAAGGTCGAGAAGGCGGTCTTGAGGTCCTGTTCACCCAGGAGCTTCTCAAAGGTTTCGTCCGGATTCACGAGCTTCCGGTAGATCACGTAGGTCGATGATTCGGGATCCTGCTGGCCATTGATCGGATCGTCGAACCGCAGCCGGTAGGAGACGCAGGAGACGTCACCGCCCTGGTCGTAGGTTTCGTTCCCGATCTGGCCGGCGTAGCGGTCCGTCGCCGCGGTCATGAAAGTCAGCTGCGCCGCAGCTCCCGCACTCCCGGAATTTTGCGTCACGCGCGGCAGCCCGGAGCTGGTATCCACCCCGGCAAACAACCATTCGGCGGTGGTGCCGCGGCGGGAAACCATCGACTCGAAGTCCTTTGCCATCGTATCGAGCATCACTTTGGCCTGACGTGCCGCACGGACCTCCGAACGACTGCGCGTCCAAGTGTCGGTGGCGACGCTGGTGATCGTTACCAGCACGGTGACGATGACCGCCGTGATCCCCATCGCGACCATGAGTTCGATCAGCGTGAAGCCTCCGCGGCGGAAAGGTTTTGAAGGGTTTTTCATAGGCTTTCTCAAAGGGGATCGTCAGCGCCGGACGGCGAGGTTGCGCACGAAAACCGGGTTTTTCAGACGATCCATGGTCAGACGTGAGCTGATGTATTCGTAGGAGGAATTCGGAACCTCGAAAAATTCCGCGGAGAACGCGATCACGGCTTCCGGATAGGACTCCACCCCGCTGCCGGAAACGACGTCGTTGTCATCCGGCGTGGGATCGACGATCTCGCCGGACTCGCCTTTGGTCCAAGCTTCGCCGTCAAAAACGAGCTGCGTGAGTTTGGCAGTGAACACCCGGCCTTGAATGGCCCGCAGCTCCTCCTCCAGTTGGGCGGAGTCGCGGCGACGCACCACCGGCTGAATGATAAAGTCCTGCCCGGCGGTGCCATCGGCCTCGGTGAAAGGCTCCATCGTCCCGTCTTCGCGGATGGACTTCGGATCGCCTTTATACTGGTAGATCAGAAGCGGCTCTTCGGCACTCTCCTGGATCCAGTTGTAAGCCTTTTCAAACCCCGTAGCGTAGGTCTCCGACGCTCCCGCACGCAACGTCACCAACTCTTTTTCCAATGCGTAGGCCAAGCGGTCCGCGTCCTGCACACTGACCGCCTTGCGAATGCCTTGGGCCGCCGGGCCGAACACCGCGAGGAAAGCGGTCAAAAGCACCGCCAACACGCCGATGGCGATGACGGTTTCCATGAGCGTGAAGCCGCGGGCACGGCCGACATTTGTAGTGGGTTTCATGCGGGTCAGAAGGTGGTTGGATCGCGATCGCCGAGGATCTGGGAAGGATCGCGGAAGGTCGAGGTGGCACCGTTGCGCCAGATCACGAAGCCGCCGAAATTCCGCCGACCTTCAGAAGTCGTGCGCGGGTCGGGGCTGCCGCTCGGCAGGGCACCGTGGCCGATGACAAAGCTCGGGCTCTGGTAGTCTCCCGTCGGACTCAAGCCGGTGGTGCAGATGCCTTCCGAATTGAATTCGTAATAGAGGTAACGGCCATTGAAGAGGCCGGAGACTCCGGAGAGGGTCATCTCGTCCATCTGACCGCCGCCCCCGGACTGGAAGTCCTTTTTGCTGAACTGCTGGCTGAAAAACACTCCATCAGGGAAGGTGTAGCCCCGACTGGACAACTCCCAGTCGCCTTCGACCGGGTTGCCGTCTTCATCAAGAGCGAGGTAAGCCACCAGGATGCGCCGAAGGTAGGTGTCGGACCGCACGTTGCCGACATCGACGAGAACCCGCGAGGTGGTCCCTTTCCCGATCGCGACCGAACGGGCTTCTTCAAAAATCGCTTCGGAGGTCGCCACGGCGGTCGTCACCCCTTTGCCCCCCGCACCCCGAAGGGCGGCGGAGCCAAGGGTCAGCAGGATGCTGATGATCAGGACGACCACCAATAGCTCGACCAGCGTAAAGCCACGGGAGCGTTTGGATGAGTGAGGAATCATGGGTTTTGCTTTGAAGACTTTGGCCTCTGCTACATGGGATGGCAAGCCGGAATGTGATTACATCGAGAATACATACCCCTTACCGGGGATAGCGTCCCTGATGGGGTCCGTTCATCCACGCCCAGGCGGATTTCACCATATCGCGGACGTCCTTGTGCTGCGCCTCCCAGCCAATTTGCTCGCGAGCCAGGGAGGGGTCGGCAAGCAACTGGGGCGGATCTCCCTCACGACGAGGCCCGAGCTGCACCGGAACCTTTTTCCCGGTCACTTCTTCGACCGCATCGATGATTTCGCGCACCGAGACCCCGACGCCGGTCCCCAGATTGCAGCGGATCGAATCGCCTCCTCCCGCAAGGTGGTCGAGCGCCTTGGCATGGGCGTCGGCGAGGTCGTTGACGTGAATGTAATCGCGGATGCAGGTGCCATCCGGAGTCGGGTAGTCGGTGCCGAACACATCGACGTGCGAAATTTCGCCGGTCACGGCCATCAGCACTCGGGGAATAAGGTGGGTTTCCGGGTCATGGTCCTCACCGATGGCACCGTCCTCCGCCGCGCCGCTGGCATTGAAGTAGCGCAGGCAGGCGCTCTTCAGGCCCCAGGCATGATCGCAGTCCCGCAGCATCCACTCCACCATCAGCTTGCTGCGGCCGTAGGGATTGATCGGGTCCTGCGGGTTGGATTCGACGATCGGGATCGATGCGGGAACGCCGTAGGTGGCGCAAGTGGACGAAAAGACGAAGCACTTGCAGCCGTGCTCCTGCATCACCTCCAGCAGCGTGAGAGGCTCCGCCGTATTGTTGCGGTAGTATTTCAGCGGATTGCTGACAGATTCTCCCACGTAGGCGTATGCCGCGAAGTGGACGACTGCGGAAAACCCGTGTTTCTTGAAAAGCGACTCAAGCAACGCACGGTCGCCGACGGCTCCTTCCACGAACTCCACCCCTTCCGAAATCACCGCCTCGCGGTGGCCGAAGACCAGATTGTCCAGCACCACGACTTTCCTTCCCTGCTCGGCGAGAAGCCGCACCGTATGCGACCCGATGTACCCCGCCCCGCCCGTTACCAATATCGGCGCTTCTGACTTCATTCGAACGCCGAGAAAACGGAAGCCCGGCCGGAGTGTCAACGATGACGCGTCGCATGAATAAAATCACCGAACCCTCGTCCCAATGACCATGATGGCCACCATCCGCACCGTCGCCCTGCTCGCGCTTGCCGCCGCAGGGCTCTCCTCCTGCGCCTACGACCCCTACGGCGCCGACTATTCCGCCTCCTACGGCTATGCCGGCGGTGGCGGAACCACCTTCGTCCACACCAGCAGCAGCCGCTGGTTGTACGATCCCACCGTCCGCTGCTACTACGACGTGCAACGCAGTCTCTACTACGATCCGTTCCTCTACGGATACTACCCGTCCGGCTACTGCCCGCGGCCGATCTACCACGCCCCCCACCCCTATGGCTGGAGTGGTCGCGGTGCGTGCCCGACTCCCCGTGAAGTGCGCTTCCGCCAGCTCCAGAACTACCGGGATCGGCAGGCGCTTCTCCGCCAAAGGAACTACCAGTGGGCGCAGAACGTCCGCGTCCGCCAGGACTCCGCCGTTTCCGGATGGCAGCGCCAGCAGGTCCAGCGCGCCGCCAATTTCCAGCGCCAGCAGAACCGTGCGCCGCAGGGCCGCCCGCAGTTCGACAGCCGGAATAACGACGCCCGCCAGGCTCCGAATCTCTGGAACCAGCGAGCCGCCGCCCGGCAACAAGCGGTGCGCCAGCAACCGCAGGCCGCGCCGAGCCAACGATCGCGCTGGCAACAACAGCAGCAACAGGCTGCGCAGAACCAACGCTCCACCTGGCAGCAACAGGCCCGCCGCGAGCAGGCCGACCGCACCCGCCCGGCTCCCCGGATCCATTCGCGGCCGGAGCCGCCCCAACGGCAAGCGCCCCAAGCCCAGCCACAACAGCAGCAAAACAACCGCCGCGGCCAAGCCATGGAGAATTATCAGCGGCTCCAACAACAGCAACAGCAGCGGCCCCGCCGTCCCAGCGGCCCT
This sequence comes from uncultured Haloferula sp., assembly GCA_965652295.1. GTDB lineage: Bacteria > Verrucomicrobiota > Verrucomicrobiia > Verrucomicrobiales > Akkermansiaceae > Haloferula. The sequence goes on along the minus strand of CBFGTS010000008.1, from coordinate 75,829 downwards.
TGGTAAATCCGCTCTTTTCCTCAGGGGCTGCCCTCGCGACGCGCGCGGGCGGCCCTTAGTTTTTTCAAGTCGGCCCGTGGTCTCAAAACCCAACGACCCATCGCCCACCCGAAAAGACCTCCGCCCAGATGACAGGCGTGGGCGATCTTGAAAACCCCCTCGCCCCGTTCCCCATCCCAAGCCTCGGGGAGCAACCCGAACCGCGGCGACAGGGCGGTCAATACCGCCGAGGCGATCAGAATTCCTTTTCCAAGATTGCCCGCCGAAATCCGGAGAAAGCGCACCTTCGATTCAGGCGCGAGAGACGTCAGCAACAACAGAACGGCGCTCACCCCCCCGGACACTCCGATCAGCAGCTCGCCCGGATCCGCCAACGCCAGGTGGGCCAGACCTCCCGCCAGCACCCCGCCGGCGAGATTGAAACCAAGGGCCTTGCCGCCAAGAATCCGGTGGACCTGTGGGGCCAGCCAGACCAGCGCGACGGCGTTCGGCAGAAGATGGAGCCATCCCCCATGAAGCAACGCGTAGCTGATCAGCTGCCAGAATTTCCCCGCTGCCATTCCATCGCGGCTCAGGCCAAGCGTGAGGTAAACCTCGGGGACCTTCCCGGGCCCTCCCGACAAACTCAGCGTCGCTTCGATCGAGACCAGAACCGACACCAGCACCACGACGCCGAAACGCCCCCAGTCGACCGACACGAAGGAGAGGCCACGATTCATGTGCGCTCCCTTCCTTGTGATGAACGGCTCGAAAAAATCAGTCGATCGCCCGCGACCGCGGCTCACGACGCACCGGGCCCTTCACCCCGGGGCTGGTCACAAACGGCCCGCCTTCCAACGGCGCCTTGTCACTGAACGCCACATCCGGCATTTCGCTCGGGCGGCCCGCCAGCGGGAAATCCTTGCGCAGCGGGTGGAAGGGGTAGCCCTCCCACATGAGGATGCGGCGCAGGTCCGGGTGGTCCTTGAAGCGGATCCCCATCATGTCGTACACCTCGCGCTCGTGCCACTCGGCACCCGCCCAGAGAGGCACCACCGTCGGCACTTCCTCGTCTTCCGCGACCTTCGCCCGCACCCGCAGGTGCTTGGCGTCATCGATGGTTGCCAGCTCGTAAACCATCTCGAACCTCGGATGCTCCCCGAAGTGGTCGAGACTTGAGACATCCAGCAGGAAATCGTAACCGCACTCCTTGCGGCAGAAGGCCATCACCCCGGCCAGGACCTCAAGCTTCACCTCCACGGTGTGCTCGCCCCGGTAATCCACCACGTCCACCACCCCTTCGGGCCACTTTCCACGGATCGCCTCGATGTCTTCAATCGCGTTGCTCATGGCCGGTCAGGATGCGATGTCTTCAAAAAATTCCTTCTTCTGTTCCGTCAGCGCGTGGCTCTTCTCGATTTTTTCCTGAACCTTCATCAGGCCCTGGATCAGCGCCTCGGGCCGCGGAGGGCAGCCGGAGATGTAAACGTCCACGGGAATCAGCCGGTCGATCCCCTGCAGCGTCGCGTAGCTGCGATACATGCCGCCGCTTGACGCGCAGGCACCCATGGCGATGCACCACTTCGGCTCCGGCATCTGGTCCCAGATCCGCTTCACCGCCAGCGCCATCTTGTAGGTCACCGTGCCGGAAACGATCATCACGTCCGCCTGGCGCGGCGAAAAACGCATCACCTCCATGCCGAAGCGCGAGAGGTCGAAGCGCGAGCACGCCGTCGCCATCATTTCGATCGCGCAGCAGGCCAGGCCCATCGGCATCGGCCAAAGCGAGTTCTTGCGCATCCAGTTCATCGCGGCATCGACGCGGGTGACAATGACATTGCCCTCGATCTTCGAATCGTAGGCCGCGTGAGCGATTTGGGTGTTCTCGGAAACCATGGCAGGCGGCGGGACCATGCCGCGCCCCGTCCCGCCCCTCAAGCGGTTTGTGAAAGTTTTCACAAGGCTCGGAACCAGCACTCCGCACTTTTCTTTCGTCCGTCCCGGACCTATCTCCACCCGCCCATGAACCGCATCGACGCCACCTTCGACCGACTCCGCGCCGAAAACCGCAAGGCCTTCGTCGCCTACGTCTGCGCCGGCGACCCGTCCTTCGACACCTCGCTGGAAGTCGTCCGCGCCCTCGCCGATGCCGGAGCCGACGTGATCGAACTCGGCGTTCCTTTTTCCGACCCGCTGGCCGATGGCATCGTCAACCAGATGGCCGCCGACCGCGCCCTCAAGGCCGGCATGACCACCCGGCGCGTGCTCGACCTGATCCGAGCGTTCCGCGAAACGCACGACACCCCCATCGTTCTCTTCACCTACCTCAATCCCGTTTTCACCTACGGCTACGAGAAGTTCCACGCCGATGCCGCCGCCGCCGGTGCCGATGGCATCCTGCTCCTCGACCTGCCACCGGATGAAGCCAAGCTGAACACCGACCTCGCCCGCGGCGAAGGCCTGCGGCACATCCGCCTCATCGCCCCAACCACGCCCGACAACCGCGTGCCACTCCTCGCTGGCGACGCCGAGGGCTTCATCTACGCCCTCTCCCGCACCGGCGTCACCGGCGGCCACGTCGCTCCCTCCGAGCAGATCGCCGATCAGGTCGCCCGCATCACCCGCCACACGCAAACCCCCGTCTGCGTCGGCTTCGGCATCACCACGCCCGAGCAGGCCGCCATGGTTGCCAAGGCAGGAAACGGTGTGATCGTCGGTTCGGCGATCGTGAAACAGATCGAGCTCCACCCCGACCACGCCGCCGAAGCCGTCCGCGACTTCGTCACCCCGCTGATCGAGGCCACGCACGCTTCCTGACATCCACGCTCGGCAATCTCCAATCCCCAATCGGCATCCGATGCTCCTTCACTTCTACAAAATGAACGGTGCCGGCAACGACTTCGTCGTCGTCGACAACCGCGATCTCTCCCTCAAGCTCGACCGCGATCAGATCGCCCATCTTTGCGACCGCCACCGCGGCGTTGGCGCGGATGGCCTGCTCGCCGTCGAGCCCGCCGAGAACGGCGCCGACTTCCGGTTCCGCTACTACAATGCTGATGGCGGCGAGGCTGAAATGTGCGGAAATGGCGCGCGTTGCTTCGGCCGCTTCACGTCGGCGCTCATGGAGGAACTGCCGGAAAAGGTCACCTTCGAAACCATAGCCGGCATCCTCGCCGCCGAGATCGTGGACGAAAACATCCGCATCGCCATGTCCGAGCCCAAGGACCTCGCCATCGACAGTGGTGCCTCGGTCCCCGGTCTCGATACCACGCTGCACTTCGTCAATACCGGCGTTCCCCACGTCGTCGCCTTCGTCGACGACCTCGAGAACACCGACGTCGCCACCCATGGCCGCGCCATTCGTTTCCACGAGCGTTTCGCCCCCAACGGCACCAACGCCAACTTCGCGACCGTGCTCGCCCCCGGCCACATCGCCATCCGCACCTACGAACGCGGCGTCGAGGACGAGACCCTCGCTTGCGGCACCGGCATGGTCGCCTGCGCCCTGATGCACCACCTCCTCACCGACGCACCCTCGCCGGTGAAGGTCGATGTGAAAGGGGGCGACACCCTCGAAATCGGCTTTGAAAAGGTGGACGGGCAGTCGTTTCAAAACGTCACCCTCACCGGTCCGGCGGATTTCGTTTTCGAGGGCGATATCGAAATTTGACAACTGATATCATTTCTTGACATCAGTAGGCATCACGCGACGCTATCGTCATGAAGCGTACGATCGTGGACATCGAGGATGATGCCCTGAAAGCGTTGGACGGCCTTGCCAAGGACCAGGCCGCTTCGCGTGCATCCGTGCTGCGGGAAGCGGTCGCGGAATACCTCGTCCGCCGAAAAGGTGCCAGCATCCGCCCTCCGGCACCTCTCGAAGGTTTCGGAGCGCTTCAAGGTCGCTTGGGAGACGGCCTCACCTATCAACAGGACCTCCGCTCGGAGTGGGACTGACGCCTTGAGGACCATGACCGGTTGCTTCGACACCTGCATTCTCATCGATTTCCTCAATGGCATTCCGGAGGCGCAGGTCACCTTGTCCCCCTATCACCGCCGCTGCATCAGCCGCATCACGTGGATGGAAATCATGGTCGGCGTCCGAGACACCGCAGCGGAGGACATCGCACGCAACTTCCTCTCCCAGTTCGACGTCATCGAACTCACGCCCGAGATCGCCGAGGCCGCCGTGACCCTACGCCGCCATCACGTCCCGAAATTGCGCCTCCCCGACGCCATCATCCTCGCCACCGCCCGCCTGACCGGCTGCCGTCTCACGACGCGCAATACCTCTGATTTTCCCGAGGAAAATGCCGACATCCACCTGCCCTACCGGCTCTGATTCATGCCCGAACTCCTCCTCATCGGCGGACCCAACGGCGCGGGAAAAACCACCTTCGCCCGCGAGCTATTGACCCGTGAACTCAAAGGCATGCGTTTTCTCAACAACGACGAGATCGCCCGCGGCCTTTCCCCCTTCGATCCCGCCAGCGTCGGCCGCAAGGCTGCCCGCGTCCGGCAGCGGGTGAAGATGGGCGGCCACGACGTCCCGGACGACTGACATCCTCCGCCGCTACGACCGAATCCTGGCCAATCTCGTCGAACTCTACCTCCCGCTTTCGGATCGATGGCGGATCTGGACCTCCGAAGAGCTGCGCTTTGAGGCCTTGGCAACGTCTGAAACGCACGCTATCCGTGACGTCAGTCACTTCATGACTTCCCGATGGTCGCGCCCAAGCATCCAGCTCCGCTCAGCCCCATGAAAGCCTCCATCCTGCCGGAGGATGCTCGGATCGCGCTCCAAGCCCAACACCGCGCCGCCCGCAAGCTTCGGGCGGAGCACAAACGTCTCGGACTCCCCCTCATCGTCTGGAAGAACGGCAAGCTCGTCCGCGAGCAGCCCTGAGTTCGGCACGACGCCCCTTTGCGTCCCCCGCGGTTTTTTCCGACAACCCCGATGTTCGATGTTGGACGTTCGTGCGTCCCCGTTCACTCTCCCGCCCATGAGCTTCCGAGGCACCTACACCGCTCTCATCACCCCCTTCCGCGATGGCCGGATCGACCGTCCCGCATTCCAGGCCCTCATCGACCGCCAGGTCGAGGCCGGAATCGACGGCGTCGTGCCGGTCGGCACCACCGGTGAATCGCCCACGCTCGACATGGACGAGCACATCGAGGTCATCCGCCTCGCCGTCGAATACGCCGCCGGCCGCTGCGAAGTGCTCGCCGGAACCGGCGCCAACGCGACCGCCGAAGCCATCGAGCTGACCGTCGCTGCCGAAAAGGCCGGCGCCACCGGCACCCTCCAGGTCTGCCCCTACTACAACAAGCCGTCCGCCGAGGGCCTCTACCAGCACTACAAGGCGATCGCCTCCGCTACCTCTCTGCCGGTCATGCTTTACAGCGTCCCTGGCCGCTCCGCCATCGAGATCCCGGTCGAGGTCGCCGCCCGGCTCGCCGCGGATTGCCCGACCATCGTCGCGATCAAGGAAGCCGGTGGATCCGTCGAGCGCATCAACCAGCTCGTCCAAGCCCTGCCCGAGGACTTTTCGATCCTCTCCGGCGACGACCCGCTCACACTGCCCTTCATTTCCTGCGGCGCGATCGGCCTCGTATCAGTAGCCTCGAACCTCATCCCGGACGTCATGGTCCGCCTCGTCCGCGCCTGCCTCAACGGGTCGTTCGACGAGGCGCTCGCCATGCAGAAGACGTGGTATCCGCTCTTCCGCGGCCTGATGTCGCTGGACACCAATCCCGTCCCCATCAAGGAAGCCGTCGCCCTCCAAGGCCATTGCACCCGGGAATTCCGCCTGCCGCTGGTCGGCCTGGGAAACGACAAGCTGGAACAGCTCCGCGGACTCCTCGAAGCTCACGATCTCCTTTGATCCACCCATGAACCGCATCCTCGTCACCGGAAAGTCCGGCCGCATGGGCCAGGCCATCATCGCAGCCACCGAGGCCCATTCCGAAACCGAACTCGCCGCCACCCACGATGCTGGCGAAGATCTCGCCACAGCCATTGTCGGGGCCGATACAGCCATCGATTTCACCATCCACTCCTTCACCAAGGATGTGCTGGAAGCGGCGCTGAAAAACGGCACCCGTCTCGTGATCGGCACCACCGGGCACACCAATGAAGAACGCGCCGCAATCGCCGAAGCCGCCAAGGCGCTGCCCATCGTCTTCGCGCCGAACTACTCCGTCGGCGTCAACACCCTCTTCTGGCTCACCCGCAAGGCCGCGCAGATCCTCACCCAGGACCGCTTCGACATCGAGGTGACCGAAATGCACCACCGTCATAAGATCGACGCCCCCTCCGGCACCGCCCGCCGCCTTCTGGAAATCCTCAACGAAGAAACCGGCACCAGCTACGAGGACGACGTCAAACACGGCCGCTTCGGCATCACCGGTGCCCGCACCAGGCGCGAGATCGGCATGCACACCCTCCGCGGTGGCGACGTCGTGGGCGATCACACCGTCATGTTCGCGGCCGATGGCGAACGGGTCGAACTCACCCACAAGGCCTCCTCCCGCATGACCTTCGCCGCCGGTGCCGTCCGTGCCGCCGTGTGGCTCGCTGACAAACCCTCCGGCCTCTACGACATGCAGGACGTGCTGGGTTTGAAATAAGGAGCGCGGGTTTCCCACCCGCATCAACATGCCCATGATCCCACGCGCCGGCATCGCCCTTGGCTCCAACCTCGGCGACCGCCTTGCCCATCTCCGGGCGGCGCGCGATTTCTTCCAACAAATCGCAGAGAACGACTCCGCGGTCCTCCAGGCCTCCATTTACCAGGCGGCTCCGGTCGCCTGCCCGGACGGCTCGCCGGATTTTCTCAATACCGTCATCGAGTTCGCTTATGCCGGCAGCCCGCACGACCTCCTCGCCGCCGCCCGCCAGATCGAAACCCGCCTCCGCCGCGTTCGCGGAAACGAGCGCAACGCCCCGCGCACGCTCGATGCCGACCTGCTTTACCTCGGCGACCGGATCGTTTCCGCCCCCGATCTCGAACTCCCCCACCCGCGTCTCACGCTGAGACGCTTCGTGCTGGAACCGCTTGCCGAGATCCAACCCGACCTCCGCCTCCCCGGCCACGACCTCACCGTCCACGACCACCTCCAGCGTCTCGACACCCGCGAGCCACCGCTTCAAAAGGTGTGCAGCAAGTGGTAGCCCGCAGCCCGCTTGAAACTTGATACCGCATCCTTGAAACTTCCTTCAAAAGCCCAGGCGCTGCGCGCACGGAAAGGCAAACGCCGCATCTCCGTCCTCACCGCCTATGACTATCCCACGGCACGCCTCCTCGATGAAGCCGGCGTCGACATGCTGCTGGTCGGCGACTCCCTCGGCATGGTCGTGCTCGGCTATCCGGACACCACCCACGTCACGCTCGATCACATGCTGCATCACGTCTCAGCCGTGGCGCGCGCACAACCTACGGCGCTCATCGTAGGCGACTTCCCCATCGGCACCTACCCCGATCCGGAAACCACCGTCGCCAACGGCCGCAAGCTCATCGAAGCCGGCGCGGGAGCCGTGAAGCTCGAAGGCGGCGTCCGCCAAGCGGAAAAGATCGCCGCGCTCACCGCCGCCGGCATTCCCGTCTGCGGCCACCTCGGCATGCTCCCCCAACGCGTGCACGAGGAAGGCGGCTACAAAAAGAAAGGCCGCACCCCCGAGCAGGTCGAAGGATTGCGCGAAGGTGCACGCGCCCTCGTCGAAGCCGGCGTGTTCGCCATCGTTCTCGAGAGCGTGATTCCTGAAGTCGCCGCCGAGCTCACCGCCACGATCCCCGTTCCCACCATCGGCATCGGCTGTGGAGAAACGACCTGCGACGGAGAAGTCGCCGTCGTCACCGATTTGATCGGCTCCTATCCGTGGTTCGTCCCTCCCTTCGCCAGGCCCGAAGCCGATGTCGCCGGGGCCATCCGCCGCGCCGCGGAAGCCTACGTGAGCCGCGTCCAAAGCTGAGGACACCGTGGCATGATCGCGTGCCCACCCTGCGCCTTTTACGACCGGGACGGTCGTGCCACAGTGGCCCTATGATTTCGCCCGACAAACAAGCCGCGCTTGAGGAGCGCATGGCGAAGCTCGGCGTCCTCGAAGCCGAGCTCACGGAGAAATTCATCCTCGGCTCCGGCTCCGGGGGGCAGAAGATCAACAAGACCCACTCCTGCGTTTACCTGAAGCACGAGCCCTCCGGCATCGAGGTGAAATGCCAGTCGTCCCGCTCCCGCGAACTCAACCGTTTCCACGCGCGCAAGGAGCTCTGCGACACCCTCGACGAAATCCGCCTCGGCAAGGCGTCGAAACGGCAGCAGGAAATTGAAAAAGTCCGCCGCCAGAAACGCCGCCGCTCGCGCCGCTCCAAGCAACGCTCCATTCAGGACAAACGCCTGCTTTCGCAGAAGAAAAGTTTCCGCCGCTCCCCCGGCAGAGACGACTGAGCGAGATCGATCACTCCTATCCCTTCGGCAACAGCACGTCGCGGCTTCCGCGCAGCTCCGCGATGCAGCACTCGACCAGTCCTTCGTCGAGATGATGCACGTCCTGTCCCCGTCCCAGGTCCTTTAGCAGCAGCACCGTCAGCTCGCCTCCGAGATGTTCGCGGAACTCTTCGAGACCTTGGTGAACCCGACGCCGGCCCGCAGGGTCCCGCAGCTCCAACGCCTCGTCCCAGACCGGTAGTCGCAGCGCTTCCAGCACGTCCATCACCCGCGCCGCATCGCACTCGCGCAGCAGCCCGCATTTCGCCGAGTAGAGCGTGTCGAGAGCCACCCCGATCGCCACCGCGTGCGCGTGGCTGAGGGCGAAATCGCTCAGCTGCTCCAGCTTGTGGGCAGCCCAATGGCCAAAGTCCAACGGCCGGCTGCTGCCCGTTTCAAATGGATCGCCGCCCTCAGCGATGTGCCGCGCATGAGCCAGCGCCGAGCGCTCGACGCATTCCTCGAAAACCCCCTCCTCCAAGGCCGCGAGCCGCTCGGCATGAGTATGGATCCAGCGGAAAAAATCGCCGTCTTTCACCAGTGCGACCTTCACCGCCTCGATGAGGCCCGCACGCTTCGTCTCCTCGTCCTGCGAGTGCAGGAAACGGAAGTCATTCACCACCGCGAACGGCACCGCAAAGGAGCCGATCCAGTTCTTCTTACCGAAGCCATTGATCGCGCACTTCACCCCCACCCCGCTGTCGTCCTGCGAAAGCGTGGTGGTGGGAAACCTCACCAGCCTCACCCCGCGGTGCGCCGTCGCCGCCGCGAAACCGACCGCATCGAGGAACGCGCCGCCACCGATCGCAAGGAGATACGAATGGCGGTCGATGTGTTGCTCGTCGATCCGCGTCCAAACCTCCCGCACCAGCGCGTCATCGGCTTTCACCGGCTCGCCGCCCGGGAGGATCGCCACGCCGCGCCAATCGAAGCCTAGATCGGCGAAGTAGTCTTCCATTTCGGAAATGAGATCCGGCCAAGCCTCGGCGACCGCGTCCTCGAGCACCACCAGCACACGCCGGCCACCGCCCTCCGCCAGCAACTCGCGAACGGTCGCGTTGTCCGGATCGAACGCAGCGCGGGTGAAGCACACCCGGTGCTTGAAGATGAGCGGAATCTGGAAATCGTGGCGGGGCATGGGCGACGGGGAAAACCTGCCCTTCATACGTCCAGGTTCCAGAACATCTTTGCACATGATCGAGACGCTTTTCGAGACCCCCTGGCTGGGAGTCTACCGCAACGGCCACTGGGACTTCGTCCGCCGACCCAACGCCGACTCCGCCGTCGGCATCCTCGCCATCACGCCGGCAAACCAGCTGCTGCTCATCGAACAGTTCCGGATTCCCCTGCAAAAGCGCGTCATCGAGATCCCCGCCGGGCTGGTGGGCGACGAAGACGAATTCGCGGGAGAAGACCTCGCCGAAACCGCGAGACGCGAGCTGCGCGAGGAAACCGGCTATGAAGCAGGCGAGATCGAGCTGCTTCTGAGTTCCCCCACCTCCGCGGGCATGACCAGCGAGACCACCCACCTCTTCCTTGCCCGCGATCTGCGGAAAGTCGCGGATGGCGGCGGCACCGGGCTGGAAGACATCACCGTGCACGAGGTCCCACTCTCCGAGGTCCGCGGCTTTCTTCGTCAAAAAGAGCAGGAAGGCTGCCTCGTCGATTTCAAGATCCAGGCCGCGCTCTGGCAGGCCGGGATGTAAAAGCGGCCTTGCCTGCCGAAGTCAGACCTCCGTCCACTCGCCGAACTTGCGGAACTTGTCGTACCTCGCGTCGAGCAGCTTGGCCACGGGAAGCTTCGAGAGTTCATCGATCGCCGCGCCCACCGCCTCGCCGAGCGCCTGGGCCGCCAACTTGTGGTCATGGTGGGCACCGCCCTGCGGTTCCGGCACGACGCCATCGATCAGTCCGAGTTTCAGCAGATCCGGCGCAGCGAGTTTCATCGCCTCCGCCGCTTCCGGCGCGTGCTTGCGGTGTTTCCAAAGAATCGCCGCGCAGCCCTCGGGACTGATCACCGAATAGTAAGCGTTTTCCATCATCAGCACACGGTCGGCCACGCCGATCCCGAGCGCGCCGCCGGAACCACCCTCACCGAGCACCACGGCCACCACGGGCACCTTGAGCAACATCATTTCCCGCAGGTTGTAGGCGATCGCCTCGGCGATGTTCCGCTCTTCCGCACCGATCCCGGGATAGGCACCCGGGGTATCGATCAACGCCACCATGGGCAGTTTGAATTTCTCCGCCAGCTTCATCAGCCGCATCGCCTTGCGGTAGCCTTCCGGGTGGGCGGAGCCGAAATTGCGCTTCAGGTTCTCCTTGGTGTCGCGCCCCTTCTGGTGGCCGATCACCACCACCCTGCGACCGCCGAGGGTTGCGAATCCGCCCGGCATCGCCTCATCGTCGCCGATCCGCCGGTCGCCATGGAGTTCGCAGTAGTCGGTGAAAACCTGGGCGAGGTAGTCGAGCATGAAGGGACGCTGGGTGTGACGGGCGATCTGCACGCGTTGCCAGGGAGTGAGGTTTTGATAGATGCTGCGGCGGGTCTCCGCCAGCTTCGCCTCCATCGTGGAGATTTCCGTGGACATGTCGATGTCCTGCGAATCCGCCTTGGTCCGGAGCTTTTCGAGCTCGCGCTCCAGCTCGACGATCGGCTTTTCAAATTCCAACAGCTGCATGGGTGATCAACGGAATGGGCCGCCACGCTGGCGGCCGATGACGGAAGCTAACGCCCGCTCAAGCGGATTTCCACCTCATTCCCCGGTCGGAGAAGGAGAGCAAGTTCTTCCATGTGTTCGGGCTTGAGATAGACGCCGGGGGCGAGTTCGTCCGCATCTTTCGGAGTTTCCTTGGGCGCGACAGCGATTTCCACCGCCGGCGACTCCAGAGAAAGCACCTTTTGCGCCCCCCGGTAATCGGGATGACTGGGCGGAATTCTCCGGCCGTCGCGGATTCCCTGTTTGCCGACAATCTTCGTCTTGGTGCTCGCGCGCAGACCCACCATTTCCCGGGCAGGGTATTCCGCTACGAAATCCTCTCCCTTCCAGAGAGAGAGGGTTTCCCGGTCAGGTTCGATCAGCAACCGCAGATTCAGCGACATCAACAGCAGTTCGTCGCCGGGCTGGAGGTTGGACAAATCGAACAAACCGTTGAGGTGGACGATCATGTCCAGTGTGGTGTCGTGCCGGGCGGCGATCGCGAGGTAGGAATCGCCGCGCTTCACCTTGTAGAGGGTCTTGTCGTCGGTCCGGCTCGGCGAAAGCAGCTCATCGAGATTCATTTCGCTGAGGATCCGCCGCGTTTCAGGCCCGGCACCGGATCGTGGGTAAACGGTGGCGATCTGCCGCAGCCGGTCGCGTGCCAAGGTCAGGTCCCCGATGGCCAGCGATTGCCGGGCTTTTTCAAAGAGCTTCGCCCCCGGATCGATCTCCGGCGAATCAGCGGATGGCTTGGGCAGGGCGATGAGCGGTGCCGTGTGGGTCGCCACCGGAATCCATTCCGAAAAGACGCCACCCACCGGTTCCTCCCTCACATGGCGGACGGTCAGCAGGGTGAAAACCACCACGCCGGCCACTGCCAGACCCGCGAGGATCCGGATCAAGGTCCACAGACTCATCGGCGCGAATGATTCAAAGAAGTCCCCGCCGCTGGAAGTCGAATCCGTTGATCGGCATCGAATGCTCGATCATCTCCAGCAGGAACTTGAAAAGCGAGACCTCCCAGGCGTCGTCCACACCCTCAATGATCGCCTGAGCCGGGTTGCCGCGCTGACGGGCGTCTTCCAACACCCGCCCGCGGAGGTCGTCCAGCGGCGAGGTGACGAGTTCCTCGCGCACCTGCCCGCGGGCGAAACGGAAGCCATACTGCAGAAACGCCAGCTTGTGACCGGCTTCACGCATTTTCGCCACGAGGCGCTCGAAACGCTCCCGTGCCTTGTCGTCAAAGCCCTCCATTTCAATGCCGTCGAGGTTGTCCGGCCGGACGATCCGCGGGCGGACGGCTTCGATCCTGCCGGAGCGAAGCCGGATACTGCCCACGCTGTCCATCAGCTCGCTGAGCATCAGAAATTCGAAACTGGTGTCGCCGAAGGTGTCGATCCGGCGGTCGGGCGTCAGGAGGACCCTGGTGGTCTCCATGGCGTACTGGACGTCGTCGCGTGAATGCATGATGGAACCTTCCCCGGATTCGGCGAAACCGCAAAGCACGAGGGGCGGACCCGATACCGGGCCCGCCCCTCGGGTAAAAGTCACGTCCTCGGGCTGATCAGCCTTGGGCGCCCTTCACGTAGGTGATCACGTCGCCCACGGACTGGAGCTTTTCGGCTTCCTCGTCCGGAACTTCGATTTCGAATTCTTCTTCGAAAGCCATGACCAGTTCGACGGTGTCGAGCGAGTCCGCGCCGAGATCCTCGATGAACTTGGCTTCCGGGGTGACCTGGTCGGCGTTCACGCCGAGCTGGTCCACGATAATATCTTTGACGCGGTCTTCGATGCTCTTGTCAGACATGGATGTGCTTGTGGTAGTTGCGTTGGGGAGGGATTACGCGATGCCAACCCGGCAATGCAACCCCGAAAAAACGGCTGTCAGTCACCGCCGGCCCCGGGCTCCGGCACCGGGCTTTCCGCCGGCTTCTCGTAGTCGATCACCTCACCGGAAAACCCGGCCAACAGGGCTTGCATGAGTTTTTCCGCCGGTTGGCCGTCCTCGCTCTTGAAACCGCCGTAGGTCAGGCCGTCGATGCGGATCTTCCGCTCGCCGCCCGCCTCGTCCGCCCACGCATAGGCCAGCCCCTTGTTCTGCCAGCGCCGCAGGTCGATCCGCTTCAGATCCGCCACCGCCACCGGCTTGCCGCCCGCGGGGAAAAACTTCCCTCCCTCCAGTTTGATCGAGCGGCCCAAGGTGCGCAGCAACACCACCAAGGCCCCCGCCGCCAACACCAGGCAGATCCAGAAAACGACCCACTGTTCGAAAATCTTCTGAGCGATGAAATCGTGCTCCGGAACCTTCGCTTTCATGCCCACGGCCTCCCGATAGGGATCGAAAAGCTTGGTCCGCGGGTTTTCCCCGCCCGTCTTCATCGCCTCGTAATCGCCGAGGATCTCGGGCCATGGCAGGCGCTCGGGCGTATCGGGCGGCAGGATCGAGCGGTCTTCCGGCAGCTCGATTTCCTGCTGTGCGGCGTAGGCCTTCCACTCCGCGGCATCCATTTCGCTCCGCTGCGCAGCAAAGTCGGCCGAAGCCTTCTCGAAGCCCTTCCACGTGTACCACGCCAGGTTCTGTTCGCGGTATCCCCACTTGCCGTCCTTGAAGAACATTGCGGCGAAAATCCCGAACATTAAGAGCATGGCCACCGCTCGCAGCAGGAACCAAGGCGTGGGTTTGCAAACAATCGGCTCGGTCATGGAAAGGTCTTCACCAGCAAACAACCGGGCTCATCCCCGATTGGCAAGCCCTCGCTACCCAAACCCCTTTGACGGCCCCGCCGCCCGGGCCCACACTGCCGCCGCCCGATGGCCTTCTCCACCACACTTCAGAACGCGCTCGCCCGCCCCAGCCCGCTGCTCCGCCGGTTCGAAGCGCTCATCCAGCCATGCGACGACGCCCGGCTGCGCGCCATGACCCGCGAATCCCGCGCCGTCACCCGCCGCCATTTCGGCCGCACCATGCGCCTGTTCGCGCCGCTCTACGTTTCGAACGAGTGCGTGAACAACTGCAGCTATTGCGGCTTCTCCCGCGACAACCCGATCCTCCGCACCACGCTGAGCGTCGATCAGGTCGTGCGCGAGGCCCGCCACCTCCACGACCTCGGCTTCCGCAACATCCTGCTGGTCGCCGGCGAGCATCCGAAATTCGTCTCCGATGGCTACCTGCAGGAGTGTCTCGACGCCCTGCGCACCTTCATCCCCACGCTGGCTCTGGAGGTCGGCCCGATGGAGGACCCGCAGTATGCCGAGATCGTCTCCCACGGTGCCGAAGGCCTCGTGGTCTATCAGGAGACCTACGATGAGACCGCCTACACGCGACTTCACACGGCCGGGCCGAAAAAGCATTTCGACTGGCGGCTCGACTGCCCCGAGCGCGCCTACCGCGGCGGCTTCCGGCGCATCGGCATCGGCGCACTGTTCGGCTTGGCGGACTGGAAAACGGAAGCCCTCAGCCTCGCCGCCCACCTTGAGTATCTCCTCAAACATTGCTGGAAGGCGCAGCTCACCGTCGCCTTCCCCCGCATGCGGCCCTACGCCGGAAACTACCAATACACCCCGGACCCGAACCTGTTCCTCTCCGACCGCGCCCTGATCCAGCTCGTCGCGGCGTTCCGGCTCATGTTTCCCCAGGTCGGGGTGGTGCTTTCCACCCGCGAGCCCGCTCCACTGCGCGACGCGCTCGCACCACTGGGCATCACCCACATGTCCGCCGGCGCGAAGACGGAGCCCGGCGGCTACACCGGAGCCGGCCACGACGATTTGCACCTGACCGTTCGCGGCCGCCGCGTGGAAATGGAGAACCGCTCCGGCTGCGAGCGCGCCACCGAGCAGTTCAAAATCGACGACTCCCGCAGCCCCGCGGACATCGCCGCCATGCTCCGCGGCCAGGATCTCGAACCCGTCTGGAAGGACTGGGACGAAGCCATCCTCAATCCCGCCTGACCGACCGATGACTATCACTCTCAACGGCCAACCCCAGCAGCTGCCCGGCGACGAAATGCCGCTGCCAAAGCTGCTCGATCACCTCGGTCTCGGCGGCAAGCCCGTCGTGATCGAACTCGACCGCGAAGCCCTGCCGCCCGGCGAACACGCCCACCGCACCGTCTCCGACGGCGCGGTGATCGAGATCGTCACCATCGCCGCCGGAGGTTGATCACCAACGAAAAGACTTACACCCCCTCCGGCTCCCAGCCTTTGAAATACTCGCGGCGCAGGAGTTCGTCCGCTTGAGGATATCCGCGGACCTTCATGCCCTTGGAATCCCAGTCGACCTTCTTGCCAAGGCGCACCGCCAGGTTTCCGGCCAGCACCATCTCGGTCAACGGCCCGGCGTGATCCTCGAAATTCGAGATTGGCTTCGGCCCCTCCCCACGGATGGCGCGGGCCAGCTCCTGGGTCGGTCCGCCCTTCACCCGTTCATAGACCGGTTTGATGGTCCGCGACTTCTCAATGAGCTTCTCATTGAAGAGCTGCGGCGGACGCCCGCAGTAGGCGTCGGAGCAATACATCACGCCCTCGGTGCCCACGAACACCTGACCGAACTCGTGGTTCAGCTCAAGATCGTCGGGAATGCCCGGAGGACGCACGAAATCCTTGTCGGTGTTCGGATCGCCCACGCCGTCCTGCCACAGCACCTTGACCGGGCCACGACCGTTCTTCGCGGGGAAAAGATACTCGATCGTCGAGCGGCTCGGGGCGGTCACGTCGTCGAACTCGCTCACGTCGCTGGCCTCGACGATGAAGTCGCCGCTCAGGTTCAGGGCCCAGAAGGCGGAGTTGAAGCTGTGGCAACCGATGTCGCCCAGCGCGCCGCAGCCATAGTCCCAGAACCCGCGCCAGGCGAAGGGGTGGATTCGCGGGCTGTAGTCCCGCCGCTCCGCCACCGATCCCTGCCAGACGTCCCAGTTGAGCGTGTCCGGCACCGCTTCCTTGGGAAAATCGAGGCCCTTGCCCTGCGGCCAGATCGGTCGATTCGTCCAGTAGTGGACCTCGGTCACCTCCCCGATCAGGCCGGCTTCGATCCACTCGCGGAGAATCCGCGTGCCCGCGGTCGTCGCGCCCTGGTTCCCCATCACCGTCATCAGGCCCTTCTTCTTGGCCACGTGCGCCAGCGCCCGTGCTTCCCAGATGCGATTGGTCAGCGGCTTCTGCACGAAGACCGGCTTGCCGAGACGCATCGCTTCGAGGGCGATGGGAAAGTGCATGTGATCGGCGGTGGAAACCGTCACCACATCGATCTGATCCGCCATTTCCGAAAGCATCTCCCGGAAATCGAAGAAGCGCTTGGCCTCGGGGAACGCATCGAACGCATCCTTCGCACGAACGTGATCCACATCGCAGAGCGCGACGATTCGATTGCCGGTGGCGATCTCGGAAATATCTCCACGACCCTTGCCGCCGCAGCCGACCGCGGCCACTTGGAGCATCTTGGAGGTTTCCTTGTCCTGCCCGAGCAGCAGGTTCGGAAACGCCGCCGCGCCAGCGGCAAACGAGGAGGACTTGAGGAAACGGCGCCGGGAAACGTGTGGGTTATTCATCGCTATGGCGTTCCTTACTGAATCCACCCGGGGATCTTTTCATTTCGCTTCGAAGAATTCCTCCCACTCCGGTCCGACGGTATGAAGGAAATGATTAAGGTCGGAAGATCCAAACATTTCGCTGGAAAAACAGCAGACGAATCCTTAAAACTTCGACGCTGTTCCGCCTCCTTCCCAAGGCAATGCCCGCAACCAAAGAGCACACCCACCACATCCGTATCCGCGACACCCAACTCGAAATGGACGGAGCGCCCGCCAGAAGCGGAGACGACGTCGAAGGACGCCTGCGCATGGCCCAGACCCAGCTCGAGGAGTTGCAGGCGCAGCGCGAGGAGTTGGAGCGGCTGAAACAGGAGACCGAACGGCTGAATTTCCGTCGCCGCGAGCTGATCGGCTCCCAGGTGGAAATGACGGACCGACTCTCCTCCTCGCTCACTTTGATCGACCGCCAGGTGTTTGAAATGCGGCAGGAGATCGATGACCTGGAGCAGTGCCGAAGTTGCTTTGCCGGCCATCTTTCCAAAATCGAAAAGCTCAACCCAGAAGGCTGGTCGCGCGACCAGCTCAGCGGTCAGCTCGATCGCGCGCTGGCCATCGTCGAGCATGCCGAGGATGAATACTCCCAGGCGGCCGAGCACTTCGCCCGTACCCGCAGCGCCTCGATTTTCCAAGGAGTCCGTCGCTCCCGCGGCGGCTCGGGCGAGTTCAAGCAACAGTTCCTTCGCGGGCTGGCGTTCAACCTTCCGGTGCTGGGGCTCGGGCTCGTCGCTCTGGTCGCCTGGCTGAGCCGCTGATCTGGGGGGACGCTATGGCCCGGAAACAATCCCGCGACGAACAACTCGACCAGCTCGCCGACGCAAGCCGCGAGCTGGAGGAGAAGATCGCCGAGCTGGAAGCCTTGCCGAGCCAACTCGAACTCGAGCTCATCGAGCGGGAAACCACGATTCCGCCTCCGGACGATCTGGTGGACCGCGATCGCCACCGCCGCTTCGAGGAGCAGGCCGCACGGGGGGAAATCCGCAACGAGCGCCGCGCACAAGGTCGCAGTCTCTTGCTGATGTTCCTGATGCTTGGGGCGATCGCCGCGATCGTTTCCTGGGTGATCGAGCTGGCCGGGCGTTAACCGAAGGTGTGACCCGACGAGGTCAGATCCACGCGCCTCTCATCCATGAAAACAACGCCTTCTTGTCGCAGCAGACTCTCTTTCCGCGCCAGTCCCTCTCCCGCCGTCTCTCCCTGATAGCCGCCCAGCCCGCCGTCGCTGCGCACCACCCGGTGGCACGGCACCTCGGGCGCGTCCGGGTTCCGCCGCAGCGCCTGGCCCACCGCTCTCGGCGAGCCGCACCCGATCGACCTCCCGAGCTCCTTATAGGTCGTCACCTTGCCGGACGGAATCCGGCCGAGGGCGTCATAAACCGATTGGGCGAACAATGTTGACTTGTTTCCGTGCATCGCAGGTGGAGGGTAGCCGGAACTCATTATCCCAGACAATATGATTCACGTGCTCATCGCCGGAACCGCCCTCGCCCTTCCTCCCGCCCCCGTCGAAACGGACCAGCTCGACATCCGCGAATACATCAACGTCGCCAGCCTGCGCGCGACCCACTCCTTCGGAACGGATTTCGACACCGGCGCGGCGAGCATGAGCTTCACCAACATCGGTGCCTTCGCCCTGCTCGGGCAGTATGAAACACCCGGCGGTCTCGCCTGGCTTCCGGCGCTGACCTATGATTTCTCGCTGTTCAATCTGGAGAACACACCTCCCGGCCTGTCCGCCCTGGCCCCAGAGATCGAAGATCCGCTGCATCGCGTCGATTTCTACAACTTCTTCATCGGACAGAACGACGGCTGGCTCTACGGCGTGATGCTCAAGCCTGGCATTCATTCCTCTTTCGAAAGCGTCGACAGCCGGGATTTCTTTTTCGCTGCTGCCGCTGGCGTCGGCTACCGCTTCTCCGATTCGCTGCTTCTGGGACTTTCCGTTTACGGCGCGGACCTCACCAACGACCCCTCGCTGATCGCGGGCCCGGCGTTTCTTTGGGAAATCAACGATCACTGGACGACCTTTCTCTACGGCACCCGCTTCGTGATCCGCCGCGACCTCGGGGAGGACCGGCACCTCGGCCTCGAAGCCGCGTGGGGTGGAGGAAACTGGAGCACCCGATTCGCGGGGCAGGATGCCCAGCTCGACTACGACTCCGCCCGTGCCGGGTTGATCTTCCGCCAACGCCTCGGTGGCGACGTATGGCTCGACCTCGGAGCCGGCTACACTTTTGGAAACGAATTGAGGATCACCAGCCCCGGCGGCCGCACGTACATCACGCCCGGCCTCGGCGACGCCGAGGGCTCGCCCTATGTCCGCGTGGGCGTGACGGTCGGTTCGTGGTGATCAGCCCGCCTTCTTTCCCGCCAGCCGCTCGCTGAGCTGGTCCCATTGCTCGCGGCTCACGATGTAACCGACGCAGCCCGGCCGGCCGCAGCGGCAGGGGTGATCCTCGTAGCACTCGATGTCGAAGCCGTAGTCAAAGGTCAGCTCCTCGCCCTCGCGGATGTCGCGCAGTGAGTAGATCACGATCTTGTCCTCCACGACCCACGCTTCGCAGTTGGGATCGCAGGAGTGGTTGATCAGGCGCGCCGTGTTCCAAGGCACGTTGCCATCGATGTCCCAGTCGTCGTCCAGAGTGAAAATATAAACCGCGGCGTCGCCGGTCTGCTCCGCATGCTCGGCCTGCGCCCACGCCCGCCGCTCGCTCTCCTCCTTGTCGATGAGTTCGCCGATGTATTCGATGATCTCGGTCTCCGGAGCGATATCCCGCGTGGCATAGACGCCACGCCCGTGGATGTCCGACTCCCTCACCTCGCACAGCTCGCTCTGGCCGCGTTGCCACAGTTTCAGCAGCTTGCGGTGAAGCTTCGCTTCCTTCTCCATCCGGGAGTTCTTGTTGCGGGCCATGTCCGGGTCACTTGACTTCCTCACGCTTCACCGCGGGCAGCTCCAGATTGCCCGGCAAGGAGGTGAACATCGACCTCAGGTCCGCCACACTGACGTCCGAGCCGTTGATGAATTTCCAGCCGCCTTCCTGCTTGTCGGAGATCGCGACCTGAAAGCCGTAACTGTCGATCAACACCGGCTTCGGATTCCCCTCCTGCAGCAGCCGCATGCGGGTCACCGTCGGCACCAGCACCAGCCACTTGGTGTAAACCGGGGAGCCGTCGACCGATTTTCCCGGCCAGACCTCGTGGGAACTGGGCACACCGTAGGTTCTCACGGAAATCACGCTGATGCCGCTGCGGGCCAGCAGATCTCCGATGCCACGCAGGCTTTGCTCCAATTTCTCCATCCCGCCACTGCGATTGGCCATCCGCTCCTTCCACTGTGGATACATGCTCTCCACCGCCGCCTCATGCTCTCCGCGCACGATCTTGTCGCCGAGTTCCTGCACGGCCGTTTCCGCCGATTTCACCACCTCCACCGGGGCCGCGTTTTGGGAAAAACCGACCCCGCTCAATACCGCCCCGATCCAGGCGCTCCATATCCAAATTTTCATGCCAGACGGATGACCTCCTCCTCCGGCGAGGTCAAGCGTCTCGGAATTCCAGCGATTCCCGTTTCCTTCACGAATCCGCTTGGCTTACCACCCCCAGCTTTGCCAGCTTCGTCGCCCCATGTCGAAACAGGCACTAGGCAAAGGACTCGGCGCTCTCATCCGAAAACAGGACAATGCCCCCTCACAAGAGGCGGGCGACGGAGCCGGCCATGCCCGCGAGGTGCCGATCGACCAAGTGGTGCCAAGCCCGCTCCAACCGCGGACCCATTTCGTCGAGTCGCCGCTGGATGAACTCGTCGAATCCATCCGCCAGCACGGCATCATCCAGCCGCTTATCGTCCGCAAAGTGGACGGAAAATACGAGCTCATCGCCGGCGAACGCCGCTGGCGTGCCTCCAAGAAGCTCGGCCTGAAAACCGTGCCCGTCATCGAGCGCGAGGCGTCCGATCGCGACGTGCTCGAAATGGCCCTCATCGAGAACCTCCAGCGCGAGGATCTCAACCCCATCGAAGAAGCCGCCGGTTACGTCCGCCTCGCCAAGGAGTTCTCGATGAAACAGGAAGAGATCGGCACCCGCGTCGGCAAATCCCGCGCCAGCGTCGCCAACGCCATGCGCCTGCTGGAACTCCATCCGGACATCCAGGTTCTCGTCGCCCAGAGCCACCTCAGCGTCGGCCACGCCAAGGCCATCCTCGCAATCAAGGACAAGGACGTCCAGCTCCTCGCCAGCGACCAGATCCTGCGGAAATCGATGACCGTCCGCGCCGCGGAGAAGCTGTCCCAGGAACTCTCGAACGGCGGTGCCGAATCGAAGAAAGGTTCCAAGCCCGTCTCGACCGCCGCCCAGTCCGAAGCCGATTCGCACCTGCGCGCGATCCAGAGCCGCCTCCGCGACCATTTTGCCACCCACGTCACCGTTCAGCACGGCGCGAAGAAGGGCAGAATCGAGCTCGAATACTATGGCAACGACGACCTCCAGCGCATCCTCGAGTTGCTCGGAGTCGGCGAAGTCTGAACGTCCCCGCCCCATGGCATTCCGCCTCTTCGCCACCACGGGCGCGATCCTCGCCCTGGCTTCGGTCGCTTGCAAAAAGACGGAGTCCGCCGACACGTCCGCCCCGTCTCCTCAGCGGGAATCCGTCGCGACCGAGCTGGCCGAGGCCTTTTCCGGCGAAAACGCCCATCGCCACGTATCGAACATCGTCGCTTTCGGGCCGCGCCCCCCGGGCTCCACGGGCTATTCCAAAACCGTGGATTACCTCGACAAGGTTCTTTCCGATCAAGGGTGGGTCGTCCGCCGGGAACCCTTCCAGGCCGAAACGCCCCGCGGCGTCGTCACATTTCTCAACGTCATCGCCCGTCATCGCTCGGCTCCGGCCTATCCCGCTTCCCCGCCCATCCTTATCGGCGGGCACATCGACTCAAAGCACCTTCCCTTCCCCTTTGTCGGCGCGAACGATGGAGGCTCCTCGACCGGCATCATGCTGGAGATGGCGCGCGTGCTCTCCACCGACCCCGCCACCGCCGCCAAGGTGGAATTCGTCTTCTTCGATGGCGAAGAGGCCTGGGGCGAGAACATCACCCCCAGCGACGGGCTTTACGGGTCCAAGAACTTCGCCCGCAACCTCATGCGCCGTCCCACCCGGCCGGCCCTGGGCGTCGTCCTGGATATCGTCGGAGATCCCGATCACCCCCTCCTTTACAACCCGGAAGCTCCCGCCTCCTTCAAGGCCGCCATTCCGGCCCTTGCTGGGGATCTTGACTTCCCTGCCGGTGTCCGCCCGTCCCCGGGTCAGATCGTGGACGACCACCTCCCCCTCCAGTACGCCGGAGTTCCCTGCGTTCATCTGATCGGTGACTTCACGACCATGGATTACTGGCACCAACCCGGCGACACTCTCGAAAAGGTGCGACCCGAGATGCTCGAAAAGGTCGGCAAACTGGTCCTTCGTTACCTCTGGCCGCAGCCCTGACCCACGGTGGTTCTGTTAGAGCACACGAAACCCGAAGAAGAATGATTTTTTCGGTTGTCAAACCCCAGGTCGCGGCCCTAAATCCGCGCCCACCTTCAGGGGGCACCAAGGCTCGGTAGCTCAGTTGGTAGAGCAGCGGATTGAAAATCCGCGTGTCGGCGGTTCGATCCCGTCCCGAGCCACCTTTGTCCCAACGAGTTGCGAGAATGAAGCTGACTTCGCTCAGCAACTCGCATCCCGAATGTCGCCCACTTCGAGGATGCCTTCCTCATCCGCACCACCTCCATGCTCTCCGCCTCGGAGCGCCAGCGCATGGTCAATCCCCGCAAAGCCTACCCCATCGATCCCGGTCTCATCCCGGTCTGGTCGCGCCAACCTTGAGCACGCCTTGGAGGCCGCCGTTCTCATCGAACTCCAGCGCCGCGGCTGCGAGCTCCACTACCTCCGCACCCCGCAGGGCAATGAAGTCGATTTCCACGCCATCGACGCCACCGGCCAGACCCTGCTCGTCCAAGTCTGCGCCGACGCCACTGATCCCAAAACCCTCGGACGCGAAACCCGTTCCCTTCTCGAAGCGCAAGCCGTTCACCCGGACGCGCAACTCCTCCTGCTGCATCTCGAAGCCCTCCCGGCCGGCACCAGCACCCCCCCGCGAACATCGAAGTCGTCCCCGCCCTCCGCTGGTTCCTCCAAACCGAACTCTAACCTCCGAACCCCTGCCTGATCTGATGGAAAATCCACGGGCTCGGCATGGCATAGTCCTGCTTTCATCTCCGGGGCGGCGAAGATGCCTTGCGCTCCCTGCTGTCGGACCTCCCCCAATCCCTTCGCGCTCCCGTCGTCGTGGTTCGACACCTTTCCCCCGCAACAAAGCCGTATCTGGCTTGGGCTCTACAGCCGCACATCCGGCTCAAATGCGTGGAGGCCGCGAAGGAATGATCCTCAAGGAAGCTCTCGTGTATTTCGCCCCCGCAGACCGGATCCGCGGAATCCTCCGTGCAGGCGCGGACCTCGTTTCAAGCGAGCCTCATATCCTTTGATCCAATCACTCGAGTCGGACCCCAGATCACCGGCTCTTGGGAAATCCGTAGTAGGCATGGAGCGCTCCGTAGGTCCAGTTGGGGCCGGTCATGCCGGGGAAATTACTGCGGTCGAACGTCAGTAGCAGGTAGGGCGCCGGGCTTCCCTCCGGCAGCGGAACGAGACAGGGCCACACCCTGCCGTTGCCGTCCTCCGACCACGGCGGCAAATCGAGCTCCAACGCCCCGAACGGCTTGAGCTCCGGAAAGCTGCAAACGTGAAATTGACGATCCGAACCACCAAAGAAGGCGTAGCGCACGCCGCCGACCTTCTGGATCGTGGTGCCAGTGCTGTCGGCCGCAACCGGTCCGGCAATCCGGCTGAACCCGCCGTCCCAGCGGTGAGATTCAAAGACCGCCGCCTTATAGCCGCCCACGTTCTGGCACAGCAGAAGCCTCCAGGTTTTTGTTTCGGCATCATACACGCCATGCGGATCCTCGAAATCGCCGACCAATCCCGCGGGCGCGGATCTCATGACTGAAAACCCCCGCCGGGGATCCTTGGTCGAGCTTACGGCCAGGATCTCCTTCCGCTCCTTCTTCCCGGGATCCCCGAATGCGGAAAAGGCGGTCGTCCAACCCCGCCATTCCCCGCTGGGGCGATGCAGAAACAGATGTGAGGCAAGCTCGTTGCGGAGCAGACCATCGCCTCGGTCGAAGGCGATCATTCCCTCGAAACGGAGATCCCAGATTCCAGGATTCAAGCTGAAGACTCCCTGGGCGGGATGGGGCAGACCTCCACCCCGAGTCGTGGCCGTGAACCACAGGCGTCCGCCATCCATCAGCGGCGTCCCTTCCTCGTCGGTGATGGCACGGATATCCGCTTGTCCCAAGCCGGGACTCAGCTCCCCCACCGCTCCCTCGATCGCAGCTCGGGAACCCTCTCCGCCAGCGACCCGCAGCCACGTCGAAGTCCCCCGATGCACCTCATGGCGCCTCAGGTCGAGGTGCTGAACGACATCCGCGCGACCGACCAGCTCCACCATGTCATGCTGCTCAAGACACACATTGAAGCCCACCGCCGCCATCTGGACGATCAGAGTCGCCGGGCTATCCAGCTTCCGAGGCCGGAATCCCTCGGATTCTCTCTGTATCAACACCTCATCCTGGCGTCTCAAGCTCCACCGCACTCCGCGGACCGTTTGGTTCCCGCAGAGCGCCTCCACCCGCAACAACTCCCCGCCCGGATGCATGAACTCCACTCCCACACTGCTGCCATCGCCTGCTCCCGCGATCCGGATTTTGTACGTCGCGAAGGGATTGAATCCTGAAAACCAGACCGAGGTGTCGGATTCCTCCTGTGCTTGAACGATGAGCCGCCCCCGCGCGACGCTCACTTCCGCACTGCCCGACGTCCGACGGACCGGGTGCATCAGCTCCAACCCCACGATTTTAGCCGGCTCCAGCGCGCCAAGCGGCAGCGCCTGATCGTCGTTGAAAATCATGCGCTGGCTCGCCTGCTTGATAAAGCGAAGGTCGAGAGGAGATTCCCCTGCTCGCAACCCGCTCGCCACGAGGCAGAAGAGCAGGATCATCTTGGGAAGGTGGGTTTCCCTACGTGAAAGCAATTTCATGGTTGGATCAGTTCACTGGATCGATGGGTGCTCGGTCTCCACTGCTTCGTTCCTACGGTTTCGCTTCGATAACGAGTGCGGCTTCCCGGAGGAGAATCCGCGCGATCGCCCAGGAAAACCAGGTCCCCCGCATTTCACGATCCGTCCGGTTCTTCCGGTTGGCCGACATCGGAATCATGTCCCGGGCCGCGGCGAAATCCTCCGACGCCTGCCGATGGTCCCCCAGGCGGTGGTGATTCATCGCGGTGAGACAGAGGACGGACGCTGTCCTCGTCCCGGATTCATCCTCAAACTCAGCACATCGTTCCGCCCACTCCTGAACCTGCCGGGTATCTCCGCGTCGAAAATGATACAGAGTGGTCGAAAACGCCTGCCATTGCGGATGGAGCGGATAGCCCTTCGCACTTGGTATATCGGCAAGACATATCTCGACCGTCGACTCAAGACGATCCAGGATTCCCGCATCCACCGGAAGCAGCAGACACGCCTTCAGCAAATGCTCGGCCTCCAGAGAGTTCTTCGCCGGAAGATAACGATCCATCACATCTCTTCGAAAGCGTTCATACCCGGCGACGTCGCCGTGCTCGAGCAGCGTGGGTGCCGAATGAAGCAAATCCAGCCCTTCGACAATGTCGCCCCGCCGATCCAACCGGTTGGCTTGGCTGAGAAGAGTGAAGCACTGGACGGCCTGCTCCCAGCGGCCGTAAATGGCATTCCAAGCACCCAGGGATCGGAACACCTCCGCCGCTTCCGGCGAAGGGTCGATGGAAGACAGCGGGTTCTGTTGCAAAAGGGCGTCCGCTTCCCTGATCTGTCCTTCACTCAGCAGCACCGCCACCCGGGACACATTGGCCCTTGCCTGGGCTTGCTGGCGCAGACGCGACTCTTCGGCACGCGCCGTCTCCGCCACTCCACGAAGTCGTGCCTGTTCCGCGAGGGCATCTCTTTCCCGGAGATAGAGCACGGTCGCCGCGCCCATCCCGACGACCAACGAAACCGCGACCGCCGCGCCAGAGAAACATGCGGCCCGATTGCGCCGGACGAATTTCCCGATCAGATAGAATCTTCCCGGTTTCCTCGCAACGACCGGCTCATTATCAAGATAACGTTTGACGTCCGCCGCCAGAGCATTCGCGGTCTGGTAACGACGGTTGCGATCCTTCTCCATCGCCTTCATCACGATCCAGTCCAGATCGCCCCGAAGCAAAGACATCAGCCGGCTTTTCTCACAACGACGCCGACCGGCAATCTCGGATGCTTCCGGTCCAAGCGAATCCAACAGCGCCGAGGGAGTCACCGGATCCTTTTCCAGCAGGATACGACGCATTTCCGACATCCCGGATTGCATCAACATATCGCCGTCAAATGGGGGACGTCCCGCAAGAAGCTCGTAGAGAAGTGCTCCCAGTCCATAGACGTCACAACGGGTGTCGATGTCGATGCCTCCCATGTCCACTTGTTCAGGACTCATGAAAGCCGGCGTCCCCAGCGGTTGGTCCACCACCGTCGAAACAGCCTGCTCCAGGATCGGCTCCGTCGCCTTCGCAATTCCGAAGTCGATCACCTTCGGCACCGCGACGCCGTCATGCACCGCGACCACGATGTTCGAGGGTTTGATGTCCCGGTGGATGATGCCTTTCTGGTGAGCATGCTGGATGGCGTGACAAACCTGGATGAAAAGCGCGAGCCTGCTGGCAACGCTCATGCGTTCCGCGTCACAGTAGTCGGTGATGCGCATGCCCTTCACCAGTTCCATGACAAAATAGGGACGCCCGCCCTTGGTCGCCCCCGCCTCAAGCACCCGGGCAATGTTCGGGTGATCCATCAAGGCAAGCGACTGCCGTTCCGTATCGAAGCGGGCGATCACGCGCTCGGTATCCATCCCCAGTCGGATCACCTTCAGCGCGACCCGGCGTTGCACCGGATCCTGCTGTTCCGCCTCGTACACCACGCCGCCACCGCCGGCACCAATTCGCCGGATGATGCGATAGCAGCCGATCCTCTCATCGAATGAATCCTCCGAGCTGCCACTCGGTAGGTCGCTCCGTGTTTCATCAGCCTCCATCAGGCTGAGGGCCTCGCTTGCAAGCACCGCCCGGTGCTTCCGGGACTGGATGAAGAACGCGGCCGACTCGCCGGAAAGCTCGAGTAACTCCATCATCCGGGTGAAGCCTTCCGGATCTCCGTGAAACGAACGCTCCAGGAAACACCGCCTCTGCTCCGGGTCCTGGAGCTGGACGGCGGTGTTGAAAATGGCCTCCTCCATCTCCGACTTCTCCCTCTCAGGATCATGCTCTGGGGTGGTGCCATTCACGCTCTTTGAAGATGGAAAGTTTTCTCCCCGACCACCGATGGCCGGCGTGGAAATCCCCGTATGCCTGATGTCGTGGGGTGAGCTCTCGTGACTTGGAGATACCATGCCTGCCACCGTTCGGACAAGGAGGAGGATGCCCTGCGCCTCTTCCGGTTGCCTGACTCACCGCTCCGCCCTCAGGAATGCCCCGGTTCCCTTTCAAAACCCAAAAAAAGAGAACCGGGGCTTCAAATGCTGCGCCGCTTCGGCCGGGCGAAGATGCCCGCGACGCAACAAAAGTCAGGGAGTGAGTCCAGCAGCCACCGCAGAGACCCGCAGTCTTACGAAATATTGCGCGGCTCCAGATGGAAGAGTGAAGGAGATGGACGTACCGTCGTTGATGTCAGGGCTCACCGGAGCCCACGGGTCCGGCTCCACGCCCAAGGTGGTGGACTCCTCGATCGAATAGCTGAGGTCGTTGCCGGCTACGGCCGCCGGACGTTTGGTGAAGACCAGGGTATCTCCCGACAAGCCCGGGAGGCTGTCAGGGAGGGTTGGATCCAAGCCTTGCAAGGCATACTCCAGCAGATTGACGATGCCGTCGCCGTCCGGATCGGCATCCGGATGTTTATCGACATCACTCAACCCGGGGAAATCGTCCATGAAGAGGTCGAACCCGGTTGCCGCCACGACACGGATCGCACCACTGCCGGTGCTGGTGATCAGCCCACCGCTGTTGGCAGCGTTGTAGGTTCCCTCCGGTTGCTCGACGCCATTCAAGATCAGGGTCCGAACGTCATCGGTCGCGTCATGAACCAAGTGCAAGGAGGCGCCTGAGGCGATCGAGATGGACAAATCATCGGCCAAGGCGGGCTGTTCGAGTTCAAGCGTGCCTTCAAGCACTTCAACGGTGGCCACCCCGAGCCGCTCATCCGAATACACCCAGGTGCCTGTGCCCGATTTCCGCAAGGTTCCGGGGCCCTCGAGGACTCCGTCAAAGAAGCCGAGCTCCTCGTTGTTCCCGCCCACATCCAGAGTGACCGCAGCTCCTGCCGTGTCGGCCAGCGTTTGGCTCGCTGTTCCCGACAAACTCCCGACCCGGAAAGCCCCGGTGTTGGCCCCGGCTGCGAAGGAAAGGCCGTTCGGTGAGGTGGTCGACAGGAAGAGCGTCGCCGCCTGAAGCGCATCGAGATGGTTGAGTTGGAGGAGACGGTGGGTGGCACTGGTGATGCCCGTGGGCTGAAGAACCGAGATGGTGCCCGAATAGTCGTTGGCGGAGCTCAACCTCACCACCCCGCGGTTCGCCGAAGCGTTGGCAGATCCCGCCACCTGCAAAGCCGCGGAGCCGGAAAGGGTAGCCGCTATGTCGAGAGTCTCGAAGTTGAGGGTGTTTTCCTCAGGCCCTCCCAGAGCGCCCAACACGGAACTCTCCTGCACCGTGATCGCACCTTGCACGGTGAGGACGACACCGGGGTTCGGAGTCCCCGCCTGTTCGAGGCTACCGCCGTTCAGAATCAAATCATCCACGGTGATCGTCTGCAGCGAGTCGGCGACACCGGCACCTTTTCCCAACAGCCTGCTTCCTGCATCCACGGAAAGGGATGCTCCCGCGAAGACGAAATCTCCTGCTGAATTCGGCGTGCGAAGCAGAAACCCGTCGGTGAAGTAGTCGTTCAGCCCCGAGGGTGCCTGGCCATTGCTCCACTGACCCGCGGAGCTGAAGGAGGAAACTCCGAAGGTGTCGTCCGCGGTCATCGAAATGTTCTGCGGAACTGGGTCGCCGGTGCTCACTACGATCTCACCCGGCCCGGTCAGGTAACCGCCGGGAGTGCCGGAGTCGTAGGTCCCGGCGGGTTGAATCACGCCTCCGAGGACCAGGCCCTCCACCACGATGGCGTCGTCGTTGGAAAGTTCGAGCGTCGCGCCCTCGGCCACGGAGACGGTCGTCCCCGGGTTCAGACCAGCGTCGAAATCCAACGTGAGGCTCCCCCCTTCCACCGTGAGATCGCCGCTGAAGGTGTTGGCTCCTTGGAGAGTCAGGTCGCCAGTTCCTGCCTTGATCAGGTTTCCGCTCCCCCTCAGGGAGCCGGAATAGATACTGCTCAGACCCGTCCCGCCCACTTCAAGAGTCACGGGTTGATTGGAGGTATCGTTGAGAGCCTGGCCCGCTGAGCCTGCGAGCGCACCCACCCGGAATGTTCCAGTGTTGGCGGAAACCGCAAAGGACAGGGGATTCGGCTGGCTGGCGTACAATCCGAGATCGGCGAACCTCAGGGCATCCAGATGGTTGAGTTGGAGCAGACGATGCGTGGCACTCGCAATGAAGCCCGGATCCACGACATCGATCGTTCCGCTGAAGCTGTTGGCAGCGCTCAGCCTCACCACTCCGCGATTCTGGGACAAGTTGGAGGTGCCGGCGATCGTCAGAGGTTCCGTGCCGGAAAGGTTGGCGGTGATTTCCAGCACCTCGAAGTTGGGCGAATTGTTGAGATTCGCGCCGATCGCGCCGATGAACGACGGTGCCTGTACCGTGATGTTTCCTCCGACGATGAGCACGGCACCGGTCGTGGCCATGCTACCCGCCTGATCGAGCGTGCCTCCATTGAGAATGAGATCGGGTACAATGATGGTCTGGGTGGTACTGGAACCGCCTCCCTTGCCAAGCAGCCGTCCACCGGCATCCACCGATACCGAATCCCCCGCAAACGTAAAGCTGCCTGCCGTAGGAGGTGTCCTCAGCGTCAGATTCGCCGTGAAGTAACTGTTGCCCGCCTCCGGTGCCAGACCGTTGCTCCAGTTCCCCGCGGAGTTGAAGGACGAAGTTCCAAAAGGGTCTTCCGCGGTCAGGCTGACATCCGCCGCCGGCAGTGCCGCGGCAAGGGCGCCCCCCCACAGCAGAGCGAAGCATCTTTGACCCACCCTTTCCCTAAAGAAAGAGTGGCGCGGCTGTTTGCGCGAAAGATATGGCGACCCAGATGTTGAGTTCATTGGCGTTGTCCTCAGATTGGAGAAAAGAGCAGCACCCCTCCGATCAGGAACCCGCACCAAGGCAGGCTGATCCGGGGTGCTGCGGGTTTGGGTCCGCGATTATTTGCTTCCCCGGCGGCGGGACCGGAGCAAACACAGCATGCCAGCTCCTCCGAGGGCCGCGATGGAAGGCTCGGGGACCACAGTGATCGAACCACCATTGGAGATGAACGCGCTTCCAAAGCCGAGACCGCTCAAGGCATCGTAGTCGTAGGTTCCGGGTGCAAGCACCGTGCTTTCTCCCAAAATCACCGATCCGAAAGCAATGTCACTATCCAGATCGAAGGTGAAATTCGGGTTCGTGGTGAGATGGAAGGTCGCCAATGGTGCCGTGCCGGGACCGAAGCTGAAGGAGCTACCCGCACCGGTGGGCGACGTGCTCGTTGCCAGATAGAAGGTCCCAGCAAAGCCGCTGTAATCGCCTTCAACGTTCAGCTGATTGGTGGATCCTCCGTGCAGCACAAGCTGCAGGGTACTGCCCGCCCCGCCCGCAATCGTGGAGGTGACGTTCAACGTGTTTCCTCCGTTCGGCTGAACTCCGATCGCGGTGAGCGCGCTATCGGCAACCGTGAGGTTTCCCGCCAGATTCGCCACCCCGTTCCCATCTGGAGCGAGAATGATGTGGCTGTCGTCCTCCATCAGAATATTGGCGGTGCTCGTCACATCGAACCGCCCTTTCATCAACAAGCGGGTATCTGCCGAAAGGACGAGCTGATCGCCCGCGAAAGTGGTGCTGGCCGGCGCGCCCCCTGCGGTGTCGCGGATGTTGTTGCGGATGTTCCACACCGTCCCGTTGACCGTGAAACTCGTCCCTCCCGGGTTGGGACTCGTGCCTGTCAGGGCGGTTTGATAGGTGTTTCCAGCGGTCACGGCGTTTCCGCCCCAGACGACGGAGTTGTTCCATAGCTGGGAGTTGCTGGGATCCTGCTGGGTCTGGACGATCAGAGCCCCTTGGAGGGCGGAGCATGGCAGGAGGCCGAGGGCCAACAGATAGACGGGGGTTTTCATGATTTGGTGCTGATTGTGGGTCGCTTGTTGATACCAAGGAGCCTTCGACCGCAGAAACGGCGGCTCCCTACCCCTGACACGACGACCGCCCACCGAATCCGCCAAAAAAATTCCGCCGATCCCGGAAAACCGGATTTTCTCCGCACCTCACGGGCTTTCGCGGCCCCAGATCCTGCTAAATCCGCGACCGGATTTCCCGGAAAAGCCAGGTCCGGGCATAGCTCCAATGCCGCTCCACACTCCGCTCGGAGAGCCCTGTCTCGCGCCCGATCTCCGAAGTAGAGAGCCCCCCGAAGAACTTCAGCAGCACCACCCGTCCCGCCTCCGGATGCAGCTTGGCCAGACGTTCCAGAGCCTCGTTGACCAGCAGGATCTTTTCGTCCTCGGAAACGGCTTCGCTCTCGAGCTCCGTCAGCGGGACACGCTCCTGCGTTCCCCAACGCTTCACGCGTGAACGCGCCCGCGCCCGGTCGATCAGGATGTGCCGCATGGTCTCCGCCGCCGAGGCGCAAAAGTGGGACGAATTCTCCCAAGCGAGGCTCCCACCTCCGGAAAGCTTCAACCAAGCCTCGTGCACCAGAGCCGTGGGCTGCAAGGTCTGCCCGGCCCAAGCGGGAGCCATCAATACCGCCGCCATCCGGCGGAGATGGTCATAGATCTCGGGCACCATGCCATCGGGCGATAGCAGACCTTCGGATTGGAGGGATGAAGACATCGGGGAACCGCATGGGAGAAGCCCACGCTGTCCGAGCGGTTACCCTGTCGGAGCCTTTCTGAAAAGGTCAATCTCGCCTTCCTCCATAGGCAACGATTCTTCAAACCCAGTCCACCAGAGATCCCCGGCGAGGCTGCAGAAAGAAGGCCGCACCCGTCGTGAATCCTTTTGATCTCCGACCGCCGTCAGAACCTCACCACCTTCTCCGTGCCCCGGTAGTTCACCACCCGGTCGGCCTTCGCTTCGGAGATGTCAGCACCCCGCTCCGGCCGTGCAATGACTATGCGGAACTCGCGATTCTTCACCAGTTGAGGGAATGAACCTTTCCTCTGCCCGATGGTGAGGATCCGGTCGACATCGTTCCATTCCATCTCTATGGTGGCCCTTTCGCCCTTCTCGTAAGCGTAGGTCTCGTTGTCGTCCTCATAGAGGGTGAAACTCGCATCCGCACCGGGATATACCCGGATCTCATAAGGAGCGCCCGGCTTCTCGGTCGCCCACTGCATCACAGGACCCATGGGCACGATCGAGCCGGCGCGGACATACACAGGAAGAATGTCCAAAGGCACCTCACGGGCGACGATTCCCCCACCCTCGTGCCGTTCATTCGTCCAGAAGTCATACCAATCCGATCCGTCCGGGAGGAGAGTTTCCATCTCGTAGACCGATCCGTTCTCTCCCTTCGCCAACTCGGACGGCGTCTTCCAGGCCAGCCTCAGGCTGCGGTCATGATCCCCTTGGTAGTACTCAATTTTCAACGGAAGCTTCTCCCCCTTCTGGAGATCGACCTTCGCCCCACGATAGAGCTTCGCCCGATCCCTCCAGTCTTCGACGACCTTTTTCCCATCAAGCCACAGCCGGAAACCATCGTCCGCCTCGACGCCGATTTCATAGGTGCCGGATTCGGGTGCCACCAGGCTTCCCTCCCAGCGACCGGAAAACTCATTCCCGCCAGCGAGATCCACCGGCCAATCTTCCA
This sequence comes from uncultured Haloferula sp., assembly GCA_965652295.1. Taxonomy (GTDB): domain Bacteria; phylum Verrucomicrobiota; class Verrucomicrobiia; order Verrucomicrobiales; family Akkermansiaceae; genus Haloferula. The sequence goes on along the minus strand of CBFGTS010000008.1, from coordinate 42,922 downwards.
ACGGCGGACCAGGCCAGGTGTGCTCCAGCTTCTCCTCCACCCGCTTGCCTGCGGAACGATTGAAATCCCGGCCATGGAAATACTCGGCCGCCAGGCCCGGACGACCTTCAGGCGTCATCAGGAATTCGGCGGGGATGGTGGGCGGCGGAGGCGCGCCGACCCGGTGCATCGCCCGGGTGACGGGGTGGACCAGAAAGGCCGGCCCGAACATGAACTGATCGTCGATCTTCCGCAGCGCCGTCTGATCCGGAAAGTCCATCGGCAGGGCACGCATCATCGTATATCCCTCCGCCGTGCTCGCCCAACCGAGGCTGTAAAGATAAGGCAAAAGGCGGTACCGAAGATGGACCGCCTTGAGAAGCGATTGGTAGATCTCCGGATCGCTCTTGCGAAAGCGATAGGGCTCCCGCTCCGGACCGGTGCCGTGAATGCGATACACGGGATTAAAGATCCCGAATTGATTCCAGCGGGCAAACAGTTCGAGATAGGCCGGATCCTGATGCCCGTTGCCCGGAGCAAAGAACCCCCCGACATCCTGCGTCCAGTAGGGCTGACCCGCCATGCAGACATTCAGCCCGCCGGAGATCTGCTGGCGCAGGGTCTCCCAATTGGCCCTGGTGTCGCCCGACCACGACAAGGCCGCATAGCGCTGCTGCCCCGCCCAGGCGGAACGGGTGAGGGTGAGCACCCGCTTGTCGCCGAGGCTACGTTGGCCCTCGTAGGTGCCCTTGGTGGTGAGGAGCGTGTAGCAGTTCAGGTAGCGGGTGAAGTCGCCCATCGCATTGTCGCCGAGGCTCTTGATGTCGGCCTCCACCTTCGCCGGATCGTGGCAGGCGGAGCCGACCTCGACCTCCGTGCCGTCCATCCAAAGAGCGTCGATCCCCTTGTCCAGGAGGCCGCGCTTGATGTGATCGAAGTAGATGCGCCGACCTTCTTCACTAAAGGCATCGTAGATTCGCGCTTTTTTCGAGATCCAGTGAAGCGGCTCGAAACGGAGCCCCTTGGCATCGAGATCCCGGGCCAGCTCGGTGTCATTTCCGACGGACGGCCAGATGGAGATCATCACCTTCACGTGAAGGTCCTCGTGGAGCTTCTCGATGGCCGCCGCCGGGTCCGGAAAGCGTTCCTCGTCCCACACCATGCCGCTCCATTTTCCATCCCATTCCCCACCCCAGGTGCCGCCACCCCAGTACTGCCAGTCCTGCACGATGTAATCGAGGGGGAACCCGTCGCGCCGGAAGTTCTCCACCACTTCGACCAGCCGGTCCTGCGTCGGATAGCGCTCCTTGCTCATGAAAAGACCGAAGGCCGCTTTCGGGAACATGGGTGCCGCCCCGGTAAGGTGTCGGTATCCCTCGATCACCCCGTCCATATCGTCGCCTGCAATGAAATAGTAATCCGCACCGGCCGGCGCGCTCTCCGACCACCAGGACGCACCGCTTTCGCTATCCTCGAAAACCGTTTTCGAACACACGTCCCACATGATGCCATAGCGGTTTGTCGAAATGAGGAACGGCACCACGATGCCAATATTCGTCTGTACTAGCAGGACCTTTTGACCGCGATAGTCCATGTAGGGGTCGTTGTACTGGCCGAGGCCGTAGAGCGATTCACCATCGTCCAGCGTGAACGTCTGCCGCACCTCGTATGTCGGCTCGCCGGCAATTTCGACTTCCTCGAGAGTCACCGGTCTGCCGGCATTTTCGCGGCTGATGACCGTCCCGTCCGGGCGGAGGAACGACAGCGCGCCGGACGTTTTTTCCACCACCACGACGAGTTCCGGCGAGACGATCCGCAAGGAGCCCTCCGCCTCCTCGACGTCGAACTTCGGAACCGGCGGCTTCGCCACCACGGTGATGCTGGGCTGCTCGGTGTGGACCTCGCCCAATGTCGTGTTCACCCGGACGATACCCGGCCCATAGAACATGACGTTTTTCACCTGATCCCCGACGCGGAGCTGCACCCCGTGCTGGAGCCGGGTGTAGGTGAAGCCGTTCTGTGGTGCCGGCGCGGATTCGAGCTTCTGGAGACCGGCCCGGTCCACCCCGTAGGCGGGTGCCGAAAACGCCGGCAAGGAGAAGCCCACGGACAGCAGGGAGACGAATAAGAGCAAGGATTTACGAAGTTTCAACGGGTGCATGGCTGAAGAGAAAAATCACGGCGTGAGAGACCGGATGCGGATGTTCCGGTATTCGATGCTGCCACTCGGATTATGAGAATCCTGAAGGCCGACATAGCCCGAATCCGGCCAAGCGAAGGAGGCGTCATACTGCCGCACATCGGCAGCATCAATGGTGGTCAAACCATCGACCCGAACGCGCAAGCGGTCCCCCGACATCAGGATCTCCATGCGGTGCCAGACATCGGCCGTGGCGTCCGCCGCAGGCTGGGCCTCGATACGTCCGTAAGCCGCACCGGTAGAATGGATCGCCGCTCGCGGTTCATTCGTGATCTGGATCTCCGTTCCGGTTTCCCACGGATTACCGGAGGCGGCGGAACGGAGGAACACCCCCGCGTTACCGTTGCTCGACACCCGGTATTCCAGACTCAGGAGAAAGTCGGAGTAAACAGGCCCGAAGTGCAGCCACTCGGCCGGATTCGCATCGGCCACCTCCTGACGCAGAACGCCGCCGTCGGCGTCGTAGGTCCACCCGCTCGAATCGCCGCCAACGAATGTCAGTCCCGCCAAACCCGAAGTAAGCGGATCGTCGCCGGACGTGTCGGGCCAGCCGCCGGCGACCCGCCAGAAATGCTTCGCATCGAACGAAACCGGAAGCTCCCAGCCGCTCGGGATCTCCAGAAACGAATCCGGAGTGAGGAGGGTGCCCGATTTCAAAAACCACAGCGAGAGATCGTCCGACTCTTCAACCCAGTAAAGATTCCCCGGAGTCATCGGGGCATCAAGCAGGACACGGTCGGCGGATTCAGGAACTGTCAGCCTCGCCACCGCGCCGCCGGGGCCGAAGTAGGCGTCGGTCGCGTCCTCGCCCGCGGGATCGAAGCCCAACCTTACCGCATCACCATCGCGGACGCCGTCTCCATTGCTATCGCCATCGCCCGCGCCCACCCACACCAGCAACGGCTGCTCGAAAGCGTGCCCCGCACTGTCCGTCACCCGCACGCGAACCGAGTGGAGCCCCGGAGATACGACCCCGACCACCAACAGCCGGTTGCCGCGGATTTCAAACGATCCGTTGCCCTCATCGCCCACACCCGCCACCAGTTCGTAAAAGGGAGACGCCGCGAAACGCGGCGTGACCGACGCCCAGTTGTTGCCGAGGCGAAGCTCATCCACCGCCGGTGCCGAAGTCGTGACGTAGTCGCTGAAGCCGATCCGATCGAACATGATCGATCCCCCGGTTTCGTTGGCGTCGAAAAAAAGGTCCGGAACCTCCGGCTCGGCCGAGAGGAGCGGGTCGATCCACACCGACACCTCGTCGTTCCCCGACAGGTGGTCGATTTTCACCACGAAGAAATGGGGACCGTCATCCGTCGACGCAAAAAACTTATTGGTCCCGTTCCGCACCCGAACCCCGAATCCGCTCTCGTTGCCGACTTGCAGCACCCGGTTTCCATCGACCTGGCTGCCGTTCCAGAACTCGACGCCCCAGTAAAACGCGTTCGGATCCGGGTCCACCACGAAGCTCACGTAAGTTGCCGTGCCGTCATCGCCCCGCGCGACCGCGAGCGGCCGGTGGTTGCGCGAGAGCGGCTGGCAGAAGCCATGGTTGCCCGAGGTTTCCAAGGCCATGCCTTCCACATCGGTGTAGCCGAGCGAGCCATTGTGAACGGTCGAAGCCGTCCCGACCACGCCCCACGCACCGCCAAACCCCACACCTCCATTCTGGCCCGCCTGCGTACTACCAGCGGCGTAGTCGAAGCCTTCATACACCACCGGATCCCCCCCCACGGCCGAGGCGGAGGTCGTCACAAGATCGCCCGCATCCGCATCGTCCAATATCAGCCGCCCCACCAACGCGCCAACCGCATGGTCCGGAGGAAGCACGGCATTCGAGAGAAGAACACGCCGCGGGGCCGACTCCTCCAGCGCGTCCGCCACCCCGACCATGAAGACGGCTTCGGTGAAAAGCCCTTCCCCATCGGTAGCGCGGACCCGCACCGGATAGGAACTACGACGTTCGTAGTCGAAAGGCACCGCCGTCACCAAGGCGTCGCCCACGATGGAAAAGAACTCGTTGCTTTCCTCCCCGGCAGGCAGCGACCAGACGATACCCTCTCCCTCCGCCGAAAGCTGCCCCACCATCGTTCCCGATGGCTCGTTCTCGGTCACCACCGCCGGATCGAGACCCAGCGCGAACGGGCCGCCGGGAATCGCGTTCAATGTGTACCACGCCTCGCTCGACCAAATCGCCTCGCCGAAGTCGGACACGAGATCGGATTTCAGATAAACGACATAACCTTCCTTCAACCCGGGGATCGTCAGCTCCACACTCTTGCGGTCGGTCGAGGCCTCGCTCGTCGAAACCGTCAGCGTCGCCTGGTCGATCTTGTTGCCACCGTAGTCCTGGCTCGGGCTGTAGGTCCACTGCCGGACCACGAAGTTCGCCGGGTCGTTCAAGGTCTCCGCCGGCACCGGCTTCGTATATCGGATCCGGAAGCCGGTGGCAGTGGCCTCCACGCGGTCGATCTCGAACGTTTCCGCAGCGCCCGACTTCGGACTCAGGCGTTGCAGGCCCCGCGTCGTGCCCTTCCAAGACCAGTTTCCCGTCGCACCGATGCACCCGATGTAAAGCGAGCCATCGGGTGCCCATTCGATCCGGTTCACACCAGCCTCGAGCCCCTGGGTGAACCGGTACACCGCGCCCTGCCACTCGCCGTTGATCTTTTCCAGCGACACACGGCGGATGCCCCCGAGGGTCAACTCGCCTACCAACATGTCGCCGGCGAAATCATGGCCTTCCGGAATCAACAGCGGCTGCGTCGGCGAGTTCGAGATCTCGTTCTGCGGAAGATAGACCGCCGCGGGTGTGACCGGCTGGTCCGAGTAAAGGCTCGGCACCCCACCATCGGCCGTGTTGTTGTAGTGTCCGTAGAAATGCCCTTCCTGCAGGTGGTTCAGGCGCGAAGCCGGCTGCCACGAACCCTGGTTGTCGGTCTGGAACACATCGCCTCCCGGACCGAAGCCGATGCCGTTCGGGGTCCGCAGGCCGCCGGCAAGGTAATCCACTTCACCGGTCGAAAGATTCGTCCTCACCCATGTTCCGCGATTCGCAGGGTTGGGCCCGTTGAGTCCGTTGTAGCTGAAATCGATCGACGTCGAGAGCGTCGAGTAGGCGTAGCCTCCGGCCTCGATCAGACCGAAGTGGAACATGTGGTAGTTGTTCGACGTCCACCCGCCCCCCACGGTTTCATGTGTCTCGAAAAAACCGTCGTCATCGGCGTCGAGCAGCCGCGTCACCTCAAGCCGCTGGCTGACGTGGAGAACGCCATCGACGAAGGTCATCCCCGCCGGCTCGAACAACCCGTTCGCCACCTCGGTCACGCCGACCGCCTCCGAGTCGTCGCCGTCCACGTCCGTCAGCGCCCAGATCCGGCCGTTCGGCGTCGTCGGCTGGCCGCTGTTGTTGTCCTGGTTCGGCTCGAAGGTCGCCACGAACAAACGCCCGTCCGGATGCACCGCCATCGCGCCGACCTTCGGATTGAACCCCGATGGGTGGATCGTGTGAACCTCCCACTCCGGGTGTACCGATTCCAGCGGCGCGCCACTGCCCGGACGCGTGCCATCGCCGGGAGTGATGATCTCCTTTTTCCCCGGTGCCACCACACGTGTGACGAACGACGGCGTCAGCACGTGAGATTCGGGCACGATGGTGAACTCCGGCTCACCCTCCAACCGCCAGGCGAGCCTCAGTTCCGGTGTGCCCGCGTTCAGGAAAAACCTCACCCGCAGCGGGTGCAGTCCACCACCTAGCGAAGCGCTTCCATCCATCGAAGTCGCCTCATGTTCACCGTCGTGATCAATCACCAGAGTGTCGTCGATCCACAGCTCGGAGCCATCCGACGACGTCAGACGAAATTCATGCCCGCCCGCGGCCGGGACGAACAAGTCCGCGACGACTTCGACCATGAACTCCGCCGTGTATCCGGAAAAATCCGCGCTTCCCGACCAGTCGATCGTCGCCCGCCGCTCATCGACATTCGGCGTTTGCCCCGGCACCAGCGGGTAAAGCTGACCCATCGGTTCCCGGATGTCGTAGAGCCGGTAGGTCAACCCTGTTTGGTAATCGCCGAGGTTTCCGAAAATCAACAAGACCGAGTCCGAAACCACCGAGGTCGCAGGCAGCGACTCCGCCGTCGCGGCGTCGTCCTCGATGCGTACCGAATACACACCGAGATCCTCCTCGGTCAATCCGCTCAGCTCCAGCGTCGCCCCCGTTTCGCCCGGGAGACTCACGCCATCCTTGCGCCATTGGTAGCTCAGGTTTCCCAGCCCCGAAGCGACCACCGAGAACACCGCTCCGCCGTCCTCCGTGGCACCCACCGGCGTCGGTTGCTCGGTGATCCGCGGCGGCGGAAAGGTCAGCGTGACCTCCACCGCATCACTGGCCACCGAGCCATTCCCATTCGTCGCGACAAGACGGTAGAGTCCCCTCGCAGCATAGGCCACCCCGGGCATCTCCAGCGTTTCACCGGTCGCGCCCGGCACTTCCGTCCAACCGCCGGAACCGTCTGCCGAACGCTCCCATTGCAACTCCGGCTCCGGCGAGCCAATGACGTCCGCCACCAAGGTCACGTCATCGCCCACCGACCCGGTGAATCCCGTCGGCTGCGAAACGATGGTCGGCACCGGCGGGGCGAGCGTCACGCTGTCGAAGGTCGTACCCCAGCGGATCTCGTCCCAGGCCGAGGAATTGCTCGCGTAGTCGGAGAGGGCGAGGCGGTCGAAGCGCGTGTCGAAGCCGCTGACGGTGGCTCCGCCCGACGGCTCTCCCCCGCCGAGGATTGGATCGATCCACACCGTGATGCTATCGGCATTGCCCGTGGCGCTGAGCTCGAACTTCGCGACGAAGAGGTGGACCGAGGAATCCGCGGCAACGCCGAGGTTCCCTCGCAGCGCCGAGCTGTTCTCGGCACGGAAAGCGTAGTTCGTCGTCGCGAAATCTCCGCTCGCAATCCCTGCGTCGAAGTTCCGGTTCGAGTCCGATGTGCTGCCGTCGTAGAGCGCCAGCGTCTGATAGGTCGCCGGGTCGGGCGCGGCATTCTCGTTGCCGGTCTGGAAAAGCCAGCTGAGATAGCGAGTTCCGGTCGTCGAGTCGTCCACGACCAGCGGGGCGTCCAGCAACCGGTACACGCGACCGCAGTTTCCCTGAGCGATGCCGCCAGCGTCGGCACCCTTCCCCACCCGGTCGCCACTCGACCCCAGATAGCCGGCCGCCGGATAAATCAGCGAGCCGCTCATCACCGTCGGCTCCGCCGTGCCGAAATCGACATCGGTCCAGCCTCCCGTGTAGCCCGCAATTCCCGGATGTTCCGTCGCCTGAAGTTCCTCCCCCACCGTGTAGCCGACGAACGGCTCTTCACTGAGAAACTGGGCCTGTAGTAGCAGGGGAAACAGGATGCCTGCGGTGAATGGGATGGAAACGGGGAGTCTCAAAGGAACGAATCTGAAGTGCATGAATGGACGAGGGAAACCCTCGCTGCTGCTCCGAAGACCGAAGAAGATGCGCCCGCCCGGAAAACCCCAGTAAACCGGACGGGCGCGGCTTTTCCGTGCGGTGACGAAAAAGTCAGGGATTCTGCGTGGCCTCAAGCTCGACGAAAAGTTTGTCCGGTTGGGTTCCCGAGATCGTCGCGGTGACGGTCGTCGTGCCGTTCACCGGCGTGTCCGGACTCCCCGCGAAATTCACCGTCGTCCCGCCGCTGGTCGCACCATCGGCATTCCACCCGGCGAGGTCCAGCGACCATCGGTAAGCCGCTGACACGTCGTCGGCCGGCGTTGCATTCTGCGGATGCTCGAAGGTCAACGATCCGGCAGCGGCGGAGACCTCGACGATGCCCGTGTTCGCCACGCTCGGGTCGGTCCCGAGGAAGTTTTCCAAGCCGTTGGCAAGCCCGTCGCCATCCGGGTCGTCCTCGAATCCCGTCTGGCCACCGACTCCGGGATAGAGGCCGATCCAGGCGGCGTAGTTGTTGGAGGGGGATGGATTGAGCGTCACGCTGTCAAACGTACTGCCCCAGCGGATTTCATCCCAGCGGGAGGAATCGCTGGCGTAGTCGGAAAGGGCGATCCGATCCCACAGCAGGTCGGCTCCGCTCACGGTCACGCCGCCGGCAGGGTCGCCACTGCCCAAGGTCGGGTCGATCCAGACGGTCACGCTGTCGCCGCCAGCCACATCGCTGAGCTCGATCTTGGCGACGAAAAGGTGGACGCTGCCATCGGAAGGCACGCCCAGATCTCCGACCAGGCTCGTGTTGTTGTTGAGTTTGTAGGCGAAGTTCGTGGTGTTGAAATCGGCGGCTCCGACTGCGATGCCCGCCTCGAAGTCCCGGTTTCCATCGGTGCCGATGACTCCGTTGAAAAGCGCCAGCGTCTGGTAAACCTGGGGGTTCGGAGCGGCATTCTCAAAGCCCGAACGGAACAGCCAGCTCAGGTAGCGCGTTCCGGTGGTCGCGTCGTTCACCACCAGTTGCGCCTCCAGCAGCCGGCCGACCCGGCCAGCATTGGTGGCATTGATGTCCTCGGTGTCCGCGGGCGTGCTCACGCTGTCGCCACTGGCACCCAGATAAAACGGATCAGGATAAACCAGCGAACCGGACGAAACCACCGGCGAGATCGGCCCGAAACCGTTCGTGATCGTCCACGGATCGATGTAGCCATCGATCGTCGGGTTCTGAGTAGCGAGTTCTCCCAGCACATATCCGGCCGTGGTGTCGAATGGCTCGTGGCTCACCAGCCCGTCCCAAGGCTCGACGATCGCAACAGAGACCAGCGCCGAGTCGATGAACGTGGCTGGCTCTCCGTCGGCTTCCGCCGCGTCGTCCGTCACCTCGACGAAGTAATCTCCTGCATCATCCATCCCGAGGTCGGACAACGTGAGCGTCGCCGCGGTTTCGCCCGGCAACTCTTCGAAGTTCTTGAACCACTGGTAGGTCAGCGTGCCGAGGCCGGTCGCCTGGACGGACAACTCGACGGTCGAACCCGCTTCCGCGAACACCGAAGACGGCTGCTGGGTGATCGTCGGGTCGGGATAAATCAGGTCCACCAGAGCCGCGCCGCTCGTATCGGTGCCGTTTCCGTTGGTGGCGGTGACGCGATAGTAGCCGTTCGCCGAGAACGGGACATTGGGAATTTCCAGCACCGCCGAGGTGGCACCGGCAACTTCACTCCAGGGCTCTTCCCCGTCGACGGAATACTCCCACTGATAGGACGGCTCCGGATCCGCGGGTGCGAAGGCGGAGAGCACCATCGTGTCGCCCACGAATCCGACATAGTCGGCGGGGGGGCCTTCAAAGGTCGGGATGGCAGGCAGAAACGATTCGGTGGTTACGCTGTCAAACGTGCTGCCCCACCGGATTTCATCCCAAGCGCAGGAGTTGCTGGCATAGTCGGAAAGCACCAAACGATCGAATGCCAGGTCGCTGCCACTGAGCGTCACGCCACCGGTAGGCTCTCCCGCGCCCAGCGTGGGATCCATCCACACCGTCACCGCGTCGCTCAATGAGGTATCGCTCAGCTCGAACTTCACCACGAAGAGGTGGACGTTGGCGTCGCGCGTCACTCCGAGGTCGGCGGCAGTGGTATTGTCGACCCGGAAAGCGTAGTTGGCCGTGCTGAAATCGGGGTTGCCGATCCCCAGCTCGAAGTCCCGCAGGCTGTCGGTGGCACCCGTTCCATTCCACAGCGCCAGCGTTTGATAAGTATCCGGATTCGCCGCCGTCCCCTCGTTGCCGGTCTGGAAAAGAAAGCTCAGATACACCGTGCCGGTGGTCGTGTCGTCTACCGCCAGAGCGCTGTCGAGCAGACGCTCGACCCGCCCACTGGTGGTGGGCCCGATGCCAGTCGCGTCGGCCGCCTTGCCCACGTGGTTGCCGATGCCGGCGACATAGGTTGCGTCACCGTAGGCTAGGGATCCCGCCATCACGGCAGGCTCGGCGTCACCGAACGCGACGTCGGTCCATGGGCCGGTGTAGCCGGAGATGGTCGGGTCCAAACCCGGCAGCTCGTTGCCGACGGAGTACGCAGAAAACGAGTCCTGGCTGATCAACTGCGCGTGTAGGACGGGTGCCGCCAGCAGGATCGCCAGCGAAGAGATCGGGAAAATGGGTTTCATGAGATGAGCGGAAAGGAACAACGAGGGCGCACAGAGGCAGCCGCCGCTCGCGGAACACGCGGGCGACCCCCAAAGAAAGCGAAAGCCAGAGCGGCGCGCCGTCCGCTCCGGCCTTGATTCAAGACATCAGGCGCGACGGCGGCGCAGGAGGGCGAGCACGCCAAGACCACCGAGGAGCGCCGCCGAGGGCTCGGGAACCACGTTGGAAATCGCAACGTTGTCGAGCTGGAGCCACGGCGTGTCGCCGCCGGCATCCCAGTTATTGAAACGCAGGAACAGTTCGCCGCCGGACTGGCCTGAGATATCCAGGTTCCCGGTCTCGCCAACGGACAGCTTGACGCTTCCGGTCACAAGCTGACTAAGCGAGAAGGAATCAAGCAAGGTCACGCCGCCGGCCCCGTTGATGTCGGTGTCGTTTCCGGCAACGAACGAGCCATCGGACTCGTAAACGCTCACCGTGATGCCGAGGTCGCGATTGGTCGGTCCATTCCCGAAGTCGCCCCAATCGAAGGTGACGTCGAACGAGGTGGCGGACGCATCGGTGCCGATGCTCTGGTAAAGCCAGCTACCTGCCAACCCGGACGGTTGACCACCTCCCGCAATGCCGGAGAACGCCGCAGCAGCCTGGCCGGAGAAGCCGGACTGCGCGTCCGTAGGAACTTCGGCATCCCGAGAATCATGCCAAGTGTTGGCGAAGAAGTCTCCGGCTGTGACCGAGAACCAACCGCTCACGTTGGCACTGGTCGTCTGGTCGGCGATGCCCGTCTCAAAGTCACCATTGGTGACCGTAAGAGCGGCTTGGGCGGAGGTGGCGCCAGCCAGCAGGGACACGCCCGCAATCGCAGCGCGGGCGAAGGGTTGCTTGGTAACCACAGAGGCAGGTAGTTTTTTGATGTTCATGGTTTGGATTTGGATGGGGGCGAGGGCGTAGAAAACCTTCCCTCATAAGAAAAAGCGGATTCCCGCCCCGCCATGCGGCCACCTGCGGTGAATTTTTTCTCCGCCCCAACCACGTGACGCTGTCGCGCATCGAAAGGCGGGTGGTGCCGGCTGGATCGGAGCGGCGAAATGCGTTCGCCGGGAATCAACGGGACGGACCGCCAACAGGAACCACTCCCGGCGGACACATTCGCCGCCCATTTCCGCCAGACTTCGCACCTTTTCCCAGGAGCGCACCCTATTCCACCCTCTGCGTTCCCAGACAGCGCGGCAGTGTCGCACGGTCCGGCTTGGTCGTGTACCGCCGGTCCGCCCTTCTACTCCTCAGTCTTCGACTCCAGCAGATCCGTGGCTTCCTTCAGCAGGATGCCGGCGTTGACCCAGTCGAACCAAAAGCCGTCGACCGAGCCTCCCCAGTCCATCTTTCCAGACAGCTTCTCGCGGACCTCCGGACCCGCCACTTCGAGAAGCTGCCGCGCGTTCTCCGTCCGGCCGAAGCGATGCTCGATCATGGCGAGAATGATCCGCACCGATGCGCGCCTCGACGCGTTTTGCTCGGGCAAATGCAAGCATCGCTCCGCCCATTTGGTGGCGAGAATAAAGTCGCCGTTGCGGTAATGGTAGAGGACCAGCGAGAAATGTCTCCACCCCACCAGATGGACGTCTCCTTGGAGCCCTCCCGATGTCAGTTCGTCCTCAATCATCTCGGCCAGCGGCTCAAGATCCTCCAGCAGACCGACGTCCGGCGGCAGCAGCAAGGTCGCTTTGACGATCTGCTCGGCAACCGTGAGGTGAGCCGTTCCGCCGAAGCGGGCGACCGCCATACGACGAAACGCTTCGTAGCTCTCGCGGTCACCGGACTGGCAGATCGCCGCAGCGGCCGGGAGCAGGTTGCGGGAAACGCTATCCGAATCGGTGGAGTCGACGCTGCTCATCGCGCGGGCGCATCCGACAAAGCGCGCCGCCGCCTTCTCCCACCGCCCTTCCTTCAAGTGCCACTCGCCCACCGCGCGATAGGAATTCGCCGCCTCCAGCGACGAGGGCGTCTGGTCCACCGGCACCGTGGCCAGCAGCGCGTCAGCCCCTGCCATATCCCCGTGGGCGAGCTTCACGGCGGCCTCCGCGATGGTTTCCCGGAACTCGGCAAGTTTCCGCAACGCGGCCTCATTGGCCCGGGCGAGATCGGCCCGAGCCCGCGCCGACTCCGCTTCATGGCGCAGCCTCGCCTGCTCCTGCCGCACCTCCCGTTCGCGGAAAAACATCCACGTGGAGGTGCCGAAACCGGCCACCAGTGCCAGCAACGTCAGTCCGCCCGCGACGAAGGCCGGCCGGTTCCGGCGCACCAGCTTGCCGAACCGGTAACCGGGACCCGGCGGCCCGGCGGCCACCGGCTCGTTGCGCAGATGGCGCTGGAGGTCGAGGGCGAAGCCATTGGCGGTTTCATAGCGGCGGCCACGGTCCTTCTCCATCGCCTTCATCGTGATCCAGTCGAGATCCCCCTTCACCATCTGGACCAGCCGGAGGGGGTCCATCCGCCGCCATGCCGCAACCTCGACCAGGACCTCCGGGTCCAGTGAAGCGAGACGCGACGACGGCTTCGGCGGCTCATCCTCCCGCAGCACACGTCGGATTTCCTCCATCCCGCCCTCCTGCGTGGAGGAAACGCCGAGCGGCGGCCGGCCGACCAGCAGTTCGTAGAGCAGCACTCCCAGACTGTAAATGTCGCTGCGGGTATCGACATCGAGCCCGCCTGCCGCCTGCTCCGGACTCATGTAAGCCGGCGTGCCGAGAAACTGATCGAAGGCGGTGAACGTCGAGTCCCCGCCAAGGCCACCCGTGGCGGCCTTGGCGATGCCGAAGTCGATGACCTTCGGCACGGCGACCCCGTCGTGCCACCGCACCAGCACGTTGGACGGCTTGATGTCGCGGTGGATCACGCCCTTCTGGTGCGCGTGCTGGATCGCCTGGCACACCTGCACGAACAACTCGAGCCGCTCGCGGAGACCCAAGCGGTTGGAGTCGCAGAAATCGGTGATCTTCTCGCCGTCCACCAGCTCCATCACGAAAAACGGCCTCCCCGAACCGGTCGCGCCGGCGTCCAGCACTCGGGCGATGTTCGGATGGTCCATCGAGGCCAGCGCCTGACGTTCCATCTCGAAGCGCGCGATGACGCTCTCGGTGTCCATCCCGAGGCGCACCACCTTCAACGCCACCTTGCGCTGCACCGGCTCGAGCTGTTCGGCCAGATAAACGGCTCCACACCCGCCGGCACCGATCCGCTCGATCAACCGATAGCGGCCGATCCGCGCACCAAGGCCGCCTTCATCCTTGCCCTCGGCGGCCTCGCTTTCCGGCTCGGGCTCGAATTCGAAGAAATCCTCCGCCGTTTCCCGGAGTTCGAGCATCTCATCGATCCGCCGCCGCATCTCCGGCTCGTCGCGGCAGGCGTGATCGAGGAAAGCGCGACACTCCTCCGCCTCGGTCATTCCGGCGGCAGCCTCATAAACCAACCTTTCGATGCTCGGCAACACAGACGGGTTAAGACGAAACTTCGCGAATCATCTGGACGAGCTTCACTTTCGCAAACGCCCAGTGCCGCCTCACCGTCCTCTCCCCGACGCCGTCCATGGACGCGATGTCTCGGTCGGTCAGGCCGCCGAAAAACTTCAAGGTCACCAGCCGCGCGCTGTCCGGATACTCCGCCTCCATCCTCTCCAGCACCTCGTCCACCAGCAGCACGCGTTCATCCGGCGTGGTCTCAATGATATCCAGACCCTCGATGTCGATCATCTCGCATCCGTCGCCCCGCTTCAGGCTCGCCTTCGCCCGCGCACGGTCCACCAGGATCCGCCGCATCGCCTGCGCCGCCGCGCGATAAAAGTGGGCGCGATCGTTCCAGCTCCGCTTTTCATCGCCGCCCAGCCGCAGCCACGCCTCATGCACCAGAGCCGTCGCCTGAAGCGTCTGTCCGGGACTTTCTCCCGACATCCGCTGCGCCGCCAAGTGCCGCAGCTCGTCATAAACCAGCGGCAACAACTCCCCCGAAACGGGCTGCCCGCGCCCGCTCGCCGATTTCAACATCATCGTGATCTCTCCCGCCATCCGAGGTGCCCACCCTACGCAAAAAGTCCGCCCCTGTCTATCGACCATCGCATCCTCCGCTCCACCTCACTCACCTACCGTCCATGAGCGAGTGCGGCCGCATGCAGAAGCGCGAATTGCCTTTTCAAGATGCAAGCGATACCAGCCGGAACCACCCCGTCCGCTGGCCCGACTCCTTCCACGCTTCTTCCTTTCCGATTCATGTGGTGTTTCTCCGACGACCCCGAATTCTTCCGTCGACACTTTCCGGTCTCGGAGCCTACCGCCGGACAGCCCCCTCCCACCGCCCGCGACGCGTGGACGCACCTCGTTTCCCCCGAGCCGCCGTCGATCGTCGCCCGCGTGGGAGACGATGACGATCACGTCCTGATCCACGTCCGCGACACGCCCCGCTCTCTCTACCAGACCATCCGCAGCACGCTCGGAGATGGCATCGACCTGCCTCCCCTGCTCGCCACCCTGGCCGAAGGCGGAAAAGGCCTCCGGGGGAATCGTGTCCGCTCCTGGTCCGCCCTTCCCGGCAACCTCCACCTCAGCGTCCTCATCCGACACCGGCTGCCCGTCTCCACCACCGGAGCCGGACTCTCCATGCTCCCCGCGGTGGTCCTGGCCGACTGGCTGACCGATCGCCTCCCGCCCGAGCACCCACCGGAAATCAAATGGGTCAACGATCTCCTCCTTCACGGTCGCAAAATCGGAGGCGTGCTGGCCTCCAGCGCCATCCGGGGAAATGAGTTCGACGACTGCCTCTTCGGAATCGGCCTGAACCTCCACGTGGCGCCGCTACTCGAGCCCGATGTCTTCGTCCCCGGAACCGCCTGCCTGGCCGAGTGGATGCCTCCCCCGCCGCTTGGCACCGTGGCCATGGAAATCCTCGACCGCATCCAGCGGAGCTTCGAGCTTCTCGCCACCGAAGGTTTCCCACCGCTTCTGGAGCGCTATCGCCACCACTGCCGCGCCATCGGCCGGCCCGTGCGGGTGTGGGCGGATGAGCCGGGCGATCCCTCGAGCCGGAAGCCGCTCGCCCGCGGCATCCTGCGGAGCATCGGGCCGGACCTACGGCTTCAGATCGAGGGCCATCCGGGCCCGATCCACCACGGCAGAATGGCCTTCGAGGAAGATGCAAGTGCCTTTGAAAATTCCCGCTTCCCGGCCCGGATTTCCGATTGACACCCCGGAACCCGCTCCATAGCTTGCCCGCCCTTCCGCACCGGGGGCTCGCGCAGCCAAAACGAATCCGCGGAAGACTACGCCAACGACATGAAGACCTTTTCCGCCAAACCGACCGACGTCGAACGCAAGTGGTATGTGATCGACGCCGAAAACAAAGTGCTCGGCCAAGTGGCCGTCGAGGCCGCCCGCCTCCTGCGCGGCAAGCACAAGGCCATTTTCACCCCGCACATCGACACCGGCGACTTCGTGATCGTGATCAATGCCGACAAAGTCCGCCTCACCGGCAACAAGGAGCGCGAGAAGATCTACACCCGCTTCACCGGCTACGTCGGCGGCCAAAAGGTCGAAACCCCGCGCATGGTGCGCAAGCGCCGCCCGGTCCTGCTCGTCGAGCGCGCCGTCTGGGGCATGATTCCAAAGAACCGCCTCGGCCGCGCCCAGTTCGGCAAGCTCAAGGTTTACGCCGCCAACACCCATCCTCACGAAGCCCAGCAGCCGGAAGTCTACGAGGTCGCCTGAGCCCTGAATCCGAACATTTGAATTTCACATGAGCGCAGCAGCAGCCACTCCCGTCCTCGCCGCCACCGGCCGTCGCAAGACCGCCGTCGCCCGCGTCCGCCTCTCCGAAGGCTCCGGCACCATCACCATCAACGGCCGCCCCTTCGAGGAATACTGTCCCACTCTCCAGCTTCAGAACACCGTTCTGGCCCCGCTTCAGACCGTCAGCGCCACCAACCGCTTCGACGCGAATATCGTCGTCAAAGGCGGCGGCCCGCAGTCGCAGGCCGGAGCCATTCGCCTCGGCATCGCCCGCGCGCTCACCATTTCCGATGGCGAACTCCGCAAGGAACTCAAGCCCCACGGCTTCCTCCGGCGCGATCCCCGCATGAAGGAGCGGAAAAAAGCCGGCCGCCCCGGTGCCCGCAAGCGCTTCCAGTTCTCCAAGCGTTGATCCTTCGCGACAAACCTTTCAAAAAGACCGCGCGCCTCACCGGCCGCGGTCTTTTTCCGTTTCAAAAGGAGCGTCGATGGTGAAATCGGCACCGCCCAACAACTTCGGCACCTCCCCACGTCCACCCATGAAACTCGTCTCTTGGAACGTCAACGGCATCCGCTCCTGCCTGAACAAAGGCTTGCCCGAATTCGTCACCCGTCATCAGCCCGACATCCTCTGCCTTCAGGAAACCAAAGCCCGGCCGGATCAGGTCGAGCTACCCCTGGAGTTCGCCGGCTACCACGCCCACTGGAATTCGGCGGTCAAACCCGGCTACTCGGGCGTCGCCGTGTTTTCCCGAAAGAAGCCGCTCAAGGTCATCCAGGGCCTCGGCATCGACGAGCACGACCGCGAAGGGCGGGTGCTCACGCTGGAGTTCGAGGACTTCCAGCTCGTCAACGTCTACACGCCGAATGCCCAGAACGAGCTGAAGCGCCTCCCCTATCGCATGACCTGGGACACCGCCTTCCGCGAGTACCTTCTCGGCCTCGAAGCCACCGGCAAGCCGGTCATCTTCTGCGGCGATCTCAACGTCGCCCATCAGGAGATCGACCTCGCCCGCCCCAAAGCGAACCGTTTCAGCGCCGGCTTCTCCGATCAGGAGCGCGCCGGATTCACCGCGCTGCTCGACGCCGGCTTCACCGACACCTTCCGTCATTTTCATCCGGACAAGGCCGAGGCTTACAGTTGGTGGAGCTTCCGCGGCGGCGCCCGCGCCCGCAACGTCGGCTGGCGCATCGACTACTTCGGTGCCTCCCACGGCCTCCACGGATCGCTCAAGAGCGCCGGCATCCTCTGCGACGTCACCGGTTCCGACCACTGCCCGGTCACCCTCGAGCTGGGTTGAGCCAACATCAGGCGATGTTGGCCCACGGACGGAGAAACAGATCACTGCAACTGGCGGTCCGTTTCTCCGCATAACCGTCAGTAGAAGTCCACGCAGTCGATGCTGTAACCGGCACTCAGATAACCGGACAAGCCGCTTCCCGACACGGGGAAAACCGAGAGCGTGTTGGTACCGGCAACGAGGGCGCTGGACGGGACCGTGAAGGTATAGGTCGTGTTGTTTCCCCGATAGGATCCGGTGGTGAGGGTCCGGCTTCCCGGCTGGCTGGAGATGCCGGGGATGGACGACGTCCAGCTGTTCACCGTGACGCGCGGGCGGGCGTTGGAATAGGCGCAGGTGATCCCGACACGGAGAGTCCGATTGGACGATGCCTGGGAGGCGTTGAGGCTGAACTGGACCTGCTGGCTGCCGTTCACGTCTTTCCACTGGTAGCAGGGAAAGCTGGAGTTGCCGCTGGAACCGATGGTGAAGGTTCCGGGGTTCCAGTTGGCAAGCCTCACATCGGACGGATGCATGGTGGTGACCTGCGAGCCATTGCGGAACTCCGCCGGGCTGCCGTCCCAATCGCCGATCCGCCAGATCGGGGAAACGTTGCTCGGGTCGTTCGCGACGGTGAACGAGTTGAGAACGGTGGTGCCTCCGGCGCCGACATTGACGGTGCGGGTATCGACCCCGAGTTCGTTCTTGTAGACCGTCATGGTGTAGGTGCCCGGGCGCATTCCGGAGCAACTGTAGTAGCCGTCCGAGGCCCTCGCAGTGACCCAGTGCTGGGCGGTCGTGTTGGCGAAACCGACCGTGTAGGTGTAGGCGGTATCGCGGCCGTTGATCTCCACTCCCGCCACCCGTCCACGTCCGGAAGGAGCGAGGTAGCCGTTGAGACCCATGCTGGCGAACCACGAGGTATCGATCGACGAGGGCGGCGTACCACCCCCGGTGAAGACGAGCGTGTAGTCGTTGAGGACACCCATGCGGTAAGCCTCCGTCTGGGCCTGCGCGTAGTTCACGATGTAGGTCAGCTCCTGATCGGACCCGCACTGGTTGAGTAGACTGCGGTAGAAGGGACCACCGGAGCCGCCCTCCTGATTGCCGCGGACCATCCAGACGCCGACACCGGAACCGGTGGCCCCGAAGTAGGACCAGTCCTTCAGGCGCATGTTGGAGTAGTGCTTCGAGCGGGTCTCACCATTCGCAAGTCCGAAGACATCGCCCGACTCAATCGCACCGGTGTTGTTGCGGATGTCTGATGGAGCGGGACCGTTGGGCAGGAGCGACGATGGAATACGGACGATGTACCGGACATGGCCATGAACGCTGGGTTCGCTGGTGAAATACGTGCCCATGTAGATGTGCGAGTATCCGTTACGAGCCAGGTAGTAGTGGGTCAGATCGCCGGCCTGGACTGTGACCTTGATGTAGTTGGAGTTGACCACCGACGCCGAGACGGAAACCGAAGACGTCCCGTTGTACAGCCAGTCGAATCCGGAATTCACCTGCGAACCTCGTGATTGATTCTGAAACTCGGTACCGTTCCAGACGAGGCTCATGAGGTCGCCCGCCGATTGGGTGCTGACCCCGTTGTCGGTCCGCCGGACCTTGAAGACCAAGCCGGCCCCGGTATCCACCTGGTAATAAGTGCTGGTGGTGGTGAGCCCGAAGGCCGCCTGCGACGATTCAATGCCGATCCCTGATGCAAGAGCCAAGGCTCCGGCAAAGATCATGTGATGTGGTGTTTTCATGGTTTTTTGTAGTTCGCCGGCCTCGATTCGAAAGACCGGCGAAAGGCTTCTCCGCACAAGGAAGAGTCATGGTCGGGGGTGGATGTGGGTATTCGCCGAGGCGTCGTCATCCGGAGAAGAACCGGCGGTCTCCTCCTCCCGGCCGATGGCCTCAAGCGCCCGTTCACGCAGGGAATCATCGGAGATGACCTCGGCCCATTGCCTGGCCGTGACGGGGTCGCGGTTCTCCGAATCACAGGCAAAGACGATCCCGGTGGCAAAGTGGTCGATGACCTCGTTCGAGAGGGCTTGTTCGCTGACCCACACGGAAGCTCCCGCGGGATCATTTCCGATCCAGCGGTCGAGAGCTTTTGTGAGGGCCTCCGTGCGCACCGCCTCGTTCAGATCGGCGGCAACCAGGCATCCGCTGAGTTCGGGAAGACGGGAGGCCTCGGCGTATTCCACCAACCGTGGGAGAACGGCCGCAAGCTGCTCCGGAGCGAGTTCACGAACGGCAGCCTCCCAGGTTCGGACGGGATCGATGGACGCCGCGGCGCCGACGAGCGAATCGAGGTCTTCCTCGGCAGTTTCCTGAGCAAGGCAGGTCCGAAACGCGAGTTCGAGCTCGCCGATGCGGGCGAGCGCCATGCCCAACGTATCGCCGGGCTCCCGCTGGTGCTCCAGCCATCTCAGAACCCCCTCGCGGTCCGCATCGATTTCCCTGCGCAGGAGCTTTGCCGTACCTGAGAGCGAGCCTTCGGCAAGCAAGGACCTGAGCCGTTGATGCGGTGAGTTCGCCTTTGCCTGCGCGACGTCCGGATTCTCCGCCACCCGTTCGCTCGCATCCGTGCCTCGGCAACCCGCCAAGGCAAAGCCAGCGACGGCGAGAGATGCCAACCTCATCGCCCGTTGTGCAAAAAGTCCCATCTACCGAAGGAGAAGCAAGTTGCGTCTCCTATCGGCAAAAATCCAACACGTCCTCCTAACCGTTGTGGGTGACGCCACAATCGGGTGATGTTCACGACGCTCCCAGGTGGGAGCGTGTTAGAACAACATCAGGCCGCGATCACAGCGCCGCGATCGCCGCCATCAAGCGATCCGCAATCTTCTGGTAGGCCTCCTTGTCCCGGCCCCCCGCCAAGCCCTCGGCGGCGAGGTCGATCGGCTCGCCGACGGTGACTTCGATCCGGGTCAGGCGCATCCAGGCACTCCCCCGGGGCAGAGCTTCCCGCGCGCCACGGATGCGGATGGGCTGAATGGTCACCCCCGCCTTGGCGGCGATGAGTCCCACGCCCGGCTGCGCGGTGCCCAAGGCACCGTCGAGGGTCCGGGCTCCTTCTGGAAACACCAGCACCCGATTGCCGGACTTCAGTTCACGGATGATCGTCTTGAGGCTGCTCATGTCCGGCTTCTCCTGATCGACAGGAACGGCATTCCACTGCGCGTAGAGCCATTTGAAGACTCCCTTGAAAAGCGTCTTCCTCGCCAGGAAGACCATCTCATCCTCATAGAGCGTCCCGATCAGCGGTGGGTCGAGAAAGCTCTCGTGATTCGACACCACGAGCACCGGACCCTCGGTCACCAGCCTCTCGGCGTGCCGGATCCGGAGCTTGAAGAGACTCCTGAACGCGCTGCGGAAAAGCAACCAGCCCGACCAATAAATCCAGCGCATCATAAGGGTGTCGAAGGGATTTCCAAACCTTGCTCGCGCAGGATTTGGAGTGTGGCGGCCACGGCCGATTCGATCGTGTGACCGGAATTGTCCAGCACGCGGGCTCCATCGGGAATCTTGAGAGGATCGGTCTCGCGCTCGCTGTCCTTGCGGTCCCGCTCAGCAACGGAATCCGCCTCGCCAATCGCATGCCGCCGGCCCTGTCGCACGGCGGGATCGGCATCGACGTAAATCTTGAACGGCGTGTCCGGAAACACCGCGCTGCCGATATCCCGGCCCTCCATTACCACGTCCGAATGGCGAAGGTAGCCGCGTTGGAGATCGACGAGCCGCCGCCGGACTTCCGGCACGGCGGCGATGTGGGAAACGTGCTGGTTGACCTCGCGGCTCCGCAAGGCGTCGCCAGGGTCCACGCCATCGATCCGAACGGTCGAGTCGGTATCTTCCACGCCGCATTCGATGTTCATGGACCGCATCGCCTCGGTCACGGCAATCGCGTCCTCGGGATCGATGCCGTCCCGGATGATTTTCCAAGTCACCGCGCGATACATCGCCCCGGAATTCACCATCACCAGTCCCAGACGCCTCGCCAACTCGCGGGCAATCGTGCTTTTCCCGGACGCGGCGGGTCCGTCGATGGCGATGGCGAAATGGGGACTCATGCTTGCGGGGCGCGGGTGGGAAGCTGGTAGGCGGACTCCTCGGTCGCCTCGCGGCAAACAGCGGCCAGATGGTGATCGAAGCCCGGATAGGAAGTGCGGACGCACTCGGTCCCGAGGATCGTGCTCGGCCCCTCGGCGAAGAGTCCCGCAACGGCAAAGGCCATGGCAATACGATGGTCGCCGTAGCTCTTCATCTCCGCTCCCTTCAATGGCCGTCCACCGGTGATTTCCATCCCGTCTTCGAATTCCTCGACCTGCACGCCCATGGCCCTGAGGTTGCCGACGGTGGTCGTCACTCGATCGGTCTCCTTCACCCGCAGCTCCTTGGCATTGCGGATGCGGGTCGTCCCATCAGCCATGGCGGCGGCAACGGCGATGACCGGGATTTCATCAATGAGGTTCGGGATTTCCTCCGCCAACAGATCGGTCCCGCGAAGTTGGGTGCCATGGATCTCGATGTCACCGTACGGCTCACCCTGAACATCGGCCTGCGGACGGCGGATCACCGTTGCGCCCATGCGCTCGATCGCGTCGAGGATGGCGGTGCGGGTCGGGTTCAGGCCGACGCGCCGGATCAGCAACCGGGCACCCGGGCGGGCGGCCGCGGCGACGACCCAGAAAGCGGCGCTCGAGATATCTCCCGGCACGTGGAAATCACGCGCCTGAGGGATTTGGCCACCCTCGAGAAACACGTGGAGGCCTTCCGTGCGGACTTTCACGCCGAAGGCTTCGAACATCCGCTCGGTGTGGTCACGGGTGACCGCCGGCTGGATGACTTCGGTGGTGCCCTCCGCGACCATGCCGGCCAAGAGGATCGCGCTCTTCACCTGGGCGCTGGCCATGGGCAAGGTGTAGCGGGTCGGCCGGATCGTGGCGGGCGAGATCCGCAGCGGAGCACAGCCTGCCTTTTCGCCAAGGGCCTCGATGCGCGCACCCATTTCCGCCAGCGGCTGGATGATGCGGCCCATCGGGCGCGAGGAAAGCGAGGCATCACCGAAAAGTTCGGTCACAAAAGGTTGGGCGGCGAACAGCCCGGCCAGCAGGCGCATGCCGGTGCCGGAGTTTCCACAGTCGATCGGGCGCTCTGGAGCGGCGAGGCGCATCGCACGGCCGTCGATCTCCATGGCCACCGGACCAAAGCCCGGCAGTTCCTCGATCACGCGGCAGGCGACGCCGCAGGCGCGCATGGCTTGCAGCGTGTTCACGCAGTCCTCGCTGGGCAGGAAGCCGGTCACTCTCGAAGTGCCTTCAGCGAGACCTGCGATCATCGCCGCGCGATGAGACATGCTTTTGTCCCCCGGCACCTCAAGGGTGACGTCGAAGGACCGGATGGGGCTCACCTCGAATCGACTCATCGTATCAACCGCACTCATGTTGGACCGCTTCGCGGCCGGAGGCGTGCAGCTCGCGCGCTTCGGTCAGCCAACGAAGTGCCGTTTCATGGTCGCCTGACTCCAGACTGGCAAGTATTTCGCCAAGGAAATCCCGGGCTTCGGCGATCGAGCGGCCCACCGCCTCCCGGTTCTCCAACAGAATCTCCGCCCACATTCCGGGGTTACCTCCGGCCACCCGGGTGGTGTCCCGCAGGCCGCCACCGCCGTAGCGGGCATCGGAGGGCACCGCCAGCGCCACCCGGGCCGTAGCCGCAGCCATCACGTGGGGCAAATGACTGATGCGCGCAACCAGGTGATCGTGCTCCACGGCCGAAGTCCACTGCGTCCGGCAACCAAGCCCGCGCCAGAAATCCTCGAGCTGAAGGGCGATCGTTTCCTCCACTCCACCGTCGTTGGTGAGCAGACACATCGCACCCTCGAAAAGCTCCGCTTTCGCGGCCTCCATGCCTTGGACCTCGCCGCCCGCCATCGGATGGCTGCCGATGAACCTTGCGCCTGCCGCGGAGAAAATCGGCCCGACCTCGCGGTGGACCATGGCCTTCACACTGCCGACATCCGTCACCAGGCAGGAGACAGGCAGCCCCGCATCCACCATCCTTGCCGCCAGGCCCGGCATGGCCCCGACGGGGACACTGAGAATGGCGAGATCCGCGCCCTCGATGGCCTTCGCCAAGTCATCCGTCGCGTGAGGCACGCCCATGGACTTCGCCAAGTCGATGGATTCCGCCCTTCTTGCCCAAAGGCGAACGTCACGGACTCCCGCCAGCCGCAGGGCCAGCGATCCTCCCAGCAACCCACCGCCGATCACCGCTATTCGTTCCATCAGAATCGTCTCGCTCCGGATAAAGAACGAGCCGGACATCCCATGCCCGGCCCGCAGCCATTCGAATTCACGGGAATTCCGGGATCAGGGAACGCGGAAGTATTTCTTATCCGAGGTCGGATAGGTGGGATCCTGTACCAGGGTTCCGCTCGGGATCCCTTTCACGTCGATGATCTTGTTGTTGAAAGGGCTGAAAACGAAGCCCGGCTTGCCGGGGACGGCGCGAGCCACACGGGTCCGGGGTTGCGGATCGGGAGCGGGCGGCTCCGGATCTTCGGCGCGCTCCTTGATCTCAGGAGTGGTGTCGCGGGATCCACTCTCGTCTCCCGCCTCCCGGCGGTCCTCTTCCCGCTGTTCGCGCTCACGCTCGGCCTGGCGCTCCGCAGGAGTTAGCTCCCGATTCTGGTCATTCGGGCCAGGAGCGTTGCGGGCCACATCAGGCCCGGGAACAGGCGGCTCCTCAACGTAAGGGATGCAGGAAGGTGCGAGAATCGCGGACACAAGGACCACGGGTAGCATAAGAAATCGTTTCATGGATCGATTTGGATCGATTGGTTTTTGCGGGGAGTCCCGTTCGACGCGGGCAAAGTTTCAGCTCAAGAACGTCCGAGGTCAAGCCACCTCGAATGAGACCTGAGTCCGCCCCGCCGGGATCGAAGCGCTCCAGAGCCGCATGCTTGCTTACAATCTTGTGCGAACTCCTGAAATCCCGTCGACTCGGTCCGTGTTCGAGCAACCCGTCAAGACCCAGGCTGTCGTCGTGAGCATCGTGAAAACCGGGCTGTTTGAAATTGAACTGCCGAATGGCAAACGCTCACTGGGCCACCTTTCCAAAGAGCTTTCCCAGGACCCTCCGGAAATCGAGGCCGGATCGCAAGTCGCGGTGGAACTCACCCCCTTCGATTTCGACTCCGCCCGGATCGCGGCCGTGCTCGGATAGCTTTCTCGCAAGCGAGGAATGCCATCGGATTCCTCAGCACTCCAGTCGGGCATTCCAAAGCCCCCGTCGAGGAGAGGACATGGAGGAACCTGTCTCCCCGTTTCGGTTTCCTCCTCGTCTCCTCGTCGTCCGACCTCGGAAAACAACCGTCACCCAAAAAATGAAGCGGCCCGATCGATTCTCCTCTGGAAAAACCCAAAACCAAAGGCGTCTCAATCGGGCCGCTTGCGATGTCGCGACGCCCGAAAGCTATATCGAACACCCCCGCCGTCAATCATTTTGTGAAATTTTTCTGATTTTTCTCTTCATTCGATAACCAGCCCTCATCCCCCAAATTTGCCATTGGCCCGATCGCCCCTCTCCCCTTAGCAATCTGGGCAACATGAGCAACGACAAGCTGCTGGCAGCCAACCGCGGGGAAATCGCCATCCGGATTTTCCGCGCCGCCAACGAACTCGGACTCCGCACGGTTTCGATCTACGCGGAGGAGGATCGCTTTTCCCGCCACCGGTTCAAGGCTGATGAGGCCTACCTTCTCGACCGGGAGAAAGGCCCGGTCGGAGCCTATCTCGATGTCGAGGGCATCGTCGCTCTGGCCAAATCGAAGGGCGTCACGCTGATCCACCCTGGCTATGGATTTCTCTCAGAAAACGCGGCGTTCGCCCGTGCCTGCGCCCGCGAGGGCATCACCTTCATCGGCCCCTCCCCCGATCTGCTGGAGAATATGGGCGACAAAACCGCCGCCCGTGAACTCGCCCAGAAATACTCGGTGCCCGTGCTTCCCGGCACCGAGGAAGCCATCACCGACACGGACGAAGCGGTCAAAATCGCCAAAGAGATCGGTTTTCCCCTCATCATCAAGGCGGCCTTCGGTGGCGGCGGCCGCGGCATGCGGGTGGTCATGGAGGAAAAGCAACTTCTCCCGCTGCTCACCGAGGCGCAGGACGAGGCCGGAAAGGCCTTCGGGAACCCCGCCGTGTTCCTCGAGCGCTACATTTCCCGGGCCAAGCACATCGAGGTGCAGATCCTCGGCGACCAGCACGGCAACGTCGTCCACCTCCACGAGCGCGATTGCTCGGTGCAGCGTCGCTACCAGAAAGTCGTGGAAGTCGCGCCCTCGATCGACCTCGATCCGGTGGTGCGGAAAGAACTCTGCGAGGCCGCGGTGAAGCTGGCCGAGGGCATCGGCTACAACAACGCCGGCACCGTCGAGTTCCTCTACGACATGGACAAGCAAGACTGGTTCTTCATCGAGATGAACCCGCGCATCCAGGTCGAGCACACCGTGACGGAGTGCGTCACCGGCATCGACCTCGTCCGCTCACAGATCCTCGTGGCCAAGGGCCACCCGCTCCATGGCGACGAGATCGCGATTCCCAGCCAGGCGGACATCCCCTGCAACGGCTACGCCATCCAGTGCCGGATCACCACCGAGGACCCCGCCCGCAATTTCGCCCCGGATTACGGCCGCATTCTCAACTACCGCTCCGCCGCCGGCTTCGGCGTGCGGCTCGACGCCGGCTCGGGCGACGCCGGTTCCGTCATCACGCCGTTCTACGACTCGATGCTGGTCAAGCTGACCACCATGGGCCGCAGCTTCCCCATCGCC
The DNA here is from genome assembly GCA_965652295.1 of uncultured Haloferula sp. GTDB lineage: Bacteria > Verrucomicrobiota > Verrucomicrobiia > Verrucomicrobiales > Akkermansiaceae > Haloferula. Next base: position 16,760 of record CBFGTS010000008.1, on the reverse strand, counting down.
TGCCAGCGCATGGACCGCGCGCTGCGCGAGTTCCGGATCCGCGGGGTGAAAACCAACATCCCCTTCCTGGAGAACGTCATCGCCGATCCGACCTTCCGAGCCGGTGACGCGCACACGAAGCTCATCGACACCAAACCCGAGCTGTTCCAATTCAAACCACGCCGCGACCGCGCGACGAAGCTGCTCTCGTATCTCTCCGACGTCACCGTCAACGGCAACGCCACCGCCAAAGGTTGGAAGCCCGCCGCGCCGATCCTCCAACCACGCGTGCCGCACGTGAAGCCGTCCACGGCGGATGGCAGGGAAACCAAGAAGCTGCTAGGAGAACTCGGGCCGGAGAAATTCAGCCAGTGGGTGCTCGATCAGAAGCGCCTGCTGATCACCGACACCTCGATGCGCGACGCCCACCAGTCGCTCATGGCCACCCGCATGCGCTCGAACGACATGCTGCGCATCGCCGACGCCTACCAGGCCGGCATTCCCTCGCTCTTCTCGCTGGAAATGTGGGGTGGTGCGACCTTCGACACCGCCATGCGTTTCCTCAAGGAGGACCCCTGGGAACGCCTCCGCCGCTTGCGGGAAAAAATCCCCGGCATCCTTTTCCAGATGCTGTTCCGCGGTTCGAACGCCGTCGGCTACTCCAACTACCCGGACAATGTCGTCGCCGGCTTCGTCAAACACGCGGCCGATTCCGGAATGGACATCTTCCGGATCTTCGACTCGCTCAACTACCTGCCGAACATGCGAGTGGCCATGGAAGCCGCCCGCGAGCACGGCGGCGTGCTGTGCGAAGCCGCGGTGTGCTACACGGGTGACATCCTCAACGACAAACGCGACAAGTTCTCGCTGAAATACTACATCGCGAAAGCGAAGGAGTTGGAGAACATGGGCGCGCATATTCTTGCCATCAAGGACATGGCCGGTCTCTGCAAACCCCAGGCCGCCTACAATTTGGTCCACGCCCTGAAGCAGGAAATCGGCATCCCGATCCACTTCCACACCCACGACACCTCCGGCCTCAACGCCGCCTCGGTGATCGCCGCCGCACGGGCGGGCGTCGATATCGTGGACCTCGCCATGGCCTCGATGTCCGGCTCCACCTCGCAGCCGAACCTCAACTCGGTCTGCGCCGCGCTGGCGAACTCGGAACTCGATCCGGGCCTGGATTTCGACACTCTCAACGAACTCTCCGACTACTGGGAGGAAGTGCTCGCCCAATACGAGCCGTTCATTTCCGCGCCGCGCGCGGGCACCGCCGAAGTCTATGAGCACGAGATGCCCGGCGGCCAGTACACCAACCTCCGCGAGCAGGCGAATGCCATGGGCCTCGGCCACCGCTGGCGCGAAATCTCCCGGACCTATGCCGAGGTGAACCAGCTCTTCGGTGACATCGTGAAAGTCACGCCCTCGTCGAAGGTCGTGGGCGACATGGCCATGTTCCTCATCACCCGTGGCATCAAGCCGGCCGATGTGCCCAAGCTGAAGCCCGGTTCGATCGACTGGCCCGAGAGCGTGATCGACATGCTCGCCGGCGGGCTCGGCCAGCCCGATGGCGGGTTCCCCGAGGACGTGAAACGTGTGGTGCTCAACAACAAACCCTCGACCACCAGCCGGCCCGGCGAACTCGCCGCGCCGGTGGACCTGGAGGACACCCGCACCCGGGTCGCCGAACTCCTCAAGCGTCCGGCCAAGGATGACGACCTCTACTCGCACCTGATGTATCCCGCGGTTTTCGCGGACTTCCAGGCGACGCTCCAGAAGTACGACGACCTTAGTGGATTACCCACGCCCGCCTTCTTCTACGGTCTCAGCGCCGGGGAGGAGATCGAAGTCGAGATCGACCCCGGCAAAACCCTCTTCATCAAGCTCGTCTCGATCGGCGAGGCGGACGCCGCCGGACGCCGGACGCTTTTCTACGAGCTCAACGGCATGCCGCGCGAGAGCCTGGTGACCGATACCGCGCTGTCGAAATCGGCCGGTCCGGTCCGGGCGAAGGGCGACCCGTCCGATGTCTCGCAGGTATGCGCGCCCATGCCCGGCATGGTTTCCGAAGTGGCCGTCTCCCCGGGCCAGGAAGTGGCGGAAGGCGACAAGCTCGTCGTGCTCGAAGCCATGAAGATGCTCACCACCGTCTCCGCCGCCAAGGCCGGCACGGTGAAAGAGGTCCTCATCAAGAAGGGCGAGCAGATCGACAGCGATGACCTGCTGGTCCGGATCGATTGAGCCCGTCGTCGCTCAAAAATCCTTCCTGCAGAACATCCAGGCTCCGACTCCGAACACCACCAGTTCGAACGCGAGTGAAGTGCCGAGGATGAAGCCGGGAGACCGTCTCGTGAGAGCGGCCTCCACGGTTTCATCGCGGCGCGGCACCCCTTCGATCATCGCGGTGGTGACCTCGCTGAGCGAGAACTCGCGATCACCCTCAAGCCGGACGAAGCGCTGGAGGAGGTTCACCGTGTCCGTCGTCTTTGGCAGGATCACATACGGAGCCTCGACCAGCGACCGCCGCTCCCCCCACAAGGCCCGCTCCTCGGGTTCGAGTCTTTCGTTTCCCGAGGCGAACGGCAACTCACCGGTCTCCACCGCCATCCAGGTGAAATCCTCGACCGCCTTCGCCGTCCAGCATCCGAGCCACAGAAGCAGCGCGGAGAGGACCGACGCCATCACCGAGCCGGTGCGGACGCCCACGGCGACCATGACCGACCACAGATACGAGAACATCAGAACGATCAACGGCACCGCCCAGAAGACCGTGGGGTTCCAGCTTCCCACGCGCCAGCGCATCGCGACGAACACCACCAGGCAGAACACCGAGGTCTGGATGAAGGCGAAAAGCAGTCCGCTGAGATACTTGTAGATGAAGAGCCTGAGCCGCGAGATCGGCTTGCAGAGTACGCTGCCGGCCGCTCCTTCCGCCATGAATTCGGGGAAAATCGGAGCGCTGGTGATCAGGGCCAGAATGACGGCGATCCACGAAAGCCAGATGTTCACGAGGAACATCGAAAAGATCGCGAAGTAGAACATTCCGGCCATCGCCGTGCCTTCGCGCAAGGATGGGTTCTCGATCTCCATCAGTCCGAAAAGCACGCTGACCCCCGAGTCGGTGAAGCCGATGGATAAATAAAGCAGCGCCGCGAAAAGCGTGATTCCGAGCGTGATCCAGAACAGCGCCCGGGCCCTCAACAGACGCAGCGAATCGATGAAAATAACGCCGAACTGGCTCATGGGTTCCCTTCTTCCGATTTGTGAACCGCATCGAGAAAGACCCGCTCAAGCGTCTGGCGTGATTCGCGGATTTCCCGGATGACCACTCCCCCGGCGCGGAGGGCGTCGATCACCGGCTGGAGGGCGACCGCGTCGTCCGACTCCACCTCGACGAAATCCGCGCCGACCTTGAATCCCGCGGTCTCGAAGCGATCCTTCAATTCAAAGGGCATCGGCCCGGCGGTGGTCAGCACGAACGATGAACGACGCTGCATCAACCCTCGCATGCTGCCCGTTTCCACGATCCTCCCGCGGCTGAGGATGGCGACATCGTCCGCGATCTGCTCGATTTCGCCCAGCAGGTGACTGTTCACGAAAACCGTCCTGCCCTCGGCCCGCATTTCCTCGATGAGATGGCGGATCTCGACGCGTCCCTCGGGATCGACTCCGTCGGTCGGTTCGTCCAGAAACACCAGCTCCGGATCGTTGATCAGCGCCTGGGCGAGGCCGATGCGCTGCTTCATGCCCTTGGAATAGGTGCGGTGGAGATCGTCCGCCCGCTCCTTCATGCCCACGCGTTCGAGGAGGTCGTTCTCCCGCATCAGAACTGCCTTCCGCGGCACCTTCGCCAACCCCGCCGACATGCGGACGATCTGCCGGCCGGTGAGGTGGTCGGAAAAACGGGCATGCTCGGGGTGGTAGCCGACCTTCGCCAGCGTCGGTCGATGGCCGACCGGGTGTCCCAACAGACGACCGCGACAGACCCCGGGCCGGACCAGCGTCAGCATCGATTTGACCAAGGTGCTCTTGCCGGCACCATTCGGCCCGAGCAGCGCGAAAACCCTGCCCCGCTGGACCCGGAGCGAAACTCCGGCCAGCGCCACGAACGCGCCATATCGCTTCGTAAGCGACTCGATCTCGATCGCCAGGCCAGACATGACCTTTGCCTAACCCGCCATCGGGATCGCCGGAAGGAAAAGGATCAGGTTCCTTCCCACGCGTCGCATTCCGCCCGATCTTCCGGTTTGACGTGGGCATGGGAGTGTGGAACGTGAAACCGTCGGTCGCATCCTCCGCTGCACTGGCAACCCAAACCCACGTCAGACCCTCTGAAAACTCTCATCGCACCCATCATTGTCCTCGCGATGGCGCTTTCCTCCCGCGCGGCACCCGGTCCTCTCGTCCTTCATCTCATCAACGGATTCGCCGACGGAGCCGGCGGTTCGGAGGGCCTCGCGGTATCCGCCGATGGCTCGGTGGTAGGCGGCGGTGCCGAGTCAGCGGCGGGAACAACGGCCTATGCGTGGACAGTGGCGGACGGCATCGGAGCGAAAAAGAATCTCTACTCCTCCCAGATTTTTTCGTCGTTGAAGGCGCTGTCGAGCGATGGCTCGTTCGGAACCGGAACCATCAGCTTTGGCTCCACCGGCTCCCGGGCCTCCCGCTGGCGGCCGGACAACACGGTTCATGAGCTTGGCCTCCTCGGCACCGGGACCTTCGCGTTCGCGGAGGGCCGTGCCATCTCCGCCGACGGCGGTGCAGTGGCGGGAATCGCATCCTCCAACGCGGGGAATCGGGCGTTCCGCTGGACCCAGGCATCGGGCATCACCAACCTTGGTGCTCTCGTCATCGGCAGCAATCCCGCTTCCACCGCCAATGCGATGTCAGCCGATGGCACGGTGATCGTGGGCGCGAGTCTCTCGGGAACGGACTCGGTCGCGTTCCGATGGACGGCGGACACCGGAATGGTTTCTCTGGGAGACTTGGTCGGAGGCCCTCAAGAAGGGGCCGCACTGGGAATTTCTGCGGATGGCTCGGTGATCGTGGGATATGGAAACGACGGGTCCGGCCAACAGGGCGTCCTGTTCACCCAGAACGGCCTCACTGCCGTGGGCGACCTCGACGGAGGAGCGTTCTCGTCGCGGCTCTCGGACGTCACGGCCAACGGATCCCTTGCGGTCGGATACGGCACGTCCGGCACGGGGCGGCACGCTATCATCTGGGACCAGAGCCATGGCGTTCGGAACCTCGCCACGCTTTTGACAAACGCCGGCATGAACCTGGGAACCCTGCGACTCTACGAGGTGAACGCGGTTTCCGACGATGGCGACGTGATGGTCGGCAACTCGATCGATCTCAACAACAACGTGCGAGCCTGGTGCCTGACCGGCATGAAATCCTTCCTCGCGGGCGAAACCCCGACCGACTTACGCTACCCCGTCCAAATGTCGCTGCGGGTCAGCCTCGCCGCCGGCCTTTCACCTGCACCCGACGGCGTGGTTACGATCGAGGCCGCGGGCGATGAAAGTCCCACCGGAGCCTCCGTCAACATCCTCAACGGCCCAAAAACGCGTCTCCTGTATCTCCTCAAGGGCGCGACTTATACCCTCGACGCTACCCTCGGTTCCTATTCCGTCCTTCCTCCCGTAACCCTGACCGTCGACGCACCGCAGCAGGTTCAGCTGGTGCTTAATGCCGACGCCGATGGCGACGGACTTTCCGACTCCGCTGAGCAGAACCAACACGGAACCAACCCCAACAATCCGGACACGGACGGCGATGGCTTCGACGATGGTTTTGAGGTCGAAAACGGTTTCGATCCAAACAACGACGCGAGTCCACCCGAAGGCCAACCGACTCTCGAACCGTATCCTGACGGTTTGCCGGACGAAATCGTCTTCTCGTTTTTCGCCGCCTCCGGCGTGACCTATCGCATCGAATCCTCCACCACCCTCGGCGTCTGGGAGTTGGTCGAGGAAGTTGCAGGTGAGGGTGGATTGGTCGAACGTGTGTTCGATACCAGCTCTCCGACTCGGCGGTTTCTCAGGATCATCTCGACGCCAGCGGACTGACGGGGGGAATAAAAGCGGGCTCCCGCGCGTCCTCTGATCGTCATGAAACTTCTCTTCACCCTCCTCGCGGCATCCGTGCTAGGCTCCTGCAACGCCATGTCCGAAGAAGAAAAGAAGCCCGCCCCGAAACCGGAAGTCCCCGCCGGAGCCGAAGTTCTCACCCTGGGAGCCGGCTGTTTCTGGTGCGTCGAAGCGGTGTATGCGCAGGTCGACGGGGTTTATTCCGCCACCTCCGGTTACATGGGCGGCAGCGTCGCCGATCCGACCTACGAACAGATCTGCAGCGGCACCACGGGTCACGCCGAGGTGGTCCAGGTGGTTTATGATCCGGAAAAAATCTCCACCGCCCGGGTGCTCGATTGGTTCTGGGATCTTCACGACCCCACCCAGCTCAACCGCCAGGGAGCGGACATCGGCACCCAGTACCGCTCCGAGATTTTCTATCATGATCCGGAGCAGAAAAAGGTGGCCGAAGCCTCGATGGCAGCCGCGCAAAAGGACTTTGAGAAACCGATCGTGACGAAGATCAGCAAAGCGGAAACGTTCTACCCGGCGGAGAAATACCACCAGGATTACTACTTCCAGAACAAGTCGAAGAATCCCTACTGCCGGGCCGTCATCACGCCGAAGCTCCGCAAGCTCAACCTCGAGCACTGAAGCGCCCCGCACCGGAACTTGAGACTTGGATCGCAGCGCCACCCCGCTCAGCTTCCGCGCCATGTCCAAGTACGCTGGTGAAGAGGTCCTTGTCGTGAAACGCTCCCTGTTGGAGGAAGTCGGTGTTTTCGAAGGCATCCGCACGGAAGGCATCGAGTCGGCCATCGAGCGAATCCTCGATCCTTCCCTCCACTTTTTCATGGACCGGGCACTGGCCGAGGAGGATCCCACCCACAAGCAGATCATCCCTTACTGCGTGATCCGTTGCGGCGACCGCATCCTGAACTACACCCGCGGCAAGGCGGGTGGTGAATCCCGCCTTCACGCGCTGCGTTCCGTAGGTGTGGGCGGCCACATCAATCCGGTCGATACCGGCGGCGGACGCACCGGCCCGGCCGCCTACAACGCCGCCGTCGAACGTGAGCTGACGGAGGAGCTCGTCTTCGAGACGCCCCATACGAATCGGATCATCGCGCTGCTCAACGACGACACCAACCCAGTGGGACAGGTCCACCTCGGCGTGGTTCATCTCATCGAGGTGGAAAGCGATGCTGTCCGCTCGAACGAGGATGCCTTGGCGGACCTCAGCTTCACTCCCCTGAGCGACCTCAACGGTCCGCTTTTCGAGCGCCTTGAGACCTGGTCCCAGCACTGCGTCCGTCACCTGGCGCAGCGCTGAGCGGACTCACCACTCGCTGCCGAGTTCGTAGCGTCCGGCGAGTTGCAGCAACTCCTCGCGCATCGGCCACTCGTCCGGACGTTCGCTGGTCGCGTGGCGCTTGCTGGCGCCCTTGAGCATCATGCAGCCGGCGTTGTCGCCGATGGCGCGGACCTCTTCGATTTCCTCCGCACTTAGACGGACGTCCGGAATCACGGCGAATTCGCGGATCCGGTCCTCGATGGGCCGGGCCTGCTCGCCCGCTTCCTGAATGAAGGTGGGCACCACGCTTTCCACCGGTGTCTGACTGAGGTTCCAGACGGCGGCGAACTCCACCATGGACAGCCCGTGGCGCTCGGCGATCGGACGCATGCGCTCGATTTTCTCAAGCCCATGCTCCACCCAGCCTTCGGGGCGGTACGCCCGGTGGTCGCCGGGTTTGAACTCGTGGCCGGACTTCATGTCGCCGAAAAACAGGCCACCGAAATCCACCACCCGCGTCAGCACCTTGACTCCGAACTTTTCGCACGCCGGCAAAGCCAGCCCCACCGGCCACGGCTCGAGCGGGTTGAGGATCAGCATCGCCCAATCGATCGAGTCGCCGAATTTCTCGAAACAATCGATGAGATCCAGAGTGAAGCCATTGGCCGGTCCGGGCGCAATGCCGAGCTTTTCGGTCAGGCCACCCGCCCGCAGCCCTTCCATGCCCTCCCAGACGGCGGCGCTGGTGTATCCGGTCTCGTCGGGATTGTGCAGCATCACGAGGTTGAAATGATCCGTGCGGCAGCGTTCCAGCGATTTCTCACAGGCCATCTTGAGGTAGGACGCATAGCCCTCGGGCCCGCGCAGTTCGGGGTCGGTAAAACGGGGATAACCGCGGTTTCCCTGCCGTTGGCCTTCATAAAAATCGTGCCCCAAGGTGCCGACAAGGCAGTAGCTGGCGCGATCAATTCCCTCCAGCGCCTCACCCAGCAGCTCGTCCGCCTTGCCGTTGCCGTAAACATCGGCCGTGATGAACGTCCGGAATCCCGCCTCGTACGCCAGCCGGATGCATTCCTTGTAACGATCTTCGCCGAGCGTTTCGCCGAAATGCATGAAGCGGCCTCCGCTCCAAGTGCCGTATGCCGTGGTGGTCAGATCCATGCGCCCGGACATACGCGGCATGCCCGCACCGGTCAACGGTGTCGGTCATTTCTGAAGCGGCTGCCACGCGCGCGACCGCACCAACCTCACCGCCCCCTGCATCTGCTTGCGGGTGCTGCCCCGCCGGGCGGTCACGGTGCGGATCGTTTCGAGATCCTCGTGGAGAATCACCGGATAAAGCAACGATGCCCAGATCCGGCCCGAGCTGATCGTCACCTCCATGTCGTGGCGTTCGCCCTGGAAATTCGGACGGTTCTTGACGGAGTAGGCACCCTCGACGGCAAACACCCCGCACGGATGCCCGCCCACCGCCTCCTCGCCCTCGAAGACGAGGGACACACGGCCCCCCACGTTGAAAGGCTCCAACATCTTGATCGTGCTGCCGGTGAGCACGATCCGGTCCCCTACCCGCCAGGATCTCGCCGAGGAAAACCACTGGCTGCGGGGATGCGCCCCGGCCTCCACCATCAGGTTCGGCAGATCCTCCCCCACCGTGTCCGCCCACACGATCACCTCGAAATCCGTCTCATTGCGGGCCCCCTTGTGATACCATCCCTTCTCACCGAGGAGATAATGAAGTGTCTTTCCTTCCGGGGCGCCGGATGAAGCCGGCTTGACCACGTCCGGCATCTCCTCGCCGTCCTCCTCCAGAATGTCCTTCTCCGCGCGATCAAGCGTCAGCAGGAATTCACCGGAGCGCTTCATGTAGCTCACGAGCGTCTCGACCTTGCCGTTGAGCATCTCGGTTTCCCGGCCGATCGCGGAACTACCAACCACCCGCACCCCCTTGCGCTCCTCGACGATCCTCACCTTCCCCCGGATCTCGGTAGGAAACGGCAGATCCCTCCGAAAACTCACCCCGTCCGCCGTCCGCATCACCAACCCGGCGTACGGGGAATCCACCTCACCACCCGGATCGGGAACAGCGATTCCGCCATTGGTCTCCCCCCGGCCCAACAGGCCGTTGATCTTTTCGCACCCCGATCCCAGCAGGATCGAGGCGAGAAGGAGACCACGGACGAAATCCATGTTCCGGAAATATCAGGGAAGCTTAAGCTTGGCTAGCCTCAGGTGAGCTTCCACGACGGCCGGCGCAGAGCAGCCGTTGATCCATGGCCAGCGCCGGAGAGGGATCGGCGCTCACCCCGACCACCACCGCAGGCACGCCGGCGACGGTGCTATGAGCCTCCACGTCCGCGAGCACCACGCTCCCCGCTCCCACCTTGGCTCCTTCGCCGATCTCCACCCGGCCGAGAATCTTCGCCCCGGCCCCGAGCAACACGCCGCTGCGGACGATGGGATGGCGGTCACCGGTTTCCTTCCCGGTGCCACCCAGGGTGACCTCGTGCAAAATGGAAACGTCGTCCTCGATCACCGCCGTCTCTCCGACGACGAAGCTGGTCGCGTGATCGAGCATGATCCCGCAGCCGATGTTGGCCGCCGGGTGGATGTCCACACCGAACACCTCGCTCGCGAGACTCTGGAAGTAGTAGGCCAGCGCGCAGCGCCCGGCCCTCCAGAACTGATGGGAGATACGATAGGTCGAAATCGCCAGGAAGCCTTTGAAAAACAGCAAGGGATGGAGCGGTGAGTCGCAGGCCGGATCGCGCTGCACGATCGCCTCCAGATCCCGCGCCGCGCTCGCCACGATCCACGGGTTCTGCTCCAGGACGCGGAAAAGCAGCGGGCTGAGTTCCTCCCGCGTCATGTCCTCCCGCGCCAGCTTGCGCGCGAGCCGCACGGCCATGGCTTCCCCCAACGATTCCCGCCCGAGGATCACATCGTCCAAAAGACTCCTGAGCCCCGGCTCCTCCTCCGCCACCTGGGCGGCCTTCTCCCGGATTTCCTCCCAGATGGCTGCCACGTTGATTCCGCGGGCCGCGCAAATGCGGACATGCTTCTCGCTTCCCGGCTCCGCTTCAGTGTGTTGCGCTGACTCCATGAGGATTTCCCAAAAACTCGACTATGCCTGCAGGGCGATGGTTCAACTCGCCAAGCGCCATGACGGCAAGACCCTTACACGGCTTGACGAGCTGGCGCAACGGGAAGCCGTGTCGGGAAACTTTCTGGTCCAGATTCTCAACGACCTCAAGCGCGACGGACTGGTGGACAGCCGTCGCGGCAAGGCCGGCGGCTACCTGCTCGGCCGCTCGCCGGTCAACATCACCCTGCTCGACATCGTCAACGCAGTGGAGCCCGGCATGCTGTCGAACGCCCCCGGCGCCGAGGGCGAAAGCGGAACCGTCGTCCGCAGCGCATGGGCCGGAGTGCTCGATCAAACCCGCAAGGAACTGGACAAGATCAACCTCCGCACGCTCGCCGAGCGGAGCGGTGGGGCGATGTACTACATTTGACCGAGTTCGCGCGTCCAGAACGTCAGGCGGTTGGCGGTTTCCTCTCCGCCGGAGTCCACCTGCACCCAGCCGAGCTCCGCCACCAGCCCGGGGCGTTTCGCGAACCCGCGCCGTGCCCAGAACGCGTCCAGCGGCCGGTAATCCATTGGGCGGAACGGGTGATCCGACGGACGCTCCACCGCGCAGAACGTCAGCTTCCGGAAGCCCTGCTTCACCGCATGGGCCTCGCGCAGATCGAAAAAACGGCCGCCGATCCCCCGCCCCCGCAACGGCCGACGCAGAACCGATTCGCCGAAATAAAACCACTCCCGCGGATCTTCCCCGGCTTCCACCCATGGCCGGGCAAAGCACTCGTTCGCCTCGGCGAGCGGCAGACCGGTCGAGGCGCCGATCAGCTCTCCTCCGGTGGTCGCCACGACCAGCACCGCACCTTCCGCCTCCGCGAACTCCGCCAGGTAATCACGCTCGGCCCCCTCGGTGCCCTCGTAGAGGTAGGGAAACTCGCGGAAAACCTCGATCCGAAGCCGCGCAAGATCCGCCAGGGCCTCCTGCATTCCAGCTCCCGTCCGGGCTTCGACCTTGATCTCCCCGCTCACGTCGACTCAGGCAAGAGACGCAACTCGAAGACTTGTCCTCCCCGTTCCACGCCAAGCCTCACCGGCAGACCCGGACGCAGCAGGAAAAAAGCGTCCACCACATCAGCGTAGTCCTCCGTCGGCCGGCCGTTGACGAGCTTGATCCGATCGCCCGCGATGACGCCCGCCTTGGCAGCCACCGAACCCGGAAGCAGGCGAACCACGCGCGGCTCGGACTGCCGGGGCGAAAGCACCAACCCCAGGCTCACCCGCCGCAGCTCTCCGTGCCGGACCAGATCGGAAACCACGCGCTCCACCGTAGGCCCGGGAATCAAAAATACCCGTCCGTCCTTTTCCGCGTGCGAAACGATCGCCGCCACCCTGCCCTGCCCGTCGAACAAAGGCGTCCCGATCGCCGGAGGCGGCACCATGCCGGCCGAAAACAAAGTGAACGGGAGAAAGCTTCCCCGCCATTGCCGGATTTCCGCCGCCACGTCCACCGGACGTCCGTCCAGGGTCGTCAGTCGGGACCCGGCCGCGCACCGCCCGCCGAGCCAGCCGGCATCGAAACCATCTCCGGCGTTTGAAAAAATCGCGAGCTTCGAGACCGGATCGAACGCCCGAAACCGCCAGCCATCGGTCGCCTCCGCAGCCCCGGGGGGTTCGGCGGACGCCGGAAGCGCCGAAATCATCACGCCGCTTCCCGCCCGATAAAATCCCTGCACCACCCCGGAACATGCCGGATGCGCGATCTCCGTCAAAACCACCCGCTCCTGCGCGGACGCGGGTCCCGCCGAAGCCAACCACAGAGCAAGGAACGCCCCCACCAGGCCTTCCGCCACCCTGACCGTCATTGCCGCGGGTGGGTCAGAACTCCTGCTCGCCCACCACGCCCTCGGCGTCGTCGTCGAAGTTCAGCTCCTTGAGCTGCGAGGACTCGGACGCCGGAACGGGAGCCACCACCGGATGGCTGATCGCTTCCGGCGCGATCGAATCCGCCGATTGCTCGCGCGGAACCACCAGCACCACCGCGACGATCGCCGCGTAGGCCAGCCCGGCACCGTAAGCCCAGCGAGCCATGCCTTGATCGGCGAACCAACCGGAAATCCGTTCCCACAAGCCCGTGGCACCGGCACCGGCGCGGCTTTCTTCCGCACGGCGATGATGGAACTCGCGCAGGAAATCGTCCATGTAACCTTCCGGCGGACGCTCGTGGCGTTTCAATGCCAGAAGATCACTTACCTGTTGGTGGGTCGGTTTCACGGCGGGTTCAGGAATGGTTAAAATTTATTAAATTTCTCGGCCACCGCAAGATTTTTTTAGAATCCTAGGGATCCCAGAAATCCTGGAGGAAGCTCTGAAGATGCTGGTGTGCGTAGTGAAGGCGGGACCTGACGGTGCCCTCGGACACCTTCAGGATCGCGGCGATTTCCCCATGAGGCACCCCTTGGATGTCAAAGAGGGTCACCACCGTTCTGTGAGATTCAGACAGCCTCTGCATGGCTTCGTTCAATCTTTTCTGCAATTCATTCAGATTGCTTTGCTTTTCAGGGTTCGCCTCGTGCGCCAGATCCACCAGCGCCGGATCGTTCTGCACCGACGAGTCCATGTCGTTGAGCGAGAGCCCGGCGCGGCGCTTCTTCTTTTTCAAGAAGTTCAGCGTCATGTTCACCGCGATCTGGTAGATCCAGGTGTAGAACGACGACCGCCCCTTGAAGCGCGGCAGCGAGTGGTAGGCCTTTGAAAAGACGTCCTGCAGCAGGTCGTGGGTGTCCTCCTTGTGGGAGGTCATGTTGTAGATCAGGCCGTAGAGACGGTCCCCGTACTTGAGGATCAGCGCGTCGAAGGCGCGGGTGTCCCCATGCCGCGCGCGTTCGACGAGGTCGGCATCCGGATCCGGCTGGCGGGCTTCCTCCGGCATGTGGGGGTGGGACAACGAGTAAGGGGTGTGCACCGAGGCTACACGGCCGCGGTGACCTGTCAGCAGCAAACCGCGTGTTCAGGACTTGGCCGCCCGGCACCGATCATGCAGCGTCCGCTCATGGCCACCGATCTGCTCCGCGCCGCCGTCCGCGATGTCCCGGATTTCCCGAAACCCGGGATCATCTTCAAAGACATCACCCCCATCCTCGCCAACCCCGCGCTCTTCCAACAATCGATCGCCCTGCTGTGCGAAACCGCCGGCGGTCGGAAGATCGACAAGGTCGTCGGCATCGACGCCCGCGGATTCATCTTCGCCGCCGCCGTGGCCGACCGGCTCAACGCGGGCTTCATCCCGATCCGCAAAGCGGGCAAGCTCCCCTGGCAGACGCGCGGCCTGGCCTACAGCCTGGAATACGGCGAGGCCGAGGTGGAGATCCACGAGGACTCCCTCGCCGCCGGCGAAAGCGTGCTGCTCGTCGATGACTTGCTCGCCACCGGCGGCACGGCCGCGGCCGCGATCCAGCTCATCGATGGCCTTGGTGCCGATCTGGTCGCCGCATCGTTCCTGATCGAGCTTTCCTTCCTCAACGGCCGCTCCGTTCTGGGAAACCACCGCATCGAGTCGATCCTCACCTACGAATGAGCCCCGCTCATGGCGGAAACGAGCACGATCTGTCATGAAGCCATCCCTCCGACTTGCCCGCTCCCGACCTCCGGCTACGGTCGGCCCAACTCTTTCCTGAAAATTTCCCATTCATGTCCCTGAGCACCTACTCCGCCTCGTTGATCCGCTACCCCGAACTCGGATTCACTCTTGATACCTCGCTGATGGATCTCGATCCGTCCTGGCTCGAGAGCATGTCCGACAAGGTTCAGAAAGCCTTCGCCGACCTCCAGCAGCTCGAAGCCGGCGGCATCGCCAATCCCGACGAAGGCCGCATGGTCGGCCACTACTGGCTGCGCAATCCCGACCTCGCGCCGAACGACGAGCTGCGCGCCGCCATCACCGAGCCGCTTGAGGCGCTCAAGGACTTCGCCGCGAAAGTCCACGGCGGCGAAATCGCCCCACCCGCCGGCGGCCGGTTTGAAAACCTCCTCGTCATCGGCATCGGCGGCTCCGCCCTCGGACCCCAGCTCGTCAACGACGCCCTCGGCCACGACTCGCGGCTGAAGATCCATTTCCTCGACAACACCGACCCCGCCGGCATCGACCGCACCCTGGCGGAAATCGGCCAGACCGGCCTCTCCCGCACCCTCGCCCTCGTCGTTTCGAAATCCGGCGGCACGCCCGAGACCCGCAACGGCATGGTCGAGACCAAGGCCGCCTACGACGCCGCCGGGCTCGATTTCGGCAAGCACGCCGTCGCCATCACCGGCCCCGGCTCGAAGCTCGACCAGTTCGCCGAGCAGGAAGGCTTCATCACCCGCTTCCCCATGGAAGACTGGGTCGGCGGCCGCACCTCCGTCATGTCCACCGTGGGTCTCGTACCCGCCGCGCTCCAAGGCATCGATATCGACGCCTTCCTCGCCGGCGCCGCCGCCATGGACGCGGAAACCCGCAAGACCGATGCGCAGAAAAACGCCGCCATGCGCCTCGCGCTCGCCTGGTATGCCGCCGGCAATGGCAAGGGCGAGAAGGACATGGTCGTCCTCCCCTACAAGGACTCGCTCGTCCTGTTTTCCAAATACCTCCAGCAGCTCGTCATGGAGTCGCTCGGCAAGGAAAAGGACCTCGACGGCAACGTCGTCAACCAGGGCATCGCCGTTTACGGCAACAAGGGCTCGACCGACCAGCACGCCTACGTCCAGCAGCTCCGCGACGGCGTCGCCAACTTCTTCGCCACCTTCATCGAGGTCCGCAAGGGCCGCGAAGGCGACACCATCGAGGTCGAGCCCGGCAACTCCTCCGCCGACTACCTTCAAGGCTTCCTGCGCGGCACCCGCAAGGCGCTCTACGAGTCCGGCCGCAAGTCGATCACCCTCTCCATCCCCGAGGTGAATCCCTTCCAGCTCGGTCTCCTGATCGGTCTCTTCGAGCGCGCCGTTTCCTTCTACGCCTCGCTGGTGAACATCAACGCCTACCACCAGCCCGGCGTGGAGGCCGGGAAAAAGGCCGCCGCCACCTTCCTCGACCTCCTCAACGCCGTCCGCGGCCGCCTCACCGGGGACCCCAAGACCGCCACCGAGGTCGCCTACGAAGCCGACGGCGACCCCGAGGACGTCTATCACTGCCTCAACCACCTCGCCGCCAACGGCGAAGTCCAGGTCGCCCTCGGCGACACCCCCGAAGGCGACACCTTCTCCCTCTGAGGAGAGCGGCGTTTCTAACCCGCTTCTCTTCCCCTCTCACTTCAAAGAGCCGCCCTTGGAAACAAGCGCGGCTCTTTTCTTGATCCTCCTTGTTAGACCGCGGCGATTCATCGCCGCTTTCCCCGGCGGATTTCAATCCGCCTGCAAGGTGGCTGCGGCGGCCCGCCGCAGGCCGTGCCCGGAGCGGCCCGCTCCGGATCTCCGTTCGTTTTGAACTCTTTTCTTCCCTGAACACTGAACACTAGCAACTCATCTCCTCCGCCTGCTTGGGCACCAGCCCGATCGCCTCGTCATACCCTTCCGGCGGATACTTGTATTTCCTCAAACGCTGCCGGATCAGGATCCGCATCCTCGCCCGCACGCTGTCCCTCACCTGCCAATCCACCGAGGTGCTGTTGCGCAGCTTCTCGGTCAGCTCGCTTGCCAGCGCCTTAGGGCAACAGCTTACCGCAAAGGCACTAAGGCCACCAAGGGACTCCAAGAAAACTATCGTTCCAAGGAATCGAACTTCGTGCTTCTCCGCGCCCTTTGAGGCTCAGCGGCAAAATGACTTTCCGATTCCCGTGCGATCCCCTGCATCAGCTTGTGCCCCACCATCGGCTTCTCGAAATCCCGTCAACCACATCTCCCATACGATCATCAACTTCCATGGGTTTCTTCCTCTCTTACCTGAAAACTGAACACTGAAAACTTGCAAACTCCCCTCGGCATCCGGCGCTCCCGCGCAGCGGGCATACTTCATTGACCCCACCCGCCACCACATCTCAAGCTAACAACATGCCGGAGCCCTCCCCCGACGCCATCGACACCTTCATCAAAAAATGGTCCCAATCCGGCGGCCACGAGCGCGGCGCCGGCCACCAATTCCTCCTCGAGTTCTGCGATCTCCTCGACCTCCCGCGGCCCGACCCGCCCGTCGCCAACAACGAACTCAACACCTACACCTTCGAGCGCCGCGTCGACCGCAAGAAGCCCGACGGAACCACCGCCCCGAATTGGATCGACCTCTACAAGGCCTCCCACTTCGTCCTAGAAGCTATCTCAAAAGGGACTGGTACTCGATTTTGAGGCGTGGCATGCTCCC
>CBFGTS010000007.1:0-225872 GCA_965652295.1 uncultured Haloferula sp. | reverse complement strand
AGGGATTCGAACCCCAAACCTTCTGATCCGTAGTCAGATGCTCTATCCAATTGAGCTACGGGTGCGTTCGGCTTTCGCCGGTCGCGTCGCTCTCGCGGCGCGGGCGGGAAGAAAGCGTCCAGCCATGCCCGGTGTCAAGAATTTCGGAGGAGAAAATCCGGCTCGGTCAGAATTTCTTCCACTGACGATTCCGTCCCCGCCGGGGAAGCTGGTCCCTCTGGTGAAGCTTTAGGATTTCAAGAACCTCCTTCGAAATCCCCGCGATCTCAAACCACCCGCCGTCTTCCCTCCGGCATCTCAAGACCAAGCCCCAGCGAGCCAGCACCCTCGCCATGACGCCCATCACCACGGCTCCCGCCATGAATCCGATCCCCGCGGAGCCGACCAGATCCCAGACCCAAGCCGCAGTGACCGAAAAGGCGGTCACCACCCAAACCCAATACCACCCACGCCGGCGTCGCGTTCCTGCCCTTTGATACCAGACGAGCTTCGCTTTCTTCGAAAAGCAGTTCCCGATCACCAAAACGCCGCCAATGGCAATAACCACCACCCCCGCCTCCGCGACGTGAGACGGAATCCACGCCCGCAGCGGTTGGGCCAGCATTGGCCCTGCTACGACAGCACAGACGAAAAAAACCGCGGCCCAACCGGAGTTTCCCCAGGGAGCCTTGAACTCACGCTGCGTCTGCTGAAGTTCCCCGTCCTCTCCTCCAAAGAGATCGATCTCAGGAAGCCGTCCACCATCCTGAAACCACAGGGACTTGCCGCTGATCAGCCAGTGCCCCGTCGACAGACGGCCATCCGGATGAGTGACCGAAGGCGGCGCATAAGGGTTCGTGTCCTCCACGTCCGGAAACTTGTCCACCTGCCCTCTTCGACACAAGCCGCCAGCTTGCCGCCGCGCGTCGGGCATGTTGGACTCGTTCCCATGAAGCGGCTCCTTCTTTTTCTCCTCATTCCTCTCCTCACCCAGTGCGGCGGCTTCGGCGGCACCAGCGTCAGTGGATCGCCCGCGGTGCTCAATGTTTCCGGCTGGGACCCGAAGGAAGTCCAGCGCTCCGGTGACCGTTATTCGCAGCACGACGTTTCCGCCATGCGGCGGAATGGAGCGCTCGCCCTGATCGCCCGCTCGGCCAAGGGGCCGCTGCTCGACGACAAGTTCTCCGACTTCATTCAATCGGCCGACCGCACCGGCATGCTGGTCGGGGCTTATCACTTCGTCACCATGGACCAGGACCCGGCCGCACAGGCGGATGCCTTCATCGACCGCGTCCGCTCGATCGCCCGCAGCCGCGGGCTTTCCCACCGCCGCATCCTGCTGGTCGGCGATTTCGACACCCATTCCACCCCCGACCGCCTCGTCCGCTTCATCCAGCGCGTCGAGCAGCGCGCCGGCGTCACCCCGGTCGTTTACCTCGAAAACAGCGACGGCTTCCGCGCCCGCATGCGCGCCGCCACGCCGGAGCAGAAGCGGATCATCCGCCGCGCGCCCTACTGGCTGGCCCTCTACGGACCCGGCGGCACCGAGCGCTCGATGGGCGGCGATCTCACCCCCGATTCCCTCTGCGAGCAATACGGCGTCTGGAACAGCTGGATGATGTGGCAGTATGGCGGCGTCATCTGGGAGAACGGCGGCTCCCGCGCCAAGCACTACAACACCGCCCGCTGGGGCAGCCCCCGGTATTTCGGGAACATGGCCCACCCCATGGAGCGCAGCGTCTTCCGCGGCAGCCCCGCCGAGCTCACCCAGTTCTGGAACCGCCACGGCCTCGCCTGGTGGTAACTGCAACAGCTCCATGGGGTGCAAGGGCTCAGGAGGATCAACCGGGCAAGAATCCGATGGTGGGAGCACTGCCTCGATTCACAGGCAAGCCGCCCGTCCCTCTCATTCCTCTTGAGAACCCATCCCATCCATCCAGCAGATCCCATCCATCCCGGCCCGAATCCTCAGCAGTCCGCTTGCGCGACAATCGCCTTTTGCCTTGTCAAAAACCGCCATCTCCCCTATCCCGCGCGTCCCTTCCTCCGCCGCCGCACCACAATCCGGGAGACCGAAGGGACTGAAATGCGGCGGGTTTCCCGAAAATCGCCCGGCCTGAATCAAGGCGGGACACCCTAATGATCAACGAACTCATCAACGACATGGTGGACGCCGGCGTCCACTACGGGCACCAGACCAAGAAGTGGAACCCGAAAATGAAGCCCTACCTCATGAAGGACAAGGGCGGGATCTACATCATCAACCTCGAGCAGACCGTCAAGTGCCTCGACAAGGCCTCCGACTTCCTCACCGAGCTCGCGGGCAAGAACAAGAAGATCCTCTTCGTCGGTTGCAAACGCCAGGCCCAGGAGGCCGTTCGCGAAGCCGCGGACGCCACCAAGCAATTCTACGTCAACCACCGTTGGCTCGGCGGCATGCTCACCAACATGAGCACCGTCAAGAAGTCCATCGAGCGCCTCAAGTGGCTCGAAGGCCTTGAGAAATCGCCCGAGTTCAAGACGATCTCCAAGAAGGAATTCGCCGCCCTGACCCGCGAAATGCACAAGCTGCAGCGCAACCTCCAGGGCATCCGCGGCATGGACGGCCTTCCCGATGCACTCGTCATCGTCGACTCCGCCCGCGAGTCGATCGCCGTCGCCGAAGCCCGCCGCCTCAACATCCCGATCGTCGCCCTGGTCGACTCGAACGCCGACCCGGCGATCATCGACTACCCGATCCCGGCCAACGACGACTCCGTCCGCTCGATCCGGATCATCCTGCAGAACCTCGTCGACTCCCTCGTCGTCGGTCGCAAGGGCTGAACCTCCTGACGAATCCTTACCCGGACGGGGCGGCAGGCTGGCGATCGCTCGACCAAGCTCCGCCCCGTTCGATTTTCCACCGATTTCCACCTATCCAGAACCATGATCACCGCATCACTCGTCAAAGAACTCCGCGATAAGACCAACGCGGGCATGATGGACTGCAAGAAGGCCCTCACCGAAACCAACGGTGACCTTGAGGCCGCCATCGATTACCTGCGCAAGAAGGGCATCGCCAAGGCCGCCGGCAAGGCCGACCGCGAAGCTTCCGAAGGCATCATCGCCGCCCGCCTGTCCGACGACGGCAAGACCGGCATCCTCATCGAGGTCAACTGCGAGACCGACTTCGTTTCCCGCAACGAGAACTTCGTCGGCTTCGTCGATGCCATCGCCGACGCGCTGGCCGCCAGCGACGCCAAGACCCTCGACGAGGCGCTTCAGATCAGCATCAAGGGCATGACCGTCGACGACTTTGTGAAGTCCAAGGTCATCGAACTCGGCGAAAACATGCAGCTGCGCAAATTCGAGCGCTTCGACGTCGAAGGCAACGGCGCCATCGCCCAATACATCCACATGGGCGGCAAGGTCGGCGTGCTGGTTGAAGTCAGCGCCGAGCAGGGCGAAACCGCGGCCAAAGACGAGTTCCAGAACCTCATCAAGGACGTCACCCTCCACATCGCCGCCGCCAACCCGAAGGGCCTCGCCCGCGAGGACATCGCTGACGACGTCGTCGAAAAGGAGAAGGAGATCTTCCGCGTCCAGCTCGCCGACGAAGGCAAGCCCGCCGAGATGATAGAGAAGATCCTGATCGGTAAGCTCGGCCGCTTCTACTCCGAGAACTGCCTCCTCGAGCAGGCCTTCGTCAAGGACCCGGACACCACTATCAAGAAGCTCGTCGAAGCCACCGGCAAGCAGGTCGGCGACACGCTCGTCGTCCGCCGCTTCGTCCGCTTCGGCCTCGGCGAATAACCGCGGTTCTCCCCGCCCCTTTCCCAACGCCCGTCTCCGCTGTGGAGCCGGGCGTTTTTCGTCGGGAATCCGGTCGGGTGGAGCGTCTCATGCCAGAGCTGGTGTGAACCGGGAAAAGTCACCTGCCGGACACACTCGTCGCTTGAGTTGTCCGACAACTTTGCTTCCCTCGCAGGCACCAAAGCCATGTCCGAATTCCTCACCGTCTCCCGCGAAGCCCACGATCAACTTGTTTCCGCCGCCTACCAGGCCCGCGGGTTCACCGCTGACGAGGCGGCCGAAGGCTCGAAGCTTGCCGCCGAAGCCGCACGCCACGGCATCCGCACCCACCACGCGCTCAAGGCGCTGCACCTCGACCACCTGTTCGGGTCGGCCGTCGGGGGCTGCACGCCGGGGGCGGAAATCGAAGTGGTGCCATCGCGCTTCAAGGGCTCCGAAATCTGGAACGCCAACCGCAAGCTCGGCCAGAGCGTGGCCTACCGGGCGATCGATCGCTGCATCGAGCTGGCCGACGAGTACGGCATCGGCCAGGTCGCGGTCGACAACGCCTTCCACTACCTGTGGGGCGGCGGCTACGTGATGGAGGCCGCCGAGCGCGGCTACATCGCCTACACCAACTGCACCTCCGCGCTGGCCGAAGTGGTGCCTTTCGGCGGAAGGTTCCCCACCCTCGGCACCAACCCGCACTCGTGGGGACTGCCTACGATGGATGCCGTCGGTTTCCCGCTGGTGAGCGATTGGGCGACCTCGGTCGTCGCCATGGGCCGCGTGCAGGCGCTCAAGCGCGAGGGCAAATCGCTGCCGCCGAACGCCGCCGTAGACAAGGACGGCAACCCCACCACCGACCCGAACGAGGTCGCCGCGCTGCTGCCCTTCGGCGCGCACAAGGGCTATGCGATGTGCCTCCTCAACGAACTCTACGGCGGGCTGATCGGCGGCTCGTTGCCGACGCTCCGGGGTCGCGCCGCACAGGCTCCAGAGGGCGAGAAAACCACGACCGCCTTCTACTTCCACGTCATCCATCCGGAAGCCATCTCCGGCGGAGCCTTCGCCAAGGGCCGCAGCCAGATGGAGAACCTGAAGGAAGTCATCGCCGACATCTTCGGCCACGGCAACGAGGGCTGCATCCTCCCCGGCCAGTTCGAGGCCGAGGCGCGCAAGCGTTCCGACGAAGCCGGAGGACTGCATTTCACCGCCGCGGAAATCGCCGAGTTCAACGAGCTGGCGGAGGAAATCGGCGCGCCCGGGCTGGAGCCGATCTGAGTAGGAGGCGGCATGCCCTTCTGCCACGACCCATGCAGCGGCTTGAGAGAACCAGACGGCGGCTCCGAACGGAGCGCTGCCACCTTTGAGGGACGAGGGCGTCCCTCCTCCAAGCAAGCCGACCTTGGCAAGAGGCTTACTGCATCCTAGCTTCCCATCATGACCGATCCCTTCAGGGAGCCTCTGAAGAAAAAGTAGGCGGCACGCTTTCGAAGCGGAGCCCGCTCGAAAGACTGTGTAAGCTTCCCCGTCAATGAGACAGTGCTAACTGAGAGATTCGGGCGCGAGAAAGATCAACTGGATGCGGCCGCCTTGAAACGCCTCGCGGAAGACCCCAAGGCATTCGACTGATGGTTCACCCGGGGCGAACCGCCGGATGAACCAGATGGCTCAGAGACAAGCTCCCCAGCCCCTTACCGCGGCATCGGAAACGCGCGCATGAAATCGTGCACGCGGTCACGCAGCGCGTGGAGCGCCGACTCGTTGCCGACGTTCTGCAGCGCCTCGTGGATGAAATCGGCCACTTGGCGAATGTCCGTTTCTTTCATCCCGCGGGTCGTCACGGCCGGGGTGCCGATGCGGATGCCGCTTGGCTTCATCGGGGTCCCGGTATCGAAAGGAATCGAGTTCTTGTTCACCGTGATGCCGGCTTCGTCGAGCGTGGTGGAGGCCTCGGAACCATTGAGGTTCTTCGACCGCAGATCGACCATCATGACGTGGTTGTCGGTGCCGCCGGAAACGATCCGGTATCCGTGCTCGGTCAGCCGCGCGGCCATCGTCTGCGCGTTCTTCACGACCTGCTCCTGATAGCCCTTGAAGTCCTCCTTGAGCGCCTCGCCGAAGCACACGGCTTTCGCGGCAATGACGTGCATCAGGGGCCCGCCCTGGATGCCGGGGAAAACCTGGGAGTCGATCTTCTTCGCGAACTCCTCCTTGCACAGGATGATCCCGCCACGTGGGCCGCGGAGCGACTTGTGGGTGGTGGAGGTCACGAAATCCGCGTGCGGCACCGGGTTCGGGTGGACCCCTGCGGCAACCAGTCCGGCAATGTGGGCCATGTCGACGAACAGGTAGGCTCCAACCTCCTTGGCGATCTTCGCCATGCGTTCGAAATCGATCACGCGTGAGTAGGCCGAAGCCCCGCAGGTGATGAGCGCCGGGTTCACCTCGCGGGCGAGTTCGGCGAGGTGATCGTAGTCGATCCGCTCGTCCTCCTCACTCACGCCGTAGTGGGTGACGTCGTAGAAGCGGCCGGAAAAGTTCGCCTTATGACCATGGGTGAGGTGGCCGCCGTGGGCGAGGTCCATGGTGAGGATCTTGTCGCCGGGCTTGAGGACGGAGAAATAAACCGCCGTATTTGCCTGCGAGCCGGAGTGCGGCTGGACGTTCGCGTGCTCGCCTCCGAAGAGCTTCTTGGCGCGCTCGATGGCGATCGTTTCGACCACATCGACGTTCTCACAGCCGCCATACCAACGTTTCCCCGGGTAACCCTCGGCATACTTGTTCGTCAGCACCGAACCCTGGGCCTCCATCACGGCGGGCGAGGCGAAGTTTTCCGAGGCGATCAGCTCGATGTTGAAACGCTGGCGCTTCTCTTCATCGACGATGGCGGCATAAATGTCGGGATCCGTTTCCGCGATGCGGGAGCCGGAGGCCTTGCAGACGCGGCGTTCATGGCGGCCACCTTCGAATTCAGTGGAAAGAAAAGCGTCGATCATCGCCTTGCCGGTCTCGATATCAACGACCTTGCCGCCGAGGCAGAGCACGTTGGCGTCGTTGTGCTGGCGGGTGATGATCGTTTCCTCGACCGTGCGGACGTTCGCGCCCTGGACGTGGTCGAAGCGGTTGACCGCCATGCAGACGCCGACCCCGGAGGTGCAGCAGAGCACGCCGCGGTCGTGCGTGAAATCCGAGACCGCCCGGCCGACGAGATTGGCGAAATCCGAGTAATCGACCGAGTCGCTGCCGTGGGTTCCGAAGTCGGTGACCTCATGGCCCTTCCCCTTGAGGTAGGCAACAAGGGTTTCCTTCAGTTCGACTCCGCCGTGATCGGCGCCGACGGCAATTTTCATGGTCTTCTCGCTCATGGGAAACGGGTAGGGATGGCCGCAGGGAAATGGCCCAGCAGCCGGGGAAATGCAACCCCCGTCTGGGGGGCCGAACTCAGGAAGTCTGGTCGATGAAGGCGATCAGGCTGGGGATGGCGGCGTCGAAGGTCTTTTCGACCTCCTCGTAGGCCTTGCGGCCCATGCCGATCGGGTCGGGCACGTCGGCGGCCACGCCGCGGCCGGGGAGATCGACGAATTCGCACATCAGGTAGCACTTGTCTTCGTACTCGGGCCACTGGGAAAGCAGGGCCGCCAGATGGCCGCTGGTCATGGCGAACACATGCGTGGCCTCCGCGAGGAGTTCGTCGGTCACCGGCTGGCTGAGGAATTGGCCGACGTCGATGCCACGCTTTTGCAGGATCGCCAGCGAGTCGCCACTCATCGGCGAGCCCGGGTAGGCCGCCACGCCGGCGGAAGCGACCGCGAAATCCTCCCGCTCCTTCACCGCCTCGCGGAACAGCGCCTCCGCCAGAGGGCTACGGCAGGTATTTCCCGTGCAAACGAAGAGAACCGATTTCGTGCCAGCCATGGCCGGGAAAGGTGATGGCAGCGTCCCCCTCGGTCAAGTGGCGGCGGATCTCATCCGCCATGCCATCGATTCAGGTGGAGGCCTGGAGGATGAAATCCGCCGCCACGATTCAGCGCCACTCGTGGATCACGTTCAAAAAGCCGCGGAGAAAGCGCTGGGCCTTGACCTCGCCGACACCGGGCACCGCCATGCCTTCGTCGAGCGTCTGCGGGCGGTAGCGGCAGAGGGCCTCCAGGGTCTTGTTGCTGAAAACGACGTAGGGTGGAACCTGCTGCGCTCCGGCGATCTTGGCACGCAGTTCGCGGAGCTTTTCGTAGAGCCCGGGGTCGAAACCGTGGTCATCGAGCTGCCCGCAGCCCCCCGCCGATCCCCCGCCGTGGGCGGATGGCCACACCAGCCGGTAGCTCTTGCTGCCCTTCATCACCCGCTCACCGCGATCGGTGAGGGTGACCAGTGGATACTCTCCCACGTCCACTCTCAGCAGCCCGGCATCGGTCATGGAACGGAAAAGTCCGTTCACGTAGCCGCTGCCCTTTTCCGCAAGAATCCCGTAGGTGCTGAGCTGATCGAGCCCCGCGGCGGCCATCTCCTGGGAGCGGCTGCCGAGGAGCATCAGCACGATCTTTCCACGGCCGAATCTCCCCTCCCATCCCTGCGGGGTCTGCCGCGACATCCGCGCCACGCCGGACAATGCCTTGCGCACCGTGACGTGTTCCTCATCCGTTGGCGCGCGGTCCTCGCCGCCATCGTCCTGACACACGTCGCAGCACCCGCAGGTATCCGCCTCCTCCTCACCGAAATACTCGAGAATCCATTGCTGCCGGCAGACGCGGGCGTAGCACATCTCGACCATCGACTTGAGCTTCTCGCGGTCGCGGGCCTCTTTTTCCTCCAGCGCGGCTTCATCGATTTCGAGCGCTTCAGGAAACACCTCCGGTCGCCGCAAACGAGTGCCGCGCATCCGTTTGCCCGGAATATCGAAACGTTCGATGTAGCCCGCCCGGGCCAGCGTGGCCAAGGCGCTGCCCACCGCCATCGAGTTCTTCAGTCCGGCACCCTCGGCGATGTCTTCAATGCTGCGATGCACCTCGTGTTCCTTGTCCGCCGTCCCGAGCAGATAGCGGTAGATGTCGCGGATTGCCTGGGCTCCGGGGTTCGCACCCTCGATGAAAAACTCCTGGGTACGGGTGTCGGCGTAGTTGAAGAGCAGCTCGCACACCGCCGATTCGCCATCGCGACCGGCCCGGCCCGCTTCCTGATAATAGGCTTCCACGCTTCCGGGCAGCTCGTAGTGGATCACGAAGCGGACGTCCGCGCGATCGATGCCCATGCCGAAGGCGTTCGTCGCCACCGCCACGTCCGCTTTCCGCGAAAGGAAGATCTCCTGCGCCTTCTCGCGCTCGCCATCGCTCATGCCACCGTGGTAGGCGGTGACCTTCATGCCCCACGCGGCCAGCGTCTCGCCCACCTCCTCGACCTTTTTCCGTGTGGCGCAGTAGACGATGCCCGTGCGGTGCTCGCTGACGATCGCCCGCACGCGTTCCAGCTTCTGCTGTTTCTTGTCCACCGGCGTGATCGCCAGTGAAAGGTTCGGCCGCGAGAAACCGCTGACCACTTCGAAAGGGTCGCGCAGCTTCAGGACCTTGAGGATGTCCTCGCGGACCACCGGCGTGGCGGTCGCGGTCAGGGCCACACACTGCGGACGGCCGATCTTGTCGAGCGCCTTGCCCAGCCGCATGTAGTCGGGACGGAAATCGTGGCCCCACTGGCTCAGGCAGTGGGCCTCATCGACGGCGAACAGCGACACCTCCACGCCTTCCAGCGCGCGTAGGAACGACTCCGCGCGGAAGCGTTCTGGTGCCACGTAGACCAGTTTCCATTTCCCCGACCGCATCCCGTCGAGACGGACGCGCTGCTCGTCCCACGGCACGGTCGAGTTGATCAGGGTCGCCGGGATGCCTTTCGCCACCAGAGCATCAACCTGATCCTTCATCAGCGCGATCAGCGGGGAAACGACCAGCGTCACGCCGCGGAAACACATCGCCGGGAGCTGGTAACACAGCGATTTACCGCCACCGGTCGGCATCACGACCAAGCCGTCCTTTCCCGAGACGATCTGCGAAATCACCCGGTCCTGGCCGTCGAGAAATCCGCCGTGCCCGAAGTGCTTCTTCAGCGCTTCGAGCGGCTCGGAGACGAGTTCTTTTGCCGCGATGCCAGCCATGGAACGTGTTCAAATGAATAAAACCCGGCGGCCCGGTCAAGGCTCGCTTGCCGCCCGGGTGCCGATCGATAGGGTCGGCCCGACTCCATGACGCTGCTCTTCGACATCGGCAAGGTCCTTCTGGATTTCGACTTTGAAACCTCCCTGAGGCGCCTTGTTCCCGCCGGCGACCCCGATCCGGACGGCCGGATGCGACGGCTGCTCGGCGACAAGGACGCCTTCGAGCGCGGCGACATCGACCTGGAAGCCTACCTCACCCAGGCGGAACTCCACCTCGGCCCGGGGGCCGATCGCGGCAGCTTCATCGCCGCGTGGCGCGGGATTTTCACGCCGAACCTGCCGATGTGGGAAACGGTCGAGCGCCTCCGGGCCGACGGCCACCGGCTGCTCTATTTCTCAAACATCAATCCGATCCACGCGCCGTGGGTATTCGAGACCTACGAAGTTTTCCGCCACTTCGAGGGCGGCACGTGCTCCTACCTCGCCCGCCTGATCAAACCCGAGCCGGCCATTTACCACCACGTCGCCGAGACGCACGGGCTGGTCCCTGCCGCGACTCTCTACATCGACGATCTGCCGGCCAACATCGCCACCGGCCGGGAGCTGGGATTCCGTTGCCATCAATACGATCTCAACGACCACCCCGGCTTCGAGGCGTGGCTGGCTTCGGAACTCTCCCGGAGGGCATGAAAAAGCCCCGGCCGCGAAAACCGCGACCGGGGCTGGGATTTCAAAGACCGGACCGCCTCAGGGAGCCAGACCTGCATTGGCGTCGAGGAAGCCCTTCCCGGGAAGCCCTTCGGAGGCGTCCAGGCGGAAGGTGTGAAGCTCCCACGCAGGGTCCGAAGCCGCGGTGGTGCCGACGTGGGTCACCGCGCTGGTCCAGGTCGCCAGATCGGCCGATCCGCGGACGGTGTAGGTCAGACCGTTGATCGTGGCCACCTGTTCACCGCTGCCGCCCGCCGCGAAGGTCGCGCCGGCGCGAACCGCGATGGTGATCGTCAGATCATCGCTCACAGCACCGCCCGAGTCGGCCGTCGAGAACGAACCCTCGCCCTGCGAAGCCCCGTTGGTCGGGTCGCCGTTGAATGCGAACTCATCGAGGTCGTTGATGCCATCGCCATCGAAGTCGCCCGTGCCGTCGCGCGCCCCGGCACTGCCGAAGTGGGTGGTTTCCCAAGCGTCATCCATGCCGTCGTTGTCGGTATCCGAATCGGCCTGACCGAAGCGGACGACGGTGAAGCTCTCCAGAAACGACTCATGTTGGTTTGTGGCGTGAAGCACGAACACCCCTGCCTGGAGGGCCGCATTCCCGTCGAGGAACGTAGGCTGCACTCCAGGGGTGGCGTTGTTGCCATTGGTCGTCGCCGACCACACTCCGCCGATCCGCTGGATGATGACCGTCATGTCCGTCCCCACAGCCGTCGCGGTGTTTGCGGCACCGAATATGGCATCGGAGTCGGCAGTACCGTTGGTGTTGACACCTAGCGACTGATAACCCGCTTCGATCGTCGCGGAACGTGTCATCGATTGGGTGCTGGTGCCGACGTAGGCTCCGATCTGGTCATACCCACTCATGGCCGGCATGTCCACGAAGTGAGCCCGGATCTGGAAGTCCTCGGTTCCCGTAAATCCGAGATCGGACAGCGGGATACCGATGGCTTCCAGCTCGGCCATGTTGGTTTGGCCGTTGATGTCCGAAGCGGAGCTCAGGAGCGACAGTCGCCCGGTTGCCGTGTCCAGATCCAACCGCGCGTCCGGCTCGGTCAAAGCTGTGCCCGAACCTCCCAGGCGGACGGTGAACGGGGTGCCTTCGCTATCGACATCCGTGATGCCCGATCCCGTGGTTTCAAGGTTGTGGAAGACGTAGACATCGGCCTCCCCGTCGCCGTTGATATCGGTGGGCGTTGAGAACTCGCTGTCCGGGTTGGACATCGCCCGGTATTCCTCAAGGTTGGTGAAGGAATCCGAGTCCGGGTCGTCGCCCGGATTCACGTTGGCGAGAGACAGCGGGTTGAACTGCTCCACTTCCCAGCGGTCAGGCAGGCCATCGTCGTCGGCATCGCCATCCGGAACACCCGGCTCCAGAGGGTTTGTCGGGCTGCTCGCGTTCTCGAATTCCGCCAGCTCGTTGAAGCCGTCGCCATCCGTATCGGTGGTGCCGTCGTTCGACAGATCTCCGAACCAGAAATCCTCCCAGCCGTCCGACATATCGTCCGTGTCCGAGTCCGGGAACGAAGTGTAGAGGTTGGGATCGGTCCCGGCGAGATATTCGTCCTCGTTCAGAGAGAAGTCGCCGTCGGCATCGTCGAAGTCGGATTGGTCCAAGTTGCCGAAGTTATCGAGTTCCCACTGATCCGGAAGTCCGTCTGCGTCGGAATCTCCCGGGAACGACGAATTGTCGTCCGGATCGCTTCCCGCATAGAGTTCCTCCAGGTTGGTCGCCGTGTCATTGTCGGGATCATCATTGGGCCCGTAGCTGAGGTCGCCGATGAAGTACCAGTCTTCCCAAGCATCGGGCAGACCATCGGTATCCGTATCGACCAGCACCGGATCGTCGGCACCCTGCACATGGAAGCCTTCAAGCGTCCATTCCGGCAGCTTGCCGTAGAACAGCCTCGCCTCATTGTACGAAGCCGTCGGGGCATTGTCGCCCCACCATGAACGACCCAAGGCGATCACCGCGTCGTCCAATGTCACGAACCGGGTCGCAGCGGTGAACGAACCCCGCGCGGCACCCACCGTGCCGCCACTCGCGTCCGCCGCCCACCAGGTCACCGTCGTCTGGTCCGGGTTGCCGTCGGCAGGCTCGATGGTCATCGCGATGTGATACTCGGTGCCGAGCGCGAACGAGAGGCTGTTCTGGACTTCGCCCAGGGAGGTCCCGTTCTTGAACCAGCGGACGTTGTCGGTGCCGACGTTGGTCGACATCTGCCATGACATCCACAAGGACTCCGGATTCGCCGTGGTCGGATTGTGGATCGAGAATACCCGCGACCAGTTCTGGGAGGCCGTGGGAGTGGCCCACAGTTCGATGGTCACCGGCACGTTGGTCTCCGGCAGGAGGTTGCTGCCGAGCTGGACCCACTGCGAGGTGGCCTTGGTGCCTCCCGCGAAGTTCACCGAAGTGCTGGTTTGAGTCACCACGTTGGCGCTGCTGGTGTCGCCCGGCATGATGGTTGCGTCGGAGCCCCCGATTGTTCCTGTATCGAGCAGGTTCGAGTTGAAGTTCCAGCGGTGCGCCAGGAGCGGATAAGCCGGTGAAAACGAGGCATTATTCGGATCCGTCTTGCGCTCCCATTCCTGGAGATCGGTGAAGAGATCGCTGTCGCTGTCAGCCGTGCCATCCTTGGCACCGATGTCGCCGAAGTGGAGGATCTCCCAACCATCGCCCATTCCATCGCTGTCTTCATCACTGGAACTGGCGGCGAGGTTCGGATCGGTTCCGTTGGTGAACTCCAGCTCGTTGGTATCGAAGTCCCCGTCCACGTCGCCGGTCCCGTCCTGATCGCCGATGTCTCCGAAATGGGTGATTTCCCAGGAATCGAGAAGGCCGTCGTCATCGGTATCCAGCGGATCGTCGGACGGATCGTCGGGTGCGGTGCCCGCCAGATACTCCTCGAAGTTGGTGGCGAAATCGCCGTCCAGATTGCCGTCGGCACCGTTGACGCCGGTATCGTCGTTGGGGTCGAGGCCATGGGCGGTTTCCCAATCGTTGTCCATCCCGTCGTTGTCGTCGTCCGGAGCCACCACCGAGACCGTGATGGCGCTGCCCGTGTCGGCGAAGGTATACATGTAGTTGGGACGGGGATTGCCGACGGAGAGGTCGCCCACCACGCCGCCCAGCGTCCCGCTGTACTCAAGAATGGTGTACGTCCCGGAAAGAGAACCGTTGGTGGTGCCATCCACATAAAGATTCACCTCCATCGTCCCGAACGACAAACCGGCGGCATCTGCAACGACGACCTTCTCGCTGCTGTCAGCGGGCCCGGTTTCGATATCGAGCGCGGCCCCGGCACTCGCTGAGAGCGAGGAAACATTCAGGAAACCGAGGGTGTCGAAGGGATCCTCGACTCCCAAAGCGGCTCCTCCGGCGACGCTCACCCCGGAGGTGGAAACGTTTCCACCCAAGGTCAGGGTTCCGGCATCGACCTGGGTTGGTCCGGTGTAGGCGGCCTCGGCGTCAATCGCCAGGATTCCGGCCCCTTCCTTGGTCAAGCCCCCCGCCCCGCCGAGGGGGTTGGGGGTGGTGACGCTGAAGCCGGCGGTGTCGATCGCGATGCCCGTCGGGATATCGACGACGACATTCGCGGAAATGAAATCCGCTTCATCCCGCGTGGCGTGGAGCGTGCCGCCGTTGAGATCGAGGGTGGCATTGCCGTTGCCACTCCAAATCCGCGAAGTGTGCAGATCACCGTCATTCAAGGTGAACGAACCTTGGGCGGTTCCAGCTTCGCCCATCGTGATGCCCCCGCCCCCCTGATTCCACGTCCCGCCATTCATGATGACGGCCCCGATCGCGTTATTGTTCGCGCCAATGGTGGTGAAGGACCCGGCGGTGCCGTCGGAAACGGTCAGCGTGCCGCTTTCCAAGGTCAATGTGCCGTTCCCACCGGTGCCGATGCCTACCGGCAGCCAGGCACCGACCCGCGCCGAACCGGTGTCCACGTCGATCGTGAGACTGCTGGTCCCCGCGTTGCCGACGAAGAGCTGGCCGGAGGTGTTGAACACTCCGCCCGGGCCAAGAGTATGAACCCCCGCCGCGAGGCGCTGATCGCCGCCTTGGAGGCTGATGTTTCCGGTGACGTTGGTGAGCGTCATGTTGTGGGTGGTCGAACCATTCGCCGTCGTCACCACCGCATCGCCGGTAAACCCGAAGGTGTTGGCGGCATTCTCACTGATCAGGGAATCGACGTTGACCACGCCGCCAGCCGCTACGTTGAAGTGGCCGATGCCACTGCCGCGACCGACACGGATGTCGTTGTCGGAGGTGAGCGTGCCGCCGCTGTTGACGTTCAACGTCCCGGTGCCGCTGTTCTGACCGACGAAAACCCACGTCCCGCTGGTGTTCAGCGAGCCCGCGTTGTCGATGTCAAGGCGACCGGAGATTCCACTGCCCTGGCCAATCCAGAGGTCGTTGGTTCCCACCGTCGCCGATTTGTTCACGACGGTCGTGATGATCGGCGTGTTCCCGGTGGCGATGTTGATGAAGGCCTTTGAATCAACGCCGGGGACTCCGGCGCTCCAGTTGGCGGGGTCGGCCCAGCTCTGGCTGGTGGCACCGTTCCACGTTGTCTGACCGCTCGCTGCTGTCGTCATACCGACCAGCAACGCAGTCTTGAGAATGCGTTCTCTCATAGGGTTTTTGGGGTTTTTGTGCAGGTTTTAGTTACGACACGTTTCTTGTCTATCGGCGATTCCCCCCTTTGGGCGAGGGGTGGATCAGTCAGGACGTCGGTGCGGAGCCGCCGACGCTGGGTCCTGAATGAACCGATCGCCGCTTCCCGAACGAAAGGAAACGTGCGTAAGGGAACAGATAAGAAACGTCTCCTTTCACGTCAATCCCACTCAACAGGGTAACCGAAAAAACGCCCGGTCCCCTCCTGTCATCAGGGGCACACGCGCGGCGACGTGAAGCCAGGTTTGCAACCGGCTTCTAATGTTGCTGGTTCTGCAACAGACTCTGGAACAGCGGATTATCGCCTTTCAGCTCATCGAACGTGCCGTCCCCGACGATCCGGCCACCATCGAACACCAGAATTCGATCGGCGATGCGGATGGTGCTGAAACGATGGGCGATGATCAGAGTGGTCCGCCCGCGGGCGAGATCGGCCAGCTCCTTTTGGATCTGCGCCTCACTGTCGGCATCCAGAGCGGCCGTGGCTTCATCCAGAATCAGCACCGGCGCGTTCTTCAGGAAGGCCCGGGCGATGGAAATCCGCTGCTTCTGCCCGCCCGACAGCTGCGCCCCGCGCTCGCCCACCGGGGTCTCGTAGCCTGCGGAAAAGCCGGTGATGAAATCGTGGGCGTTGGCGAGCTTCGCGGCCTCCTCGATTTCCGCCCGGCTCGCCCCGATGCGTCCCAAACCGATGTTCTCCGCGATGGTTCCCGAGAAAAGCACGGCCTCCTGGGGGACCAGGGTGATGTGGTCGCGCAGGTCCTTGAGCCGCAAGTCCCGAAGATCCACGCCATCCAGCGTGATCCGGCCCTCGCCGGGGTCGTAGAATCTCGGAATCATCGAGGCACAGGTCGATTTCCCCGCCCCTGACGGACCGACCAGCGCCACCACCTGACCGGCGGGGATTTCCAAGTCGATGCCATCCAGAGCCGGAGCCCTGCCATAGGAAAAACGCACCTGCTCGAAGCGGAGGTCGCCGCGGACCTTGTCCAGCGTCACCGGATGCTCGGGGTCCCCCACGGTCTCCTCGGCCAGCAGGATCTCTTCCAAACGGTCGAGCGAGGCCTCCCCTTGCTTGATCCGGTTGTGCACCTCGCCGAGCTTTTTCACCGGCTCGTAGCACATGTAGAGCGCCATCACGAGCGGCACGAACTCCGTCAGGGTCATGCCGCGGCTCGCGCCCATGGTCAGCGCGGCCGCGATCGCCGCTGCGGACAGCATTTCCACCACCGGCGGCACCGAGTAGCGGTAGCGGATCACCTTCAGGTGCAGCTTCGTCCAGCGGCGGACTCCGTCGAGGTAACGGTTGGCAAGCAGGGTCTCCAGATTGAAAGCCCGCACCTCGCGGGTGGCACCCAGCGTTTCCGCAAGCACCGCCGTGTTGCCGCCCGCCTCCTTCTGCATGTTGCCCGCCCGGCGCATCAGACGCTTGCCGAGGAACCGGATCGGCAGCACCGAAATGGGAATGGTGAGCAAGCAAGCCAGGACGTAGACCGCATCGGGATTGTAAAAACTCTCCCTCACCAGGAACGCCACACCCCCGAGAAGGACCAGCGGCTGCTTGATCAGGTCGTTGGAGATGACCGTCATCACGCCTTGCAGCATCCCTGCATCCGACGTGATGCGGCTGATCAGGTCGCCGCTCTTTCTCCCGCTGAAATAACCCAGCGGCAGCCGCTGCAGCTTCTCGAAGACCGACTGCTGGATGCGCAGGAGCACATGCAGCCCGGAGGCGGCGATCCAGTAGGTGTTCAGGAATCCCGTGAGGCCCCGCAGAAGCGCTGCGAGGGGAATCAGCGCCGTCGCCGCCATCAGCATGTAGCGACGGCCGCGATCCTCGCCGTATCGCTCGTCGAACCACTCCCGGACCAGGATCGTCTGGTCGCGGTTCTCCATGTCGGCTTGGAACGCCTCCCGCATCAACCGCTCCCCCTCCTCCTCACCCACCGCGTCCTCGACGTGGGTGATCACCTGTTCCATTTCCGGCTTCGGCCCGAAGATCACCGGAAAAACCACCTTCACCATCAGCGGCATGCCGAAACCGCTGGCCGCCGCGTAGAGCGCCCCGGCGGCCAAGCCGGAGATGAACAGACCCTTCGCCTCCCTGAGGTAGACGAAGTAGGGGAAAAAGCGTTTCATGGGTGAAAGGCGGCCAGCCTCCTCTCCCCGTCCGGCCCCGGCAAGCCCGATTCCCCCCTCTCCTCCGCCACACCGCCAGGACGTTTTCCCTTGCATTCTCACGCTGGCGCTTTTTTTCAGACGCACGTCAGAAGCGGCGTCGCTAGAGCCACGCACGAGGGAAGAAAGACCCCGCAAGGCTTCACACGCCCTCTCCCGAAAATCCATTTCCGCCATGATCGAAGTCGAGAATCTAACCAAACAGTTCGGATCCAAAACCGCCGTCGACCACCTCAGTTTCTCCGTCCAAAAGGGCGAGGTGCTCGGTTTCCTCGGGCCCAACGGTGCCGGCAAATCGACCACCATGCGCATGGTCACCGGTTTCCTCCCGCCGACCTCCGGCTCCATCCGCATCTGCGGCGTGCCGGTCATCGACCGCCCCAAGGATGCCAAGAAACACATCGGCTACCTCCCCGAATCCGCCCCGCTCTATAATGACATGACGGTCACCGGGTTCCTCAAGTTCGGCGCCGAAATCCGCGGGCTCTCCGGCAGCGCGAAAAAGGAAGCCGTCGAGAAAGCCATCGAAACCTGCTTCCTCCAGAGCGTCGCCCGGCAGTCGATCGACACCCTTTCCAAAGGCTACCGCCACCGCACCTGCCTCGCCCAGGCGCTCCTCCACGATCCCGAGGTCCTGATCCTCGACGAGCCGACCGATGGCCTCGACCCCAACCAGAAACACGAGGTCCGCCAGCTCATCCGCCGCCTCGGGGAAACCAAGGCGATTCTTTTCTCCACCCACATCCTTGAGGAGGTCGAGGCCGCCTGCACCCGCGCCGTGATCGTCGATCAGGGCCGCATCGTTGTCGACGGCACTCCACAGGAGCTCATCGCCAAATCCGGCACCGGCTCGCTCACCGACCTCTTCCGTCAGGTCACCACCCGCGACACCGTCGGCAACGCCGCCTGATCGAAACCCTTTCTTTCCATTTCCATGAAAGACGTCTGGACCATCTACAAACGCGAACTCGTCAGCTACTTCAGCCAGCCCATCGCCTACGCCATCATCGTCATCTTCCTGCTGCTCTCGATGGTGTTCACCTTCACCCTGGGGAACTTCATCGAGGCCGGCGACGCCTCCCTGACCTACTCGTTCTTCCTCTACCTGCCCTTCATCCTGATGGTGCTCGTCCCCGCCGTGGGCATGCGCCTCATGAGCGAGGAACTCCGCACCGGCACCATCGAGCTGGTCGGCACCTACCCGATCTCGCTGTGGGCCGTGATCGTCGGGAAATTCAAGGCCGCTGCCACCGTCTGGCTGATCGCGATCGCGCTGACCTTCCCCATCTGGATCACCGTCAACTACCTCGGCGAGCCCGACAACCTCGCGATCCTCTCCGGCTACATCGGGGCCGTGCTGCTCGCCTGCACCTTCCTCGCCATCACCCTGCTGGTGTCCGCCTTCACCCGCGATCAGGTCATCTGCCTGATCGTCTCCTCGGCGATCTGCATAGGGCTGGTCTTCGCCACCTTCGATCCCTTCGTCCGCCAGTATTCCAAAACCCTGCCTCCCGGCCTCCGCGATGCGATCACCTCGCTCGGCGTCTGGGACCATTTCCTGTCGCTCGCCCGCGGGGCGTTCCGGCTGCAGGACTTCGTCTGGTTCATCTCGATCATCATCGCCGCACTCTTCGGCACCTCCGCCATCCTCTCCGCGAAGCGCGCCTAACCCATTCCACTTCCCGCACTCCAAGCTTTCCAAATCATGAGCAAGGAAACCAAGACCCTGCACCCCGTGGCCCGCGCCGGTTTCGCCATCGGCGCCCTCCTCGCCATCGTCGTCGCCGGCAACATGCTGGTCTCGTCGCTGGGCGTCGGCCACAAGACCCTCGACCTCACCGAAAACCAGGTCCACTCGCTGTCCGACGGCACCAAGGCCATCCTCCAGGACCTCGCCGCGCCCGTCGTGATCCGCTACTACGCCACCCGTAGCAGCGCCTACATGCCGGAGGAGTTGAAGCTCCACATGCGCCGCGTCGACGACCTGCTGGCCGAATACGAGAACCTCGCCGGCGGCAAGCTGAAGGTCGAAAACCTCGATCCCCAGCCCGACACCGACGCCGAGGACGCCGCCAACCTCGATGGCATCAGCGGCCAGCAGATCAACGAGGAGAACCTCTACTTCGGCATGGCCGTCGCCTGCCTCGACCGCACCACCACCATCCCCTTCCTCGACCCGCGGGATGAAACGATGCTCGAGTACAACATCTCGCGCGCCATCGCCGAGGTCAGCGCCACCCGCAAGCCGACCATCGGCCTGATGTCCGCCCTGCCGATCACCGGGGGCGCCCCCGCCATGCCCGGCCAGCAGCCGCAGCAGCCCTGGGTGATCTACAACCAGCTCAGCCAGGCTTACGAGGTCGAAGACCTGACCATGACCCCGGGCGAAATCGATCCGGAGAAATACAGCGTCGTCCTCCTCATCCACCCCGCAGAAATCACGAAAGAAGCCGAGTTCGCGCTCGATCAATACCTCCTTCAGGGCGGCACCGTGATCGCCTGCGTCGATCCGTTTTCCGTGACCGCGCAGATGCTCGGCGGCGGCAACCCGATGATGGGCCAGCCCGGCACCCCGACTTCCTCGAACCTGCCCACCCTCATGAAAGCCTGGGGCGTTGAAATGCCGACCAACCAGAGCGTCGGCGATGCCCGCTACCAGACCAACATGAACCGCGGCCGTCCCGGCCTCGCCGTCCTCACCGTGCCTGACGAAGGCATGCCGCAGGAGGACAGCATCGTCACCAAGGACCTGAACAGCGTCGTCTTCTTCCTGCCCGGCGGCATGACCAAGTCCGGCGGCTCCGGCGTCAGCATCGACACCCTCATCCACTCGTCGCAGGAATCCGGCCTGGTGGACAACATGCCCGCCTCCCGCCTCGATCCCTCGCTGGCTACCTCCTTCCGGCCGGACGACAAGGTTTACGACCTGGTCCTCCACCTCAGCGGGAAATTCAAAACCGCCTTCCCCGACGGCGATCCTTCCGAGGCCGATGAAAAAGACAGCGAGACGGAAGAGACCGCCGACGCAGACGAGGAAGCCGACAAGGAAGAAACCGAGGACGCCGGAGACGAACCGAAGGCCCTCGCCGAAGCCACGGCCGACGGCAACGTGTTCCTGATCTCCGACGTCGATGCCTTCTACGACCAGTTCGCCTACGCCGTGCAGCGCCTCGGCAACATGCAGCTCGCCCAGCCGATCAACGGCAACTCCTCGTTGCTCTTCAACCTGATCGACCAGGCCGCCTCCTCCACCCACCTCATCGGCTCCCGCAGCCGCGCCGCCACCAGCCGCCCGTTCACCGTTTTCAGTGAAATGGAGGCTGACGCGAACCAGCGCGTCGGCGAGAAGATCGCCGAGTTCGAGAGCGAGGCCGAGGAAGCCCAGCAGCGTCTCAACGAGCTCCAGGCCCAGAAATCCCAGGGCAACGAACTCTACCTGACGCCCGAGCAGGAGCAGGAAATCCGGAAACTCCGCCAGCAGGAAGTCGATGCCCGCAAGCAGATCCGCGAGCTGCAAAAAGACCTGCGCCGCGACAAGGACCGCATCGCCGGCAACATCATCGCCTGGAACATCGCCGGCATCCCCGCCCTCATCGTGATCCTTGCCGGCGCGCTCCTGATCGTCCGCCGCGCCAGCACCCGCGCCCGCTGAACCCTCACAACCCCTTACCCTTCAGACCATGAGCAAGAAACAAGTCATTGTCCTCTGGATCGTCGCCGCCGTCCTCGTCCTGGCACTGGTGGTGGTGAAATCCTCGAAGTCGGACGACTTTGAAAGCGCCACCGCCCGCGACCGCGGCGATACCCTGCTGCAGGATTTCCCCGCCGAGCAGGTCGCCAAGGTCACCATCCAGCGGGGCGAAGACACCGTCACCCTCACCCAAACGGAAGACACCTGGACCGTCGCCGAGCGCGATGGCTACCCGGCCAACGTCTCCAACATCAACGACCTCCTCCGCACCATCGATGAGGTCAAGGTCACCCAGGGCATCGAGGCCGATCCCTCCTTCGCCCCGCGTTTCGGCATGGACCCCGAAGCCGACGAGGAAGAAGAGCAAGGCACCGAGCTCATCCTCGCCGACGCCGCCGGCAAGGAACTCGCCCACCTGACCTTCGGCAAAAACCTCGAAGCCGCCAGCAACCCGATGAGCCCCTTCGGCGGCGGAGCGTCCGGACGCTTCGTGATGAACCACGCCGACGACTCCGGCGTCTACGTCACCAGCGAGGTCTTTCCGACCCTCACCGTGATGGTCGAGCGCTGGCTCGATGACACCTTCCTCAAGGTCGAGAAAATCCAGTCGATCCAGGTCAGCAAGCCCGGCGAGGAAAACGAGACCGCCTG
The DNA here is from genome assembly GCA_965652295.1 of uncultured Haloferula sp. Lineage (GTDB taxonomy): Bacteria > Verrucomicrobiota > Verrucomicrobiia > Verrucomicrobiales > Akkermansiaceae > Haloferula. The sequence goes on along the minus strand of CBFGTS010000007.1, from coordinate 204,059 downwards.
GGAAGTCACCCGCGACAATGAGAACGGCGAGTTCTCGCTGGTGGGCAAGGCCGACAACGAGGAACTCGACACCACCGCGCTGACTCCCCTGAAGAGCCTCTTTTCCTACGCCCGCTTCGAGGACGTGATCCCGGCCGACAAGGCCGACGAGGTGTGGAAAAAGGACCAACGCCGCACCACGGTGATCAAGACCTTCGAGGGCCTCACCTACCACGTCACTTTCGGTCCGATGGAGGCGGAGAAAACCGAGAATGCCGAAGATGCTCCCGCCACCGAGAGCTACGCCATGACCGTCACCGTCACCGGCGAGGCACCCAAGGAGCGCAACAAGCCCGAGGGCGAAAGCGAGGAAGACGCCAAGAAGGCCGACGAAGCCTTTGCCGAGCGCAAGAAAGCCATCGAGGAAACCCTGGCCACCGCCCGCAAGCTCGAAGGCCGCGTCTTCAAGGTCAGCAAATACACCGTCGAGCCGCTGCTCAAGGACCGCACCGGCCTGATCAAGTCGGCCACCCCCGCCAACGGCAACGCGCAGGCAACCCCACCCTCTCCCGGCCAGCCGCCGCGGCGGCCCGTTCAGGCCGTCACGCCGCCGATCGAGATCCCGCCCATGCCGCCGGCCAGCGACGAGTGATCCAGCCCTCATCTCCCAAGCCCGCCTTCACCGGCGGGCTTTTTTCGTCGGGTGGCCGACTAGCAGCCTGTTGAAAAACCCCGGATGGTCCCGCAGAATCCCTTGAAGATGTCGGCAAGGCGCGCGGAGGAAGTGGACCCCGCGGCCGCGGGGCCGACAAGCAACGCAGCCAACATCTTCAAGGGGTTCTGTCCGTCAGGGCCGCCGACCATCTCAGATCCGCGAAGCGCACTCCACCTATCAAAAATCCAGGCGGCGGGGCCGTGCGGGGTTTTCAACAGGCTGCTAGGCCCGCATCAGGGCAGCTCCAGCGCCAGGTAGTCGTACATCACGTGGTTGGCGGCGCCGCTGTTGCGGCCTTGCGTCAGGGTGATGCGGTTGGTGCCCCGCTTCAGTTCGCGCGCGGGAAATTCAATGACGTCGTAGCTGTATTTCGCGTGGATTCCCTCGCGCAACAGCGCATTGCCGCCGCTGGCCTTCGGGTAAATCCGGGCGACGTGCTCGCCATTGACATCGACTTCGACCCGCGCGCTCTCCGACGACGCCCAGGCCAGCACCAGATGGGCGGTGCCGTTGCGATCGTAGTCGTCCTCGATCCGGAACCTCACCTCCCATGGCCAGGACTCGCACTTGTCACCATCGAGGTAAGCGCCCTGGGCGAAGTTCCACTCGGTCGCCGGATCGGATTTCCCCACGGTGAAGACCAGCGGATTCTTCAACTCCTCGGAAAAGCGCGTCCAGACGTAGCCGTGGAAGTAGTCCTTCCCGAGGCGGAACTCGTCGGCCCTGCGGTTCGGCACACCGATCTCCCAGGCAATGGTTTTCCCCGCATGCTCGACGTCCCAAACGATCGTACCCGTCTGGTTGTCACCCGCGTTCACCTTCGCTCCGGCGATCTCGAATTCACCGACGACGCCATCGTTGAATGCCGTGAAGGTATACTCGCCGGGACGCACGTGCGGGATGGAGAACGAGCCGTCCTCCGCCGCCTTGGTCCAATACTGGTAGTGGTTCGACTCGAACTGCCAGTTTCCGCCCGGTGGCGGTTGGGAAAGTCCGACCCAGGCTCCGGCGGCGGAGACCCCGGGCTTGAGCGGATCGTTGATGACCAGCCGCCCACCGACGCTACCGCGCTTCTCCGCGGGCGGATAGAGTTCCTCGTCCTCTACCCACGGATACGGCCATTTCGCGCGCTCCGCAGCCGCCTTTTTCCGGGCATCGTCCCAGAGCTGATCGGCATCGCCACCCTCGTTGCAGTAGAGCAGGTACGGCCCGTAGATCTTCCGCCATGCCTCGCCCTCGGTGACCTTGGTCCCGGAACCGTTGTAATGGTTCATGCCGAAGTGGATGTGGATGATCCCCGACGCCGACGACAGGTCCTGCTTCGTGGGCCCGTCGTTGAAGAACTCGTAACTCGGCAGCACGATCCACGCGCCGACCCGGTTCTTGTCGCTCGCATGGCCCCAGCAACCGACCGAGTAGTACTCCAGGTTGAAGTCGTATTTGCAATCGAAGCGCCCCTTCCGCGGCCCGCGGGTGATCTCGATGATTTCCTTGATGCCGGTCGGCTCGGCCTTCGCGAGGTCGGCAGGCGAGGGCATTTCCCAGTCGCGCAGTTCGTCCACGCGGATCTTCTCCATCAGCCACTCGCGGTCGTTCTTCGCCGGCATCCCCCAGACCATCCGCCACTCCCCCACCCCGCCGCTCGGGTAGTCGGCCGGATGATTGAGGATGCCGTAGGTGTAAACCCCCGACTCGTCCGGCGTGAGCGCGTAGTGGATCTCGATGTCCACCTCCTGCGGCGTCCCCCTCTTCCATTTCTGCAGGAAGGCGACATGGGCGATCCGCTCCGAATCCTCGACGATCCGGAATTCCGCCCCGCCCGGCTGGCGATAGCCGCTGCCGCCGCCCATGCTGTAGTAGATCGGCTTGCCTCCGACCATTTCGTGGCGGCCCATGCGGATCGAGGTGATCGTCGAGTTCCGCTTGTTGACCGTCACCTCGACCTTCGAGTTCTTCAGGATTACCTCGTCGCCCCGCTCGCGCAGGCTCACCTCGGCCGAAAGCGGCAGGATGGCGGAAAAAACGAGCAGCAAACGCAGGGCAAACATCACGCCCCGATTCAAACCCCCAAACCCCCGGATTTTGATCAGAAAAATGGCTACCCTTTCCGGGTTATCGCCGCGGTTCTTGATGCTTGCGCGTCGCTCGAACACCTGTGGAAAGGATGGTTGTTTCGCTCCGCGATTTTGGACAGCTTCCATCGTTCGCATGTGGATCCTTATCCTTTTCTTCACCAACCTGATCCTGCCGTTCCTAACCTGGCTCGTCGTTCTCAGGCCCTACTGCGTGAAACACGGAGAGGGCTACACCCCGGGAGCAAATTTGGGCGTCTCCTTCTGGATCGATTGGCAACAGGCCGGAGAAATTGCGGCTCGCCGAGGTGATACATGGATCAAGATCGCATGCCGGCTTCTCCTCGGGGTTCACCTGATTTCCGTTCTCTTGTTTCTCCTCTCAGTCTTGACCATAGAATGAACACGAGAGATTCGCGCCAATCTTCGCGACGTTCGGCTTTACGAGTTCCTCCCGCTCCCATGCTTCGCCTCGGCGTCATGTTCACGCTGTTGAATCTGATCTGGATACCGCCGACGCTGTGCGCGTGCGGACACAGCGGTTTGCTGACGTCGGTAACGGTGATTCCCACGTTTGGCGTGCTCCTCTACTATCAGCTTCGCGCTCGCCACAGCCCGTTGCCGGAACGGTTGATCGGATGGTTTTTTCTGATCGTCCACTGGCAGTTTCTTCTAATGAATATGCGTGATGTTCTTTGGATGGGCCATGATGCTTGGCTGATTTGAATCCACCGCCACTCGATTTTTCCCGTGGCGTTTCCCATCCGGCCGGGCTTCAAGTGAACCGTGCCCAAGCCCGGATTCGCTGCCGCCACCGCCCTTGTGATCGCCTCGATGATCGGGACGGGCGTGTTCACCTCGCTGGGCTATCAGCTGGCGGGGCTCGATTCCGGCCCGCAGATCGTGCTGCTGTGGGCGATCGGCGGGCTGGTGGCTCTGTGCGGTGCCTTCTGCTACGCCTCAGTGGCGGAGGCGCATCCGCGGTCCGGCGGAGAACACCATTTCCTGACCGCCCTTTTCCATCCGGCACTGGGTTTCATGGCCGGGCTGCTCTCGGCCATCGTCGGCTTCGCCGCACCCACGGCCGCCAGTGCGATCGCTCTGGGCGAATACCTTCACGCCTCCTTCCCCAGTGTGCCGGTCACCTCGACGGCGGTGCTGGTGATCCTTCTCGGCACGCTCGCCCACGCCTTCAACGCCACCACCAGTGCGCGGGTCCAGATCGTTTCCACGGGCATCAAGCTCGGACTCATCGCGCTCTTCATCGCCGCCGCGATGATCCTGCCGGGCAAGGGCGACATCCGCTGGACGCCCGACCTCGCCCGCGATGCCGCCGGGCTCTGGCAGCCGGCCTTCGCAGTGGCGCTCTACTTTGTCTTTTACTCCTACTCCGGCTGGAACGCGGCGGTTTATGGGCTGGAGGAATGGGACAAACCCGCGCGGACCGTGCGACGGGCGCTGGTCGGCGGCACCGCCTTCGTCACCGTCCTCTACATCGCTCTGAACCTCGCCTTCCTCCGCGCCGCCCCGGTCGAAGCCCTGCGCGGCCAGAACGCGGTCGGGGAAATTGCGGCCAGTCATCTTTTCGGCAAGGAAGCCGGCAGGTGGGTCTCATCGCTGTTCGCCGTCGGCCTCTTCGCCTCAGTCAGCGCGATGCTCTGGGCCGGCCCGCGGGTTCTCGCCGCGATGGGCCGGAACGTCCCCGCGCTCGCGTTTCTCGCCCGCGATGCCGGCACCCCGCGGATCCCCCTCTTCATCCAGACCGGACTGGCGATCGCCTTCACCCTGCTGAGCGATTTCCGCGAGCTGGTCGTCTACACCCAGACCGGCCTCACGCTCTGCACCCTGCTGGTGGCCGCCGGGGTTTTCCGTCTTGCCGGGAAAAAGCCGGTCGCCGCGGCCGTGGTGTTCCTCGCTTTCACCTCGTTCGTCATCGTCCGTTCGATCGTCGCCGAACCGAAACCCGTCGGCGCGGGGCTCGCCACCGCGCTGGCTTGTGCTCTAATCTGGTTCATCCTTCCGAAACCGAAATCATGAAACGCCTCCTCGCGCTCCTGCCCGCGTTCGCCCTCGTCGCCTGCAGCCCGGAAATCCCGCCCACAGACGGGCCCGTCACCGCCCTCCATCCCGCCCGCGACTTCCAGGTCGTTGAGGGCGAGGCCTCCGTCGATGACATCGCCCGCTTCCTCGCCGGCCGGCCGGTCACGAGCGGTTCGCAGCTTTCCCGCTGGCAGCGCCGCGATGGCGATTACCACACCCATGCGCTGACCATGGACATGCGCTGGCGGAACGCCGGCGTGAAACGCACGGTACGGCAGGCGCAGTATTTCTACACCACCACCCGCAACTTCATGGGCTCGCCCTCCACGGTGGTCTATCCCTTCGGCGGACCGGACATCCTCCATGCCACCTCGATGTTCCCGAAGGCCTCCACCTACGTGCTGCTCGGGTTGGAAAAAGTCGGCTCGGTGCCGGATCTGGCGGGAGAAAACCCCACGCCCCTCCTGAACAGTCTTTCCCACGTGCTGGAGGAGCCGATCCTCCACGGCTATTTCATCACCGAGGACATGCGGAAATCCCCGCCGGCCACGCCGATCCTCCTCGCCTCGCTCGCGCTCACGGGTGCCCGGATCGATAGCGTTTCGAGCATCGACGCCGCCGGCCGCTCAGGTGTCGAGATCCGCTTCCAAGGCCCCAACGGCGGCTCCAAGCGCGCCCTCTACGTCTCGTGCGATCTCTCCAACGGCGGCTTCGACGGGGCCTTCCAGTCGTGGCTCGACCGCTATGCCGGCGGTGCGGTGTATTTCAAGGCCGCCTCCTATCTGCCACACGACTCGTCGTTTTCGCAGATCCGCAGCTGGACCCTCAACAAGGCCGGGGTGGTGCTTCAGGATGATTCAGGCATCCCCTACCGGTATTTCGATCAGGCCGCATGGAACACCACGCTCCTAGGCAGCTATGAGCGTCCGATCGCCCTTTTCGCCAAGCACCGCCAGCCCGAACTCGCCGCCGCCTACGACACCATCGGCGGCGCGGCCCCCGAGATTCCCTTCGGCTCCGGCTACCACATGCGCCCTGGGCAGGCGAACCTCCAGATCCACAAGCGGCGTTAGACTCTCTGAGGAGGCGAGCCGCCGTCCACGGGTCGGAGTGAACTCATCTTGCCGGGATCGGGTGCCACCAAGCCTCCGGAAATGATCAGCTTGCTGGCCTCCTCCAAGGTCATGTCACTCATCGTGACACGGTCGTTGTCCATCAGCACCACAAACCCGCTGAGCGGGTTCGGGGCCGTGGGGAGGAAGACCGAGGTGACGTCGGTGCCGGTGCGTGTGTCGTGAAACGAGCCCGTGACGAAACCGACCAGCCGGCAGCCGGGGCTGGGATACTCGACGAAAGCCACGCCTTTGAATTTCCGCTCCGAGCCCATGCTCTTCAACGCTTCCACCAGCTGCTGGATCGAGGAGTAGAGAAACCCGATGACCGGGATCCGCTCGAAGCGGAGCTCGATCCAGTGAAGGATGTGCCTGCCGAGCGAGTTGGTGACCGCGAAGCCGACCCCGAAAACGATCATCACCGGCAGCAGCGCGCGGAGAAACTCCGAGCCCGGAAACTCGAAACGCCAGTATCCGGGATCCGCCTGGCTTTGACCGCGGAGCTGGTTGAGGAAATCGTAAACCCCTCCGATGATCGCGTCGCCCGCCTGGCCGAGGATTTTGTAGAGGAGGACGAGGATCCAAAGCGTGGCAAGAATCGGAATCACCGATGCCACGCCGGCCAGCAGGGTGCTGAAAGCTTTTTTCAGACCGGAGGATTTCGAATGGATTGAGGAGGTCGAGGAGTCCATCGGAGGGGCTCGATCCATAGCCGCCGCGCATCACTTGGCAAGCAACGCACCCGACGGCGTCGGTGATTTTATGCGCCAGATTCCCCGAGCACCCGGAGAATTGCTGCAACACCCGGGCCCTTCGCGAAAGTAACCTGCTACCCATGATGCTCCGGCTTTTCCCGATATTTCTCGCCTGCCTGCTGCAAGGCGGCCCCGCCCTCGGCAAAACGAAACCCAACGTCCTGCTGATCCTGATCGACGATCTCAAGCCGACCCTCGGCTGCTATGGCGACGACCACGCGAAGACCCCCGAGCTCGATAAATTCGCCCGCACGGCGCTCCGCTTCGACAAAGCCTACTGCAACCAGGCCGTTTGCGCCGCCTCCCGCCAGAACCTCATGCTGGGCTCCCGCTCGACGTCCACCGGGTTGTATCACCTCCAGCAGCAACTCCGCAACGTCCTGCCCGAGGCCGTCACCCTGCCGCAGTATTTCGGCAGGCACGGCTACAAAACCCAGTCGCTCGGCAAGACTTTCCACGTCGGACACGGCAACTACGGCGATCCTGATTCATGGTCGGTCGAGCCCTTCCGGGATTTCGAAGTGGAGTACGTCGACAAGGAACAGACCGGCGGCAAACTCACCCGTGAGGAAGCCTACTTCAACAACATCCTCGACCGCCCGATCCGCGACCTGCCGAAGGGCCCGGCGTGGGAAATCGCCGACGTCCCCGACGACGCCTACGCCGACGGCCGCGTCGCCAAGGAAGCCATCAAGCGTCTCGAATCCTCCGCCTCGACCGGCGAGGCCTTCTTCATCGCCGTCGGCTTCGTCCGTCCCCACCTCCCGTTCACCGTCCCGGAAAAATACTGGGACCTCCACGATCCACGGAAGCTTCCCATGCCGAAGACCTCCGAATTTCCCGATGGCAGCCCGAAGGTCGCCCACAAGCACGGCGGCGAGATCTCCAACTACAAGCCGGTCCCCGAAAACGGCCACACTGACCGCCGGCTCACCCGTCAACTCATCCATGGCTACTATGCAGCCACGAGTTATGCCGACGCCCAAGCCGGCAAGGTGCTGGATGCGCTGGATCGGCTGAAGCTTTCGGAAAACACCATCGTTCTCATCTGGGGCGATCACGGTTTCCACCTCGGCGATCACGGGACCTGGACGAAGCACACCAACTACGAGCAGGCCAACCGCATCCCCCTGATGATCCGGGCTCCGGGCATCACCAAGGCCGGCACCGTCACCGGCCAGCTGGCCCAAACCGTCGATATCTATCCCACCCTCGCCGCCCTCGCCGGTCTGCCGGAACCCGAGGTTCCCCAGCCGCTTGATGGCAACGACCTGACTCCCGTTCTCAAGGACCCGGCAACGCGGGTGACCGACCACGTTTATCACGCCTTCCCCCGCGGCACCTTGGGTCGCGCCATCCGTACCGACCGCTACCGCATGGTTGAATGGAAGAGGCCGGGAGAGGACCCTTCCACCGCCCGCTACGAACTTTACGACTACCAGCGCGACCCCGAAGAAACCCGTAATCTCGCGACCAAGGAATCCGAGACTCTTGAGGCATTGAAAGCCATCCTCCACCGCTATCCCGAAGCGGCCATGCCCTGACACAAGCGGGGTATTTCCGGGCTGCCGGAATCCGCCGAAATTTGAGAGAACCCCCTGGACCAGCCCGTGAAATCCGAAAGAACCCATCGACTCCGCGAACTCGACGCCGCCGTCCGGGGCCACCACGTCAGCCTCCGGTATTTCATCCGCTCGCTCGGCGTCAACGCAGCGTGGGTGGATGACCTCGCGCAGGAGGCCTTCCTCGTCGCCTACCGGAAGTGGGACGAGCTGGACAATCCCGAGAACGCCGGGCCGTGGCTGCGGCGCATCGCGAGAAACCTCGTGATGAACGAACTCACCAAGAGCGGACGCCGCCAGCGCCTGATCGATGAGAACCTCACCACGCTCCTGCTCGACGCCACCCCGAGCCATCCCGAGCCGGGCCAGATCCAGGATACGGAAATCCGGCACGAGGCGCTGCGCACCTGCCTCGATCGCCTCACCGTCCGCTCGCGAAGAGTCGTCGAAGCCCGCTATTTCCGGGACAGGAATGCGACCGAGATCGGCTCGGAGCTTTCGATGAGTTCGGTGGCGGTGCGGAAAGTGCTTTTCAACGCCCGACAAACGCTGGCGGAGTGCCTTGCCGCCCATCAGGTTGAGTCGACCCCCTGACCGTCCACACGTCATGAGCACTCACAATCCCCTCTTCGACGATCTGCTGTCCGAGCTCCTGGACGGCGAGCTGGATGCGAATGGCCGGGCGGAACTCATCGAGCTTCTCCGCAACGATCCGCGCCTGCTTGAGGAAACCCGCCGACAGCTCGCGTTGACGGAGGCGGTCTCATCGCTGCGGCCCGAGGGAGGCGACCGGAACTTCGTCGCCGCGATGAGTTCCCACCTTCACCTCGTCGGGGATGAAAACGCCGAAGCGTTTCCCGAAAAAGTAGCAGGACGCATCCGCCAGGCGCGACGGAGAAAGCTCGGGATCGCCTCCGCCGCCCTCGCCGCTTGCCTCGGCCTTGCCGCGCTTCCGCTTTTCCTGAACCGTCCGGCGGCCGGAGACCAGCAAGCACCGGTGGCTCTGGCCACCTCGCTGCCGGATGGCGGGGCGGCCTCTCATACCGAACCGATCCTCCCCGGCAGGGAGATCGACCTGAAATCCGGCCGGATGCGGCTCGAATTCCAGAACGGTGCCATCGTGGCGGTGGCTTCGCCGGCCAGCTTCACCGTCAACTCGGCCGACGAGATCGATCTTCACCACGGCAACCTCAACGCCTGGTGCCCGGAATCCGCCCACGGGTTCCGCGTCCACACCCGCACCGCCCGGCTGACCGACCTCGGAACTTCCTTCGGCGTCTCCGTCGGCCGGGATGGCACTTCGGACTTCATGGTTCTGGAGGGTGAAGTGGAAGTCTCCAATCAAGGTTCGCAGCGGACCGTCCCCATGGGAGAAGCCGTGCGGGCCTCCTCCAGCCAGAATCTCGAATCGCTCGATTTCGAGCCTTCGGCCTTCTCCCGCACCTGGCCGCTGGCTTCCGGCATCGAGCAAACCCACGGCGAAGTCATCCCCGCCCCGCCGAATACCCCGGAACTCGTCGCGGCACACGAAGATGACGACCACATCATCGTCGTTCCCGAGCTGAGAAATCTCGAGCTGCCCCGTGAAATCCGGGCCGATATCATCGAACCCGGAGTTTACGAAGGAGCCATCGTCCGCGGAAACCGCCCGCTCATCTCCTCCGAACCACGGCACGGCCGCAGCTATCTGCTGCGCTACAACCCCGTCGGAATCGTCGATGTCGGTGACTTCAAGCGCTTCGAAGGCTCGGTCACCTTCGACCGCCCGGTCCTGGCGATCATCACTGATCCCGTTCGGCTCAACATGTCCGACTCCTACGCTTCCGCCGCCCCCCTTCCCGCGACCAAGGAGGATTTTGCACTGCGCGGGCTCGAAGGGAGTCAACCGCCCCATCCCACCGACGGCGTCCGCCTCTCGCCCGACCGGCGCACCGTCTCCGTCATCTTCTGGGCCGGCGAGTCGGTCGACGAAATCCGCGTGATCACCGCGGAAGACTGATTCGCGAGGTCCACCGGACATCCGCAAAATCCCACTTGGGGCGAACGTTTCCATCGTGGGCGAAATCATTCTTTCGCCCACTCCGCATCACCGTCCCAAAACCCACCCATGCGATCCTTTCTCACCCTCGCTGCTTTTTGTGGCATCCTCCACGCTGCTCCGAAGCCGAACGTGATCCTGATCATGGTCGACGACATGGGCTACTCCGACATCGGTTGCTACGGCGGGGAAATCGAAACCCCGAACATCGATTCGCTGGCCTCCACCGGACTTCGTTTCACCCAGTTCTACAACTCCGCCCGCTGCTGCCCCACCCGCGCCACCCTGCTGACCGGCCTCCATCCACACCAGGTGGGAATCGGTCACATGACCGGTGAGAACGCGCGCAAGAACTCCGCGGTGCCCCCCGCCTATGCCGGCAACCTCAACGACTCATGCGTCACGCTCGCCGAAGTCGCCAGGTCGGCCGGCTATGCCACGTTCATGACGGGGAAGTGGCATCTCGCAGGAAAGGATCAGGCGGACTGGCCGCTGCAACGGGGCTTCGACCGCTATTACGGCTGCATCGCCGGTGCCGCTCATCACTTCCACCCCTACGGCTGGCGGATCATGCATGACGGAAACGAGCCCGATCCCGAACCTCAAAGCACGACCAACCGCCCGTTTTACAGCACCGACGCCTTCGCCGACCACGCCATCCGCTTCATCCGTGATCATGAAAGCGGAGACTCGAAGGACGCCCCCTATTTCCTCTATCTCGCCTTCACCGCACCCCACTGGCCGCACCACGCGCACGATGAGGAGCTGGAGAAATACGCCGGAAGGTATGCCACGGGCTGGGACGCCCTTCGCGAACAGCGCTTCGCCCGTCAGCAGAAATCCGGGTTGATTCCCGCTTCGTGGAAGCTCTCACCGCGGGATCCTGACGTCCCCGCGTGGGCCTCACTCAAACCGGAACAACAGAAGGAATGTTCCGCCCGCATGGAGGCCTATGCCGCGATGATCGACCGCATCGACCAAAAGATCGGCGACCTCCTCACCACTCTCAAGGGAACCGGGGACTACGAGAACACGCTTATCCTGTTCCTTTCCGACAACGGGGCCTGCGCCGAGGGATCGGTGCTCGGGTTGGGCGATCCGCGGACCGATCGTGCGCCGGAGACCGATCTCATCCGGCCGAGCTATGGCAAAGTCTGGGCCAACGCTTCGGCAACGCCCTACCGACTCTACAAGCACTTCGCTCATGAAGGCGGCTCGAACACGCCTTTCATCGCTCATTGGCCGGCCGGTATCGCTTCCAGAGGTCAATGGTATCGCCAGCCCGCGCAGCTGATCGACGTCATGGCCACCCTTGTCGATCTCTCCGGCGCCACCTATCCGAAAACCCACGGTGGGCATGAGATCCTGCCCATCGACGGCGTCTCGCTCGCCCCCGCCTTCGCCGGCAAGCCGCTCGGTCGTCAGAAGCCGATCTTCATCGAGCATGAAAACCACGCCTTCGTCCGCGACGGGGAATGGAAACTCGTAGGACGCAACGTGGCACCCCCCAGGGGCCCCAAGCCCAAACGATGGGAGCTCTACCACATGACCGCGGACGGCACCGAGATGCACAACCTCGCCAAAGACATGCCGGACAGGGTCGGGCAAATGTCCCGAGCCTGGCGCGAGTGGTCCGAACACGTTCATGTCTATCCCAAGCCGGGAGACGGCAGATGATTTCCATCCTCCATCCTCATCTCATGAACCCTCTTCGAGCCCTGCCGCTTCTTGCTGTCACCGTGATTTCCGCCTTCGCGGAAGATGCCGCTCCGGCACCAGCCAAAGCCATGCCCCGGGAGCAGATCGAAGCCGGACTCGAATCCCGCGACCGGGCCCTCTTCATCAAGGAAGGCTGGATCCGGGACCCCTATATCACGCTCGGCCCGGACGATATCTACTATCTCACCGGCACGACTCCGCGTCCTCAGGACCCACGGCAAAAGAGCGACCCCTATAACATAGGACTCGGCAACGGATCGATCGTCGGCGACGTCGTTCAGATCTGGAAAAGCAAGGATCTGATCGACTGGGAGTATCTCGGCACGCCATTCACGATGAACGACAGCTGGCACGAAAAGCCCGGCAATCTCGTCTGGGCTCCGGAGCTCCACTGGTTGCCGTCCATGAAACGCTGGGCTCTCGTGCATTGCCCTGAAGCCACGGCGAACTTCGCGCTATCGGACGGACCTGACCTTCACGGCCCGTGGACCCACCCGATGGGTCCACGCCTCGGACGAAAGCACGATCCCTCCCTCTTCTTCGATGACGGTCGATGGTGGATGCTGTGGAGCAACACCCTCATCGCCCCCTTGTCGGACGACCTCACGCGCTTCACCGCCAAGGCGGTCAGGATCGACCCCGCCGGCACGCGGCCCGGTCCCGGAGGCGAGCCCATCTCGCGAATCGGCCACGAGGGCGCAACGATGATCAAGGTGGCCGACCGCTACGTCCATTTCGGCACCGCGTGGTCGACCGACCGCCTTCGCAAGGGCTCCTACAATCTCTACTACTGCACCTCCCGTAACATCACCGGGCCCTACGGACCGCGGAAATTCGCCGGCCGCTTCCTCGGCCACGGCACGCCGTTCCGGACACGCGACGGCAAATGGTGGTGCACCGCGTTCTTCAACGCCAACGTGCCTCCACTCGCGCGTGAGGGCATCGAGACCCGCGATCTCTCCGACGAAGCTCAAACGATCAATGCCCGAGGCACCACCATCGTTCCCATCGAGGTGTGCACGCAGGACGACGGTGATGTTTTCATCCGCGCCCTCGACCCCGCCTATGCCTCGCCCGGCCCTGACGAGGTCCAGAAGTTCGAGCGCTGACCCGCCTCCCCGTTTCCGGAAGCCCCCAGGGCTCCTACGTTAGGGAGAAAACGAGAACCACTGGCTGTTGGTGGACCAGGATGGATAGGATGGATGGGATATTTTGAGACTGCCGGATGCGGGTTCCCTGCATTTCCATCCTATTCATCCCATCCATCCTGGTCCCGAAAACCATGTTGTTCCAAGCAGGGCCCGGCTCGCTCCCTAATGTAGGAGCCCTGCGGAAGCCCCCAGCAAATGGAGCTTCCGGGGCGCATCCCTCGCCCGCTAGGGTGGACCCATGCTCCGCTTCGCTTTCCTTTCCGTCTGCTTACTCGCCGTGGCATCAGCTCAGGTGACCAAGCCCTCGCAATCCCTGCGGAAGGAATTCGACCTCGACACCCATTACCGCAAGGTCGTGCTGGTCGAGGACTTCCCGATCGTCGCCTCCCGGAAAGTGCCCGATGCCGCGCTGGAGGAGGCCGCCCACAACGTGCGCGCCATGCTCCACGACCGCAGCGACATCCTCGCCGCCCTGGCAAAGAACAAGGTGCGGCTGGGGATCATGGCCGTCAGTGAACGGACCTGCGACCTGCCGGAGCACTCCGACCTGAAACCCTCCGCCTATTGGAATGTCCGCGCCCGGGGGCTTGGAGCCAGCCCTTCCAGGCCGTGCGTTTCCTGTGGTGAGGAAAACCTGCTCCACAATCCCGGCGATCCCTACCCGACGGAGTCCATCATGATCCACGAGTTCGCCCACGCCATCCACCAGATGGGACTGGATATCGTCGATCCCACTTTCGACGGACGTCTTGAGGCCACCTATCGCGCCGCGATGGAGAAGGGCTTGTGGAAAGGGCTCTACGCCGCGGAGAACCGTCACGAATATTGGGCCGAGGCCGTGCAATCCTGGTTCGACACCAATCGTGAGAACGACGCCCTTCACAACCACGTGAACACCCGCGAGGAACTCATCGCCTACGATCCCGCCGTCGCCGACCTGTGCCGCGAGGTTTTCGGCGACCGCAAATGGCGCTACGTGCGCGCCGACGCCCCTTCGCGCTCAAATGATCCTCATTTGAAAGACCTCGACCGCTCCGAGCTGGCGACCTTCGGTTGGACGGAAAAGGAACAGAAGGCCTATCGGAAGAACCCGGAGCCGAAAGACGACTGATCCGCACCTCATGCAAGGTCAGGTCGCGGTCTCACGTAGGCGGCCTCCATGCATGGTTTGAGGCTGTCTTTCGGTATCCTTGGCTTGATCCTCGGTGCCGTCCGCGGTGCTGACGCAGCCGGGTGGCAATCCCTTTTCAACGGCCGGGATCTCGACGGCTGGTCCGGCGACCCACGCCTTTGGTCGGTCGAGGATGGCGTCCTGACCGGCCGCACGGATTCGAACGAACGGAAGATCGATCAGAACTCCTACCTTCTCTGCGGGGCCGATCTGCCGGGGGATTTCGAACTGGAGTTCATGGCCCGCGTCACTGGCGAGAATTCCGGCGTCCAGTATCGCAGTTGGAAGGTCGAGGACGTCCCGTGGGGCATCGGCGGCATGCAGTGCGACCTGCACCCGCAACCCGACTACCTCGCGATGTTCTACGACGAGCGAGGCGAAGGCATCATCTGCAAGCACGGAGAGAAAGTCACCGCCGGAAAAGGCAGGGAGACGCTTTCCCCACTGCCGGATCCACCACCCCGGTTGGGCGAATGGAACCGTTACCGGATCCAGGTCGTGGGGCGTCGCTACCGACATCAAATCAACGGCGTCACCGTCGCGGAGTATCATGACAAGGCGGATTCGAGACGCCCGCTCGATGGCATCCTCGGCCTCCAGCTACACGTCGGACAACCGATGACGGTCGAGTTCAAGGAGATCCGTGTGCGCCCTCTGGAGGAATGGCCCCGGTCGCCGGACGAAGCGTCCATGGTCCCGGTGCCCGGAATGCCCGGGACCGGCCTGCGGGATGGGTTCCGCTTGGAAAAGATCTTCGATGTGCCCGGTGAAATGGCATCGTGGGTAGCGATCACCCGGGACGATCAGGGCAACCTCTACTGCGCCCGCCAGTACGGCGGGATTTGGAAAGTCAGCCAGGACGGCGAGGGGGAATTCATCATTTCCGAAACCGGCATCCCGATCCAGAGCGCCCAAGGACTCCTCTGGCACAAGGGAACGCTGTGGATTTCGTCGACCGAATCGCCCGAAGGCGGAAACGGCGTGTGGCGGGTGGATTTGAGTCAATCGACTCCGGGCGAGCCCGAGCTGGTTAGATCCATCCCCGCTGGCGGCGAGCACGGGCTCCACACCTTGAAACCCTCGCCGGACGGCCAGTTCATCTATCTGGTTGCAGGAAACCACTGCCCTCTTCCCGATCTCGACCGGTCCCTGGTGCCCCGGGTCTGGGCGGAGGATCAATTGCTGCCCCGCCGCCCCGACGCCAACGGCCACGCCGCCAACACCATGGCACCCGGCGGTTGGATCGCGCGCTTCCGCCCGGACGGCTCCGAGTGGACTCTGGTCGCCATCGGCCTGCGGAATTCTTTCGGAATCGACTTCAACCTGGTGGGAGATCTTTTCACTTACGACGCCGATATGGAGTGGGATTTCGGCATGCCTTGGTACCGACCTACCCGGATCTGCCGCGTGATTCCCGGAGCGGAATTCGGCTGGAGAAACGGCACCGGCAAATGGCCGGAATCCTACGAGGACTCCCTTCCTCCCTTACTCAATATCGGCCCGGGCTCCCCGACCGCCCTGATCTCCGGCCGTGGAACGAGATTCCCCGCGCGCTATCAGCGGGCGCTCTTTGCCTTCGATTGGACCTACGCCACCATCCACGCGATTCTCTTCGAACCGGGTGAACCACCCTCCAGCATCGAGTTCCTCACGGGCAACGGCATGCCTCTCACCGATGCGGTCGTCGGAATCGATGGTGCCCTCTATTTCCTGACCGGTGGCCGGAATGCCGCTTCCGCGCTTTGGAGGATCACTTACGAAGGCTCGGAGATCACCGATCCCCTCAAACCATTGGTCGACAGTGACCTTGTCGCCCCCACCATCGATGAGGCGTGGAAACAGCTCGGCTCGATCGATCGCATCGAACGCTTCCAAGCACGGACCCGGCTGGAAATGGAAGAGGGTTTGGATTGGAGCGGACATCTTGAGAACGAACGGGAGCCGTGGGCCGTGATTTCCGCCGCGATCGGCGTCGCCCGGACCGGCGAAGCAGAAGAGATCTCGACCGCTTCCACGGCGCTTCTGACTCTCGACTTTGCGAAGCTCGAACCCCAGGCACGCATCAACTGGCTGCGGGCTTTCGGACTCATCTTCGCCCGCCACCACCCGCCGGACGAGCCCTTGCGCGAGGCTCTCATCTCCCGGATTTCCCCCGCGTTTCCCACGGGAGAGCAATCCGTCGACCGCGAACTCTGTCGGATGCTCTGCTACCTGAACGCACCGCGCATCGTGGGGAAAGTGCTCGACTGGGCCGACAACCTCGGACCCCAACCCCCACCGGACTGGCTCCCTCTTGCCCGCCGCAACCCTCAATACGGTGCCGATATCGAGGCGATGATCGCCCGTTTCCCCTCCGCCGACCGCATTCACGCCCTCTACTGCCTGCGGGTCGTCCCCGGCCCATGGACGCCGCAGGAACGCGCCCGGGTCTTCGGCTGGTTCGAGGATCTGCTGAATCGCCAAGGTGGACGCAGCTACGCCGGCTTCATCAAGGATCTCCGCGAACAGACCCTCGCCACCTGTACCCCGGAGGAAAGAAGCCTCTACGCCGACGCCGGCAAAGGAACGTCGAATCCCCTTGCCGACCTTCCATCCGTCCAAGGCCCCGGGCGATCGTGGACCGTGGACGAAATCGTCGCACTCGCGGAGAGCGGCCTCGAAAACCGTAGCAAGGAAGCTGGCGGGAAAATGTTTCAGGCCGCGCTTTGCTCCGCCTGCCATCGATTCGACGGCAGTGGCGGCTCAGCCGGTCCCGATCTCACGGCCGTAGGGGGACGATTTTCCCTCTACGACCTCGCCGACGCGATCGTGACACCCGGCAAGACCATCTCGGACCAATATGCCTGGGAAACGTTCAGCCTCCGCAACGGTTCGCAGCTCACCGCCCGGATCATCGAAGAAACCCAGGAAACCATCGCGGTTTCCACCAATGCCTTCGATCCCACCGTGCGGACAGAGATCTTCACCTCCGATGTGATCCGGCGCGAACGATCGCCCGCCTCGCCGATGCCCCCGGGCCTGATCAACCGGTTGAATCCCGACGAACTCAAAGACCTCCTCGCCTACATGCTCAAGCTCTCGAGCTGAGCCAGCGAAGAAAGCCTTGCGTTTTTCAGCCCTCTGCAAGGAGCGGGAGGCATGGGATGTATGCTACCCAACCTACAACCCATGAAACGCAGGAATTTCCTCCACAGTACCAGCATCGCAGCCACGGCCGCCCTCATCGGCCGATCCCATGCCGCCGGAAACGAGACGCTTGAAACCCTCTCCGGCCACCGGATCGACAAGATCGAATTCAAGGAAGTCCGGTTCAACTGGCCGAGACTCGTTGGCAAGAACTCGCGTCTCGACGTCCACGGACAGCACCACCGGCTCACCGTCGCCGTGGTCCACACGGATCAGGGCGCGACGGGCTGGGGCACCTCCTGGCGACCGGACGACGGCCTCGCCGATCTGATCGAAGGCAAACGCCTATCCGATCTCATCGATCCCGCCGAGGGCATCCTCAACCCGCAACTCCGCTTCCTCGATTTCGCCCTCCACGACCTCGCGGGCATCATTCTCGACAAGCCCGTCTACCAACTGCTCGGCGCGAAGGGCCCGAAGGAAAACCTGCTCTACAGCGGGATGATCTATTTCGACGAACTCGAACCCCAAGACAACCCGGCCGGCCTCGACAAGGTGATCGAGAACTGCGCCTGGGACCTCGACCACGGCTACCGCCAGCTCAAGGTGAAGATCGGCCGCGGCGGCAAGTGGTACCCGCACGATGAAGGCCTCGCCACCGACATCGAGATCGTCAACCGCATCCACGAAACCTTCAAGGACCGCGGCGTCGAGATCCTGGTCGACGCCAACGATGCCTACAGCGTGGAGGACGCCATCGCCTTCCTCGAAGGCATCGAAGGCGTGCCGCTGTTCTGGTTCGAGGAACCCTTCCGGGAGGACCGCGAAAAGACCAAGCGCTTGCGCGATTGGATGCACGCCAACGGTCGCGGGAAAACCCTCGTCGCCGACGGCGAAGCCAATCCCGACCCCGCCTTCTGCCTGGAGCTGGCGCGGGAGAACATCCTCGATGCCGTGCTCCACGACACCCAGGGATACGGTTTCACGCCATGGCGGAAACTCATGCCCAAACTCGTGGAAGCCAACGCCTCCGCAAGCCCGCACGCATGGGGGGATCGGTTCAAAACGAACTACACCGTCCACCTCGCCGCCGGCCTCGGCAACTGCTGCACCATCGAAGGCGTCACCTGCGAGTCCGACGACGTCGACTTCGGAGACTACCCGCTCAAGGACGGCAAGATCACCGTGTCCGACGCCCCGGGCTTCGGGATGAAGCTGCTGGTTTGACAACCCCGGCGGGGCGGTCCCCGGACCGCCTTCGCCGCCGCTACCTCCGCCCACCTGCCATCACCCGCTCGTACACCGCCAGGACCTTGCGGGTCATCGCCTCCAGCGTCACCTCGGTGGCGACCAGGTCGTAGGGCTTTTCCATCAGGGCTTTCAGTTCGTCCGGTTTCTCCAGCGCGAACCGCAGGCCGCGCACCAGTTCGTCCACCGAGTGCGTTTCCATCAACGCCTCCTCGGGCAGGAACTCCGGCGCAAAGCCGACCTTCGTCGAAAGGCACGGCACCTTCATGTGCAGCGCCTCCGCCAGCGTGTAGGGGCCACCTTCGTTTCGCGAAGCGACCACGAACAGATCCGCGCAACCCATCAGCCCCACCGCATCGTCGCGATGCCCGGCCATCCACACGCGCTCCCCGAGCCCGTGCTTCCCAAGGATCTCCTCCAGCTCCGGCCGCTGCAGGCCTTCGCCCACCAGCCACAGCTTGAAGCCCGGCACCTGCGCCATGGCCTCCAGCAGCAGATCCATCCCCTTCGCCGGCACCAGCCGCCCCACCGTGCAAAACACCGGCTCCCCGCCACCCAGCCACGGCGGATTCGTCGCCAGCGCCGCCTCCTTCGTGCCCGCCGCCGGAGGTTCGATCGAGTTCCAGATCACCGTCGCCGGGATTCCCCCGAGCGAATCCCGCACCTGCGCCGAGGCCGTGATCACCGCGTCGTAGTCGCGAAAGGGGGCCGCGCTGCGCTTGATGTTCTGCACCGTCGCCACCCGCTTCATGCCTTTCAGCCCGTGACGGATCGATCTCACAAGCTGCCCCGCCTTGTTCGCGTGGGCGTGGACGATCTCCGCCCCGGTCGCAGCGATCCGCTTCTTCAACGCCGCCCGGTTGAACGGATTCAGTCTTCCAGCCGACATCGGATGCGCGACGAAATCCACATTGTCCGCGAAATGCGACCGCATCGTCTCATCCGCCACCGCGCTCACCGCATGCCCCAGCTCCGCCTGGCGGTTCGCCAGCTCGATGACGTTCTTCTCCAGCCCTCCCTTTTCCCCGACGCTGGCCAGCACATGACAAATCCGGAACACGCCCGAAGTCTCAGCCGAACCAGTCCCTTCTTTCAAGTTCCACAGACATCCTTGACGCAGAGCCTTGGGAATTTGGATCAGGATGGATAGGATCGAAAGGATGGTCGGGATCCCGGCTGATCATTTTTGAAATCCCATCCATCCTATCCATCCCGGTCCCAATTTCCCGAAACTTGGCAGGTCGCCGATCGTCAGCCTAGCCTCCGCCCATGCGCATCGTTCACGCCTGCAACCTCCAGTTCGACAAGGACGGCGCACACCTCTGGAATCAGGACCAGAAAATCCACCACGGCCTCATCCGCCTCGGGCATTTCGTTTACACCTTCTCCCTGAACGACCGCGCGCGGATGCTCTCGCCCACCGGCAGCAAGAGTTTCGGGAAAAAGAAAGCCAACAAGGCGCTCATCGAGACCTGCCGCAACGTCCACCCGGACCTGCTGATTCTCGGCCACGCCCAGTGGATTTCGCCCGCGACGCTGCGCGAAATCCGGGACCTCCTCCCCCACATCCGCATCGGCCTCTGGTACGTCGATCCCCTCTGGGATGCCGAAGCCACGCAGCACCTGCGCGACCGCGCTCCGCTGCTCGACGGGCTTTTCTGCTCCACCGGCGGCCCGCTGCTGGAGTCGTTCACCAGTCCCGGCTGCCCCACCCATTTCATCCCCAGCGCCGTCGATGCCGGCATCGAGTGCCACCGCTCCTTCGAAACCCCGGAAACGGAGATGCGGCACGACCTCCTCTTCTTCGGTCGCGACAAAGGCCAGCCCGAGCGCCGAGCCTTCCTCGCCGAGCTGCGCGACAAGCTCCCCGGCCTGGACGTCGGCTACTACGGCTGCCTCGATCAACCGCTCATCATGGGCTGGGAAAAGGAGCAGGTGATCCGCCACTCCAAGATGGCGCTCAATCTCAGCCGCCGCAGCGACGTCGAACTCTACTCGTCCTCCCGCATCGCCGAGCTGATGGGCAACGGCATCCTGACCCTCACCCCGCGCGGAGCCGGACTTGAGAAACTCTACGCCGAGGACGAGATCGTCTATTTCGATGGCATCGACGACCTTGCCGAAAAAGTCCGCCATTTCGCCGCCGACCGCGACGCCCGCAACGCCATCGCCCGCAAAGGCTGGGAACGCAACCACCGCGACTACTCCGGCACCGAAGTCGCCCGGAT
The DNA here is from genome assembly GCA_965652295.1 of uncultured Haloferula sp. Taxonomy (GTDB): domain Bacteria; phylum Verrucomicrobiota; class Verrucomicrobiia; order Verrucomicrobiales; family Akkermansiaceae; genus Haloferula. The sequence goes on along the minus strand of CBFGTS010000007.1, from coordinate 183,143 downwards.
CATCGTCCAGGCCCTGGAGCGTTGACCACCGAGCGCCCTTCACGGAGCGCCGATTATGAAATCGGCATGGCATGGTCCCCGCCTCTCCATCTCACCCGAAATGTCGGAATCTATCCCCGCAGCGGTAGCATGCCCGCGGCCGGCATGGTTGTGAATGCATCCCGGGTGACGCGGAGTGTCCCTGCGACGATCGTCATTACCCGACTCCGCGGCACCCCACCATCGGCCGAAGACCGCCTATATCACCCTCCCGCTTCCATCCCCTGAAACACACTCCTACCTCAGCCGATACACGCACTCAGCCCGGAAAAATCCTTGTGAATCAAGCATTTCCAGCCACTCTCCCGAAAAAGAGTCGCTGGATATAACCAGCCTCGACCCTACGAATAAAAACTTTGCAAGAAATGAAGGATTTTGGCGCTATCCTTTTAGCTACGTTTATCTTCTTCGGTTGTAAAGGAGCACCACCACGAACCTCTTCAGATGCATCGATCAGTGAAGTCACGTTTCTCAGCTTACCGCAAAGCGCCTCTGCGATTCACTACTGGGATGATGGACACAGTAGGATTGCGAAATTTATGATTTCAGAGATCGAATTTCGCTCGTTGTTCGCTCCGAGGGAATTTGCCGAAATCATTGAACCGATCGCATACGAAGGTGATGTTTTCGGTGATTCTTCGAAGAGACCTGCCGGAGTACCTGACCATGGATCGAAGACTGCAAGGTCGGGCCTCATCTACCAGAGGATCGAGAGTGATGGCGGGGGCGAGACTATCATATACGACAGAGCCGCAGGTATTGCTTATTACGACTCCGCACCATGGTAGAAAGAAGCAGAATCGGAGAAACGGGGATTGAACCCTCGCCCGGAGACGAGCAAGGATTCCCGTCCATTTTTCGGGTCACTGACCTGACCTACCGAGGCCACCAGTTCCTAGAAAACGCACGCAGCGACTCCCGCTGGAAACGTGCCCTGTCCTCCATCCGTGACTCCGGGAAGTCCATGAGCATCGCCGTGATCGAAGCCGTCCTCGTCAAAATCGCCACCGGGTAAAATACAAATGCGCAAACGTTCCCACCGCCGAAAGAAATTCGGGCTGACCGGTTTGACTGGGCAGCAAGGGGTCAATCTTGTCGAACAGGCCGTACTCGACATGGGGTTTGCATGGAACCCTACCAACATCGACCAAGGCATCGACGGCACCATTGAAATCGTTGAATCCGCAAGTCGCGTAGCTACCGGCCGGGTAATCCACGCCCAAGTCAAAGCGACTTCGACTGAATTCCAATCCAACTCGCAGAACGCATTTTCTTTCACCTGTAGCCCACCCGACATCGACTACTGGCTGAACAGCAACGTGCCGGTCATCCTCATCGTCTGCAAACCGAGCACTGAAGAGGCCTACTGGAAGGACATCAAAGCCTACTTCGACAACCCAAAAAACAAGGACACAAATACCGTCCGTTTCGACAAATCGGCTGACAAATTCGATAGCTCGGCAGCGCAACTCCTCGCAGACCTGGCAAAGCCCGGCGGGGGTAGTCACCTAGGCCCGCTTCCAAAGAAAGAGAAACTCATCTCGAACCTATTTCCTGTCGCCAGCTTTCCCGAAACGATCTGGTCGGCAACCGCGAAATATCGAGACCGGGAAAGGTTCTACCAAGAACTGAAAGAACTCCCAGGAAACAACCTGCACCTCAGGGAGTTTTTCCTGAATAGTGAAACCGTCTACTCTTTCCTCGACCTGAACAATGGGCCGCTCAATCGACTCGTTGAAGCGGGCACCATAGAACAAAATTCCTCTGAAGACTGGGCGCTTGCCGACGACCCAGATCTTAAACGGCATTTCGTCCACTTGCTCAACCTCTGCCTCAAACAATACCTATTCGAACAAAAGGTCGCCTATTACGGGGAAAAGAAACTCAACTACTTCATCTGGGAGAGCAAAAAAGACCCGCGTAAAATTAGGGCCAAGTCGCTACAGAAATCGGGCACCCAGTCGGCAGCCGAATGGCACCCCTCAAATCGTAACGAGGGAGAGGGATACTTCCGTCACAAAGCCGCTATCACCAATTTCGTGCGGCTCGGTGGAAAATGGTTCCTCGAAGTCACCCCAACCTACTTTTTTACCAGTGACGGCCGCGCCGAATACTGGAACTCCGAGAAGTTGCTCTCTGGAATCAAACAAATAGAGCGCCATCCGTCAGTTCGAGGAAGCCTCTTGCTATGGCGAGCAATCTTCACTGACCGTGACCTCACCAAACGCTACGACCTTATTTCATTCGATCCGCCCGCTCAATTTGAGCTGGGCACCGGAATCGACGACAATGCATGGCAACGAACTGGAATCGCTGAACTACTTAGCGAAGAGGATGACGACGACGATGAGACCGAACCTAGCGAAGATCCGAACCAACCTGAACTATGGTAGTCTCCCACATCCCAGAACCCCCACTTGAATTCGGAGACGGCGGCCAGCACGTCGATATCCGCTATGGCCTGATCGACTACGGCCCCCAAGACCTCGATCAAAATCGCAGACCCGAAAAGATCCGCTTGGCCATCATCGGCTCGCAGGAAACGATCGATGGTGCCTCCCAATGGTTGGAGAAGTGCCGAGACATCATCCCCCGGAAGGACAGCCAAAAGAAAAACCTCTTTCCCGCATTTCCGGGTTTCAACGAAAGCTGCTGCTTCCGCTCCACTGTCACCACCGACTCATCACTTACCCAGTCTCTTGCAGCCCGGGAATACACCAGTAGTGGAAAAGACTGGCCCTACGACAATCGGATCGAACATGCGGCCAGGGTTTTCGCTGAGGGCATCGAAACACTCGCAGACAAATCACCAGACGTGATCCTACTCGCGATGCCACTGGAGCTGGTCAATTACCTCGACGAAGCCGAATCCAAACGCCCCAAGGACAAAACCCGGCTCAAGCTCGAATTCCATGACCTCGTCAAAGGCCTCTCGATGAAGGCCGGGAAACCCGTGCAGGTTATTCGACCCTCGACCTACGACCCAAAGAAAAAGTCGGCTGAGAAAGACGAGCGTTCCAAACAACGAACCCTTCAGGACGAAGCCACCAGAGCGTGGAACTTTCACACCGCCCTCTACTACAAAGCCGGCGGGTTCCCATATCGTGTTCCACGCCCCGAGGCCGACTACAAAACCTGCTACATTGGAATCAGCTTCTACGTCACACCCGACAAGAGCCAGGTCCGAACCAGCATCGCCAACGTTTTCAACGAACGCGGCCACGGGCTCGCAGTCCGGGGGCGGGATGCTGTTCTTTCAAAAGACGACCGACAATACCACCTCACCCCCGAGGACTCGGCAGCACTCATTACCGACTGCCTCAAGGCCTTCCGAGCTGAGCACAAACACCAACCTGCCCGCGTCGTCATCCACAAATCCTCACCCTACAGCCAAGGGGAACTGGATGGATTCAACCAAGCCCTGGACACGTCAGGAATCGATATCCGCGACTTCCTCTCAATGAGCCGGGACAACTTACGGCTTTTCCGGGAGGGATACTATCCACCACTCCGCGGAACCTACCTACAAGCCGATGAGAAAAACGCATTCCTCTACACCCGTGGATCCGTCGACTTCTATCAAGAATATCCCGGAATGTACGTGCCACGAACGCTCGGAATCAAAATTCCCAGCAAAGACACCGGGATGCGGCAATTGATGGAAGAGCTCATGGTGCTCTCAAAGACCAACTGGAACAACGTCCAGATCGACTCTACCATGCCCATAACCATCACCGCAGCGAGAACCGTAGGAAACATCCTACGTTGGCTCCCTGAGGGCAATCCGCCCAAAGCCTCCTACCGGTTCTACATGTGAATCAACCTTGGTGATTCAACACGCCTCGTAATCCTGCATCAGATTGTCCTGAAAAGATGCCTGAAAAGATGCCAGGAAAAGATGCCAGGCATTCTGTAGTTTTGGACGCGGGGGCCTGCTGACAATCAATGGCTTGTGCGCGACTTGCCGCTCAACTTTCCGGGCGGATTTGCCTCTGAATGGGGTCGTTTTCATGAGCATTCGGCTCGCCTGCCGTTTTCCTGATTGGGGGTCGGTCCGGATTGGGGGTCGGATTGGGGGTCGGTCCGAGATTTTGAGCATTTTCTGATCGGGATCGGTTGGTGCGACGCCGGACCAACGATGCCAGCAGTGACTTCATCCAGCCACTTCCCGCGCCCCGCCAACTCCCCCGCCGTCAATCGTTCGGGGTCAGTAGTACCAGAGCTTCGCAAGGGATTTCTTGAAGTTGACTTCGAGGGCGTTCGGGGGCGGATCGAGCCGGACGGGCCGGTTCGAACTGGCGGTTTCAATGGCACGCGGGCCGCGCCCGGGACGGGTGCCCTCGGTGGTGAGGTGGCTGGTGGTGGCGAACACCGATCACGTCGTTTCAAGCCGACGCCGTGCCCCCGTTGCCCGGCGGACTGGTAAGACGAGCCATCATGGCCGGCGGCCTGCGCAGGCGCTCGTGGCGAAGTACCTTGCGGCCGTGGTCCGTGCTCCGGCGTCGTCCGCCGGGGTCGGACCGGGGGCGATCCGTCCGTCCCAGTTGTCGTGAAGAAATGTTGAAGTGAACTTCAATTCCCTGTTGACTGCCTTCCATGGAAGCCATGACTCCTAACGCCTGACCCGCCTCCAGCTCCAGCCGCCATGACCACTACAACTTCAATCCACAGTCGAATCCTCGCCCCCGGTCAGGCGTAGGAGGCCTCGACGTTCTGCTAGGAATGAAGACACGCCACAACAGACCCTCCGACGTTCGGGCAATTCATCGCGGGATCTTTAGCTTTGGATGTGCTCTGGCAGGGTGGGTCGTGATGCTCGTCTATTTGTTTTTGCGCTACTACTCCTACTCGGACGTGTCACCGCAGTGGTTCTTCATGCCTCTCACTGTCGGCCAGTATTCAGTTTGGTATGTCGGCCTCACCTGGTTACTTCTCGTCCTTCCGTTGTTCCTCTTCGTCCACCCTGCCAGCGTGTTTTGGAGGCCGTGGGTTTGCATTCCGCTATTCGCAGTGGCGGGGCTTCTCATCATGGCGGGTCGTAGTGGATTCAACAGCGCCTATCCATTCAGCCTTCTCTGGCTTCTAGCTGCTATCTGTGGAGGCGCAACAGGCTTCTTCAGCGCACTCGTTCAGCGGCACCTCACATCCAAAACCAAACGAGCAGAGCAAGCCATGGGTGGCGACGCCCTACAGCGCCCGAGTTGAATTCGATCCTCGGTCCGGGGCCCGGTTTCCGCCTTGTGGAGCGCGTCACTACTTCTACGTTGCAGAAAAAATGAAATGCTCAATTCTGGCACTGCTATTAGTCGCTTCACAGGCCTGCGCTGACGACCTCAACCTTGGTTTCTACCCGATTCTCGCCGACGGAGATGCTGCCACCGCAGATGCGATGTGGACGCTAGAGAAGAGTGCGGACAGAGTAGTCGGATATGACAAGGCGAGGGATTTCGATCTTGGCCTCGGCGTGATCACAGGTGGAACTCGGTCACCGATTGAGCTCAAATTTGATCAAATTGAGCAATTTCTGACCGACGAGAAGCACAAGTCTCTGATCGTAGTCTATTTCGACAAGACGGTTATGTGGGACGATAACGAGTTCATCCGTGAGCGAGCTGACGAGGTCACCAAGCAGATGCTGAAGGTTGGCTACAAGAGGGTGGTTATACTTGGGGCACACTCGATGGGCGTTCACTACGTCGCGGATTCCAACCTAGAAACGAAGAAAGCAGAACCCAAAGGCGATTGAGGCGACCCCCGATCGGGGCCGGTCCGAGATATTGAGCATTTCGTCCAGCCTCTCCAACTCTCTTTTCAAGCTCCTCTCCGGCCTCACCCGCCGCAGCTCTCGTGTCATATCACCCCCCGCTCGAAGCCCGAGCCGTTCCGCCCCTCCAAGCACTGCCCTCCCCTGGTGCGACGCCGGACCAACGATGCCAGCAGTGACTTCGTCCAGCCACTTTCCGCACCCCGCCAACTCCCCCGCCGTCAATCGTTCGGGGTCAGTAGTACCAGAGCTTCGCAAGGGATTTCTTGAAGTTGACTTCGAGGGCGTTCGGGGGCGGATCGAGCCGGACGGGCCGGTTCGAACTGGCGGTATCAATGGCACGCGGGCCGCGCCCGGGACGGGTGCCCTCGGCGGTGAGTCGGCTGCTGGTGGCGAACGCCGATCACGTCGTTTCAAGGCGACGCCGGGCCCCCATTGCCCGCGTCTTCCGCAAGCACTTTATCCACACGGATGGAGCGGGTGGATCGTGCAAGATTGGATTCTTGACGACCAGGGCGTATCTATGCCGAAGAAGTGTGCCGAGATGCGCGACGTTATCGAAGCTCCAATTGCCTGGCCGGGGCCGCTGCTTCCCAAAAAATGAGGAGGCGGAATCGGGCTCTTCCGTCATTGTCCTTCCTGCTGCGATTCACCATCTTCGCCTCGTCGCGACCGATCCCAGCGCGCGAAAGAGGGTCCGAGAATTCTGAATTCACGCCGAGAGCGACTTGAGACGCGGTTGTGGTCGCGTGACACGGTTGGAGCGACTGGGGCATGCCTGTGAAAATCACGAGGCGGGTGCATGTCTGGGCGCTGATGGGTAATCATTTCCACCTCAGAACGGGGCGGCGCTTCGGGATGGGATCGTGAGCCCGTTTCCGGACCTCCGATTCGACAGGATCTGAGCAGACTCAGCATCGCAATTGCCGATCGAAGCGGTAGAGAAGCGGCAAAATCGCGCAATCGAAGAGCGAATTTTGTTAAGAAACGTGAAATGTCCACCCCGACGTCCGCGATAGGACTTGAAGACGGCCTGACCGTCCCTCCACCCCAAGTCTAGAATCCCGACCCATGTCCAGATCCTCACTTCTTCCCACCATTGCGTTCGCTTCAGCTTTTTTCTCAGCCAGCCAAGCAAACGCCGCGCTTTCGATCACGCTCCACCCGGACGGAAGCGGCGGCACCGTGGTTGCCGTCGCAGGAAGCGGCGTCACCGGATCTTCTCACACGTCGCAGCTGACCAACGGAATCACGTTCGGCGAGCAGTGGCTTGGCCTCACGGGAAACCCGTTCAGCGATACCTTCGATCCGAGCGACAGCGATCACATGTTCACCACGCCGATTCCGATCACGAACACTGTGTCGATCATCGGGATTCAAGTGGACAATGACTCGACCGGCGACAATCAGGATGACTTCCGAATCTATGTCGATGGCGTGATGTCTCTCAATGAACCCTATTCGGCCTCGGGCGTGACCACTCTGACCACCACCCTGCCCTATGAGTGGCTGACGGTTGGAACCTTCACCGACGATACCGACGGCGGCACGACCTACCTTGGTGGCTTTTCGCTTGAGATCAGCGATCAGGTCTTGGTTCCAGAACCGGCGTCTGTTGGTCTCCTCGGGCTTTCGGCGCTCATGGTTGTGGCGCGACGCAGAAGGCACTGAATCCAGCAGAGGCTCCGAACCAGAAGCACGACGAGTGCTTTTCCCTCCGCTTCATCCGAAACGCCGGAGTTCGCAACCATGTCGACCGCACCCATGCTACCGCTGCGAGGACGAATCCACCTTTGTTGGAGAAAATCGGTTCAGGGACCATCCGTGCCGATTTCATAATCGGCGCTCCACCAATCACGCTCCCCTCAAGCCAGTGCCAGCAGCAGCGAGATCCAGAGACGCCGGTTGAAATGACCAAACCCGCGCCGAAAAAGTCAGCCATCGCCCGCGGGTGCGAACCGGCGCTGGGCAAGCCGCTTTCGGCAAGACCGATCACGCCGAGCGGCGGCGATTCAGCAGCGGAAGTAGGCCGGTCAAAACCAGCATGAGAGCCGAGGGCTCCGGAACCACGGAAAGTGCGACTCTCTCGATCAGCAGCGTGTCGTCACCGAAATCCTCGTTCAGTACGAGACGAAGCGAGTCGACACCTCGGCCGGGATCGAGTGCCGCCGAGCCGGCGGAGGTGAAGCTGGCGCCGCTGTCCGAGGAGTAGAAAAGCTCGGCGGTATCCGCATCGAGATCGACGTCGAAGAGGGTTAGGAGCGAACCACTTGCCCCGAAGACCACGTTCGGCGTATCTGAGGCCCCCGTGCCGACGGCATTACCAAAGAGCGTCACCTGCTCTGCAGATGTCCGCTGGAAGTAGATCTCCGTGGTCACGAAGGTGGAACGAGGATCGAAGGTGATCAGTGACAACCGGAATTCCTCGTCCTCCGCCGGGTTATAAATCGTTTGGTTGAAGTCCCAACTCACCTCGAATAGGGCGATCACCCTTCCGGTGGTGATGGTGGCGACATCGACGTAGACAGAAGCGAACTCGGTATTGGCCTTGCCCGACCCGTCGAACTGCCCGGATCCGTTCGTAGTCGCGCCCCCCATGTCCAGATCGGTGTCCCACGTCAGCGAACCATTCGCCGAGTTCACCGTGCTTTCGATAGACGTCCCGTTCACGTCATCGAACAGGAAATCCGCAACGACTGAGCCGCTGTTGAAATCAGTGAGGACCGTCCCAACGGCGGCATTTGTCAGAAGCGCCGTCAAACCCACGGGAATCATCATCTTTTTCACGCCGGAGATACCGCCAACAATCATCCTTCCATGTCAAACCCGAAAAGACTCAGCATAAGAATCAAAGTTTCTCTATCAGAAACCAGACAGCATCAAAGGACGTCGAAAGCATGATGAACCCGATAATCAGGATGAATTGGATGAGAACGGGCGGATCGTTAAAAATCGGCCTGGCGCAGATGACTTACTCCTTCCGAGAAGCGAAACCGTTCCACAGTCCGAAACCTTCCCGAACGCCGGAGTCCACAACGATCCCGGCCTCGGCCATGCTACTGCTGCGAAGATCGATCCCACCATGGTTTGAGAATATCGGTTCACAGGACCATCCGTGCCGATTTCATAATCGGCGCTCCATCGGCGCCGCTCTCTTCAAGCCAGCGCCACCAGCAGCGAGATCCCGAAGACCCCGGCGGAAACGACCAGGCCCGCGCCGAAAATCAGCCATCGGCCGCGGCCGAGCGCTTCGCCATTCCGAAACAAGCCGCGCAGGTAGAGCTCGGCCAGCGGGCCTAACAGAAATGCCACGTTCGCTCCCACAGCCACCGCCACGCCGCTGAAAATCGCAGCTCCCAGGCTCATCAGATCCTGCGCCAGATAGGCACCGAGCACGGCCAGGCCGGGAACCAGCAGCAGCGCGTTGTAAACGAGCCGCAGCTTCTCCCAAGCGACCACCAGCTCCTTGAAAGCCGCCTTCTCCGCCCGCGCGTCCTTTCCCAGATCCGCCGGCGGCGCATACGGATCCAGCTCGTCGCTCATGGGGAATCCAGTCCCTGCTCCGCTTTCACCACCCGGTCGTAGGATTGGCCCAGCGATTTCTGAAGGCCGGTGATCAGTTCTTTGTCCTTATCCCGCACGGCAAACACGATTTGATTGTTCTCCACAATGATGCGGGTCGAGGTTTTCAACCGCTCCATGGCCGCCGGCTCATCCGGCAGCTGCCAGCGCGAAACGAGCTGGAGCTCCTCCACCACCGGCCGCACGACCTCGTCGCGATCCATCCGTGCGTCCATTTCCCCGGCCCATTCGGCGAGTTTCTCGACCGGCATCCCCTCGGGCGTGGCCAGCACCATCTTCCCCTCCCACTGCATCAGCTTCTTCGCCTGCGCGCGGCGATACAGCTTGTAACCGATGGCACCGGACCCGAGCAGCATCAGCGCCAGCACGCCCAACCACAACCACATCGCCACGTTTCGATTCATGCATCCTGAACTAGCCGGGACCCGGCGGGAATCCAAGAGCGAAACCCGTCCACGGCCGGACGTCGAAATTTCCCCTTTCCCCCGCCCGCGCCCGATGGCCTGTTGGCCGCACATGGATTTCCCCGCGACCTCTGCCACGCTCGAAACGCTCTCCAACGGCCTCACCCTGATCCTCGATCCGTCGCCCGCCGCACCGGTCGTCTCCGCCCAGGTCTGGGTGGAAACAGGCTCCATCCACGAGAACCGCCTGCTCGGCTCCGGCGTTTCGCACTTCCTTGAGCACATGGTCTTCAAAGGCGGGGGTGACTTCAGCTCCAGCGAGCTGGCCGAGTCGGTGCAGGCCGCCGGCGGGCATTGGAATGCCTACACCACCTTTGATCGCACCGTTTACTACATCGATGGCCCGGCGAGCGGACTCGATGCCTTTCTGGAAGTGCTCGCCGCCATGGTCTTCCACCCGCACCTGCCCGAGTCGGAGTTCGAGAAGGAAAAGGACGTCATCCGCCGCGAGATCGACATGGGGCTGGACGATCCCGACGACCGCGACCACCGGCTGCTGTTCGAGACGGTCTACACCCGCGACGCCCGCCGCCAGCCGGTCATCGGCCACCGCGAGCTCTTCGACCTCATCACCTACGACGACCTTCGTAGCTACCACGCCGCGCGCTACACCGCGAACCGCGCGTGCCTGTGCCTCGCCGGCGATTTCGACCCCGCGTTGGTCCGGGAAAAGATCAACGCCCTCTTCGGTGCCCTGCCCCGCGGCATGGCCGCCGAGCCTGAACCCCCGACGGAGCCGGATCAGCTTTCGCCACGGCTCGGCCGCGCCACCTTCGCCGTCCCGGCCACACGCCTGACCCTCGCCTGGAAAACCCCGCCCGCCGGTCACGAGGACCAGCCCGCGCTGGATCTCGCCGCCGCCATCCTGGGAAAAGGCCGCTCCGCGCGACTCTACCGCGCGCTGCGTGAAGACCGCCCCCTGGCCTTGGAAATCAGCGCCTGGTCGTGGTCGCCCGCCGCGGCCACCGGGCTCTTCGCCGTCTCCGCCGAGGTCCTGCCGGAGCATCGCGACGAACTCCTCGCCGCCATCCGCGAGCTGCTTGCCGCCTTCCCCGCCACCGAGCTTCAGGAGGATCTCGACAAAGCCCGCCGCCAGATCGCCAGCGCCCAGTTCAAAACGCTGACCACCGTTTCAGGCCGCGCCTCCGACCTCGCCTCGAACTGGCACGAGGCCCGCGACCTCGACTTCACCCGCCACTACCTGCACGCGCTCGATCAGGTCACTCCGGCCGACGTCCGCCGCGCCATCGCCCGCCTGCTTTCCACCCCAGCAACGGTCACGTTCCTCGATCCCGAGGACGCACCCGCGCCCGCCGCGACGCTCAAGATCGCGTCGGTCCCACCCGCACCGGAGACCTTCACGCTGCCGAATGGCGTCACGCTTTCCCTGCTGCCCGATCCGCGGGTTCCTCTGATTTCGCTGCAAGCGGCGATCCGCTCCGGCGCCCCCGCGGAAACCCCCGCCACCGCCGGCGTCAACCGCCTGCTCGCCGCCACCCTGCCCCACGGCACCCTGCGCCTCGACGCGGCCGAACTCGCCCGCTTGCTGGAATCTCTCGGTGCCTCGTTCCACGCCTCCGCCGGGAACAATTCGATCATCGCCCAGCTGTCCGGCCTTTCCGGCGACCTCGCCACGCTGGTGCCGCTGTTCGGGGAAATCCTCGGCTCGCCCGCGTTGCCCTCCGAGGCGATCGATCGCGAGCGGGCCTCACAGCTCGCCTCGCTGCGCGAAAGTCTCGACGACCCGTTGTCATGCGGCTTCCGCGAAATGCGCCGGCTGGTTTTCGGTGATTCCGGCTACGGGCTCTCCTCGCTCGGCACCGAGGAATCGCTGGCCGCCCTCGACCGCCTCGCGCTGGCCGCCCACCACTCGCTGCATTTCCGCGGCCCGAATGTCGCGCTCGCCCTGGCGGGTGACTTCGATCCCGCCGAGGCCCGCACGCTTTTCACCGCCGCATTTGAAAACCTCCCCGGCGGCGCTCCCTGGCTGCCCGGTTCCTCGCAGATCCCCGATCCCGCCGAACGCATCAGTCGGCTGGACAAAAAGCAGGCCGTGCTCGCCCTCGGTTACCGCGGTTGCGCCGCGCTCGATGCCGACCGCCACGCGCTCCGCTTCCTGCAAGAATGGTGCAGCGACATGGCCGGACCGCTTTTCATGCGCATCCGCGAGGACCTCGGGCTCGCCTACCGCGTCGGTGCCACCCAGTTCCACGGCTTCGATACCGGTCTATTCGCCTTCTACATGGCCACTGATCCCGGGCAGGTGGAGCTCGCCCGCCGTGAGTTGGTCGCGGAAATCGAAAAGCTCGCCACCGCCGGCATCCCGGACGAGGCTTTCGAGCGCGTTCGCGCCACCGTGCTCTCCGCCACCGCGCTCGATCAGCAATCGCCCGGCTCCATCGCCCGCCACGCCGCCATCGATACGCTCTTCGGCCTGCCCGCCACGCATCATCGCGAGCTGACCGGCATCTACCAAGCGCTGACCGCGACCGAGGTCCGCGAAGCCGCCGCTCGCCTGCTTGCCGCTCCGCCCTGCGTCAGCCTCGTGCTGCCCGCTGAAACAAGCTGAAGCTCGCAGTCCAACCAGATCGCCTCTAACGTGCTCGCATGGTGTCCCGTCTCTTCGCCGCCGTCCTGCTGCTCCTCCTTCCCGCCGCTGCCGCGCCGAGGGAAAAGCCGGCCGTGATCGCGATCGATGCCCTCGCGCTGCCCGCCGACCTCGCCCCCGAACGAAAGCAACTCATCAGTGATGCGCTCGACACCGCCCGCGAGTTCGCCCTCGACGAATACATCTACGGCAGCGCCGATCCCACGCGCGGAGGCTTCGATTGCTCCGGCTCCATGTTTTTCCTGCTAAAGAAGGCGGACATCGACCCGCCCCGCACTTCCGCCGGCCAGTACGACTGGATCAAGGACGCCGGCAAGCTGACCACCGTCCCCGCCGAAGCCCGCGACCTCACCCACCCCGCATTCTCCAAGCTCCAGCCCGGCGATCTCATCTTCTGGTCCGGCACCTACGAACCCACCGACGGCCGGACCAACAAGATCACCCACGTCCAGATGTTCCTCGGCCGGGAAAAAGACGGCCGGGCGGTGATGATCGGTTCCACCGACGGCCGCAGCTACCGCGGCGTCCCCCGCTGCGGCTTCGGCGTGTATGATCTCAGGGTGCCCCGCGCCGACTCGAAATCCCGGCTCGTCGGCTACGGCACTCCGCCCGGCTTGATCGCCGAGCGGTAGCGTGGAACGGAAACATCACTTCGCTTTCGCCCACTTCCGGATCGCTGCGACGAGGCCCGGGATGTCGTGCTTCTTCGCCTCGAACGCCGGTTCCACGCCGTGCTTACGCAGCGTCTCGCTGGTCACCGGCCCGATGCTCCCGGCCACGCAGCCTTCCGGCCACGGCACGCCGAGTTTGAAGAAATGCTCCACCGTCGAACTCGAGGTAAAGGTGATCAGGTCGGCACCTTCCTCCTCCAGCCCCGCCGCGGCACCGGTCGGGTCATCCGTTTCCGGCACGGTCTTGTAGGCGATGCATTCATCGATGATCGCCCCCTGTTTCAACAAGCCGTCGTAAATCACATCCCGCGCTTCCTGCCCCCGCACCCAAAGCACGGTCAGGTTCTCGATCGATTCCTCTTCGAATGCCTCGACCAAGCCCTCGGCCACGAAGCGTTTCGGGATCAGGTCCACACCAAAGCGGTACTCCTTCACCTTCGCCGCCGTCCCCTCGCCGATCACCGCGATCTTCGGATTTCCCAAAGTCCGGGCGTCCTCGAAGACCGAGAAGAACCCATCGAAGAACCGCTCGACTCCATTGGGGCTGGAAAAAACGAGCCAGTCGTATTCGTGCGCATGCGTCACCGTGTCGGCGAAGCCCTGGCGGTCGTCGGGCGGCTCGATCCGGATGGTCGGCAGCTCGATCACGTCGGCACCCAGGCCGGCCAACTCGCGGCTCAGCCCGCCCGCCTGCTCGCGGGTCCGGGTGACCACGATCCGTTTGCCGAAAAGCGGCCGCTTTTCGAACCAGTTGATCTTCGCCCGCTCCTTCACCACGTCCCCGATCACCGCCACCGCCGGACTCTGGAAATCCTGCGCTTCGGCGATATCGGCGATGTCCGCAAGCGTGCCCACCATGGTTTTCTGCGACCCGGTCGTGGCCCAGCGCACCAGCGCGATCGGCGTCTCCGGCTTCGCGCCACCCTTCACCAGCGACTCACAAATCGAGCGCAGCCGCGCCACACCCATCAGAAAAACCTTGGTCCCCGGGGCGTTGGCGATCTGGGCATAGTCGATCGAGCTTTCCTCCTTCGTCGGGTCCTCATGGCCGGTGAAAATCGTCAGCTGCGAGCAATGGTCGCGGTGCGTCACCGGGATGCCCGCGTAGGCCGGACCGCCGATCGATGAACTGATGCCCGGCACGATCTCGAAGGCCACGCCCGCCTCCGCCAGCTCGGCGGCCTCCTCGCCGCCGCGGCCGAAGATCATCGGGTCGCCACCCTTCAGCCGCACCACATTCAGTCCGGCCTTGGTGCGATCCACGATCAAGGCGTTGATCTCATCCTGACTCAGCGCGTGGTTTTTCGCCCGCTTGCCCACGTAGACTTTCTCCGCGCCTTTCTTCATCCAACGCAGGATCTGCGGGCTACTAAGCGCGTCGTAAATCACCACGTCCGCGTTCTCCACGCACTCCCTGGCGCGCAGCGTGACCAGTCCCAGATCGCCGGGGCCGGCTCCGACCAGATAACAGATTCCCTCGTTCTTTTTGCCGCTCATGCCAGTGATTCAAAGAGTTCCTTTGCGACTTCCAGAGGATCGCATCCCTCGGCACTGCCCGTTTTCGGGTCACCGCCTTCTTCCGGGAAAACCCGGGCTTCCATCGTGATCAGGCCGCCATCCAGCGTGGTGAAAACCCCCACCGGTGTGTGGCATCCGCCCTCCAGCAGGCGCAGGAATTCCCGCTCCGCCGTCACCCGCACGAAGGTCGCAGGGTGGTTGATCGCTTTCACGATCTCCCTCGCCTCCGCATCGGCCGCGCGAACCTCGAAACCGATCGCCCCCTGCCCCGCGGCGGGGAAAAACACCTGCTCGGCCAGCGGCGCGAAGTGCAGCTCGACGCCCTCCACGAGCTGGGTTTTTGAAAGGTCATGCCCCAGCCTCACCAATCCGGCCTCGGCCAGCAGGATCGCATCGTAGTCAGCGCCCGCCACCTTCGAGAGCCGCGTCGGCACGTTTCCGCGCAGGTCGATGACTTTCAAATCCGGCCGCAGCCACAGCAATTGCTTCGCCCGCCGCACGCTGCTGGTCCCGACCGCCGCGCCCGCAGGCAGCGTGTCGAGACCGCCGGGGATCTTGGAAACCAGCACATCGCGGATCGGCGCGCGTTCAAGCGTTCCGGCGATCACGAACTGCGCGTCGAGCACCGTCGGCACGTCCTTCAGCGAGTGCACGGCGATGTCGATGGTTCCCGCCTCCAACGCCAGCTCCAGCTCCTTGGTGAAAACGCCCTTATCGATCACGCCCTCGGCCTTCGCCACCTCGCTCAGAGCCACGTCGGTGCGGCGGTCGCCGGTGGTTTTGATCACCTCCCGCGCGACCTGAAGCGCCGGAAACGCCATCCCGAGAGCCGACTCCGTCAGTTCCGCCTGCGCCAGCGCCAGCGCACTGCCGCGTGTTCCGATCACCACCTGCTCCGTTGTCATGTTCCCGGCAAATTCAGTTTTTCCAGCTCCCGCGCGATCAGCTCCCGGCATTCCGTGATCTGCCGCTCGCGCCGTCCGCGTGCGTCCCGCGCAAGCTGGTCCAGCGTGTCGATATCGTAAAGGTAGACTTCCTCGATGTCTCCCACTGCCGGGTCGATGTCCCGCGGCACGGCGATGTCGATCAGGAACAGCGGCCGGAATTTCCGCACCCGCCGCACCGCCTCGACGTGAAACGGCTGCACCACGTGATGCGGCGCGGCGGTGGAGGAAATCACCACGTCCACCCCGGCCAGCACGCCCTGCCATTCGTCGAACTTCACCGCGCGGCCGCCCAGCTCGTCCGCCAGCTCCACCGCCCGATCGTGCGAGCGGTTGGTCACGAAAACCGTCGATGCCCCGCGCGAAACCAGCGCCTGCGCCGTCTGCCGGCTGGTCTCGCCCGCACCGATCACGATCACCCGGCAGCCATCGAGTTTTCCGAAAATCTTCTCGGCCAACTCCACCGCCGTGCCCGCCACCGAGGTCGCTCCCTCCTGGATCGCCGTCTCGGTGCGGACCTTTTTCCCCACGCCGAAGGCCCGCTGGAACAGCCGGTTCAACACTCCACCGGTCGCCCCGGCCTCGTGCGCATGGCGGTAGGCGGTCTTCAACTGGCCGAAGATCTCGGTTTCCCCGAGCACCATCGAATCCAGCCCGCTGGCCACCTCGCACAAATGCTGCGCGACCTCAAGCCGCTGCATTTCATACCAATGCTCATCGCTGCCCTCGCCCAGCCTGGACCGCAGCGACGCCAGCGCGTACTCGGCCGACTCTCCGGCGAGGTAGAACTCGGTGCGGTTGCAGGTTGAAAGGACCACCACCTCCTCGATCCCCTCCAACTCGCGCAACGCCAGCGCATGCTCGCCGAGCCGCGGGGCCGCGATGGCATACCGCTCCCGAATCTCCACCGGAGCGCTGCGGTGATTGAGGCCGTAGCAAACCAGTTCCATCAGACCGACGCGAAAACCGACAGGGACAAAACGAAAAGCACCACGGTGATCAATGAGAGCCGCCGCCCCGTGATCCCCCTCAACTGCAACACTCCGAGCAACAGCGTGTAGGCCAGCCACACGCCCGCCGCGGCGGCGAGATGCGCCTCCGCCCCCTCCCCGTGCGGCATCCGGAAACCCGCGACCACCCCCACGCTCAAAGTCAGCCAGCCGACCCATAACAGCCGGCGGAGCGACACCAGCAACGTCCGCGCCGGCGGCAGGTTCTTGAAAAGCCCCGAGGTCAGGTGGTGCCTCTTCAACTGGCGGTCGAGCACCAGGAACATCACCGCCGCCACCGCCGCCAGCGCCAGCGCGCCGTAGCCCAGCACCGACATCGCCGCGTGCGTTTCCCGCCATGCATCGGTCGACGGCAACCGCTCGGGGTCCGCCTCCAGCACACCGGGGATCAGCGCCACCGCTTGAAAAATCACCACCACGGGCGCCGAAAACACCCCCAGCAACGACAGCCGGTAGGTCGATCCCACCAGAAGGTAGAACACGGTCAGCGACCACGCCAGAAAGGCCAGGATTTCCCCCGTGCCCATCAGCGGACAGGCCCCGCGCTGCTGCCCGCGGATCGAAAGAAAAACGAGCTGCGCGGCCAGCGCACCGCCCATCCAGAAGATCGTCGCTTTGGACCGGTGTCCGTGTCGCAATGACAGCATTCCGTTCGCCCCGCCGATCGCGGCGAACAGGGTGGCAATGATGAGCGCCCAGCGGTCCACGCCCCCGTTTGCCCTGCATCCCGCTCCTGCGCAACCCTGGAGAGCGTGGTGCCGCTTTGCCGACGCCCCTCAGTCCTGGGGCACTCGCTCGTTCTCTTCCTCCGCTCCGGCGTCCAAGGTTTCCAGTTCGGCCGGCACGCGGAAATACTTCTTCTCCGCCGACGGAAAGTCCGGGTCCTGGACCAAGGTGCCGGCGGGAATGCCACGCACATCGACAATCTTCCCCGAATAGGGGCTGACGATGTAGCCCGGTTTGCCCTCGGCGGGCTCGGCCACGGGAACGACCGAAGGAGTGACGGGCGGAGCCTCGACGGCGTCCTCTGCCTTGGCCGGATCGTCCTTTTCAACGGGAACGTCCGCTTTCGGCTTCGCCGGCTCGACCGGGTTGACGATCCGGTCGCCCATCTCATCGAGCGAGCGGCCGACTTCCTTGAGGACCTCCACCGCCGGGGCGTCTTTCTTCTCGGGCGTCTCCGGCACCTGCACCGGCCGATCGCACCCCGCCACCAGCACCAACCCGGCGATCATGAGCCATCCTTGCCTCATCTTAAGAAACACTCGTCCAAGGCTTAGCGACGGGTCAAGAACCTCTCGTGCAACGATTTCAGCAAAATGCCACCTGATGCATCCCCATTCCCCTGGCGTTCCCGCGACGAAGCCCTGCGGTTCGATGTCTTCATGCAGGCCGCCCTGCACGATCCGGAACGCGGCTACTACGGACGCCGTATCCGGGAGGTCGGGCCACGGGGCGACTTCTCGACCAGCGCGTCCCTGGGCGGCTTGCTGGGTCGGGCCGTGGGAGCATGGGCGCGGGAGACGTTGCGGGTGACGGCCTGCCGGGACCTCATCGAACTCGGACCCGGCACCGGCAGCCTGGCCCGCGAGGTGATGCGGCATTTCCCGTGGTGGAGGAAACCCCGCCTCCATCTGGTGGAACGCTCCGTGCCGCTCCGCGAGCGCCAGCAGGAAGCCCTCGGCGGCCGGGTGCAATGGCATGACGATCTCGCCGCCGCCCTCCAGGCGTGTTCGGGAAAAGCCTGCATCTACTCGAACGAGTTCGTCGATGCCTTCCCCGTCCGCCGTTTCCGCAAGGAAACCGACGGCTGGTCCGAGCAGCACGTGTTGCCCGCCTCGTCGCTTTGGACGCCGTGCGAGAAGTTGCCTGACTCCTCGATTTTCGAGCGCCCCTGGCCTCCCGGGCAAATCGTCGAAGTCCACGAAAGCCACCGCGACTGGCTGGAGAAAAACCTCGTCGGCTGGCGAGCCGGGCGGATGCTGACCCTCGACTACGGTGCCGAACTCGCCGGCCTCTACCATCGGCAGCCGGACGGCAGCCTGCGGGCCTACTTCCACCACCAGTGCTTCACCGGCGGCGAAGCGCTCGCCCGCCCGGGTCATCAGGACCTGACCGCCGATGTGAACTTCACCGACCTCGCCCGCTGGTCTGAAAATCACTCGAACGTGCTTTCCCTCCGGACTCAGGCGGAGTTCCTGGCTCCGCACGTGCGGGAGTCCGACCAGGATCGATTTCTCACCACGAGTCACGGCGCGGGCGACGCGTTTCTCGTCCTTGAAACCGGGTGTCGATGATGCGATCGGAGAACCCATGCGAATCCTCCTGCTCTTCCTCGCGGCCGCCGGCCTCAGCTTCGGCTTCGAGCTCCCTGCACCCTCCAGCCAGTGTGTCGTGGGGACCGCCGATGACTGGAACAGCTCGCACGTCACCCTTGCCGCCTACGAGAAGCGTGGCGGCAAATGGCAGCGGGTGATGGGCCCATGGAAAGGGCGGCTCGGAAAAAGCGGGCTCGTCTGGGGCAGCGGGATCCATCCTGCGCAGGGTGGTGCGACCAAGAAAGAAGGCGATGGCCGCGCGCCAGCCGGCGTCTTCCGCATCGGCGGCGCGTGGGGATACGACGCCGCGATCCGCAAGCACCCGAATCTCTTCTATCGCCAGGTGACCTCGCGCGATCTGTGGGTGGAGGACCCGAAATCGCAGAGCTACAACCGTCACCTCGTCCTCGATCACGAGCCGGCCACGGCCTGGGAGAAAAAGCAGCAGATGCGGCAGGACGACTACCCCCACTCGCTGAAGTTGTTCATCGCCCACAACGCTCCGCCGCAGGTCGTTCCGGGGGCAGGCAGTGCGATCTTCTTCCACATCTGGCGCGGCGGCGGATCCAAGCCCACCGCCGGCTGCACCACGATGCCGGAGGAACACCTGCGCCAGCTCATCGCATGGATCGATCCGGCCAGACAGCCGCTCTACGTTCTTCTGCCGAAGGCGGAATACGACCGGCGGCGCGCGGAATGGAAACTGCCATAACTGCCATGAGTCACCTTTCCTTGGGAGCGACCCCGCGGTAGGCGAGGGCAAAGGCGATCGTGAGCAGCACGAGAAAGGCTCCAAGCACTCCCCAGAAGAGCGTCCATCCGCCATTTCCCGCGCCCACCGTGTGGTCATACCACAGCCGCACGGCGAACATTCCGGCGAGGCTGCCGATGCCATTGGAGAACAGCGAAATCAGCCCCTGTGCCTGACTCCGCATGCCGACCGGGACGCGGCGATCGAGGAAAAGCTGAGCGGTGATGAAATAGAGGGTGTAGCAAAGGCCGTGGAGCGTGACTCCCGCGATCAACCCCAGGCGCATGCCTGTTTCCCCACTCCAGGCGAACAGGCCGTATCGAAGTCCGGTGAGCAGCAGGGAGACGACCAGCAGCGTCTTCACCCGGAACCGCCGGATCAGCATGGCCATGAGCAGCATGGCCACCACTTCGCTGATCTGCCCCAAGGCCATCGTTGCGACCACGTGCGGATCGCCGAGCTCGGCCAAATGCCGGGGCGTCCACATGTAGAAAGCCGTCAGCGGCATGGAGAGCAGCGCCGTGACCACGAAAAACACGAGATGATCGCGCTCCTTGAGCAACGCGAAGGCATCGAGTCCCAGCAGCGAACGGATGGAACGCGAACTTCCGAGCGGTGGAGTGGCCGGCAGCGCGAAAGCGCAAAAACCGGCGAGAACCCGCGCCCCCGCCCCGAGATAGCCGGCCACCGGTGAGGCATCGGCATTCATCGCAAAGCTCAGGATCAGGCCGGCTGCCACCCATCCCAGCGTCCCGCCGAGGCGCACGATCGGAAACTCGCTGTCGCCGTCCTTCAGGTGAACCAGACACAGGCTGGCCATCATGCTCCACTGCGGCGCTCCAACGATCGCGCTGGCGAACTGGAAGACGAGAAACCAGATCGGTGAAACGTCGGAATCCAGAAGCCGGAAGGCGATCGCCAGCAGCACCGCGCTCAGGATGCTGAGCCAGCCAAGGACTTTTTGTCCGGAAAAGCGGTTGTCCGCCAGCGAGCCGACGACGACCGGCGAAATCAGCGCGGCGATCGGCCCGGCGAGCCACGACCACTGGATGAAGGCGCTGTCGAGCCCACGGGCCGTGAGGATGTTGGTCAGGGCGGGATAGTAGAAGCCCGGTGACATCCCGATCACGAAGAACACCCACCAAAGCCGTCCGATGACGGCCACGGGGGTTCGTTCGCGTCGCGCCGGATCCGTCACGCCGCGAAGCTACCGGCGGGAACGACTGCGGCAAGCACGGCCCGCCTCAGGAGTTCGCGGATTTTTCCCCCTCGGGAAGCTTGCCAGGAAAGTCGATCTTCGCCTGCCGATCCCGCGCGATCTCCCACCACCGCGCCGCGAAACCGAAGGCGATCAGGCCACCAACCAATGCGTAGAGCAGCCGGATGTAGCCCGCTCCATCGGTGAAGCCGTAGTTGTGCAGGCCGGTATCGAGCATGTTCACGTTCCACCACGAAAAGGTCACGATGGCCGCCATGAAGATGCCCGAAAGATGGAGGCCCCATTCCCTGATGTAGCCGCCAAGGCGGGCGTGAAGGATCGCGAGATTCGCCAGCACGATCATCAGTGCGCCGTTCTCCTTCGGGTCCCACCCCCAGAAGCGTCCCCACGAATCGTTCGCCCAGATGCCACCAAGCACGGTGCCGACGAGGGAAAGAAACAAGGTCACGCAGACCATGCCGTAAACCGCGCGGGTCAATGAGCGCCGCAGGGATTTATCGCCGCCATCAAGCCCCAGCCCGCGCAGCAGGACATAGACGATCCCGAGCACGGCAGTGACCAGCCCGCTGGCATAACCGAGCACGATCGTGATGACGTGCGTGGTGAGCCAGTAGTTGGAGCGCAGCACGGCGACCAGCGGGTCCATGTGATCGCGCGCTTCACCGACTTCAAAAAGCCGGGCCAGCAGGATCAGCAGCACGCCGGCGATCGGCATGGTGCCCAGCGCGAGGCGACGGCGTGTGAACCACTCGACCACCGAGCCGAAGACCACCACCGCGGCGGTGATGAAGATGATCGTATCGTAAAGGTTACCAACAGGCGGACGCTCCATGATGATGGAGCGCTTCACGATGGGAATGACAACCATGACCCAGGCGGTCAGCGTCGTGGCCCACACACCCCAACCAAGGATTCGCGCCGCAGTCCCGCGGGTCATCCACATGCCCATCGCCAGCAACGTGCCGACGAGAAAGAAAGCCAATGCATAGAGCAGCCAGTTCCGGCGGTAGTATTCGGCCTCCAGCGGCACCTTGTCATACTCGCTCCGGGCCTCGGCACGGGACACAAGATCGTCCTTCAACTCGCCCAACTCGGTGCGGAACTCCGCCTCGGATTCGAAGATCGCCCGCGACACCTCCTCGATGCGTTTGATGTCGGCGATGGAGCCCTCGACATCGCGGGTCTTCATCTCCATCACGTTCATCACCCGCTCTCCCGGGCTCAGCCAGTGTTCGTCCTCCGGATTCGCCGGCGGAAAGAGGAACGGCCCGGCCTTGGACGCGTTCGCTCCGTCGAGGAGCTGCTCGAGCAGGTGGCGGACATGCGGTGGCATTTCCTTCCCCGCCGCCTGCGATTCCTGAAGAACCTGTCGGATGATCGGGGCGGTGGCCATTACTTCCCCCACGCCCGCGGACTTCGGTTCCTCGCCCTCTCCTTCAGGCAATCCGCTCACCGGAATCATACGCAGGCCGGAGCGCACCATCGAAAACGCGCCCAGCGCCTGCTCGTAGCTATGCACGTTCTCCGCCAGGTCGAGCACCTGTCGCTCCAGACCGGTGCGTTCCTTCTTCGGAATCGCGTCGTAGCCCTGCGCGAGTTCGAAAAGCCGGTCACGCCCGGGCTCGATCTCGGCATAACTGTAGTGATCACGCCGCTCGCGCGGTTCGACCCCGATCGCCGTCAACACGCTCGAATCCTCCACGCGGAAGGTCGGCTGATGGATCGCCAGGTGCGGGCGGAAATAGATATCAAGCATCCAGCCGAGCGGCTCGATCCGGATCTCATCGCCCCCCTCGCTGGCCGCCACCTTCATCGAGCGCGCACCGTGGAGGCGCAGCATCGTGAAACCGGCGTAGGTGCGCAGCGGTTTGATCCGGCCGCCGTCCTGCACCGGGATCGATTCCGCGAGTGCCAGCGTTTCCTCACTCCACGGCGCATAGTTCTCCACCACCCGCACCGTCGAGGGCGGCCGCGCGTCGCGGGCAGCCGTCAGCAGCACTCCTGCGAAAAGGAGTAAACCGAGCGAAAACAGAATCCAACGTGCCGCTTTTTTCATGCTGCCTTGGGGGTACGGCGGCTCATGCCGGCCTTGATGGAAGTCACCAGCTTGGTGATGAAGTGGATCAACAAACCGGCGGTGACGAGATAGAGGCTCCACTCCGGCCATTTGTCGGCGGGGTTGGAAACCACCTCGAAGCCCGAGAATTCAGGGCCTTGGTTCATCTGCGCGGCTCCGCTCATGGTCCGCTGGAAAAACGTGAACCCGCCGTATCGCATCGGCTCGTTCATCGAGATCTCGACCGGCACGGCCCGCTCGCCGATGCGTTGGATCGAGCTGCTGAAGGACTTCGGACGCATCGAGTTCGGGTAGTATTCCGCCACGGCGTCATCCAGCTTCACCGTGTACGGCACCGGGATGGTTTCCTTCACCAGCCGCACGCCGAAGGTGCGCCCGCCGACCTCGACCAAGCGCGGTGGGTAGCTTTCCTCGCCGGTGCTGACAGGCGGCACGGCCAGAATGAACGACTCGCCCGCGGTGCCATCCCCGCGGATCACGCGCGCCACACAGCCGGGCGAGTTCATCTCGCCCTCGGGCTGCACCGGTAGCGGCCGCAGCGACCACGCATCGCCCTCCTTGCGGACCATCGCGTTCGTCTGCCAACCGGTGATTTCCAGATCGAAGGGCAACGCCTTGAAATCCAGCACCCGCTCGTGGTCCGGCTTCAAGCCGCGCATCACCGGTTCGCCCGCGACCACGACTTCGCCCACCGGCTCGCCATCCTTGAACTCGATCACCTCGACGGTGGGATCCGTCAGCGAGACCGCGTAATCGGCCTGCTGGCCCTCGATCAGGAACATCACGCCGCGCTTTTCGTAAAGCTGGGCGACTCCTCCCGCCGCCACCATGAAGACGATGGAAAAGTGGGCCAGGATCACACCGCAGGTTTTCCAGCCCTTGCGGGCGCGGATCAGGCCGCCGCAGACCATGTTCACCAGCAGCAGCGCGCAGACCCAGTAGCCACCAGGCAGCGGCAGGAGCAGCGATTTGCCGTTGATCTCCGGAACGAGGATCACGGAGGTCCAGTGGAAGTATTTCCGCAGTGTCGCCAGCAGGCCCGCATCGACCATTTCCAAGGTCGCCAGCCACGTCTCGACGCCCAGCAGCACCAGCAGCACGGTGGCCAAACCGAAGCCGGAAATCCATTTCCAGAAGGCAGTGAGGAAGGTCGGGCGGTTCATCAGGAGAGTCGTCAGGGGGCCGGCTTCAGATCAGCGAGAAACGCGCGCAGTTTCGTCTCCTCTTCGGCCATCGCGGCCGCCGGACCCATCATCTTTACGGTCAAAATCTCGCCATCCTTTTCCAGAACCACGCCCCGCAACGCCCAGTCGTCCTTCGCCGCGGCACCCATCGCCCCGCCGAAGGCCCCATCCGCCTCGACCCACACGCCGGAGTATCCCGCCGCCTCGATGCGCTCCTGGCCCTCAAGATCGGCCAGCGCGGCGGCACCGAACTGCGCCAGCCAGCGATTGACGTTTTCCAGCACGCCACCGCGGCTGAGCGAGAGATAGACCTCGCCACCTTCGCCGAAAGTGTAGTTGAGCAGGCGGAATATGTTCGGCGGAGCTTCCTGCCAGCCCTCCGGCACTGTTCCGGCCACCACCGGGGCTGCGGCGGGGGTGCCGCCCATCATGCCACCCGGTGCGGCATGCGCCGCACTGCTGAAGCGCTCGCCGTCGTCCGCGGTTGGCTTCAGGTTTTCGTCGCGCATCGTCCGCGGACGGGTGCCGTCGACCGTCACCTCGTCGCGCTTTCCGCACCCGGAAACCAGGAGCGAAGCGGCCAGCAGCGTTACCAAGCGGCTCATGCCCAGCCCGATACCCCCCCTTGCCACCGCAAGCAAGCCCTACCGGACGACGGCTTCCAACCCAGCTTTCGCTTTGCGCGGAGAAAACCCTGCCGTATGCCGGGGGTCGTGGACGACATCCAGTTCTTCAACCGCCACACCCTGCGCACCGAAACCGAGAAGGTTTACGGGGAGGGCTTCCTGCGCTTCGTCTACGAGCACCCGCTCGGCGTCCTGCCGCTCCAGGGCCTTATCAAGCGCGCCGCGTTTTCCCGATGGTACGGTCGGAAAATGGATGCGCCGGCCAGCCGGACGAAGATCGCTCCGTTCATCCGCGACTACGATCTCGATCCCGCGGACTTCGCCGCTCCGGTCGATTCGTTCCGCAACTTCAACGAATTCTTCTACCGGAAACTCAAGCCCGAGGCGCGCCCGATCGATCCCGCGGCTCCCGTGGTTTTCCCCGCCGATGGCCGCCACCTCGGCTTTCCGAGAATCTCGGAAATCGAGGCGTTTTTCGCAAAAGGCCAGCGCTTCGACCTGCGCGGGCTGCTGGGCTCGGACGACCTCGCCGAGCGCTTCGCCCACGGCTCGCTCGTGCTGTCGCGGCTCTGCCCGGTCGACTACCACCGCTTCCATTTCCCCTGCGCCGGCACGCCCGGACCGGCGGAAATGATCGATGGTCCGCTCTACTCCGTCTCTCCCATCGCCCTGCGCCGGCACCTCCACTACCTGTGGGAAAACAAGCGCACCCTCACCCGTGTGGAGACGCCCCACCTCGGCCTCGTTCTCGTCGTCGAGATCGGTGCCACCTGTGTCGGCTCCATCCACCAGACCTACACCGAGGGCCAGCCGGTGGAGAAGGGTGCGGAGAAGGGCTATTTCGCCTTCGGCGGCTCCTCCACCATCACCCTCTTCGAGCCGGGTGCGGTGACGCTCGCCGAGGATCTGCTCGAGAACAGCGCCAAGCAGGTCGAACTCTACGCCCGCATCGGCACGCCGATGGCGCACTGATCACGGAGCCACCGCGAGCCTCTCGGGCGCATCCTGGTGCTCGAGAAGGAAACCGTTCTCCTTGTAGGTTTTCAGGCGGAAATGGGTGGCCGAGGAAAGCACACCATCCATCGTGCTGAGCTTTTCGGAGACGAATCGGGCGACCTCCCGAAGGTCGCTGCCTTCGACCACCACCATCAGGTCATAGCCTCCACTGGCCAGGTAGCAGCTCACCACCTGGTCGAAGCGGGCGATGCGGAATGCCAGCCGGTCGAAGCCACCGCCCCGTTCGGGAGTGAGCTTCACCTCGATGAAAGCCGAGACGTCCTGATCACCGGCAAGCTCGGGATCGATCACCGCCTGGTAGCCGGCGATGGTGCCGTCCTTCTCCCACTCGGCGATCCGCGCCTTCACCTCCTCCTCGCTCAGCGAGAGCAGCTCTGCGAGTTGGCGGTGCGTGTGGCGCGCCTTCCGGCGCAGGAGATCCAGCAAGGGGTCGATCGACATGGTGCCCGGAACTAAAAAGAAAAGCCGCGAGAAGCAAGTGCTCCCCGCGGCTTCGGAAAAAAGGGATCAGTCTCCCAGGCAGATGCCGACCGCCTTGGCGGCTTTCACCATTTCGCCATCCGGCGTCACCAAGCGGAGCTGGTGCACAGCCTCCTCGATCGGCACCGAGTCGACGTGGTAGGCCTGATAGCTGACCATGCGGCCGAAGTTGCCTTCGGCGGCGAGCTTGACGGCCATCACCCCGAAGCGGGTTCCGAGAATCCGGTCGAGCGCCGTAGGAGCCCCGCCGCGCTGGAGGTGCCCCAGCGTGCACGAGCGGGTTTCCTTGCCGGTGAGTTGCTCGAGGCGTTTCGCCACCACATCGCCCACACCGCCGAGACGAACTTCCCCGCCGGCGTTCTCGGCGATCGTGACGATGTCGCCATCGGGAAGCTTGGCTCCCTCCGCCACCACGATCAGTGAGCTGTGGCGCCCCAAGGCGTCGCGTTGCTTGATGTGGTCGGCCACCTTCTCAAGGCTGAACCCGATCTCCGGCAGGAGAATCGCATCCGCTCCACCGGCGATCCCGCCCCACAGGGCGATCCACCCGGCGTGACGGCCCATGACCTCCAGCACCATCACGCGCTTGTGGCTGTCCGCCGTGGTGTGCAGACGATCGAGGCCATCGACCACGGTGCTCACCGCACTGTCGAAACCGAAGGTCATCGCCGTCGCCTGAAGGTCGTTGTCGATCGTCTTCGGCACGCCGATCACCGGCCAGCCTTCACGATAGAGCTGCAAGGCGGTGGTCAGCGAACCGTCGCCGCCGACGATCACCAGCGCTCCGATCTCGAGCTGGTCGAGAGTCTTCTTTGCCTTGGCCACGATGTCCGCCGGCACCTCGGCGATGTCGCCCTTGCCGACCTTGGCGGCGAAGTGGCCCTTGTTGGTGGTGCCGAGGATGGTGCCTCCGAGCTTGAGAATGCCGGTGGTGTCTTCGGACTTCAGGATGGTGAAATCTCCGGGCGGCAGCAGCCCCTCGAAGCCATCCTTGAAGCCAATCACCTCCCAGCCCAACTGGGTGGCTGCACCCACGACCCCATGAATCACCGCATTGAGGCCCGGGCAGTCGCCTCCGCTATTCAGAATTCCGATACGCATCGGCACCGGCTCTCTCTAATTTCTCTGGGTTTGATAAGGAAAAAAAATGTCCTCATCACCCGCGCGGGTCGGGAACGGTGAGAATCTCCCGCTCCGGGTTGGTCACCACCGCTCCGGATGCCACCCAGGAATCGTAGATCCCCCACCCCTGTTTGATCAATCCGCGCGCCTTGGTGAAGCGATCCTGGGAGTCGAGCAACACGATGATCAACCGCCGCGGCGTCACGCCCTTGGTGCCGTCGGCTTTGGTGCGGATCATCGGCTCGCGCTCGACCGATACGGAGAGGCATTCGCCCGCCGCCGCCGTGGTGCCGGTTTTGACCCCGATGATGTGTTCGGAAACCAGCTCATTGGTGTTCTTGATCTGGTAGGAACGGGCACCGCCGACACCCTGCACCGTGACTTTGCGGGACGGCTGCCGGGTCACGAAAGTCATGCCCGGCCGGCGCATCGCGTAGATCGAGAGCTTGGCGATGTCCGCCGCGGTGGAGAGACCGATTTTGTCCGGGGCTTCCAAGCCATGGGGATTGACGAACTTGGTCTTCCGCATGTTGAGAGCCTCGGCGAGGTGGTTCATTTCCTGCACGAAAGCGGCCACCGGATCCCCCGACCGGCCGTGGCGGCGGAGAAACTCCCGTCCCACATGATCCGCCAGTGTCAGCGCGGCGGCGTTGTCGCTGCCCAGCATCGCGGAAAACAACGCATCGAGCGCCGTCAGCCGCTCGCCCGGTACCAGCTGCATCGGATTCGCCCCGCCGGCTCCGATCACCGAGTTCGGCACCACCACCTGGGTCGTCGCCAGATCGGTTCCGGCGGCTTCCGCCCAATCGACCACCAGCACGCCCGTCGCCACCTTGGTCAGGCTGGCCACCGGCCGTTTCACCGTGGTGTTGCGCCCGATGAGCACCTTCCCTGAGTGAGCCTCCACGACCATCACGGCCTCCTCGGCAACGAGAGGCGTCAACGCGGAAAGAACGGCGGAAATCCAGACCAGAATGCGATTCATGAAGTGGGCGGATCGTAACGCCGAAGCCATCACCCTCAACCCCAAACCCTCATGTTGGGTGATCGAAAATGAGGCGGGAAGCTGGAGCCATCGTCCCCGGGCCTCTCCCGAGTCCCCTGCCGGACACCACGCGGTTTGAGCGGGAAAACAGCTACTTTTGTCTTGCCAACCCCCGGCCGCCCCCTAGTTTCGCCGCCCCATGCCACGGATCGCAGGAAAAGCAAAGACCCGGAAGGCTGTCGCCAAACGTTTCAAGGTGACAGGCACAGGGAAGGTCCTGCGTCGCAAACAAGGCAAGCGACACTTGCTCCAATGCAAGAGCCGCAAGCGCAAGCGCCACCTGGGTAAGGTGACGCTCGTTTCCGACGCTGACATCAAAAACGTAAAGGAGAACCTTCCTTTCGCCTGAACCTGACACTGTAGCGACATCACCACGCCCCCGTCCGCGCCTCGGACGGCCTCCATCGCAGCCTGACCCGCAAGGGTACCAACGGACAAGCGAGACTGCGGGAGGTAAGAACAACCAACGGCCTGTCCGAACTGATAAGCACCAATGCCACGCGCCACCAACAGCCCGGCCTCACGCGCCCGCCGCAAGCGGGTGCTCCTGCGTGCCAAAGGCTTCCGCGGTTTCCGCTCGAAGCTCTACCGCTACGCCAAGGACGCCGTCCGCAAGGCCCACATCTATGAGTACCGCGACCGGAAGAAGCGGAAAGGCCAGTTCCGCCGTCTGTGGATCCAGCGCATCAGCGCTGCCGTCCGCAACGAAGGCCTGACCTATTCCCGCTTCATCGAGGGTCTCAATGCCGCCGGCATCCAAGCCGACCGCAAGATCCTCGCCGACCTCGCCGTCCAGGACGCAGCCGCGTTCTCGGCGATCATCGCCCAGGCCAAGGCCGCCCTCGAAAAGAAGGGTGCCGCCGCCTGATCGGTTACCGGTCTCCGATTCAAAAAACGCCGTCCGGTTCGCCGGACGGCGTTTTTTCGTGGAGCGCCGGTCATGAGACCGGCACCGCCTCACCTCAAAAGCCCTCCCCATCCCAAACACCACCATCCGGGCTTTGACCTCCCGCCCGCTTCCCGCTATCCCCTGCGCCCCCGCATTGCCATGAAGGAAAAGATCGCCGCCATCCAGGCCGAAGCCCTTGCCCGCATCGAAGCCGCAGCCGACGCCCGCGCCCTCGAAGACGCCCGCGTCGCCATCCTCGGGAAAAAGGGCTCGCTCACCGAAGTGTCCGCCGGCATGCGCGATGTGCCCAAGGAGCAGAAGGCCGAGATCGGCCAGCTCCTCAACACCTCCCGGACCGCCATCACCGAGGCGCTCGAGACCAAGCAACAGGCCCTCCAGGCCATCGCCGACGCCAGGGCGCTTGAAGGCATCGACCTCACCCTGCCCGGCCGCGCCCTCCACCACGGCTCGCTCCATCCCCTCACCCTCATCCGCCATCAGGCCATCGAGGTTCTCCGCCGCATGGGCTTCGCCCTCGCCGATGGCCCCGAGATCGAGGACGAGTTCCACTGCTTCGACGCGCTGAACACCCCCGCCGACCACCCCGCGCGCAACGAGAAGGACACCTTCTATTTCGACTCCGGCAAGCTGCTCCGCACCCACACCTCCAGCGTGCAGATCCGCACCATGGAAACCCAGGCCCCTCCGGTCCGCATCATCGCCCCCGGCTCCGCCTACCGCCGCGACGAGATCGACGCCACCCACCTCTCCGTGTTCAACCAGCTCGAAGGTCTCTACGTCGATCGCGACGTCTCCCTGGGCGACCTCAAGGGCACCCTCGAATACTTCCTCCGCGAAATGTTCGGCTCCGACACCGCGGTCCGTTTCCGTCCCCACTTCTTCCCCTTCACCGAGCCCAGCTTCGAGATCGACGTCAAACTCCACGCCAAGGGCCAGGCCCCCAAGTGGATCGAAGTCGCTGGCTGCGGCATGGTCGATCCCGCCGTCTTCGAATCGATCGACAAGAGCCGCAAGGACGACGCTTTCGATCCCGAAAACGTCACCGGCTTCGCCTTCGGCATGGGCCTCGACCGCCTCGCCATGATCCGCTGGGGCATCAAGGACATCCGGCTGCTGATCGAGAACGATGTCCGGTTCCTCAAGCAATTCGCGTGAGGCGGGCTGAGATCGTAGATGGTGGATGAAAGATGATGGATGCCATGGACTCGGTGCCTTTCGGACACAAGAAGCTCAAGATCTGGCAGATCGCCCGTGACCTGACAGTTGAAATCCATCAGATGAGCCTGACAAAACTCCCGAAATTCGAGCTCTACGAGGAGGGCAGCCAGATCCGCCGTAGCATGAAATCGGTCAAATCCAACATCGTCGAGGGTCATGGTCGGAGGCGCTACAAGGCGGATTACATCCGTTTTCTCGACTTCTCCTACGCTTCCTGCATGGAGACGATCGATCACCTGGAAACTCTCCACGACACGGGTTCCCTCACCGACACGGATCTTTTCAATCATCTCGAAGGTCGTCTCTCCGACCTCTCCAAATCCATCTACCTCTTCATCAAAGGAGTCGAACGCCAGCACGATCCGGATCGCACCTAGAATTCCATTATCGGTTTTCCCCACCAAGACAGCCCGCGTCCTCATCCTGTCCGCCCCCCGGGATCCACCATCCTCCATCTACCATCCACCATCGCCATGAACGTCTCTCTCAACTGGCTCGCCACCCACGTCGATCTCAAGGGCAAAACCCCCGACGAACTCGACAAGCTCCTCACCTTCGCCGGCGTCGAAGTCGAAGGCATCGAGGTCAAGGGCGTGCCCTCCGACAAAATCGTCGTCGCCCAGATCAAGGAAGCCGTTCCCCACCCCAACGCCGACAAGCTCAAGGTCACCCAGGTCGACGCCGGCGAGGGCCAACTCCGCCAGATCGTCTGCGGCGCGAAGAACTACAAGGTCGGCGACAAGGTTCCCTGCTGCCTCCCCGGTGCCGACCTCGGCGGCTTCGTCATCGGCGAGACCAAGATGCGCGGCGTCGAATCCAAAGGCATGCTCGCCGCCGCCTCCGAAATCGGCCTGACCGATAGCGAGGACGGCCTCATGATCCTGCCGCCCGACGCCGAAATCGGCAAACCGGTGAAGGAGCTTTTCGAAAGTGATGTGCTGCTCGAAGTCGAGGTCACCCCAAACCGCCCCGACCTCCTCAGCCACTACGGCATGGCCCGCGAGATGGCCACGCTGCTCGAAGTCCCGCTGAAACCGCTCGATCTCCCGGCGCTCGAAGCCGCCACGGGCAATGCCGTCCGCATCGACGCACCCGAGACCTGCCCCTTCTACACCCTCACCCGGATCAGCGGCGTCAAGGTCACCGAAAGCCCGGCCTGGCTCAAGCAGCGGCTCGAAGCCATCGGCCTGCGCCCGATCAACAACGTCGTCGATATCACCAACTTCGTTCTTCACGAACTCGGCCACCCGCTCCACGCCTTCGATGCCGCCAAGGTCTCCGGCGGCATCGTCGTCCGCCACGCCGCCGAGGGCGAAAGCTTCCAAGCGCTCGACGAGGAAACCTACACCCTCACCGCCGACGACTGCCTGATTTCCGACACCTCCGGCACCGCCCTCGCCCTCGGCGGCATCATGGGCGGCGAGGACAGCGGCGTGACCGAAGCCACCACCGACATCCTACTGGAATCGGCGTACTTCACCCCGTCCCGCATCCGCCGCAGCTCGCGCCGGCTCGCGCTTTCCTCCGACTCGTCCTACCGCTTCGAGCGCGGCGCGAACCCGGAAGGCGTCCTGCCCGCGGCCGCTCTCGCCATCCGGTTGATCACCGAAATCGCCGGCGGCAGCGTCGAAGGAAAGACCATCGCCGCCGGTGATGCCCCGCAACTCACCCGCCCCGTTGCGCTCGACCTCGCCAAGCTCGACCAACTCACCGGTTCGTCCATTTCCCATGACGAAGCCGCGATCATCCTCGAACGCCTCGGCCTCTCGAAAGCCATCGACGGCCTCTGGCAGGTCCCCGCTTTCCGTGCCGACCTCCAGCGCCACATCGACCTCGTCGAGGAGATCGTCCGCGTCAAAGGCCTCGACGCCGTCCCTTCGCGCCTCCAAGGCACCTTCGTCCCCTCCAGCCCGGTCGATCACGACTACGATGCCGACATGCGCCTGCGCCAACGACTCGCCGGCCTTGGTTTCCACGAGTGCCAGACCATCAAGCTGATCGCGGATACCCAGCTCGCCGACGCCCTCCCGCTCAAGCCGCTGCAACCCGGCGACACCATCCGCGTCGCCCTCCCTCTCAGCGAGGACCACGCCGTGCTCCGCCCCAGCCTCGTCCCCGGTCTCATCGCTTCGGCCGAACGCAACCTCCGCCAACAAGCCGAGAGCCTCCATCTTTTCGAAATGGGCCGTTTCTTCCGCAACGCCGGCGGCGGCAGGGCCAAGGACCTCGAAGCTGAAAGCCTCGCCCTGCTCATCTCCGGCAACCGCAACGCCACCAGCTGGACGCAAAAGCCCGCCAAGGCCGACCTCTACGACCTCAAGGCCATCATCCAGGTTCTCATTCCCGGCGTCGCCATCCAGTTCTCGCCCCGCGAGCGCCCCGGCTACGTACTCGGTGCCGACATCCAGGCCGGTGGCCAAAATGTCGGCTCCTTCGGAATGGTCAGTCCCGCCCGTCAGCGCGAACTCGACTCGCCCGCTCCAATCTTCGTCGCCGAGCTGGACCTCGCCAAACTGCGCAAGCTCGCCGCCGTCTCCCTCGACATCGCCGACCTCCCGCAGTTCCCCGGTTCCTCGCGCGACGTCTCGCTCGATGCCGCCGCCTCCCTCACCAACGCCGAGATCGAGAAGGCCTTCGCCAAACTCCAGCAGCCGCTCCTCGTTTCCTTCGAGTGCGTCGATCTCTTCACCGATCCCAGCGGTGAGAAACTCGCCACCGACCGCAAGGCCATCACCTACCGCATGCACTACCGCGCCTCTAACAAGACGTTGAACGCGCAGGAAATCGACCAAGCGCACAAAGCTGTGCTCGATCACCTTGATAAATCCCTTCCCGTGCGGTTCCGCTAAGACACTGGAACGCGAGCTTCAGCTCGCCACCGAAGCCCGGGCGAGCTGAAGCTCGCGTTCCAATCCCGGCGTCCCCTCTCCCAAAAGATTCCGCCGCCACCGCAACCTTTCCAATTCAGGAAACCGGGCTAGCTTCGATCATCCGTGACCGATGCCCCGAAATACCTCTCCTGGTTCCTTTTCATCGCCGTCGCCAGCGCGTGGCCGCTGGGGATCGGGCTCTACCTGCTGCTCCGTCACCTGGCGGAAAAGCGCATGCACCGGCTCGAACACCCGGACGACCTCACCAGCGAGGAAATGCTCAACGAACTGCGCTACGGCTTCATCCACCGCCGCCAGATCGTGGTCCGCACGCAGACGGAATACCTGCCGTTTCTCATCGAACGCATCCGCGAGTCGATCGACCGCGGCCTCGGCGACGAACAGGTGAAATCGCTGCTGGAGCGCATCGATCTCCACAAACCGCACACGCGACAGAAGGCCATGTTCCCGATCGAGTGCGAGGGCATCAGCAGCGATCTCGTGCTGGAGTGGGTCCGAGATGACGCCGACCGCATCGAGCTGACGGTCTGGGCGGTGAAACCGGTCGCCCGCGCGGTGAAACGGTTCGCCGCCGGCATCCCGAAAGCCGTCCCACGCCTTCGGGCGACGAATCCGCCACGGGATTAACCGCCGCCCGGGCTTGCGGGTTACGGAAGCGGGGACAAGACTGCCCGCATGCCCGAGGACGCCGTCGCCAGCCCCACCGAAGCGCTTCTGCGCGCGGTCGAGGCCGATGACCAGAGCGCCATCCACTCGCTCGCGTCGGAAACCCACTACGCCGACCTCGCCCAGGCTTACCTGGAGCTTGAGGAGGAAAAGCATCCCGTTTTCCTCAAGTCCATCGGCCCCGAGCTGGCCGCGGACATGGTCGTGGAACTGCCCGAGTCGCTCATCGAGGAGGCCCTCGACCATTTCCGCCCCGGCGAACTGAAAGTCCTCTTCCGCGAGCTGTCAGACGATGACCGAGTGGACCTGCTCCAAGCCGTCGGCGACGAGGCACGTCTGCGCTACCTCGGCTTACTCGGGCCGGAGGACGAGGAGCTGACCCGCAGCCTGCTGCGCTACGAGTACGACACCGCCGGCGGGCGCATGACCACCCGCTTCGGTCGGCTTTTCGCCAGCATGACGGTCAAGCAGGCGATCGAATACCTGCGTCGCGACCAGGACAACACCGAGACGCTTTCCCGGATTTTCGTGGTCGATGCCAAAGGCCACCTGATCGGCCGCGTCCGCCTCCGCGACCTCGCTTTCAACACCTGGGACACGCCCATCCGCGACATCATGGCCGAGGTCGGGCAGGAGCAGCGCGTGCTCGCCACCGCCGACCAGGAGGAGGCCGCCCATCTGCTTTTGAAATACGACCTCATCGTGCTGCCGGTCGTCGATGAGTTCGACCACCTGCTCGGGATCATCACGCACGATGACGCGATGGAGATCCTCCAGGAAGAGAGCACCGAGGACTTCGAGCGCTTCGGCGGTATCGCCGGCGATCAGGACGAATCCACCTACCTTTCCGCCAATCCCTTCAATCATTTCCGCCGCCGCGCCGGCTGGCTGGTCGGGCTGGCTTTCGTGTCGATCCTTTCCGGCTACGTCATGATGCGCTTCGGCACCATGCTCAGCGAGGTCTTCATCCTCTCGCTTTTCCTGCCGATGGTCGTCGCCGCCGGCGGAAATTCAGGCGGCCAAGCCACAACCATGGTCATCCGCGCGATGTCGCTCAACGAGCTGGTCCCCGGCACCGGTGCCCGCGTCGCGTGGAAGGAACTCCGCACCGGTTTCATGCTCGGGCTGCTGCTCGGCATCTGCATGGCCCTTTTCACGGCCTTCGTCCTGCCCGCCTTCAAGCCCGGCCTCCCCGGCGGCCTCGGCTACCCCCACCTCGCCTTTTCCGTCGCCGTCGCCCTCACCGCGCAGGTCACCTCCGCCACCTTCCTCGGTTCACTGTTGCCCTTCGGCGCACGCGCCATGCGGCTCGACCCCGCCGTGGTTTCCGCCCCCGCCATTGCGGCCATTGTGGACGTCTCCGGGATGGTCATCTACTTTACCGTCGCCCGCGCACTCCTCGGGCTCTGATATCATGCGAGAACTCAAAGACGGCATCCGCTCCGAAGTGCGGCTCGACTGGACCGGCCGCGTGCACAAACGCTTCCGCGGCACCGATGCCGAGCAGCGCTACGCCACCGAAGTCATGGTCCTCAAGGTCCTCGAAGAACGCGGCTGTCCCTATGTCCCGAAGGTCCTCGAAGAGCATCCGGACGAACTCTACCTCGTCACCACCTCCTGTGGCCAACCCGCCCCGACGATCAGCAAGGAAAGAGCGCTCGCCCTCTTCGCCGACCTCGAGCACACCTATGGCGTCCGTCACCTCGACGCCGAACGCCGCAACGTCACCTACGACAACAAAACCGGCCACTTCTGCCTCATCGACTTCGAGCTCGCCGAGGTCATGCCGATGCCCGAGCCCCGGAAATAAAAGTCGCCTCCGGCTGCACGTAGTTCCCCCTTCAGGGGGCCCCGGAGCCCGGGCGCTTCACCGGTTCCGCATGAAATCCGCCACTTGGGCGAAAAACGGCCTCAGCACCCGCCGGGCCTCCGCGCTCACCGCCGTTTCCTCCATCGCCGCCTCCATCAGCTCCAGCCAGCGATCACGCTCCGCCTCGCCGATGGCAAAGGGCGCGTGCCGCATCCGCAGCCGGGGATGCCCGCGCTTGAACTGATACACGGGATCCCCCAGCAGACGGAATTTCAGGAAATCCCTGAGACGCTCCTCCGCCCCGGCCAGATCCTCCTCCGGGTACATCGGCCCCATCAGATCATCGCCCGGCACCCGGCGGTAGAACGCCGCCACCAGCGCCGCGATCCCTTCCGGTCCCAGCTCCCGCGCGACCACTTGCTCCAGTGTTTCCATGACCCGGCATAGTGCCTGCAAACTCCACTGGCAACCCTCCCCCTCCCGCCTAATCTCCCGCCGTGCCCGCGAAAAAGAAGACCGCTGCGAAAAAACAGGCCGCCAAAAAGCGCGCCCGCTCGTCCGCCGTCCCCGGACCCAAGCCTGCTTCCTCCATCCAGATCCGCGGCGCACGCCAGCACAACCTGAAGAGCCTCGATCTCGACATCCCTCTGGGCCAGCTCACCGTCGTCACCGGTCCCTCCGGCTCCGGAAAATCCTCGCTCGCCTTCCACACCCTCTACGCCGAGGGCCAGCGCCGCTACGTCGAGACCTTCTCGCCCTACGTCCGGCAGTTCTTCGATCGCATGGACAAGCCGGACGTCGATCGCATCGATGGCATCCCGCCGGCCATCGCGATCGAGCAAAAGAACAACATCCGCACCACCCGCTCGACCGTCGGCACCCTCACCGAGCTCAACGATTACCTGAAGCTCCTCTTCGCCCGCGCGGCCACCGGTTTCGACCCGCAGACCGGCGAGGAGATCCGCCCCGATTCGCCCGAGTCCGCCGCCGACTGGGCCATGGAAAACCTCGATGGCCAGCAAGTGCTCGTCACCTTCCCCGTCCCCATCCCCGCGGACACGAAAACCGACGACCTTTTCCCCTTCCTCAACCAACAAGGCTACCTCCGCATCCTCACCCCCGAGGGCGAAATCCTCCGCACCGACGAACCCACAGGGAGCGCCGGTCTTGTTCCCCCGACTCGTCGGCGGCAGACCGGCATCGCCACCGTCATCCAGGATCGCCTCACCGTTTCCAACAAGACCCGCGCCCGCCTCCTCGAAGCCCTCGAACACGCCTTCACCCTGGGCAAGGGGAAATCCACCATCCACCATCCACCATCTTCCATCCAGCGCTCGTTCTCGAGCGCCTGGCAGAACCCCGCCACCGGCTTCACCCTCCGCCCCCCTTCCCCCGCCCTCTTCTCCTTCAACAACCCCCTCGGAGCCTGCCCTCATTGCCGCGGCTTCGGACGCGTCATCGGCATCGATCTCGACAAAGCCATTCCCGACCCCTCCCTCAGTCTGAAAAAAGGAGCCATCCGGCCCTTCCAAGGCGAGCGCGGCGAGGAATGCCAGCGCGACCTCCTGCGCAATTGCCGTGAGCGCGACATCTCCGTCACCACCCCCTTCGAGAACCTCGACCAGGACACCCAGGAGTGGGTGAAATACGGCGACCGCCCCGAGGCCACCATGGAAGAAATGGAGGACCTCTGGCGCGACGGCGGCTGGTACGGCATCAAGGGCTTCTTCGACTGGCTCGAAACCAAGGCTTACAAGATGCATGTCCGCGTCTTCCTCAGCCGTTTCCGCTCCTACACCGCCTGCCCCAAATGCCGCGGCAAGCGCCTCCAGCCCGAAGCCCTCTGCTTCAAGGTCGCCGACAAAACCCTGCCCGATCTCTGGCAGCTCCCCGTCTCCGAGCTGCTCCCCTTCTTCAGGGATTTCCACTCCGCGCTCCCCGCTCCGCACTCCGCGCTGGAGTTGGTCCTCACCGAGATCACCTCCCGCCTCAGCTACCTCGATCAGGTCGGCCTCGCCTACCTCACCCTCGACCGGCCCGCACGCACCTTGTCAGGTGGCGAAATCGAGCGGGTCAACCTCACTACCTGCCTCGGCGCATCCCTCTCAAACACCCTTTTCGTCCTCGACGAACCCACCGTCGGTCTCCACCCGCGCGACGTCGAACGCCTCGTCGGCGTCATGCACGACCTGCGCGACAAGGGGAACACCATCGTCGTCGTCGAACACGAGGAGTCCGTCATGCGCGCCGCCGACCACCTCATCGACCTCGGCCCCGCCTCCGGCGAAAACGGCGGCACCCTCATCTATCAGGGAGCCCTCCGGGAGTGTGCGAGTGTTCAGAGTTCAGTTTTCAGCAAAGGCAAAGAGACCGCCAAACGCGGAGCGTCTTCCCTGAAAACTGAAAACTGCCAACTAGCAGACTCCACCGGCACGCTGCCCTGGCTCTCGGGTGAAAAGCAGATTCATCCGCCGGAGACCGTCCGAGAGCCGGGTGACGCGCTTCTGACGGTCCGCGGAGCCACCCGCCACAACCTCCGGAAGCTCGACC
Organism: uncultured Haloferula sp.; assembly: GCA_965652295.1. Classification (GTDB taxonomy): domain Bacteria; phylum Verrucomicrobiota; class Verrucomicrobiia; order Verrucomicrobiales; family Akkermansiaceae; genus Haloferula. The sequence continues at coordinate 144,659 of CBFGTS010000007.1, read as the reverse complement.
TCGATCTCCCGCTCGGCCTCTTCGTCTGCCTCACCGGCGTCTCCGGTTCCGGCAAGTCCACGCTCGCCCACGACGTCCTCTTCGCCAACCTGGCGAAACGCCTTAAAAAGGAAGTTCCCGAACTCGATCCCGCACCCCTCAAGGAACTACGGGGCACGCAGTATTTGAAGGACGTCCTCATCGTCGATCAATCCCCGCTGGCCCGCACGCCGCGCTCCACTCCGGCCATCCTGCTCGGTGCCTTCAACGAAATCCGCCAGCTCTTCGCCCAGACGCCGGACGCCACGGCCCACGGCTGCAACACCGGCTTCTTCTCCTTCAACTCCGGCGACGGCCGTTGCGACCGCTGCTCCGGTGCCGGTTTCGAGAAGGTCGAGATGCAGTTCCTTTCCGACATCCAGGTCACCTGCCCCGACTGCTCCGGCCGACGCTACAAGCCGTCCACGCTCGATTTCCTCTATCGTGGGAAATCGATCGCCGACGTCCTCGAACTCACCATCGACCAAGCCCTCCGTTTCTACGCCGACGACCCTTCGTCCACCACCTCGACCCGCAAACGTCACAGTTCCATCCGCGGTGCGCTGCTCCCGCTCAGCGAAGTCGGCCTCGGCTACATCAAGCTCGGCCAACCCCTCAACACCCTTTCCGGCGGCGAATCCCAGCGTCTCAAGCTCTGCCAGATCATCGCCGACACCGGCAAGAAGACCGACGCCCGGCACGGGCGTTCCAAGCTTCTCATCCTCGACGAGCCCACCACCGGGCTCCATTTCACCGACATCGAACGCCTCCTCGGGGTCTTCCAGCGGCTCGTCGATCACGGCCACAGCCTGCTCGTCATCGAGCACAACCTCGACGTCATCAAATCCGCCGACTGGCTCATCGAACTCGGCCCCGGTGCCGGCAAGGACGGCGGCCAACTCGTCGCCCAGGGCCCGCCCAAAAAGGTCGCCAAACTCAACACCGAAACCGCCCGCTTCCTCAAAAAAAGGAGCACAGGCGTCCCGCCTGTGTCCTCAGGCAAGCACCTCCCACCCTCCATCTCCCAAACCGCCATCAGCCTCCGCGGTGCCCGCGAGCACAACCTCAAGAACATCTCCGTCGATATCCCGCGCGACCAGCTCGTCGTCGTCTCCGGCCTTTCCGGCTCCGGAAAATCCACCCTCGCCTTCGACATCCTCTTCGCCGAGGGCCAGCGCCGTTTCCTCGACTCCATGTCCGCCTACGCCCGGCAGTTCGCCGAGCAGCTCGAAAAGCCCGACCTCGACCTGCTCAGCGGCCTCCCTCCCACCGTGGCCATCGAGCAGCGGGTCTCCCAAGGCGGCATGAAATCCACCGTCGCCACCGTCACCGAACTCTGGAACTTCATCCGTCTCCTCTACGCCAAGCTCGGCACCCGCTACTGCCCGGACTGCGACGTTCCGGTGGAGAAGCAATCGATCGCCGCCATCGAAACCACCATCCGCGGCCACCTCAAGAAAGGCCCGGTCTCCATCCTCTCCCCCATCATCCGCGGGCGGAAAGGCTATCACACCGAAGTCGCCGACTGGGCGCTCAAGCACGGATTCACCAAACTCCTCGTCGACGGAAAGCTCCGCAACGCCGAAGGCTTCACCCGCCTCGAACGCTTCAAGGAACACGACCTCGACGTCGTCGTCTGGGAGGGGAGCGCCGGCGTCTCGCCGGCAGGTTTTGGCGTCCCGCCAAAACCCTCTTCTCCCACTGACCTCCCATCCGCCATCTCCCGCGCCCTCGAAATCGGCAAAGGCACCCTCAAGCTCATCACGCCGGACAAGAAGATCCTCATCCTCTCCACCGAGGCCGCCTGCCCCTCCTGCCAGCGCTCCTTCGACGAACTCGATCCGCGTCTTTTCTCCTTCAACTCCCCCCACGGCTGGTGCCCCACCTGCCGCGGCCACGGCCGCACGCCGAAGCGCCGGCTCCACCTCGACGTCTCGCGGCACGATTCCGTCCTCGCCGCCGAACTCGACGCCGACCGGAAAATCGAGCGCATGGATGAGGTCGAACTCGTCGAGTGCCCCGATTGCCACGGCTCCCGCCTCAATCCCGAGTCCCGCGCCGTCCGGCTCAGTGGCTACCCCGGCCCGGGGCAGGCCGTGGGAGCGGCGGCCCGCCGCGATTCCGTCAGCATCGCCGACCTCTCCCGCCTCCCCGTCGCCGACGCAGCCAGCCATTTCTCCAAAGTCAAATTCACCGGTCCGCGCGAACATCTCATCGCCCGCGACATCCTCCCCGAGATCACCCAGCGCCTCGCCTTCCTCGACCACGTCGGTCTCGGCTACCTCCAGCTCGATCGCTCCGCGAAAACCCTGAGCGGCGGCGAAAGCCAGCGCATCCGCCTCGCCGCCCAGCTCGGCTCGAACCTCCAGGGCGTCCTCTACGTCCTCGACGAACCCACCATCGGTCTCCACCCCCGGGACAACGCCAAGCTCCTCGACACCCTCATCCACCTCCGCGACCGCGGAAATTCCCTCATCATCGTCGAGCACGACGAAGACACCATCGCCCGCGCCGACCACCTCATCGATCTCGGTCCGGGTGCGGGTCGGCTCGGCGGCGAGGTCGTGTATCAAGGTCCGCCTCCGGAAGTTGCTAGTGTTCAGTTTTCAGTTTTCAGTAAAAAACAGAAGAAGACTGCCAAACGCGAAGCGTCTTCCCTGAAAACTGAAAACTTCCAACTCGCAAACTCACCGACCTACCAAGCCCTCACCCATCCCATCGCCCACCCGATGCGCGGCGGGCGCCGCCCTATCGGCAAATCCCACCCCTTCCTCAAACTCACCGGCTGCACCGCCAACAACCTCAAGAACCTCGACGCCGCGATTCCGCTCGGCCGGCTCACCGTTCTCACCGGTATCTCCGGATCCGGGAAATCCACGCTCATGCACCAATGCGTGGCGGCGGTTTTCAACCGCCAGGCCTCCTCGGCCAAAACCTATTCCCGTGTCTCCGGGCATAAGGGCATCAAGTCCGTTTACGAAGTCGATCAGTCTCCCATCGGCAAGACCTCCCGCTCCTGCCCCGCCACCTACGTCAAGGTCTTCGACGACATCCGCAAGCTCTTCGCCCAGCTGCCCGACTCACGGATGCGCGGCTACGATGCCTCCCGTTTCTCCTTCAACACCGGCGATGGACGCTGCTCCGTCTGCGAGGGCAACGGCCGAGTGAAGCTCGAGATGGATTTCCTCCCCACCACCTGGGTCCCCTGCGAAGCCTGCGACGAGCTCCGCTACAACTCCGCCACCCTCGACGTCCGCTTCCGGGAAAAGAACATCGGCGAGATCCTCAAGATGACCATCGAGCAGGCGGCCGGGTTCTTCGAAAGCCAACCGCGCATCGCCACCCCCCTCCAACTCCTTGCCGACACCGGCCTCGGCTACCTCCAGCTCGGCCAACCTTCACCCACCCTCAGCGGCGGCGAGGCCCAGCGCATCAAGCTCGTTTCCCAGCTCATCCGCGGCCGCTCGGCCAAGGCCCAGCTCACCACCCGCGAGCTAAAAACCAGCAACCTCTACCTCATCGAGGAGCCCACCGTGGGCCTCCATCTCGAGGATGTGAAACGCCTCATCGACGTCCTTCACCGCCTCGTGGATGAAGGTCACACCGTCGTCGTCATCGAGCACCACATGGCCGTCGCCGCCGAGGCCGACTGGATCCTCGACCTCGGCCCCGAAGGCGGCGACGCCGGCGGCAAGATCGTCGCCCAAGGCCCGCCCGAGAAGATCGCACGCTCCAAACGCTCCGCCACCGCGCCCTTCCTCGTGGCGGAACTCAGGACCTAGAAGGCCCATTCAAGCGAGTTGACCCTGGTGTATCCGTTTCTTGTAAACTGCCCGCAGGCTTACCGAATGGCCATCCCGCTCAAGCTCCCCACCTCCACCAGCAGCCCTACCGCGAGGGCCGCGAGCATCACGGCGAAGACCCGGTCGATCCATTTCGCCGCGCGCCGGTATCCGCGCTGAACCGGCGGCCACTGAAGCACGGCCGCCCAGCCGCACCACAGTGCGAATCCCTGGATCACGGCCACGCCGGCGATCGCCCATGGCCACCAAGTTTCGCTCCTTCCGGCAAGAAACGGACTGCTCACCGCAGCGAGAAACAACAGCGCCTTCGGGTTGAGAAGATTGCATAGAAGTCCCCGGACGTAGACGGCATGTCCCGGTCGGGCCCCACCCGCCTCAGGAACCTGCCCCGCTTTCCGCACCAGTCCGATGGCGAGCCAGAACAGATAAGCCGCACCCACCCAGGCCACCGTTTTCCCCAACCCACCCTGCGCGCGGAAGAGCGCCGAAACACCCGCCACCGCCAGCGAGGCGTGTACGATCAACCCCGTAGCAATGCCCGCCGCCGTCCTCACTCCGGCCGCCGTGCCGTCGGAAAGCGCCGTCCGCGTCACCAACAAGAGGTCCGGCCCGGGGCTGAACTGCCCGACCGCCATCACGCCGGCAAAGGCGATCAGCTCGGGCAGCGCGCTCATGGCAGGATCATGAACAGCCCGCCGCCGTTCACCCACTGCGCGACACCCTCCGGCACCCAGCGCAGCTCATAGCGCGCACCCCACGAATCGCTCACCGCCAACTCGCCGGTCGCTTCATTGTAGCCGATGATCATGCAGATGTGATGCGCGTCCGGTGTCGGCTCGCGCTTGGAATAGTCGTCCGACTGGGCCGCGACTTTCGCCGCCCAGTCCGCCCAGTCCTCCACCTTCGCCCGTGCCTCGGTGTTCTTGTTGGCGATCTCGTTGTAGGCATCCAACGAATACATCCGCCACATCACCGGGATTCCGTCGTCGAGGAAACGCTTCATCTTCGAGATCGCCAGCTTCTTCGTCTCATCATCGCGGGTGCGGCGGCCCTTGCGGTAAACCTGTGACTCCACCTCATCGATCAGCAATTTCGGCGAGGTCCCGCCGCCGGCGGAGGTTTGCCCGACCATCGCCAGAAGATACATGTCCGCCTCCATGCCCATGAAACGCATCGCCCGCTCGAAGGTCGCCGGCACGCAATAGCCCTTCGGACCCTGGTCGACCATCGGGATGCCGGTGATGATCACGTCACCATTGTCCCCGCGCTTCACCGCCGCCGCCACCCGCTGCTTGATCGCGCTGTCATCGACCCGCTCGGTCTTGCCGCCTCTCTCGGCGAATTCCACGGGCACGATCGAGAGGTTGACGAATTCCTCGTCCTCCATCGCCAACAGAATCGAAACGCCCTGTGCATCCCAGCGGGAAACCGTGCGGCGCTCCTTCCCCTCGCCGAAACGTTGCGTCTCGGGTACTCCGAGGGCTTCGGTGAGGCGCGCGGTGATGGTGTTGAAATCCAGCTCCATCGCATCCTCAAGGCTGCCGGATTCCTGCGATTCCCCTTCCTCGAAGTGATCCTCGCCGAAGCCGGCGGACGAACCGAAATCGCCCTTGTTTGCGAACACGGCGGACAAATGACTCACCGAACCATAGGGATCCGCATAGAGTGCCAGGGAAAACGGCATCGCACCGAAAAGCCGGTAGCTACCCGGCTTTCCGCCGTCCGGTCCACCATAGAAGGCGGCATACAAGCGCCAGGAATAAAGCCCCGAAGTTTTCGATTCCGGTCTCAACCCCAGTGTCCGCGCCACCTCCTCGGCCGGTCGTTGGAGCAAGGGCTTCTTCGTGAAAAGCGGATGCCCGGCAGCCGAGTTGAGCTTGTCCACCTCCGCCGCGGAGGCTTCGCGCAGACCATTGAGATACTCCTGGTCCTCCTTCGAAAGGCGCGACTCCTCCAGCTCGAACACCTTTCCGTCGTTGCGCCGCAATTTCACCTTACCTTCGGAAAAGCCGACCACCTGGGCGACCAACTTCCGGCCCTGCGTATCGGCGAAAGTTCGCATTTCACGCGCACCCAGCGGGACCGCCAGCGCCAGCGCGACAACCCATCCGAACAACTGCCTCGTCATGACCGGGTTTTAAAGCCCCCGTGCCTCCTGTCAACGCGCCCGGCTCACCACAACGCCGCGTAACGCGCCCGCAGCTCCGCCGCCCACTTCCCCAAAAAGGCCAACTCGCGGGCCAACTCCCAGCCGTCCGTCAAGCCCTGCTCGACCTGCGCAAAATCCCCGCACAGCCCCGAAGCGTTCGTTTCCACCCACTCCTGGCATTCCTCCAGCCGCTCACGACAAGCCTGGACCTTCCCTTCCAGCAAAGCTTTCGCCAGAACCGAGCGCGCCACTTCCTTTTCCCGGATCACCGCATCAGCTTCCTGCAAAACCGGGCCAATCCGCGAAAAAAGCTCCATGAGCTCGCCCCGCACCGCTCCCCGCATTCCGCCTTCGATCCCCTCCAGTTCCAACCAGTGCTTCAGCCGCGCGGACGGATTCGACACCACCGCCAACGCCTCCTGGAGTTTTGCAAAATCCGCCGCGTCCCCACCCGCATCCGGGTGCCTTACCTTTCCCGCCTCGCGAAACGCCGCCCGGATCTCCTCCTCGGAGACCCCCAGCCGCCGCTCCAGGCCCAGCTCTGCGAACGCATCCATCACGCCGCAAAACTCTCCCCGCACGAGCAGGTAACCACGGCGTTCGGGTTGGTGACCTTGAAGCCGCCCTGTTGGAGGTCGTCCGAGTAATCCAGCTCGCTGCCGCTCACGAAGAGCGCGCTCTTCGGGTCGATCACCACCTGCACGCCGTTGCTGGGCACGAGAATGTCCCGGTCCCTCGGACCATCGACCAGGTCCATCTTGTATTGCAGCCCGCTGCATCCGCCCCCGATCACCGCGATCCGCAGCGCCCCCTCCGGCCGGCCTTGCTTCTCCAGCAGGCCGCGCAAGTGCGCCGAGGCACCGTCGAGCACCTTGATCAGCTTCTCGTTGCCCGTTCTGAAATTCACCACCGCGTCTGTCATCCGGCCGGAAAATCACCCGCATCCTTGAAACTGAAAACCGAAAACTCACAAACTACGCCCGCCGATGCCCGACACGCCCTTCCGCCCCGACCCCCGCCGCACCGCCGTCGTGCTCGGCTCCTCGCTTCTCGGCGTCTATGCCCATGCCGGATTCCTCAACGGCCTCCACACCCGCGGCTTCGAGCCCGCCCGCATCGCTGGCGCATCCGCCGGTGCCCTCGCCGGTGCCCTCTACGCCTGCGGGCTCCGGGGCGATGACCTGAAAAAGGCCGCCATCGACCCCAAGATGCGCTGGTCCTACTTCGATCCCGGCTTCCTCTGGCGGATGCCCGGGGTGGGCACCGTTCTCTGGGCCACCGGCATTTTCCACGGCAAAGGCAAGGTCCGCCACCTCCGCAAACTCCTCGGCGACGTCCGCCTCGATGAGCGCCAACTCGATATCGCCGTCACCGACGTCGAAGCCAACGAGATCGTCATCCGCGACACCGGCCCTCTGCCCGAACTCGTCATGGCCTCCTGCGCGGTTCCCGGCCTCTTCACCATCCAGGACGTCGAAGGCCACCGCTACCTCGACGGAGGGATCGCCGCCGAGTATCCCTTCGAGCACCTCATCCACCGCGATGACATCGACACCATCCTCATCCATCGCATCCAGTACGTGGAAAATTCCAGCCCTGTCGTCAACTGGGAGACCGTTGCCAAGTCCGTCGGCTGCACCCACCACACCGGCTGCAAGGCTCTCCACCAGCACCGACTGCGCCTCGCTGCCGAGCGAGGAAAAACCGTCATCGAAGTCGTTTCCACCACCCCTTTTCCCTCCATCCTCACCAACCGCCTCGCGCCCGTCTGCTACGAAGCCGGCCGACAAACCGCCCTCGAATCCCTCGCACCCGCCTGACCATGGAAGCCCGACTTCTCGAAATCCTCCGCGACCAGATCCTCGAACCCGACGCCGTCGCCGACGCCCGCACTGATCTCTTCGAGGCCGGCCTCGACTCCATGGGCATCATGCAGCTCGTCCTCGCCATCGAGGAAGCCTTCGGCATCGTTCTCGAACCCACCGATCTTTCCCGCGATCACTTCCAGACCGTGGAAACCATCGCCGCGCTTCTGAAATCCAAAGCTTGATCGACTTGGTCCCCACCACCACCAGCGACGGCTTTCTACTCGCCCTCGAATCCCTCATGCGGCGCACCGGCCAGGGACGCCACCTCGCCGCCTCGGTCATCGAGCTCGACGGACCACCCGCGCCCGGCACGCTCGAACACGCCGCCGCGGCCCTCGGCCACCGTCACCCGCTGCTCCACGCCCACGTCCGCCGCCACTTCCCCACCTTTCTCGCCGCGTGGCATCCGGGGGAAACCTCCGCCGTCCCCGTCTCCCATCACTCGTCGGACAGCGCCGATCTCACCCTTCTTGTCGCACGACTCCTCAGCCAGAGCGTCATCGACGTCTTCCAGCCCGGCCCCAATCTCGAACTTCACCTCGTCGCCCGGGCGGATGGCTCCGCCGCCCTCGTTCTCATCTGGCCGCACGTCCTGTTCGACGCCGTCGGCATCGACCTGCTCCTCGACCAACTCGATTCCACCGCCACGAACCCCACCGAAGCCTGGGGCGAAACGGCGAAGACGCCACCGCCCGCCGATGCTTGGAAAACCGCCAAACCCATCGTCGAGGAAATGCGCACCTTCCCCGCCTGGCGCATCCGCTCCGCTCACGAAGCCCGTCATGCGGGCGATCCCGCTTTCAAGATCATCCGTTTCACCCGTGGGGAAACCACCGCCATCCGCCAGAAGATGGCCACCACCGCCGGCGAACTACTCCTTCTGCCGTACTTCGCCGCCGCCGCCGCCCGCGCCGTCAAGGCTCTCATCGCCTCCCGCCACCCTGAGGAGCCCACCGCGATTCTTCTTTCCCTCCCCGTCCAACGCGTCACCCACGCGCACAAGCGCCCCCTCTTCCAAAACCACATGACCGCCTGGTCGCTGCTGCTCACCCACGAGGAGCTCGCCGACCTCCCCGGAGCCACCAAAGCGCTCTACAGAAAGTACGCCTCCTTCATGCGCCGCAAGCTGCCCCCCGCCATGGAGGCCCTGATGGTGCTCATGCACCGCTGCCCCTCGCGCCTCTACCTCAAGCCTGCTTCCTTCTATCTCAAGGGTGAGATCTGCTCCCTCTTCCATTCCCATACCGGCACGTTCCCCGCCCGCACCCGCACCCTGCTCGGCCGCACGATCACCCACGCCTGCCATATCCCCACCGTTTCGGCTCCGCCCGGGGTCGGCATCTTCTTTTCCGAGTTCGACGACCAACTCACCGCCACCCTCTCGTGGCGCGAGGGCAGCCTCAGCGAGCACGACCTCCTCATGCTAGAGTCCACGCTCCTCGCAGACCTCCAATCGGACCGCGAGCCTTAGCCCGCCTGTCTCGCATGAACCTCATCGCCGACATCCTCGATCGCCACCCCGCCGACGCCCTCGCCATCATCTCCGGCGAGCGGCGCGTCACCTACGGCGAGCTTCGTAGCTCCGCGGCACCCATCGCCGCTGAAATCGGCGCCGCCGCGGAAAAACTCGGCCGCCGCCCCCGCGTCGGCCTTCACTGCCCGAACGGCGTCGACTACATCATCCTCTCCATGGGCATCCTCCTCGCCGGAGCCTGCCTCGTCCCCCTCGCCGAAGAGCTCACCGCCGACGAGCGCGATCAGATCACCCGCACCACCGCCCTCGATTTCATCGTCAGGAGCGCCGGCTATGAAACCGGCACCCGCCACACGCTGGAGCCCGTCGCCTCCTCGACACCTTCTTTTCCTGAAAAGGACTTCCAGGCCCTCAACCCCGCCTTCATCCGCTTTTCCTCCGGCACCACCGGCACGTCGAAGGGGGTCGTCCTTTCCCACGAAACCCTCCTCGCCCGCATCACCGCCGCCAACCGCGGACTCCAGCTCACGCAAGACGACCGCATCCTCTGGATGCTGCCGATGGCCCATCACTTCGCCGTCAGCATCGTCCTCTATCTCCACGTCGGTGCCGTCACCATCCTCGAGTCCTCCCCCACCCGCGAGGCCATCCTCGCCACCGCGGAGAAGCACCACGCCACCGTCATCTACGGTTCCCCGTTCCACTTCGCGCTCCTCGCCGCCGATCCCGGCAGCTTCCGCTGGCCCAGCCTGCGACTCCCCGTCGCCACCGCCGCCGCCCTGCCCGAGGCCACCGCCCGCGCCTTTCGGCAGCGTTTCGACCAATCCATCGTCCAAGGGCTCGGCATCATTGAAGTCGGCCTCTCGGTTCTCAATCTCGATGCCCCTGCTGAGAAGCCGACCTCGCTCGGGAAGCCGCTGCCCGACTACCATGTCCGCCTCCTCGACGACTCCGGCCGCGAGGTTCCCGACGACACCCCCGGCGAATTCCACGTCCGCGGTCCCGGCATCCTCGACGCCTACCTCGTCCCGTGGAATCCTTCCCCGCTCAAGGACGGCTTCTTCGCCAGCGGCGATCTCGTCGTGCGTGATCCCGATGGCCACCTCACCCTCGTCGGTCGTAACAAGTCCGTCATCAACGTCGCCGGCATGAAGCTTTTCCCCGAAGAAGTCGAAGCCTGCCTCAACGACCACCCCGGCGTCCGTCGCAGCCTTGTTTCCGGAAAAGACCACCCCCACATGGGCCAGATCGCCGTCGCCGACATCATTCCCACCGATCCCGCCGACCCACCCAAGGCCGTCGAACTCCAAAGGCACTGCCGTCTCCACCTCAGTGCCTACAAGGTGCCGCTTCGTTACATCTTCGTGGATCAGCTTCCCCTGACCGCCTCCGGCAAACTCAAGCGGCACTGACGAATCCGGCGTCTCTTCCTTCGGACTGCTCCGACATGTCGGAGCTTTCACCGACGAGGTCCACATCGCTCGTGACCGTCATCCCGGAGCCGACATGGCGGCTGCGAGACAACTCCCCTCAAAGCTCCGTCATGCCGGAGCACTCCATAGCGCCTCGATCACCCCATCACCGCGATCAGCAGCTTCGCGAAAATCGTCATCACGATCAGCGCCACCGGATACGCCGTCGCGTAGCTCAGCACCGGCAGCTGCGAATCCGTCCGCGCCGTGATCGCCCCCAACGCAGGAGTGGACGTCATCCCCCCACAGATTCCGCCCAGCATCTGGAGGTTGTTCAGCTTGAAAAGCCGGCCCGCGAATAGATACGTCAACACCATCGGCGTGAGCGTGATCAACACCCCCGCCAGGAACAGCACCGGTCCATATTCCCTCAAGGTCTCGATCATCGCCGCTCCGCCTTTCACCCCGGCATTCGCCAGGAAAAACACCAGGCCCAGCTCCTGCAAAAGCTGCCGCGTCGGCCGTGGGATGTGCCCCACCACCCGACCGATCTTACCGACGTGGCCCAGCACCAGAGCCACGAACAACGGCCCGCCCGCCATCCCCAGCGTGATGCCCTCGCTACCCGGCAGCGCCAGCGGAATCATCCCCGCCACGACTCCCAGCGAGATCCCGATCGAAAGCGAAAGCAGGTCGGTTTCATCGAAAGCCTGGGAGCGATGCCCGATCGCCTTCGCAAAGCGGTCCAGATCCTCGGGGTTACCCACCGTCGTGAAAATATCCCGTCGCTCGATCCGCGTGTCCGGCGTCGGCACGAAGGTTACGTCCATCCGCGTCACTCGACTGATCATCACCCCATACTCCCGCAACGGTGCGAGCTGCTGCATTTCCAGACCCACGATCGAGGCCTCGGTCACCACCAACCTGCGCTGTTGATTCTCCACGTCCTTGATGAATGCGCGATCGCTCTTCACTCCCAGGAATCCAATCGCCAGCTCCATGTCCTTCTGACGCCCCACGAGGAACAGGTGCTGCCCCTCAGCAAACACGTCATCATACTTCAGCGGCGTCAGCCTCTCCCCTTCCAGCTTGCGGGAAATCTGCACCGCCCCCAGCGACCCGCTCACCACCTCCGAGATCGATCTTCCATAGAGGTTCGGATTTCTCACCTCCACCAACGCGGTCAACACGGCGTCATACTGCGAGCTCTCCGCCGCATATTCCTCCGCCTCCTTGTCCAGATCCTGTCGCAGCAGGCGCGGCATCAGTTGCACGAAGAGCACCACACCGATCACGCCGAAAGGATATGCGATGCCATAGCCGATGATCACGTTCGAGCCCGCCTCGCCGAGTCCTTCCGTCCCCGCCGCCAGCGCCGGCGTGCTGGTCATCGCTCCGGCGAAAATCCCCACCGCCAGGTCCCGGGGAATTCCCATCCACTGGTGGCATGCCCAGGTGATGGCCGCACCGATGCCGACGATCAGGATGCCCAGCTTGGCTAGCGTCGCACCCTCCCGGGCCAACGCTCCGAAAAACCGACTGCCGGCGGAAATGCCCACGCAGTAAACGAAAAGCACCAGCCCGATGGTCCCGACGATGTCCGGCAGAGTGAACCCCAGATGCCCGCACAGCAGGCCGGTGAACAAGACACCGGAGCTACCGAGGCTCAAGCCCTTGATCTTGATCGAACCCAGCAAGAGGCCTGCACCAATAACGATGAACAGCGCGAAAAGCGGGTTCCCGAATAGAACCTCGATCGAATTCATAACAGCTTTCTAGCGGCCGGAACCTATTCCCCGCCCGCACTGCCGTCGAGCCTTGCCCACATTGCGTCCCTCCGCTCTTCGTCTCTTCGCATTTCCCACGCGCGGGTTGTTTCACGCACCGAAAAACGATGCATGCCGTACATCAGCCCCTTCGCAGATCAGGCGAACTTGTCGGCCTCCTTTGCTCCGCCATGGCGAAAAACCGGCCGATCTGCCTATGCCGCGCACGAAATGAAACGAAGCAAAGGCTGCTGGCTGGGTGGGTGCCTGTGGGTGATCGTCACCGCCGCGTCGGCCCAGGAGTGCGCCCTGCCCACGGCCGCTTCACCCGATCATGACTGCAACTGGATTCCTTCCGGCACGCTCTTCCAGGACCCAGCCCACCCGTTTCTCCAGAGCCTCACCATCTTCGCCCGCTTCCATTACCAATATGCGTGGATTGATGGCGAGGCTGCCGGCCGTGATTTCTGGTATGCCAGCCGCGGCGAGATCCGCCGCTTCTGGCCGGGCTTGCGCGCCACGCTGGCGGACGGCGCGCTCACCCTTCACCACGAAATGATGCTTGAGGACGACCAACGCCCTCGCGGCGGCGATCGCGATCTCAGCTATCTCGCGAACTGGGCCTGCTATGCCGAGTGGCAGCTCGACAAAACCTTCCCGGGCATCGGCGGCGGCTCCTGGTGGGTCGGCTACGGAAAACGCTGCCTGCCCCTCGCCGAGGAAGTCCTGGATTCCTCCAAGTTCCTGCCCGTCGTCGAGCGCTCCGCCGTCAGCAACCGCGCCCTCATCACCACCTCGCAAGGCTCCGCCCCCCTCGGTGTTTGGCTGCGGCATCAAACCGGCCGCTGGGAATCCTTCGCCGGCCTCTACTCCACCGATACCGCTGCCTACTGGGGAAATTGGGACGACGGCACCGCCTGGATCCTCCAGATCCAGCGCGATATCTCCGCCCTCACCGGCAGCGACTCCGCCCTCGCCGCGCTGGCGTTTTACTCCAACCACACCGACGCCCGCGACGACGCCCTCAGCGGAAACCTCAACTGGATGGCCTCCGCCTGGACAATCATCGAAGAAGGCCCGTGGACTTTCCGGGGAAACGTCCTCTTCGGCGAAGCCGACGCCGCCAACCCCCGCCGCGACGGGCGCGTCTGGGGCGCGGTCGGCACCGTCGAACGATGGCTCATCGAGGACCGTCTCGAGATCGTCGGTCGCTACCACTACCAAGGCTCCCGCCAACCCCAGGCGATCACGCCCTACAGCCGCTACATCCCCGTCGCCGTCTCTCAGGAGGTCACCCCGACTCCCGCCATCCGCGGCGACGAGCAACATGGGCTCTACCTCGGCCTCAATTGGCTCCCCTGCGGCCACCAACTCAAGTTCATGGGCGGGGTCGAGTGGGATCTGATCCGCTCCGATTCCAAACGCGTTTACGACGGTGTCACCTACTGGCTGGGTACCCGCTGCTATTTCTGAAAGAGGCTCCGGCTGGGACCGTTTGCAAATGGACATCGCGTCCCGTCCAGCCGAGCCTCACCTCATGACATCCCGGTCGACCCTCCTTCTCGCCCTCCTTCCTTCCGTGCTCCTCGGCGGGCCCGAATCGATCGAGCGGATCGATCCCGCGTTCGATGACCTCATTCCCCCGGCCGCGAAGATCGAGACCCTCGCCACCGGTTTCACCTGGACGGAAGGCCCGGTCTGGGACGAGGACAATCAACGGCTCCTCTTTTCCGACATTCCCGGCAATGTCATCCACGCTTGGAGCGCCACCGACCAGAGCTGCACCGTTTTCATGAAGCCAGCCGGCTTCACCGGACTCGACTTCAGCGGTCGCGAGCCGGGCTCGAACGGCCTGGCTATCAATGCCTCCGGTCATCTGCTCTGCTGCGAACATGGCGACCGCCGCGTCTCCATTCTCAAGCCGGGCGGCGGCAAACTCACGCTCGCCGACCGCTTCGAAGAAAAACGGCTCAATTCCCCCAACGACCTCGCGCTGCATGCCGATGGCTCGATCTATTTCACCGATCCCCCGTACGGCCTGCCGAAGGGTGCGAATGATCCCTTCCGCGAACTCGATTTCTGCGGGGTCTATCGGATCGATCCCGAGGGAAAGACCACCCTGCTCACCCGGGAGATCGAATGGCCCAATGGAATCGCCTTCTCTCCCGACCAGAAGACCCTCTATGTCGCCCAATCCAGCGGCCGCCAACCCACCATCTTCAGCTTCCCTGTGCTTAAGAACGGCGGACTCGGGCCGAGTCGCGTCTTCTTCGATGCCAGTGGGCTGAAGGGGCCCGGCGCACCGGACGGGCTGAAAACCGCAGCCGACGGCACCGTTTTCGCCACCGGCCCCGGCGGACTCCTGGTGATCTCCCCTTCCGGAAAACTGCTCGGCAGAATCCTCTGCACCCGACCCACTGCCAACGTCGCCCTCTCCCCGTCTCACATCTACCTCACTTCCTCCGACCGACTGTTGCGGGTGCCGCGGGCGGCGCAATGAAGAGGATTTTCCACTTCCCCGCGAGATTCCGATCAAGTCACCGTATCCACACGAATCCTGTCCATTCCCATGAAACGCCGTAACGCCTTGAAGCTCCTGCCCGCCACGTCCCTCGCCCTCGCCGCCCGCTCCGGAGCCGCCCCGATTCCGAAGAAAGCCGCCACGGACGCCGACTTCGCGATCTCCGTCCAGTGCTGGTCCTTCAAGGAATTCACGCTTTTCGAAGCCATCGAAATGGCGGCGGCGGCGGGCGCCACGGCCGTCGAGCTCTTCCCCGGGCAGAAAATCGGCGGCGACTTCGGTGATGCCGGGCTCGATCCCTCGAAGGCTTCCGAGCAGGTTCCCGCCGTCCTCAAGCACTGCTCCGACCATGGCATCACCCCGGTGAATTTCGGCGTGACCGACGTGCCGAACGACGAAGCCAAAGCGCGTCAGATCTTCACCTTCGCCAAGCAGCTCGGACTCTACGGCATCACCACCGAAGCCCTCGGTTCGCTCGATCTGTTGGAGAAGCTAGCCAAGGAATTCGACCTCAAGGTCTGCTTCCACAACCACCCGAAGCCCACCGCCCTGTGGAATCCGGAAACCGTCTCCAAAGCCCTTGAGGGGCGCGACGAACGGCTCGGCTTCTGCGCCGACCTCGGCCACTGGGCGACTTCCGGCCTCGACCCGCTCGAGGTCATTCGCTCGATCGCCCCGCGCGTCCACGCTTTCCACATGAAGGACCGCGCCTCGATCACCGAGTGGACCCACGACCGCCCTTTCGGTACCGGCATCGTCGAACTCGGTGCCATTCTCGACGAAGTCCGCAAGCACGGCTTCGCCGGCAACGTGTCGATCGAGTACGAGCACAATTGGAAGACCTCCCTACCCGAGATCGCCCAATGCGCCGGCTACCTGCGGGGATACTCGAAGCTCCGTGCATGAGACCCGGCAATCCGGGATAGACCGCCGGAGGTTCCCCCTCCATCCTCCCGGCGCGCATGGCTTCTCCACACCTCAAGACCCTCGCCGACCACGCCAAAACCGCCCTCAAGGCGGCCAAGGAAGGCCGCCTGTCCGCGGGCGAGAGGCTCAAGGTCTTCAAACGATTCCTCAAAATCGAGGAACACCGGATCAAGCTCCGGCACCAGGCCGGTGCCGGCGGTCTGGAAATCGCCAACGCCCGTTCGGAGCTGCTCGATATCGTGCTCCGCGCGGTGTTCCACGGCGCTCTGAAGCAGCGCGATCTCGCCTCAAGCCTCTCGCTCGTCGCCGTTGGCGGCTACGGTCGCAGCACCCTCAACCCCTGCTCGGACGTCGATCTTCTCTTCCTGGTCCCCCGCGCCTCGCACAAGCTGCCCAAGGAATTGGAAGAGGTCGTCCACGAAGTGCTCTACCTCTTGTGGGACGTCGGCTTCAAGGTCGGCCACGCCGTCCGCTCCACCGCCGAATGCATCCAGCAGTCGCGGCTCGATCAGGAGGTGAAGACCGCCCTCATGGACGCCCGCCGCGTCGCCGGCGACCGCTCCCTTTTCGCCGACTTCCGGAAACGCCTCGCCGTTGAAACCAAGCGCGGCCAGGAAGCCTTCTTCAAGCTCCGGCGCGAAGACCTGCGCAGCCGCCATCGCAAATTCTCACGCACCGTTTTCCTGCAGGAACCGAACGTCAAGGAAGGCTGCGGCGGCATGCGCGACTACCAGAACATGCTCTGGGTGATCAAAGTCAAACGCGGCTGGAACTCCCTGGACAAACTGGTCGAGGGCCGCCTTCTGACCCGCTCCGCGCTGCGCGAAATCAACGAGGCCTACGATTTCCTCCACCGCGTCCGCAACGAATTGCACTACCAGGCCGGTCGTGGCTCGGACCAGCTCACGCTACGCCTTCAAGGTGTCGTCTCCACCGATTTCGGCTATCCGCAGCGATCGATCCTCCGCCGCACCGAGGCTTTCATGCGCGACTACTACTGGCACACGCGCAACCTCTACCAGCACACGACTTCGTTGATGGAGATCTTCGAGATCGAGGAAGACAACCGCGAGACCGGTCTCGCGAGTTTCCTCACCTTTCGCAAAAAGAAGCGCGAGGAGTTCGACGGATTCGTCGCCCGCGACGGCCGCATCTATCCGGCCAACGGTGAGATCTTCAAGGAAGACCCCCAGCGGCTGATGCGGCTCTTCCAGCACTGCCAGGTGCGGAACCTGCGGCTCAGCCCGCCGGTGCGCAAGCTGGTGAAAAAGCACTGGGAGGACATCGACCGGCCGTTCCGCTACAACAAGCTCAACCGTGAGGTCTTCGAGGGCATCCTCAGCCGCAAGGGCGATGTCGCCCGGACGCTCCGCCAGATGCACCGCGTCGGTTTCCTCGGCCGCTACCTGCCGGAGTTCGGCGCGCTCGACTGCCTCGTGCAGCACGAGTTCTTCCACCGCTACACCGCCGATGAGCACACGCTCCGGTTCATCGAAGCCATCGACGCTCTGGTCGATAGCGACGACCCGAAACTCCAGCTCTACCGCCAGCTGCTGATCGACATCGAGGACCCGGTGGCCCTCTACCTGGCCATCCTTCTCCACGACACCGGCCGCTCGGAAAACGTCCGGGAGCACATCGACGGCTCCGCCATGCTCGCCCAGCGCCTATGCAACCGTCTCCAGGTGCGCGGTTCGCGGCGGCAGCTCATCATGTTCCTGGTGGACCACCACCTCACGCTCTGGCGCTACGGCACCAGCCGCAACATCGAAGACCCGACGGTGGTCGCCGAATTCGCCAGGCTGATGCGCACCACCGCACGGCTCGATGCCCTCCTGCTTTTCACCTACGCCGACTCGAACGCCACCTCCCCGGACGCATGGACGAGCTGGAAGGAAATGCTGCTCCGTCAGCTCCATTCCTCGACCCGCAGCTTCCTCACCGACGGCAAGGACCGGTTCAACGAAATCATCCGTCTCGAACGCGAGTCGCTCAAGGAGCAGTCGCTCAACACCATGGGCGACGAATGGAGGCAGGAGATCGAGGAACACTTCGAGCGGATGCCGACGAGCTATTTCCGTTTCCGCAGTCCGCGGACCATTCCTGTCCATGTTCGCGCCGTCCGCCAATTCAGGGAGCGGGAGGAGAAAAGCGATGGATCCTTCGAATGCGCCATCCAAGGCCTCGACCGGGCCGACCGCGGCTACACCGAGGTGGTCGTCGTCTCGCGCGATCGACCGCTGTTCCTCGAAAAAGTCTGCTGCGCGATCGCCTCGGAAGGAGTGAACATCCTGTCCGCGGATTTCCACACGAGATCCGATGGCATCGTGGTCGATATCTTCCGCGTCTGCACGGTGGACTTCGCACCGGTGTCCGACCCGAAGATCAGGGAATCGATCGTCAGCACCCTCTACAAGCTGATGAAAAGCGAGGATTTCAATTCACGCGACTATCTCAAGCCGAAGCGAAACCTCCTGCGTCCGCGCGAGGAGGGTGGCATTGCCTTTCCGGTGCGGGCCCATGTTTCCAACGATCTCGACCCTCAGAGCACCATCGTCGAAATCCAGGCGATCGACCGGATCGGTCTGCTCCACGACCTCTTCCACGCGATCAACGAGTCCGGGCTCGATACCGTCCATGCCCGCATCTGCACCGAGAAAGGCGCGGCACTCGACACCCTCTACGTCACCATGCCCGGCGGTGGCCAAGCCACCGAGGAAGGCCTGCTTGAAGCCCTTCAGGAACGTTTGGAGAAAGTCATCCAACTTCAATAACCCATGCGTCCTCTCCTTTTCCTCGCGGGCGGTTTTTTGGTCGCCATGGGCTTTGTCGCGGAAGCCCGCATCGGCAACCCCGGGCTTCTTCAAGGTGCGTTGACGCTCGGCGGCGGCTGGATCATCTGCGGTCTGTTTTCCCTTCGCTCCCGCTGGCACGGCGTCATCGGCGCGGGGGTGCTGGCCCTCCTCGGTGCTGCGCGCTGCGCTCCGGCGCTGATCCGGCTCGGCGAAGATCCCTCTGCCACTTGGGAAACGGCCGCTTTCGTCGCCTCAGCGGTGGTCTTGGTGAGCGTCGTGCGTTCCCTGCTCGCCGAACGCGCCCGGCAGACGCGGGAAGCGCTGCTGCGAGAGGACTGAGCGAGCCTGCCTGCCAGCAAACGACCCGTGTCAGGACAAGTCGCCCATGGTGACCGAAGTCTGGTCGCGGGAACCGAGCAAGGTCGCCTGCTCGATGACCCGCACCGAAGCCCCGTCAAACCGGAAGCTATGGCAATTCGGGCAAAGCACCACGCCACGGCCGACGATCGATTCACAGCCTTCGCAGACCTTGTAGCCGGAGGGATTCGACGCGATTTCCGCGGCTTTCATTTGGCGAGCCGATGGCGGGGGCGGGGATGATTCGCTCATGAGGTTACTACGAAAAAAGCGGCACCGGGATTCGGCGCCGCTTGAGTGATTTTTCGGACGCCCTTTCGGCAGACGCTCCCGGATTCAGCCGATGGAGGCGAGAGCTTTGGACGTCTTGCTCTTGATGTTGGAAGCCTTGTTGGCGTGGATCAGGCCCTTCTTGGCCGCCTTGTCCAACGCGGAGGAAAGCTTGGAAGCAGCGGAAGCAGCCGTCTTGCTGTCGCCCTCGGCAACGGCAGCGAGGGTTTCCTTGCGGAGCTTTTTGATGGTGGTCTTGCGGGCGCGGTTGCGCTCGGTCCGGACTTTGGTCTGACGGACGCGCTTGAGGGCTGACTTGTGGTTGGCCATGGTGGATTGAGAAAAAGTGGAGCGATCGACCCCGCAACAGACGGACGGACCGTGCTTCGGGGGCGGGAAAATAGGGATTGGCGAGGGCTTGTCAAGCTCCTCGGACCGCAAAAATCAACGCCGCGAAGCCGTGTACCCCAGAAACCGGCCGTCAGCACTCTTCTGGGCGTACTCGACGCCTTCCGGCGTGGTGAGCAGCGATCCCCGGAACACCTTCACTTGCGCTCCGACACCGACGCGGTTGTAGAGATCGACGACATCCCTCTGGGCCATGCGGATGCAGCCATACGAGGCGGGCGTGCCGAGACGCCACTCCTCCGGGGTGCCATGGATGTAGATGCAGCGGCCGAAGGTGTTGCGGTTGTGGCTTTCCCTGCCGTGCAGCCAGAGGATCCGGCCGACGATCGGGTCCCGGCCGGGTGCGTTCGGCCGGATCACTTCACCGGTCGGACGACGGCTCTTGAAGACCATCCCACTGGGGGAGCCGCCACCGATCTTGCGGGCGATCTCCATTTGTCCCAAGGGAGTGCAATTCGAGCCACTGCGCGATCCAAGTCCGAATTTGGAGGTCGAAATCTTATACGCTTTGACCGGCTTGCCATCCCGGACGAGGAGCATCTGCTGATCGCGCACGCTGACCAGCATCTTGTTGCGAGTGTCCCGACTCGTGCCACAACTGGAAATCAAGGCACAGCCAAGGATCAATCCCGCCTGAAGCAGAAAAATCCGCAGCTTGTGTGTCATATTCTACAAAGGGTGGGTGTACTTCAATCGACCGGCGACTGCTCGTCCTTCGGGCCGGGGAGCATCCGTGCGATCGATGACAGGGAAGTGTAGAAAAATCCCACTGGGAAGGGAAGCAGAAGAATTGCGGATGACCAGCGCTGATCGATGGCAGCCTCCACCACCACGAACAGGAAGAAGAAGCCGAACAACAGCTCGACAATTGGAGTAAGCGACTTGATCGCCTTGTAGCTGCTCTTTTTCCAGTCGGTCTTGCGAGACAGCCCGATGCCGTACTTCGGCGTCCGGACGAAGCCGGACTGGTGGTTGAAGATGGCTTCCAGCACGGCTTTCGCATTGTTGACGGACATCCCGATCCCCAGAGCGAGCAGCAACGGCAGGTAGGGGATTTCCTTCCACCAGGAACCCGGGCGCAGGGCCTTTTGCGAAGTGAGGTAGAACACGATCACCGATACCGACGCGAAGAAGAAGATCGGTACATTGACGATGTAGTAAGTCAGGGGCCCGAAATCCGGTGCCGCGTGCTGGTTCGGATAGATCAGGAAGCAAAGGCAGATCAGCAGCAGGTAGGCGAAGTTCGAGGTGAGATGGGCGGTGGCCTCGAGCTTCACATAGAGGGGCACATCGCTCTTCCAAATCGCGGGCAGGACTTTTTTGCAAACCTGGATCGATCCCTTCGTCCAGCGGTGTTGCTGGCTTTTGAAGCCGTCCATGTCCACCGGCAGCTCCGCCGGGGTTTCCACGTCATTGAGGAAAATGAACCGCCAGCCCTTCAGCTGGGCCCGGTAGCTGAGGTCCATGTCCTCCGTGAGGGTGTCATGCTCCCAGCCGCCGGCATCGGCAATGCACGACTTCCGCCAGATCCCGGCGGTGCCGTTGAAGGTGAAGAACCGGCCGCTGCGGTTGCGGGCGGTCTGCTCCAGCTCCAGATGCCCGTCGAGGAACATCGCCTGGATGCGGGTGAGGACATTGAACGTGCGGTTCAAGTGTCCCCAGCGCGTCTGGATCATGCCGATCCTTTCGTCGCTGAAATAATGGATCGTCCGCTGGAGGACGTCGGGGTTTGGAACGAAGTCCGCGTCGAGGATGAAAAGCAGATCCCCTTTCGCTTCCTTAGTGCCGTTTTCAAGCGCTCCCGCTTTGAAGCCGGTCCGGTCGACGCGATGAATGAGCTGGGCGTCGAAGCCCCGCGCGACCAGACGTGCCACTCCGGCACGGCAGATCTCGGTGGTTTCGTCCGTCGAATCGTCCAGCACCTGGATCTGCATCTTGTCCTTCGGGTAATCCAGAGCCGCCACGGAATCGAGCAGCCGGTCCACCACGTGGAGCTCGTTGAAAACCGGCAGCTGGATGGTCACCAGCGGCAGATCCTCGAAGCGGCGGGCAGGCTCCGGCCGCCGGCGGGCGTGCCTAAGGTAGAGGTAGACGATCGTGAGGCGGTGGGCACCGTATCCTGCCAAGCCCAGAAGGACGACGAGGTAGGAGGCATACCAGAGGGGAGATGACCAGAGATCCATAGCGGTGGGAAAGGGTTTGAAAAAAGGGAAGAACTCGTTCGGTTGGGAGAGGCGCGTCGAATGAAGGAAGAAAGCGAAAGACGCCGCAGCCCGCGTTCCGCGGTTGTTCCGCCCGAACGCCTGCCGGAAGAGCTTGGAGATCAGTGCATCACGTCACCCTTCACCGCTGGCGCGGCAGGCCGGAAGGCCAGCAGGAATCACTTGTTCCGTCAAGTTCCGATCCTGCCCTGCATTCCCGTTGCGGACTCCCCGCTCCCCTGCCAAGGTTTTCCCGTGATCCGGAATCTCCTTCTTGTGAGCGCCCTCATGCCGACCTTGTTGGCTCAGGACCCAGACGACCTCATCGCGCCGGCCATCCCGCCCGACCTGCTCGAAGACCCTCATGTCCGGGAGGAACTCGCGATCAATGAGTTCACCGCTCCTTCCATTTCCCGGATCTTCGATTCGCTGGAATCTCTGGCCCCGCTTCCCATCAACGAACACACGCGGGAGATTCCCGAGCGCACCCCCCTCAACCGGGCCGATCTGGCGGTGGAGCTGGGATTCCTGATCGCCGACGGCTTTCTCATCGTGCAGGCGGGCGAGCTGGGCAAGGTCGAGGATCTCGCCAGCCACCTGACCCGCTACGGCAAGGCCCTGGGTGCCGGAGACCGGGTGAACCGCCACGCCGCCAGCCTCTTGGAAAGCGCCCGGGAGGGTCATGTGGACCAGCTCAAAAAGGAACTCACCGCCACCCAGAAAGACGTCGAAATGGAGCTCGTGTCCCTCCGCGACGCCGACCTCGCCCACCTGATTTCGCTCGGCGGTTGGATCCGCGCCCTCGACGTCGCCTCGGCTGCCGTCGTCCGCCAATTCTCTCCGGAACGGGCCCGCGAGGTGATGCGTGAGGATATCGCCGACTACTACTCTTCGATCGTCGGTTCGCTTGAGCCCCGCATCGCCGAAAGGCCCAGCTACATCGAAATGCGGGACCTCCTCGCCGGGATGCGGACGGAAATGGTGATCGAGAAAGACCAGCAACCGACCGAGGAGGAGATCAAGGAGATCCACACGCAGGCAACCAAACTCGTCGAGCTCGCCCTGAAACGCGAGGAGGCCGAATAAATGATTCCCACCCGGAACTTTCCGCCCGAATCACCAGGTCTCATCGAAGCCACCGGCTCCGATGCCGTGCGCTTTCTCAACGGGCAGCTCACCCAGGACGTTCGGTCGCTCGGGCAGCTGACGCGGCTTTCCTGCATCACGGATGCCAAGGGGAAGCTCCAGCACCTCGTGGAGGTGCTCGCCGGCCCCGCCGAAGGCTCCATCTGGGTCACCTGTCGACCTGACGAATCGGCAGCGGTGCTCGAAAGGCTGGACCGCTACCTAATCGCCGACGATGTCGCGCTCGTCGATCTCACCGGCAGCTGGCACCGTCAACGCACCACCTCACCGGCTTCTGGAGCTGCCATCGTGCGCCACGCATCATGGCCTGGGAGCGACTGGTTCGACGTCTGGACACGCGAGAGCCCTTCCTCCGCCGACATCCTCCTGTCCGACGACGAAATCGAAGAGATGCGCGTACTGGCTGGCGTGCCGCAATGGGGTGCGGAACTCGTTCCCGGCATGCTGCCTCCGGAAGCCGGGCTCGATACCACCGCCGTTTCGTTCAACAAAGGCTGCTACATCGGCCAAGAAACCCTTTCCCGAATCAAGAGCGCCGGAAAGCTCAACCGCCGTCTCACGCTCTTCGCCGTCGAGGGTCAGGTCGCTGCCGGTGACGCCCTCGCAGCGGATGGCGAGACCTGCGGGGAAGTCACCAGCGTCGCTCCCTCGGGAACACACGCCCTTGGCTATCTTCGCAAGAGTGCCTTCGACCGGGACCAGTTCGAAATCGCCTCCTCACCCGGCACCGTTCTCCGCGCCAAGCAGAAGGCGTGACCCCCACGGGAGGGGCCACGCCTTGGAAGATCGGAGCGGAGAGCTTCAGTATTCGTAGCTCAGCGAGAAGTTGAAGCGGCCGCCTTGGTCGGCGCGGGGATCCGGACTTTCGATGGGGATCGCGTAGTCGAGGGCGATCGGCACCGGGCTCACCGGCAGACGCAGACGCACGCCCACGCCGATGTCGTGGTAGATCTCGGATGCGGAATCCACGAAGCCGAGGTCGTAGAAGGCGGCGATCCGGACGTTGTCGATGATCGGCACCGTGTACTCCACCTGGCCGTAGCCCAAAGAAGTGCCACCGATCACCTCGCCGGTCACGGGATCGCGCGGCCCCACATCCCGGAAGTCGTAGCCGCGAAGCGTGCGGGCACCGCCGAGGAACATCCGGTCGAAGATCGGCACGTTGCCACTGGTGGCTTCCACCGCCGCCAACTCGCCGTTGACGGAGAGAATCGAGTCCCACTTGAGATTCCAATATTTCTGAGCGCGGAGGGAGCCTCCGATGATGTCGACGTCGCCCCCGAGGAACGTGCCGGCAACGTCCAGACCCACGTCGATCTTGGTGCCGCTGCGGGTTTCGATCAGGGCATCACGCGTGTCGTAGATCCAGTGACCGCTGATTGCGCTGCGGATGTAGTCGCCCGCTTCGGGGATCAAAAGGGAGGCGGGACCGCCACCTGCAACGGAGTTGGCGGAGAGCACGCGGGTTTGCTGCTCCAGATCGATCTCCACGTTCTCGATCCGGTATTCCGCGGTGAAATAGGTGTGCTCCGTCAACGGCTTGCGGACGTTGATCGCCGCTCCGACGTTGGTTTGCTCGTAGGCATCGGAGAAATACTGGGAGTCACGATAGAACAGCTCGCCACCCACGGCCAGCGGCCGACCCAGGAACCACGGCTCGACCAGGGAGATCGAGAAGTCGGTCCGTTCGGAGCCCAACCGCAGGTTCATCGCGAAGCGTTGTCCACCCCCGGTGAAACGCCACGGGTTGCGGATGTCGAAGTTCGACTGCTCCAGGTTCACGAAACCGACGACGTTGTCGATCGAGCTGAAGCCGATACCGGCACTCACGGAACCGGTCTTCTTTTCGTCGACGAGGATGTCCACGTCACGATAGCCACTGCCACGCGCGCTGGGCGAGCTGTCCACCTGGACGGTGCCGAAGTATTGCAGGCCTTCGAGGCGCGACTTGGTGGTGTCGAGCTCGACGGAATTGAAATAGTCGTCTGGCTTCAGCGGAACTTCGCGCCGGATCACGCGGTCCTGAGTCTTGGTGTTGCCCTGGATGTTCACGTTTCCGACGCGGAACCGGCGGCCTTCGGTGATGCGGTAGATCACGTTCACCTGATTCGGACCGGCGTCACGAATGTCGGGAGTGACAGTCGCATCGGCGTAGCCGCGGGAACCGTAGTAGCTGCGGATGGTCGTCATGTCCGCCCGCATCTTCTTCGAGTTGTAAGCATCGCCACCGTTGAGCGTGAGCGCGGGATAGAGTTCCTCCTCGCTGAAGACGCTCATCTTGCCAAAGCCGACTCCCTTGACGGTGTATTTCTCACCCTCGTTGACCGGAATCACCAGGTCCACGCGGCCATCGCCCACCGGCTCGCGGCGGATCCCCGGGCTGCTGGCGCGCAGGTAGCCCTTCGAGCGGTAGTAATCGAGCACCTTCTCCACGTCCTCATCGAGCTGGCCGACTTCGAACCGGCCGGACTTGGTGAAAAACGAAAACAGGCCCTTCTCCTTCACATCCATCTGACGACGGAGCGTGCGGTCATCGAAAACCGTGTTGCCCTCGAAGCGAATGTCGCGGATTTCGTTCTTCACACCTTCGTCGATGACGAAGATCAGCTCCGCGCCGTTGCCCGAAGGCGAAGGCTGGATGCGGTGGGAAATCTCAACGTCGGGATACCCCGCGTCCATGTAGTGCTGCTCAAGGTTCGTGCGGGCATCGAGAATCGCCTGATCGCTCAGCGCTCCACCCGCCGACATCTTCGAGGCCTTCGCCAGCTTGGTGTCGCTGAACACCGAGTTGCCCACGAAACCGATCGCCACCACGCCCTCACGAGGCGTCACCGCGTAGACCACGCGCACCCCGTCGTCCACCGGCTCGGCCAGCACCCGCACGTCGTTGACGAAGCCTGACTCGTAGAGCGCCTTGATGTCATTATCGATCGTGTCGGTGCGGTAGGTCGTTCCCGGCGCGAGCTGGATGAAGTTCCGCAGTCGCTCTTCATCGACCGTGCGGGGCCCCTCATAGCGGAAATCGACTCCGGTGACCTTCTGGCCTTCGAAATCCTGAGCGGAAGCGACACCCAAGGATGTCACCCACACCGCGGCCAGCAAGCCCAGCACCCGACCGGCCACTCGGACCATGCCCCTGATTTGATAAAAGGATGAAAAATCCATGTGGTTCAGCGATGGCCGGATGAAACCCGGCCGACCCTATCGGCGTCAAGGACCATGTCCCCTCATGTCCAGGAAGGGGTTAGGCTCGGTTACTTCGCTTTGACATCCCGCCCCGCGTCTCCTAAGCCTCGCGCCCCGCGGCCGAAACCCGCCGCCCAAGCCGCTCCCGGATCATGAACATCAGCGTCGAAAAGCAGCAGAACTGCACCGCCACCCTCCGCGTCGAGATTCCCTCGGAAACCGTCCAGACGGAGCGGAACAACATCGTCTCCAGCTACGCCACCCAGGCCCGCATCCAGGGATTCCGCCCCGGCAAGGCTCCGAAAAAGGTCGTCGAAAAGCGTTTCGCGGAGCAGATTTCCGAAGAACTCGAAGACCGCCTCACCCGCAAGGCATTCGATGAAGCCCTGAAAACACAGGACATCAAGGTGCTCGATTTCGGCCGCCCGTCCGGTTTCTCGACCTCGGGCGATGGAGCCATCGCGTTCGAGGCCGTCCTCACCCTCGCTCCCGACATTGCGCTGCCGGAATACAAGGGCCTTACGATCAATGCCCCCTCGGCGGAGATCACCGAGGAAGAGCTCGACCAACAGCTTCAGGTGCTCCGCGAGCGTTCCGCCGAATACAACGATGTCGCGGACCGCCCGGCGCAGAACGGCGACATCGCGGTGATCGACTACACGGGCACCGTCGACGGCCAACCCATCGAGGAAGTCATCGGCCGCCCGGTCGGCTACATCGCCGGCCGTGAGGGATTCTGGATGAAACTCGACGAGGAGTCGTTCCTCCCCGGCTTCGCCGCCCAACTCGAAGGAGCGAACAAGGGCGACCAACGCACCGCGAAAGTCACCGTGCCCGACGATTTCCCGGTTTCCGAACTTCACGGCAAGGAACTCACCTTCGAAGTCACCGTGCAGGAAATCAAGGAAGCCACCCTGCCCGAACTCGACGACGCCTTCGCCACCAAAATCACCGGCGGTCAAGGTCTCGATCAGCTCAAGGAGATGCTCCGCCAGCGCATGGGCTACGAAAAGCAGCGGCAGATCGACGACATGAAGGTCAACCAGATCGTCGAGCACTTCAACAGCGCCGTCGATTTCGAGCTGCCCGACAACCTCCTCCGTCAGGAAACCCAGAGCCAGGCCGACAGCTTGGTCCAGCGCGGTGCCCAGTCCGGCATGTCCGAAGAGGAACTCTCCGCCCAGCGCGAGGAGATCTTCGCCACCGCCGGCATGCAGGCGCGCACGAACCTCAAGACGAACTTCATCCTTCAGGAAATCGCCCGTGCCGAGAACCTCACCGTCGGCGATCAGGAACTCATTTCCCACCTCGCCCAGATCGCGAGCAGCCGGAAGGAAAACCCCAAGAAGTTCATCAAGCAGCTCCAACGCGAGGGCCGCATCCCCGGCATCCGCAACTCGATGCTGGTGGGCAAGGCCATTGACTTCGTGCTCGAACACGCAACCGTCGAGGAAATCCCGGCTGAAACTCCGGAGACCTCCGAAGCATGAACCATCCCACCTCCATTCCGCAGGCCGGCGGGCCGCGCGCCAATTATTACGTGCCCGTCGTCATCGAGCAGGACGCCCGCGGCGAGCGCTCGTTCGACATCTACTCGCGGCTCCTCAAGGACCGCATCATCTTCATCGGCACGCCGATCGATGATTTCGTCGCCAACTCGGTGATCGCCCAGCTCCTTTTCCTGCAGATGCAGGACCCGAAGAAGGACATCCACATCTACATTAACTCCCCCGGCGGCTCCGTCACCGCCGGGCTCGCGATGTACGACACGATGCAGTTCGTCACCTGCGATGTGAACACCTACTGCATCGGCATCGCCGCCTCCATGGGCTCGGTCCTGCTCACCGCGGGCACCAAGGGCAAGCGCTTCTGCCTGCCGAACTCCCACGTGATGATCCACCAGGTCTCCGGCGGAGCCCAGGGCACCGCTTCCGACGTCGAACGGACCATCGGGTTCATGTTCAACCTCAAGAAGCGCCTCAACGGCATCCTCGCCAAACACACCGGCAAGACCGTCGAGCAGGTCGAAAACGACAGCGACCGCGACAATTACATGACCAGCGAAGAAGCCGTGGCATACGGCCTCGTGGACAAGGTCCTCGAAAGCCGCAAGCAACTCCCCGACGCCGTGCAATCCGCCCTTGATGGTCCGGATGACGGAAAAAAGGACGACGCCTGATCTTTTTAACGCTAGTCTATCGGGGTGCCGCGGCAGGTCCGTGGCACCCCACTTGCTTTTCAGCCCCGACCCATCTCTATTTCCGACATGGCCCGCGCCTCCAACCTCACGATGTGCTCCTTCTGCGGAAAGAGTCATTCCGAAGTGAAAAAACTCATCGCAGGACCCGGTGTTTACATCTGCAACGAGTGCGTCGATGTCTGCGCCAACATCCTCGAAAAGGAACTCCATGGCGGCGAGGGCGAGAGCAAGAAAGGCCGGACCGGCCAAGTTACCCGGCCCCTCATGTCGCCGGCGGAAATGCGCGCCCGTCTCGATGATTTCGTGGTCGGCCAGGAACAGGCCAAAAAGGTCCTCGCGGTGGCTGTTTACAACCACTACCAGCGCCTCCGCCAGGAAAGCGTCGAGGACGGTGAATTCGATGGCGTCGACATCGAAAAGTCCAACGTCCTTCTCCTCGGTCCCACCGGCTCTGGAAAGACCCTCCTCGCCCGCACCCTCGCGCGGCTGCTCGACGTTCCCTTCTGCATCGTCGATGCCACCACGCTCACCGAGGCCGGCTATGTCGGCGAGGACGTGGAAAACATCATCCTCCGGTTGCTTCAGTCCGCCGATTTCGATGTCGAACGCGCCGAGCGAGGCATCATCTACATCGACGAAATCGACAAGATCGGCCGCAAGACCGACAACGTCTCAATCACCCGCGACGTCTCCGGCGAGGGCGTGCAGCAGGCTCTGCTCAAAATTCTCGAAGGCACCGTTTGCAACGTCCCACCCCAGGGGGGCCGCAAGCACCCCCAGCAGGAATACATCCAGATCAACACCGAGAAGATCCTCTTCATTTGCGGCGGTGCTTTCGTCGGCCTCCCCGACATCATCCAGCGCCGCCTCGGCAAGGCCTCACTCGGGTTCCACGGCATCTCCGAAGCCCGGGAAGTGAAAGAAAATCCGCTGGAAGCCGTCGAGCCGGAGGACCTCCTCCATTTCGGTCTCATCCCCGAGTTCATCGGCCGGCTTCCCGTCATCACCGCACTCCGCCAGCTCACCGAGGATGAACTCGTTTCCATCCTCACGGAGCCGAAGAACGCGCTCGTGAAGCAATACGGCAAGCAGCTCGCCCTCAACGGCGTCAAACTCAAGGTCACCAAGGATGGCCTCCGCGCCCTGGCCGCCGAAGCCGTCAAGCGCGGCACCGGAGCCCGCGCCCTGCGCTCGATCTTCGAACGTCTGATGCTTGACGTGATGTACGACATCCCCTCGCGGGACGACATCGAGACGGTCACCATCAACCGCGCCGTCGTGGACGGCGAAAAAGCCCCTCTGGTCAGGAAGGGCCGCTCCGACAAGGACGCCGCGTGATCAAAGAGGGGCCGCCCCGACTTATCGGGGCGAGCCGTGATTGAGGCAGCGCGCCTCTCCTCTGCCTCTTGCTCAACACGCTTCCCGCCCCGGGAGCGTGTTTTTCGCGTACCCACCCCGCGAATCGCTTCTCTTCATTTGCGCCCGCGCAGGAACGGCCCTACTGTTAGGTTGAGTTCTTTCCTACCCATGTTCAGCCGCATCCTCAGCTTCTTCCGTCGCGATCCCTCCCGCTCCCGCGTGGACCGGCCGCTGCGCGGCTCCGAGGCTCCGAAACTCGGCCTCGCTCTCTCGTCCGGCGGAGCCCGCGGGCTCGCCCATGTCGGTGTTCTCCAGGTTCTCGAGGAAAACGGCATCGAGATCCACGCCATCGCCGGCTCCAGCATGGGTGCTTACGTCGGTGCGCTGTGGGCAGCTGGCTTCTCCGGCACCGACCTTGAGGAGCTCGCCGCGGAAATGCACGATCGCCGCCAGCTTTGGAAACTCGCCGACCCCATCGTGCCGCCCATGAAGGGCCTTTTCCATGGCCTCAAAGCCAAAGCCCATCTCGCGCGATCCCTCGGAGACCTGACGTTCGAGGACCTCGAGCGCCGCCTGCTGATCGTCACGGTGGACATCGACACCAAAGAGCGGCTCGTGCTTCGCAGTGGATCGCTCGTCGATGCCGTCCACGCCTCCTGCGCCATGCCCGGCATCATCGCCCCGGTCCGCCTCGGTTCCCACCGTTGCGTCGATGGCGGCGTCGTCGAACCCGTCCCCGTCGGAGCGCTGGAAAAATTCGGCGGCATCGACCGCATTCTCGCCGTCTCCGTCATCCCCACCTTTGCCGAAATCGACGCCGGCCTCGCCAACGTCGGCGAAGAACCCTCAGACCCACCGCTCTGGCACCGCGCCACCAGCGCCCTCAACCGCAACCTCAACCTGCTCGCCCCCGGCAACGTCATCGACACCTTCCGCCAGAGCATCCGCGCCGCCCAGATCCGCCTCGCCCACGATTCCATCAACCGGGCCGACCTTTGCCTCCGCCCCGGGCATTCTTCCGCCATGTGGCACGACTACTCGAATTTCCGGCAATTCATCGAAGCCGGCCGCGAGGTGGCCACCCGTCATATCGACGACATCCGCGCGCTGCTCAACCCCACCCACCAAACCCATGAAACCCAGCGGGAAGACCTGGTGGGAGACCGCGTCGCCTGACGAGATCGCCCACCGCCAGAACCAACTGCTCACCCCGTATTTGCGCGACCGCGTCGTGCCCTTCGCCGCCTACTATCGGAAGCAGTTCGAGGAAAAAGGCATCGACCCGCGCGAGATCCGCACCGTCGAGGACCTCACGCGGATTCCGTTCACGAGAAAAAGCCACATCGAAAACCCGCGCGACTTCGTCATCATTCCCGATGAGGATGTGCTCAAAAAGCAATGGTCCACCTTGCGGAGAGTCTTCCGCCACGGTCCCCGCGGCGTGAAGCAGGTGCTCGCCGAGGAACTCCGCCCGATCCTCCTCACCAGCACCACCGGCCGCTCCGCCGCGCCGGTCCCGTTTCTTTACACCAAGCACGACCTCGCCCGGCTCGAAGAAGGCGGCAAGCGTCTCATGCAGCTCTGCGGAGCAGAGAACTCCTGGCGGCACATCAACGCCTTTCCCTTCGCCCCCCACCTCGCCTTCTGGCAGGCCCACTATGCCGGCCTCGGCTTCACCACCTTCGTGCTCTCCACCGGCGGCGGGAAAACCATGGGCACGGAGGGAAACATCCGCCTGATCGACAAGATCAACCCGGACTCGATCATCGCCATGCCCACCTTCCTCTATCACCTTCTTCAGGAAGGCGAGGAGAACGGATCCGAGTGGACCAACCTCAAGCGCATCGTCCTTGGCGGAGAGAAGGTCCCCAGCGGCATGCGGCGGAAGATCACCGCCCTCTGCAACGACCTTGGTGCGAACGATGTCCGCATCATGTCCACCTACGGCTTCACCGAAGCCAAGATTGCCTGGACCGAATGCATGCCGCCCGAGGCCGGCTCCGAGCCCTCCGGCTTCCACACCTATCCTGACATGGGATTCGTGGAAATCATCGACCCCGAGAGCGGCGAGCGGGTCCCTGATGGCCAGCCCGGCGAAATCGTTTACACGCCCTTGGACGCCCGCGGCACCGTCGTCCTCCGCTACCGAACCGGCGACCTCATCGATGGCGGCATCACCCGTGAGCCCTGCCCCTACTGCGGCCGCACCTGCCCGCGGCTGATCGGAAAAATCTCCCGGGTTTCCGACATCCGCCGCCTCAACATCGGTAAGCTCAAGGGTACCCTCGTCGATTTCAACGCCCTTGAGAATCTCCTCGACGACACCGACGGCCTCGGTGCTTGGCAGATCGAACTCCGGAAGCGGAATGACGACCCGCTCGAAAGCGATCTCGTCCTCGTCCACGCCGTCCCCCTCGAAGGCATCGGCAAGGACGAACTCCGCGAACGGATCGAGGAACGCTTTCACAAAGTCACCGAGTTCTCGCCCAACGACATCGGTTTCCACACCTGGGACGAGATGCGTCGCATGCAAGGCGTAGGCAAGGAACTCAAAGAGCAGAAAGTCGTCGATCACCGCCCCAAGGAAACCTGACCGCCCTCATCGGACCGCGAGCTTCAGCTCGCAATCACCATCTTCCATCTTCTCCCATGTCACCCCTCTTCATCCTCGCCGGCACCCGCACTCCTTTCTGCCGCATGGGCAGCGACCTCGACCCGCTCGACGCCGCCGATCTCGGTCGGCACGCCGCCGCCGCCGTACTCACGCAGACCGGCATCGACCCCGGTGAAATCTCCGAGGTCATCTTCGGCTGCGTCGCCCAACCCGCCGACGCCGCCAACATCGCCCGCGTCATCGCCCTCCGCGCCGGCGTTCCACAGCACGTGCCCGCCGCCACCGTCCACCGCAACTGCGCCTCCGGCATGGAAGCCATCACCACCGCCGCCCAGCGCGCCGCCAGCGGTCACGGCGATCTCTTCCTCGTCGGTGGCACCGAGAGCATGTCCCGCATCCCGCTCCTCTACCCCCACGCCACCGCAAAAAAACTCGCCCGTCTCCAGCGCGCCAGGTCGCTGGGCCAGAAGCTCTCCGCCCTGAGCTCGTTCACCACCGCCGATTTCAAACCCCGCATCGGCCTCCAACTCGGCCTCACCGATCCCGTCTCCGGCATGATCATGGGCGACACCGCCGAGGTCCTCGCCCGCGAGTACGATATCTCTCGTAGCGAACAGGATGCGTTCGCCGCCGAGTCCCACCGCAAGGCCCTCAACGCCATGGACGCCCTCAAGACCGAGATTTCCCCCGTCCATCTCCACGGCAAGGCGGTCACCGCCGACAACGGCATCCGCGACGATTCCACGCCCGAACGACTCGCAAAGCTCCGTCCCATTTTCGACAAGCGCACCGGCACCGTCACCGCCGGCAACAGCTCGCAGATCACCGATGGAGCCGTCGCCCTGCTCGTCGGCACCGAAGCCGCCGCCCAGCGGCTTGGCCTTGAGCCGCTCGGTCGTCTGACCGCCTTCGCCTACAGCGGCTGCGATCCCGCCCGCATGGGCCTCGGCCCCGTCCATGCCATCGCCCGCCTCCGTCACCGCGGCGTCGATCCCGCCAGCGCCGAAATCGTCGAACTCAACGAAGCCTTCGCCGCCCAAGCCATCGCCGTCTTGAAAGAGCTTTCCCGCACCGGTTGGGACATCCCTTCGGAAATCCTCAACCGCCGCGGCGGAGCCATCGCTCTCGGTCACCCCGTCGGAGCCACCGGAGCCCGCCTCGTCCTTACCGCGCTCGATCAACTCCGCGAACTCAAGGCCCACCGCGCCCTCTGCACCCTCTGCGTCGGCGGAGGCCAGGGTGCCGCCCTTTTCCTCGAACGTTGACGCACCAGCGGACCTGAAAACGGAACACTGAAAACCAACAAACTTTCATGTCCAACCTCTCCCTCACCACCGACCACGGCATCGCCACCCTCACCTTCGACCGTGAGGGCTCATCCGCCAACATCTTCGACCGTGGCACCCTTCACGAACTCTCCGATTTCCTCGACCAGATTGCCGCCGACAAAGGTCTCAAGGGTCTCCTCATCCGCTCCGCAAAGCCCTCCATCTTCATTGCCGGAGCCGATCTCGACACCCTTTCCAAGGCCACCGGCGACGAACTCGCCTCGCTCATCGATCTCGGCCACCGCGTCTTCAACCGTCTCGAAAACCTCTCCATTCCCACCGTCGCCGCGATCCATGGTGCCTGCGTCGGCGGCGGCTACGAACTCGCCCTCGCCTGCGACTGGCGCGTCGCTTCGGATTCCTCGAAAACCCGCATCGGCCTGCCCGAAACCAAGCTCGGCATCCTCCCCGCCTGGGGCGGATCCACACGCCTCCCCCGCCTCGTCGGCCTGCCCACCGCCCTCCCCCTCGTCCTCGGCGGCAAGCTCCTCAAACCGGAAGCCGCCCGCCGCAAGGGTCTGGTCGACGCCGTCGTCCCGCACGAGCACCTCCAGTCCCACTCCCTCGGTTTTCTCAAAAACGGCATCCGTTCCGCGCCCCGCCACCCCCTCCTCCACAACCCCGTCTCGGTCGCGATCATCCGCAAGAACGCCACCGGTTCGTTGGAAGATAAAACCCGCGGCCTCTACCCCGCCCAGCCCGCCGCGCTCGAGGTCATGTGTCACGCCGTCTCCGGATCACAAAACGCCTCCTTCGCCCGCGAAAAGGACGCCATCCTGCACCTCGCCGGTCGTCCGGAAACCGCCAGCCTGATGCGCCTCTTCCATCTCACGGAGCGCGCCAAAAAATACCGCTACACCGATGCCGACCCGCGTCCGATCGACCGCACCGCAGTAATCGGAGCCGGCGTCATGGGGGCCGGCATCGCCTACTGGCTGAGCACGCGGGGGGTTGATGTCGTCCTGCGCGATATCTCAGAAAAAGCCGTCGCCGCCGGTATGGACCGCATTTCACAGAACTACGAGACATCCCGTAAGAAGCACATCCTCACCGCGACCGAAGCCGCCCGTGGATACGACCGCGTCCGTGCCACCGCGAAGCCGGTTCCGCTCCACCGCTGCCAGCTTGTCATCGAGGCCGCATCCGAAGAACTCGCCATTAAAAAGAAGATCTTCGCCGATCTTTCGCAGCGCACCAGCTCCGGCGCCATCCTCGCCACCAACACCTCCGCCCTCCCGATCCACGAACTCGCGGATGCCATCGACAACCCCTCGCGCCTGCTCGGCCTTCACTTCTTCAATCCCGTCCACCGCATGCAGCTCGTCGAAGTCGTGCGCACACCTGCCACTTCCGACGAAGCCATCGCCACCGCCATCGCTTTCGTCCGCCGCATCGGCAAAACGCCCGTGCTGGTCAAAGATTCGCCCGGCTTCCTCGTCAACCGCATCCTCCTCCCCTACCTCGTCGAGGCCGCCGACATCTTCGAAAAGGGCGGCAACCCGAAGGTCATCGATGACGCCATGCTCGACTACGGCATGCCCATGGGCCCGCTGCGATTGCTCGACGAGGTCGGCCTCGACGTCGCCGTCCACGTCGCCCGCACCCTCGCCGCCGCCTTCCCCGACCGGATGCGCGTCCCCGCCATCGCCGGAAAGCTCGTCGAGGCCGGGCACCTCGGCCGCAAAACCAGCAGGGGATTCTATCACTACGGAAAAAAGGGCCACGAACCCTCGCCGCAGGCCCTCAGCCTGCGCTCCGGCTCCGAAGCCGCCCCGCGGGATCTCCAAAGCCGCCTCGCGCAACTCATGGCTGACGAAGCCAGCCGCTGCCTCGACGAGGGCGTCGCCGAGTCCGCCGACGACATCGACCTCGCCATGGTCCTCGGCACCGGCTTCGCCCCTTTCCGCGGCGGACCCATCTACGATAAATCCAGTAAGTGAACCGCCATGAGCAGCCTGATCGACACCTCCAAAATGACCGAGGGCCAGCGCGCCGCGCTCGAGCTCGCGGAGTCCTCGCGTGATACCCGCGAACTCTCCGGTTTCGCCGCCTCCGTCTTCAACGGCTCGCCCGACTTCTCCCTCATCTTCCCCTTTCCCGCCCAGCCGGACGACGACCGCGCCGCTGGCGACGAGTTCATTTCGAAACTCCGCAACTTTCTTGAAAACGAAACCGATCCCGACGCCATCGATCGCGACGGCGAGATCCCCGACCATGTGATCGAAGGGCTCGCCCGCCTCGGAGCCTTCGGCATCAAGATCCCGGCTGAATACGGAGGCCTCGGGCTTTCCCAAACCAACTACTCCCGCGCCGCCATGGTGCTCGGCAGCCATTGCGGCAACCTCACCGCACTGCTTTCCGCCCACCAGTCGATCGGCCTGCCGCAGCCCCTGCTCGTTTTCGGCACCGAGGCGCAGAAAAAGAAATACCTCACCCGCTGCGCCGCCGGCTCCATTTCCGCCTTCGCCCTCACCGAAAAGGAAGTCGGATCCGATCCCGCCCGGATGAAAACCGAGGCGCGATACACCGGCGATGGCTGGGTGCTCAACGGCGAGAAACTCTGGTGCACGAACGTCCTCAAATCCGACGCGGTCATCGTCATGGCACGCACCCGGACCGAGGAGAAGCCGCACGCGACTACCGCCTTCATCGTCGAGACCAACTGGCCCGGCGTCGAGATCGTCAACCGCTGTCACTTCATGGGCCTCAAGGCGCTCTACAATGGCGTGATTCGTTTCACCGATGTCCGGATCCCAAACGAGAACGTCGTCGGTGGCGTCGGCAAGGGCCTCAAGGTTGCACTCACCACCCTCAACACCGGACGTCTCACCCTCCCCGCCGCCTGCGTCGGTTTGCTCGACCGCTGTCTCGATATGGCGCTCGATTGGTCACGCACCCGCGTCCAGTGGGGCCAGGAAATCGGCAAACACGCCGCCATCGCCGCCAAGCTGGCCGATCTCGCCGCCGACGCCTTCGCTACGGAGAGCCTCGTACTTTTCACCTCCGCCCTGGTCGACCGCGACCACTCCTCGGACATCCGCATGGAAGCCGCCATCGCCAAGCTCTGGGGCACCGAAGCCGGCTGGCACGGCGTCGATTCCACCATGCAGATCAAAGGTGGACGTGGCTATGAAACCGCGGACTCACTCCGCAGCCGCGGCGAAAAGCCCGACCCCATCGAACGCCTTCTCCGCGATTCCCGTATCAACACGATCTTCGAGGGATCCACCGAAATCATGCATCTCTTCATCGCCCGTGAGGCGCTCGATCCCCATCTGCGCCGCGGGGCCGCCGCTCTTGACACCCGCAAACCCATGTCCGAGCGCGCGAAAACCGCCGTTTCCGCCGGCCTTCACTACGCCCGCTGGTATCCGCAGCGCTGGCTGCCGGTTTCCGGCAAACTCCCCCACGACCTCGACGGCGGCCTCAAGTCCTCCATGCGCCGCACCGCGTCGCTGAGTCGTCGGCTTGCCCGCGCCATCTTCCACTCCATGGCAAGATACGGTCCGAAACTCGACCGCCAGCAGCTCCTCCTGGGACGCCTCGTCGATACCGCCGCCGAGCTGCTCACCATGAGCGTCTCCGCCGCCCGCGCCCATCACCTCGGGGACAGACACTCGATTCAGATCGCCCAGTACATCTGCGACCGCGGCGCGCACCGCTGCGAGCAACTCCTTTCCGCCAACGGCAAAGCTCCGGACAAATCCGGCTATTCGCTCGCCAGATCGCTTCTGGGCTAGACGGACAACAAGCTGCTCATTGTCACCGCCACGACTCAGCACTTCTGAAATCTCATCGTCAGCTCAGAAAGAAGTGTCTTATCGAACCGGTTCCACCTATTCCATAAGTCATGCTTTTCCGCCTCCTCGTCGGCCTGCTCGGAATGCCCATGGCTTTCGGTTCAACTCTCCTCGATTCGGTCGATCCGCAGCTTTCCCGCGACCTCGCCACCCAGTTTCCTTCTGTCGGCACGGTCGGCGGCCCCGGGCTTCAAGGCTCCGGCGTCCTGATCGGGGATCGCTGGGTGCTCACGGCCGGACATATCGCCCAAGGTAAATCCGGCAGCGGCACCTTCACCCTCGGCGGGACGATCTACTCGGTCACCACCGCCATTCCCCATCCAGATTTCTCGTTTCCAAGCTCCGATCTCGGGCTGCTCTTCCTTCAGACCGCGGTGGGCAACGTCCCTGCCGCCAGTATGAATCAGTTCGGCACGCCGACCGATGTGATCGGCCTCGACGCCACCTGGGTCGGCACCGGTTTCACCGGCACCGGCACTTCGGGTGCCAATCCGGTGATCGAGACGCGCGCCTTCACCAATGTCATCGACGTGTTCGGCGATCATCCCGACTACGAAGGCCTTCCCGGCTCCTCGATTCTCTCCGATTTCGACAGCGGCAACGACCTCGACAACGCACCCGGCTCCTCCTCTCTGGCCAGTGCCTTGGAAGGTGCGGTGGCGCCAGGCGACAGCGGCGGCGGGGTATTCGTGACCATCAACGGCGTCCCGCGACTGGTCGGCATCGCCAGCTTCCGCAGCACCCTCGACAGCCGTCCGCAGGGCACCAACAGCCGCTACGGCGCGATCAGTGGTGCGACCTACCTCGACTCCTTCTTCCCGTGGATCACGGAAAATACCGGGATCGTCGCCGTCCCGGAGCCCTCGGGGATTCTCCTGCTCCTACCCTTGGGCTCGCTCATGCTCCGCCGCCGGCGGTCATGAAATGCTTTCTTTGCGCAGGGCGTCGAAGCGTGCGATCGGTATCATGAACCGAACCACTTCCGTCATGTTCAAGATCCACCGCACCGGCAACCACCTCGACATCACCTTCGGCGGCAAACTCGACCGCGATACCATGCGCGAGGTTCTCGATGAATTTGCCGCCCAGGCCGAAACGATCGAGGACGGGACCGGCACGATGCTCTATCGCATCGACGACTTCCACATCCCCACGCCGGGAGCGATGGCCTTGGAGATCTCCCGCATGCCGAAGATGTTGCACCTCATGAAGCGATTCCGGCGCGCCGCCATCCTGGCCGACAAAAACTGGCTGCGAAATGTCAGCGAGTGGGAAGGGCATCTTTTCCCCAATCTCGAAGTCAAAGCCTTCCCCCTCAGCGCCGAGACCGATGCCGAGACCTGGCTGACCCGCATCTGAGTCATGTATGGCGTCACGGACAACCCCAGGCTCCAGCGCTTCGAGCTGGTCGAGCAGGACAAGCTCGCCTTCGCCGATTACCGCCTTGAGGGCGACACCCTGGTGATTCCCCACGTCGAGGCCGACCCCGCCCTACGGGGTCAGGGCACCGCCGGGCGCCTGATGCAGGGACTTGTGGAAATCGCCCGCGCCCGCGGCCTCAAAATCCGCCCCATCTGCGGGTACGCGGCAGCCTGGCTCCGCCGGCACACCGATTAACACCACCCCACTTCTCCCTTCGCACCAGCGCGTGGAATCGGCAACATCCTCGCGTGCGACATCTGCTTCTCCTCTCCCTCTGCACCCCGCTTCTCGCCCAATCCCCGCCGGATCCGGAGGAAGCCGCCTATCCGGCGATCGAGCGTTTCGTCGAGGTGCTCGAACAGGTCCGCCAGCGCCACCCTGATGTCGACAAGCTGGCCTACGACCGCCTCGTGAATCACGCGCTGGAAGGCATGCTCGCCTCGCTCGATCCCCACTCATCCTTCATCCACCCGGAAATGGCGGCCATGATGAAGGCCGATCCCGACCTCGACCCTTCGCTTCCATCCCTCGGCCTCGTCCTCGGGTGGCGCGACGACGGTGCCTACCTCGCCCAAGTCCTCCCCGGCTCCCCTGCCACCGCCGCCGAGCTGATCCCGGGCTCGGCTCTTTTGGAAATCGACGGGCTTCCGGTGACCGATCTCGCCGCCACCCTCAACGCCCTCCGCCAGGAACCCGGCGAGACCTCCACCTTGACACTCAAGTCCCCTGCCGCGCCGAAGCCGATCGAGGTCGAACTCACCCACCACGCTGTCCCCACCCGCGCGGTGACTGATTTCCACCTGATCCCCGAGACCGACACCGGTTACCTTCGGCTCGCGGAATTCACCGACGCCGCTCCGCGTGAAATCGAGGCCTCTCTCGACGAAATGGAAGAAGGCGGCATGCAGCGCCTCATCCTCGACCTCCGCGGCAACCCCGGCGGATCGCTCGCCGCCACGGTGAAAATCCTCGGTCTTTTTCTGCCGCCCGACACTGAAGTCGTCACCACCCGCGCCCGTGGCGGGACCGATGAAACCCTCCGGACTCCGGACCGACAGCGCCAGAAGCGTGACTACCCGCTCGTCGTCCTCATCGATCGCGGCTCCGCGTCCGCCTCCGAACTTACGGCGGGAGCATTGCAGGATCTCAAGCGGGCCGAAGTCATCGGTGAACTCTCCTACGGGAAAGGCTCGGTTCAGAACATCATCCCGATGGGCGGCGGCACTGCCCTGCGCCTCACCATCGCCACCTACCACACCCCCAGTGGCAGGACACCCCATCTCACCGGGATCGAGCCCGACGTGACCGTGGAAACCGATGACGCCACCCGCGAGAAGATCGCTCTCTCTTTCCGCCGAACCTCGCTCACCGCCGAAGAAGAGCGCCGCCTTGACGACTGGACCGATCCCGTTCTCCGCACCGCTCTGGAAAGATTGGCCGCTCCACGTTGAAAAAAAGGGCACCTCCCAACAGCATGCCCGAGCGCCGAAAGCGGCGCGGGGTGAAACTCAAGCGTCTCTCGATACGGCGGAGTTGAGTCGTTCCCGGTTCATGAGTTCGACCGTCTCATTTGCCTGGTACAGCAGATGGCAGGCATCCGACATCTCCTTGAGGAGAGGCTCGAGTTCGGAGCCGATGTCGGGAGTCCACACTTCGTGGATCCGACTGGTCCTCAACTGCCTCAGGGCAAGACCGGCTGCGACTGCGCGCTCCAAGGCGTCATCAAGCTCGATAAAGGCATCTTCCAGGTTTTTCATCAAAACGAAATCTTCCCGTCCACTATCCGGATCACGAGGCAAATCGCCGCGCATTTCTTTCACGAATGTTCACCTCGATTTCGCCCTCAGGAAAGGCGAAGGGCGCTGACTCGTTGAGAATCAGCGCCCTTCATTGGCTCCGGCGGTAGGGTTCGAACCTACGACCTATTACACCACAGCCTTAGAGCCGCAATGGATTCTAGGCCAACTGAACACTTTTCCCGTGCTTTCCTGTTCAGTCTGTTCAGTATCGTGTTCAGTCAGCCCCGCTCCGATGGCTACCCTCTACCGAGATCCCGACAACCCGAACTGGTTCGCCCGCTTCATCGATGCCGACGGGAAGCGGATTTCGAGGTCGACCAGGACACCCAAGAAGCGTGAGGCCCGCGAGATCGCTGCCGACTTCGAGGCGAAGGAGCGCGAGAAGCGGAAGAGCAACTCCCACCTCCCCAAGGCCTTTGCCGCGGTAGTGGATGCCGCCACCCGGGAAGCCGCGGCCGGCGAACTCACCCTTGCCCGGGCTGAGGAACTCATCCGAAAGCTCCACAAGGTGGCGAACCCGGATTTTGTGGACGTCACCCTCGCGGAACACCTCGCCGGCTGGGTGAAACGCCAGGCCCCGCACGTCTCCGAGAGCACCCTCCGGGTCTATAAGGACATGGAACGCCGCATCGTGGCCGCTCTCGGTCCGAAGCTCGCCGCCAGCGCCGTCGGAGACCTCAAACAGGCGGACATTGAGAAGGCCATCGGCAAGATCGTGAAGACCAAGGTGAAGGGCAGCGGCCGCACCGTCACAGCCGCCACCGCCAACCTTGACCTCCGGTGCCTCCGCCGGGCCCTCCGCGACGCGGTCGATGCGGGACTCGCCAAGGCCAACGCTGCGGAAGGTATCCGCCCCCTTCCCACCGACGACAGCACCGAACGCGCCCCTTTCACCACTCAGGAGGTCCGCGCCATGCTCGATCATCCCGGCACGTCCGACGAATGGCGCGGTGTGATCCTCATCGCTGCCCACACTGGTCTGCGGCTTGGCGACGTGATCCGACTCGGACGAGAGCACCTCGAGGGCTCCCGGCTGGTGATCCGCCCTGAGAAGACGAAGCGGAGCCGGAAGACCCTCACGGTCCCCCTCACACCCCCTTGCCTCGCATGGATCGGAGAACGCGAGGGAGCTTTCTTCCCCTCCCTGAAGGGGACAAAAACCGGCACCCTTTCCACCCAATTCACCCGACTCATGGAGCGGGCCGGGGTAGCGCGGGAAATCACCGAGGCCGGCGACGTGGTAAAACGCCGGAGCTTTCACAGCCTCCGCCATAGCTTCGCCTCCTGGCTCGCCGAGGCCGACATTCACGCCGACGTGCGCCAGCGCCTCACCGGACACAGCAGCGCCGGCGTGCATGGCCGCTACACCCACCACGACGAGGCCCTCGATCGCGCCATCGCCGCCCTCCCTTCCTTCTGATTCCCTCTTGAAACCCTGCCCATTTAGGGCATAGTACCCATGCCACGCAAGATCCGCGATCTCATCAAAGACCTCCGCAAGGCGGGCTTCCAGCACGTCCCCGGGGGAAAAGGAAGCCACCGCAAGTTCGAAGCCAACCAAGGGCGGACCGTCATGATCATCCCAGGCCGGGATGGCGATGACGCGAAGACCTACCTGGAGCGGCAGGTGAAACAGAAGATCGAAGAAACCAAGCCATGAAGATCACCCCTGAAATCCGGCAACGCGCCGCCGCCTACCCGAAGTCCGTCCGTTGGAGCGACGAGGATGGAGCTTTCATTGGCAGCATCGAAGGTCTCTGCGGCGATTGCGACCATGGAGACGATCCGGTCGAAGTCTTCAGAGCCCTCAACCGGCTCGCAGAGGAGACGGTGGCGCAATGGGACGAAGCAGGGCTCAAGCTCCCTGAACCTCCGGCCAACGCACCGACCGACCCGGACCCGGTCCTCACCCGCAAAGCCATGGGGCTTTCCCAAGCAGAATTCGCCCGGCTGCTCAACGTGAGCGTGCGCACCCTCCACAAGTGGGAACAACACGTGTCCCGGCCCAGCGGGGCTGCCCGCACTCTCCTCCGTCTCGCCGCCTCCGATCCTAGGAGCGTCCGCAAAGCGCTCGCTTGAGCTTTCGATGAAGGCCCAGCTCTCTTTCGATTCCACCCTCACCGACCAGGGGCAAAAGCTCCTTCAGGAGGTGGAGAGCTTCGTCAATCACCCCCGTGCCGCGGAGATTCTTCTCAACGATTGGCTTCACGATGGATCGCTCCCGATACCGAGCCCCGAGCTGATTTCCTACTTCGCGTTCCGGCTCCTCACGGGCGGAGTGGTCAATGAAGCCGCCGCCCTCAGTCGCAACGAGCTGGCAAACAAGATTGTTGAGGCGTTCAGAAAAGAGGATTCGGCTCAGCGCTGCAAAGACATCGAGCGAGTGCGGCGGCGTCTCGCATACGTGACACTCTCAGCCACCGGAAAAAAGGGAACCTTCTCACCCCACATGCCGGAGTGGCTCCCGGTACTGGATGCCTTCCTCTATCCAGAGATCCTTTCGCCGAGAGGCCCCAAAAATACGAAGCGGGATCAAGGCGTGAGGATCCTCGCCCGAGGAATAATGGAAGCCATGATGCTCCGAGCAGTCTTTTGCTTGGACGTTCCTCGCATGGAGGCCCTGAGTTCCACCCTTCGGATCATTCGCGCCGCGGATGAGATCGCTCCGCCCCATCACATGCGCATCGCCGCTGAGGTCCTACGCTGGGTCCCGTGGCTTGAGGACCGCCTCCGCCGGCTTCCAACGAAGGCCGAATTCAAGGTGTTTCTTGAGACCGCATATCCGGACAAAATGCCGGCAACCGACGATCAAGCGCCCTACACCAAGGCTTTCAAGCTCATTGGATACGAAGGCCCCCCCAATCACAACAGGAAGATGGATCGGGGATTTATTGTGACGCTGGGCAACGAGGTGAAGTCGCTTTCCCAGTGATTCAACACATGAGAGTTCATCTCTGAACGTCTCAGGTATTTCGAAGGAATCGACGGGCATGGTTAGCGCATGCCTAACCCCCAACACTGCCAGACGGAGCGTCGCTGGCTCACGATGCAGGACGCTGCGATCTATTCCGGTCTCAACATCCGGACGCTCCGGAACTACATCAACGATCGCTTGATCGTCTCCTCGACAGTCCGCGCTCCGGGAGCAAGCCGAGGTCGCCGGCTGATCTGTCGCCAGTCCCTTGATCGCTTCATTGAAGCCGGAATCGGGAAATCCTCCGAAATCAAAATCGCCACGCACGGATAGCAAAAGACCGGCCTCCGAAGAGAACCGGCCCCCGCCGTCGCAACCGCAGGGAACCATTCTCAGGAGCTGGTCGCAACTACAAACGACCATGTCCGAACAATCAGATTACCAACCTCGCCGCCCGAATAAAGGAACCCAATGCGCCACCGTTCTCGAACTCCTCGAGGAAGCCTATCCCGATCCCGTCGGCCTCGATGTGCTCATGCGCAAATCCTGCAACGGCGCCGTTCATTCCTCCGTCGCAAAATTGAGGAAACCCTATGGGTGGCGGATAGAGAACCTCCAGCAGCGAATGAAAGGCCGCCGGATCCGTTCCAGCTACCGACTCCTTTCAACCCCCGATTCACACGAATCATGAGCGTGGCCGCCACCACGGCAGTATGGTTCGGCAGTCGCGCGAAAGGGGCACGGAAGCTCGTGTTGCTGGCGCTGGCGGACTGCGCCAATGATGAGGGGAACGCTTGGCCAAGCCTCACCACGATGGCGCTGAAATGCGGGCTGGAAAGCGAGCGTGGCGTGCGTGTCCACCTCCGCGCTCTGTTGGAGAGCGGAGAGCTTTCCGTGCTGAGAGAGCGCCCAGGCAGAACAACCGTTTACCGCGTGGAAATGGATTTTTTGAAAAACCGCGCGGAATCCATGAAATCACCCCGGAAGGATTCTGCCGGGGTGAAGAAAACAGCACCCCGGAAGGATTCTGTCACCACCCCCGGCAGAAAACAGCCCCCCACCCCGGAAGAATCCTACCCCCCACCCCGGAAGGATTCTGCCTACGATCCCAAAAGGAACCCAAAGGGAACGGGGGAGGGAACGTG
This sequence comes from uncultured Haloferula sp., assembly GCA_965652295.1. Lineage (GTDB taxonomy): Bacteria > Verrucomicrobiota > Verrucomicrobiia > Verrucomicrobiales > Akkermansiaceae > Haloferula. The sequence goes on along the minus strand of CBFGTS010000007.1, from coordinate 99,777 downwards.
TGCCCCCACCCCCCCGACTTCGTCGGCCGATGCTCTCGGAGTGCCCTGCGAGATCCTCGACCATCTCTGCCGGTGCTTCTCCGATGCTCCCCCGGCTCTCTCTCCGGCTGAGCGAGCCGACTTCCGTCTCATCCTCCCCCACCTCCAGGACCATGCCCCGGACGATTGGTCGGCCATCCTCGCGTGGAATGAGGCAACCGACCGCGTTCGCGGCCGAAAGCTCTGGCCCCGCGATCGAGGCGAGTTTCTCCGCCAATATTTCGAGGCCATTCAGAAAATCCGCCCGTGGTGGCGCAGCACCGGCAAGAGCTGGTGGGACTCCCGCGCCCAATCAGTTCCGATTTCATCAAAGATCGAGCCCGACGACTGCGAAACCCTCACCACCGAGGAAGCTCTAGCCCTCTGCCGCGAACCATGACCACGCCACCTTCCTACCACGGTGCCATCCGATATTACGAGTGCGAGACCTGCGGGAAGGCCTTCGCAGTTTGCCGAACGGATCTACTTCGCCCGGACATCCTGAAGCTAGGGAGCATCGAGACGAACGAGTGCCCGAGATGCTTCGAGGCGGCGATTTTCGAGCACACGGACGCCCAGGCCGAAGACCTCGTTCAAACCGTCCGCGAAAGCCGGGAAAGGATGTTCGCGTTTCACCGTCAATTTCACGCCGCCTGCGGATGAAACTGAAATCGATTATCCAACGGAAGTTCCGCCGCCGCTGGAGCGACCTGGAGCTGCTCGTGCTGCTTGAGATCGGCACAGGTGACGTCTCATACGCCCAGCTCGTCGAACGCACCGGCGGCAGCACCTCAGGCATCTGGAATTGCCTCCAGAACCACCTTCTGGCGGAGGGGTTGGCGGAGGCCGTGAAGTCCGGCGGCAAGACCATCTATTCCCTGACTTCCAAGGGGACGGAAGAACTCTCGAAATTCCTGAAATCATGAACTCCCTAAATCCACGCCAGAAGCCATCGAAGGTGGCGGGAGACTCGATCGACGAGCTTGAGGCAGCGATGGCAAACAGCATCGCCAATGGGGCTGAACACGCTGCAATCCACGTCGTCCATCGTTTCACTCCAGGTCTCTATATTCGGGAGTGCCACATTCCCAAAGGAGCCCTCCTCACCTCGGCCACCCACAAGACCCGGCATCCGTTCGTGATTTCCGCCGGGCGGATCCGCGTCATCTCCGAGACGGAGCACGTCGAATACGCCGCGCCTTTCACCGGTGTCACTGAACCAGGAACGCGCCGCATGCTTTACGCTCTCGACGACACCATCTGGACCACCTTTCACGTCACCGAGGAGACCGATATTCTCAAAATCGGGGAGCAAATTCTGGAACCTCACCAGAACTCCCTTCTTCCGGAAAATCACCCGGCGCTCTCCCACGGATGGGCGTCCCAGCCACATAACCTTCCCCAATCATGAGCTACTGGATCATCGGCATCTCCACTGTCGTTTCCCTCGCCGGTACGGCTGTCTCCGTCCAAGGCCAGCAGAACGCCGCCAAGGCCGCCGAAAACTCAGCCCGCTACAACTCGGAACTCCAGCGCCAGCAGGCCGACCAGGAGAACAAAGTGGTCGCCGAGAATGCCCGCCGCAAAGCCCGAGAGAACAACCGCGAACTTGCGCGAATCCGGGCCGCCAATGCGGCGAGCGGACTGACGATGGAGGGTACTCCATTGGCGGTATTGGGAGAAACGGCCGCCATGCTGGATCGCGACATTCAGGACATGTCCTTTGAGGCCTCGAATCGCTACCGGGCTCTGATTCAAGGCGCACAGATGGACATCTGGCAGGGTGAAAACGAAGCAGCAGCCCTGAGAACGCAGAGTTATGCCACCGCCCTGCAGGGAGTTTCTTCCGCCACCTCCGGCTACCTCACCTCTTCTGGGAAGCTCAAACGCTCCCCAAAATCCACCACTGCCATCAACTAACCATGCCACTTCCGCCAACTCAATACCTGTCCGCGGGCCCAGCTATGCCGCGAGCCGATCCCTCTGTCGCCATGGCCAGAGGCAAGGCCATGGCCCAATTCGGGCAGACCATTGCTGCCGTTGGGGACAAGGGCTTTCAGCTTGCCGAGGAAATCCGCGTCGCCGAGGAGGGAGGCAAAATCTCTGCCTTCATGCGGCAAGCCTCAATGGAGGCTTCACGTTTTGAGGACGGCTTGATCAGTCGGCAAGATCCGGAGAATTGGAAGGGGGATTCGGCTCAGATGATCTCCCAGATGCGAAACCAGCTCGCAACGCTTGAACTCTCCCCCGAAGCTCAGGGAAAGGCCCTTGGTGAGTTCGAAGGATGGGCAGTCCGGAAGACGCTTCAATTTGAAGGCTTGGCGGCCCGCAAAATATATCAGAACTCGCAGGCGAAGTTCGCGGGAGAGCTGAACTACCATGCGTCGCGTGGAGACCTGAATCAGTACGAACAAGCCGTGAGCCGAGGCATCGCGACTGGACTTGTTGGGGAGGCCGATCGGGATCGGCTCCAGCGGGAGGGGCTGCGGATGGCGACTCTCAGAGAGCTTTCGCAACGTCGGGAGGAAGACCCGAGGGCTCTTCTGGAAGAAGTGAGGACACCAGATTTTGTAACCAACACCCCAGGAATTTCCGAGGTGGACCGGGAGCGCCTCGTTCGTGGGCTTGAGGCGGATGTTCAGGCCTTTCAGAAAGAGCAGCTCAAGGCGATCTCCACGGCGATTGAGACCGGGGAAGTCTCGACCGAGGAAGAATTGCGCCGACAATTGGAGAGGAGTCCCTACATCGAGGAGGCCTTGCATGATGAGCTGCTGTTCAACTTCCAACAGGCACAGCCGGTCGATGCCGAATCCCGTTTCGCGATCACCGACCAGCTCAACGAACTCCATGACGCCTACAAGTCGGGAGAAATGAACCTGGATGACTACCGGGCGGCTCACGACGAAGTGGCCCAGGTCGTGTATGCCATGGGTGCCCGAGACGGGTCCGGTGCGCTCCGGCAACGTGTTCATGCTCTCGACCCGGCTGCCTGGAACGGCAAGAACCTTCAGGAGGCGCGCGATCAGAGCCGCGAGCGGGAGATTTCGAAGCTCTCAGCGGTCTATCAGAAGGCCGGCGCGTTCGGATCGATTGACGAAGACGAGGAGCTATCGCCCTTCGAGTATGCCGAGCGGGAAACCGAGATCCTCCGCCGTCGTGAGAGGGTCGAGGAACGGATGACCGAATGGTTGCGCGACAACCCCGAGGCCAAGGATTTCGATCAGCAGTTCCGGAAGGTGGCGATGGATGAGATCGCCGGATCGGTCCTCTCTGGAGGCTCCGTGCCTGTCGAGGAACGTCGGCGCTCGCTCTCGGAGATGCTGGGAGAAGCCGGCGGGCCGCCCGGCGCGCGAGACGCCACCCCCGATCAGCCAGTCGGCGGAAGCCTCAAGGACATGGTGAAGCAGTTCGAGGCCGGTGGAGAGGCCGAGGGCTTTCACCGCAAAGCCTATTGGGACCACGGCCAGTGGAGCATTGGTTACGGGACCAAGGCGCAACCCGGCGAGGTCATCGACAAGGCCGAAGCCGCGCGGCGTCTCGACGTCGAACTCTCCCAGCACCGGAAGCGGGTCGAAGACGAGGCCGCACGGGTCGGTATCGAGTTCGAGCCGCACGAACTCGATGCCCTCACGAGCTTCGACTTCAACACTGGCAAGATTCGCCAGCTCCTCGCCGGTGGCACCCGCAGCAAGGCGGAAATCGCGAGCAAGATCCTCCTCTACCGCAATGCCAGCGGGAAGCGCCTGCGTGGCTTGGAGCGCCGCCGCATCGCCGAGAGCAAACTCTTCCGCCGTGGGTGGTAGAGAGCTGGTCTCGTCGCTCATCTCACCTTCCGCCCCCTGCCTTCGTCCCCACACCTCTTCGTTCTCATGCCCACCACGCTCGATTCCGTCGCCATCGACTTCACCGATCCCCTCCTCACCGATGTTGCCGCCGACACCGCGGCGATGGAATGGCAGGATTCGTTTGCCGCCACCCCTTCCGACGAGCTTCGCGAGAACCTCCGGCAATACTCGGACTGGAAGACGCGCCGCCGTCGGCCGCTGTTCTCTCATGCCGAGACCGTCGAGGCCCGGCGCCGCGCCGAGCGCGAAAATGAGACGCTCGACGACTGGCTCGCTCTCGGTCACGACGCCAGCTTCGCGGAGGTGGCGAAGAAGCGCGGCTTCCTCGACGGATTCGAGCGCGCTGCCGAGCTGATTCCGCGGGAAGAACTTCGTCCCAAGCTCGCACGCGACCTCTTCGTCCAGGACATCACCGGCGCCACACCCGAAGAGCTCCGCACCGGCGTCCCTCAGATGAAGGTGGCGAAGGAGGTGCTCGGGATCGACGAGCCCTCCGACGAAGCTTTCGACGCCGGCATGTCCGCCTACCTGCGCGGGAAGGATCGGGAGCGCGACCGCCGCCGGCGGATGCAGGACCTCGGCTCGCGCATGGCCGTCACCAAGCTCACTCCGCAGGAAGCATGGACGGTGGCAAAATCGGAGCTTTCCGCCGAGGAACTCTCGCCGGAGGAGATGGAGGCCAGCGCCCGCACGCTCTACTTCACCCGGGAGCATCTCCAGCGGGAGTTCGGCGACGTGATTCCTCTCGCCCGCCGGGTGTTCGCGACAGTGGCGCAGGCCGCCGGCACGGATGCCGCCGCACACCGTGCCTTTCCTTCCCTCGACGAAGCGGTGAACGCCTTCGCCACCCTCCCCGAAGAGGACTTCCCGAAGATGGTCTTTGCCCTCGATGCCCTCGCCCGGGAACACGGCGAAGATGTGGACGGGTTCTTCCGCAAGGTCGCGGGCTCCTTCGATCGAGGCATGGAGGCCTACGGGATCTCCCTCGATACGTTCATGCGGGGTCGCCAGGCGGCGGAGATTCGCAAGCTCGTTGAAGAGGATGCTCCGATCTATGTTCCGGTGGAAGAAGCCCGGACACCCCGCGACGCTGCCCTGAACGTGCTCGGCAACCTCGCCCGAGGCCAGGGCATCGGGGAATACGGTCTCCATGCCGACCGTGACAAGGAGCGCCGGCTTCTCACCGCTCCCGAGCGTCTCATGCTCGACCAGTTCGCCACCCATCTCACCCGGCTCCAGTCGGCCAAGCAGGTGCTCAAGGACTACAAGGGAGAGGTTTCCCGCATCCAGAGCGAGAACATGCTCGCCCAGGGCGTTTACGACGCCACCCAGTCCCTGCCCTACATGGGGGCCGCTTTCGCCGGCCCGATTGGAACGGTGCTCAACGGAGCGGTCTATTCGGAGGACAACTTCCGCCAGCTCAAAGCCCAGCATCCCGACGTGGATGACGCCACTCTGCGCAACGTCGCTGATGCCGCGGCCGTGCCGATGGCGGCCATCGAGCGCTTCCAGGCTAAGACCCTCTTCGGCAAGTTCCCCGGAGCCAACAAGCTGCTCAAGGGACTGGCCGGTGGCGGGTTCCTCAAGCGAACGGCGGTCACGACCGCGGCGGAGTTCGGGCAGGAGAATGTCCAGAACGCCATGCTGCCCGTCGCCCGCGAGCTGGCCGAGCGCATCACCGACGATTCCGGACTCGATGCCAGTTTCCGCGGTGAGATGAAGGAACTGGCCGAGCAGGCACCGCGAACCTTTTTCGCCATCCTCCCGCTTTCCGTGCTCGGTGCCGGTGGCGCGACCGTGGCGGACCGCTTCCGCCGTAATCACCTCGACGCCATGATGGCCGACCGGAAGGGCATGCAGGCTCTGGCTTTCACCGACGAGGAAATCGACAGCGTCACCGCCTTGGAAGGCACCGAGGAGAAGGTCGAGCGCTTTCAAGAGATCTATCGGGGCAAGACCGCCGAGCAGCGCCAGCAAGCCACGGAGAGCGTGATGGAGTCCGCCACGGAAGGAAGCATGCTCCCCGTGGTTCGCCCCCGCGCCGAAGGAGGATTCGAGGTTTCCTATCCCGACGGCACCACCGAGACCGCCGCCACCGAGGAAGAGGCGGTTTCCGCTCACTCGACATGGATCGCCCAGCACTTCGAGGAAGCCCGGCGGGTCAGTGAAGAGGCCCTTTCCGAAGAGGACATCGAGGGAGCTTTCGAAGAAGAGCAGGCACGCTTCCAGGAAGCCCGGCCAGGTGTCGAGGTCACGGAAAGCGAAGCCGCCACCATCGGTGGCCTCCGGCGGAGTGGACAGGTCACCATCTCTCAAGCATGGCAGCGGGTGCGAGACTACGCTGCCCAGACCGGGACCTCTCTCGAAGGCTTCACCCCATCGGACTTCGATCAATTCACCGTCCGTGGATCCGCCGACGCGGAGGCCCGCTTCGCCAACGGAGTGCTGGAAGGTGCGATCACCCTCGCCAAGGGCGAAAAGGATGTCGCCGCCCTGTGGGAAGAACAGGCCGAGACCTACATGCATGCCCAGCTCAACGAGGGTGGCCGGTGGAGCGAGTCCGAGCTTCTCACCGAGTTGCGCCGCGTCGAGCGCCAGACCGGCAAGCAGTTCCTCGCCGGAGAGTCTCGCGACAACCTCGTGGAAGGCTTCTCCTACGTCGCCCGCGAGTATGCCGCCGGCAACTTCGCGGATCTCAACTTCGGAGAGAAGCTCAAGCGATTCCTCAATCTCATGGCCGAGAAGATCGCGGCCATGTTCACCCTGTCGAAAGACCTGCGTCGCCTCTCCCAAGGAGGCGAGCTTTCTCCGGCTCTGGAGAGTACCATCCGCGAGTCTCTCGGCTTCGACGGGAATCAGGAAACGGAGATGGAGCGGCTGCGGACGGATGCCGAAGCCCGAATGGTGGCGGAGAATGTCGAGCCTCCCGCCGGCGAGACCCTCTCCATTTCGCGAGATGGAGAATCGCTGTTCTCCCTGGCCAACCTCATTGCCGTGAAATCCGGCGGCGTCAGCTCCCGGGCGAAGGTCTGGAAAACCATGGCGAGGGAGGTCCGCGGCGTTCGCCAACGTTCCGAGAAGCGCGGCCCGTCCGGCATGGATGCCGAAGCCGCCGAGCGCTCGCTTGCCGAGCTGGACCTTCAGGAAGAACTCGATTCGCAGGAGTCCGCCCAGCGGCTGGAAACCGACCTCGCCGGCATCGAGGTCCAGCGAGAGGAAGAGCGCAACACCCACACCCGGAACCTCGAACAACTCGATCACGACGAAGAGACCGCCATCCAGAGCGAAGGAGAGAGGCTCCTCGCGAAGTGGGGGCCGGAGCGCAAGCAGCAGGCCCGCACCGCCATGGCCGAGGCCCGCAAGACCGTCGCCGCCCGTTTCAAGGGTCTCCGCGACAAGGAGCGTGCCCGCCACCGGGCCGAGATGACGAAGCTCGCCACCCGGGAAAGGGAGCGCCGCCGGGAAGCCAAGCGCCGTGAGGAAGCGATCGGCCGCCGGGGGAAGGCTGGCGAGGATTCCATCCGTGCCCAGGCCGACGAGTTCACCAAGCGCCAGGCCCGCTTCGAGCAGCTCCAAGACATCGCCACCTTGGAGGCCATCGCCCGGGCTCTCCCCGCCGCGGTGCGCGGCAAGCTCTCAACCTCCTTCCGCAAGCTCGCCGAACTCCGCACCTCGGAGGCTCGCGGGGAATACCTTGTCTCACTCCTCCCGAAGATCGAGCAGGCTCTCGAAAGCCACCTTCAGACCCTCTACCGGACCGCGATCCGCAAGGAGGTGGCCAAGGGCGAGGCGAAGCTCTCCGACGCTCGAACTCGGGGTGGCAAGATCGGGGCTGTGGGTCACGCGGTTCTCGATCAGGTGAAGGTGGCGATGCCGCTGGAACCGGAGGCCGCCACCTTCCGCGGGGAGGTCCTTCAGCAGATGCTCGAAAACGCCGGCATCGCCAACCCCACCGCCGAACAGAAGTCGGTGATGGACCCGTGGGCGGTGGCGCTGAATGAAAGCCTCGTCGGTGGCGAGAGCCTCACCGTGGAGCAGATCGAGGAACTCGACGGCCGTATTGCGGCGCTCGAGCTTTTCGGCGACTACCAGAACGCCGATTCCGCCCGACTCGAAGAGGCTCTAGCCTTCCTGCAGGGCGTCTACACCGACGGCCGGCGCGAGTGGGTCGAGGTGCTCGTCGCTCGTCGTGAGTTGAGGGATGCCCGTGTGAAGAAGCTCCGTGAGGGCCTCAAGATGGACCGTCCCATTGAGGACAGAGACCGCAGCCGCCGCGTCCGTGCCGATGAATCCAAACTCCGCCGCCTCGGCGAGGGTTTGATGGGGGCCATGATCGGAGGGAGCCAGACCTTCCGCCGGCTCGCGGAGCTTTCCGAGGATCCCGAGGTGTCGACCCTCGTCGAGGAAATGGAGTGGGACTTCGCCGCGGCCGAGATCGACCAACAGGAGAGGGACCTGAAGGACTCCGAAGAGGTCTCGCAGGCTCTCCGCGCAATCCTCGGAGCCCGTTCTCGCCACGGGCTCGCGAAGCGGCTCCACGAGCTTTCCAGCAATGACAAGCAGACGCCCGTGCCAGTCTCCAAGATCGAGGGACGCAGGACCGTCACCATCTCCGTGCCGGTCAAGTTCGCGGAGGCCATCGTCAACGGGGAGGCCGGCGGGTTCGACACCCGCTCCGGCGAGAGGGTCGAACTCTCAGCGCGCCAGGTGAAGGCACTCGCCACCGAGCTGGAAGCCTTTCTCGACCTGCCCGAGCCGGAGAGGGTCCGCCGCCGGTCGATCCCCGTCACCACCGTCGAGGCAGCGGGCGAGCGGAAGAGCATCGGGCCGGTGTCCCAGCTCGAAGCGCTCCAGCTCTACCTCACGATGCGCCAGCCGGATCAAGCCGAGAAGCTCGAAGGCCTGGGATACGACGCGGAGACCATGGCCGAGCTGGAGGCATTCCTCGAGCCCCAGACGAAGGCACTCGGCGCATGGATGACCGACTACCTCGCGGCTGATCAGATGGCTATCGATGCTCTTCACCGCACCGAGAAGGGAATCGGGCTCCGGCTCGTCGAGCGATACTTCCCGGTGCGCAACGACGTCGCCCTCTCCACCACCGGGGAAATCGCGCTCGACGGTGGCGGAATCCAGCACACCGGCCGTTCGATCTCCTTCACCAAGCAGCGCGTCACGAACTCCGCGCCGCCGGACTACATCAACGCGCTCGCCGTGTTCCTCGCCCATCGGCAGCAGACGAACTTCTGGCTCTCCCACGTCTCCGCGCTTCGCGAGTGGGGCGGGGTTCTGCGCGACGAGAGGCTCTCCGGAAGCATCAAGGCCCGCATGGGGTCCGCCTTCCATGAGGCGCTTCAACGGCGCTTCCGTCGCATCGAGGCGGGAGGCTCCCTGCGAGCGAACTCCCTGCTCTGGATCGAGCGTGCGGTGAAGAGCGTCGTCAGGAATTTCGCCATCGGTGTGCTCGGTGGCCGCGTGTCCACGCTGGTGGCGAATACCTCCGCCGTTGCCAACGTCACCTACGAGGTCCCGTATGGAGAGCTTCTCGCCGGGATGCGTGACGTGATCGCCAATCCCGCGGCCTTCAGAGATGCCTGGAAGTCGCCGGCCATCCAGCGCCGCCTCAAGGGTGGCGCGACCTTCGAGGCCCAGCTTGCCAAGTCACGCGGACCGACCGCCAAGCCGCTGATGGCGGTGGCGGATGCTGCCGCGATGCCGGCAATGGAGGCCATCAACATCGTCGATACGGGCGCCAACACCGTGGCCGCCGCCTTCATCTGGGAGCGCACCCGCAAGCAGTCCCTCGCCGACGGCTTGAGCGAGGAGCAAGCCCGCGCCGCCGCCGACCGCAAGGTCGATGTCGTGTTGCTCCGGGCGGCCCAACCGACTCTCCGCTTTGCCAAATCGGAGTTCGAACTGATGATGCTCGAGAGTCCGCTGTCTCTCCCGTTCGCCCTGTTCATCTCCGAGCGCCGGAAAAACACCGCCATCACCTTCATGGCCGTGCGGGAACTCCTCACCGGCAAGGGCACCTACGGCCGCGGCATGGCCGCCCAACAGGCCTTCGCCGGTTTGGTCGTGATGCCGGCGCTGGTCACTGCCCTCGGTTCGATGTGGGCCGCCACCGCCAAGGGCAAGGATGACGAGGAAGAGAGCTGGTGGGCTCGCTACAAGGACCGCATGACCGATCCGAAGGCGTGGGCCTACGCTCTCTCCACCGAGCACCTTCGTTCCGTGCCGGTGCTCGGAGAGGGTGCCGCCGCCACCGCCGCCGGTGCCTTCGACAGCGATGCGGCCGAATGGATCATCGAGAACACCTTGCCCGCCGACTTCGCCGAGCGCTGGCAGGAAAGCGAGGTGCGGTATTTCGATTCGAATCCGAACCCGCTGGTTCGCGCCGGTCGCCAGGCATTCCGCAGCGGCGACATCTTCGCCGCGGACGCCACCGTCGAGGAACGTGCCGACGCGGCGATCGACAGCGTCCAGGCATGGGGCACCCTCATTCCCGGTGCGGCCGTCGCCGCTCAGGCCGCCAACCTCGGCGAGAGCGTCCTGGGTGCCTACAACACCGCCGGCGGCAGCCTTTCCGAAGCCGACCGCATCGAACTCCTCAAGGCTCGCTTCTCGAAGTTCTCCCGTGACCTCGACGACACCCTCGGCCCATCGACCCGCGAGGACGGCAAGCCGGACAAGAAGGTCCGCCGCGCCAAGCGCGACGCCAAAGCCGACAAGCTCGCCTCGATTCTCGCTCCCATGGACGAATCCCAGCGCGAGGCGTTTCTGGAAGCTCTTTCCTCCGCCCACGCCTCGCAGGAGGTGCGCAAACGCGCTGGGAAGCTGCTCCGCCACCGGTCCCAATAAACCTCAATCCCGAGCGAACCCCAACGAATGAGCCGCAAACCCTTCACCCTCAGAAAGGGCAACTATCATGTTCGCATCAGCCCGTGGCGCAAATCCGACGACGGTCCGAGCTACTGGCGCTTCGGCTGGAAGGACGGGGATCGGTGGCGCTACGTCACCCGGGCGACCCGCGCCGACATCACCGAGGCCGCCCATGCCGCTCTCGACGATATGCAGGAAGCCGGTTTCGCATTCTCCGCGCTACCAGGAGACCGGAAGCGATTTCTCCGCCAGGTCCACGACCTATGCCCGGCAGGCGATGAGGCGGAGGTTCTACGACTGCTGGAAGAGAGGAAGCCCACGACATGAAGACCTCACTGCTCTGGAGGACGGGACGGGGCTACTTCTTCCGCCCCTTCGGAGGCCATGCCTTCCTTTTCGTCAGGGCTTCAATGACCAGCACGCGAGCCATGCCGGCCGGGGTTCGCTGCTCTTCCTCGGCGAGACGCGAGAGCACCTCATCGAGCTCTGTGTCGACCCGCATCCCGATCGTCTTTTCCTTCTTCGCCATTCGCTAGCTTTGCTAGCCGATTTCTCTTGCCGTTTCCATCTTTCTTTCGCTAGCTTTGCTAGCGAAATGAAAACCACGCCAACTCAACCGATGACCGAGACCACCGCCACCACTCGCCAGCCTCGTAAAGTTCAACACTCAGCCTCACGGCAACGCCCGCGCTCCGGAATCAAAGCCACCGGATTCGACGTGATTGAGAAGTGGGTGAAGATCGATTTCCGCATGCCCTCCCGGATCGCCGACTACCTCCTCAGTCGGTCCGAACACGTGATTTCGAAATACGGATTCGACGCCGCCCATGTGGGCTATCTCGCCGCACTCGATCTTGAGAGCGGGAAGACTCAGGCCTTCGTTTGCCGGGATCTCCAGCAGCGGGCGCGGATTTCCTCCGACCTCTGCGGAGAACCCTCCGTGCCCTTCACCGTGAAGATGAAGGAGCGCGACTGGAAGAGAATGAACCAGGTCGCCGCAGCTCTCGACGTCGACATCGAGTGCCTACTGAGGGCCTCACTCACCTACCGGGTTGAATCATTGAAGCGCTTTCACGCCCACCATGCTCCAACGGCTGGACTCTGATCCGGAAGCAACCCGCACCTCATCGCTCCATCATGAACTTCTCACCGTCAGAGCGCCGGGAAATCATCGGACGAGCCGCCGAAATCGTCGCCGACCGGATGCTCGAGGCTATCGGCGACCCCGACGCTCTCCGCCGCCTTCCCGTCCCGGTGGCCTGCCACCTCGCCGGCGTCACTCAGCGACAGCTCGCCAAACGGTGCCGCATCATCCGCGACGGCCACCGCGACCACTACGTCACCCTCACCGACTACAAGGCCGCCTTCTTGCCTCCGGCGGATCCACAGCAACAGCCCTGACCGCCTACCGCCTCCGAAACCAACAACCCGACTCAAAGATGAATCACACCGCAGAACCTCCCACCGCCACCACGGCCGTCACCACTCCGAAGAAGAGCCCGCGGAAGCTCGAAACCCTCACCGTGGAGATTCCCAGACGGAACCGTGCTGATGTGAGCCCGCTCCATTCCGGAGCGAGCGGCGTGGTCGCGAAGGTTCCGATTCCCTTCCGAATCAAGGACTATCTTGAGAAGCATTTCGCTACGCGTCCAGAGTGTCGCGAGAATTTCGACCGGGACGTTGAAAACCACTTCGCCATTCTCAGCTATGGGTTTTTCAGCGATGACGACGAACTCCGGGAAGCTGGAAGGAGCGGCATCGTTAAACTCTGGCTCAAGGAGCGGGAGAACGTGAACTTCAGAAACGGAAAGCTGGCAGTCCTGGACGTCCTTTATTCGAATCCGAGAACCTTCAATCGCCTGAAAATCATGGCCGTCCATGCCGGAACGACGGTGCTGAAGCTCCAACAGATTGCCGTGTTGAAAGCCTTTTGGGCTCGAAAGGAAGGCGAGCTGTATTGGGCCGCCATGAAAATGAGAGAGGCCCAGTAAAATTGGAACCACGCTCCACCTGGGAGGAGTGCGTGGTCCCGAATCCAGAGCCCCGCTGGCACACGCCGGCGGGGCCTCCAACCGACCACCTCAACTCCAATGAACGAAATTCTCCAACGAAAGCTCCTCGAATCCTCCGACCATGCCGAGGTCGGCCTCTTCACCGTTTTGGAAGTCTCTGGTACCGTCCCTTCGTAGGTGGTGCCATGGCTGCGTGAGAGGTGCCGCGACGGTTCACCGCGACCCTCTGCCTCTCTCGGCGAGCGTAAACGAACGTTCTCCCCTGCCTGCCGCTCTCGAAATCAGTGGCGTACGGGGCTCCACACCGTAACAAACCGTAACAAACCGTAACAAACCGTAACGGATTCGCCATCCGAGAGCCTCTCCGCGACCCATGCCCCTCATTCCTCGTCGACAGCCTCATCGGCTTGAATACGCTTCGTTTGGCTACGTCTCACCTCTCTGAGCAGCCTCGCGCTCTCTCGAAACCTGCCCCGCCTTCGTGACCGAGGGCAGGGCTTTCAACCGAGCTCCTCCCTCGACTTACCTTTTCGGACAAGTTTCCTCAGCGGGATTCGATGCGGATGATGGCATCGGGCTTCTCAAGATTTGGGCGCCCGATCTCTGGATCTCCCTGCCTGAGAGCGCGAAATGTGAGTTCAGCTGTTGGCGGGCGTTTGCCCAGCTCTCCGCCTTGGACATCGATGGCAACTGGCATCATGACCAGGTCGCGTTCCTCGCAGAAGTCATTCGCCTTTTTAAAGCAATTCTCTCTCACTGAACCGGTGTCGAAACCAGCTCCCGACGATGTCACCATGAAGGTGTCAGGGCCGCACGAAATGACGTTGGAAGTCGCGCAGCTCACCAGCCATAGAACGGGCAAAAGGCGGAGAATTTTGATGACATTCATGGAGGCGAAACGGTTACGAGGGTCGGCTACCTCGTGCCTTGCCGAGAAAACTTCGACCATTCGAAGGTTTTTGTCACCTAGGTCAAGACCAAGGACCGCCACCTGATTGCGAACGCACTCAGATCCACGATCCATCGTAAACCTCTCGGACATTGAACCTCACACAGTCCGCTCCATCATCCCAATCAGGAAATCCGCCGTCCCAGTCGATCTGGACGATGAGGGTATTGCTCACAGCGTTGTCGCCTTGGGCCTGCAACACGAGCTCCATCGATCCTGGATCGTACAGCCGGGGCCGGAGATTATTGGGAATACGGCCAGCTATCCGCAATTGCAGGCCGCACCCGGCTACCAGGCGAACCAGCCCGCAGTTGATGCTCTTGTAGCCCACGTCGGCGATATGCTCGCCTCCTTTTTGAATCATCGGCAACGATCCGGACAACGGCCGCTCGGAAGTCCTCTCACTACCTTCGCGAACCGAGAGCTTTAGTAGCCGAAGCTCCACGTTCTTGGCTACAACCCAAGGCCTTTCGTTCACCAGCTTGAGGTGCCAATAAAACGCGGGGGTTCCATCAGACCTGGAAGATGAACCATCGTGGCTCTCATCGCGCGAATCCCGGTCATCTGGGGCATCGGTAGATTCCGACTCCTCTTCCTCGCTCCTTCGGTAGCTCTCTCTCCTACGGAATCCACTCCCCCTCTGGTACACCGTGGTTCGCTCTCCTTTAGGGATATCCTCTGGAACGAGTTTCAGCTCGGGCTTCACCCTTCGCGCTTTGAAGTCATCGCGCCACACCGCGGCAACGAAGAGCACCACCCCAACCACCAAACCGAGGCATTGAAGAATCAGCTGGAGAGCATTGAAAGTTTCGTCGGACATGCTCCTCCTTCCATATCAGGAGGACACCGTGCTTCAAGGGACAGCCGTGCCAGCACAAGCGTTCAGTCTGAGTGTTCAGTCTGACTCCACCCGAAAAAGGCGAAGGGCGCTGACTCATTGAGAATCAGCGCCCTTCATTGGCTCCGGCGGTAGGGTTCGAACCTACGACCTAGTGGTTAACAGCCACCCGCTCTACCGCTGAGCTACACCGGAATTTCTTGGTTTGCCCCGACGGGGCGGGCGGAAGATGGGACGTGATCCGGGCCTGAGGCAAGGGAAAAATGTCCGTGAATCGACATCCATCGACCCACCCGCGTCATCACTCAGGACGTGGCCGAGGAAGTCGGATCGGCGACCATTTCCGTGGCGTGTCTCAGGACCGCACGGGGGTGGGTTCCGGTCTCTCCACCACCGACGTGACGAGCCAATTCATCGGCATTCGGATAGCCGCGGGCATGGAGAAGAGAGAGAACCCCCTGGTGATCGATGGGATCGAGCCGGATCACCACCTCGGACAAACGGTCGAGGAGCCCTCCGCTCAACGCGGGCACAAACGCACTGTCCCACACGTCGTCGTTGACGGAAACGACGATGTCCACCCGCGGGGCTTCCTGGCGAAGGGTGGAGAGAAAACCGGCGATCGCGCGGGCCCCGGCAGGATCGCCGTGAACGCCCTCAAGGTCGTCGACGATGAGGACGATCCGTCTGAGCCGCGAAAGCAGCGCCAGAAGGGTGCCGAAGCGGTCCGCGTCCGCATTTTCAGTCGCCGTTTGGAGCAGCAGGCCGCCGCGTCCAGCCTGCTCCGGCGAGGCCGTGGCAAAGCGGAACAAGGAAGCCACCCAAAAGGCAACCTGGTTGAGCGAGCATCCGGTTTCCCTGCTGATTTCCAGCGAAATCCGGGGGCCCAGGACTTCGAAATTCTCGCGCGTCCAATGCGCGGTGACCGCCTGGGCGTGATGGAAGTTGAAGGTTTCCACAGGACGCTTCAGCAGCGCCTGTGACGCCGCCTCGCGATCCTGGCATGGCACCTCTCCCGAGCTGACGAGTGGCTGAAGGCCAAGGGCGAAGAGATGACGGGAATAAATATCGAGCGAAGACAGTCCGCCCGAGGCAGGGAGCTGGCGGGTCAAGCGCCGGAGGGCATCCTCGACAGCCGCGGCCGCATTCGGCTTGGCGCTGTCGAGTGGACGCAAGGGGATGAACTCATGCCCATCGCCGATCTGCTGGCGGACCCTCTCCAGAACATGGGTCTTCCCATATCCGGCACGCGGAGCGCGCAGGAGAATCCCGCGGCCGAGGGCCTCGACCGGTTGGAGCAAGGTACGACCGAGTTTACGTTCCGCCCGGTCGTTGATCCCCGGAGCATGGATCGCCCCACCCTGTCCGAAGTGTTCGAAGAAAGGTTGCGGAGGTGGGGAGGCACTCATGGTCCGGAAGCGGAAACAGACTGGAGACGGAGCCGGGAAGCCACAAGCATAGAAGACGCGGCGGAACTCAGCGTGTAAGCCGCTCGAATTCGTCCTCAAGGCCTCCGGCACCTTGCACGGCAGGAGATGTACCGGCGAGTGCGGCCTCGATCTGCGCCGCGAGGTCATCCGCAGGAGCGCGGGCCTTGCCGGACAGCTCCACCGTCCCCCAAGCGTAGTTTTCACTCTCGCGTGAGAAAACGATCGGGAAGGCACGGCTATCGCAGAGCAAGGCCGACGTCTGGTGGATCCCAACGTCAAGCCGCCCGGAGAGATTGCCTTGCGGATCGACCGTGATTTTTCCACGGAGCCGCAACACTCCGCGGCCGTCGAAATCGAAATCCCGGAGGGTGGTGCCCTCGACCTGATCACGGGTGAAATAGACCGGCTGCTTCAGCTCCAGACGAGGTTCATGGAATTTCTGGTCGTCCATCAAATCGGCCAACGCGAGGAACATCGGAAGCTTCTTGAGATAAGCGAGCGAACTCGATTGGCTTGAAACCGCCCCTTCCACCCGGATCGAGTCGAGCTTGGTGAGATCGGCTGTGACCGTGCAGGGCACGGCTTCCGAGGCATTCTCCAGAGTGGCCTCGAAAAGGCAGCCCATGTCCGCGCCAAGAAGCTCTTCGCTGGGCATGTTGGTGATGCCGAGCGTCATCGTGGCTTCGCTCCCATCCAAGGGCAGGGGCACCTCCGGCTGGCCTTGAAGCCGGAACTCCGACTTCGGGTGCTCCAGAGGCGAAAACACCATGGTTCCGAGTTGAACTCCGTTCTCTGCAAGCTTGAAGCTGGCGACCCCGAGGTCGAAACGACCCCAGTTCCAGATTCGTAGTCTCCCCTTTTCCACCACCAAGGTGGCCTGGGGTGCCATCGGATCGGTCACGGTCAGAGTCGCGAAGCCGTCCGAAAGGAGCAGCGGTGTCGCCTTCTCCCCACCCATGCGGAGCTTGAAGTTGCCCGCCCGTATGGGCTGGAGGAAAGGGATGCCGCCAGCGGGGATCACCCCGGTTTGCGGCCCCGGAGCAGGCGCTTGCAGCACCATCTCCACGGTATTGGCTCGCAACAACTCGCCCCGCCACTGACCTGTGAGATGACTGGAAAAATCAAGATCGCCCGAGGCATGACTGATCCTGAGGCTGGCGACCGGCGAGGTCTCGGGCCATTTCAAAGTCATGTTTTGGAATCCGACGCCGAGGGGAGTGGCCCGGAACAGCGTGGTTTCCACTTCGGCACCGCTGACCTTTGAAATGCGATCCTCCACCTTGGCCTGATAGCTCGGGCCATTGAGATAGAGCAGCCACACAATGACCGCAATGCCTGCAAAGAATGCGACAATGGTGGCGAAACTCACCGTCACCAAAGTCCGCCGACGGCGCTTCACCTCCTTCTCCTTGTGCGGCTGACGACTTCTTCGCTTGCGCTTGCGGACGCGGTAAACCTGTGACCCATCCTCCCGGGTCACCAGCTCGGGTTCATTCTCCGCTTTCGGGGTGGAACGCGATTTGAGGCGCTCCAGCATTTCATCAATGCTATAGTTGTCCTTATCAGAATCAGACATGACGTGTCGCTCGGTCCTCGGTCCGGGGCTCACCTATTGTTGAACGGGCGACCCGCTGCGTCCACTACCTTCACGTTCACGAGGAACAGGATCGCTGTCCGGGTAGGCGCATCCACCTTGCTCTGGAACAGCCGGCCCACGATGGGCAGGTCGCCCAGCACCGGGGTCCGGTCCTCGATGTTCTGGTGACGTTCTTCCAGCATGCCGCCGATGACGATCGTCGCGCCATCCGCCACGGTGAGCGAGGTTTCCGTCGCCATTTTTGAAAACACAGGCATGACGATCTCGTTCCGAGTGAGAATCTGCGGCTCCTCCGTGAGGCTTACGCCACCCCCCCCGAAAGAAAGGCTCGACGCAGAACCAGAGGTGATGGGTGAGCCGTAGTTCACAAAGCCGTCGAACTCGGTGAGGTCGGGCTTGAGACTGACATCGACGTAGTTCTTGTCGGCGCTGACCGTCGGCAGTACGTCAAGGATCACCCCGATTTCCCGCATTTCGAAGCTGGTCGGTGTCGCCGGGGTGACGGGAAAGCTCGATCCCGAGCCACCGCCTAACCCGAAGCCACCGGAGAAATCGATCACCGACGAGGTGCCGATCGAGTTCGGCAGCTCCGGCGGTTCATATTCGGTAGGGTAGATGAACTCACGGGTCACGCGCACCGACGCCGCCTGCCCACTGCGGGTCACGACCGAGGGCTTGGTCATCAAGTCCGTCCCCTTCTTTTGGCCGAGCCCGCGCATCATCATGTTGACGAAGGTATCGTTGACAAACCCATTGACCCAAAGGGCTCCGGGGGCGCGGGGAACTACGCTCTGGGCGATGCGATCGGGATTGGCGATGATGTCGTCGAGCGAGTCGAGCGGGATCGCCTCCTGACCACTGCGGTTTCCGGCTGTCATCGGCGCGGGAAACATGCCCCCCACTGGGATATCCGACAAGTCGCCCCCGTTGCCCTGGGTGCCACCGCCGATGTACACCGGATTGGTGCCGGGGATGCTCCCCGCGCCGCCGACACCGAAGTTCCCCATCAGCCAGTCAAAACCCAGCTCTTCGAGATTCTTCTGGCTGGTGCGGATCACCTTCACCTCGACGATCACCGAGGTCGGCTCCTGACTGGCCAGCGCATCCACGACCTGCTGCACCATCGCCAGGTTCGCGGTGGAGTTGATCACCCGGAGCTCGGAGGTCGAGGCATTGAAACTCGCTGAGGCCCCCTCGGGGAAAGTCACGCCCCGCGATTCGAGCACCTGCTGGGCGGTGAGCCGGCGAGCAGTCACACCACCGCCCGTGCTGCCATCGTCGCCAAACGGGTCGGGGACGTCCACAGGGGCTTCGGCATTGGTCGATCCGGCGCTGAGGAAGTCCGGGGGAACCCGGAAGGTGCGGGTAACGAGATCCGCGGATGAGGAACCCGCCGGCCGGAGAGTGATCGCATAGGGCTGCTCGACCACCACAGTGCCGGTTTCCTGGGCGATGTATTCGATCACTTGGAGCAGCGGCACATTCCGCAGGCTGAGATTGAACCGATGGCTCAGAATCGCCGGGTTGTCGTTCAGATCCAGAACGATGTTCACTCCGCGCCGAGCAGGATCGAGCTCCTGGGAATCCAGCTCGATCGCCTGCCCGCGGACGAAATCGATCGCTTCGATGATGGAGACGTCCTCCAGCATCACGACCGGGATTTCGATCTGGCGGATCTTGGTGGAGTAATCGACCGCCTGCTCGCGTGAATCGACCCGGACATCTTCGAAACCGAAGGCCTCCGGAGCGGGCGGAACCAGCTCCCACGCCCCATCCACCATCCCGAGCATCTCGGCCCGGGCATGGTCGCGGGCGGCCATGAAATAGCTCGATTTCGCGGCGGCGACTTTCTCCATTCCGCGGCGAGCGGCGGTGTTGGTCGGATCCACGCGGAGGACGTCCTCGAACACCGCATGCGCTTCATCGAATTTCCCTGCTTCGAAGGCACCGTGGGCGCGGTAGAGAAGAAAGCGAACTTCCTCGATGTCGGAAGTATGTTCGGCGCTGGATGCCGGATTGGTTCGAATGGGGTCGAAGAGCTGCTCCCGCTCAGCGAGCGCCCCGATGTCATTGGGGAGCATGTCCGGCTGAAGCACCGCATCCAAGGCGGCTTCCGCCTTGTCCAGATTGCCCAAGCGACGGGCCTTGCGCGCGATCTCGACAGAAGCCTGCGCGAAGCGCTCAGTGGCCAAGGCGCGCTGTTCAGCGAAGACTGGGGCCCCGGAAGGAAGCAGTTCGACGGCGCCACGGTAGGCTTTCGCAGCTTCGTCGTATTCCCCCTTCTGATAGGCTTCATCGCCACTCTCCATGAGCTGGCGAGCTTCCACGGCCGCAGCCGTGCGGCGTTGAAGCTCCGCCTCGGCGAGCGACGAACCCTGGGCCGCCAAGGGCAGGGTCGTTGCCGCACAAATCAGGGCCGTAAGAGTTAGAACATGGCGCATCGGGACGCGGATGGACGCAATGGAAAGTTCAGGCATGCCGGGGTTTTCGAAGGCTTATAGGGAGCTGCATCGGGCAGCGTAAGCCGAAAATCCGGGAAATTTCATCGTTCTTTGGCATCGGCCAGGCACGCGGCCGCGGCAGCCCGGTCGACCTCAATCGCCGCAGCCAGTTCGTCGAGACTCGCAAAACGCTTTTCGCCCCGCAGATGCCGGATCCAGTCCACCTCCATCAGCTCGCCATACAGATCGCCTTGAAACCCGATGAGGTGCACCTCGAGTTGCCGCACGCTGCCGTCCACCGTCGGCCTCACGCCGAGATTCGCGACGGCCGGATGCCACACGCCACCGACTCCTGCCCGCACCGCCCAGACTCCATCGGGAGGGTACTGTTCTTCCCCCCGTTCGAGGTTGGCGGTGGGAAAGCCGAGCTTGCGGCCGAGCTCGCGCCCCTTGATCACCCGCCCCTGCACCGTGTAGCGGCGACCCAGCATTCTCGCGGCGGCATCAAGGTTTCCATCCCGGATCGCCTGACGCACCCGGGTGCTGCTGATTCTCTCACCCTCCATCATCACCGGCGCGATGGCGTGGAAATCGAAACCCCTCTCCGCCGCCATCCGGTCGAGCAGGCCGCGCCCGCCGCGCCGATCCCGGCCGAACCGCCAATCCTCGCCGGCGACAAGCGTCGCACATCCCGCCGCAATGAGTTCGTTGACGAAATCCTCCGCCTCGACCCGCGCCCGCTCCTGATCGAACGGCAGCGCCACCAGGAAATCCACCCCCAAGGGAGCCAGGATCTCCGCTTTGTGATCGAGCGAAGCCAGAAGCCGCGCCGGCGCTTTCTCAGGAGCCAGGACCCGGAGGGGGTTCGGATCAAAAGTCAACACTCCCGCCGCGCCTCCGCGGTCCCGCGCCGCCTCGACCGCCCGCGCGATCACCGCTTGGTGCCCGAGGTGGACGCCGTCAAACACCCCGAGAGCCAAGTGAGCCGGACCCGGAAGGCCCGCGATCTCGTCGATGGATACCAATCGCCGCACGGCTCGGAGGATGGTTGCCCGAGCTGCGGCTGGCGATGGCAAAGCGGATCATTTAAGAACCCTTCCAAGAAGCGCCTCCGGAAAAAGGAACCGCCCCACCCACCGGAAAACCGGCGAGCAGGGCGATTGTCTGGGGTTTTTGGAAAACGGATGAGATCCGTGATTCTTCACTTCTGCTTTTTCGCGCCCTCTTTGGCCACCTTTTTCTTTGGCAGCTTCTTGGGCAATTTTTTCGCGAGCGACAGGGTCTCGGATTCCTCTTCCTCCTCGGAGGTCGCCACCTTCTTCGCGGTCTTGCGTGCCGGCTGCGGGAAATCCTCCTCGTCCTCCCCACCGTGGCTGAGGATGAACTGCAAGTCATCAAGCCCGAGATTCGAGGCGAAGCCCTCGTCGCCCAGGACGTTGGTGACGAGCTGGGTTTTCTGGTGCTGCAGGATGCGGATCTTCTCTTCGACCGTGTCGCGGGTCAGCAGACGATAGGCGATGACCTTGCTCTTCTGACCGATCCGGTGCGTGCGGTCGATGGCTTGGTTTTCCACCGCCGGGTTCCACCACGGGTCGTAGAGAATCACGTACGAGGCCGAGGTCAGGTTCAGCCCGGCACCGCCCGCCTTCAGCGAAAGCATGAACACCGAGGCGTCCTTGGTCGTCTGAAAGCTCTCGATCTCGCCCTTCCGGTCCTTCGTTTGCCCGGTGAGGTAGTGGAACGGACGGGCGTCCAGCTCAAGGCGCGCCTTGATCAGATCGAGCATCGAAACGAACTGCGAGAAGACCAGTACCTTGTGACCTTCCTCGTAGAGCTGATCAAGCAGGTAGAAGAGAGACTCCATCTTGGCGCTCTCTTCCTTGAGATACTTCGGATCGATCAGGCCCGGGTGGCAGCAGATCTGCCGCAGGCGCATGAGTCCTTGGAGAATGGCGAAGGAGTTCTTCTTCACCGCCTCGTCGGAATCGAGCCCCAACAGCGCTTTCTGAATCCGCTTCAGCTCGGCCTTGTAGAGATCCTGCTGGATGCCATCCATGGTGGAGTAGACCTCCTCTTCCGTCCGCGGCGGCAGGTCCTGGGCCACCTGGAGCTTGGTCCGGCGGAGCAGGAACGGGCGCAGGCGGGCGGCCAGGCGGTTCTGGGAAAGCGGGTCCTTCCTCTTGTCGAAGCGCTTCTTGAAGTAGGCGCGGCTGCCGAGGACGCCGGGCATGGCGAACGCCATCAGCGACCACATGTCGAGGAGGCGGTTCTCGATCGGCGTTCCCGTCAGCACCAGGCGGTTCTGCGAATCCAGCTCACGGGCGCACTTAGCGGCCTTCGAGTCCGGATTCTTGATCTGCTGGCCTTCGTCGAGGATGATGGTGAGCCACTTGATTTCATTGAGCAGGTCTCCGCAAACGCGCAACTGCGCGTAGTTGAGGATGAGCATGTCGATGTTCTCCTGCGTCTCCGGCACGTCGAGATCGTCGCGGTTGCGGAGGATCTTGGCGCGCACGCCGGGACAGAATTTCTGCGCCTCGCTGGCCCACACATCGAGCACCGACTTCGGACAGACGATAAGCGCCGGGCGGTGGGACTCGTTGTTTTTCTCGCGCTCTTCAAGCAGCCACAGGATGTAGGTGAGCGACTGGATCGTTTTCCCCAGACCCATGTCGTCGGCCAGGATGCCGCCGAAGCGATTGGTCGAAAGATAGGCGAGGAACTGGTAGCCCTCGACCTGATACGGCCGCAGGGTGGCGTCGAGACGGTCCGGCACCGGCGGCCTCACATCGATGGTGATATCGCCAGCGCGGTCCTTGATGCGCTTCCACGCTTTCGGGTCGAAGACCTCGGCCGCTTTCGGATCGGCCAACTGCAGCGCGTGCATGCGGTGGGTCTCTCCGGAAAGGTCGAAGGGATCGAGGCCGAGGCGGGTGACGGCGTCGCGCTGCTCGGGATCGAGCTTGATCTCAAGCCGCATCCAGGAGCCGTCCTCCATCCGCACGTAGCCACCGCGGGCGGCCACGAGTTGACGGATCTGCGCCTTGGAAAGATTGACGCCGTCGACGTCGATGACGATCCGCAGGTCGAACCAGTCGATGTCCTGATTGATGACCTCGAAGCGCACCGCGGCGGTGACGGGATCGGCGAGGATCGACTTCAGGCGGACATCGATATCGAGCGTGACCGCCTCGGGCATGGTCTGGATCCATTCGGCGAATTTCTCGGGAAACTGCTTGGTGATCCGGGATTTGAAGGCTCCGAGCTTTTCATCGTAGGTCAGCCCCATTTCCTCCAGCAGCGAAGGCACCGGGTAGAGGTCTTCGCGGGCGAAACGCAGGAGCTGGCGGCCTTTCAACGACTGCTGCTCGACGACTTCCCAGCCCTCGCGGGTGAGCTTTTCGGTGCGGCGGTCCTTGGACTCGATGGCGTTGACCTCCACCACCAGGTGTTCGGTCTCCGCCGCGGTCAGGCCGGCGACGAGCTTCAGCTCGAACTTCGGCTTCAGCTCGAGATCCACGACGCGCTTCTTCAGTGATTCCGGCAGCGAAGCACCGATCTTGCGGAGGAACTCGACGCCCTCGAGCGAATCGATCACCTTCTTCGGGATCAGGTAGCGGGGCATGATCTCCGTTTCCTCCAGCCAGCGCGGCGGGCCCGGGAAAACGGTTTCATCGGACTGATAGAGTTCCTTGCGGCCCGGCAGCATGCGCACGGAGTGGGAAACGTTCTCGCCCTCCAGTGTGACGAGCTGCAGGGCGTAGCTGCCCGGATCATAAGGATCGTCCTCGCAGACCCAGCTCAGGGGGCGGTCCACCACCTTGAATTCCTTCTCGTCCAGGTTCACGAGGTAGCCCTTCAACGCCGGCTGGCGGAAGAGACGGTTCATGAAGCGGCAGGCATGCTCCTGATCGAAGTCGAAGGTCGTCTCGCCCGTCTCTTTGTAATAGGCGAGGAAATGCTCCCACAGCACCTGGCTGGGTGCATCCATGCGCAGCGCGGCTTCGGCGAAGAGCGGGAAGTAGCGTTCGATCTCGTTCTTTTCCCGCAGCTGCATCCACGGGCCATTGCCCTCCCGGCCCTCGAGGCGGGCCTCGTTGATCGTCGCCACCAGACGGAAGGCGATGTTCATCGGCGGGCCCTGCGGCGGGCGTTCGTTGACCTGCTCGATGCGGTCGTACCAGGCCGCGACCTCGCGCTCCTGCTCCCAATCCGCCATCTTCTTCTGAACGTAGTTCAGATCCGTGATGACGTTCATGAAGTCCGGATACGGGAGCTTCCGCTTGTAGAAGGCGTAGGCGAGGTAGTTCCAGAACTCGAGGATGTCGCCCGGCGGCATCGGCCACAGCTCGAGCGGCTCGTAGGTGGTGATTTCCCAGCGCGGCGTCAGGCGCACCATGTCGTGGTCGTGGATCTCGCCCTCGATGACGTAGCGGCGGTAGCGCTTCTCGACCTTGGAAACGAAGTCCGCCTCCTTGTCGTCGAGCTCGCGGCCGAGCTTGTCCTCGATGATGTCGAGCACCGGCGTGTCGTCGAACTCGTTGGGAGATTCCGGCAGCGCCTCGCCACGGTGCATCCGCTCCATCATCGTCGCGTACTGGCAGGCACCGGAAATGATCTCGTCCTCCGCGGTGCAGGAGCCGAACCAACGGTTACCCTGGAGACGCAGGCTGGTGCGGAAGGTACCGCTCTCGTGCTCGACGCGCCCCTGGATGAACAGGTGGTTGCCGAAGATCTGGGTGACCATGCCGTCTTGCTGCAAGGTCTCGCCCAGCTTGCGGGATTCCTCGGGGAAACCGTTGAGGAAATTAAGGGTCGCGCGGTCTGGATTCATGATGAATGAAGTCGCCCGGCCAACCCCGGATGGGAGAGGACCCCTTTCCTCTCCGATCCGGAGTCGAATCGGGGGCGGAAGTCTAGGCCCCGGTTGGGAAGCGCGGCAACTAAAACCTGAGTCGCCCCGCGCGGCACCGATACGTATTGTTGCGCCGTTAGAACCCGGACGCCGGATTTCCTCCAAAATCCCGGCCCGGCCGCGGGTTTGACACCCGCCATCCCGCCCGCTTCCTTTCCCGCCGTGGAAGGCATCCAGCGATTTGAAGGAGGGTATCTCCTCACCAACGGATATCTGGTTTCAACACCGGGCGGCGGACACGTGATGATCGACGCGCCGATGGAGGCCGACCGCTGGCTCGACGAACGCGGCGTGCTGCCGACGGCACTGCTGCTCACCCACCAACATTTCGACCACGTCATGACCGCGGCGGCCATCGCCGCCAAAGGCGTGCCGGTCTATGCATGGAATGCGTTCTCCCGCGCCCTGACCCTCGAAGAAGTCGTGCGCCAATGGGGCATGCCGTTCGATGTCGAAGAGTTCGCTGTCGATCACACGCTTGAGGGGCAAGACCGGCTGGAAATCGACGGGCTCGATTTCTCCCTCCTCCACGTCCCCGGCCATTCGGCGGACAGCGTCGTTTTTCACCTCCCGGAAATGGAAGTCATCTTCGCCGGCGACACCCTTTTCCACAGCTCCACCGGCCGCGGCGATCTTCCCGGCGGCGATCTCGACCTGCTCTGCCGCGGGATCGTCGAAAAGCTCTACCCGCTCCCTCACGACACCCGCGTCCTCCCCGGCCATGGGGATCCGACGACGATCGGACGGGAAAGGATCAGCAACATGGTGGTCCAAGCGGAGTCTTGAGGTCCCGCACCGCCCGGCATGGGTGCGGGAAGATCCGGAAAAACGCAGCTGCCGCCCGGCCCCTCCCGCTCATTTCCGCTGGCTAACTGCCGGAACCTTTGGAACTTTCCCGGAAATCCGGTCGATCCCGATTTCACCCCGCCGATGCTCGAACCGAAACCGACCCGCACACCCCTGCCGGAGTCCCTCCGCCAGCAGTTGGTCGAATACCGTCGGCAGCTCTGGAGAACCAAGATCTCCGAGGCCGTCTTCGCCGGCATCTTCGGCCTGCTGCTGTCATTCCTGATCGTCTTCGCCATCGATCGCTTTTCCGCGACCCCCGCGCTGGCCCGGCTGGCCATCCTGGTCGCCGGCACGTCGCTGTCCGCGGTCTTCGCCCCGATGTGGCTTCATCGCTGGGTCTGGCGGCATCGCGATCACGACCAGCTCGCGAAGCTCATTTCCAGAAAGCACCCCGGCCTCGGAGATCGGCTGCTGGGCGTCATCGACCTCGCCAACCAGTCCGAGAACGAGGACACCCTCTCGCCCCGCCTGCGCGCCGCCGCGATGGACTCGGTGGCGGCGGAAACACGGAACCGGAAGCTCGACGACCTGCTGCCGCTCTCCCGGCACCGCCGCTGGTCGCTCGCGGTGATCCTCCTCTTCCTCGTCGCGGGCACGGCCCTAACGCTGGTTCCGGAGGCCGGTCTGAACTCGCTGCGGCGCTGGCTTTTTCCGCTCTCCGAAACGCCGCGCTACACCTTCACCCAACTCGACGATGTCCCGCTGGAAATGGCGGTGCCGATGGGCGAGGCCTTCACGCTGGATCTGCGCCTGAATGCAGACAGCCGCTGGCAGCCGGAGCAGGGCATGGCACGCTACGGTTCGCAGAACCCGGTAACCGCGCGACTGGAGAGCGGCACCTACCGCTTCGCGTTCCCCGGTCAGCTCCGGCGCGAGTTCCTGAGGGTGGAAATCGGCGATGCCATCCACAAGCTGCTCGTCACGCCCACGCTGCGACCGACCATCGCCCGCAGCGAAGCCGAGATCGATCATCCGCCCTACCTCCAGCGCCCGGTCGAAAAGCAGCCGCTGACCACCGGCTCGGTCCGCGCGGTCGAAGGCTCCACGGTGCGTCTATCGATCCAGTCCGACCGCCAGCTGGCCCGGGCCTCCGCCGGCCCGGCCGAGGCGATCGCCGACGCGGCCGATACCCGCCCCCGCGTGGATTCCGATGTGGCGGTGGAGGTCGAAGGCGGCCGTGCCCTGACCGGGCCAATCGACGTCCGTGACACCTCCCTGAGGATCCCTTTCCAATGGACCGACCATCTCGGCCTCGACGGTGCTCCCGGCTTCGAGCTGAGGGTCCATGCCGTGCCGGATGAAGCTCCCACCGTGTACATCGAAGGTCTCACCGGCACCCGGGCCATTCTCGCCGCCGAAACGGTCGATTTCACCGTCGCGGCGACTGACGATTTCGGGCTCAAAGACCTCGGTATCGAGTGGTCCGGCGAGCCCTCGCTCCCCGGCTCCGATGCCGCCGCCAATGGTGCGCTTTCCCTGCAACAGGGATCACCCGATCTCGTCCGCGCGGGCGCTCCCGTCGCCTTC
Organism: uncultured Haloferula sp.; assembly: GCA_965652295.1. Taxonomy (GTDB): domain Bacteria; phylum Verrucomicrobiota; class Verrucomicrobiia; order Verrucomicrobiales; family Akkermansiaceae; genus Haloferula. The sequence continues at coordinate 72,474 of CBFGTS010000007.1, read as the reverse complement.
TCGCCCGACGCCTTCGGCATCCCGCCCCAAAAGCTCACGTTGCGTGCCTACGCCACCGATTACCTTCCGGAGCGCGGGCGGATCTACTCGCAGCCCGTCACCCTCTACGTCCTCAGCCTTCAGGAGCACGCGCAGATGTTGAAGAACCGCTTCGACCGCTCCATCAGCGAATTGGAGGATCTCGCCCGCCGGGAAAGGAACCTCTACGAGGAAAACCAGCGGCTCGAACGGCTGGATCCGGCCGAACTCCACGAGGAGGAAAACCTCAAGCGCCTCCAAACCCAGGAACAGCAGGAAAATCAGCAGGCGGAGGCGATGCGCGACCTCGCCGACCGCGTCGAACAACTCCTCAAGGACGGCGCACGGAACGAAACCATCGACCCCGACACGCTGCGTCGCATGAGCGAAATGATGCAGTCCCTACGCGAACTCGGAAAAGACGCGCTGCCCGGCGTGAGCGGGAAGCTCGGCGAAGCCGGCGATCCGAAGAACACCGACGAGAAAACCGGCCGCGACATGGACGAAGCCGTCGAACGGCAGAAGCAGGCCTTGGAAAAAATCCGCAAAACAGTTGAAGAGGCCAACGAGGCCAAGCAGCGGTTCGAGGCCAGCACCTTCGTCAGTCGCCTCAAAAAGGCCGCCTCCGATCAGGATGGCATCACCCACGCCACGCTCGATAGCTCGGAGCAATTCGGCCTGCGCCCGGAGGAATTGGATCCCGCCGATCTCGGCGAGCTTGAGGACATCCTCCGCCTCCAGGCGGAAACCACCTCGGATATCCGCTGGATCGAGGAGGACCTCGGCCACTTTTTTACCCGTACCGACAACCCCGACTATGGCAGAGTGCTGGAAGCCATGCGTTCGTCCGCCATCCAGATCGAGTTGGAAAACATCCGCCAGCGCATCGAGCGGAATCAAGGCTACCTGGCCGCCGACACCTCCGACACCTGGGCCGATCAACTGCGCGAGTGGGCCAAGCTCCTCGAAGAAGCCGCCAACCAGGCCCAAGGCGGGGGCGGCGGAGGCGGGGGTGGATCTCCGGAAGACGAGGACTTCGAGTTCATGCTGCGCGTCATGCGCATGGTGCAGGAAGAACAGGACCTGCGCGCCCGCACCCGTGCCTTGGAAACCCTGCGCCGCTCCGCCAGCCAAGGAGGAACCCCATGAAGGCCGTGAAACGCGTCACCCTCGTTCTTTGCATCGCCCCGCTCGTCGCGCCGGCCGGTGAGCCGGTCGATTTTGCCGAAGCCGTCGCCCACCATCAGGAAAGCTCGCGCCGCCTGTCCGACCAGCAGGACGAACTCGCGGCCGATGTCCAGCAGCTGACCATCGAGCAGACCTCCGAGGAAGTCATCGCCCTCTTCCGCGAGGTCGAGGACGCCATGGACGAGGCCAGCGAGCGCCTCTGGGAGCACGAAACCGATGGCCCGACCCTCGCCGCCCAGACCGAGGTCATCGAGAAAATCTACCAAGCCGCCAAAAAACGTCAGGAACAGTCGGGCGACGGCGGGGAATCGCCGGAGGACGGCGCGATGATGCAGATGCTCCAGCGGATGCTCGGAATGCAGCCCGGCGGTGCACCGAAGGGACCTGGTAAGAAGCCCGGCGAGGGTGGCGGCACTGGAATGACGGGCGACTCCGACCTCGCCAATGGAAGCACCGACGGCTCGATGGAGGGCGCCACCGGTCAACGGCGCGTCCCCAAAGGTGCCGGCGTGGCAGGAAAGACCCTGCCGCCCGAGTTCAACGACGCCCTCAAGGCCTACAATCGCGGTCTCAAATCTCTCGAACCATGACCGGCTTCCGCTTCGTTTCCATCTGGTTCGTCGCCGTCGCAACGGTCGCGCCCCTTGCCGCCCAAATCCTTCCCCACCGGCCCACCGATCCGATTCCGGCGCAGATCGAGTCGATGTATGAACGCGGCCTCAACTACCTCCTGCGCACCCAGAATTCCGACGGCTACTGGAACGATCCGATGGGCGGCGAACCCGCCGTTGTCGGCCTCTGCATCAAGGCCTTCCTCGCCCACGGGGACGATCCCGTCCACGGTCCCTACGCCGAGGCCATCCGCAAAGGCATCGACTACATCCTGTCCAACCAGAAGGAGCGCAACGGCTACATCGGCAACTCGATGTACAACCACGGCTTCGCCACCCTCGCCCTCGCCGAGGCCTACGGCATGGTCGGTCACCCGGACCTCGCCGAAGCTCTGGAGAGCGCCGTTCAGCTCATCCTCACCGCCCAGGCACGCAACCCCGCCAACGCCTGGCGCTATTCACCGGAAAGCCGCGACGCCGACACCACCGTCTCCGGCTGCCAACTCGTCGCCCTGCTCGGCGCGCGGAATGCAGGCATCGGCGTCCCGGAGGAAGCCATCCGCAAGGGCCTCGCCTTCATGGCCCGTTGCCGCGATGAAGACGGCTCCTACGGCTACACCTCCGCCGGCGGCGGAAAACCGACCCTCACCGCCATCGGCGTCACCTGCCTCGGCCTCGCCAAGGAGCGCACCGGCAAGGGCTTTGAGAAAAGCGTGAGCTACCTCGCCGAGCACCTCGACTACCGCGACCAGCACTACCCTTACTACTACGAATACTATATGTCGCAGGCGCTCCACCAGGCCAGCGACGAGCTGTGGACGACATGGAATGACAAGAACGTCCGCTACCTCGCCGTGCTCCAGCGCACCGACGGCTCCTGGCCCGGCGACAAGGGCGAGGCTTTCAGCACCGCCGGTGCCCTGCTCTCGCTCGCCATCAACTACCGCTACCTTCCGATTTACGAGAAATGACGTACTTCCTCCGACTGCTCCCGCTCCTTGCCGGCCTCGCCACGGCCGCCGAGCCGGACATGCTCCGTCTGACCGACGGCAGCCTCGAAGGACGGTACGCCGGCATCACGCCCGCGGGCATGCTGCAATGGGACCGTGAGGACGCCGGGAGCACGCTTGAATTCCGCCTCGACAAGGTCCGGCACATCGCGCTCCGCGGCGCCCGTCCCGCCACGCCCACCGGAGACCGTTCCCACGTTTTCCTCACCAATGGCGACTGCCTTCCCGGCGTCATCCGGCGCATGGATGCGGACCAGCTCGCACTCGACACCCCCTTCGCCGGCACCCTCACGGTGCCCGCCCGCCACCTGACCTCGCTCGCGCCGAATCCCTTTGGCGGACGGCTCATCTACGCCGGCCCCTTCAGTGCCGAAGGGTGGGAAACCATCAATCCCCAGACCGACGATCCCGAGCGTCTGGAAGAGGCCGATGGCGACGATTCGTCGCCGACCTGGCAACATACCGGCGGCTACTGGTACTACAGCGGTGGCCCCGAAGCCCTTCGGCTGCCTCTGGAAACGCCCCGACAGTCAGTGCTGCGTTTCCATCTCGATTGGCGGAACCGCCCGCCGTTTTCCGTCGCCTTCATGGCCGACTTCGCCTCCCCGCCCGCACCCGCACCCGATGACGAGGAACCGCGGTCCCGCCCCGACCTGCCCACCACCGCTTTCGGAAACTGCCTGGTCCTTACCCTCCGCGGATCCTACGCCACGCTCCAGCGCTGCGGTTTCGATGAGGAAGGGAAACCCTTTTCCCGCATGATCCGCTCGGCGGCCTCCACGGTCGAATTCGGGCACAGCGACCGCGCCGACTTCGAGATCCGCACCGATCTCGACCGGCGTACGGTCACCCTCTTCGTCGATGGCAGCTACATGCTTCGATGGAACCTCGACGATCAGCCGGAAGAGCCCACATCGGGCGGCGGCATCGGATTCATGGTGCCGGGCAGCCGCGAGGCCCTGCGGATCTCCAATATCCTCGTGGCCGAATGGAACGGCATGCCGGATGCCGCACGCAGCCTCCGCCATCCCGAACGGGATTTGGTTCTTCTCACCAACGGCACCGATCGTTTCTCCGGCGAGGTCAAGAGCATCGCCGACGGCCATCTTGAGTTCGAAAGCGCCTACGCCCAGCTCTCCATCCCGCTCGAAGAAATCGCCGAAGTCCACTTCGCCGACCGCCCCATCGAAGCGGTCGAGGAAGACAGCGCCGACCGCGTCCGCGCGCTGTTCCAGCCCATCGGCTCGATTTCCGGAAAAGTCAGCCAGTCGGACGCCACCCACCTCCAGATCGCATCACCCCTCCTCGGCCCCGTGCGCATCGATCTCTCCCCGGTCAGCTTGCTGGAATTCCGGCAGGGTGGAGAATTCCTCAGCCCTTGGGACGAAGACTTATGAGATCCGTCATCTCCATCCTCTGCGCGTGGATCGCGGCGTCTCCGCTACCGGCGGACCAGGTGACGATGCTGGACGGCGGTTCGATGCGGGGCGACGTCGCCGCCCTGGATGCCGAAATCCTCGAACTCCGCACCCCCCTCGCCCTCGCACCCTTGAAGCTACGGCTCGACGCGGTCCGCGAAGTCCGTTTCCCTGAATCCGGCGAAACCCTCGGCAGACACGGGGCCCGGCTCGCCCTCGCCAATGGCGATCGCCTCGCCTGTGAGCTGGAATCAATCGGCCCGGACTCGGTCCGCATCCGCACCGACTACTGTGAGCCGCTCGAGGTCGAGCGCCGCCACATCGCCTCTCTCCAGCTGGGCATCCGCCCGCGCCGGGTCCTCTACAAGGGCCCGGATGATGCCTCGGGTTGGGATCTGGGAAATGCCTGGGAGCTGGAACCCGCGGGGTTCGTTTCGAACGGCCGTGGTGCCGCCGCGTTCGATCCCGGCAAGCTGCCCACCGCGTTCTCCCTCCAGTTCGAGCTCCTGTGGAAAGGCACGCCCAACCTCGAGGTCTATTTTTGCTCCTCCAATCCCTCCCCCGGCCGCGCCAAGGAAGACCGCTACCGCCTCCAGATCCGCGGCAATCGTCTCAAGCTCGACCGCCAAAGCTCAGGCCCGAACACCTTCCAAACCCTCGGTGACATCCCGTGGTCGATCTCGGATTACCCCACCCAGCGCGCCACCTTGGAACTCCGGGTCGATCGCCCGAGCCGCAAGTTGCAAATCCACGTCAATGACCAGCTGGTGGCAAAAGAACTCTCCGATCCCACCCCAGCGCCCGAGGGAGACATCCTCATCTTCAACTCGCTCAGCGGCGACCCCGGCACCCTGCGGGTCGGCTCGGTCACCCTCCGCGCCTGGAATTCCAAACGCGACCGCCACAGCAGCGAGGACCGCGGCGATCCGACCGAGGACGCCCTGATCGACGATGACGGCAACCGTTTCAGCGGCGAACTCATCGGCACCCGCACCACCTCGAAAGGAACCGTCGTCCTTATCGATTGCTCCTACTTCCCCGATCCTCTGGAGGTGCCCGTGGAATGCGTTTCCACCTTGTTCTTCAAGAATCTGGAGAAGGACGTGCCCCGCCCGAAACTCCTCCTCGGTCTACCCGATGCCGGCCTGATCAGCGCCACCGGCTGCGTGTTTTCCGACGACACCGCCCGCATCGACCATCCCCTTCTGGGCCGTTTCACCGCACGCCGCGACGCCCTGCGCGCGCTCGCCCACAGGCAGTTGTCATCCCAGGACGAACGAGAGGAGGAAGAACCATGACCGGTGCATTTCTCACCCTCGTCTCCGCCATGGCCCTGCCCATGACCGCCGAGTTCAAGAGCGGAGATCAGTTCCACGGCCGACTTCAGGCCATCCGGGAAGACAGTTTCCAGTGGAAATCCGAATCGCTCGCCGAAGATGCCCGGTTCCATCTTTCCGACCTTGCGGAGATCCGCATCCCCACCGCCCGTGAACCCGCCCTCCCGGAAGGCGAGCACACCGCCCGCGCCGTCCTCAGCAATGGCGACGAACTCCGCGGCCTGCTGCTCGCCCTTGATGACGAGAAAATCGTCCTCGGCACCCACTATGCCGGCGAACTCACGCTGCGCCGCGACATGGTCGCCAGCCTCGATGTCCGGGATCGTGCCGCCACCATTTACCGCGGCCCCGAGGGCCTCGACGGCTGGACTCAAGACGACGAGGGCTCTTGGAAATACACGGCGGGAGCCTTGATCTGCGAGAGCAACGGCGGGATCCGCCGCGACGTCGGAAAACACCTCCGGCTCAGAATCGGTTTGGACGTCACCTGGAATGAACGCACCGATCTCAGCATCCGCACTCACGCCACCGAGGACGAAGACGAACGCATCAAGACGTACTATGAACTCGCCTGCCAGAACCAGTACATCTCCTTCCGCAAGCGCACCCTCCGCCCGAACGGGACGTCCCAGATTTACCCCATCGGTGCCCTCGGTGCCGGTGCCGTCGATGAACTCAACCGAGAAGGCTCCGTCCGGATCGAAATGCTTCAGGACATCGAACACGGGCTGTTCCGCCTCGCCGTGGGGGACCGGGTCGTGGCCGACTGGCGCGACACCGATCCTTCACCGGAAGGTGCCGGCCCGTTCTTTGAACTCCGCAGTCAATCCGCCGGGGCCACCGTCTCCCGCATCCATCTCGAAAGCTGGGATGGCATCCTCGAAGGTGGTTTCCAGGAACGTCGAGGCTTCCTCGACGAATCCGAGAGTCCACCACCGATCAAGGAGGATCTCACCAACCGGATCATCCTCCGCAACGGCGACATCATCGACGGCGGCATCCGTGACATCGCCCATGGCAGCGTCACCATCACCTCGACATTGAAAGACTTCACCCTCCCGGTTTCCCGCCTCCGCACCTTCGCCCTGCGCACCGAGGAGGAGGCCTCGGACCCCGAGAAATTCTGGAAACCCATCCGGAGAAACGGGGACATCCGCGCCTGGTTCGCCGATGGCGGCCACGTCACCTTCCGCCTTGAAGACCTGCGCGACGGCAAGCTCATCGGCTCTTCCCAGACCTTTGGGGAAGCGGCTTTCGACTTCGGCGTCTTCCGGCGGATCGAGTTCAATCTATACGATTCTCCCGTCTGGTTCACCCGCTGAAACCCAGGGCATGTTCCACCCTCTCCAACTACTCGCCGGCTTCATTTTCGGTACCCTGGGCTGGGGCGTCTGGCGCTACGGCCGCACCCTGGACCGCTGGAAGCCCAAGCTCATCGGCGTCGCCCTCATGACCTATCCCTATCTCGTCCCCAACCTCATCCTGCTCTGGGGGATCGGCGTCGCCCTCCTCGTCCTCTTCGCCTTCCAACACGACGCCTGAGCGGGAAGGACTGCTGAGCACAGGGCCTCCTCAAGTTCGCGCCAACGTTTCCGCGTGGTCCCCCGCCCCTGATGAGTCCGGTTAGATCCCCGAGACTGTGAACATCAATATCAGCAAGGCGCAGACCAGACCGGTTGCGGCACCCGCCAGGGCGCTCCACCTCAATCTTCGCTTCTTGAGGAACAGGCCCACGACAAATGCCAGGACGGCAGACACCGCAAACAAGGGCCAAAAATCCTTGAGAATCCACGAAACCCCATCGAGGCCGCTGATGTTCACCGAGATGGCCAGCAACACAAGGACCGCAGCGCTTCCAGAGGTCAGGGCGCTCCTGAAGCGTGAGGAATTTGGGGATCGTTGCATGGAAAAATCTCTACCCGATGGAAGCAGGTGGAGACCACTCCCGCCCGAGGTGAGTTTCCTAAGCTTGCCCGGCCTTATTGTCGAGCTGCCGCCGCTCATAGACAGGCAAGGGGTGTGCCTTGAGATGGACTCCTCATTTCGTCACCACTGCCCCACCAGCACGCTTTCTCACAGGTTGCAGGGCAATTTCGCTGGCCCGGACAGCGGCGGGCGCGGAGAATGCGGCCCATGTCCGATATCCGCATCACACTCCACACCGACAAGGGAGACATCGAGGCCACCATGTTCGCCGAAAAGGCACCGCTGACGGTCGCCAACTTCCTCAACCTCGCCAAGCACGGCTACTATGACGGGGTGGCCTTTCACCGGGTCATCGAACGCTTCATGATCCAAGGCGGCGATCCCACCGGCACCGGTCGCGGCGGCCCGGGCTACAAGTTCGCGGACGAGTTCCACCCCGATCTGAAACACACCAAGCCCGGGATGTTCTCCATGGCCAATGCCGGCCCGGGCACCAACGGCTCGCAGTTCTTCATCACGCTCGTTCCCACCCCCTTCCTCGACAACCGCCACTCGGTCTTCGGTGAAGTCACCGGCGGGCAGGACGTCGTCGGGAACATCGTCGGCAAGGTGAATACCGGCGAGCCCGGCTGCAAAGCCGATGGCAAGGGCGACGCGATCCGCTCCATCACCATCCACGACGACACCGCGGCACTCTTCGAAGCGCAAAAGGACCACGTGGAGCACTGGAACTCGATCCTGGAAAAATAATCCCGCTCGGAATCCTGCGGCATCTTTAGGTTTCCCTAACAATCTCAACCACTCAACGGCCGGTCTTTCCGAAAGGAAACTCCGGCCGTTTCTGTTCCTTTATCGTTGATAATCAGTCTATTTCGAGCCTCAATCCGGGAGTTCTTCGCCCTACGCGATCGCGTAGGATGCTGAACATGGGTTGATTGTCCGTGCAAAATGAAGTCAAAGTTCGGGCGTTGTCTGACCCACCCCCGGGTCATCATCCCCCCCGTCGGATCCTCCCCGGACCGGCCGAGTCCCCAAATCCCCCCCGTTTCCACCCCCAACATCCCCCCCGCATGAAAGCTGCACTGATCCTTGTCGGATTAGCGCTGGCCATCAGTTCCGCCAGCGCACGACCCACCCCCGATTCCGCCCAACCGACCGATACCGAAAGGGCATCCACGTCTCCCTACGAGTCGATCATTCTCCACGATGGCACCAATTGGACCATGGTTCCTCAAGGAGCCCTGCTCCACGTGCCGGACCAGCTTCAGGAGCACATCGCCGTCCGCCCCCTGGGCACGCTGATGTCCTGGAAAGAATTCGTGGCCCGCAATCAATCGTGGCTCGGTGCCGAAGCCATCACGCTGCGCCAGGCAGAAGGCGCGGTCGCTCTCGACCAACGTCGGCTCCGCTATTTCGAGCGCCAGGCCCGGATGATCGTCGCCGTACACTCCGAGTCGCCCATCGTGGTCGCCGCGGCGACCGACGAGTCACTTTCCCAAACCGCCGCGCTTCGCTGAAGCCGGCGTCGTAAAAGATTCCCCTGGATACACCGGCCGGACGCTTCGGGCGCCTTTGCACAGCCCCCTGTCTGAACGTCCGGCCGGACTCCAGGCTCTTCTCCCAGTCCGCAGTGGACCTCGCCGGCTGGGCATGCATGCTCCCGCCCGCCGCATGCTTTCAATCCAGAATCTCCGAGTTGAATTCGGTCCCCGCGTCCTGTTCGAGGACCTCTCATTCACCGTCCAGCCGAAGGAGCGTATCGCCTTCGCCGGCCACAATGGCGCGGGCAAGTCGACCCTGATGAAATGCGTGGCCGGGGTGATCGACCCCAGCGCCGGCAAGATCACCCACCCGAAGGGCTTCCGTATCGGCTACCTCCCGCAGGAGGGCATCCACGTCAGCGGCCGCAGCCTGTGGCAGGAGACCATGTCCGCCTTCGGCGAAACGCTGGGCCTGCAGGAAAAAATCGACCGCCTTTCCGCGGAGCTGCCGAAGCTCGATCCGCGCTCCTCGCCCTACGCCGAAATGCTGGAGGAGATCGGCGGGCTCGAGCTTCAACTCGAGGCGACCGATCCCGCACGACTCAAACCGCGCGCCGAATCCGTCCTTCAAGGCCTCGGTTTCAAACGGACCGACTTCGAGCGCGATTGCGGCGAGTTCTCCGGCGGCTGGCAGATGCGGATCGCCATGGCCAAGCTCTTCCTCACCGAGCCTGACATGCTGCTGCTCGACGAGCCGACCAACCACCTCGACATCGAATCCCAGCGCTGGGTCGAGCAGTACCTGCACGCCTATTCCGGAGCGATCCTCATCATTTCGCACGATCTCGCCCTGCTCGACGCCCTGTGCCGCCGGACGATCGCCTTCCACCACGGCCGGGCCGAGGAGTATGCGGGAAACTTCAGCTACTTCCTCCGCGAGTCCGTCCACCGCAAGGAGGTCCACCGCAAGCGCTACGAGGCGCAGCAGCGGGAAATCGCCGAGACCAAGCGCTTCATCGACCGCTTCCGCGCCTCCGCCAACAAGGCTTCTCTGGTGCAGTCCCGCATCAAACTGCTGGAGAAGATCGAGCTGATCCCCGCACCGGAGGACGACGACGCGGTGATGAATTTCCGCTTCCCCCAGCCGAAGCCCTCCGCCCACCTCGTGGCACGTCTCGACTCCGCCACCCAGCGCTACGGCGAACTCACGGTTTTCGAGAACTTCGACTTCGAAATCACCCGCGGCGAAAAGCTGGCGATCGTCGGACCGAACGGCGCGGGCAAATCCACCTTCTGCCGCATGATCACCGGCCAGGAAGCGCCCGCGTCCGGCAGCCACGAGTTCGGCGGAAAAGTGGCCACTTCGTTTTTCTCGCAAACCCACGCGGACACGCTGGACCCGGAGAAGACCGTGCTCGAAACCGTCGAGGAAGCCACCTCGCGGGAGATGGAAGGCCAGGCGCGGAACCTGCTCGGCTGCTTCCTTTTCCGCGGCGACGACGTTTTCAAGAAAGTCGGCGTGCTTTCCGGCGGCGAGCGCTCCCGCGTGGCACTGGTCCGGATGCTGGTCCAGCCCGCGAATTTCCTGATCCTCGACGAGCCGACGAACCACCTCGACGTCCAGAGCCAGGACGTTCTGCTGAACGCATTGCGCGACTACGAAGGTACGGTGATCATCGTATCCCACAACCGTTCCTTTCTCGACCCCCTGGTTTCCAAGACCCTCGAATTCCGGCCCGGCATGTCCCCCCGCCCGTTCGCCGGCAATATTTCCTATTATCTGGAAAAGACGGCGGAGGAGTCAGCAGGAACGCCCTCGGCGAAACCCACGGCACCCGGCGGAACGGCGTCTTCGCCCGGCGGCAACCGCAAGGAGCAACGGCGGATCGAGGCGGAACAACGCCAGAAGCGCGCCAAGGTGCTCAAGCCGCTGGAACAGGAACTGGAAACGCTCGAGACGCGGATCGCCGAACTCGAAGGCGCTCAAGCCACCCTGACCGAGGCTCTTTCCAGCCCTGAAACCGCGGCCGATCCCGACAAGCTCCGCCAGACCTCCGCAGCCGTCGAACAGATCACGGAGAAGCTCGAAACCTCCTACTCACGCTGGGGAGACCTTTCCGCACAGATCGAAAAGGTGACCGCGGAGTTGGAGGGCTGACGGACGGGCGCTGGACGGTTCCCCCCGGCGCGTCCGCTTTTCACTCCACGCTTGGCACAGACAACCACCGGCTCTAGACAACCCGTCCCGTGTCCGACGTCATCACCCGGTTCGCCACCTTCCGCGATCGCGCCCCGCTGCGCTTCCGCGAGGGCGGCGAACTCCCCGAAGTCACCCTCGCCTACGAAACGTGGGGCGAGCTGAACGGCGACGCCTCCAACGCCATCCTGCTGTTCCACGCCCTTTCCGGCAGCCATCACGCCGCAGGGCACAATCCCTCGATCCCCGGCATCGACGACCGCTGGCAGCCGGAAATGCACGATGGCTGGTGGGAGGGCATCATCGGCCCCGGCAAGGCGCTCGACACCGACAAATTCTTCGTCATCTGCGTCAACTACCTCGGCGGCTGCTACGGCTCCACCGGTCCCGCCTCCATCGACCCGCGCACCGGAAAACCCTACGGGTCCACCTTTCCCCACCTCACCGCCGCCGACCAGGTCGAGGTCCAGGCCCGTTTGCTTGACGACCTCGGCATCGGGAAGCTGCACGCCATTGTCGGCCCCTCCGTCGGTGGGCTGGTCGCCCTCACCTTCGCCACCCGCTATCCGGAACGCACGCCGCGCGTGATCTCGATCGCCGCCGGCTACAAGACCACCGTCCTCAACCGCCTGATCCTCTTCGAGCAGATCCTCGCCATCGAGAACGACCCGTTTTTCAACGGCGGCGACTACTACGACAACGGCCACCCGGCCTACGGTCTCGCCCTGGCGCGGATGATCTCGCATAAGACCTTCGTCCACCTCGATACATTCGAGCGGCGCGCCCGCCGTGATGTCGTCCACGACACCGAGTCGCTCGCCTGGTATCGCGTCCGCGACCAGTTCCAGAGCTACATGCTCCATCAGGGGAAAAAGTTCACCAAGCGCTTCGACGCCAACACCTACCTGCGGATCATCGACCTTTGGTCGAAATTCGACGGTGCCCGCGAGGGCGACGCCGAAACGCCGGCCGATCTCTTTTCCCGATGCACCGAGAACGGGCAGAAGTGGCTCGTGTTTTCCATCGACTCCGACTTCTGCTTCTACCCCGAAGAGCAGGCCGAACTCGTCGGCCACCTCCACGACGCCGGCACCGAGGTGATGCACATCACCGTCCACTCGGACAAAGGTCACGACTCTTTCCTCCTCGAGCCGGACCTCTACACGCCCCACATCTCCTGGCTTCTCGCCCAGTGAGTTACTCCTCCGTCCCCTGCCGGGGCCGGGGAAAACGAAGTCCGGAGCCGCTACTTCTACGCAATTTCGTAGCTTGCAGGAGAGGTGCTTCGTGTCCATAAGCATTTCAGATTCCTTAAGGGTCCACCCCCACCCGTCTTCCGCCCACACCCCACCCCTACCCCCACGCATGCTCGCGTACCGTACCCTGATGCCCCGATTTGGCCGAGCCCCTTTCGCCGCCCTTTCCCTCGCCAGTCTCATTGTTCCGGCGTCCGCCACCTCCGTCTTCTTTGAGAGCTCCACCGCCGGCTCCGAGGCGCGCGTCCCGACCGACTACGGCGACTCGATCTACATCATGCGGCCGGGGATCAACATCAATCCCGCCTTCAAGGTCGACGACGGAAAGGCCAACTGGTCGAAGGACAACCTGTCCGGCTTCACCCAAGCCGACATGGAACCCATCACCCTGGGGCAGGTGCCGACTTTGACCTTCCAAGGCACCCGCTACCTCGCCTTCGGAATCGACTTCAACGAAACCGGAGGAACACCGGATTTCGACGTCATCAACTTCATGCTTTGGGCCGGGCCCGCCAGCGCCGACACCCTCTCGGTCGCCACCACGATTGATCCCAACATGGCCGCTCTCGCTTGGCCCGGCTCCGTCAAAGCCCAGCAGATCAGCAAATGGGAAAGCATGCTTCAAATGCAGTCCAACACCGCCGCAAACGATCCGCTGGGCATCAACCTCATCTATCAGCAGCACACCTCGCCCCAGCTCTTCGCTTCGGGCGACACTCTGCCCTACGGCTCCGATCCCCATCGCGTCTACTCGGCGGGACTCAGCACGCTCGGCTCCAACGAGGTGGATGTCGCCATCCTTGTCCCCTACTCCGTCATCGCCGGCCGCCCTTCCACCGACATGCTCTATCTCGGCATGCAAACCGGTGCCCTGGCCGACGGAGGGAACGACCGCATCGGCTTCATCGATCCGTCCACCTTGGTCGCCGGAGGCTACTTCTCCTCGATCGGCGTCACCTTCAGCACCGTGCCGGAACCCGGTTCGTTTGCCTTCGCTGGTGCCGCCGCCCTGCTTCTCACCAGCCGGCGTCGCAAAGCCGCATGATCCGGGAGCCGGTGCTCGCGAATCCATGACCTCCACCCGGAGCAACTCCTACGTCATCCCGGAAAGTTAAGTCTTGTCGCCACAGAAGACTTTCCGTTATCTGAGAGCCTCGAAACTCAATCACTGAGCGCATGCCTACCCAGCCTCGTTCCTCCTTCTACGACCGGACCGCAAAACTCCTCCTCGCCGCCGGAACCCTCGCCCCCTCCGCCCACGGCGCGATCATTCACATGGACGGGCTGAGCGTCACCAGCACCGGTGACATCACCCCGGCCGGAAACCAGGAAGTCGGGCTGACCATCGGCACCGAGTTCGCCTCCAGCGCCTACGGCTTCGTCCGCGGCATCGGACCGCTCTCCATGGCCTCCGGCGATCTCTTCGGCTTCTTTCGTGAAAGCAGCGCGCCAACAGTCAAAATCGGCGACACGCCCGGTGCATTCTCCGGTTCGGACCGCATCTTCGGATACCAGTCAGGCTCCGTCTTCCTCGCCAACAACGCCCAGTTTTCCAGCGACAACCTGTTCGCCTTCACCTTCACCTCCGACGATGTGAACGGAGGTAATCCGGTCTACGGCTGGGCTCGTATTTCCGTCTCCAACACGGTGCTCGCCGACGCCCGCATCCTCGAATGGGCTTACGACGACAGCGGCGCGACGCTCGAAGTCGGTGCCGTCCCCGAACCTTCCGGACTGGCCCTGCTGGCCCTCGGTGCCGCCGGCATTTCGACCTTCCACCGCCGTCGCCACCGCGATGCCGCCTGAGCCGCAGGGCGCCACCCCCGGCCGACGGAAAGTGCTCCTGATCGGCTGGGATGCCGCCGACTGGCAGATCATCCACCCGCTGGTCGCGACGGGGAAAATGCCCCACCTCGCCCGCTTTCTCCAGGAAGGCGTCTCCGGCAGCTTGGCTACCATCCAGCCGGCGCTTTCGCCGATGCTCTGGACAAGCATCGCCACGGGGAAGCGTCCTTTCAAACATGGCATCCACGGCTTCACGGAACTCGACCCGCTGAGCGGCGGCGTGCGCCCGGTGACCTCACTTTCGCGCCGCTGCCGCGCCCTCTGGAACATGCTCCAGCTCCACGGGCTGCGTTCGCTCGTCGTCGGCTGGTGGCCGAGCCATCCCGCCGAGCCGATCGATGGCTGCATGGTCTCCAACCAGTTCCAGCTCACCACCGCAGCGGTCGATCAGGACTGGCCCGTGCCGCCCGGCGCAGTGCATCCGCCCCACCTCGCCAACACGCTCGCCAACCTCCGCATCCACCCGCACCAGCTCGACGCCTCGCACCTGCTACCCTTTGTTCCCCGGGCGGCGGAGATCGATCAAGCGTCGGACATCCGCCTGCAAGCCATCGCCCGCATCCTGGCCGAGTGCACCACGCTCCACGGCGTGACCACCGGGCTCATGCAAAACGAGGAATGGGACTTCGCGGCCGTTTACCTCGATGCGATCGACCACTTCTGCCACGGCTTCATGAAGTTCCACCCGCCCCACCGCGCGGACGTCCCGGAACGCGACTTCGAACTCTATCACGGCGTCGTCGAGGCAGCCTACCGCTACCACGACATGATGCTCGGCACGTTGCTCCAGCTCGCTGGCGAGGACGCCACCGTACTGCTCGTGTCCGACCACGGCTTCCAGTCCGGCTCGCAGTTGCCGACCGCTCTCCCCATCGAACCCGCCGGGCCGGCGAGCGAACACCGCCGCTTCGGGATTTTCGCCGCACGCGGCCCGGGCATCCCGGCAGGCCGCAAGGTCATGGGAGCCGGCATCCTCGACATTTGCCCGAGCATCCTCGCCCTCTTCGGACTTCCCGTCGGACAGGACATGGATGGAAAAATCATCCCGGAACTCGCCGAAGCCGCGCCACCCGTCCGCTCGATCCCGAGCTGGGAAGCCCTCGAAGGCGAGGACGGCAGCCACCCCGTCGGCACCACCGCCAGCCCCACCGACACGCGGGCGGCGATCGAGCAACTCGTCGCCCTCGGCTACATTTCCCCGCCCGACGCCGATGCCAGTGCCGAGGCGGAAAAAACCACCCGCGAACTCTCCTACAACCTCGCCCAGAGCTACATGGACTGCGGGCGCTATGCCGACGCCCGGCCGCTGCTGGAACGCCTGCGCCAAGAGTGGCCCGGCGAGCCCCGCTTCGGTGTCCGCCTCGCCGCCTGCCACCACGCCATCGGCCACCCCGCCGAGGTGAAACGTCTCGTCCGCGAACTGGTCCGCGACCGCCTGCGCGACGCGCGACGCGTCCGAAGAGAGCCGGATCCGCAAAATCCGGCACGCCGCGAAACCCGCGCCTATGTCGACCGCGACGCCCTGCGCCACTTCATGGCCTTCGGTGACTTCTCCGCTGGCGACTACCGCCGCGCCCTCGCCCGGCTGCGTGCCACCTCCCCCGCCTACCGCTCGCGGCCCGATGCCCGGAACACCGAGGCCGATATGCTGCTCCGCCTCCGCGAATGGAATGAAGCGGAAGCCATCTTCCGAGAGGTCCTCGAAATCGACCCCGACAACCCTTCGGCATGGAAAGGCATCGCACGCGCCCGCCTCGGACGTCGCGATTTCGAGGCCGCCATCGAGGCCGCCACGGAGTCGCTCCGCCTCGTTTTCGAGCAACCTCTGGTGCACTTCCTCCTCGGCATGGCCTGCTACCGCGCCAGCCACATCGACCGCGCCGAACAGGCCTTTCTGGTCACCATCCGGATGAACTCCTCGCACGCCCCGGCCTACCGGATGCTCTCGGAAATCCAGCTCCGCCATCGCGGCGACAGCGGCCTTTCCGCCTCCTTCTCCTCCCTCGCCCACGCCGCCCGGCAGAAGCTCCGCTCCCTCGAAAAACAACGGGTCGAACCCGCCGCGCCGGCACCGCTTCCCTCGACTCCGAATTTCGATTTTCCCATCGAAACCGAAGCTCCGCCCGAACAGATCATCACCGTCGTCAGCGGCCTTCCCCGCTCCGGCACCTCCATGATGATGCAGATGCTCGCCGCCGCCGGTGTCCCGGTTTTCACCGACCACGCCCGCGCCGCCGACGCCTCCAACCCGCACGGCTACCTTGAGCACCGCGCCACGCTCGATCTCTCGAAGGACAACCGCTGGCTACCCGAAGCCCGCGGGCATGCGGTCAAAATCGTCGCCCCCCTCCTGCCCTTCCTTCCCGTGCGCGACGCCCACGGCGAACCCATCCACTACCGCGTCATCCTCATGCGCCGCCCCGTCGATCAAGTGATCGATTCGCAACGCCGCATGCTCGGAGGGCGCGACCCGGACACTCTCGCCCTGAGCCGGGCGTTCCACGACCAACTGCTCTCCGCCCACGCTTTCCTCAAGCGCCACCGCCTGCCCACCCTGGAAATCGACTACGCCGCCACCTGCGCCGCGCCTGATGTCACCGCAGCCCGCGTCGCCGCCTTCCTCGGGGGGAAGCAGCCTCACCTCTCCGCCATGGCCGAGACCGTCCGGCCGGCATAAGAGTTCTTTCGACCACGGGCTCAAGTTGGCACCGTTCGGGCCCGTCCTCGCGGTGCGACTCAACTTTCCTGTCCGAGATCTTGCGCGAGTCCAATCAGGATTCCCTCAGGCCCTCGGATGTAGCAAATCTTATAGGCATCTTCATACCGGACCACCCTGCCAACGATCTCCACGCCGTACTTCCCGAGGCGGTCGAGCGTATCGTCCATATCCTCGACATTGAACATGACCCGCAGGTAGCCGAGAGCGTTCACCGGGGCAGCGCGGTGATCGGAGATCACCGGCGGGGCGATGAATCGGGAAATCTCAATCCTACCGTGGCCGTCCGGAGTCCGCATCATGGCGATTTCGACGCACATGTCACGAAGCCCTGTGACGCCGTCAGCCCAGTCCCCCTCGATTGGAGCTCGCCCCTCGAGTTCAAGCCCCAGCGCGGCGAAAAACTCAATGGCGGCATCGAGGTCTTCGACCACGATGCCGACGTTGTCCATACGCTTGACCGTCATGATGTCTATGGGGCTTGAGTTACTAAATTGAGCCGAACCGGGGATCAGCAGCGAATTTAAATGAGGGTTCGGGCACCATTGAATGGGGCCTTGGCTAGGTGGGCAAAACCTCCATCCTGAGCAGTGACTGGTCAAATTGAACCATCCGCCCGCTCGAGCTACATCCTGATGGCGTATTCACTTGCCGTGTGACCACGTCGATCTTGTTGAGTATCTCCATGACCCTCTAAATCAACGCGAGCTTTTGGAGATCAATTCCTGGGTGCGAAGAGCTACTGTCGCAGCCTCCACGAGCGAGGCATTTCCACGTTGTTGCTGCGTCGCCTTGAACTTCTCGATTGCTTGCCGGGCTTCGGGGGTTGGTACGGTTGCAACGGCAGAAATTGCCTCGCCCAATATGAGTGGATCTTTTTCGTCAAGGAAGCCTAGGTAGAAGTCGAGCTTGGCAGACCCATCGACACGGTTGTAGCTCGGGTCCTCTGACGACAGGTCGGAGGCAGCCTGCGAGGTCGAACGTATTGCAGCTCTTAGAGCAAGCAGCCGATACAATGGATTGCGAGCTCTCGCTAAAGGTTTCCAATTTTCAAACGACGCAATCGTTCTAGTGGATCCAAGCTCTTTTATCGCATCGTTTAAAGCCTCAAAAATAGCCAAGTCCGCCTTTGTGGGAGGCAACGTATCCGAAGCTTGCTGGGCAAGGCTAAGCAGCAGACCATCATTCGCAGCGACAGCCATAAATGCTACACCACCTAGCATGGCTTCGGGAGTGTCTACCCATCTATTTGAAGGCTCCATTCCTTTTAATTCCTTAGGCAGCATCACACCCTTGTATACATCTTCTTCATGCGAACTTTCGAGCACTTCATTTGACATTTGAGAAAGACTCTTGTTCCAAAGTTGATTTATAACATAATCATACTCTGATTCATCTGGACGGAGGCCTTCCAGGTGACTCCTTAGCCGATCCCCAATTGGGTTCGACTGATTTGGAGAAGAAATAATTTCCGAATGTTTCTGCTTAGGACCCCTCACTTCAGCCCCTTCACGGTCGCGATCCAATTTCTTGTCGTCCAACACGAGTAAGTCAGGGAGTGCCTCTGATGAAATAGGAACGTCGCTTTTTTTCTCTGCGCCTGGGGATGCTTTTTTTTGATCACATCCCGTCAGAAGCACTGCACCAATTGCGAAACCCAACAAAACTCGAATATGAATTTTCATGTATATTAAAACCTAATTTCTCGGCCGCTTACACTCAAATAGAAGATAAGTATTTATGTAGTAAAAATTCCCGTCGTGCTTACTCCCCTTGATCACGATCTGTTGATCCCCGTTCGGACTGGCAAGCACTAAGCCAACTGAGGACGAACCATCCAGAAATAACAGCTCCCAGGTACCCGCAGCCCCACCACTCAAAGGTTGAACGCCGGATCTGTGCGCGTCCGCCGCGAGAGAAATAGCCTTCCCTGGGTTTCCAACATATGTTGTCGCAGTAAACACCACTCCTTTTCCGGGATCCGTGACAAACGCCCGGCCGATCGCCTGGTTCTCACTTTGTTGCAATTCAGCGCGGTCATATTTCGCAGCCAAGCCTCCGATGCCGTGATCTGAAGTCGCCGGCACGCCCTCAGGAACCTGACCGGTCGCAAAGGTGAAATGACTCGGGATGGCTAATACCCCGTCCACTATCTCAGGCTCTCCCATAGAATTTCCGACGTAGCGCGCTCCTGGGCCTCCCAAGTTCGGATTGTGCGTGTCATCAGAAGGAGGGCGAAGTATCTGCCTGCCGACACACAGCCGCCCATCGCAGCGATCTGTCATACTCCCAAAAAAGTAAGCACCACTAAAGAAACACTGGTTGCCGTTAATAATTACGTCGGAAAAATAATTATCTTTTACAGCATTGATACCCTTGAGACGAGGTTCATCAGACACATGGTCGTAGGTATCCAACCCAAACATTTCTGTGGATTCTTCGCGCATTGCCACAATTCGATACCGGGTTGAAGTTCCGTAATTTTTGTGATGCGTGAAAGTCTTCGTATTATTCTCAAAAATATAATCTCGAACGCCGTGGAAGTATTTTTGGGATCCCAAATCCTTAATGACAGTGAGCCTCATCTTGGTGGCTTCGATGCCGTTGGCATCACCGCCATCAGGTTTAATTATTAGCTTCAGGTCGCCCTCAACCTGAGGGTTACTGGTATCGGTGAAGTTTACGCTCTCCGCTCGCATGAACACTTTATCGGGAAACGGGTTGTCAGGAGTGAGGTCAAAATGACTACTCGTCGAAATATTGATTTGCTGTGTGCATTTTTTGTCCCGATAGAACTTCAACCCGGTAATCGCCGGATGGTCGAGCCACACCTCGCCTTCGGTGATACCGGGATTGATGTGCAGTTCCTCGGCATCGTCATCGTCGGTGCCTGCGGGCTTACCTGGTGTAGTGCTGTCTTCCTTATCCCATGCACCATTCGAGAGCTGGTCATTGGCGAACATGAATTCGGTCCCCTTGTCCTTCTCGTCCTCGCTAACACCGCTGGCATAGGCTTTACCGACAAGCCCGCTGTCGGCACTCGTCAACTGTCCGTCGTTGTTCAAGTCGCTGTATAACTCCACCGGCAGGAGCTCAACGTCAGTAATCACGTCCTTCCCGGACACCATGATGTTGTCGCACGTCAAATCGACGTACTCTGATTCCGTTTGGTTGGCAGGAACGGTCACGGTGACGGTTCCCGACTCCACCACAGTGTCGGCGTCCGGATGGTTCCGGGATGTCACCTTGATGAATTGGCGCGTTTGCTGCTCAGCTTTCGCAGGCATGCGCACCCAGACACGAGTAACTGTGTGGTTTCCCTGTCTGGCTTCGGAAGAGCTCGCGGATTGGTGAAAATGTCCATGTGCCGAAGCTCCGCTTTCGTTGTAATGAATGTAATCGGGCTCGGCCTTCGCTTCCGCTAGCGTCTCTGGAAGTGTCAGACCTTCAACAAGGGCTTTGAGCTCCGCCACCGCAAGATGCCCGGAACCCTCTTGAGGTTCACTATAAGTCGATTCGTTCCAATTGCGCTTGCGGGTGTGCTTTTTAATCTCAGAAGTCCACACCGAAGAACTCCCGCTAGCCGCGGCGGTCACCGACCAGATTTGAGTTGGAAAGTCCGCTTGGTTTCCGGGATCGGTTTGCTGATCGTGTTCCTCCCGATTATCCGTTCCGTCGCCGTCGGGATCGTCGAAGGCGTCGTTGGGATTTTGAGGATCGAGGTCGTGAGTCACCTCCCAACCGTCGGTCATGCCGTCGCCGTCGGTGTCCGGCTTGTCGGGATAGGTGCCGTGAAGGGTGATTTCGTCCCAGTTGCTCAGCCCGTCGCCGTCGAGATCCCAATCCTCAAGGCTCACGCCGGCGGGCTTCGGGACGTCGCTGTAAACGAGGCGGAAAAATCCCTTGGGGTCGGTCCCGCCGACTTCGTAGCTGATGTCCGAATCGTTGCCGGTCTCGATCACGGGCATCCACAACCACTGCCGGAGGTGGCTTAGTGGATCGGAAGCCTGGATGAAGTAGGTGCGCCCGGCGTGGCCGTGGAAGCGCAGGAATTTGTCTTGGGAAACCACGAGGATCTCGGAGTTTTGACCGGCATCCTGCCCGACGGCAGGAAAAAATGTGCCCAGAACGAAGATCAGGCAAAAGAGCAGGGTTTTCATTTCCCGGCCTCCTTTCTTTCGCCGGTGGTTCCCGCTGCCTTGAGGTAGCGGCTGCCGCGGTGGGGGCGCAGCCAGACGGTCGAATCGCGCACGGTTCCGGGGTTGGCCTCGCGCCAGGCGGCGGCATCGGCCGCGGCTTGGCGGCGGGCAGCCAGCACGGCTTCGAGCTGCGGACGGTTCGCGGAAAGGTGACGCCGGTAGGCTTCGAGGAAAGCCGCTCCAAGGGGAGAATCGGCGGAACCGGACACCAGCTGGAAGGTGCCGGGAGCGAGTTGTGGATGGGAAGGAATGGCAGCCTGCGGCCGCCCCGGGTGGGTGGTGATGACGATCTCAGGGGTGGAGAGGATGATGCAATCGAATCGGTCGCCGGTGAGTTGGCCGATGGGCGAGACAAGTTCCCAGTCCCAGGCGCACCATGCCTCGAAGACTTCGCCATTGCGCGGGTCGCGCCAACGGAGGTGGGAGAGTTGGTGATCGTAGATGACCACCGAGAGGCCGAGGGTGACGGTCGCGGTGGTAGGATGCTCGGAGAGTGACGGGAGCCCGATGCGGGCCTCGGCAGCAACCGGCTCGGGCAGGTCGGGGAGCTCGGAGGGGGCACCGCGGAGGAGGTCCAAGCGGTGGGAGCCGGCTTGGAGGACGCTGCGGGCCTCGACCTCGATGTCCGGAGCGGGCGGAGGAGGAGCCGGAGGAGTGAAGTGGATGAGAGAGGGATCCGGGACGCCATCGGCCACTTGGAGCGGACCGGCAGCGGGGATGGGTTCAGCAGCGCGGGAGGGGAGCAAGGCCAGCGCCAGCAAGAAGGCGGAGGTAGGGAGGAATGGGAATCTCATAGGGAAGGAGGGGAAAGCCCCGCAAGCAGGACGAGAGCGAAAGGAGGCTCTTCATGACAAAGCGGAGTTTTGAGAGGTTGCGTCGGGTATCGATCATCTATGAAGAAATTCTTGTGAAGATACGGAGACGTCAGAACGAATAACGATAATTCCAATAATTTGCCAGAATTTTCGATAATTCACCAAGTTTGGCAGTTTTCGATGGTGGCAGCAAAGTCGATCTATTCCGCCGATCAGG
This sequence comes from uncultured Haloferula sp., assembly GCA_965652295.1. GTDB lineage: Bacteria > Verrucomicrobiota > Verrucomicrobiia > Verrucomicrobiales > Akkermansiaceae > Haloferula. The sequence goes on along the minus strand of CBFGTS010000007.1, from coordinate 50,240 downwards.
AATCCGTGTTGAAAGTGATGGCCCGGGTGCGGGCGGATGCGGGGCTGACCCAGCAGCAGCTCGCCAAGAAGATGGACGTGAGCCAATCCACCGTGAGCGACATTTTACGCGGGCAGCGGCGGATTGATCTGATCGAGTGGATCTGCTTCTGCAAAGCGTGCAAGGTGACGCCCCAGCAGTTTTTGGAAGAATTGGCCTTCGTCTTGGAGCGGAAGTAGCCGCTGATCCCAATCCAGACGAAAATCGACCAAGGACAGAAGGAGAGGGCGCACGCCGACCGCTCTGGGGATCGAGCGGGTGCACCCTCAGGGGGGGGAGCGATCCCGGAAGGAAAGCGAGAGAGAATCATGATCACGGCAGCAGGTATGGCTGAAAGCCTAGGCTGTGCGACATAGGGAACAAGAGTAAAATTCCTACATCCCGCTCCCGTCCCCTTCAGGATGAAGGGATGTCTTCGCTCAAGCATGATGCTAATCCATCTGGTGATCCGGATATGGACGTTTTGCTTGGGATCGTTTCGATTCTTCGGGAGAAACGCCGCGAGAGAGGCCTAACGCTACGGGACCTCAACGGGAAGATGGGCATCGCCTATTCCTACCTGTCTCGTGCGGAGCGCGGACTGTCGCAGCCGGGCTTAGTGGTTTTGTTGCGCTGGTGTCGGGCTCTGGATCTGCGACTCGCAGACGTATTAATCCAAGCATCCGGTGACGATTGAGGAATCTGTTCTGTTCGTCCACAAATCTCTCCAAGCCAAAAAGGCGGCCCCGCAAAACCACGAGACCATTCTTCCAGTGAGCATCGGCTGGAGCATGGAGGGAGGCGGAGGGCCGACGAGGCCTGCTGAAGCAGAAGTGGCGGGACGAGGCGCTGTCAACCTTCCAGGAAAGGGAGCTTGGGGAGAGAAGGCGTGCCGGTTTGAAAACCGGCGCTCCATGGGGGTCAGGCGAGATGCCAGGTCTGGTCGGGAGCGGCGGGGATGAAGCGGGAGTCGTCGGTGCGGACGAGGCCGCAACGGAGGAAGCCTTCGCCCCACTCGACCCAGCGGGCGCGGTGGGGATGGACGTAGGCACCGGTGTTGATGATGAGTCTGCCGCGCTTCCGCCAGATGCCGTGGTGGTGGAAATGGCCGATCACGACGACCTCCGCCTTCGGAAAGTAGTGCCCGGCGAAGGCGGCGGCGTCATCAGCCTGCTGCGCCCAGACGCGCAGGATCTCGAAGGCGCGCTTCGGCGGGTTGGCGGCATCAAGGGCGCGACGGAAAATCGAGCGGCCTTTGGGAATCCCCGGAGCCCTGAGCAGCAGCGCCATTTCCCGGGCCAACTGCAGGCGTTCGCCGGGGTCGCTCTCCGCCGCCGCCCGGTGCTCCGCCCACAGGGCCTTGATCTGCTCCAGCCTGGCGAAGGCCTCGCGGCTCCAGGGAGAACTGCCCCACATGACGGCGTCGCCGTGGGTGACGACGATACGGCCGCCGGCCAGCTCGACCCACCCCTTCCCCGGCCCGCCGGGATCGTGGTTTCCAGAAAGGAACACCGGCTCGACGCCGAGCGAAGCGCAGAGCTGCTTCAACTCGGAGAGCAAACCCTCCGCCCTCGGCCGGAAGGCGGTCGCCAGCTCCTGCCAGGTGTCGCCATTGAACACCACCGTGCCGACCCCTTCCAGCAACGGCCGCAGCTGCTCGACGGAGGAAATCCTCGACGCGGGGTGCCCCAGATGGAGGTCGGACAGGATGCGAACGGGCTCGTTCATGCCATCCGCTGCCGGACCGCTTCGTAGAGGCACACTCCCGCCGACACGGACACGTTCAGGCACTCCACGCGGCCGGCCATCGGCAGACGGGCGAGGAAATCGCAGTTCTCCTCGGTGAGCCGGCGCATGCCTTTTTCCTCGGCCCCCATCACCAACGCGAGCGGGCCTTTCAGGTCGAGCTCGTAGAGCGACTTCTCGGCGCGGTCGGAGGTGCCTACGAACCACACGCCGGCGTCCTTGAGCCGCTCCATGGTGCGCGCCAGATTCGTCACCTGGACGAAAGGCACGTGGTCGGCCGCGCCGACGGACACGCGCCGCACGGTCTCGGTGATGGCCACCTGCTTGTCCTTCGGAGCGATCACCGCGTGCACCCCCGCGCCATCCGCCGTGCGCAGGATGGCGCCGAGATTGTGCGGGTCCTGCACGCAGTCGAGCACCAGCAGGAACGGGGCTTCCGTTTCCGAAACGATGCGCATCAGCTCCTCCTCGTCCATCGAGGGCACGACGGTCTCGACGGCTGGCTTCACGTGCCGGTTTTCGCGGGCTTCCCGCCCCTGACGTTTCGGTCTCACGGCCGCAGCATGGAAAGTCCCGGGCTCCCCCCGCAAGGAGGGAGATTGGAGATTGGCGGAACGCTCCGAGCTGCTTTTCTCGGCTGCGTGACCGATGCCGCCTTTGTTCCCTTTTCCGCCCAGCACGGACTGGTGGCCGCGGTCGGCTTCGCCTTGATCGCCGGATTGGTGGCCATGGGTCGCCGCGGCGGGGCGACGGACAACCTCGCCCGCGCGATTCTCGTGATGGCCAATCTCGTCAGCTACGCCGTTTCCCAGTGGGCGTGGTCGCGCCCGGGCTCCCCCATGGCGCTGGACAACATTGTCCCGCTGCACCTGTGCGATCTGGCCTCGTTCATGGCCGGCTTCGCACTGATCACCCGCCACCCCACGCTGATCCTGCTGACGTATTTCTGGGGTCTCGCCGGCACCATGCAGGGGATCGTGACGCCGGCGCTCGACTTCGCGCCGCCGCACCCGATCGCGCTCGCGTTTTTCCTCCAGCATTTTTCCGTGATCGCCGCCGCGATTTATTTCCCCGCCGCGGATGGCTGGCGACTCCCGGCTCCGTGGTGGCGCGGGCCGCTGATCGCCTTCGCGTGGCTGAACCTCTACGTCGTCCTCGCCATCACCGCCAATACGCTCCTAGGCACGAACTTCGGCTTCCTCGCGGCCAAGCCCCTCACCCCATCCCTGCTCGACCACCTCGGCCCGCACCCCCTCTACATCCTTTGGCTGGAAATCATCGCCCTCCTCCTGTTCGCGCTGCTGGCTCAGCCGGTGCGGTGCCGGGCCTGAATCCGAGCCCCCCCGCCCTCGCTACTTGCTACCGGCTGCCTGCTACCTAAAAGTCCCCCCGTGCCCCAGCCCGCCGGAAACGAGAAACGCAAGCGAGTCAACGTCCGCCGACCGGACGTGATGAAGATCGTCACCGAGGAAGTGGAAGCCCACTACCGTTCGTCGATTGTCGAAAAAATCCGCACCCACGGCGGCTCGCTCACCCTCGGTAACACGACCGTCCGCCTCGCCCAGCAATTCGGCTTCTGCTACGGCGTCGAGCGGGCGATCGATCTCGCCTACGCCGCCCGCAAGGTGTTTGCGGACCAGCGGATTTTCCTCATCGGTGAGATCATCCACAACCCCGAGGTGAACCGCCAGCTCTCCGACATGAACATCGTTTCCCTGCCGTGGAAACAACTCAGCGCGGACTATGATGAGCTGAGCGACGAGGACGTGGTGATCGTCCCGGCCTTCGGTGCCCCGACCCATTTCATGGAAAAGCTCGCCGAACGCGGCTGCTACGTGGTCGATACCACCTGCGGCGACGTGATGAAGGTCTGGCGGCGTGTCCGCACCTATGCCAAGGAGGGCTTGACTTCGATCATCCACGGCAAGGCCGACCATGAGGAAACCCAGGCCACGGCATCGCGGGCGCTCGGAGACGACGGCACCGGCCATTACGTGATGGTCCTGACCCTGGACGACACCGATTTTCTCTGCGGCTACATCCGCGAGGGCGGCGACCGGGATGCGTTTTTCGCACGCTTCGGACAGGCGCTCTCGCCGGGATTCGATCCGGACAAGCACCTCCGCCGCGTCGGCGTGGCCAACCAGACCACCATGCTCAAGAGCGAGACCGAGGAAATCCAGCGCCGGGTGCAAAAGGCGGTGGTCGCCCGCGATGGCGATGACGCCAACTTCATCGTTTTCGACACCATCTGCGGCGCCACCCAGGAGCGTCAGGACGCGCTGTTCGAAATGCTTGAGCAGCCGATGGACCTGATGCTCGTCGTCGGCGGCTACAACAGCTCGAACACCACCCACCTTGTCGAGATCGCTGAGCAGGAGCTGCCCACCTTCTTCATCCGGAACGCCTCGTGCCTGAAGGACCTCGAGGAGGTCGTCCATTTCGACCTCCACCGGAAGTCCGAGGTCGCGAGTTCCTACCCGGCGGCCATTCTTGGCGAGGGACCGGTCACCGTCGGCATCACCGCCGGTGCCTCGTGTCCGAACAACCTGATCGAGGACACCATCCTCAAAATCTTCGCCTTGCGCGGGGTGGATGAGGCCACGGTACGCGCGGCGTGATTATTCGGATTTGAGCTGCTCGAGCGCGGCGGTCGCCTCCTCCGCCCGGTCCTTTTTCCCGGCTTTGGCGGCGACGGTTTCGAGGCGGCGCAGCAGTTCGTAGTCGTTCGGATAGCTCTTGAGGTCCGTTTCCAGCGCGTCGAGCGCCTTGTCCCATTCGCCTTCCGCAGCGAGGTAGTCGGCGAGGCGCGTGCCCATTGGAAGCAGCACCGACGGCGGCATCATCAACGAAGCGCGGCGCTGCCGGTCGCGGGCGGAAAGAAACCAATTGTAGGCTGAGCCACGTCCGCCTTCCGGACCGTGCATCGCCAGCAGGCCGTTCAGCTCGCTGGTCATCACCTCGAGAGCTTGGAAACACCGCAGCCAGTGGGATTGCTCTCCCTGCGCGGCGGCGACCCCGCGGGTTTTCACGAAATTCGAGCCAAGCCGGGCGAGGTCTTCGATCAAAAGCCGCGCGGCCTCCGACTCACCGGCCTCGATCGCCAGCCGCGTGCCGACCGTCGTCGAATGCGCCTGGAATGACCACACCGCCAACGTCTCCTCGCTGAGACCTTTCGCATCCTCGGCCGAAGGAAGGCTGTTTTTCGCCGCCGTCAGATCACCCGCGCCATTGCGGCGGAGGTAGATCCGGGCCGGGAGGGTTTTGGCCTCCCACAACAGCATCCGCGCGCCATCGGACGATGCCTTCGCCGGCGGAACCTCGATCGCCGCCACGGCTTGTGCCGCGGCGAGCGCGCTTTCGTAGTCCCCCTTGCTGGCCAGTGCCACGGCCCGGTAGGCCTCCGCCTTCGTCCAGCCCGGACAATCGAGCGGCTCCAAGCCTGCTTCACGCATCCATGCGCCATAGGCGTCGCCGGCCCAGCCGAAAGCCGCCTGGGCCGCGCCCGGATTTCCCAGCCGCCACTCGTAATGCCCCAGCAGGTGGAAATACGGTGCGAAGCCCGGGGCCTCACCCGCCAACTCGCGAACCATTTCCTGATCGCCCGCAAGGTCCGGAGCCTCCGCCCGCATCGCCAGCAAGGCGTATTTCAGATAGGAAAGCCCGGGGTGCTTGGCGATGAGTTCGCGCATCCGTTTCTCCGCGCGCTCCTGATCAGGCGTGGGATTGCCCATCATGTCGAATCCACCGCGGCCGAGCAGCGACTCCAACAGGACGAGCTGTGGATCGTTCGGATACTCTTCCGCCGCCTGGGCGAAAACGCCGGCCGCCGCCTGCGGTCCTTCCTGGATCAGCGTCGCCAGGCCGAACACGTAGCGGTGTTCCAGATCGGTGCCGACGCCGCGGTCGACCAAGCCCAGCATGCGGTTCAGCGCCGCTTCGCGCTCCTTCGCCAGATCGTCGCTGCCGTGAAGCAGCGCCAGCCCGACGCCCCAGTTCGCCATCAGGCAGTCGGCGTCCCCCTTCAGCGCCTGCACGAAGTGCCGGTAGGCCTCGAAATCCCAGCCCGCGTGCAGACAGGTCAATCCGTCGCGCACGGATTGCTGGACCTCGTCGGTGGCGGCCGTGATCGCCATTCCCACTCCGCCCTTCACCGGCGGCGGCGAGGGTGCCGGGAGAGCCTCGATCTTCGCGGCGATCAGCTCCTTCACCGCCGGCATGGGCGGTACCGGCCGGTCCACCGGTGGAACTTCCTCGGCCATCACGGCTCCCGCCGCCAGCAATGCCATCCATCCATATCGCATGCGCGGGACGATGCTGGCAGCCGCCCGCCCCTCCAAGCAAAATGAACACTCGCCCCGCGCGGCGGACCCGCTCTAACCTCCGGCGCATGAAGCTTGGAGTCATCGGCTGTGGAAAAATGGGCACGGCCCTCGTCGCGGGAGCGATCCGCGCCAGGGCGGTCAAGGCGGACGCGCTGCTCGGATACGATCCCTACCCCGCAGCCCGCGATGCTTTCGCCGAAGCCACCGGAGGAAAGGCCGTGGACTCGATCAACGACTTGGCGGGCTGCGATGTCGTACTCCTCTGCACCAAGCCCCAGCAAGCCGCCGCCGCGCTCGCCGCGCTCACGCAAGCCGCCCCGCCCGAAGCACTCCTGATTTCCGTGGCAGCCGGGCTCACGCTCGAATGGCTGGCCACCCACGCTCCGGCCAACTGGCGGCTCGTCCGCTGCATGCCGAACACCCCCGCGCTGGTGGGCGAAGGTGCCGCCGGCTTCGCCTGCTCGGCCAACGTCAGCGCCACCGACCGGGAAAGGACCGAGTCCCTGCTCGGCGCGGTCGGCAGCACCCATCTCCTTCCCGAACCCCTGCTCGATGCAGTGACCGGCCTCTCCGGCAGCGGTCCGGCCTTCGTTTTCCTCATGATCGAGGCCCTCGCCGACGGCGGCGTGCGCGCCGGCCTGCCGCGGGATGTCGCGATGGAACTCGCCGCCCGCACCCTGCGCGGTGCGGCCACCATGGTGCTGGAAACCGGCCTCCACCCCGGGCAGCTCAAGGACCAGGTCACCTCGCCCGGCGGCACCACCATCGCCGGCCTTGCCGCACTCGAAGCCGGCGGACTGCGATCTGCCCTGATCGAGGCCGTCACCGCCGCCACCGAACGCTCCCGCGAGCTCGGAAGGGGCTGATTTTCGCTTCCCGCCCCCCGCTTCGTCTCTATAGCGTCCCGGCATGCGCCCGAGGCTTGCCCTTCTCTCCATCGCCGCTCTGCTGGCATCCTGCGGAAACGATTCCGACCTCCCGCCGCTGGTGAGTGCGGGTTCCGGAAACAACGAACGCGCCGAAGCCTTGTTTGCCGAAGCCCAGGCTGCAGAAAACGCCGGCAAAACGAAGAAGGCGATCAAGCTCTACGACGAGATCGCCGACAAGATCGCCCTCGCCGACAAAGCGCCGGACGCGCGTTTCCGCCAGGCCAAGCTTCTCGATGAAAGCGGCGAAACGCTCGATGCCTTCGACGCCTATCAGGACCTCATTTCCCGCTATCAGGGCAGCGGCCTTTATCGCGAGGCGTTCAAGCGCCAGACCGAGATGGCCTTCGCCGCCGCCGATGGCGAAATCAAATCCAGCTTCCTCGGCCTCAAGTCGAGACTGGCGACCAACAAGGTCATCGAGATGCTTCAAAAGGTCGCCGGCAACGCACCGCGCTCCGCGACCGCCGCCAAGGCCGCCTTCAAGATCGGAGAACTCTACGCCGGCGACGACAAGGTCGGCGAGGCCGTCAGCGCCTACCGAAAGGTCGTGCTCGAATACCCCGCCTACCCGGAGGCCCCCGAGGCCCAGTTCCGCATCGGCGAGGTGCTGCTGAAGCAGGCGAAGGAAGGCAACCAGGACCAGGCGAACCTCGACCGCGCCGAGGAAGCGCTGCGCGATTACCTGAGCCAGTTCCCCGGGCACAAACGCAATGACGAAGCCCGCCAGCTGCTCTCGAACATCGGCGGACGCGACCTCCAGAACACCTTCGACATCGCCCGCTTCTATGAAAAGAAAGGCGATACCAACTCGGCCAAATTCTACTATCAGGAAGTCATCCGCCGCGCCAAGTCCGGGCAACTGCACGACCAGGCCCAGGCCCGTCTCGCCGCTCTTGGCGGAAACTGATCGCCTCTCATGATCCGCCTCCTCGCCCCGCTCCTGACCCTCGCGCTCGCCGCCTGCGCCGGCTACCGCATCGACGGCACCAAGCCTGCCGCGCTCGCGGACGTGCACACCATCGCGGTGCCCATGTTCCGCAACGACACTCTTCATCCCCGCGCCGAGGCCCTCGCCACCTCCGCCGCCACCGAGTCCTTCATTCTCGATGGCACCTACCGGATCGCCACCCGCGACGCGGCCGATGCCGTGCTGGAAGCCACCATTTCCAAGATCGACTACACCCAGATCCGCTCCGCCCGCCTCGACACACTGCGCCCTCTGGAGCTCCAGAATACAGTCACCCTCTCCTGGATCCTGCGCGATGCCGGGGATCCCAACAAAACCCTCGCCTCAGGGACCTCGATGGGCTCCTCGAAGATGTTCGTCGATTCCAACCTCCAGACCGCCCGCAACAACTCGCTGCCCGACGCCCTCAAGCGCGCCAGCGACGGCATGGTCTCCCGCCTCGCCAACGGCTACTAAGAAGTGCGGGGCCGAAACCCGCCTCCGCCCGGGCATCTCATGATCTCCTTTGTTCCCACCCCGATCGGCAATCGCGATGATATCACCCTGCGCGCCATCGAGGTCCTGAAAAACGCCGACCGCATCGCCTGCGAGGACACCCGCCACTCCGCCCCGCTCCTCGCCCACCTCGGCATCACCGGTAAGCCGCTCGTCTCCCTCCACGAGCACAACGAAGCTCGACGGATCCCCGAGATCGTCAGTGCCGCACGGGCCGGGGAAAACGTCGCCGTGATTTCCGATGCCGGCATGCCCGGCGTGTCCGACCCCGGCTACCGCCTGATCCAGGCCTGCCTCGCCGAGGACCTCGCCTACCAAGTTCTACCAGGCCCCTCCGCCGTGCTCACCGCGCTCATCGGCTCCGGATTTCCCTGCCATGCCTTCCATTTCCTCGGCTTCCTCTCGGTGAAAAAAGGCAAGCGCCTCGCCGCCATGGAGACCGCGCTGGAAACGGACGGCACCACGCTTTTCTTCGAGTCGCCCCACCGGCTCGTCTCGACCCTGGAACTTCTCGCCGGCAGCCATCCGGAAGCCCGTTGTTGCGTCGCCCGCGAGCTGACCAAGAAGTTCGAGACCTACCACCGCGGCACCGCCGCCGAACTTTTCGCCCACTTCCAGATCCACCCTCCCAAGGGCGAGATCGTCTTCCTTGTAGCGGGCTCGTGACCGGCTCGCCTCTAGGCCCATAAGCCCTGCTTTCCCATGCCCGCCTTCTCGACCTGCTGGAACAACTCGCGTCACACCGATGGCGAGGCCATGATCGACGAGATCCTCGAACTCGGTTTTTCCGAGCTCGAACTCTCCCACGGCATGACCGTGACCAAGCTGCCGGGCATCAGGAAAGCCTTCGAGGACGGCCGCTTCACCTGCCTCGGCGTGCACAACTACTTCCCCTCCCCGGTCGAGGTGATGATCGATGCGCCCGACGCCTACGAATACACCTCCCACCGCCCCTTCGACCGCCAGCGGGCAATGGACATGACCCGGCGCACCCTCGAACTCGCCGCCGAGTTCAAGGCCCGCTACGTCGTCCTGCACATGGGATCCGCGCCTCTCAGCACCAAGAAGTGGACCAAACGCCTCACCGCGATGGTCGCCGAGGGCCAACGTGACACCCCGGCATTCGCCAAAGAGCGCATCGCCTTCATCAAAAAGCGCGAGAAGCTCGGCCCCCTCTACTATCAGCGCGCCATCGCCGCTCTCGAACAAATCGCCGAGCAGGCGAAGGAGCTCGGGCTGCTGCTCGCCGTCGAGTCACGATCCCGCTTCGAGGACACTCCCACCGAGCGCGAAATGGTCGCCCTCCAAGAGCATTTCAAGGACCACCCGAACGTCGGCTATTGGCACGACTTCGGACACGTCCAGCTCAAGCACAACCTCGGCCTGCTCGACCACGTCGAGTGGCTGGAGAAAATGCAGCCCTACCTCATCGGCGGCCACGTCCATGACGTCCAGTGGCCTGCCCGCGACCACCGGGTGCCCTTCACCGGCGAACTCGACTACCATCAACTCCTGCCCTTCTTCCCCGCCGGTTGCCCCCTCACCTGGGAACTCTCACCCACCCGCAAGGCCGAGGAGATCCGCGAGGCCTTTGCCGCATGGAAGCATCTTTTCCCGAAACGATAGCCCCACCAGAGGCACACTTGCCTGAAAACCGGTCAACTTTGGAAAACAACCCGGGAAACTCAGGGTGAGTTTGACCCGATTTCAACGATTTTTGAATTGCACATCGGGAAAAATTACCCGACTTGGAGCGCGAACCGCAATTTTCTCATGAGCAAGGAACAACTCGATGGTGCCCAAGCGCTGATCAAGACTCTCGACGAACTCGGCATCGAGTACATTTTCGGATACTCGGGCGGAGCCGCGATCCCCATCTTCGACGCGCTCGAAACGGTGAAGACGAAGATGAAATTCATTCTCGTCCGCCACGAGCAGGGTGCCGTCCACATGGCCGATGGCTATGCCCGCGCCACCGGCAAACCCGCCGCCGTGCTCGTCACCTCCGGCCCCGGTGCCGGCAACACGGTCACCGGCCTGATGACCGCCCAGATGGACTCCGTGCCCATGATCGTGCTCTGCGGCCAGCAGGTCACCTGGATGCTCGGCAAGGACGCGTTCCAGGAAGCCGACATTTTCGGCATCACCATGCCCGTGGTGAAACACAACTATCTGGTCAAGGAAACCGACGACCTGCCCAAGATCGCCCGCGAGGCCTATCATATCGCCACCACCGGCCGTCCCGGCCCGGTGCTGATCGATATCCCCAAGAACGTTTCCCAGGGCCCCTTCAACGGCGACCTCAACCCCGAACTCGACCTCCCCGGCTATCACCCGGAGAAGGCCTTCGAGATCGATGCCGACGCCGTCGCCACCGCCCTCGACATGATCGCCCACTCCCGCCGTCCGGTGATCCTGGCCGGCCAGGGAGCCATGATCGCCCGCGCCGGCGAGGAGTTGATGAAGCTCGCGGAAACCCTCCAGTGTCCCGTGACCACCACCCTGCTCGGCAAGGGAGTGTTCCCGGAAACCCACAAGCTCTCCCTCGGCATGCTCGGCATGCACGGCACCGCCTACGCCAACAAGGCCATGGTCGAGGCCGACCTCATCCTCAACGTCGGCTCTCGTTTCGACGACCGCATCATCGGCCAAGCCGACAAGTTCGGGCGCAACGCCAAGATCATCCACATCGACATCGACGCCTCAGAGATGTCCAAGATGATCGTCCCACACGTCCAGATCATCGGCGATGCCAATGCCGCCCTCGGCGCACTCAACAAGTCCGTGTCGAAGCTCGATACCGCCCCGTGGCTCGCCAACCTCGACGCCTACAAGAAGAAGTACCCGCTCGCCTACCGCAAGCAGGGCGGACTGCGCATGCAGCAGGTCATCCAGGAGCTTTACAAACAGACCCAGGGCAAAGCCATCGTCTCCACCGACGTCGGCCAACACCAGATGTGGGCCGCCCAGTTCTTCCTCAACGACCGCCCCTACGAGTGGCTCTCCTCCGGCGGTGCCGGCACCATGGGCTTCGGCTTCCCCGCCGCCATCGGCGCCCAGCTCGCCTGCCCGGACAAGACCGTCATCTCCATCTCCGGCGACGGCGGTTTCCAGATGACCCTGTTCGAACTCGCCACCGCCGCCATCCACAAATTGCCGGTGAAAATCGTGGTCCTCAACAACCACTACCTCGGCATGGTCCGCCAGTGGCAGGAGCTGTTCTTTGAAAACCGCGAGTCCGGCGTGGACCTTCACGGCAACCCCGATTTCTGCAAGCTGGCCGCCGCCTACGGCATTCCCAGCGTCAACATCAAGCGCCCGGCCGACGTCACCCGCATGATCAAGAAGGCCCTCGCCTACAACGATGGCCCCATCCTGATCCACGCTGAATGCGTCAAAACCGACAACGTCTTCCCCATGATCCCCGCAGGTGCCGCCCTCGAGGACATGCTCACCGAGCCGCCCAAACACAAGATGGCCAAGCCCACGGGCTCCACGTGATCCCGCAGCCTCCCGTTTCAGCATTTCAGATTTCAGCATTTCAGCTTCTACCATGAGCACCATCGTCACCACCGACACCCCCGTGGCCGAAACCAACGGCCAGGGCAGCCACACGCTCTCGGTCTTCGTCAACAACAAGGCCGGCGTCCTCATGCGCATCTGTCAGGTCTTCGCCCGACGCGGTTTCAACATCGACTCGCTCGTCGTTTCCCAAGGCCGCTCCGCCCGCTTCTCGCGGATGACCATCGGCATCTCCGGTGATCCCCAGGGCCTCGAGCAGATCATCAAACAGGTCAACAAGCTCATCGACGTCATCCATTGCTCCGAGCACCACTCGGCGGATGCCGTCACCCGCGAGTTGTGCTTGGTGAAACTCAAATGCTCGCCCGCCGAGCGTTCTCATGCACTTCAGATCACCGAGCACTTCTCCGGAAAGACCGTCGATCTCACCCCGACATCCATGATCGTGATGATCACCGGGGAATCCCAGAAGGTCGATGCAGCCGTCAGCATGTTCTCGCAATTCGAGATCATCGAAACCGTCCGCACCGGCAAGGTCGTCATGGCTCGCGGCGAGGGAGCCACGTAAGGAAAAAAGTGTCGCCTTCTGGCGCGACGGTTGCTTTCAGCAGTCACGAGGCTAGGGGAAAGACTGACAATTCCGTGACAGGATGCGTCTTTTCCCCGGTCGAGGAACCCCCTTTCCTCGCATCAACCTACCCTCCGAACATGAAAGCAAATCCCCTGATTATTTCCGTGTTTCTCGCCGCAGGCGCGATTTCGTCCCAAGCAGCCCTTATCATCACCGGTGTTTTTGATGGCCCGTTAACCGGCGGAACGCCCAAAGCAGTGGAATTATACGTCTCGGCCGATATTCCCGACCTGAGCATTTACGGCTTGGGTTCCGCCAACAACGGAGGCGGAACAGATGGCGAAGAGTTCACCTTCCCTATCACCACCGCAAGCGCGGGGAGCTACATTTACCTTGCCTCCGAGACGACAGACTTCAGCGCCTATTTCGGCTTTGCTCCAGACTACACCACCTCCTCCGTGTCAATCAATGGCGACGACGCTATAGAAATCTTTCACAACGGAACAGTCATCGACGTCTTCGGACAGGTTGACGTTTCAGGCTCCGGAACCGTGTGGGACTACCTCGACGGGTGGGCTTATCGGAAAGACGGCACGGGGCCCAGCACCACCTTCGAAGCCGACGACTGGACCTTCAGCGGAACCAACGCCACGGACGATGAGACGACCAATGCGACCGCTTCGAGCGTCTTCCCGATCGGAACCTACACGGCCCCCGAGCCCGCCTCCGCGCTCCTCGGCGGCCTCGGGCTGCTCGGCTTGCTGCGCCGCCGCCGCTGAACCCGAACGTCGTTCAGCCTTCCTTTACCCGGACGCCCCGCATGGGGTGCCCGGGTTTTTCTTGTCGATTCGTTGTCAAGCGCTGGAACTCGTTCATTGACACAGGGTTCGCGATTCCTAAGCTCCGCGCGTCCGCGCCGGGACGCGCTACAACCGAAGAGCGCGTTTTCCAGGTGCCTCAACGACGCAAACCTCATCACCGAGACTAACGATGGCTACACGTAAAAAGACCGCCAAGAAAGCGGCACCGAAGGCGGCCTCCTCCAAGGGCCCGAAATACGTTTACACCTGGGGCAACGGCAAGGCCGATGGCCACGGAAAAATGAAGGAGCTGCTTGGCGGCAAGGGAGCGAACCTCGCCGAAATGACCCTCATCGGTCTCCCGGTGCCTCCCGGCTTCACCATCACCACCGAGGTCTGCACCTACTACTACGCCAACAAGCGTACCTACCCGAAGGTTCTCCGTTCCCAGATGGAAGCCGGCGTGGCCAACATGGAAAAGATCATGGGCTACAAGTTCGGCGACTCGAAGGGCTTCCCGCTCCTCGTCGCCGTCCGCTCCGGTGCCCGCGACTCGATGCCGGGCATGATGGACACCGTCCTCAACCTCGGCCTCAACGACAAAACCGTCGAAGCCCTTTCCAAGGCCACCGACAACGAGCGCTTCGCCTGGGACTGCTACCGCCGCTTCATCCAGATGTATGGTGACGTCGTGCTCGGCGTCCAGAAGCGCGAAGGCGAGGACCACGAGCCCTTCGAATCCGTCATCGAAAACTTCAAGCACGAGGTTTACGGCCGCGACCTGGTCGATTCCGAACTGACCGCCGAGGACAACAAGGAGCTCGTCAAGCGCTTCAAGGCCCTTGTCAAGGACCGCACCGGCCAGGGCTTCCCGGAAGATCCGTGGGACCAGCTCGAAGGTGCCGCCGGCGCCGTGTTCGGCTCGTGGATGAACGACCGTGCGATCGTCTACCGCCGCAAGTACGGCATCCCCGCCGCATGGGGCACCGCCGTCAACATCCAGGCCATGGTCTTCGGCAACACCGGCACCAACTCGGGTTCCGGCGTGGCTTTCACCCGCAACCCCGCCAACGGCGAGAACGAGCTCTACGGTGAGTTCCTCGTCAATGCCCAGGGCGAAGACGTCGTCGCCGGCGTCCGCACCCCGGACGCCGTGATCGGCATGGCCGAGGCCCTCCCGAAGGCCTACAAGGATCTCCTCAAGGTCCGCAAGATCCTCGAAAGGCACTTCAAGGACGTCCAGGACGTCGAGTTCACCATTCAGGACGGAAAGCTGTTCATGCTCCAGACCCGGAACGGCAAGCGCACCGCCGCCGCCGCGCTGAAGTTCTCCATGGATATGAACAAGGAGAAGCTCATCGACTGGCAGACCGCCGTGATGCGCAACCCGGCCGACCAGCTCGACCAGCTCCTCGCCCCGGTCTTCGACCTCGCCGAAGCCAAGAAGGCTCCGGTCATCGCCAAGGGCCTCCCGGCCGGTCCGGGTGCCGCCTCCGGCAAGATCTACCTCAATGCCGACCGCGCCGCCGCGGCCGCCGGCAAGGGGGAAAAGGTTCTGCTCGTCCGCGTCGAAACCTCCCCGGAAGACCTCCGCGGAATGATCGCCGCCGAAGGCATCCTCACCGCCCGTGGCGGGGTCTCCTCGCACGCCGCCCTCGTTGCCCGTCAGATGGGCAAAGTCTGCGTCTGCGGTGCTTCCGGTGTGGAAGTCGACTACGAGAAGCTCACCGTTTCCGCCGGAGGCAAGACCTTCAAGGAAGGTGACTACCTCTCCATCGACGGCACCGCCGGCACCGTTTACGGCGGCGAACTCGCCACCGAGCCTTCGGAAATCATCACCGGCCTGCTCAACAACAAGAAGGCCTCCCAGAACACCGAGAAGTTCCAGCACTTCGTCCAGCTCATGGAATGGTGCGGCAAGGCCACCCGCATGGGCGTCCGCACCAACGCCGACACCCCGGAGCAGGTCAAGAACGCCGTGGCATTCGGCGCGGAGGGCATCGGCCTCACTCGCACCGAGCACATGTTCTTCGAAGGCGACCGGATCGATGCGATGCGCGAAATGATCCTGGCCGACAACGAGACCCATCGCCGCAAGGCGCTCAAGAAGCTCCTGCCGCACCAGCGCAAGGACTTCTTCGGCATCTTCAAGGCGCTCGAAGGCAAGCCGGCCACCATCCGCCTGCTGGACCCGCCGCTTCACGAGTTCCTGCCCCACACCAAGGAGCAGCAGATGGACCTCGCCCGGAAGATCGACGTGCCCGTGGAAACCATCATCCACCGCGTCCACGAGCTGCACGAGTTCAACCCGATGCTCGGCCACCGCGGCTGCCGTCTCGCCATTTCCTACCCGGAAATCGCCGAGATGCAGGCCCAGGCGATCTTCGAAGCCGCCGCGCAGTGCGTGAAGAAGGGCATCCCGGTGAAACCGGAAGTCATGGTCCCGCTCGTCGGCTACGCCCGTGAGCTGGAACTCCAGGTCGAGATCATCCACCGCGTCGCCGCGGAGGTGAAAGAGAAGAAGGGCGTCGAATTCGACTACCTCGTCGGCACCATGATCGAAGTCCCCCGCGGTGCCGTCACCGCCGACGAGATCGCCAAACACGCCCAGTTCTTCTCCTTCGGCACGAACGACCTCACCCAGACCGCGCTCGGCGTCAGCCGCGACGACATGGGCTCGTTCCTGAACAGCTACACGGAGAACGACATCTATCCGAAGAACCCGTTCGCTTCGCTCGACACCACCGGTGTCGGCCAGCTGATGGAGATCGCCGCCGAAAAGGGCCGTGCGACCCGCTCCGACATCAAGCTCGGCATCTGCGGTGAGCACGGTGGCGATCCAGACTCGGTGAAGTTCTGCCACAAGCTCGGCCTCGCCTACGTCTCCTGCTCGCCTTACCGCGTGCCCGTCGCCCGCCTCGCCGCCGCCCAGGCCGCGATCGCCAGCGGCGACGCTCCGAAGGCCGCCAAAAAGGCGACCAAGAAGAAGAGCGCCAAGAAGGCTGCGAAGAAGACCGCGAAGAAGAAGTAATTCGTGATCGCGGATTCATCCGCGCCACCCGATCCATTCAAGCCGCCCCGGAATTCCGGGGCGGCTTTTTTTGGCGCTCAGCTCTCCGTAGCTCCCAAGTTGCGAAGCGCTTCCCACCTCGAGGCTTCTTGAGAACGAACGGACAACCACACCTGATTTCGGCTCCGTGGCCTCCGTTTTCTTCGTCCCTCCGTGTCGGAAAGAAGGCCCGCCTCACGCGCGACGGCCCCAACCAGATCCCTGAAGCAAGACCGACTACTCAGAAACGGAACTGATGACGACGAACCGGACGAAGCGCCTCGGGGACTCGGAAGGCGTCGCCCCATCCCGGACTGTCACCTCCCGGAAAGGCGGGGCTCCGGGAATCGGATGATCCGAGACCACGCCCGATCCCGCCGCCAGCGCGCCGTCCTCGCTCACGGCAAGCGTCTCGCCGAAAGTCAGATCGTTCCCCGCATCGACCCGATAAATGAGATCGGTGGCCCGCGGATCGCGACGGAACCGGATCGTCAATCGTCCTTCCTCCTCTTCAAAGTCGATCGAGTAGGCATCGGAAACCGGATTGCGGGTGAAGGGATCGAGCCCGGCACCATACTCAAGGATTCCCTCGAGTCGGTCGCCATCGGCGTCCTCCGTCAGATCGACCACGTCTTCCGGATCGAAAAACCGGGCGATCCAAGCCTCCCGGTTGGTGGGCGGAGGGAGGGTCGCCTCCACCTCGAGCCGAGGCCCAAGACTCCCGCTCTCCCGCGCCAGAAACCGTTTCGCCGAACCTGTCGTGCTCCCACCGTCGTGAAGGAGCCAGCCGGCGTTCAGCTCCGGCGAATCGACAAAGGTCTGCACATCCGACACCAATCCCATGCCGGTCCATTCATAGGCACCCAGGCCTCCCACTGCGGTCGATGCCGAGGATGCGGACTCGAAGTCTCCGCCCGGCACCGCCCAGGTGTCCTCGCCGAAGCGGTTCGCCAGCCAGGTCGCATCGCCCGTCTGGGCCGGAGCACCGGCACCATCTCCAAACGTGCCCGCGTTCGAACCAGCCTCACCCCACTCCTTGACCACACGATGAAGGGTCATGTTGGCGTTCGGTGCCCCACTGGGGACCTTGTCCACCTGGAGTTTGAAAGTCACCGCATGCACCACGGTCCCGGGTGGGAACTCATCGGCCAGATCGAATTCCACCAGGGCCCTGCGGGTGTCCCCCTGAATCGTCACTCCGGCAAACAGCCCCGGCCCGGCACCATTGCTTCGTGTGACGTTCTCCGAAAAGATCGTGTTGTCTTTGGCCGCAGTGAGTTCCCGCGTCACCGTTTCCCCCGGTTCCTCGCCGGATACGATCCGCCAGATCGCCCCCGTGGGCAGGCCGGTGCCGGGATCGGTCGCCGACGGCGCGAGCGTGGTCTTGGTGGCCACATACAGTTCACCGGTCTCGTCGACACCCAGCGCCGCGATGTAGCCAACGATGGGGTTCCCGCCGACGACCTCGGGAATCACCAACGAGAACTCGCCCGGCGAAATTTCTTCGAGCCCCAGCAAGGTTCCACTCGGTGAACCAAAGCTGCTGCTCCAGTCGGCGAAGACATAGTGCCCGGCCAGATCCGGAATCGCGGTCCCGCGATAGACATACCCGCCCGTCACCGAAAGCCCGATCCTCGGCAGGCCGTTGTCCGAGTTCGGATGGGCATACTGCGCCACCGGATCGACAAACGGCCCCGTTCCCGGTGCCGACGAATCGAAATCAAAGACCCCCTCCTTGTTGCGCCAGCCGTAGTTCCCGCCCTTTTCGATCAGGTTCACCTCCTCGACGTTCCCCTGCCCCACATCCGCGCAGAACAGCCGTCCGCTCCCCCCCGCCCCGTCATCGAAAGAAAACCGCCACGGGTTTCTCAATCCGTACGCATAGATCTCCTCCCTCACCCCTCCGCCCTGTCCCACGAACGGATTGTCGGCGGGAATGCCATAGGCCCCGCCGGGACCGGTGGTGCCGAGCGGATCGATGCGCAGGATCTTGCCCAGCAGCCGGGTGAGGTCTTGGGAATTGCCCAACACTCCCGATGGCTTGCTGTCATCCCCGCCCGTGTGGCCCGCGTTGTTGTCGTCCGAGCTGCCTCCGTCACCCAACGCGATGTAAAGCAGCCCGTCCGGACCGAAGGCGAGCTGCCCGGCATCGTGATTGAACTGGGGCTGATTCACCGTGAAGAGCACCCGCTCGGAAGCCGGGTCCGCCACGTCGGGATCCGCGGAAGACACCTGGAATTCCGATACCACACTCCGATGATCCACCGGCTCTTCCGTCGTCCCCGGTGCATCCGGCGATGGCGCGCTGTAGTAAACATAAAACCGCCCCTCCCCCGCAGCATCCGGCGTCGCATACTCCGGATGAAATGCCAGCCCCAGCAGCCCCCGCTCATCAAATCCCGGACGTTCCGGCACCAGCCGGTCCGAAATGTCGAGAAAGGGCGTTCCAAAAAGACTCTCGCCATCAAGAATCCGGATCTGTCCACGCTGCTCGATCACGAAGAGACGCCCGCTGCCGTCACCCGCGTGGACAATCCCGACAGGAGCCAGCAACTCCCCCTCGCTCACGGCTTGGAGCTCGAGTTTCGGAAACCGTGCCGAGGCCGGCAGGCTTAGAAGTGCCAGAGTGGAGGCAATGCGAATGGCGGGAATCATCTTCATGACGTATCAGGCTGGAACTTCAACCATCACCCAAGTTCTTGAACGAACAGTCCAATAACGTCAACCATGGAAGCTTGAAGGCTCTTTCCCGGCCATGCGCGGCGCGTGAAGCTAAGGCTACTTCAGCATCGAAAGCGTGCCCTCGTAGATATCGGACACCGCAGCCTTTCCCTGCCCCAGCCTTCCCGTCACCGCCAGCCCGATCGAGGCGTTCGTCAGTGCGCGGGCGATCGCTCGGGGTGACTTGTCCTCGTTGAGCTCGCCCCGGCGTTTGGCTTCGGTGAGGGCTTTGCGATAGCCAGCCTCCAGAAGGCCAAGAGTCTCCTGAAGAAAGCTGCTCAGCTCCTCATCATCACTTCCGGCTTCAAGCAGCGCATTCGCGACGAAGCAGCCCCGCATGTCCTTGTCGAGCGCCAGCTTCTTGAAGAAATTCACCGCCTCCCGCACGTTCTTCAGGGGCGGCCCCTCCCGCTCGAGAATGGCAAGCACCCCGGCAAGACGGTGGGATCGATAGTGAGCGATCGCCCGGAGGTAGAGTCCGCGCTTGCTACCGAAGGCATCGTAAAGACTCTGCCGACCCAGTCCGAGATGCTTGAGCAGGTCCGTTACCCCGGCATTGCGATAGCCGTGAGCCCAGAAGTAATCCATGGCCCTCTCGAGAACCTCTTCCTCATCATATTCCCGCGGACGCCCTCGTCGCATGCTCGTGCGGGATTCTTCCACAGTTCGCCACCGTGCTCAATGTTTTCGCAGTGGGTCTTGCCGTGCCAACCCCGCCCCGGCACTTCATTTATGGAAGATCTAACACCTTCCTGTCTGGCACGCGGCCTGAACAGCCCGTGCGCACCCCCGTGAAATGCAGCCCCGGAGAGTTCTTCCAAGAGTTTTCCCGTGGTTGTTCACATTCCATCCCCCCCGCAGGCAAGATCCCTGGGCATTCTGCCAGCATCGATTTAACCTGCCCAACTCCCGGATTCCCAATCGTCTGCGGGTTTTCCTCCAAGATATTCACCGGCTTGTTCCCCGCAGAGGTTCGCCCTGCCCACAGTGCAGAAATCGCCCATCCCGCTCGCAATCCGCACCATCGGGCCTCACTCCCGTTCCTGGCTGAGGATCACGACTCCGTAGGCGGGAAGCGGCAACCCGCCCAGCCCATCATCACCTACTTCGATCGCCGCCTCGCCGACGTCGCTGAATTCCGAACTGTAGCCCTTCCAGTCGGCGTTGAACCTTACCTTCCAGACGCCGGGTGCGGGAAACGGAACCCCATAGAAAGAGTGCGACGTCGCACTGAGATTCGCCACCACCACCGTGCTGTCCCCCGGCCCGCCGGCGTCCCACCGATGCCATGCCAGCACTTTCGCCTGCTCATCCACCGTCGCGAACGCCGTGTGCTGACCGCATAGGCCGCGAGTCCGGTTGTCCCAATTCCGGCGCAGCCTCACCAGATCCCGGAAGGCTGTTCGGATCCCACGGAAGCGTTCCGCCTTTTCCCAATCCAACGCCTCCGCATCATCAAAAATGCCATCCTCCAGAAACTCCTGCCCTTGGAAGATCATCGGCACGCCGGGCGTGGTCATCACGATCGCCGCCCCCAGCAGCACCCGACGCTGCGCCCACTCGCCGGCGGGATTATCGCCATCGATACCCGTGGTCGTCCGGGTCCGTCCGGACGCCACCATATCGTGACTCTCCAGGTAGATCACCCTGCGGAAGACATCGCCCTCCGGCACGTTTCCGATCACTTCCGCGACTTCGTCCGGCTTCCGCCCCGCGTCATCCGGACACTCGATCATCGCCTTCATCGGGAACACGAAAGCCCAGTCCCATTGTGAATCGAAACCACCGCCCCCTTCATCGATCCACGTCGTCAACGCCCGGTTGTCGCCGATGTCTTCGGCGAACGAATACACCTTCGCTGAATGGCGCTTCATGTCCTTGTTGATCCACTGCATCAACCTCCAGCCTTCCGGGATCTCCTCCGGCTCCGGCACGTCCGCATCCACCGTCCGGATATACGCCACCGCATCGAGCCGCAACCCGTCGCACTGGAACTCCTCGACCCACATCATCGCATTGTCGCGAAGATACTGACGCACCTCTTCCCTGCCATAGTCCGGCCGCGTTTCCCCCCACGGCGTCTTCGCTTTCCAGTTGTTGTAAAAATAGATTCCGCCCAAACCGTTCTCGCTCCAGCCATCGAACTGCCACAGGTCCAGCTCGCCGGGTCCGAAATGGTTGTAAACGACGTCCAGAACCACGGCCACACCCTTCCGATGTGCCTCCCGGATCAACCACTTCAGCGCGTCCGGCCCGCCGTAGGCCGCCTCGACCGCGAACGGATGATTCACGTTGTAGCCCCACGACGAAACGCCCGAAAACTCGGTCGGTGGCATCAGTTCGATCGCATTCACGCCCAGATCAATGAGGTAGTCGAGCTTGCCGATAATGCCTTCAAAGGTCTCGCCGAAGGTTCCCGGATGGAGTTCATAAAGCACCAGCTCGTTGAGCGGCGGAGCCTCGAACCCGACGCCTTCCCAATCGAACTCATCGCGATAAACGATCCCGTTTCCAGTCGCCGGGTCCATCACCCTCGCCCGCGGGTCGTTCTTCAGGAGAAACCGGTCACCATTCTTGATCCGGAATTTATAGGCGCTGCCCGGCCCGGCATCCTCCACCCAGCCGGACCAATTCCCGCCCTCCTCATCGGCCAGCTCCAGGCCGGGATCAGCCCACCCGCAGAAGTCGCCCGTGACCCACACCCGCTCGGCATTCGGTGCCCACACCCGGAAATCGACGCCAGCCTCCCGTGCAGTCGCTCCGAACCCCCTTCCCTCCGCCCGCGGCAGGACGTCCCGCTTCTCCGTGGGCGCTTCGACAGACGGGGTGGATTTCATAAATCAGCTTCCAGCCTCCCAGCCCGCGGAGTGCCAAGCCGCGAAATGCCCATTCATCAAACCGCGCACGCCTTCATCGCCCTCCTCATCGCGCATTTCGCACCCCGCCCGTTGCCTGATCGGGCGGAAAGCAGCAGCACGCCGCGCAGGCCCGCATCCACCTGCCGGAAGTACTACGTCCACCCGAGTATCCTCGGCCAGGGATAGACGGGATCCGTCGCCGCAACTTGCGGCTGACCTTCCGAAGAAATGTCGGTTCGCCTGATCCCTGCGCACGACTTCTGTCATGCCTCGCCACGCGGCCACCTTTTTCCTTCCGGCCTCCGCCAAATCCCTTTAGGAAGCCTAGCTAATTATCCGATAAAACCCGATGTCTCCAGCATCCGCTCCCGCGCTTCGCAACGCCGTGATCCGTCTCGCCGGCTATTCCCAGGACGGAATCCAGTCGATCGGCGGTTTCCTCGCCCAGCTCGCCGGCTCCACCGCCCAGGACGTCATGACCTACATGACGATCCCCAGCACCATCTCCGGTGGGCCTAGTATTTTCCAGGTCCACCTCGGCTCCGGCGAGGTCCTCCATCCCGGCGACGAGGCGGACACGCTGGTCGCCTTTTATCAGGACTCCTACATCAACCACCTCTCGGCGCTGCGCGATGGCGGGATCTGCTTCTACGACAGCGACCAGGTCACCGAACTGCGGGAAGAGCGCGACATCATCCACATCGGCATCCCCTTCACCTCCGCCGCCATCGAAGCCATCGGCGGTTCGGCCAAGGACCGCGGCAAGAACCTCTTCGTGCTCGGCGTGTTGTGCGCCGTGTACAAGCTCGACCGCGAACGCCTTTCCGACCTCATCAGCCGCAAGTTCGGTCGCAAATCCGAGGACGTCCTGCGCAATGCCATGCTCGCCTTCGACGCCGGCTACGCCTATCCCGTCCACGACATTTCCCACATGCCCTTCGCGCCGGGGGAAAACGAGGAAGCCAACCGGATTTCCACAGACGGCAATACGATGCTCGCGCTCGGCCTGATCGCCGGCGGCTGCCGCTTCGGGGCCGGCTATCCCATCACCCCGTGGTCCAGTATCATGGAAATGCTCCGCTCGGAACTGCCGAAATACGGCGGCATGTTCATCCAGTGCGAGGACGAACTCGCCGCCATCGCCATGGCCATCGGTGCCTCCTATTCCGGCCACCTCGCCATCACCGGCTCGTCCGGTCCCGGCCTCTCGCTCAAGTCGGAGGCCATCGGCTACGCGACCATGGCCGAGCTGCCGTTGATCGTCGTCAACATCCAGCGCGGCGGGCCCTCCACCGGCATGCCGACCTCCGTCGAACAGTCCGATCTGATGCAGGCCATCTACGGTTCGCACGGCGACTCGCCGCGCGTCGTGCTCGCGCCGCGCGACGTCGAAGACTGCTTCTACACCGCCATCGAGGCCTGCCGCATCGCCCGCGACTACTCGACGCCCGTCGTCATCCTTTCCGACCAAGCCATCGCCACCCGCATCGAGGCCTTTCCCGAGCCGGATCTCGACCAGCACTGGATCGAACCACTGCTCGATCTCTCCGCCTGCCCGGCCGATTGCAAACCCTACCCGCTCGACCGCATCACCCGCCACGCGCCGCCCGGCTGTCCATCGCCGGAGGGGAAATACCCGGTCGTCACCGGCCTCGAGCACGACGAGTGGGGCCACCCGTCCGCCAACCCGGTGATGCACGAAAAGATGACCGCCAAGCGCCGCGAGAAACTCATCCAGCTCGCCAACTCGCTGCCCGCCCCGGACTTCTTCGGCGATGAACAAGGCGACCTTCTCTTCGTCGGTTGGGGCTCCACCTATGGCCCGATCAAGGAAGCCGCCGAAAAGCTCCGCGCCGACGGCCACCGGGTCGGCTCGCTCCACCTCCGCCACATCCATCCGCTGCGCAACGGCCTCGGCGATATCTTCCGCCGTTACACCCACGTCCTCGTTCCCGAGATGAACGACCAGGGCATCTACGGCTTCGGCCAGCTCGCCACCCTGCTCCGTGCCGTCACCTGCAACCCCAACATCCGGTCCCTCAACAAAGTCCAGGGCCTCACCTTCCGCGTGAAAGAAATCCACCAAGCCGCCCTCGATCTCCTCGCCTGATCCTTTCACTCGCCCCTTTCCCCTTCGCGACCATGTCCACCACCGAAAAACTCACCAAGAAGCAGCTCAAGGCCGACCACCCGACGTGGTGCCCCGGCTGTGGCGACTTCGCCGTCCTCGCGTCGTTTTTCAACGTCGTCGAGAAACTCCAGATCCCGCACGAGAAGATCGTCTGCGTCGCCGGCATCGGCTGCTCGTCGCGCTTCCCCTACTTCGTCAACGCCCACGGCATCCACTTCATCCACGGCCGCGCCCTGCCGCTGGCCACCGGCATTTCCCTCTCCCGCCCGGACCTTCACGTGTTCGTCTTCGGCGGCGATGGCGATGGCTACTCGATCGGCGGAAACCACCTCACCCACGCCGCCCGCAAGAACGTGAACCTGTCCTATGTCATCATGGACAACTTCGTCTACGGCCTGACGAAAAACCAAACCTCGCCGACCTCACCGCTCGGCCGCAAGTCGAAGACCGACCCCCGCGGATCGGTCGACCGGCCGATCAATCCCATGGCGCAGCTCATCTCCAGCGGTGCCACCTTCATCGCCCGCACCCACGCCACGCAGGTGAAGCACATGAACGAGATGTTCGAGCGCGCCATCCTCCACCCCGGCTTCGCCGTGGTCGAAACCCTCTCCGAGTGCACGATGTTCTACCCCGGCTCCTTCGATGCCGGGAACCCCCGCCGCGGCGGTGTCTTCGACCTCGTCGATGAAGGCGCGCGCGACATGGAATCGACCGCCACCGCCATGGCCCTCGCCGAGGAGGATTTCCCCGGCAAGTTCGGCGTCTACTATGAAACCCGTAGACCCACCAAGAACGAACGGGAGTGGCAGTGGATCGAGGACTCCAAGGCCAACAGCCCCGACCTTTCCGACAAGGATCTCCTCCGCAAACGCTTCGCCGGCATGCGCTGACGGATCAGGAGAGCGGTGGGAAGGATCATTCCGCCACCCGCACCTCGTCGGCTTGAAGCAGCTTTTGGACTCCATCCGGAGTTTCCAGCACCAGCTCGCCGCCGTCACCGATCTGCCGCACCACGCCTTCCAGCGGGCCGGCGGCACTTTTCAACGTGACCCGTTTTCCACTGAGAAAACACCGCTGCCGCAACAGCGCCACGATTTCCGGGAAGCCCGTACCGATGCCCGCCGCGCGGTGCTTCAGCGACTCCAGAACCAGACCCAACACCGCCGGCAGATCAAACCCACGCCCGGACGCCACCCGCAGCGAGGTCGCCTCCAACTCGGGAGGAAAATCCGTCGCATTGACGTTCAGGCCCACCCCGATCACCGCCACGTCCCCAACCGCTTCCACGAGGATTCCGCAGACCTTTTTCCCCTCGATCAGCAGGTCGTTCGGCCATTTCACCTCCGCTTCGACCCCCAGCCGGCCCACCGCCTCGGCAACCGCCAACCCGGTCGCCAGCGCCAATCTCGGCCAAAGTCCCTTCGGCACCCCCGGCCGCAGCGCCACGGAAAACGTCAGCCCCGTCCCCGGCTCGCTCAGCCAGGGAGCACCACGGCGGCCCCGCCCAGCCGATTGACACCGGGCCACCAGCACCCGCCCGTCTTCCGGCTGGCGCCGCTTCAGCTCCTCGCTGGTCGAATCGATCTCATCGACCACCTCGACCCGCCAACCCGCAGGCGCGCGCCACTCGCCATCCGGGTTCATCCTTCCTCAAGCGGAACGAAATCGAGACCCAGGTCCAGAGCTTTGACGGAATGCGTGATGGCACCCACCGAGATGAAATCCACACCGGTTTCGGCGATCGCGGCCACCGTTTCGAGGTTCACGCCGCCACTCGCCTCAAGCTTCGGAAACGGACGCTCGCCACGCAGCTCGACCGCCTTCAGCAGCTCGGCGCTGCTCATGTTGTCGAGCAGAATGTAATCGACTCCTTCCAGCGAAAGAAACCCTTCGACCTGCTCCAGGCTGTCGGCTTCCAGCTCGACCTCAACTCCCGGCTTCTCCGATTTAACCTTCCGGATCGCCGCCTGCAGCGAATCGAGATCATGCTCCGCCACCAGGTGGTTGTCCTTCACCATCACGCGGTCGTAGAGACCCATCCGATGGTTCGTGCCACCGCCGGCCACGACCGCGGCCTTTTCCAGTTTTCGCCAGCCGGGAGTGGTTTTGCGCGTGTCGAGAATCCGGGCCCGGGTGCCATCCGCCGCCCTCACGTAGCGGGCCGTGGCCGTGGCCACGCCGGAAAGTCGCTGCAGGAAATTCAGCGCGGTGCGCTCGGCCGTGAGCACCGACCGGGCCGGCCCCCGCACCTCCAATACGTGCGCTCCCTGGGTGACCCGCGCGCCATCGCCGAGCATCGCCCGGGCATCGATCGCCTCGTCCACCCGACGGAACACCTCCAGCGCCATTTCCACTCCGGCCAGCACCCCCTCCTCGCGGGCGATCACAAACCCCCGCACCTGCCGCCCGGCCGGCACGAAGTATTCGGAGGTCACGTCACCTCCGCCGATGTCTTCAGCAAGGGCCGCCTCAATCAACCGCAGGGCATCTTCGTTCACGGCGGGGAAACTAACCCCTGCCCCGGCCTTGCCAATCCCGAACCCCTCGGGTTTCGGGCCGGAGCGGGTCTAAAGGCTCACGGGCTCCACCCAAAGAACGGCGCTGGCCATTTCGCCGACTCTCAGGGGTTCCCCGGCGACCTCCAATTCGACCACCCCCGCCACTGGTTCGCGGGCAATGAGGCGGAGCCGCGCACCCGGCTTCAGCCCGGCGCGGTGCAGCCAGTGAAGAAACTCCGCGTCGTCCCGACCGACGCGTCTCAACTCATAGTCCCCGGGCTGGCACTCATCAAGGCGACGCGCGGTGTCCTGGCGAATCCGGCCCTCGGCATCCGGGATCGGATCGCCGTGCGGATCCACCGCCGGCCTGCCGAGCATCTCGTCGAAGCGCTCGACAAGGCGATCGGAAAGAACGTGCTCCAGCACTTCGGCCTCCTCGTGGACATGGGCCCAATCGAGATGCAGCACTTCCACCAGAAAAAGTTCGGTCAGCCGGTGGCGGCGCAGGACCTGAAGCGCCGAGCGGCGCCCGAGATCGGTGAGGCGGGCCCCCTTGCGCGGCAGGTAGTCGATCAAACCGTCGCGCTCCAACTGCTTCATCATGGTCGTGATGGTCCCGGGCGTCACCCCCAAGGCTTCGGCGATCTTTCCCGCAGCCACCGGAGCGTTCGGCGGGCCTTCCTCGGAGAGACGGTAGATCGCCTTCAGATAGTTTTCGACCGTGCTGCTGAGCATCCTGAACAGGGTGGATGGAGGGAAATCGAAGTCGAGAGAATCCGGCCCTACCGTCCCAGAGCGGCTCGCCACAGGCATCTTCGGACTACTCGTCGCCCGACCTTGACGCCGCGCGTCCAGGCAACCGTGTCACTGCGACTCAGCAGCGCCAGGGTTTCCCGACCGATGAGCGCCGGCAACACGGAAGCCGTCCTGAGCCGGCGGGAGCGCAGGGCGGTGGCGTAGCGCTCGCCATCGCCCAGCCACCCGGCGGCCACGCCTCCCCAATGCACCGCCGCCGCGCGCAGGGCATCCGGATCGTGCGGGTCGTCCACGGGGAGGTAGCAACGTCCGTTTGCCACATCACGAGGCGTGTCGCGGAGAATGTTCACGAGTTGGAGGCCCTTGCCGTAGCGGATGCCGAGAGCTTCCAGCTCACCCGCCGGGGCGTTCGCGAAACCCGGACCGAGCGTGGCGAACCCGATCCGCGTCCAGAAGCGGCCGACACAACCGGCGACACGCCAGCAGTAGTCATCGAGCTCTTCCGCCGAAAGCGCCTGCATGGTGCTCTCGCTCATGCGTTCGAGATCGAGCCTTTGACCGGAAATGATGACGCTCAAGGTTTCCGTCACCAATTCGCGCGGGCCCGGCGACATGGCGCGGAATAAAGCAAGACATGGGTCGAGCTGGGCAAGGAGCCGCTTTTCTCCGGCGTGATCGATCGCCCCGATGACCTCCTGCATGTCCCCCATGCCGCCGCCGGATTCCAAGCAGTGGGAAAACCGGTCCAATTCGACGAGACGGCGCTCGACCGGCAACCCCGGAGCATCCGCCAGCGTGTCGCTGGCACGGGCAAGCAAGTAGGCCACGCTGACCGGCTCCCTCATCGGACGCGGCAGCATGGCCATCGAGAGGTCGAAGGACCGTGAAACCTCGCGACGCAGTCGGGAAAGATCTCGATTCATGGTCCGGAGGAACGGAACTCGGCCAGCCGCTGCCGGTTCCAGGCGAGGGCCTCCTCGTATTCCTCGCTCGCGGGCCGCTCGCGGTGGAGCTGCTCCCACACTTTCACCGCCTCGGTGAAAGCCTCGGCTGAAAGGGTCCTGTCACCACTCATCTCGGCCGCGTGGCCGAGGTCGCCCAGCATGTAGCCGCGCGAACGCTGGATCTGCTCGCTACGGGTCACCCCGTACGGCGTATCCAGTAGATTTTCCAGCATGGCCAGCGCCTTTTTGCCGTGCTGGATCTCCTTAGCGCGATCGCCGGTGTACCCCAGCATGCGGCCCTTTCCCCAGGTGAGGAGCGCATAACGGAAAACCGCTCCGGGTTCGGCGTTCTCCCCCACCGTCAGGCCCTCGATCAGGCGCAGGCCCTCGTTGTAGCGGGTGAGGGCCTCGTCCGCCTTGCCCCGATCGCGAAGGATGCCCGCCAGCAATCCGTGCTGGGCGGCCAGCCGGGTCTTGGCGATGGCGCTACCGGG
This sequence comes from uncultured Haloferula sp., assembly GCA_965652295.1. Lineage (GTDB taxonomy): Bacteria > Verrucomicrobiota > Verrucomicrobiia > Verrucomicrobiales > Akkermansiaceae > Haloferula. The sequence continues at coordinate 21,413 of CBFGTS010000007.1, read as the reverse complement.
ACGCTGCGGGAGGATATCAGTCAACAACTTCGCCGCGCCGAGCGCCATCGATTCGGCGCGCTTGAGATCGCCGGCGATCAGGGAGGATTCGGCGACGGCGCCGTAGCACCCGGCGAGTTCGAGCCGCAGGTTGAAATCGTCCGGCCGCGCCTCGATGAGCCGGAGCAGCTTCGAGGCGGCCAGTTCCCGGAGGTCGCGGGCGTCGCCCAGCTCGCCCATGCCATCGAGGATGTTGGCGGAGGCCAGGTAGCAGGCGACCAGCTCGGAGCCGAGAATCGATGCCTCCGGCCGCTGGTCGGCGAGGCGGTTGAGCTCCTCGGTGGCACGGAGCAGATGGGCGAGCGCCGCCGCCTCGTCGCCGTGGTTGGCCAACCATTCGGATTCCTTCAGATTGAGGGTGGCGAGGAGATAGGCCACACGATCGGCATCGACTTCCGCCTGCGGCACCTCGTTCAGTGCGGCCCGCGCGGCGGAAAAGGCCTCCGGCGTCCGGGAGTCTCCCTTTTCCTGGAGCAGGAACGCGAGGGCAAGTCGGTCGGTCGCGAGGCGGAGGTCGAGCGTCGCCCCGGCCGTCAGGTCCGCCGCATGGCCGAGCGCCGTCTGGAACCGCTCGCTGGCGAGATCGGGCTCGCCCTTCGCAAGCGAGATTTCCGCGAGCTGCAGGAGGGCGCGGGCGCGTTCCTCTTCGAGCCCGGCGATCTCGGCGGTGCGTTCGATGAAATTGAGGTAGTAGTTTTCCAGCCGGGAAAGCCGCAACGTGCGGCTGTCGAGGGGCGGCAGGCGGTCATTGCCCTCCTCGACCGCCCAACTGAAAAGCCGGTCACCCATTTCGCGCGAGGCCTCCAGACGGGCGAGCCAGGTGGTATCGCTGGCTTGCAGCGCCTGCCGGGCGTCGCTGGCGGCCTTGAGCGCGTGATCCCGTTCCTCCCGTACCACGGCAAGTTCGCTGGAGAGGGCGTTCGTCTCTTTCGTGGATTGTTCCTCGGCACGGCGTGCGCCGGAAACAGCCACTTGCCAAAGCACGACGGCGATGGCCAGGGCCGCCAGCAGCCCCCCCGCAGCGACCATCGAACGGAAGGCTGAATGTTGGGCATGACGGCGCTGGTCCATCAGACCCTGGCGACTTTCCTCCTCCTCGATCTCCCGCTCGGCCTGGACAAAGAGCCGGTTCAGCTCCAGCGCGTTCGCCGGCCGCTGGAACGGATCGAGGGACAGGCAGCGGTCGATGATCGACCGGTAACGCGCTTCCAGCTCGTTGGCGGGCGGCTGCGGCCAGGTGACTTCCGGGTGGGCCTCGAGGGTGAGGGCGATCTTGGGCAGATCGGCCGCGATGCTGTCGCGGTGCGTGGTCCCCGGCGCCGGTGCCACTTGAGAAAAGGTCGAATGGCAACGCGGGAAGCAGCCCGTCGCCAAGCGGTAGGCCAGCACCCCGAGGGCATGGACATCCCAGCGATAGCCCTGTTCGTCCTCGAATCCCTCGGGAGCACGGAGCTGCTCGGGCGGTTGATAGAGGATCGCGTCGGTGAACTGGTGGTTGGCGATCCCCGGCATGTTGCCGAGCGCCCAATCGACCAGCAGCAGCCGCTCGTCTTCATCGAAGAACACGTTGCCCGGTTTCAGATTCCCGTGGGCCACCTGCCGGTCGTGAAGCGAGGCCACCGCGGCAATCAGCTGCTGGATGGTTTCCCAGGAACGAGGGCCTGGAAAATCGGCGAGCCGATGTTGAAGGCTGCGCGGCCGCCATGAACCGTCCGCCTCGCGGTCGGCGAGACAGGGCGTCACCCTCACTGCCGGACGGGTGCGGAAGTCGGCCTCAAGCACCCGGAGAACCCCGTCCGGCCAGCCCCCGCGCTCAAGGCGGGCGCAGGCGGTTTCGAGCAGCGCCCTGTTGATCGCCATGCCGTCGAGCAGCTTCACGGCCGTCACTTCGCCGTCGGCACGCACCGCCCGGAAGACCGCTCCGCAAGGACCGGACTCCAGCAGTTCTCGTTCGCCAAAGGCATCGAGGTGCGGGGCGTTCATGCGGCGCATGGTACGCAACAGGCCCGAACCGCCAACCCTTCTATGTGATCCTTCAAAAGTGCTCCATTCTCCAAAGGAGCGGCGGGCATCGACCGCCGTGACGGAGGGGAGCAGCGCGGCGACTTGAGGAGGCGGCAGGAGGTCGTGCGGGGCCCGGCTGCTCTCCCGCCGGCAAAAGCACTGCGGAGACCACGAAGCGACGGGACACGAAAAAGCCGCCTTTGCAGGCGGCTTTTTTCTAAAAAAGTGGCGGAGCGGACGGAATTGCCTCCGGCCATGCCGGTCGGCCGCGCTGCGCGCGGATCCGACAAGGGCCTCCCGGTGGTCGGCAGGGAGCATTCGAACCCGGTCGCCTCGTGCCACGCTCCGCGCGGCCTCGGCGGGGTTCTCGTCTCGTCCAGGGACCACGCCAACCCGGACACGAAAAAGCCGCCTTTGCAGGCGGCTTTTTTCTAAGAAAGTGGCGGAGCGGACGGGACTCGAACCCGCGACCTCTGCCGTGACAGGGCAGCGTTCTAACCAACTGAACTACCGCTCCACTAGGTCGGTCGCCTTGCGGCGTGCGCGGACGCTAGGAGGCCGATCCTGAGGACGCAACATCTATTTGAAGAATTTTTAACGGCCTCTGCCTCAGCCCGAAAACCCCGCAATCAAGCCACCGCCGGGGCTTCCAGCGCGACGCCGGGCAGAATCAAACGACGCACGGAACGATAGCGGAGGCGACCCGCCACGAGCCCGTCGATGGCACGCCGCGTGTCCGGATCCACGAAAGCCAGCAAGGGTTGATCGACCTCTCCGAGACGGCGTAACGCGTCCCTCACCCGCTTGTCCCAGTTCCGAACGAAGCGATGGACATCACTCGCGCGAATGATGCCGCGGCAGCCGGAATGACCACAGCAGCAGTCCATCTCCCACTCGAGGTTGAAGAGCCCGTATTCGTCGGTGATCTCCTCCCCCGCCTCGATGTCGCGCACGGCGATCTCGAAGCCCCACGCGGTGCTCATCGTGTTCGGGCGGCAGGAGTGATTGACATACTTCGCCGAGTCCCAGCTGAGGACGCGATTTCCGCCCGGCTCGATGAACGAGTATTTTTCGGCCACCTTGCGGCTTTCCTCGTCGAGTGAGGCGTAGCGCTCGGGGCTGAGGTGGATTTCCAACGGGTCCTTCACGTAAACGAGAGATCCCATGGGAATGAAGCGGCTGGCGAAAACGCCGTAGCCGACCTGCGGGTTGACGAGCCGGAGCTCCGTCGCTGGATGAATCATGTGGGGCGGTCGTGCCCGATCCGACTCCTCGGCGACCAGAGGTTTACCCAACCTCCCTTCACGGCCCTTCGGAATCCAGATCGTTACGCTGCCATCTACGCGCACCCCGCGGGATGTCAAGCCAGCTTCCCGAGCAGCGAACGAGCGGGCGGTTTGGCTTGCCGCAACCGGCTCGGCTGACAGATTCGCGGCCATGGATCCTTTCCTCCTCAAGTCGCTCCACATCGCCGCCGCCTTCGGGGTTTTCACCGCCCTCGGCGCGGTCTGCCTCGGTGGCCAGAAGAAGCCGGCCGCGATCCTCCATGGGATCTCGCTGGTCCTCGTCCTCCTGGTCGGCTTCGCGATGCTGAAGAAGCCGCCGATGGGCCAGTACTGGTGGATGGTGAAACTGGGGCTCTGGCTGGTGCTCGGTGCCGCCCCGGCCCTGACCAAGCGGCTTCCGAAGTCGATCGTCCTCCTGATCGTGCTCGCCTGCGGCCTCGGTGCCGCCTGGCTGGGCCTCGCGAAACCCTTCTGAATCCGCCCCATTTGCCGGAAGCACCGCAATTTCCGCTACGTCCGGACTCTCCCCTTGCGCCACCCCTTCCCACTTTCTAATCGTCCAGCAACCCGAAGTCCGACCCCGGATTTTTAGAACATGAGCAGCTCAGCCTCCGGTTTCCCCATCGTCAGCCGCATCTGGTCCTCGACCATCGGGAGGAAATTCCTCGTCGCCCTGACCGGCGTGGTCCTGACCCTCTTCCTCGCCGGCCACCTCGCCGGCAACCTGCTGGTCTTCGTCGGGCGCGAGGCGTTCAACGACTACGCCGAGTTCCTCCATCACATGCTCCACGGTGCCGGCGTCTGGATCGCCCGGCTCGTCCTGCTGACCTGCTTGGTCATCCACGTGGCGGCCACCATTTCGCTGGCACGCCAGAACCGCGCCGCCCGTGAGGCATATGAGCACAAAGCCACCATCCAGGCCTCGAAGTCGTCGCTGATCATGATCTGGACCGGTCTCACGATCCTCGCCTTCATCATCTTCCACCTGCTGCACTTCACCGTGCGCGTCAGCTACCCGGAGGCCGATTTCCAGGACCCGCTCAACCCCGAGCGTTTCGATGCCTGGGGGATGGTCATCAAAGGTTTCACCAACCCTCTGACGGTTCTCTTCTACGTGATCGCCATGGGGCTCCTCTGCTCCCACATCAGCCACGGTGTGCAGTCGATGTTCCAGACCCTCGGGTTCCGCTCGCAGAAAAGCGCTCCGATGCTGCGTGTGCTCAGCATCGGCTACGCCGTCGTGATCTTCCTCGGCTTCATCTCGATTCCCCTCTCCATCCTCGTCTTCGGCTTCGGCCGCTAAAACGCCATGTCCAGCATCCTCGACAGCAAGACCCCGTCCGGTCCGCTCGATCAGAAATGGTCGAAGCACAAGCAGGACTCGAAGCTCATCAACCCGGCCAACAAGCGGAAATACACGATTCTCGTCGTCGGCTCCGGCCTCGCCGGCGGTGCCGCCGCCGCCACGCTCTCGGAGCTGGGCTACAAGGTGAAGTGCTTCTGCTATCAGGACAGCGCCCGCCGCGCCCACTCGATCGCCGCCCAGGGCGGGATCAACGCCGCCAAGAACTACCAGAACGACGGCGACTCGGTTTACCGGCTGTTTTACGACACCATCAAGGGCGGCGACTTCCGTTCGCGTGAGGCGAACGTCTACCGCCTCGCCGAGGTCTCCAACAACATCATCGACCAATGCGTCGCGCAGGGCGTGCCTTTCGCCCGTGAGTACGGTGGTCTGCTCGACAACCGCTCGTTCGGTGGGGCGCAGGTGAAGCGCACGTTCTACTCCGCCGGCCAGACCGGTCAGCAGCTCCTGATCGGCTGCTATCAGGCGCTCAACAAGGAAATCGCCAACGGCGGCGTGGAAATGTACCCGCGCACCGAGATGCTCGACCTCGTCACGGTCGACGGCCACGCCAAGGGCATCGTCGTCCGCGACATGGTCACCGGCGAGATTTCCTCGCACGCGGGCGATACCGTCCTGCTCGCCACCGGCGGCTACGGCAACGTGTTCTTCCTCTCGACCAACGCGATGGGCTGCAACGTCACCGCCGCCTGGCGCGCCGCCAAGAAGGGCGCGTTTTTCGCCAACCCCTGCTACACCCAGATCCACCCGACATGCATTCCGGTCAGCGGCGACTACCAGTCGAAGCTCACCCTGATGTCCGAATCGCTCCGCAATGACGGGCGCATCTGGGTACCGAAGTCGCAGGAAACCGCGGAGAAGATCCGTACCGGCCAGCTCGATCCGAACAGCGTTCCGGATGACCAGCGCGACTACTACCTCGAGCGGAAGTACCCGTCCTTCGGCAACCTCTCGCCGCGCGACATCTCCTCCCGCTCCGCGAAAGAAGTCTGCGACGAAGGCCGCGGCGTGGCTCCGACCGGGCTCGGCGTGTTCCTCGATTTCCGGGACTCCATCAAGCGCCTCGGCGAGGACAAGATCCGCTCCAGCTACGGCAACCTTTTCACCATGTATGAGAAGATCGCCGGCACCAATCCCTACAAGCTGCCGATGCAGATCTATCCCGCCGTCCACTACACCATGGGTGGCCTGTGGGTGGACTACAACCTGATGTCCAACCTCCCCGGCCTGCACGTGCTGGGAGAGGCGAATTTCTCCGACCACGGTGCAAACCGCCTCGGTGCCTCCGCCCTCATGCAAGGGCTCGCCGATGGCTATTTCGTGATCCCCTCGACAGTGGCCGTCTACCTCGCCACGCAGAAACCCGGCTCGATCACCACCGAGCATCCGGAGTTCAAGAAAGCGGTCGAGGACGTCACCGAGCGGACCAAGACGCTGCTTTCCATCAACGGCAAGCGCACCGTCGACTCCTTCCACCGCGAGCTGGGGCTCACGATGTGGGACAAGTGCGGCATGGCCCGCAACCGCGAAGGCCTCACCGAAGCCCTCGAGAAGATCCCGCAGATCCGCGAGGAGTTCTGGCAGAACGTGCGCGTCACCGGCACCGGCAACGCCCTCAACATGGAACTCGAGAAAGCCGGCCGGGTGGCCGATTTCCTCGAATTCGGCGAGATGATGTGTCTCGATGCGCGCGAGCGCGAAGAGTCCTGCGGCGGCCACTTCCGGGAGGAGCATCAGTACACCGAGGCCGATCCCGAGGTGCAGTCCGGCTACCTTTCACCTGGCGAGGCGAAGCGCCACGACGACGACTTCTGCCACGTCTCCGCCTGGGAATTCAAGGGCGTGGGGGAAACCCCGGTGCATCACAAGGAAGTGCTGCAGTGGGAAACGGTCCAGCCCTCGGTCCGCTCCTACAAGTAAGCCATCCCTCTTTCCGGCAGGTCGAAAGCGGGACTCACTCCCTCTCTTCGCCCATCGGTGGCGGCCCATCGCCGGGAGGAGGCGGGGGCGGCCCTTTTCTGGTATCATTCCCGCGCTCCCATTCGTCGCACCGGATCTTCTCGTCCCCGTTCGCATCGAGCTTCTCAAAGCGCTCCTTCCGAGCGTCTTCACCCAGCTTGGAAATCCACGGAGCCTTGACGAACTCCTCGAAGGTCAACGCGCCATTATCGTCGTCATCGAGGCGACGGAACATCCGGCCAGGTCCTCCGCGCGGGCGATGATCCTTCGGAGTCAACCGGCCGTCCTTGTCGGTATCGAGACGGTCAAAGAACTTCCGCTGCTTCTCCGCCGGCAGCTTGGCCACGAAGCGACCTTTGACGAACTCTTCGAAACTGATCGCACCGTCCTTGTTTTCATCCAGTTCACGCAGGTCGGGTAGCGGACCGGGGCCCCGGAAACCATGCGGCGGAAGCTTCAATTCGTCGCCTTCGATCGAGCCGTTGTCATTCCGGTCCAGACGGCTGAAGAGCTTCGTCCGCTTCTCTTCCGGCAACTCGGAGAGGCGGTCGAGCCGGTCGAACTCTTCCCGCGAGACCTTGCCGTCGCCATTGGCGTCGGCCTTCCGGATGAAGTCGCCCATCGGCCTGCGACCGTGACCGCCGCGACCATCCTCAGGAGGCGGCCCCGGCCGACCTTCATCCTCACCGAGCAAGGGAGCCACGCAAAGCAGCGCCAGCCCGAAAGTGTATCGCATCTTCATGGTGGATTCCGCCTCTTGTAACCGAGGGAGGGAGGGACGTCGGGAAAAACCCCGCGCCCGCCCGGGGGTTGCGGACCGCCTCCGGGCTTTTTTGTTGGCGTCGAGCGCGCGGCGGCTGAAAGACTCTTCCCCGCTCCGCCATGCATATCCAGGACATCCTCCAAAAGCGTCGCCCGTCGCTCTCCTTCGAATTTTTCCCGCCGAAATCCGACGCCGCCTGGGAGGAGCTCTATCGCACCATCGTCGAGCTGGAGCCTTACGACCCCTCCTTCGTCTCCGTCACCTACGGAGCGGGGGGCACCACCCGCGAAGCGACCCACGAGCTGGTCCTCAGGATCAAGGAAACCACCGGCATCCCACCCATCCCCCACCTGACTTGCGTGGGCCACGACGAAGCCGAGGTCGATGCCATTCTCCAGCGCTACGCCGAGGCGGGCGTCTCCAACATTCTCGCCCTGCGCGGTGATCCGCCGCGGGACTGGCCGGACTACGACTGGCGGGATTCCTCCTTTGCCTACGCGTCCGATCTGGTGCGCTTCATCCAGCGTTTCAATGAAAGCGGACGCCATCCCGACCCCCGCGGCTTCGGGATCGGCGTGGCTGGTTTCCCCGAAGGACATCCCGCGACCCCGAACCGGCTGATGGAACTCGATCACCTCAAGGCGAAGATCGACGCCGGCGCGGACTACATCTGTACCCAGCTCTTCTTCGACAACCACGACTTCTTCGACTTCCGCGAACGCTGCCGCCTGGCCGGGATCGAGGTGCCCATCCTCGCCGGCATCATGCCGGTGACGACGCTCGGCAGCATGAAACGAATGGCCGAACTCGCCGCCGGTGCCCGTTTTCCCGCGAAGCTCCTGCGCGCTTTGGAACGGGCGGGCAACGACCCCGTCGCCGTCGAAAGGGTCGGCGTCCACTACGCCGCGCAGCAGTGCGCCGAGCTGCTCGACCACCAGGTGGATGGAATCCACTTCTACACGCTCAACAAGAGCGCCGCGACGCGCGAAATCTACGCCAGCCTCGGCCTCGGCCCGGTTCGCAAGCTGGCCTGACGACAGACTTTACCGCAGCGCGTCCAGCAGCTCGCCGGCAACCTCGGTGCCCAGATCGTTCAAGCCCCCTTCGAGCGGGATATCCAGCGGGATGCGCTGCGTCGCCGGATCCACAGGGAAACGCTTGCTGAGCGCCTCGGACCGTTCAAACGCGTCGCCGGGAATGCCCAAGCGGACTTTCCCCGAGAAGAAATACAACCCGCGGGCCCGGTCCATCGCCTCACGGCGCAGCCTCCGTTCCTGATCCAGCTCCTCGTAGAACGCGATGTTCTCGTCCGCGACCCCCTTCTCCGCCCGATCCTCCTCATCCGAATTGGCAGCCTTGGCCGCATTCTTCAGGGAAACATTGGTCGCAGCGGAAAAATCGTCGCCCATCGGATTCACTCCGACCGCCATGGCCTGCCCCGCCGGGCCGATCATTTTCGCGATCTCCTCGTCCGTTGGACGCCGGACGGTCAAATCACCCTCCACGGTCATCAGCTCCTTGGAGCTCAGGTCGATGTCGGAGATCTCCAGCGTCCCGCCACCGGTCTTGAGGCGGAAGGTTCCCGTATCGAATTCGACCCGCTTGTAGGACCGGTAGTAGTCCACCACCGACAAAGCCTCCAGAACCCGGAAGTCGTCGCGCAAAACCAGATAGTCGGAGCCATCGAGGTTCAGCTGGCCCTGGAGGGTGATGCCGTCGGACGAGTTGGTGGATCCCCCGAGCTCCAATTCTCCCGAGACCCTTCCTTCCATCATCGAGGCCGCGTTGGCCGGCATCAGCCGTGCGAGCGGAAAGCGGGTGAGCACCAGACTCCCCGTCGGGCGCGGGAGCTCCGCCCCCGTGATCTCCACGTCGCGGAATTCCGCCGACCCTTCTCCCGCAAGCAGCTTGCCGCGCTCGATCTTGACCCCCTGCGGGGTGACCATCACCACCAGTTCTTCGATCTCAAGTCCGCGCAGCCAGTTCTGCGAAAACGTTCCCCCCTTGAACGTGCAGCGCCAGTTCACGCCGTTGCGGATCATCGTCAGCTGGCTTCCCTCGATCCCGCCAAAGGCGCGTTCATAGTAGCCCCAGGTCAACCGGGCTTGGGCTACGCGGATTCCCTGAAGCTCCACACCCGCAGGCATTTCGAAAATCTGACCCACCACTGCCTCCACGTCCTCCGTCGACGAGAGCCCGGAGCGGATTTCGACGTCGATGCTGTTGGCATCCAGCATCTCGAGGTCCCACGTGCCGACCAAGCCATCCAGCATACCCATGCGGAAGCGGACGTTCCGGGCCTCCAGCGAGCGGAAGAAGCTGGCACCACCACCCACCGCCCCGAGACGGTGGATCGATGCCTCGCTGCCGGTCCGGGTGAAGCCGGAAATTTCCGTTTCCTCGGTGTGGAAGAACACGCCCAGTTTCTCCTCGAGATTGTCAACGAAAGTCGTCGAATCCACCCGCTTCACCAGCACCACGCCCACCACCAGAAGCAGCAGGATGAGACCGATTCCGACCCGGGCACCCAGACCCAGGAGGTGGAAAAAGATGCTCGACCAATTTCCCCCGCCTGAAAGCGAATGGCGTAGCTGGAACCAGAACCCCTGGCTGGCGATCCATTGATTGAGGCGTTGCTGGAATGCGTTGGCGTGGTCGGCGTCCATGGAAAATACAGGCCCTTTGGGAGGCCGCGCGGATTACACCCCCTCCCGACCACATCAGGCGAGGCCAAATTTCCCTCGCGCGCCGCGGTTCCATTCCCTACGCAAGCGCGCGTGGACGGCGATGACTACAAGGTGCGGCTCGAGATCTTTGAAGGGCCCCTCGACCTGCTGCTTTACCTCATCAAAAAGGACGAGGTGGACATCCAGGATATTTCCCTCGCCCGGATCACCAGCCAATACCTGAAGTACATCGAGACCTTCCGTCTGTTGAACATCGACCTGGCGGCCGAGTTCATCGTGATGGCCGCCAACCTGATGTATCTCAAAAGCCGGACCCTCCTGCCGCGTCAGGAACAGCCGCCGGAGGAAGACGTCGAGGAGGACGATCCGCGCTGGGACCTGATCCGCCAGCTGATCGAGTACAAGAAATTCAAGGACGCCGCCTCTTTCCTCAGTGTCCGCGAGGTCGAGCAGGAAGGCCGCTTCGCCCTCCAGCCGGAGAAACCCGAAGTCGATCCCGAACCGCCGCCTCTCGCTGAGGTCTCGATTTTCGACCTCATCCGGGCATTCCAGAACGTCCTCAAGCGCTTCGAGGAAAGCCATGATCTCGGCGACATCGTCGACGACCGCTACACTGTCGCGGACAAGATCGAGATGCTTCTGACCCGTTTTGGCTCTGGTCAGTCGGAGCGTTTCGATGCGCTTTTCGCCGATGCCGCCACCAAGGCCGAGGTGATCGTCACCTTCCTGGCCGTGCTGGAACTGATGAAGATGAACCAGTTCGTCCTGCGCCAAACGGGCGTCTTCGGAGAGATCGAAATCGAACGCCGCAGCCATGCGGCCCATCCGGTCGATTATGAGATCACCGTCGAGGGTGATGCTTGAACCGCCCGCGGACCTTCAATGGCCCGCGGGATTTGGCGGAGGTCAACCCAGGCGGAAAGTGATGCGAGCCTTGGTCACATCGTAGGGCGACATCTCCATCTTCACCCGGTCACCGATGACCAGACGGATGAAACGCTTGCGCATCTTTCCGGAAATATGAGCCAGGACCTCATGTCCGCTCGGCAGCTGAACGCGGAATTGGGTTCCCGCCAGCACGGAGGTGATCACACCTTCGACTTCAACGGCCTTTTCCTCGCTGTTTTCGTCCACAGCGGTCTTGCGTCCGCGTCCACGGCTGTCGCCACGTCTTCCGCGGCCGCCACCGCCTCTTCTGCCGCCAGGTCTTCTTCGATTGCCGTTGCTCATGTATGATGGTTATGCGGCCGGTTTCCGGCCGGCGCGGCAGCGTCTGCCAATCGCAGGATGCGATCAATGGCAAAAACCCGGCTGCATTTCGGGCCCGCCCCCGGGGGGCCGGGGTTACGGAAAAAAATTGGTGCGCACGAGAGGACTCGAACCTCCACGGGGTTGCCCCCACTAGAACCTGAATCTAGCGCGTCTACCAATTCCGCCACGTGCGCACTTCGGTAGAAACGGGCGGCGAAATGAGCACGCACCCGGACCTTTGGCAACACGAATTCCATCTCCTCACGAGAAATTCGCGTCCCCCTGCGTTCGTTTCACCGTTGCAAGCCCTCAACCCCCGCAACACCTTACCCCCATGCGCAATCCGGCCCCCTTGATTCTTTCCCTTTCGCTCGCGGCCGCAGCCCTGATTCTCATCGTCCGCCAGCCGGACCCACCACCGGCTGACGCCGGCGCTTCCTCACCCGCTGCGGAGAACGCATCCACCACCAGCAATCAGCCCTCGTCTTCAGAAGCCGAAACCGCACGCTCGCCGTGGCCGCACGAGGTCAGTGATATCCCGGCGGATCCTGAGCTGGTCTTCGGCTCCCTTGCCAACGGCATGCGCTACGTGATCCTGCCGAATTCCGAGCCGCCGGAGCGCGTCAGCGTCCGCCTCCACATCGCCGCTGGCTCACTGATGGAAAACGACGACCAGCAGGGCATCGCCCATTTCCTCGAACACATGGTCTTCAACGGCACCAAACACTTCACCCCTGCCGAGCTGATCCCCCGCATGCAACGCCTGGGCATCGCCTTCGGTGCCCACGCCAACGCCTACACCTCGTTCGACGAAACGGTCTACATGCTGGACCTGCCGGATCTCAGCGATCCGACGCTCGATCTCGCCTTCACCGTGATGCGGGACTTCGCCGATGGCGCGCTGCTCGCCGAGGAGGAGATCGACAACGAACGCGGCGTGATTCTTTCAGAAATGACCAGCCGCGACTCGATCGGCTACCGGATCATGAAAAAGCAGTTCGAGGCGCTGCTCCCCGGCTCGCTCGTCACCCGGCGTTTTCCCATCGGCGAAGAGGAAGTGATTCGCAACGCGCCGAGGGAGCGGTTCGTCGAGTTCTACAAGAACTACTATGTTCCCTCGAGAATGACCTTCGTGGTCGTCGGTGCCATCAAGCCGGAAGCGGCCGAACAGCGGATCCGCGACGCCTTCAGCACCTTCGCCGCACCGGAGTCGCCGGGTGCCGACCCCGAACTCGGCGAGATTGAAACCACCCGCTCCGCCGAACCCCTGGTCCTGACCGACAAGGAACTCCCCGGCACCGAACTGAGCCTTATCTGGATCAAACCGTTTCAAGACCGCATCGACAACCAGGAGAACCGCGCCGACCTCATGCGCCTCGCTCTGGCGCACTCGATGCTCGGACGACGGTTCGATCGCATTTCCAAAGCGTCCGACTCGTCCATTCTGCAGGGCTCGGCCTCCGTGCAGGATCTTTTCCGCTACATGACCATCGGCAGCGTCGATGTCACCGTCACCGACGGCAGGCTGGATGACGCCGTGGTCGTGCTGGAGAACGAGTTCCGCCGCGCCCTCGAGCACGGCTTCACCGTCGCCGAGCTCGCCGAGGCCAAGGCCAACCTCCTCAACTTCCACGAGCAACAGGTGGCCAACCGCGAAAGCCGCCGCTCGGACACCCTCGCCACTCTCATCGCCAGGACCCTCAACGATCGCAGCGTCCTCAGCTCGCCGGAAACCGACCTCGAAGTGGCTCGTGCCATTCTGAAGGACATCACCCCGAAAGACTGCCACGCCGCGTTTCTCGGATTCTGGGAAGAGACCGATCCGAAACTGGTGATGACCGCCAAGGAGGCCCCTGATGATGCCGCCTCCACTCTTCTCGCGCGCTACGCGGAAGCCGCGGCGATGACCGTCGCCCCGCCCGTTGAGCAGGAACTCGAGGACTTCGCCTACACCGATTTCGGCACCGCCGGCGAAATCACGGAACGGGAGGACGTCGAGGACCTCGGCATCACCCGGCTCGCGCTTTCCAACGGTGTCACGGTCAACCTCAAGCCTACTGACTACGATAAGAACCGTATTTCACTCATGGCACGGATCGGTCACGGACGCCTGAAGATGGACCCTGCGAAAGTCGGTCTCGCCGAGTTCGCCACCGCCGTGGTCAACGAAGGCGGCATCGGCGAGCACTCCGCGGAGGAGCTCCGTCGCATCCTCGCCGGCCGCAACGTGGGCACCGGCTTCGGCGTCGAGGACGGACATTTTGCCCTCGCCGGCACGACCACGCCGGGAGACCTCGAACTGCAACTCCAGCTGATGGCCGCGCAGATCCTGCATCCCGGTACGCGGCAGGAGGCGATCGACCAGTTCCGCCGCTCGGTGCCGATGATGTTCCAGCAACTCCGCCACAACTCCGAGGGCGCGATGCAGAGGATGTTCGCCTGGCTCCACGACGGCGATCCGCGCTTCGACTTCCCCGAGGATCCCGAGGTGCTGCTCGGCTACACCGCGGCGGATCTCGAAGCCTGGCTGGCCCGCGATTTCACCCCTGCGCCCGTCGAACTGAACTTGGTGGGCGACTTCGAGGTGGATGCGGTGGTGCCCCTCATCCTCGCGACCTTCGGCGCGCTGCCGGAACGACCGCAAGGCGAACCTGTGGATAGTTCCCTGCGGACGGTCGATTTCCCGAAATCCCCGCAGGAAAAGGAGTTCACCTACGAGAGCCGGATCGAGCGCGCCCAGGCGCTCGTGGTTTGGAAGATTCCCGGACCACGGGGCAACGAGGAACAGTTCCGGCGTTTCAACCTGCTGGCCGACATTCTCGCCGACCGCCTGCGCGAGGAGGTCCGGGAAAAACTCGGCGCTTCCTACAGTCCGGCATCGATGGCCGGCGGCTCGCGGGCGCTGGAGGACTACGGCTTCATGCTCGCGCTGAGCACCGGCAAGCCCGGCGATGTCGACGCCCTCGCCGAGGCCAGCCGCCGCATCGCCCGCGAGCTGGCCGCCGAAGGCGCGACCGAGGACGAACTGAATCGCGCCCGCAGTCCGCTGCTCTCCGAACTGGAGAAATCGCTCCGCGACAACAGCTACTGGCTCAACAGCGTCCTCAACGGCAGCACCGCCGACCCCGGCCGTCTCGATCTCGCCCGCTCGCGCATCGAGGACGTCCGCTCCATCACCCTTGAGGAAATCAACGACCTCGCGGCGCGTTACCTCGCCGAAGACAACGCCATCACCGTCTCCATCGCCCCCGTTTCCTGACCCATGGAATGCCCCTACTGCCGGACCGCCCTCGCTGGGGGAACCGCTGCCTGTCCGGGCTGCGGGCTCACCGCGGACGGCGTTTCGGCCCTGCTCGGACCGGTGCCGGTCTTCGAACAACCGGTGGGCGACCGCGCCGCCGTGCTGTCACCCCGCGGGAAACGGCAGCTCGCCGATCGCATCGAAAAAATCGAGCATCTCTTCCCGCAAATCCGCGTCCGTTTCGTCATCGGCCACTTCGGTGTCGAGCACCCTCTTTCCCTCCACACCTTCTGGCTCTTCAACAGCGGCCAATTCTGCGGGGCGGCGGAAAAAGCCGGCCACAACCGCCTGATCCTGCTGGTCCTCGATCCCGAGGCGCAGCGCGCCGCGTTGACCGCCGGCTACGGCCTCGAGCCCTTCCTCGGCGGCCCCTCGCTCGACGAGCTGTTGGAAAAGCCCCGCAAGCTCTGGCAGGCCGGCTCCTGGCAGGAAGGGTTGCGGGCTCTGGCCGATGAGCTGGAGCTCCGCCTAAAGGGCATCGCCCGCAGCCTGGAAGACGCCTTCGGCATCGTCAGCCGGGCCGAGCACCGGCCCGGAGGCGGCTTCTGAAGATCACGCGAAGGCCTTGAGAAAGCCCACCTCCAACGCGAGCTGCTCCTGCGCGTTGGTATCCAGCGTGCCCCTCAGCTCCCTCAGGGCATCGATCCGCCCGACGAGCCGCCCCAGCTCCTCCCGTCCCGCCACCGCCTCGGTGACCTCGCGGCACTCCGGCAGCTCGATGCCCCCCGCTCCCACTTTGGCCCGGACCACATCCGCCATCCACGATTGCAACAGGTCGAAAAGCCGGGCCCGGTCGCTCAAATAGTCGGATTCCGCCACTGCCTTGAGCGCGTCCTCGCGCCGCTTCAGCCAATCGCCCTCCACGGCTTGTTTCAGCGCCTTTTCCTCCTCCTTCAGCAACTCCTTCGCCGCATCCTCCGCCCGCGTCTTCATCTCCGCGAGCACCTCGCTGAAGCACGCCTTGAGACCGAGAGCGACCTCGGGCGACCCGAAACCGGTTTCCCGCACCCCGTCGAGCACCGTCAGCACCACCTTTCCCACTTCGTCCGGCTCGCGGACGCCCCCCATCAGCGGCAGCCGGACGCAGCGCGAAAGCACCGTCGGCAACAAGCCGCCCGGGTTCTCCGTGAGCAGCAGCAGCAAGGTGCGCGGCGGCGGCTCTTCAAGCGTCTTCAGGAAAGCATTTTCGGACGCCGGGATCATCCGGTCCGCATCACAGATCACCCCGACCTTCCACCGGCTCCCGCCCGCCACCACGTGCAGGGATTTCTCCAGCTCGCGAATCGAATCCACCGTGATCCGCCGGGATTTCGACTGCGGCCTCACGATCCTCACCCACTCTCCCGCCAGTTCGTCGAGCGGCGGCACCTCCACCTTCACCGGCGCGCCGAAGAGATCCATCCCTCCTCCCGTCGCTTCCCCTTGCAGCATCTGGATCACCCGTGCCGCCAGGGATTCCTTGCCTGATTCCCGCGACCCGCTGATCAGGAATGCATGGGCCAGCCGGCCCCGCTGGTGGGCCGCCTCGATGAGTTCGAACGCGCGATCTTCCGTGAATGCCATCCGGCACGGATGCTGGCCGCCGCCGCGCCACCGGGCAACGGCAAACCCGCGTCAGCCGCGCTCACGCACCATCCAATCCTCCAGATCCGCGATCCGGATCCCCGTTGCGCCGAAGGCCAACGCCGTGGTCAGCACCATCCGGTCGTTGCTCGCCACCCGCACCTCGTCGCCTTTCATCGAAAACCGGGCCGCGATCCGCTCCACGACCGTGTCGGCCGTCTCAGTGCCCTTCGAATACACCACCATGATGCCGTCCTCCTTTCCGCCCTCGAAGTTCCGTTCGGTGCGCCGTCCGTCGAACACCACCACCACCGCCCAGCCCGAGCGGTCCCCCAGATCACGCAAACGCCGCACCAGCTCGATCCGCGCCCGGTGCCTCGCCGGCCCCTGGTGCAGCTCCCGCAGCTCGTCGAGCGCGAAGATCGCGCTGTGCCCGTCCACCACCAGCAGCCGTTCCATGCGCCCAACAAAAAGGGGCCGGCTGCTTTTCGCAACCGGCCCTGGTAAAAGTTCTTCAGTTCAGAGGATCACTCCTCCGAGTCGTCCGACTCCGGCTTGGCAGGAGCTTTTTTGGCGGCCTTCTTGGCCGGTGCCTTCTTCGCCGCTTTCTTGGCGGTGGCCTTCTTCGCGGCCTTTTTCGCGCTGGCTTCCTTGGCAGCCTTCTTCGCGGCCGGACGCTTCTTCACGACGCCGCTGAGCTTCGCCTGCTCCTTCTTCCGCTTCACGTAGTTCTTTCGGCGGGTCCGCTTGATGACTTTTCTGTGCTGCTGTCCCATGGTTGGTGAAGAGCGGTTTAAATCGGGGCCTGACCTTCTAGCAAGGGGAATCTCGCCGGACGCCGGGGCGGGTCCCCGATCGATGGTGACGGAAGCTTCACCTTCTGCCTCTTCGCTCTTTGCTACCGGCCGCCGGCTCCTACACTCCCACCCATGTCCGGTCTCGTCATCGCTCCCCGCGCCCGTCTCTTCCATGGCCACGAATGGGTCTACGCCGGGGAAATCCGCAAAACCTTCGGCGAGCCCCAGCCCGGCGACGTCATCAGCCTCAAGGATTACCGTGACCGACCGCTCGGCTCCGCCATCTACAATCCCGCCTCACTCATCGTCGCCCGCCGCTTCTCCCGCCGCCGCCAGGACCTCGACGCCGACTTTTTCCTCCGCCGCATCGGCCGCGCCATCGAATACCGTCGCCGACTCGCCCTCGATGAAACGCTCTGCCGACTGGTGTGGAGCGAATCCGACGGGCTGCCCGGCCTGATCGTCGATCGCTATGGCGACCACCTCGTCGTCCAGGCGCTCACCCTCGGCATGCACCAGCGGCTCGATCTCATCGCCGCCGCCCTCGTCGAACTGCTTTCCCCCGCCTCCATCATTCTCCGCAACGATTCGCCCGTGCTGAAGGCCGAAGGCATCGAACCGGAAATCCGGCCGCTCCACGGCGCGGCTCCCGGCAGTTTCGAAATCTCCGCCAACGGCATTGTCTTCGAAGTCGACCTGCTCGACGGCCAAAAGACCGGCCTCTACCTCGATCAACTCGGCTCCCACACCGAGATCGCTGCCATGGCCAAGGGTCTGCGCGTGCTGGATTGCTTCACCAATCAGGGCGGCTTCGCCCTCGCCTGCGCCAAGGCCGGTGCCGCCAAGGTCACCGCCGTCGACATCTCCGCCCCCGCCTGCGAGGCCACCCGCCGCAACGCGCAGCGCAACGGCCTGGAGATCGAAGTGATCGAGCACAACGTCTTCGATTTCCTCAAACACGCCAAAGCTGAATACGACCTCATCATCCTCGATCCGCCCAGCTTCACGCGGAACAAGAAGTCGCTCAACGACGCCATGCGCGGCTACAAGGAGATCCATCTCCGCTCGCTCAAGTTGCTGGAAAAGGGCGGCCTGCTTTCCACCTACTGCTGTTCCCACCACGCCAGCCGCGAGGCTTTCCTCGACAACCTCGTCGCCGCCTCCGTCGATGCGAAAAAATCCCTCCGCCTCCTCGCCGAGCACCGCCAGCGGGGCGATCACCCCGTTCTCCCCGCCCTTCCCGAGACCAGCTATCTCAAAGGCTTCACCGTCGAGGTCATCCCCAGCATCTAGCCGGAATTTCAACCCGCGAGTCGGTGCCGCTGCTCCCCAAGCTGCCCGCACTTCATGATTGATCATTCCTTACTGAATGTTGGCTATTGGGGAACAGCTCCATGCCCACTCTCCTCATCGCGCTCGGCTCGCTGGTTCTCTACCTGGTCGCCTACCACACCTACGGCCGCTGGCTGGCCCGGAAGGTTTTCCGGCTCGATCCCGAGCGCACCCCGCCTTCGATCGAACTGGAGGATGGAAACGACTACGTCCCCACCTCGAAGGGCGTGGTGTTCGGCCACCACTTCACCTCGATCGCCGGCACCGGGCCGATCGTCGGTCCCGCCCTCGCCGTAATCTACGGCTGGCTGCCGGCGCTGCTGTGGGTGCTGTTCGGCTCGATCCTCATCGGCGCGGTCCATGACTTCGGCTCGCTGGTCGTTTCCATGCGCAACCGCGGCCAGACCGTCGGCGACATCTCCGGCCGCGTCCTCAGCCCACGCACCCGCGTCCTCTTCCTCTCGATCCTGTTCCTCGCCCTGACCATCGTGCTCGCCATCTTCGGCCTGGTCATCGCGAACGTGTTCCGGATGTTCCCGGCCTCGATCTTCCCCTGCCTGATCCAGATCCCCATCGCCGTCGCCATCGGCATCTGGCTCCACCGCAAGGGCATCGCCCTGCTCATCCCCTCGCTCATCGCCCTGGCGGTGATGTATTTCACGGTCTGGTCCGGCGATAGCGGGCTGCTCCATACCTTCAACACCACCCTCGCCGACCTCCCGGTCATCGCCTGGGTCGGGCTGTTACTACTCTACTCGTACATCGCCTCGGTGCTGCCGGTGTGGGTGCTCCTCCAGCCGCGCGACTACATCAACTCGCTCCAGCTCCTCACCTCGCTCGGCCTCGTGGTGATCGGCCTGGTGGTGGCCGCGGTGTTCGGGTTCGGGGAGGAAAAGCGGGCGCTGGAGATCGTCGCCGAGCCGGTCCGCATGGGTGCCGACGCGCCCGAGGGCGCACCGCCGATGTTTCCGTTCCTCTTCATCACCATCGCCTGCGGAGCCATCTCCGGTTTCCACTGCCTGGTTTCCTCCGGCACCTCGTCGAAGCAGCTCCAGCGGGAAACCGACGCCCAGTTCGTCGGCTTCGGCTCGATGCTCACCGAGGGTTTCCTGGCCGTGCTGGTGATCCTTGCCTGCGTCGCCGGTCTCGGCCTCGGCGCACCGGAGATCATTGATGGCAAGGCGACCGACACCCTGCTCACCGGCACCGATGCCTATCACAACCGCTACGCCTCGTGGAAAGCCTCCGGCGGCCTGCCCGCGACGGTCGGCGCGTTCGTCGATGGCTCGGGGAATTTCCTCCGTGCCCTGCACCTGCCCGCGGCCTTCGCCACCGCGCTGATGGGGGTATTCGTCGCCTCCTTCGCCGCCACCACACTCGACTCCGCCTGCCGGCTCCAGCGCTACGTCACCCAGGAACTCGCCGCGACCCTCGGCCTGCGCACCCTGACCAACAAGCACGCCGCCACGCTGGTCGCCATCGCGCTCGCCGGCCTCATCGCCGCCATGCCCGTGCCCGGCACCGCGTGGGAGATCGCCAACCTCGGCAAGGGCGGCGTGATCCTCTGGCCGCTCTTCGGCGCGACCAACCAACTTCTCGGCGGCCTCGCCTTTCTCGTCATCCTCTTCTGGATGGCGCGCCGCAACCTGCCGCTGTGGTTCGTCGCCGTCCCCGCCGTCTTCATGCTTGTGCTCCCCGCCACGGCTCTCCTTTTCCAGCTCTTCTCCGGTCCCACCGCCTGGCTCACCGGGGAAAGCCCCAACTACCTCCTCGTCGCGTTCGGCCTTGCCACTCTCGGCCTCGAAGCTTGGATCATCGTCGAGGCCCTCAGGGCCTGGCCGAAGGCCAAGGGCGTGCTTGAGCTTGAGGGCTCTGCCGTTTCAGGCCGCCCGTAGGACTGGAAAAACCGGGTGGTCCCGTCGGGGATGGGAACCCAGCACGCGGTCCCATTGGTTGTTAGAAACGATCTGGACAAACCGGTCCGAAGGTCTAGCTTTCCTAGTGGTCAACGCCTCTGTTGTTTCAACACATATGAAAAACCCAGCAATTATCCATTTCGTTTCCCGATGGATTTCGGGTGCCTTGGTTCTCGGACCTGCGATGGTCGCCCAAGCGACCGTGTATCTCAGTGAACCCACCTTCAACGGAGTCATCGAAAGCTCTGAGGTGTTCGATTTTGAAAGTGAGACACTGGGTTCCAAAACTCCGCCCATTTCCACCGATGGAACAAGCTACTCGTTTATCATCGAGACGGGGGCGACGAGCATCTGGATCATTGACGATGCGACATACTCGAGCCAGGGAAAAGCCGTTTCGACCGGCCAGACGCACACGCTCTCGCTCACCAACATCACGGGCGGCGCGAATGCCCTTTCGGGTATGTTTTTCATCACGAACACTCCGGAAGCGCTGGTGACGGGCGACATCTCCCTCACGGTCAACTACAGTGACAGCTCGTCGGATCTCTTTTCGACCACGGTCGCCAGCCCGACCTTTGCCGGGTTTGTCGCACCCGAAGGCGAGACGATTGTCTCGCTGGTCATGGGAGCACCCTCGGTATCGGAGACCTACAATACCATTGGGGCGCTTACTTTCGGCCAGGTTACCACAGTTCCGGAGCCTACCTCGGCATCGATGTTTCTCGGTCTGCTGGCCATGTTGATCGGGGCCCGCCGCTCCCGTTGACCCACCGGCCGCACCTCGGGGGAGTCCACGCGATGGCTCCGGCCTCCGCGATCTCCATCGTCGTGGAGAGTGAAGGTGCGACACCCCGCCGGGGACGGCTTCATGTCGAGATGACTTCTCCACCCAGGGCGATCAAGCAAGGGAAAGGGTTGGGCGGGCGCCCGGCAGGAGTGGGAAGTGACGGGAAAAAGGAAAAAGTGGGCACGGAGGCACTGAGGAAGACAGAGGCCACAGAGCCGTGAAACCCTTCATCCTGCCTTTCTCCGTGATCTCCGTAACTCTCCGTCCCTTGTATGTTCCGCCCGCCTCGGACCAGAGGGGCCAGCCGCGGGAGTGCGAATGCTCCCTTGCAGCTCGAACCCGGGAACGCCGGCAGGACG